>NZ_JBEKRB010000037.1:0-101374 GCF_049519115.1 Bradyrhizobium sp.
ACCAGATCAACCGCCTGCCGCTTGTAGTCGTCCGTAAACGACCGACGTTGACGTCCTTCCATCCGACACCTCCTGGCTCTTCGAGCCTACTACAGGTGTCCATCAGTTCGGAGGAGGTTCAGTAACCAAACTCTCAATTTCCTCATCAGTCGGCAGACAGACTCCATTTGAAGAAAAAACTTGTCAGTTGTCCAACTGACCCCATTTGCGACCAAACCTTCAGTCAGATGACTGATGCGTATTCCTCTATCAATCCCTAACTGACTCCATTCCTTTTTTCGAGACCGAAAAACAGGTGCGCGTCGTATTCTTTTTCTGAATCTATCGAACGTTGGTGCGCTGTACACGTCAGGCACACGAACGTAAGCCGTGGCAGACGTATCAATTCATACGGGCGAGAGTGCAATATCAGCGCTTGTCCGCGTCGGGTCAAACGTGTTTGTTGCCGGCCCGATGACCAAGTCTACTTTGACCCGGAACCGGACCTGAGTCAGTGCGATTGCTGAGGACTATATCGGCCTCGAAGCCACGCCTACGGGGCACCGAACTCAACAAGGTTGGTAGCGCTGCTTGTATCTTATCTAACTTGGATCGCCCCTATCTTTTATTTCAAATGGTTGTTTACCTGTTTCGGAGCCGTCCCCCGGCGTGCGGGTGACCTCACGCCAAGCAAGCTCTCCGTTCGGAACTAAGAGAATAGCATCTTTACATGCTTCGATTTTCGGGGAAAATCTTCGACGTCGGGCTGTGAATGCCGCGTCTCTTCGCAGGTGACGACGCTAAGACGTAAACAGCGGAGGCTCTTCTAGCGCCTTGGCTCGCGGCCGAGCGTTGCTTAACCGACGATTGCTCCGCGCTCGGCGATAAGCTCCATCCCGACCTTGCGGGCATCCTCCGCCAGCGACGTCCAACGATCGGAGACGAGCCGCCCTGCCCGCGTCAGGATCTCGCCGGCCACCATCGTGAGAACCACATCCGATCCGCGCGCGGCATGGACGAGGTTTGTCGGCGCGGCCTCCGGCGTCATCGGCTGGTTATGGAAGCTATCGAGCCGAACCAGAATCAAATCGGCGACATTGCCCGGCGTGACAGCGCCCCCGGGAATGTCCAGAGCGGTAGCGCCGCATCGCGTTGCCATGGTGAGGACATCGGAAGGCGGAAGCACGGCAGGATCGCGCAGCCCACCCTTTTGAAGCAGCGAAGCGAACTTCATGACGTCGAACGGATCGAGGCGATTGTTGGCCTTCGCCCCGTCCGTGGCCAACGTGACGTTGACCCCGCGGCGGCGGAGCTCCGCAATCGGCGCAATCCCCGATCCGAGCTTGAGGTTGGCGTGCGGGCAATGCGCCACGTGGGTGCCGGTTTCCACCAGCAAGCGCTGGTCCTCATCGTCGACCCAAACGCAATGGGCGAGCACCGTCCGATTTCCGAGCGCCTTGAGAGCCGCCAGTTGCGCGACGGGCGTCCGTCCGGTTCGCGATCTCGTACGTTCGACCTGCCGTTCTGTCTCGGCGCAATGAAGATGCAAACCGGTCGCATATCGTTTGGCGAGCGCTACACCGGCAGAGATCTGCTCGTCGCTGCAACTTTCGAGATCGTGCAATCCAACAAAGGTCCGCACGAGATCGTCGTCGGCCGCCGTCTGTTTCAGAAGGGCTTCGGTCTGCGCCAGGGTCGGCGTGAACGGCTTTGTGTCGGCCACGTAAGGCGCGATCACCGCCCGGATGCCGATGTCCCGCGCAGCCCGATAGGCCGTCGCTGGAAACAGGCACATGTCCAGCATCGCCGTTGTTCCGGATAGTAACGCCTCGGCATAGGTCGCGAGCGCGCCTATATACAGCTGTTCTTCCGTCAGCCGCGATTGTTCGGACTCGATCACCTTCAGCCATTCATCGAGAGCGACACCTTCCGCGGAGCCCCTGGTCAGGCTGGAATGGGAATGGGCGTGGGTATTGACGAAGCCCGGCAGCAGCGCACAGCCGTCCGCGTCAATGACCTCGTCGGCCTCGGAGCGATGCTCGCCGGCGACGACCGTCGAGATCAGTCCATCCCTGATCTCAACTTGGCCAAAGAACGGCTGGCCCGCAGGATCCGCCACAATTAGTGCGTTCCGGATGACAATCGATCGAGACATCAGATAATCGCTTTCGCTTCTTGTCCGCGCGTGACCCAGCGCTCCAAACGTCCGAACACAGCAAACGAGACGACGCCCAGTACCGCAAGGATCGTGATCGCAACGAACAGCAGGTCCGTGCGCAGCTCCGTCGCCGAGGTGATGATGAGATAGCCGAGTCCCCGGTCGGAGCTGTAGAACTCCGCAACGACGGCGCCCACCAGCGCGAGTGAGCTTGCGATCTTGAACCCGGCGAAGATGAACGGGAGCGCACTCGGCAACTGCACCTTTAGGAATACCTGTATAGGTGTCGCATTGATGGACCGCATGAATTCGATCACGCGGTAGTCGGCGGAGCGCAAGCCCCGCGTCGTATTCGTAACAATTGGAAAAAACGAAATGATCGCGCAGATCGCGATTTTCGGAACAATGCCAAACCCGAACCAGATCGTGAGCAGCGGCATGATCGCGATGATCGGAATCGCGTTCGATACGATGATGTACGGCAGCAGGCCACGCTCAAGAAATCGGGAATGAACGATGCCGCCCGAGAGGCTGATGCCAAAGATCGCGGCAATGACAAAGCCCGAAAACGCTTCGATAACAGTCATTCCGGTGTGATATCCAAGACTATTCGTCCGTCCGAACCGGGCGCCGATATCGGACGGCGCCGGCAACAGCCACGGCGGCAGATCGAGGACGCGCACCGATCCTTGCCAGACGACCAGTAGCACGACCAGAATGATGGCTGGCGGCAACACCTGATCGAGCCAGCGCCGAAAGTGCAGCCACCGCGTACCGGAGCTCATCTGCGTAAAGCCTCGCGCGCCGCCCGCACCCGGATCAGAAATTCAGGCTGCTCGCGTAAGTCCTCGGTCCGGGGGCGCGGCAAATCAACCGGCAGGATCGTGGCGATACGACCGGGATGAGGTGACATCACCACAACCCGATCGGCAAGATAGACGGCTTCGGAGATGTTATGGGTGACGAATAGAACTGTCTTTTGCTCCGTGCTCCAGATTCGCAGCAGATCGTCCTGTAACTGGGTCTTGGTCAACTCATCGAGCGCGCTGAACGGCTCGTCCATCAGGAGGATCGACGCATTCCACGCCAAAGCCCTGACGATCGCGACGCGCTGCTTCATTCCGCCGGATAATTCGTGCGGATAGGCGTCCTTGAATTTCAGAAGCCCAACGGAATCGAGCAGCGCCTCGCAACGCGTCCGCCGCTGTTCAGCGGGATATCCGACCACCTCGAGTGGAAGCTGAACATTCCCGATCGCGGTGCGCCAGGATAACAGAGCCGGATCCTGAAACACGAAGCCGAACCGGTTCGCGCGCCTTGCCGCGATCGCCGGACCCCCGCGGATCGCCACCGTACCGGACGTGGGCTCGACAAGGTCACTCACCAGCCGCAACAGCGAACTCTTGCCGCAGCCGGTTGGACCGAGGAAGGCTATGAACTCCCCCTCGGCAATGTCGAGATCGATGTTCGATAGTGCCTCGGTCTCGCCGCGCTCGGCCTGGTACCGCAAGCCGACGCCACGCAACCGGATGATGGGCTCCGTTGTGGCGGCGCCGACGGTCGCACTTCCGGCGCCGTGATGTTGTTCGGCAACGTTCATGCAAAGGCCGGCGACTGGCGATGATCAGGCATTTCAATGCGGGAGCATGTCGTTCGAAAACACCTGATGGGCCGAAAGGTCGCGCTCGACGAGACCCAGCTTTTTGGCGATCGCGATCGTATGCTCCCAACGGCTCTCGCTTTGCCAACCGGCGCCGTGCGCTTCCTTGTCGTCGCTCTGGAAATACGGAAGGGTTCGGTCAAGGACCTTGGTCTCGCGCGCCGGATCGCTCTCGGAGACCGCGTTGTTCACGGCCGCGACAGCGGCCGCCGGGTCCTTCGCGGCGTCGCTCAGCCCGTGCGCCGTCGCCTTGAGGAAACCTTTCACGAGCGCTGGATTTTTGGCGATCAGGTCCGGATTCGAAACGATCATAAGACCGTAGGCGTCGACGCCGTGATCCGCTATGGCCATGACTGTGACCGGCAGGCCGGCGCTTTCGGCCTCGATCGGTTCGTTCATGGAGAACCCCATCATGGCATCTACCTGTTTGACTAGAAGTGGCTGCACCCCGAATCCGATATCGACCAGCGTGACCTTCTGCATCGGAATATCGTTCGCGGCGAGCAATGCCGTCAGGCCCTGAAAGGTGGCGCTGCCCTTTTTCGATCCCAGCTTGACACCTTGGGTCAGCTGCGCGGGATCGGTGACCGGTTTCGATTGCGGGCTGAGCACGACGATGGGCGTGCGCTGGTAATAGGCCGCGATGGCTGTCAGCGGAACGCGCTGCTCTGCCGCCTGAACCAGAACCAATGCATCGGCGATCCCGAACTCGACTGCTTTCGACCCGACCTGCTTGACGACATCGGAAGAGCCCGATCCGGAAATGATATCGAGATCAATGCCCTCGTCTTTATAGTAGCCGCGGTCCCTGGCCAGATAGAACGGCGCATGCTGTCCGCCGCCTTTCCAGTCGAGCCGCAGGCTCGCCTTGACAGGAGGCGCGGACGTTTGAGCGAGAGCCTGACCGGAACTGACGGCGAAGATCGCCGCCATCATCAATCCAAACCGGCATGACCACGAGTACATCACATATCTCCGTATCTAAAAAAGCAGCTAGTGCCTGTCCAAAAACGATCTGGCCCAGGCGGCCGCCTCCGGTGGGACGGTCGCGCGTTCCGCATCCGAGTTCAGCGGAGCTGTTGCGTCAAGTGCGAGCTTGGCAGACATGCCGTCGCGGGAAGAGGGATCGAGGCGATTGCAGAAGACGTCGGGGACCATGAACATATCGGTGTCCGCCTGGAAACGGGTCGCCAGGGCCCAGAGCACTTCTTCCTCGTTGAAGACGTTCACGTCCTCGTCAACGGCAACGACCAGTTTCAGGTAGGAGTCGAGACCGAGCAGCAGCATCAGCGCGTGGCGGACCTGGCCCTCCGCCGTCTTCTTGAACGACATGTAGGCATGAAAGTGGGTGCCGGATTTCGGGAAGTTCAGCGCTTTCAGCCCGGGCACCATCTCCTTCAATCGCATGAACGTATGCGCTTCCTTGGCCGCGCGGCCCAGAAGCAGATGCTCCATTGAGTAGCCCGGTATGATGTCGTGGAAGATTGGAGTCGCCCGGTGGGTGATTGCCTTAACGACAAAGACGTTCTTGGTCGAGCGAAAGGTCGAGTACCCCGTATACTCGCCATAGGGACCTTCGTCCTCGTGCTCGCCAGCCAGGATCTCGCCCTCGATCACAATCTCCGCCTGCGCCGGGACCTCGACATCAATGGTCTTGCACTTGACCAGTTCGATGGGCTGGCCGAGGAGAGCGCCTGCGATCTCGAATTCGTCGATCTCCATCGCCACCTTGGCGGCCGCCGCGATGTTGATCGCCGGGTGAACGCCGATGACGATCGCGACCTCCAGATTACGGCCGCGCGCTTCGCAGCGTTGCAGATGTTCCCAGATATGCCCCCTCGAATGCAGGCTTGCCCCGAACTTGTTCGGGCCCTTGAGTTGAAGCCGCTGATAACTGAGATTACGCGTCCCGGTGTCTGGGTCTTTGCATACGAGAATGCCGGATCCGATGTAACGACCGGCATCCTTCTCGAAGTGACGGCTGATCGGCAGCGTGGCGGCGTCAACCTCGGCCCCGATCCGCACGACCTCCTGGACCGCCCCGTGATCAACGATCCTGGCGGGCAGTAAATTGGCGAGGGCCTTTGCCCAAACTTCATTGAATCCGCCCGGCTCGGCACCGACCATGCGAGCGATTCGGTCGCGGCTGGCGAACAGGTTCGTCACGATCGGCGTCTCGAACCCGATCGGCCGGTCGATCAGGACGACCGGCGTCCGGCGGCGGCTTTCGAGTTCGAGGACGAGGGCGGTGGGAACATGGTCGATGTCGATCGGGTCAGAAATCCGAATAATATCCTCGGTGGGCAGCGAACCCACATAGTTCCTGAGAGATTGCTGTTCCTCGCACGACGAGCGCGAAGTGCGGTCAAACATAGACAATCCTTTCGTACCGGTGCGGAAAAGCGCTCGGTCCCGCCCACATAAGCCAAACCTCGACTAGCCCGCAATCGCTGAGTTTAGAACGCCCCGTTGATCAGGGCGCAACGGGCGGCTGCTAGTCATGGCGGCCGGAATTCTGGCTATAATTTCGCGAAACTTTTCTCGTGATTTATTCCGCAGGAGGCCGGCCGTCTTCGGCGAAAGACCTTGAGATATACCAAAAGCCTGCTACCCGCGGATAAAACCGAGCTCTTCGCGGGGGTGCGACGTAACCTCAACCACCAGCACTGCGAACAGATCGCGGCTTCCCCGATCCAATTAGGCGCTTGTCGCATCCTGAATTTCTCATCGAGATCGAGCGCGTGTGCGGACTGGCGCTGTCCCTGGCGGTATTTCAGCGTCCTGGTTGAGCGGATCGCCCATTTTGGGAGCGGCCATGCGCTTGACGACTGGTACCGAAGACCAACACCAAATAGCGGTGGATCAGTCTTCCTTTTTCCGAACAGCGCGCGGCGGCGCGATAACGCCTGCATTTCTGGACATCGGTCTGCCGTGAATGCTTTTCCCGCTTAGCCCTGAAAAGCCGACATTAACCCACGGAACGACCATCGCCATACGCCAAAAGGCGACGTTGGCGTGGCTCGCCGACGAAACTTGAAACTTCCATTCTTGCCTCAACCTCCAGCCAAAAACTTGTCGGTAAAGACTTCATCCGTAGGTACCGAGGCCTTAAGCACCCCCTGCTCCGTCAGCGTCTTCAACGTTTCGTCCCATTGGGCCTTGGTCATCCAACCCAGACCATGTTCCTTCGTGGCCGGACTTGTGAACGTCGTAGCGATGTCCGCCTTGATCTGCGCCAGCAAAACGTCGGCCTTTTCTGCGTAACCGGGAGCCGCCTTGGCTGTGATTTCGGCGGCCTCTTCGGGATGAGCCGCAACATACTCAAAGGCTTCCTTGTAGCCTTTGACAAAGCGGCCCACGAGGTCGGGATTTTCGCTGATCAGCTTCTGCGAGGTGAACATTCCGGAGCCGTACGCTTTCCAGCCGTAATCCGCCCCGAGAAAGATACTCAGCGAACCTGGCCCACCGGCCTTGGCCTCGAGTTCCGGCACCTCGGCATCGACGTAGCCGACAACCGTCTGAACGCGACCGAGAAGCAGATAGCTCTCATAGGGCGGCGAGACGCTGTTGAGCGTCATGTCCTTCTCGGTCATGCCGTTGGCCGCGAGCAGGGCCTTGAAGAAAATATAGGTCGAACCGGCAGGATGAATGCCGACTGTCAGGCCCTTGAGGTCGGCAGGCTTGCTGAGTTTAACGGTCTTTGCCAATGAAATCATAGCCAGCGGAGACTGTTGATTGACTGCGACCAGCGCCACGACCGGAACGTCCTGCGATCGCGCGACGGCCAGCGTCGGGAAATCGCCGAAACCAAAATCGGCATTGCCGTTGCCGACCAGTCGCATGGCGTCAGGCGAGCCAGTCCCCTTGCGGATCTCCGCGACCTCAATGTTGTTTTTGGCGAAGAACCCTTTTTCCTTGCCGACAAAAAACATCGCGTGATTGCCACGCACCACCCAGTCGAGCTGGACATTCACCTTGTCTGCGGCCAGAGCGGCGCTCGAGAAACCTAGCGCTCCAACAAAAGCTGCGAGAGTAACGGCTTTACTGAGGTGTCTCGGCATTCCAAACTCCTTTTGTGACTTGGCTGCTGGAAAAAAATCAATCCTGATTGAATCTTGGTGCCCAGGGCACGACGGCTCGCTCAAGAACTTCGGCAGCGTAATAGAACGCGATGCCGAGAATCGAAACGAGCAGCAAGGCCGCGAACACCTGGGCTGTGTCGAGTTGGGTCGA
Organism: Bradyrhizobium sp.; assembly: GCF_049519115.1. Lineage (GTDB taxonomy): Bacteria > Pseudomonadota > Alphaproteobacteria > Rhizobiales > Xanthobacteraceae > Bradyrhizobium. Next base: position 8,031 of record NZ_JBEKRB010000037.1, read on the forward strand.
AGCAAACTGAATGGTGTAGCCGAGACCGTCCGAGGCTCCGGCAAACTCACCGACGATCGCGCCAATCACGCTCAACGTGGCCGCGATCTTCGTTCCGGCCATCAAGCTTGGCAGAGAATGCGGGACACGAATTCTCAGCAAAATCTCGGTCGGCCCGGCGCCGACCGAATTCATCAGCGCCAGAAGCGAATTGTCCACCGACTGCATTCCCGCGAGCATCGACAGCGTCACCGGAAAGAACGCGATGACCAGGATCAATCCGATCTTGGGAACGAGCCCATAGCCGAACCAGAGAATAAAAATCGGGGCCAGCGCGACCTTGGGCACATTCTGAAACAACACCACGAGCGGATACAGCGCTCGGCCCAGCCAATCGAAACGGACGATCACAAGTGCCAACGCGACCCCGACGGCGACCGAGACAAGGAAGCCGAACAGGATTTCGCCTGCCGTAACGGCCGTGGCCTGCATCAGCGCGCCCCACTGGGCAACCAGCGCCTGCACGATTTTAGTGGGAGCGGGAATGATAAAGGAGGAAATGGAAAACGTCCGTACCGCCGCTTCCCACAAGACCACTATCGCCAGAAAGAGGATGAGCGCCGGAAGCCAGTGCCTCGTCGCCGCGCTAAAGGTCAAAGCAGGCTTCGACGGCGGCGCGATATCAGCAGGAATGTCGACGACGGGCTGCTCGCTCACGATGCATCCCTCGGCTGATGGCTGGAGCGTAGCATGGATCGGAGCTGGACCGTCAGCCGGACAAATTCCGCATTTTCGGTGATAGACAGATCGCGCGGGTAAGGCAACGAGATGTCGATACTCTGGGTGATGCGTCCAGGCTTGATGCCGAGCACATGAACCTGTCTCGACAAGTGAATGGCCTCGTCGATCGAATGGGTCACAAGCACGATCGTCTTGCCGGTCCGCTGCCAGATACCGAGCAACGATTGGCCCATGGAATCGCGCGTGATCGCGTCCAGCGCCCCGAACGGTTCGTCCATCAGCAAGACCGCAGGATCGAGCGCCAGAGCCCGGGCGATAGCGACGCGCTGGCGCATTCCCCCAGATAGTTCGTTCGGGCGCTTGTGGGCGGCATCGCCCAGCCCCACCAGTTCCAGCATCTCCTGGCCGCGGGCCCGTAACGCCGCACGTGACATCGACTTGTCCACGACACTCAGAAGCATCGAGGCATTGTCGACTGCGTTCTTCCAGGGCAACAGATTGGCGTCCTGAAAGACGAGACCAATCATTCGCTTGCGCGCGGCCTCGCCTGGCGAAAGCCCCGCAATCGAGACACTGCCGCTGGTCGGACGCACCAGCCCCGCAAGCACCTTGAGGAAGGTACTCTTGCCGCACCCGGAGGGTCCAATCAGGGAAATGAAGGCGCCTTTCCCAACCGAGAGGTCGATGTTCTGCAGGATCAGTTGGCGCTTCTGATCCGTCCCCATGATCACCGAAACGCCTTTGGCGGAAATGATCTCGTCCCGCACGATATGGGCCCTTCTGCTTTCGGCCGGTCGTATGGTTTCAACCCGCATGGCTGGCGATCCTGCGCGCGTTGGTGATCGGCGCCCGGGGCACGGCGAGCGATGCAGAAATCTCGGCGCCCTGCGCAACGGCAAGCCGACTGAATTTTCTAGTCTGGCGTTCCTGCGCGGATCGCTCCATTGCCTACTCCCGGCCTTCAAGGATGCGGCGCACCGCGACAAGCTTGTGCGCCCGTTCGCCCTGCAAGGCCTTTATCCGCTCGGGCGTATAGGAAAACATGCCCTCGCCCGACTTAATGCCGAATTTGGACGCAGCATTCTTTTCCAGCACCACCGGCGCCACATCGTCTCGTTTGGAGAGATCTGCGTTCAGGAACGATGAAACCGATTTGTAGATATCGAGGCCCGCCATATCGAGCAGCGCCATCGGTCCGATCACAGCGATCTTGTAACCAATGCCCCACGACACGCAGGTGTCGAGATCTTCCGGTTCGATGACGCCTCGCTCGACAAGGTCGACGGCTTCACGCAGCAACGCGTAGAGCACGCGATTTTCGACAAAGCCGGGAACGTCTTTCTTCACGACCACCGGCAACAGGCCGATGGAACGGATCAGATCGCGGATGGCCACAACGGTTGCGGCGGACGTTTTCTCGCCGCCGATGACTTCGATCATCGGAATGATGTGCGGTGGATTTGACCAGTGCATACCGACCATCCGCTCGGGATGGGAGATATGAGCCTGTAGCTTGGTGATCGGAATGCCGGACGTGTCGGTAGCGACTATAACCGAAGGAGCGATCAGTGGGTCGATTTCACGGTAGGCTTCGGCCTTGATGTCGATATTCTCCGGCACATTTTCGATCACCAGCTCGACACCATCTACAGCCTCGGCGATAGTCGATACGAAGTGCACCCCACCCGCGCCGGACGGTGGCGCCCTGATGTCGAGACGATCAAGAACGCCTTCCGCGGCGTCGAGTGTGCCGCGGGCGCGATCGACCGCGCCTTGCGAAACATCATACGCCTTGACCTCGAGACCGCCGCGAGAAAGCCGCGCCGCGATGCCCGGGCCCATCGTCCCCAGTCCGATGAGGGCGACGCGCTTGATCATCATGCAGCTTTCGCAGGAGCCGCGCTGGTTGCCACTTTAAAGGCCGGCCGTGCGGCGATCGCAGCCGACCAGCGCTCCAGATCAGGCAATGCCGGCCGGTCGATCTTGAAGTCGATACAGCGCTTCAGGATGGGAGCGCAGGCGATCTCCGCAATCGTGAACTTGCCGAGCGCGAGGAAATCCTTGCCCGCCAGATGACCGTCAACGATCTTGAGCTGGACGACCAGATCTTTGACCAGTTCCTTGCTTTCAGCGGTTTGCTCTTCGGGCTTCAGCTTGGCGTTCTTGAACGCCGCGAGATAACCGGGATTGACGGCCGCCAACAGAAAATCCATCCAGCGTTCGATGTCGGTCTTTTCCGCCGGCGTGGTGCCGTGAAGATGCTGGCCGATGGATGCCGCCAGATAGCGCAGGATGGTGTTGGACTCCCAGATCACGGTCTTGCCGTCGACCAGGGTCGGGACCTTCGATGTCGGATTGAGGGCCTTGTACTCGGCGGTCTGCGTATTCTCGAACTGTCGGCCGTAATCCTCGCGTGTGTAAGGCGTGCCGAGTTCTTCGAACATGAAGATCACCTTCTGGACGTTGCCTGACGTCTGGCGGCCTAAAAGTCTGTACATGGTGTTTTCCTCCGGAATGTCTCGGGCTTACTTGACGCTCGGCAAAGGTTTGTAAACGATGGCATCCATCTCGATCTTGGTGTTGATGACCGCTTTTGCCTCGACGGTGGTGCGCGCAAGCACCGCATCACCTATTCCCTCGAGGAATGCCTTGTTGTAGCGGCCGAAATCGCGCGTATCCTCGAGGTAAGTCGTGATCCGGACGACATCAGACAGCGTCGCACCTTCGTCCGCGATGACGCGCGCGATGGTCTTGAGCGTCGCCAGCGTCTCTTCCTCGATGGTGCCGCTGACCATGTTGTTGTTCTCGTCCTTCGGCACCTGGCCCGAGACGAAGATGAAGTCACCGGCTCGCACCGCTGGATGAAACGGCAGGTTCGGGTTCTTTTTGCCGATCGCGTAGTGTCTGGAGGATTTTCGCGTTGTGTCATTCAAAATGGCCTCCCTACAGAACGCTGGTTTCGATGATGTCGACGCCGCGGATGCGGTCGATCAAATAAACGATGCCGCGGTCGTCGATGGTCACATCGTTGGACGAAGAGCGCTCGGCTCCCGCCGGCGGGTCGGGCATGAAGTGTCCGACTTCCCGGGGCGCAAACGGGTCGGCGATGTCGACCAGCCGAAGCCCCTGGGCGAACCACGCAAATGGGATCACCGTGCCTTTGAAACGCTCGGATGGCTGGTGGCAGCCGGTCATCTGCGGCTGCGGCGCACCGTCAACGTCGAGTCCCGGCACCTGGAAGGTAGAGATCGGCAACGGGTTCTTCTCGTCGGTGATATCGTAGATCCATGCGAAGGCCGGAGCCGAGGGACGAAGCTTGGCGACGTCCTCGTCCGCCACCACCATGATGTTGCGGCCCTTGAGTGGCTGCGGGATCGGCAGGCATGTGTGCGTAGGATGCGGAAAGCTCGGACTCGAATTGACGTGCGAGATAAGCTTCGGCTTCGAGAGGTCCGAAATGTCGAGAATGAACAGCCCGTGATGCCAGTAGCTGACATAGAGCCTGTCGCCCATCCGCAGCGGATGATGGCAGCGCGGCGTGACGTAGTCATGCCAGGGATATTCCTCACCGCCTCCGGTCCACTGCCCGGGTATCCACCAGCGTCCGGCCTCGACCGGATGAGCCGGATCGATCAGGTCGAGGATCATCACGATGTTGCCGACGTACCCGTCCGCCGTCGGTGAGATATAGGCGTAGCGGCCGTCGAAGTCGTAACGATGGACGCCCTTGCCGCCGGTGATCCATTTCGAGATCAGCTTGGGCTCCGCCGGTCGCGTGGTGTCGTAGATCGCCAGTCCGCCGCCGAACTCGGCCGAGCCTTCGCTGCCGAAGCGCTCGTGATTGATGATCATCAGGCCATCCTTGGCGCGGACCTTGTGAGAGTGCCAGCCTTGCGGGACGTCGATGGTCGTTATCTTGCGCGGATTGCGCGGGTCGGAAATGTCGACCAGCGTCGTGCCGCTCGGTGGTCTCATGTGACCGATGTAGAGGATATTGCCGTCGATCCAGACCTGACCGCCGCCCGGGCAATCCACATGTGCGATCTGCTTGGTGTTTAACGCCGAAACCAAATGCCTGCATCCTTACCGCTGAAACATCAGTCCGAGGTCCGAGCCGCCGGAGGCGGCTGGACATCCCATGCCGAAGGTCTGTCCTAAGCGAGACGAAGCAGGTCGCCGGCCTGGTTGCGACCCGAACGCTTGTAGAGCAGCAGCGCCTTCAGGGTCGGAGCGTCGGTCGCCCCGAAGAAGATAACCGGTTCGGTCGACGAGCCGTTGACATGCTCGACCCAAGATCCGCCGGGCACGGCGATCGTGTCGAACTGATTCCAGTCGTAGCGCTTGCCGTCGATGATTGAATGACCTTTGCCGCGGAAAGGCGCCAACAGCAGGCTGGCCGTTTCGCGCTGCGGAAGGGTTCGCTCGCCGGGCCGCAACATCTGCGCGTAGAAATTGATCGTGCGGAAGACCGGCCCCCCGGTGACCGGATCGACATAATCGACCACGATCCCCTCGTGGGGATCGCCGTCCCAATCCTTGAGGGCGTCAAGCGCCGCTTCCATCTTCTCCCAGCGATAGACATACATCGGCGATGAAAGGCCGCCGCCGCGCTTGTGATCGACGAAGCGCGGCATCAGACCGCCCTCACCGTAAATTCGCTGCGAGTAATCGCTTGGAAAGCGCGCCGCCTGCACTTTCTTCTCGACTTCCTTGCCGTCGATCATCTCCTTGTAATTATGATCGAAGTGGACGGCGTTCAGCGTCTCGACGAGGGGCAGATCCAGGACCGACAGATTGATCGCCGGTTCACCGCCGACCGTGCCGTGATTGTGCCAGGCATCGTTGGGGGTCAGAACCATGTCGCCCGGCCCGAACACCACGTCCTCGCCCTCGACGCCGGTGAAGTTGCCCTTGCCGGTCAGGCCGAAGCGAACGGCACTCGGCGAGTGCTTGTGCGGCGGCATGATTTCGTCCGGATCGTTCAGCCGATAGGCGGTGTACATGGTGCTGACCGAGGCGCGCTTTGGCGCGAGACCGGGATTGAGCAGAATCAGCGAACGCCGTTCGCTGTCGCTCATGGTCACCAGTTCGGCAGCGCGCTGCAGCAGCGGCTCGATGTCGGCATACGACCAGACGAAGGGGACCGCCCTGGACGTCGCCATCAGTTGCTTGATTTCGTCGTGCTCGACGCCCTCGGTCGTGGCCCAGAACGGAAACATGTTCTTCTTGTGGAGCGTGTCGTAGAGCTCCTGAAGGGCCGCCTTCTTGTTGATGGGGGTTACATTCGCCGGTTGCGCCATGGACATATCAATCCCCTTCTCATCGCGGTGAAGCCGATAACCAATTCAACCGTATGCTTGCTGGTTTTGGTCGGCAATCCTAATTTTAGGAAATCGGACAAATTTGGTTGAAGTGCACTTTGCGCAGGCAGCGAGCCGCAAAATAGGCAGAAAACAGCTGAAATAAGCTCGAAAAATGATCTGAGTGAACCGCGGAGAAGGCCGGCACGGGATCGTCGGCCGAGACAACCAACTCGAAAAAAAAGCAACCAAATAGAGATTGGTTGAGATCGGACGCTTCCTCAAGCCGCCGCCAAGCGTGACGAAGACGACCCACGGATCAAGTCCGAGGCTTTCTCGGCGATCATGATGACGGCCGCATTGATATTGCCGCAGACGAGGTCTGGCATCACGGAGGCATCCACCACGCGAAGCCCGTTGAGGCCGCGAACGCGCAATTGCGGATCGACCACGGAACCGGCGTCGACGCCCATCCGGCAGGTGCCGGCAGGATGATGCACGGTGATCGACGTCTTGCGGATGTGCTCGTCGATTTCGTCGTCACTCTCGCAAATCGGCCCCGGAAAGAATTCCGCTCCTACGAACGGCGCCATGGAGGGCTGTGCAGCAAGGTTGCGCGCGACACGGAAGCCGGCGCGAAGCGACTGCCAGTCGCGCGGCGAAGACAGGAAATTCTGGTGGATCAGCGGGGCGGCCGCAGGGTCGTTTGAGGCCAGTCTGACGCTTCCCCGGCTCTCCGGCTGGATGGCGACAATGCGTGTCGCGAAGCCATCGGTGAAAGGCGCCTTGAACGGAGCCATGTGGGGCCATGCGGCAAGGGGCGCCGCGGTGAAGAGCAGCTGCACGTCGGGCAGCGGCCGCCCCAAGTCGCTCTTGAGGAAGGCCACGACTCCACCCGGGACATCACCGGAAAAGCCCTTACCGGTGAGGTAGGTCTTGGCGAAATCCAGCCCGATACGATCTGCCCGCATCATCTTGAGGAACGGGCCGGGCTGTTTGCGCCGGTACATCAGGATGACTGAGACATGGTCCTGTAGGTTCTTGCCTACATCCCGGAGATCGATCTTCGTCTCGATGCCTAGCGATACGAGATCGCTGCCATCGCCGATCCCCGATAGCATCAGCAGTTGCGGCGTATTGATGACACCTCCGGCAAGCACAACCTCGCGGCGCGCCGAGACTTCGTGGGTCTCGCCGCCTTGTGTGTAAGCGATGCCGGTCGCACACCTGTCTTTTTGAAGAATTTTCGTCGCCAACGCGCCGGTCAGTACCTTGACGTTTCTACGGCGCATCGCAGGACGCAGATACGCTGTTGCGGCCGAACAGCGCCGGCCATTTGCGATCGTCATCTGAAGACGCCCAAAACCCTCCTGCACCGCGCCGTTATAGTCGTCGGTCTGGGGGTATCCGGCTTCCCGGCTGGCCGTCGCGAAGGCGTCGATCAGTTCGTCCTTGTAGCGGCAGAACTGCGTGTTCAGCGGCCCTTTGCCGCCGCGATAAGCACTTTCCCCACCTTCCCAGTGCTCCTGCTTCTTAAAATAAGGCAGCACCTTTTCGAACGACCAATCGGATAATCCGCTGGCCGCCCAACGATCGTAATCGCCGCGATTGCCCCGCACATACGCCATGGCATTGGTGGAAGAACTGCCGCCGATGACTTTGCCCCGGGCGCATTCAACCTTGCGGCCGCCGACATTGGCCTCGGGCTCGCAAAAATACATCCAGTCGTGACGGCGTTCGGTGAGGATTTTGCCCCAGCCGAGCGGGATATGGATCATCGGATCCCGGTCCCAACCGCCCGCCTCCAGGACCAGCACAGAAACCGCGGGGTCTTCGCTCAGTCGGTTTGCCAACACACAGCCGGCTGATCCGGCTCCAACGATGACATAGTCAAAGGTTTCACCGGTCGGCATGCGGTCCCCAAAGGGAAAATCAGCTCGCTCCGTTGCGAGCCATAGAACAACGTCACTCAACCATCGCCCAACTGGTGTTGTCAACCATAGCCAGAAAAGTATAGATTGGTTGAATTGGTTGGGGAGCACTCCCCATTTGCATCACCTTGGCACCGGCCGGGCAGGAGATTTTGTTTTGACCGCGTTCAAACCGCAGATCATGCAATCCGACCTCGAAGACATCATTACGGCGATCCGCCAGATGCAACAGGACGGTGGCAAGCTTCCTTCCGAGCGTGACCTTGCCGACCTCTTGCACGTGAAGCGCCATCAGCTTCGCAAGGCGCTCGGCGTGTTGCGTCATTCGGGTGATCTTGGGCCCGCGCGTGCGCGGCGGCCAACGACCTCGCCCAGACATAACGAAGAACTGGTTCGCGTAACGAACCCGCTTGAGGTGGTGGAATTACGCCTTCTCATCGAGCCGGGCCTTGCCCGGCTCGCCTCGTTGCGTGCTTCGTCGTTCGAGACGACCCGGATTATCGAAGCGGCAACCACGCCTGAAAGTGCCTCGTCAGGCGAGATCGATTTCGCTTTTCATCTGGCCATTGCAGGGGCTGCGCGTAACCAGCTTGCAGTCGAGTTCTACAAGATCCTGCGTCAGGTCGGGGTCGATGCTCGAATGAAGGTAGCCCGCACCGCCGCGCCTACCTGTTCCAAACGAATCGCCCAGCGAGACGGCGAACATCGTTTGATTGCCGAAGCGATCCTGCAGCGCGACCCCGAGGCAGCCGAAGCCGCCATGCGGGCGCATTTGTTCTCCGTGCAACGGCAAATCACGGAGCGCTCAAATGGTGGCGCCGTCGCCGCCTGATCGCCTCGTCCGATGAGATCAAACCGAGCGTTCTTCGATCTCGCGACGCGTTGTCTGCTTTGGGCCGATTTTGTTGCAGAAGTCGGTTGAGACAGGCAACGAACCGTGATTCCATTCTGCTGACGCGAATCTCGGCGAGGTCGATCCATGATGGGCCGTCTGAAGAGTGACCAAGGTCAACTGTTCTACGAGTTTCACCTTGGTGATGCGGTTCCTGAAGATCATCTGGTACGGAAGATTGACGCCACACTCGATCTATCCTGGCTGCGGGGCGAGCTTGCGCCTCACTATTCGTCGATAGGCCGCCCGTCGATTGATCCGGAACTGATGATCCGGATGCTTTTCGTGGGATATGTCTTTGCGCTCCGCTCGGAACGGCTGATCTGCCGCGAGGTGCAGGTGAACCTTGCCTATAGGTGGTTCTGCAGGCTCGGGATCGAGGACGCTGTCCCGGATCATTCGGCGTTCTCGCGGGCCCGCAACGAGCGATTCCGCGAAGGGGATGTTTTTCGTCACGTATTCGAACGGGTCGTTGAGGCGTGCATCGTGGCCGGTCTGGTTGGTGGCGAAGGCTTTGCAGTCGATGCGAGCCTGATCCAGGCCGACGCCAACAAGCAACGCTCGATCGCTGGTCAGGATTGGCGCAGGGATCGCGATCCGGCGAGGTCCAGCCGTGCCGTGAAGAAGTATCTGGCGACCCTTGACGACACAGCGTGGGGCGCCGCCAGCGACGTTGTTCCGAAGTTCGTTTCGTCGTCCGATCCCGCGGCCCAGTGGACCGGAGCTCACAAGGGACCGGCGTTCTTCGCTTACTCCGACAATTATCTCATCGACGTGAAGTTCGGCGTCATCCTTGATGTCGAAGCCTCCCGCGCCATTCGCCAGGCCGAGGTCGGCGCAGCAAAGACCATGATCGAACGGACCGAAGAGCGCTTTGGTCTCAAGCCAGAGCGGCTTGTCGGTGATACCGCTTACGGGGCGGCTCCGATGCTGAACTGGCTGGTCGAGGAGAAAGGCATCGCGCCGCACATCCCTGTGTTCGATAATCGAAGCGGGATGATGGCACCTTCTCGCGCAGCGACTTTCGATATGACCCGACAAGCGACGTCTACCACTGCCCAGCGGGTAAGACCCTGACGACGACGGGGACACTCGTGAATGGTGGAACCACACTTATCTATCTAGCGAGGAAGCATGACTGCGACGGCTGCAAACTCAGAGCGCAGTGCTGTCCAAAGGTCCCGTTTCGCAAGATTCCACGCGACCGGCACGAAGCCGCGCGCGATGTTGCCAGGTCCCTGGCTGGCACCGATGGGTTCGACCGGTCGCGACGAGAACGCAAGAAGATCGAGATGCGGTTCGCGCACCTGAAGCGCATCCTGAGGCTCGGTCGGCTTCGACTGCGTGGTCCACGAGGCGCCCAGGACGAGTTTGTTCTGGCCGCTATCGCTTAGAACCTAAGGCGGCTCGCATCGCTGGCTGCGCGACCGCCACCCGCTCAGGCTCTCTGTATTGCGTAGCGTAAAAGTTGCGTAGAGAGCGTCGGGGTCGGGGGATCAAACCCCCGTCGCTCCAAGTGAAATGGCCGAACAACATCATCAGTCACGGCCGACTTTTACAACAAAATCTGCCAACATCAGACGTCGATAATGGAAGAGGCCACCAACTGAGGCGGCCTTATGCCTGCGGCTTTTCCTCGTCCGCATACTGCTTCCGAATTGAGCGCAGTATCTCTTCCATAGTGCGTTCTGGCAAATTATTGGGCCCGCTGAGCGCCCGCAAAATATGTTCGAGCACTCGCTTCTTTTCAGGCGGATAGAATTCAATATCGATCATGCGTGGTATCCAAGGTGGAGACAATTTGACCACAAACAAATGCGTGCCAACAGTTCAAGATAACCTAAATTGGCTATCGGATTTCAGCACCGTAGAGGCGAAACGAAAGAGGCCTCCAAGTAGGGCGGCCTACTCGCTCGACGCTCGCCGGATTGTTGGGGTCGCGAAATCGCACGAGGATCGGTAGATTTCGGTGGTGGGTCAGCCTTGGGTTTCTGCCTGTTGAGTTCATACCGAACGATTCGTCCTGTTCATGCCAAAGGCAGACTTGATCGACCGTATGCGCTTATCAAGCGGCTTGACGGTTTGACACTAGTTCTCCGAGGGCTCTGCTGGCTTCATCCGATAATTCGAATCTGACCAGCGTTGCAGTTTCACTCTTACGCGCAACAACGCCATTCAGCTCCGCCGAAATACCATCAATCACTAACGTAACCGGTGTATCGACGGGTGCGTTCGGAACGGCTTCATCAATCATAGCGCCTCCGATCGAGATATCGCGAACGGTTACCTTGACAGACCTGCCCTGCATCTTCAGCGACCCCGGGCAACGGATATCAACGCGGGACGAGGTCCGGCGATTGACGTCGGTTGTTGAGGTGCGGATCACCCGCACCAGGGTGGCGCGAAGATCGGCGACTTTACTGGCGATCTCAGCCGAGCCATCTCGGATTTCTGACGCTCGCCGACCAGTTTCGATGGCTTCGTTGGAAACTGAGGCGATCTGCGCTGCGACCTCTAGAGCGGCATGTGAGGTTTCTTCAACACCGCGCGATATCTCCGCGGTAAATGCGCTCTGCTCTTCGATCGCAGCGGCCACGGACGAAGACATCAACTCAACCTTGCGAATAACTTCACCAATACTGGCAATCGAGGCAACAGACGCCTGCGTTGCGTCCCGGATTTCATTGATCTGCTGAGCGATGTCGCTGGTTGCTTTAGCGGTCTGCTCGGCCAAAGACTTGACCTCCGCAGCGACTACCGCAAACCCTCGTCCTGCCTCCCCGGCTCGGGCGGCTTCGATCGTCGCGTTGAGGGCCAAAAGATTGGTCTGGCCCGCGATTTCACTGATCAGGTTGGTTACCGCGCCAACCTTGCCAGCGGCCTCGGACAGTTTGGCAATCGTGGCCTGCGCCTGGGTCGAAGCCGTGACCGCTTCGAGTGTAAGCGTCCGTGACGAGTTTACTTGAGTCGCAATTTCGGAAATCGAGGTAGTCAGTTGCGACGAGGTCTTAGCGACGGTCTGGGCGTTGGTAAGGGCTTCCTCCGCTGCCGCCGCAACGCTACTGCTATTTTTTCCCAACAAAAGCGCACTGTCGTTCATTAACACCGCATTGCCAGCCATGCGATCGGTCTCGGCCGCAACTTGACCCACAGCGACGTTAGTTTCGCGCTCGACGGATTCCGCCATTTCCTTTAGGGCTTTCCCCTTTGTATGTTCAGCAATTACCCGCCGCTCTCCTTCCATGATGGCGTCATTGTAAGCCTTCTCAGTGGCCTTGGCCTTAAAGGCCTCTACCGCCCGCGCTACCTCGCCGACCTCGTCACTACGGTTAAGGCCGGGCAATATGACCTGGACGTTTCCCTCGGCGAGTTCGTGCATGGCGCTAATCAGTAATTTAAGAGGCCGAGTGAGCGAGCGCGTAGCGACATAGCTGGCAGCCATCGCAAGGAAAAACGCACCAACTGTCGAATAGACGATTATCGAGAGCGTATTGTAAGCCGACTCCAGAAAATCCGATTTCTTGATTCCAACATACAGAATGCCCAGCACCTTGCCGCTCGAATCCACGATCGGATCATAGGCAGTCATATAAGGCGTGCCGAGGATTTCGACCTCTCCGCGAAATGGGGTCTTTCGATCGAAGATCGCTTCGTAAGCTGGACTGCGCGCAAGCCTTGTCCCCACCGCCCTTGTGCCGTCAGGCTTCTGGACATTGGTGGCGATTCTCAGGTCATCAAGGAAAATAGTGCAAGTGCCACCGACCAGGCTCTTGACCTTGTCCACCGTCGTCTCGTCGCCGTTTAGGATATGTGGACCCGCCAGAAGCTTGCCATCGGCGCTTGTAAAATTGTCGCCATTGGCGCGAACCACATCCCATGCAACCCGCATGTTGGTGTCGACGCGCTCCATAGCGGCCTTGGTTGCACCGGCTTGGAGCACGTACCAAGCCACAACCGTCAGGCACACGCCGAGCATGAGAATGCCGGAGGCAGACAGAAGCATTATCCTCGGCGTCAGCCGGAGGGTTTTTAGCAAGCGTGCGCGCGGAGCTGCTGAAACCGGTCTTGCGCCCATAAATAACGCCCTCTCAGCGTTCAACGCTACAGCGTCGAGATTGTTAAACGCTAAAGATCGGTATCGGATTTCGGCAGGCCGGTATTTATACGGAGGCTCGGCTTACGTTTCACACCAGCCGCTCGCAATCTTGATCATCCAATATAGTCCGCAAGATTGCCTCGGCTCACGATCACGTCCGCGGCCGCAACATAAATAGTCTCGTCCAAGATATTTGGCGGCGAAACGAAGGTCAGGCGGCGCCTGACAGGGGCTTTGCGCGTTCGCGCATGCGATAAAATTGCAGCGCGGCCATCGCCGTCTTCAACTGCAGGCGCGTGAAGGTGACAAAAGCTCGTTCGATAGCTCCGGCTTCGGTCCGATCCGATTGCGCGCCCAGCACCAGGATGGCCTTCGTCGTCGGCCAGGTCAGGTCGGTCGCCTTGGCCAAAATGATGAGTTGCTCCGTATTGCTCCTGACCAATATCTGCTCCACGAGCTCAATCGGCAGATCGCACAACAACGAGATTGCAGTTGTGGTCCTGTAGAAATCACCCCGTTCCGCAAAATCCGCCAATCGCGCTTGCGTGAGCTCGCCCGCTTTATGAAGCGCCATCACGTCCATTGACGCATCAAGATATACCGGTGATTCCGTTCTCGTCTGTTTCAGAAGTTGAGTAGACGCCCGCGCCACGAGTTCGCGAACGATCGACGTCTTGTGCGCATCATTTGCCTCCAGCTGCTTCTGGACCGCCTTGGATGCATCCACAAACAGTTTGACCAGTATCAGGCGCGGAAGCTCTGGCCGAGCCCATACAGACAAAGCCAGATCGACGTCGTCGCGTGATCGCTCGGCCAAACTGGCGTAGCCGAAGTCGGAAAAACTTGCCTTTGCGTTGCGCGCGGCGCATTCGGCGACGGCACGATCGCCCCGCTCCAGCAGCACATCCGTAACCTCCCGAGGCAACTCGGCTCGTTCTGCGATCGCAAGCAGGTGCACTTGGCTCATTTTCCGCGCGTTAGATACGATGTCTTCCTGTACGAGGCGCCCCGATAAGGACAAAACCGGTCTCGCAACCTCAATCGCTTCATCAAACGCAAGTAGCCGAATCGTCCCGCATGGCGCATCCGGGAACGAAGACAAACGTTGACTGAACGTTGCCCTGGCGGAGATCTCGACTCTGCCGACAATGCTCAACATAATCTGGTCGAACAATTTAATGTGACCTTCCGAAAAGCGTCCGGACCCGAGCGCAAAAAGATCTGACACGAGACGTAGCGCCTTAGCCCGGCGACCAATGTCACCATTTGACATTGCTTGCTCAAGTTCGTCGATTAGATTGGAATCCAGGGTCATCGCGAATTATCCGCGTAAGTTAAAAGCTGGCATCTCTCGCCATTCGGCATCGGAATTCGCTCGGCCGACGCTGATGGAACCCGCGATTCAAAGTGAAGCTCGCTTAGACGCACCGGGCGGCCGAACAAATACCCCTGGAGGAGGTCGACACCGGCCTCCCGCAGCAGCTCCGCTTGCTCGTCCGTCTCTACGCCCTCCGCGGTAATGCTGATCTTAAGACCGCGCGCGAGCGTCGTTACCGAAGATATGACGGCGTCGCAGTCCGACCGCTTTCCCATTCCTTGCGTAAACGAGCGATCGATTTTGATCCTATCGAATGGAAATTTTGTGAGATAACTCAGCGAAGAATATCCCGTGCCGAAATCGTCGAGCGCTATTGTAACGCCAACATTTTTTAGCTGCCTGATCGTGGTCAGGAACTCTTGCTCGTTTTCCAGCAGCACACTTTCGGTAATCTCCAGCTCGAGCCTGCCAGGCGTCAAGCCGGACTCGACAAGCGAACACAGGATAACGTCAAACAGGTCCCCGCGCTTGAACTGGACCGCCGAAAGATTGACGGCGACAGTGACGTCGTCCGGCCACGTCACGGCGTCCGCGCAAGCTCTTTCCAGGATCCATTGCCCCATCGGGATAATAAGGCCAGTTTCCTCGGCAAGCGGAATGAACCGATCAGGCGGGATGAGGCCCTTGACCGGATGGCGCCACCGTATCAGTGCTTCCATCGCACATACGCGATTGGTTTTGGCGTCGACGACGGGCTGATAGTGAAGCTCTAGCTCCTCGCCCTCGATTGCAGCATGCAGTTCGAGTTCCAGCAAGCGGCGCGCATCGACGGCGCGCAGCATCTCGGGGCTGAAGAAAGCAAAAACGCAGCCCTTGTCGGCCTTGGCCTTGTACAGAGCCAGGTCCGCCTTCCGCAAGAGGTCACTGGATACACTCCCGTGTTCGGGGGCGAGCGCAATGCCGATGCTCGTTCCGATATGCACGGTATGACCGTTCAGATCGAACGGCGCGGAAAGCCGCTTCTCGATCCGCAGCGACAATGCGATGGCCGCTTCGCGCTGCTCGTGTTTCGCGCGTTGAAGGATAGCGAATTCGTCGCCGCCGAGCCTTGCAACCACATCGCTATCGCGCACCGCGGCTTTTAGCCGATCCGCGACTTGCTTGAGAAGCTCATCGCCGACGGCATGGCCGAAGGTGTCGTTGACGATCTTAAATTTGTTGAGATCTAGCATGAGCACTGAGAAGCATTCATCTGGCCATCCGAGCTCCGAGAGCGCCTTACCCAAGGCCATGTTGAACTTGGCGCGATTGCAAAGTCCGGTAAGCTGGTCATGGTGAGCTAGAAACGATATCCGGTCGATGATTTCCTGATCCTGGTCGGCGCGAGCTTTAATGCTACGTTGCATCGAAACGAGAGAGCGCTGGAGGCGTCCTAGCTCATCGCTTCGTTTGACCGCGAATTTATTTGTTAGAAAGCCCGCAGCGATGCTTTCTGCAAACTGCATGGAGAGTAGGATCGGCTTGCTCATGGAGTGCGAGAATGCAACCGCAAGCAATAGTCCGGCCAAGACCGTACAGATCGAAAGCACGAGCAGTGTTTTGCGCGAAGTGCTGACCGTATCTTCGGCCGTGCGACGGTAGTCAAAGCCATAGGCTGCGACATTCTCTACAAGATCATCGAGTGCGGCCGCGGTTTCTCCTCCCTTCTTCTCAATCACAAATCGCGAGGGAATTGAGGTCAGTCCGACCAGCGGCGGATCGAGCACCTGGAGTGCGGCTTCCGACCAATCGCGAATGCGCGCTCGGGCTCGCTCAAGTGCCGACGTTACTTCTTCGTTTGCGACGCGCCCCTGGACGATATCGAGATCTTCCGCAATTAGGGAGAGTCCCTTTCGGTACTTCTTGATCATTGCCGACTGAGTATTTCCGTTTGGGCTTAGCTGAACAAGGCCATGCATATTGTTGAACGTGGCATGGGCCGACCTGGCATGGTTGATTGCCAACAGCGGTCCGTCGTAAAGCCGCACAACAAGCTCGCCAGAATCTGAAACGCCCCGGAAGCCGAGGACGGCGAGCGCACAGGCCAATGCAACGATTAGGCTAAATGCGCAAAAGAATTTGATGCGGATGGACATTACAGACTTCCGACCGGTGCGCCGCCTCCGCTATTCGGTTACAACAATCGTCATCTTCATCCGTGGATGGATTGCGCAAAAAATTAGAACTTCGCCCGTCTTGGTAAAGGTCACCTCGGTGGAAGTTCCAGGGCGTTGCGATCCTAGATCGAATTCATTGCCGGAGCTCACCGACACCACATTATGGGGCACGGTGTCGTCATTCAGGAATGCGATCGGCTCGCCCTTTCGGACACTCGTAAGCTCAGACGAGAATACACGACCCGCCTGATGGATTGTTTGGTTCGCGGCCAATGCGAAAGCCGACGGTCCAAAGAGCCCCAACACCACGACTATTGGAATTACACGCATTAGGAGCGCCGCCGATCTGGATAACTCAACGAGGGAAAGTGGGCACGGTTGTGAGCATTAGCTCGCTTGAAAGGCACTTGAGGAATGCGATCAGATCTAGCTTTTCATCTTCTGAAAGCCTGAGAGGAACGATTAGGTCCGAAAGGCTTGCTCTCTCAATGCCACCGCGATCATAATGCTCGATAACTTCTTCGAGTGTTGCGAGCGAACCGTCATGCATGTACGGGCCGCGGCGCGCGATCTCGCGCAGCCCGGGAGTTTTAAAGGCGTGGTTCATCTTTGTAACCCGGGGCAGAAACCGCCCGCGTCCGGGATCTGCGCCAGGCAGGCCGATGTCATGGAAGCCATCGTTGGTGAAATTCCAGCCTTCGTGACAGGAGGAGCAGTGGCCTTTGGTGTTAAAAAGAGCGAATCCGCGCTTTGCCGATTCCGAAATGGCATTTTCATCGCCGTCGATCCAGACATCGAACGGCGCCTCCTGCGAGACAATCGTGCGCTCATAGGTCGCGAGTGCCTCTGCTAGTGTATCGGAGCTCAACCCTTTGTTCGGAAACGCCGCGTCAAACAACAGGCCGTATTCAGAAACAGATCCAAGTCGCTCCAAGAGCTCGCCGATTGGCATATTCATTTCGGTGGGCGACTGAATCGGCCCCTTTGTCTGTTCCTCAAGACTGGCGGCGCCACCGTCCCACAGATAGGCGGCACGCCAAGCTGAGTTGATAATGCTCGGCGAACGCCGGGTAAGCTTCTGCATTCCGTAGCCTACGCCGACCGGCAGACCATCACCCCAGGCAAAGCCCGGATCGTGGCAGCTTGCACAGGACTGAGCTGAGCTTTTCGACAATCGCCTGTCGAAGAAAAGCTGCTGGCCAAGCAGAGCTTTCTTCAGTGTGTATGTGTTTTGCTTGGGAAAGGGAATATCAAGTGGCCGTCGATAATCTGCCTTCAATTGGTCGACAGCAACGGCATGATACGGAATATCGCTGACCACTTTTGTTTGTCCGATTATCGCCGCGCCGAAAGCTGCTTGGGTGCAACTTAGCAGAACCATAATGATGATCGCGCCTGCATAACAAAGCGATCCTCCTTGGCGCACGGGTGTTGCCGAACTCATGCCTGTATCACTCACATTTCTTTCTGTACTGTCGATCTGGCAGCACTTCGTAAAGCCCTGCGGCGATGCGAAGGTTGGTCATCGTAGGCTGGTTTGGGTGAGGCTTCCTAAGCTGATCGTTGCCGCCGACGACGCGCTGTCGCCTCGCCACCGTCGGAGCGAAGAGCTGAAATTGAGCTCAGCGCTGATCTCGGTTCCCCACACTACGGCGCGTAACTTTTTTAAAGCTGAAGATGCGTATCGGATTTCTGCAAATGGGTATTTCTACGGGTATGCAGGCTTCAGTTTACCGCGCGCTCACGACCTTGGGGCACCGCGACCGGCGCCGGTTTCCGCAATGGGTCAACCGCGTCTACCTGACAGTTCGGGGGAGACTTCTGGCCTATCCATCCACGGACATTGTTAGGTCAGCCCAGTTGGTTCGTTTGGTGCCACATGCAGGCATTCGATCGAATGAAGGGGAACGCCAACTGAGGCGACCCAGTTGAACTTTGCGCGCTCTTCAAAACGTTTGGCTCTTGTTTCACAGGCTTAAGAGAGATCGGATAGAACCTTCAATTGCTATTCGGCGCGAACGTATGTCATCATTTCGAGATACAGCTTCGCGTCCCGTCGAGAGGCTTTCGCTTCGCCATAGAGGCCCATGTACAAATGGGTATCAGCTGACATGTTTAAGAGGCGTCAGGCTTTGACTACGTAATTTTACGGTCTTACTCGCTCTCGTGTTGCTCTCTGATCGAGCGGAATACGTCCACCATCGGGCGCTTGAACGCAGCTTGCCGGTTTGCCTGTCCATGAAATGGACGCGGCAGCAGGCTATGCATGGAACAGCTTCGTAGCCCTCGCCGTACTCGCACTCCATCCGGTGCTGGACGTTTTCGTGCGTTACCGGGCAGATGAACATTAGATTTTTGACGCGACCAATCATTAGTTAGCATTAGCACGACGGGAGCAAGTCGATCGCTTCCGGTTCGATACGTATGGCTTTTTTCGGGGGGCATATCCATTGTGCCACCGCCCCGATGTCGGCGGTAGGTCCGCTTTACCCCCACGAAGCGACATTGTCAGCTAGACCGATCACGTCGGAAAAGCGCCCTCGATAACAGACATGGTGGCTCTTGGTATTTTTGTTGGTACCCGAAGGTAATCAACCATCGATCGGCCTGATTTTGAGCCATCACCGCGAGCATTTCGGTGCCGTCCCTCGGCAACTAACAACTAAAGCCGCGACGGCGGTGCGCAGCACTTGGTTTGATTCGGTTGGTTTAGGTCAACCCCGCCGCAGCCAACGGCATCGATCATCCCGATACGGGTTCGATTTGCTCGCCATTGTAACGGACCATAACGTAGTCATTTTCGTTGAGCGCGTCGTGATTCTCATTCGTGAACGGCTTCGTGTAAGTCTTGATCAACCCTTGATAGTCATCGATGGCCAGGAATCCTTCGCGCATTTTGGGACCTTCGGTTGAACCAGCTTTTGTGATTGCGAGAGCCGTCAACTGCATGGCATCGTAGGCATTAGCAACACCGACTGGAGGCGTGACATCGCCAGGGCCCTTGACGTCGGGATACTTTGCCATTAGCGCCGCGAGCACGCGCTTGCCCACATCGTTTTGTGGACCAAAGAAGCTGTAAGTTTGAACGAAATGCACCCGCCCAGCCCAGGAGCCCGCAAGCTCTGGGAAGCGGCCGCCCGAGATTCCCCAGTGCGAAACCACAGGCACGGTCCACGCGGACTTCTGCAAAGCCTTCATGACCTGCGCTCCCGGGGCCGCATTTCCGACCAAGATGATCGTGTCCGCACCTGCTTCACGCAGCCGCTGCAACTGCGGCGTCATATCGGCGTCCTTGTCGTCAAATTTTTCAGTGCCGGCAAGCTTGATGCCTGCGGCTTCTGCGGCCGCGGTTAGACCCGAAAAATTAGACTCGCCCCATCCATTGTTAACGAGCATAAGGCCCGGCTTCCTAGCGCCGAATTTCGTCATCGCGTATTTGATCAAGGCGCGGTCGACCAGAACGTCGACGGCCGAGACTCGGAAGCAATAGTTTGGGTCAGCACCATTGCGGGTGACATTCGTTGCTGCCGCCCAAACACCCATAAACGGCACATGCGACTGATTAACGATCGGGACAATAGCCAGTGACACCGGACTATCGATACCCCCAAACAGGACGGAGACCCCCTCCTTGTCTATCAATTCCCGCGCGGCGGTTTGACCCTTGGCGGGGTTCGATTCGTCGTCGCGGCGGATAAGCTCCAGCATCCGACCGCCAAGCACGCCTCCCTTGGCGTTAATTTCGTCGATGGCGATGGTGAGACCGCGCGTGATCCCCTCGCCAGACTTGGCGGATTGCCCAGAAAGCGCCGCTACGAGGCCAACCTTGACCGGCTCCGCCGCCAGCACGGAACGACCAACGAGGCTTCCCACCGCAATGCCGGCAGGAAGAACGATAGCTTGTCGCCGCGAAAAACGTAATGTCATTTGAGAGCTCCGATCCAGAATGATTTTGATTGCTTGAAAAGCGGATCAATGTGCGGATATCAGAACGTCACTTTATCCGGTTTAGCCACCCACGCTTCGTATACCGCCAGCGCCTCACCGGCCAGTTCCCTGTTTTGTACCATCGGGATGATCTTTCGGCTATCGAGCGGACGGGCTAGCTCTTCGTAGAACGGCTCATCGCCGAGGCCAATGTCGCGCGAGTCATCCATCGATAAGGCATAATACGCGCGATCGAGCCGCGCCCACAGCATGCTGGACATACACATGCAACACGGCGCACCGTTGGTATAGAGCTCGCAGCCCGAAAGATTGAAAGTGTTGAGGCTGGCACTGGCGCGACGGACGGCGAGCAATTCGGCGTGAGCCGTCGGATCATTGCTGGAAAGAACTTCGTTGTGGGCCTCGCCGACAATCTCGCCATCCTTCACGATAACCGATCCAAACGGCCCGCCGTGACCGGTGTTCATGCCCTGTTGCGCGAGTTCGAGAACCCGCCGCATATACTTGGTTTCATACATCCGTTATCTCCCTTGAATGTCCATCCGTGCCGCCATTTCAACCACCCAGAAACGCGCGCTTGACTTCCTCGGTGTCCCGCAGGGTTTCCGCGGTGCCGGCCAGTACGATCTTGCCCACTTCGAGTACATAAGCGCGGTCACAGCAGGCCAAGGCTTTGCCCACATTTTGTTCGGCCAGCAGTACCGAAGTGCCATCCCTGACGACCCCCCTAATCCCCGCCAGCACTTCGTCCGCCAACTTGGGAGACAATCCTAGCGACGGCTCGTCGAGCAGCAACAGCCGCGGCTGGCCCATCAACGCACGGCCGATTGCGAGCATCTGCTGCTGACCGCCGGATAGCTGCCAACCGAGCGCTTCCTGTCGGGCGGCCAATTGCGGGAACAAAGTGAAGGCGCGATCAAGTCGACGCGCGCGCTCGGCCTTGCCTGCATAGATCGCGACTTCCAGATTTTCGCGAACCGAAAGGCCCGGAAAGACACGCCGACCTTCCGGCGAATAGCCCAGACCGAGGCGAATTCGCTGTTCAGTTCGAAGTCCCATGACGTCGCGGTCGAGAAAGCGCAAAGCCCCGCTCTTCGGGCGCTGAAAACCGACGATGGATTTAAACAAGGTCGATTTTCCGGCCCCGTTCGCGCCGATCAGCGCTACCGCCTCGCCGTTACCGACTGAAAGCGTGGCATCCTTGAGCGCAAAGACAGGTCCATACCAGACGCAGAGCTTGTCTATTTCAAGTAGGGCGCTCATGACACGCCTGCCGCGACCGGAAGCGGCTCGGACGCTCCCAATCCGAGGTAAGCCTCGATGACCCCGGGGTCTCGCCTCACGGCATCGGGCGATCCGGCGGCAATGACTTTGCCGCGATCGAGACAGATCAGGCGCTCGGCCAGCGCGGCGAGGAATACGAGGTTGTGTTCGACCACGACCACAGTGATTCCGTCAGCTGCAAACGTCTTGATCCGCTCGGCAAGATCGAGTTGCTCCTGTTCGTTGAGGCCGGCGGCCGGCTCGTCAAGCAGCACCAACGCCGGGCCGGTCGCAATCGCGCGGGCGACCTCCACGCGGCGACGCGTACCGTACGGCAGACCTCCGCAGGGCTCCATCACGACGTTGGCGATGCCCAACCGTTCGGCCGCGGCCAGCGCGATACGGCGAGCCCGTTCAAGCCGACGGTCGCCGCCGATCGTCGTGATGGACTTGAACAGCCCGGTGCCGTCGATCCCGGCACGTGCCAGCGCGATGTTGTCTAGGGCGCTCAGGTCATCGACTAGATGAATATGCTGGAAGGTACGCGCGATGCCGCGCCGTGAAATAATATGGGCCGGAGACCGGGTGATGTCTTGACCACGAAAGGTTACCTGTCCGTGTTCGCAAACATAAAGGCCGGAGATGACGTTGAGCAGCGTTGTCTTTCCCGAACCATTGGGACCAATGAGGCCAACGATCTCGCCGTCCCGCAAGTCGAAGCTGACACCGTCAAGGGCGCGCACGCCGCCAAATCCCAACGTCACATCGCGCGCGGCGAGAATATGATCATATTTCTCGGCAAGAGCAGCCTGCGGCGCCTGCTCCGAGACCGACGGGGGCTTCGGGCGCTGCGAATGCCCGAACAACAATACACGCAACCGCTCGAGCGCTCCGACAAGACCATAGGGGGCGAGAATGAGGACCGACAGCGCCGCAACCCCGTACGCAATCATGTAATAGTTTTCCAAAACGCGAAACCACTCGCGCAGGAAGACGATCAGGATGGCTCCCAAGATAGCACCGGCAATTCGCGTGCGGCCGCCAATCACGGTCATGGTTAGACAGGTCACCATCAAGGCGAGATCGAGGTTCTCAGGCGATACGACGTGGATGACATGCGCCATCAGCGCGCCTGCAGCACCGCCATAGGCGGCACTAAGAACAAAGGCGGCAAACCGAAGATGAGCGATGTTGACGCCGAGCGCCGACGCCGCGACGCGATCTTCACGCATGAGATGGAAGGCCCGACCGTAAAGGCCCCGAGTCACCTGATAGGAAATTAGGCAGCCGACCAGAACGAGGCTCCAAACGAAATACAGCACCGAGCGGCGGTCCGACAGAACGAGGCCGGCGAGATCGATCGAAGGAATGCCGGGCAACCCGTTGGTGCCGCCCGTGATGTCACTCCACTGGATGGCCAGCAGCAGTACGACAAGACCTATGCCCAGCGTCGCCAGCGAGAAATAGTGCTCCTCGAGCTTGAGCACCGGCACCGCCACGACGACAGCAAGCAGCACCGGCGCTGCGATCGACAACGGGAAGGTCACCAGGAAGCCGGCCCCAAAATACGTGGCGACGATTCCCGTAATGTATCCGCCGATGCCAAAGAAAGTCGCCTGCGCAAGCGACACCGCGCCAGCATGACCGAAGACGAACTGGAAGCCGAGCACAAGCAGCACATAGATGCCGCACAGCGTCAGAATCCGCATATCATAAGGGTTAGCGAAAAACACCGCATAGATTACGAGCGCGACGGACGCAAGAACCAGTGGGAGCCGAATGCCGGAGAGAAGCCAGGAGAACAAAGCCGACATCCCCCGTCTGATCAGGCGCGGCGCTGAACGCGCTCGCCGAAGATGCCCTGCGGGCGAACCACGAAGATCAAGAGAAGCGAAATGTAAAGCAGACCTGTCGCTGCCGCATACGACACATAGGCAGATACCACGACCTGAAACAGCGAGATGATCATGGCACCGATCACTGCGCCTGGGATACTGCCCCATCCGCCGATGACGACAGCAATGTAGGCATAGACGCTGAGCGGGATGCCGCCGGTCGGATAGACAAAGAACTGATTGGCAAGCAGCGCGCCGGCGATACCAGCCAGCGCCGTGCCCAGCCCGAAGGTGGAAGCGATCAGCGCGAATGCGGGGATGCCGACGGCCTGGGCCATCTGGCGGTCTTCAGCGGTCGCGCGCAGCCGGCGTCCGAGTTGCGTGCGCGTGAAGAGCAGATATTGCGACGCGATGAGGATCGCGGCCACCACCATCGTGCCCATTGCCTGGATGCTGATCTCGATCTCGCCGACATGGGCGACGCCGCTTTTCAAGAGCGGCGGAGCCGCTTGTGCCTGCGGACCGAACAGAACTACAAACGCGTTTTGCAGGATGATACCGCACAGCAACGTACTGATGAACACGGTCGATGGTGGCCGGTTGATCAGAGGAAAATATGCAAGCAGCGCTAGCGCAACGCCCAGTACGAACATGATGAGAGCAACGAGTGGCAGGAAGTAGACGGCGGGGATTTGCGCGAGCGAACCGAGGCCGACAGCCACGTAGCCGCCAGCCATTACCAGATCACCATGGGCGAAATTAACCGCGCCGGTCGCATTGACGATGAAGACAAAGCCAAGTGCGACCAGCGCATAAGCTGCACCAAGGGCCAAGCCGTTGATTACGAGTTGAAGGAGCGTAATCACGGCCGGGCCGGTAATGGGCTCATTTCAGCACCATATCCGCGCCAGCATAGTGCGCGACGACCTTCGGAATGCGGCTCGTACCATCCCAGCAGACGATTTCGGCATCGTGTGAGAGATCGCCTTTGCCATTGGACTTGTAGGTCATGGCGACGCCTTCATAGGTCTCTTTTTGCAAGGCCGCGCGCAGGTCTTCAGGGGTTTTCGCGCCCTTGGCGATCAGCGTCAGCGCCATCATCACCCCATCGTACTGGCCGAGCGCAAGACCGTCGGGTTCAATTCCGAACTTCGCTTTATAGGCGTCCGCCCATTCCTTGATCTTTGGCGTGGCACGCGTCTCCGGTGCCGACGGCGTTTCGGCGCAGACGTCCTTGAGCTCAGCCGGTTCGAATAGCGCCGTCGCAGTAGGTTCGACGATCGACGAACTGTTGATGATTGGCACCGTGATGCCGGCAGCCTTTGCCTGCTTTACGATCAGCGCCATCGGCGCGGCGACCGAATGAACGACGATAGCGTCGGCGCCCGATGCCTTCACCTTCGAGAGCAGCGGCGACATATCCTTGGTGTCAGGCGCGATTGTGGAGTCCTCATAGACTGGTTTGACGCCGAGCTTCGTGAAATCCTCCTTGAGCAAGGCAAAGCCGCCCTGCCCGTAGGCCGTCGTGTCGCTGATCAGTGCGATTTTGGTCTTCTTCAGCGTTTCGACCACGTAGCGCGCGTGCGCGACCTTGATCTCGCGGTCATTAGGTAGGAAACGGAAGATATAGGGGTTGTCGCTCTCGGTGATCTTGGCGAGGCCCGAAATGGTCAGCAGCGGGACCTTGTACTCGGCTGCGACCGGCATCATCGCTATCATTTCCGTGCCGAACACCGACACGGCAGCAGCGATCGGCTTGCCATTGCTCAGCGCCTTGTCGAGAGCGGTGGCCGCGCCAGTAGCGGAGGTGCCGGTATCGAAGATCGGATAGTCGATGGTCTTGCCGCCAGGAGCGTGCTCCAGTGCCATCACGGCACCATTTCGCTGACTGCCCCCTTCTACCGAAAGAAAGCCAGTGATCGGCATGACGATCGGCAGATAGGCATCCGCGGACCTCGCAAGCCCGGGGGATATCGCCACCAGACCCAAGCCAAGCATCGCTGCTAAGCCGTGTTGGTAACGACGTCCGTGACGCCACGAAATTGAAGAGCCGCGCGGTGCAGTAACACTCATGAGTACCATTCCCCTGGTTGTACGCAGCTTTCCGGCACTCAACTGCGAATAAAAAAGATTTCCTCGCAGGAATACTGGCTTGGGGTCATTTGGCTGTCAAGGACAAAAGGTCGGCAACGGTTCAACCGCGGCCTGCTCAGGATTCGTGCGGCATTCCCAGCCGTTGAACGTGATAATGTTCACAAGCCAGATTGCGGCAAAAATGACCGACAATCGATTGCAAATCTCTTGCGAATGACCGCGCCGGCACGTTGACGGCGAATAGCCGCTCGGCCGCAGCAGAGGCATCGCGCCTGAGCTTTTTTTCATCGATGGTTGTCAGCCGGCCGCGATCAAGCACCATGCGGCCACCGATCATGACGCTGTCAACCGCCCCGCCATTTTCGGTAAATACGATCTGCGTCACCAAGTCATGGCAAGGCACGTAATTGATGTGACCAAGATCGAGAAACACGATGTCGGCCTTGAAACCGGGTGCGATCTCCCCGACCTTGCCGCCGAGGCCCATGGCACGGGAGCTGCCGACGGTCGCCATGTGCAAGACTTCGTCTGCGCCCAGCCACTGCTGGAAATCATGGGTCTGGACCCGCGAGATCAACGCAGCGAGACGCGTAGATTCGAACATGTTGAGCTGGTCGGAACTGTTGGCAGCGTCGGTCGCGATGCCAACATTGATGCCACGATCCAGTGCCGGGCGCAGATGTGCCAGGCCAGAGCCGAAACGCATATTGCTCACCGGCGCATGCACCATCGAGGCACCGTTGTCCGACAGGCGGGCGAGGTCGTCGCGGTCGAGCCAGATGGCATGCGCCGCGGAAAAATGGGGACCAAGCATTCCGAGCGCATCCAGATGCGCCGTTAGCGTGCGGCCATATTTGCGCAAACCGAGGATCGCTTGCGTCTTTGTCTCGGCTAGATGGGTTTGCAAAGGCAGATCGTAGTCACGCGCCAAGTCGCGGCAGCGAACCAGAAATTCGTCACTGCAATGCAGAGGGATGGTCGGCGCGATCGCAGGACGGATCATTTCCCGGTCGAACGACCAGTCCTCATATATCGTTTCGAGTGCATCGGCGCTCGCCTGGTATGGCGCAAGCTGGAATGCAATCACCTGCGCCCGCAACGGCTCGGGAACGTTGTCAATCAGATCCGGATAAGCCTGATACAGCGTCTTGTCGGCAAGCATGGGCGCGATTACGGCGCGCATGCCGGCATCCTGATAGGCTTTTCCCAAGGCGGCCAAACCATCACGGCTTGGCATCGGAAATTCGAAAAACAGGTCGTAACAGGTCGTGCAGCCTTTGCGGATCATTTCGACCGCCGCGACCAGACCGTTGAGATATTTGTCTTCAAGGGTTCGATGACCGGTCATTCCCGGCATCGCGTTGAGGAACAGTTCGAGTGGCCAGCGATCGCCGACCATTCCCTTCGCGAGAGTTCCGTGGCCGTGCACGTGCCCATTGACGAGACCCGGCATCATCGCACGATCCGAGGCGTCAATGACGTGCGCAGCCGCCGGAGCATCCATCCCCGCCTGACCAATCGACAAAATCCTGTCGCCCTCGATTAAAATATCGGCCGGAGCCGCCTCACGCCGGCGCAGATCGACGAGGCGGCCGTTCCGGATGATGGTGAAATGGTCCGCCACAGGATGGGATCACCGCGTTATTGAAAATGGGCCGCGGTCCATTCGAGCAGACCGCGATCGCTGCCGCGTGGACCGATCAACGATAATCCGATCGGGCAACCGTCGAGAGTTCCAACCGGCAAGCTGATTTGTGGCAGCCTTGCGAGTCCTGCGACCGCCAACAGCGCAAAGGCTCGCGCGCGAAAAGCCTCGAGCTCCTCCGGAGCCGTATTCAGCTTCGGCGCTATGCCGGGCGCGGTCGGCAAGCAAAGCAGGCAATCGTCACCGAGCAACTGCGCCATATGTTGCGCGACCGTCTCGCGCTTCGGCTTCGCTTTTGCGACCTCGTTCGGATCAATGGTCCGCGTCCACTGAAACCGCTCACGAATGCCGGGCCCAAACGCTGGCTGATGGCGATCGATCCAATCCGAATGAAATTCCCGGATTTCGTCACCCTGGAGAATGCGAAACAGTGCGGACCATTCTGCGGGATCGCTGATGTAGATTTTGACCTCGCGCACGTTCTTAAACACAGATTTTGTCTTGTCGATTCGCTGTTGCAAGGCGCGAACGATCGCCGGATCGACGGACGCAAAAGCGTCCGCGGCGATCAGCAGCGTTTTTGGCGCCCACGGCGCCGACAGCGGCAACAGGACATCGCCGACCTGCCGCATCATTTCTGCAGTGCGCGCAAACCAGCCTACCGTGTCGAAACTCGCCGCCAGCGGCACGATCCCATCCGCCGGAATCAAGCCATGGCTGGTCCGAATGCCGAAGATGCCGCCATAACTGGCAGGCAGACGTACCGAACCGCCGCAGTCCGTTCCGAGCGCAAAATCCACCAGGCCGCCGGAGGTCGCCGCCGCCGAGCCGCTGGACGAACCGCCGGGAATGCGGCCCGGCGCCTTCGGATTTGTCGGCGTGCCGTAATGTATGTTTTCGCCGTTGAGACTGTAGGCGAGTTCATCGGTGTGCGTCTTGCCGACCATGCGCGCGCCGGCATCGAGAAGGCGTTGTACGCTCGATGCGGTGCGATCGGCAGCCTCATGCGTCTCTAGCCAGACCGGGTTACCATTGCCGGCGCGATATCCCGCGATGTCGTAGACATCCTTCACGGCCATCGTAAGACCGGCGAGCGGGCCCGTACCGCTGCCGTCAAGCGCGACGTGGGTATGGCGCGTGAAAGCGTTAAGCGGGTCGTTTGGAATCATTGGGGTCTGTGCAATGTGGCAGGCTGACGCGAGACCGTCTGGCGACCGCGCTTGAAGGCATAGAGCACCGGCGTCAACTCCGCCACCGCCATCGCCGGCTCGGCCGCATCCAGCACGATCAGATCGGCGGATTTTCCGACGGCCGCGCCGTAATCCTTCAGACGCATCAGGTGCGCCGGACGCCGCGTGACCATGTCGAAGCAGGCCTTCATGTCAGACTGCTTACCGACCTGGCAGATGTTGGCGTACAGATTGGCCATGCGGAGCGGCGAGCAGTCGCCGAACGGCGTAAACGGATTAAGGATATTGTTGCTCGATAGCGTACAATTGACCCCATGATGCAGCAGCTTGTGCGCCGGCACGACGCCTCGGGGCACGTTGTGATCATGGGTGTGATTGCGGCCCATCAAAAACAGATCCGTCGATGGCAGCACCGTCAGCGTCACCCCGGAATCCGCCAGCCGTTTGGCCGTTGCCTCGAAGGCCGGCATCGAAAGGCTGGTAGCCCGGGTTACGTGGCCGATCGCGACGCGGCCGCCATATTTGTGCTCGTCGGTACGACGGCAGACATGTTCAAGGTCCATATTGTCAGCGGTAGGACCGAAATCCAGATGCATGTCGATGTCGATGTCGAACTCGCGGGCCATCTCGAACACGCGATCAATCTGCCCGGGCGGATTGCTATCGGTATACGGCGCGCCGCCTACCACGCGGCAGCCGCGCTTGAGCGCCTCCATCATCAATTCGTCCGTGCCGGGATTGTTGAGCAGGCCCTCCTGCGGAAAGACGCAGATATCAAGGTCGATCGCCCACGCATATTCCTTGATCAAGGGCATCACACCTTCGAGGCTGCGCAGCCCGACGCCGGGATCTACTTCGAGATGCGTGCGCATATGCGTGGTGCCTTGAAGGATCGCCTTTTCCAGCGTTCGCTTTGCACGCGCGTGCACATCTTCCGGCGTGAACGCCAGCTTGGCCTTGGCGGCCTCCGCGATCGCCTCCTCCAGATCGCCGCGATCCGACTTGCAGCGATCGAGGATGCAGGACTTGTCTAGATGGATATGGGTTTCGACGAATCCTGAAGAAACCAGCCGCCCTCCGAGATCGATGGTCTCGCCGTCGGCCGAAAGTTCGGGCGACAACGCAACAACCTTGCCTTTGTCGATGCCGATGTCGGTGACGCTATCCTCGGCGCCGACGAGGCGCGCATTTTTGAGAATGAGATCCATGGGCCCCTTACCCGGTTGATCGCTTCAGCACGGGGCGATTCAAGGCGAGCTACTCCCGCTCATCGAAGCCTGACGATGATCAGAAAGTTTTTCTTGTTTGTCAATTCAATATCCTAGGAGGAAATAATCTTGCCTCCTCGCTCCCCTCGCAACTTCACGCCGTGTCTTCAGGACGGAAGTGCTAGCGCCGCGGGTAGATAATAATCGATAGATATTCCATCGGCGCCTTGATCAGCTCTTCCGGGCCGTGGCGTGCAGCCGCGTCGAAAAACAAGGCATCGCCCGCCTCAAGCAGATAGGTCCGGTCGGCATGACGATATCGCACCTTGCCCGACAACATGTAGATGAACTCCACGCCGACATGCCGGAAGTTGGTGTAGGGAAGCGCATCCTGCTTGAGCGTGATGAGAAAGGGCTCGACGCCGATGTCGCCGGCAAGGGAGTGGCCGAGCAGATCGTAGAGATGCCCGGCTTTGGTGCCCCGCCGCTCGATGCGTACGCCTTGCCCGGCTTTAACGAATGAGCAATCACGCCGTTCGTCCGATTCGGCGAACAGGCTGCTGATCGAAACATTGAGCGCTTTCGCAAGCGCACCGATCGTCGATAGCGAAGGTGAAATCGACCCGTTCTCGATTTTTGACAGCATGCCTGCCGAAATGCCTGCCGCAGCTCCGAGCTCTGCGACGGTCAAATCGAGCCCCTTGCGCAGGCGGCGCACTTCGGTGCCGATTTCTTCCTCGACACTTCGTGCTCGCAAATCCGCCGGCGCCAGCGAGCCGGTGAGCAAGTCCTCTGTCCCTCCCTTCGCGGTACGCCTCTGCTTTGCCGGTTTCGACTCCCGGCTGCTTTTCTTTGCCATTCGGCCAACCATCCCTGCCCCTTCGTGGGTGCCAATGCCAGCTCACATCCTTACAGTGCTTTTGGCCGAGGCGGAACGACCAGTGCAAACGATCCTTGTTGTCAGAATTTCAGGGGGCCCGGCGTCTGCGGCGGGACATCCGGCGATCAGCAGTCCAATGTCGTCTGGCGTTCCCAATCGGTGAGGTGGCTCGCGAAACTGTTCCATTCCTCGTGTTTCAGCTTTAGATAGGAAGGCACCAGTTCGCCCAGCGCGCCCTTCAACACGTCGGATGCCTCCAGCGCGCGGAGCGCATCCAGCAAATTCAACGGAAGCCTCTTCTTGACGTCAACGGTATGGCCGTCGGTATACATGTTGATGTCGAGCCGCTTGCCCGGATCGCGCTTGTTCGCAACGCCATCCAGTCCGGCAGCAAGCACCGCGGCAGGCATCAGATAAGGATTTGCGGCGCCGTCCGCCAAACGCAGCTCGAAACGATCTCCTTCGGGCACGCGGATCATGTGCGTGCGGTTGTTGCCGGTCCAGGTGACAGAGTTTGGCGACCACGTTGCACCCGACAAGGTACGCGGTGCGTTGATCCGCTTGTAGCTGTTGACGGTCGGATTGAGTATCGCGGCGAGCGCATCGGCCGAATGCATCAGCCCTCCGATAAAGGCCAAGCCGGTCGGAGAAAGGCCCTGCTCGCTTGCACCATCGGCAAATACGTTCCTGTCACCTTTCCACATCGAGACATGCATGTGGCAACCGTTACCGGTCAGGTTGGCGAAAGGCTTGGGCATGAACGTCGCGCGCAGGCCATGCTTCTCGGCAATAGCCTTCGTCATATACTTGAAAAAGGAGTGGCGATCTGCGGTGACCAGCGCATTGTCGTAGTGCCAGTTCATTTCGAACTGGCCATTGGCATCTTCGTGATCGTTCTGGTAAGGACGCCAACCCAATTCAGCCATCGCATCACAGATTTCCGTGATGACATCGTAGCGGCGCATCAGCGCCTGCTGGTCATAGCACGGCTTGACCTGGGTGTCGGCGTGATCGGCGATCGAAGTACCGTCCGGTGCTATCAGGAAGAATTCGCACTCCACGCCGTTCTTCATTTCCATGCCGTCCGCCTGGGCCCTCTTCAGCTGAGCCTGCAGCACATTGCGGGGCGCATGTTCGACAGGTCTGCCGTTCATGAAGAGGTCTGCCGCCAACCAGCCCACTTCACGCTTCCAGGGTAACTGAACGAGGCTTTCCGGATCAGGCACCGCAAACAGATCGGGATCCGCCGGCGTCATGTCCAGCCATGTTGCAAAGCCAGCGAAACCAGCGCCGTTCTTCGACATTTCGCCGATCGCGGATGCGGGCACCAGCTTCGCACGCTGATTGCCGAACAGATCGGTGTAGGAGATCAGGAAATATTTGATGGCGCGTTCTTTAGCTGTTTCAACCAGATCGTTTGCCATGTGCGTCCTGCCCAAATGATGCAAGTTATGGAGTCGTCTCTCGATTTAAAACGACGCCCCTGTGCTTCCCGGAATCCAGTCCGTGCCGGCCAGCGGCACGCGGGCCATTGCGGCCGCCTCGATCGTCAACGCGACCAGATCCTCCGGCTCCAGATTGTGGACGTGGCTCTTGCCGCAGGCGCGCGCGATCGTTTGGGCTTCCAATGTCAGCACCGACAGGTAGTTGGCGAGACGGTGACCAGCCCTGACCGGATCAAGCCGGGAAGCCAGTTCCGGATCCTGCGTAGTGATGCCCGCCGGATCACGTCCGTCCTGCCAATCGTCATAGGCGCCCGCGGTCGTACCGAGCTTCCGATATTCGTCCTCGAACGCAGGATCGTTGTCGCCGAGCGCGACAAGGGCCGCAGTGCCTATGGACACCGCGTCAGCACCAAGTGCCAGCGCCTTCGCGACATCGGCGCCCGTTCGGATACCTCCCGAAACAATCAACTGAACCTTACGATGCAGACCGAGATCCCGAAGCGCCTGTACGGACTGCCAAATGCAAGCAAGCGTCGGGATACCGACGTTCTCGATGAAGACCTCCTGTGTGGCGGCCGTGCCTCCCTGCATGCCATCAACCACGACGACGTCGGCGCCGGCTTTCGCTGCAAGCGCCGTGTCGTAGTACGGCCGCGAAGCGCCGATCTTCACGTAGATCGGCTTCTCCCAGTCCGTTATTTCGCGCAACTCGCCGATTTTGATTTCGAGATCGTCGGGCCCGGTCCAATCGGGGTGCCGGCAGGCGGAGCGCTGGTCGATACCCTCCGGCAAATCGCGCATTTCGGCAACTCGCGCACTGATCTTCTGACCTAGCAACATCCCTCCGCCACCGGGCTTCGCGCCCTGTCCCACCACCACTTCGATGGCGTCCGCCTTGCGCAGATCATCCGGATTCATGCCGTATCGTGACGGGAGATATTGATAGACAAGTATCTTTGAGTGGCTGCGCTCTTCCACTGTCATGCCGCCATCACCCGTCGTCGTCGACGTACCGACTGCGCTCGCTCCGCGGCCCAGCGCTTCCTTGGCCGGCGCGGACAGTGCTCCGAAACTCATTCCGGCTATCGTCACCGGAGTCTTGATCGTGATTGGCTTGCTGGCAAATCGGCTTCCCAGGACGACATCCGTCCCGCACTTCTCGCGGTATCCCTCAAGGGGATAACGTGACATCGACGCGCCGAGGAACAACAGATCGTCGAAATGCGGCAGATGGCGCTTGGCACCGCCACCGCGGATATCGTAAATGCCCGTCGCCGCCGCACGTTGTATTTGTGCAATCGCGTAACGGTCGAATGTTGCGGAAAATCGCGGAGGCGTTGGCGGAGAATTTTCGCTCATTCCTTCTCCGATCAATACGCGTTGTCGACATGAAAATGGTAGAGCCGTCGCGCCGACCCGAATAACCGAAACGAGTCGACGGAAACATCCACGCCTGCACGGTCCAGCAGATCCGAGAGGATGGCTCGCTCTTCGCTGCGAAGCGGCTTCTCCTCACAATCTGCACCAAGGCTCTTGACCTCACCCCGCACAAATAGCCTCGCTTCATAGATCGAGTCACCCAGCGCTTCGCCGGCGTCGCCCAGAACGACCAGATTGCCGGTCTGGGCCATGAAAGCACTCATTGGGCCAATCGAACCTTTCACGACGATATCAATACCCTTCATCGAGATGCCGCAACGGGCCGATGCATTGCCTTCGATGATGAGGAGTCCGCCGCGGCCGGTGGCGCCTGCTGCCTGGCTGGCGTCGCCAGCAAGCCGGACCACGCCCGACATCATGTTTTCGGCAAGGCCCACCCCTGCGTTTCCGTTGATCGTGATTTGGGCGTCCTTGTTCATGCCGGCGCAATAATAACCGACATGTCCTTCGATCATGACCTCTATTGGTGCATCAATGCCGACGGCAATCGAATGCTGACCCGCCGGATTTTGCACCATCCAATGGGTTTCGTTGGTGTTGCGCGGCAGTTGATGAAGCGCCTTGTTGAGTTCACGGACCCGCGCAACGGCGAGATCGACAACCGGCATCAACGATGCTCCCAAGCATAGACCTTGGCAGGTTCCGGCTCGAAAATGCGCGCCTTTTCGATTCCCGGCAGGACGGCGAGCGCCCGGTATTCGGTACCGAACGCCACGTAACGGTCGGTCTCGGCCATCACCGCCGGCTTGCAGGAGATCGGATCGCGCAACACGGCGAAACCATTCTCGGTACCGACGACGAAGGTGTAGAAACCGTCAAGCGTGCCGAGGCTCGCCTCAAGCGCTCTTTTGAGGCTGTCGCCTTCCCTCATCCGCCATGTCACGAACCCCGCGGCGACTTCGGTGTCGTTGTCGGTCGCGAATGTCAGTCCTTCGCGTTCAAGGTTTCGCCTGACGCTGCGGTGGTTTGAAAGCGACCCGTTATGGACAAGGCACTGATCGGCACCGGTCGAAAACGGATGAGCGCCCGCGGTCGTCACGGCAGATTCGGTCGCCATACGCGTATGTCCGACGCCATGTGTTCCCGCCATTTCCGGCAGGTTGAATCTCTTAATGACATCGGCGGGCAAACCGACTTCCTTGTAAAGTTCGATCCGGTGGCCCGCGCCGATAACCGCAAGGTCAGGCCGGTACACAGAAAGCCATTCGCGGACCTTGCCAGTCACTTCGTCGGAAAACGAAAGCACCGCGTGAGTATCACGCAATGTGAGACCGACAGCGGTGCCCAACGCTTCAGAAAGATCCTTGGAGAGGCTGGCCAGGTTCGAGCCGCGCACGGTGAGCTTGAAATGATCGGAAGCGCCCTCACCATAGACAGCAAAGCCTGCGCTGTCGGGGCCGCGATCCGTCATCACCTGAAGCATCTGGCCGAGCATGCTGCCGAGCCGTGGCCGGAGATCCTGTTCCTTCAAAAAAAGCCCAACGATCCCGCACACATGAAGCTCCTGTTCTGGCCCCAAGGATTTGTAGACAGGCGACCCCGTCATTGTCAATCAGAGGAAATATTGTTTCCTTTCACGAAATCAAGAAAGATCACGAGCAAGCAGGACTTTGCGCGAAAGCACGACAAGGGCGCGATCAATCGGCTCAAACTGGAGGGGATCGATCTTCCCGGACAAGACCAACGCCAAGCGCTGTAGATGTAGCCGTCATCCAGTGCCAGAAGCTGTCGGCGAAACTTCGAAACAGCGCTATTTCGAAGGTGGGGGTTTCGTCAATCTGCCAGATCGTAACGCCGATATGAGAGACCGTGGTTACAGCGGCAGAACCAGGACCGAAAACCGACGGATCGAAATCAATGAATGCTCCGCGAGAGAGAATTTGGCGGGCGAAAATGCCGGAGATCCGCAACACAGCATATGCGCTCGTCTGATCCGCCACGGACGCCAGTCCAACCAGCGACGACGCCAGTTCAGAAGCCATCAAGGGATCGGCGCCCCGGAATATCGCGAGCCAAACACCCGGCCCAACTCCCACCAGCGCCCTGACACCGTTCGAAACACGCCGAGGCGTTGAAGGAAGTGGTAGCCCGAATTCGCAATGAATCTTCGCTGCCAACGCCCGGTCATCGCCCCGTGACATCACCGTGGCTATGGCCAAATCCAGCCGCTCTTCGATTCGAATATCGTTGGTATCCCCATGGGGCGCTAGGGTGCGGAGGTGCTGTTCAAAGGCTCCGCGCGGAATAATTGTCTCAGCCACGAACGCGGGCTCCTTCGGGATCTACAAAGATCGGACTGAAAATCTCGATTTCGACATCGCCGTTGCGAACGGGATCGTGGCTCCTGAGACGTTCGCCAATCCGTCGCGGACCGCCGCTGACCAGACCAAGGCCGATCCAGCCGTTCATCGCCGGCGAGAACGCGACCGAGGTGACGTAGCCAAGATCGTTGTCGGCGCGGTTTTCACTCGATAACAGGAGAACGTGCGCGCCCGCACGAAGACGCTTGGAACGATCGACCGGGCGCAAGCCTACCAGCGAAGGCCGCGCAGGATCGGTGAGCGCCGGACGGCCGGCGAGGACGCGTCCGACATAATCTTTCTTCTGTGACATCATCCGCCCGAAGCCGAGATCGGTTGCCGTGGTCTGGCCGCTAAGCTCGCTGCCCGCCGGGTGCCCCTTTTCGATCCGAAGCACGCCAAGCGCTTCGCTGCCATAGGCAACCACGCCGAGTTTGCATCCCTCCCGCATCAGGATGCGGATCAACGCGTCGCCGTACCGCGCCGGAACGGCGATTTCGTAGGCAAGTTCGCCGGAGAACGAAAGCCGGAATATTCTTGCCGGCACGCCCATCCAGACGAGCGAGGTCGCCGACATGTATGGAAACGCCTCGTTCGAAAGATCGATGTTCGAAAAAACCTTTTGCAACAACCGCCGCGAATTCGGCCCCGCGACAGCGAACTGTGCCCATTGTTCGGTGACGGAAACGGCTTGCACATTGAGTTCAGGCCAAAGCACCTGCCTGCAATAGTCAACGTGCTGCATGATTTTGACTGCATTGGCGGTCGTGGTGGTCATGTAGTAGTGGTCGTCCGCCAGTCGGGTCGTCGTGCCGTCATCGAGAACGAAGCCGTCCTCCCGCAACATGACGCCATAGCGCGCCTTTCCGACTGGAAGGGTTGAGAACATGTTGATGTAAAGGCGATCCAGAAAAATGCCGGCGTCGGCGCCGTGAAGATCGATCTTGCCCAGCGTCGATACATCGCAAACACCCACTGACGTACGCACGGCGGCGGCTTCGCGCGTGACGCTATCCAGCCAATCTTTTTCGGTAGGCTTCGGAAACCATTGGGCGCGCTTCCACAGTCCGGTATCGACAAAAACGGCGCCGTTTTCGACAGCCCAATCGTGGCTGGCAGCGCGCCGCTCGGGGCGAAAATTTTCTTCGCGATGATGTCCGGCCAGCGCGCCAATCGCGACCGGAAGATATGGCGGTCTGGACAGAATCGTTCCGGTCTCCGCCAGAGTTTTGCCGAGATGACGCGCCAGCAGGGCCTGACCATTGACCTGGCCCAGTCTGCCCTGATCGGTAGCCATCCCGAGCGTCGTATACCTTTTCAGGTGCTCGACCGAGCTGAACCCTTCCTGCGCGGCCAATCCAATATCGGTGTCGGTGACATCGTGCTGGAAATCGACGAAGACCTTTTTTTTGGCGCCTGCGACATGCCAAAGCGGCATGCTTGCTGTTGCATCTTCGCCGCACCGTGGAGTAATCGCGGCCGACGGGGAAAAACCTAAATCTCCCGCCGCCGCCATACCTGCGCACTGGCCATCCTTCAATGCCTCCGCGAGCGAGAAATTTCCCGCAGCCGAGCCCGCCAGCGTCATGCCGGCAGGCGGACTCGCCAGCACGAAGGCGTGGATCTCGTCGGACCAGACCGGCCGGCTTCCCAGATTGCAGCCAATGCCCATGGCCGGATTCCACCCGCCTGATATCGCAAGCACGTCCGCGGCGACGTTCTGAGTTTTACCATCCGAGCCTCGAACCGTAAGGCTTCGCAGACTGCGGCCTCCCAAAGCATCGACCACGACGGTGTTTTCGAGGACACGGATGCCGGCAGCCGCAAAGCGACGCGCACCCTCTGTC
Organism: Bradyrhizobium sp.; assembly: GCF_049519115.1. Taxonomy (GTDB): domain Bacteria; phylum Pseudomonadota; class Alphaproteobacteria; order Rhizobiales; family Xanthobacteraceae; genus Bradyrhizobium. Next base: position 45,539 of record NZ_JBEKRB010000037.1, read on the forward strand.
AACGCAGAAGCACGCGCGTCGATGACGGCTGTGACGTTGGCCCCGCACTCCGTCAGATCCTTCGCCGCGGCCCATCCACTTTCCGTCGTCGTGTAAATGACGATCTCCTCGCCCGGCGAGGCGGCAAAACGGGTCGCGTAGGCACGAACCGCCGATGCCATCATGACCCCGGGCAGATCATTGCCTCCGAAAAGCAACGGCCGCTCGATTGCTCCCGTTGCGAGGATGACGCGCTTCGCGCGAATCTTCCAAAGTCTTTGGCGCGGCGCGCCCGACTTCGGTTCAGCGAGATGATCCGAAACCCGCTCGACCGCGCCGAAAGTACCACCGTCGTACGCACCAAAAACGGTCGTTCGCGTAAATATCGAGACGTTGGGCATCGCCGTCAGGATGCCCTCGATCCTTCGCACCCAATCGCCTGCAGGCGCCCCATCGATTTCGTGCTTCTCACATTGCAGGCGCCCCCCCAGTAGCCAGTCGTCCTCGACCAGGATCACGCGCGCGTTCGCTTGCGAAGCCGCAAGCGCCGCACCCAGGCCAGCAGGCCCGGAGCCTATGACCAAGATATCGCAGAAGGCGTGAGCCTTGTCGTAGGTGTCAAGGTCAGACTGCGTGCTCGCCCTGCCGAGACCGGCGGCGCGACGGATCAGCGGTTCGTAGACCTTTTCCCAGAACGACGCTGGCCACATGAACGTCTTGTAGTAGAATCCCGCCGTCAGCAACGGCGAGACCAGGTTATTCAGCGCCATCAAATCAAAGCCGAGGGATGGCCAGCGATTCTGACTTTCGGCGACGAGTCCCTCGAACAACTGCACGGACGTTGCCCGCGTGTTCGGCTCTGCCCGCGCACCTTTCCTTAGCGTCACGAGGGCATTCGGCTCCTCGTTGCCGGCGCTGAGGATGCCGCGGGGGCGATGGTATTTAAACGACCGGCCGACTACCCGGATTCCATTCGCGAGCAGCGCGGAGGCCAGCGTGTCGCCCTCGTAACCCCTGAGCTTTTTGCCGTCGAACACAAAATTCAACGGTTTGTCGCGATTGATGAGTCCGCCCGACGGCAAGCGGCTCATGGCCTACTCTCCTTCGCCAGCGTGGACGCAGATATGACGTGCGTCCGCGTATTTCGCTTCACGACGAGCCAGTTCCGGCAGCCTTGTCCGTGATACCATTGTTCCGAGATTTCGCCGGCCAGGTTGCTGCGCATGTAGACATATTCGACAAATGCCTCTTCGCCCGCATCCGCGGCCGGACGCACGACAGACGCATCGCCGCGATAGGCGAACTCCGCGCTATCTCGCTCGCCGCAATAGGGACATGGTATTTTCATAAAACCTCTAGTGCAGGTTGGGTTGGGCGCCCTGGCCCTTCTCGTCGATGACGCGGCCGGTCGCGAACCTGTCGAGCCGAAGCGAAACAGCCGTGTGGTGTGGCTCATCTCGCGCAAGCAGATGAGCGAAACACCAGCCGCTCGCCGGCGTCGCCTTGAATCCGCCGTAACACCATCCGGCGTTCAGATATAAGCCATCGATCGGAGAACGATCGATGATCGGTGAGCCGTCCATGGACATGTCCATGATGCCCCCCCAGGATCTGAGCATGCGCAGGCGGCCGATCATGGGCATTAGAGCCATGCCGCCCTCGCAGACATCTTCTACCACCGGCAAGTTTCCACGCTGGGCATAGCTGTTGTAGCCGTCGATATCGCCGCCGAACACAAGGCCGCCTTTGTCGGACTGGCTGACGTAGAAATGGCCGGCCCCGAAGGTGATGACACCGGGTATCAACGGCTTGAGTGCTTCCGTCACGAACGCCTGCAAAACATGGCTTTCGATCGGAAGCCGCAGGCCTGCCATTTCGGCGACTTGAGAGCTGTGTCCGGCCACCGCCATGCCGATTTTGCCGCCCATGATGCGACCGCGCGTCGTTTCAACTCCGGTCATTCGGCCTTGCGGACTGCGAATGAAGCCCGTCACCTCGCAGTTCTGAATGATGTCGACGCCGAGTTCGGAAGCCGCCCGTGCGTAGCCCCAGACGACCGCATCATGTCGCGCCGTTCCACCTCGACGCTGCAACAGACCGCCCTGGATCGGAAATCGGGCATGTTCGAAATTCAGGAACGGCGCCATCTGCCTGACGGCCTCATGGTCGAGCAGTTCGGCATCGACACCGTGCAGCCGCATCGCATTGCCGCGTCGCGCATAGCCGTCCCGCTGCGTGTCGCTGTGGTACAAATTCAGCACGCCGCGCTGGCTTACCATCGCATTGTAGTTGAGATCTTGTTCCAGTCCTTCCCAAAGCTTCATCGACCATTCGTAGAACGGGATATTTCCATCCAGTCCGTAATTGGACCTGATGATCGTCGTATTGCGTCCGGCATTCCCACCGCCAATCCAGCCACGTTCAAGCACAGCTACTTTTTTGATGCCGTGGTTCCTGACGAGGTAGTAGGCGGTCGCCAGCCCGTGGCCTCCCCCGCCGATGACGATCACGTCATAAGGCCCGTTTGGCGCAGCATCACGCCATGCCGGCTGCCAATGGCGGTGCTTCGTCAGAGCGCCTCGCGCCAAGGCAAAAAGAGAATATCGCATCCGCTCCGGTCCAAGCAGTTGGTTTTAGCCCATAATGGCTGTTAGTCGAGATGAGGCATGACGAAAAGCGACATCATTTTGCCGATTAGCGACAAACGAAATCTGCACCAAAATCGCGCGATCCGCATCGGCTTTCTGTTGATCGACGGATTCGCGCTGATGTCTTACGCGTCCCTCGTCGAAGCTTTTCGCGCCGCCAATGTTCTGTCGGGACGCACCCTCTACGAATGGAAGCATATCTCGGTCAGAGAAGCGTTCGTAAACGCGTCGAATGGTGCGAGATTCCGGGCGGATGCGCAAATCGACGACACACTCGCACTTGATCTCTTGCTCGTGTGCGCGGCTGGAAATCCGGCTCTGTTTCGTGACAAGCGTACTTTCGCCCGGTTGCGCTATCAGGCTTCGCGGAAGATGCGGATCGGCGGCGTCTCCGGTGGTCCCTATATTCTCGCGCGCGCCGGCCTGCTCGACGGCTATCGTTGCACAATCCATTGGGAACACCGGCCGGCTTTTATTGAGGCCTTTCCGCAGCTCGACGTCCAGCAGGGACTGTACGTCATCGATCGGGATCGACTCACCTGCGCTGGCGGCATTGCAGGCCTCGATCTGGCCACGGCGTTGATTGCGGAAAACCACGGTCGTCAACTCGCAACCATGGTGAATGACTGGTTCCTCCAAACCCAGCTTCGCGAGGCGCACGCAACCCAACGGGTATCGCTTCGCGAACGGTACAAGTCAACCAACGAGAAGATCCTGGCGACGCTGGCCGCAATGGAGGCCAATCTGGAAGAGCCACTCAGCCGAGCGGCGCTGGCGCGACGTAATCAGGTTTCGGTAAGACAGCTCGAAAGACTGTTTCGGTCCAACCTGCGGCAGACCATCGGAACGACCTACATGCGTATCCGGCTAACCAGGGCGGCCATCCTATTGAAAGAATCGAGCATCCCGCTCGTCGATATCGCCCTTGCGAGCGGGTTCGCAAGCGCTAGTCACTTTTCTAGGGCATTCAAAAGGTGGCACGGCACCCCCCCGAGGGCGTTGCGCAACGCCATGAATAAACAAAGGTGATTGAATCATAGGCTCTATGCGAGTTTGGAAGAACAAAGGACCGGTGTGTACAAGAGACGGCGATGCAATACGAACGGCAGACCAACGCTCACATCCGCGGAAGCAAACCGAGTTAGCAGCCACTAGGGATCATCCGGCAGCCTCCTCGACTTCAACTGCGGAGATCGGCGCCGACATCAAATCGTCAAGCTCTTCGTAGTCAGGCAAACGGTCACGCAGGCGCCTACCGCGATGAAGAACGATACGATCCGCCTGAGGCCGGGACAGTAATTCGTTTATCGTACGAGCGGCGAATAGCATTAGTCTTGCCGGGCCACCTACTGCGACGCGACCATGGGAAGGAGCGCGGATCATCTCGCTGGGTACCGGCCCGACCACCGCGGGCACGTCGATCAGCGGATGATCTAGATGAAAGATGCGTACCGCCTGCTGGAACGTATCGACCATATCGTGATCCCCGTAGGCGTACCAAGTGTCGCGGCAATTGTCGCCGGCGACCGCAACTGGAATGCCGGCGCTTCGCAGTTCGTGCAACAACGTCACGCCGCGCCATCGCGGCGTACGGCCGGAAGCGCGATCCTGAAGATAGACCATGGGCGTGGGCAGCGTTACGACAGATAGGGCGGCTTCGGCACAGAGCTCGATGGTACGCCCCGCGACATCTTCAGGCTGCAAAGCGAGATTGACGCAATGATCGCAGACGACGCGGTTTGCAAATTGGTTACGCATCACCGCAGCGGCAACCCGCGGTAGCGAAAAGGCTTCTAGGTCATCAGACTCATCAACATGCAGATCGACATCGAGTCCGCGATCAGCGGCGAGCCTTAGCACGGTGTCGAGTAGAACATCGGTGTCAGCGAGCGTTCCCACGTGATCCTTGCCGGCGGCGCGGGTGACGCCACCGAGCACTCCACCGGACTGCTCAACAAGATCGGCAAGCCAGACGCCGTAATCTCCGCGGAAAGCATCGATTGGCACGAGCGCCACCGCCTGAAGCTCGATCCGGCCGGCCCACTCATCGCGCAAGTCGCGAAACACCGCCCAACCACGTTCCGCTAGTCCTTCATGCGAATCTAGATGTGTACGGATGGCGGATACCCCATGAGCATAAGCGCAGCGCAATCCGAACGACATGCGACGATAAAGGTCGTCATAGCTCCAGAACTTGCGATCACGCACGGTGCCGACGCGGCCGCCCGTGAATGTGCCGTCCGGATTGCTGCGAGGAATGACGTGGCACTTGTCTAGATGAGCGTGCATATCGACGAGCGTGGGCCAGACGTGCCGACCAGCCATGTCGACAGACGGCGGTTGAGATGCGGCAATCGTGCCGGATGCGACGATGCGGCCAATAGCCCCCTCTTCAATCAATAGATCGAGCAAAACGGTGCCATCACCGTCTGCAACCGCCTCGGCAACCGTTGTGGCCATGAAGCAGGTCGGCACGCGTGCCCGCTTCAGCCAGTATGGTCCTGACTCCGGGATGGTGAGAGTGCTCAGATCGAAGCTCATGTTGATAGTTCCCCTCTCAAATAATCACGAATCTAACACTTCGAGCTGGAAGACAGAAAGCATCAAAATTCGCGCACCGTGTTGCGCCTAGGCGATCGGCAACCGCCGCCAAGCGTCCACAGGGCGTTGAGCATTTCAAGCATCATGCTCGACAAATGGTCGAGAGGGACGCGGTGCCGAACTAGCCTGAGAACGTCGGGCTTGAGTGCCCGCTCACGCAGGGGCACGCAGCCGGGAATGAAACTCCATTGTAGACGTCCCCGTTGGGACCGATAATCCTAACCTTGCTCAGAAGGCAACGCCAGTGACGCAAAATGATGCTTTACGACACCCCTCCCCGGCAGCATTCTTTGCCCCAAGTGAGTGTTACTTCGCCGCTGGCGTGCCGGGATAGCAGAAGCGGTACACATGAAAGGCCCGAAATATGAATTTCTCAGCGCGCGCCCTCTCGAATGCCGGAACGATTGCGCTAGGCCTTTGGCTCGGTAGCGTCGTCAGCGCGAGTGCCAACGACGCAGTGAAAGTGGTGATGAGCTGGCTGCCCGATCCGCAGCACGGAGGCTATTACCAGGCTGCTGCGACCGGCATCTACGCCAGACACGGTTTGGATGTGTCGATCCTGCCAGGCGGCCCACAGGTCAACTCACAGCTCATGCTGGTCAACGGACAAGTACAGTTTCGCGTGGCCTCAAGTTCGGCGAGCGGCTTCAACTATGTCGAACAGGGCCTTCCAATCCAGGTGATCGCGGCTTCATTTCAGAAGGAGCCGTCGATCCTACTATCGCATCCCGGGGTTGACACCGTTTCGGCGATCAAGGGCAAGCCGGTCGAGCTCGGCCAGCAATCGATCGACACTTGGTGGCGTTTTCTAGTCGCCAAATACGGTTTTTCGGATTCCCAAATCCGGCCCTACACTTTCAGCCTTGCGCCCTTTCTGGCCGATCCTGAGATGGTACAGCAGGGCTACGTGACGGCGGAGCCTTATCTGATCGAGGCTCAGGCGCATTTTAAGCCCAACGTTTTTATGGTCGCAGACGTTGCCGATTATAATTCTTACGCGCAGACGCTGGAAACTACGACGGCAATTATCTCCGATAAACCTGATCTGGTTCAGCGCTTCGTCGATGCTACGATTGAGGGGTGGTATAGTTATATCTATGGGGATCCGACCCCCGGCAACGCCCTGATCAAAAAAGAAAATGCCGACATCACAGATGCCGACATCAACAATTCCCTGGCTGCGATGAAGGAGCGAGGATTGGTCGATTCCGGCGATACGATGACACTTGGTATTGGTGCCATGACCGACGCTCGGTGGAGTTCGTTCTTTGCAGCCGCGTCAAAGCTTGGAATTTATCCGGCCAGTCTTGACTATACCAAGGCCTACACCTTGCGCTTTGTTAATAAAAAGCATGCCATGGAGATGCGCAAATAGCACCGGCTTGGAGATCCTGCCAACCGTCTGGAAACATACATGACCGGAAGGACGCAATCACGCAACGCGTTGATCCCGCTTGCCGGGGGTGCGCGCCGGCTGAAGGCGTACACGGTCAAAGCGATCGAAATCGCCTCCCCTTATTTGTTCGGCCTGGTGGTTCTATCGGCTTGGGAAATAGCGGTGCGGGTCGAGGACGTGCCTCCCTACATTTTACCAAGTCCGCTCTTAATCCTTTCCACTCTCTTTAATGATTTTGGCTCGCTGGCGCCGAGCCTTTGGGTTACCGTTGATATCACACTCGAAGCTTTCGCCGTATCGGCCGTGGCCGGGCTTTTGCTGGCGCTTTTGTTCAGCAGTTCGCGCTGGATCGAACGTACACTTTTTCCCTATGCCATCATCTTGCAAGTCACGCCGATCGTAGCGATTGCACCGTTGATCATCATCTGGGTGAAAGACACGCACGCCGCATTGCTGATCTGCGCCACCCTTGTCGCGTTCTTCCCGGTGGTGGCGAACGCAGCCGTCGGCCTGAGAAGCACAGATCTTGGTCTGGTCAGCCTGTTCAAGCTCTATGGTGCCAACCGCTGGCAGACCGTTTTTCTGCTGAAGCTGCCGGCGGCACTCCCTTATTACTTGGCCGGGCTGCGCATTGCAGGCGGCCTCGCTCTGATTGGTGCTGTGGTCGCCGAGTTTGTCGCCGGCACGGGCGGGACCGGCTCTGGACTCGCCTACCGCATCCTAGAGGCCTCTTATCGCCTTCGTATTCCCAGGTTGTTCGCGGCGCTGGTGATGATTTCGGTGACCGGAATTGCAATCTTTGCCGTGCTTTCATGGGTCTCACATTTTGTGTTGCGGCGCTGGCACGAAAGTTCGATAGCCGGCGATTAGGCGGGGTTCTGATCAAATGAAACAAGATGTCTGAACTATCGGCGCCCCTCGTCGCCATGCGGAATGCCGGCAGGAGCTTCGCAAACGGCGTCACGGCCCTGGCCGGCTTCGACCTTACGTTGCAGGACGGCGAGTTCGTGTCACTGCTCGGCCCATCCGGCTGCGGCAAATCAACTGCATTGCAATTACTCTCAGGCCTCAGTGAGCCGAGCGAAGGCTCAATTGACTGGTCGGATGCCGTGGGCCTGCCGGGAGACCGCCGCAACGTAGTCAGCTTTGTTTTCCAGGAGCCCACTTTGATGCCGTGGGCAAATGTCTTCGAGAATGTCTATTTGCCGCTTCGCCTGCAGCGGATCAGCCGATCGGTTGCCGCGCCGCGCGTCTACGAGGCGCTTCAAGGTGTCGGACTGCTCGAGTTTACACGCGCCTATCCACGCGAACTTTCTGGCGGCATGAGGATGCGGGTCTCAATCGCACGAGCGCTGGTCACAAAGCCGAAGCTCGTTCTAATGGATGAACCATTTGCCGCACTCGACGAAATCACACGCTTCAAACTCAATAACGATCTCCTGGAACTTTATCGCAGACTGCAGAAGACAATTGTGTTCGTCACTCATTCCGTATTTGAGTCGGTCTATCTATCGAGCCGGATCGTCGTCATGACGAGTCGTCCAGGCAAGGTGTCCTCTGAGATAGCAATCGACACCAGCTATCCCCGCGATGAAGCTTTTCGCACCTCGCCAGAATTTGCCGGCTTCGCTCGCCAGACGTCGGCGGCGTTGGCGGCCGCCATGGAGACCGCTAACGCCGATAAGGCTGAAACGCAGATAAGATTTTAGACATGGCGATCTCATCGCCACCTGAACTCGTCGAGGCGAAAAAAGACGCGCAGGCTATAGAGCTTGCGCGGGTATCTGCTCTCGCTCCCGGAAACAGACATCAGTCCGGATGCGCCGCAGCTTTCGCTTGCTGGTATTTTTGTTGGTACCAAAGCAATCTGACAAGACGTTTGACCTAAATCTGCCCCCTAAAACACAGCATTTGGGTGCCCTCCCTAGCATCGAATATGCGGGCTGGATGGACCTCGGTGTCGCTGGCGCGGAGCACGTCGCCGGCACAGCGCCTCCCCGCGACGTCTCCGCGGCGGCCCAGAAGGCCGCCCGGCGTAGGTTGGCCAGCGTTTGTTGAGTCGGGAAGCCTTTTGCTCGTCCGTCGCGATGATCGCGGCCGTGACCTCGGAGCGCTTCAACAGCTCGTTGTAGTCGGGGATGAAGAAATCAGCCTTGGCGTCCTCGGCGAGTTTCTGGCCGACCTCGGCGTTGGTGTCGCACAGGCGAGCCAGCCGATGCCGGGATAGTCCCGGGCGAACTCAGCCCGGATGGCTGATCGTCCCGCAACCGATGACGGCTAGGCCGATTTTTTTCGTGGTAGCTTCATGCCTCGCCCTTTGCATAGCAGGGTGCTTTAGGAAAATCGTTTCCGACTTTTCCGGATCGAGTTCTACACTGGCGTACGAAACTTCTTGTAGAGATCCTGGACCGCCGACAAAGCCCGGTTGTCGAGCGGCAGGTTGATCGGCTCGCCGGATTCTGCCGAAAGGTCCGCGCCGAGATAGGTTTCCATCACGCGACGCGCACTTTCCGGCGACACCATCGGCGGCTGATCGCGCAACACGCATTCGAGGAAGTGAATCGTCTCGGGTCCCATCTGCCCGGCATAGACGTGATCGACCCATTCGCCGGGCATCGTCGACATTGGGTATTGCGTACCGTCCTTCATCGTATTGAGCCAGTTGGCACGCTGCGTATCGTCGAGGAATAGGGAACCTTCCGTTCCCGTAATCTCGACCGTGGTAGCGCAGTAGTTCGGATAGCTCGGCGGCAGGTTCCAGCCGCCGCCGATCGAAACCAGCACGCCATTATCCATGGTCACGGTGCTCCACATGACGTCATAGGAGCCGTTGACCGCCTGCATGTAACCGTAGGCGCCCTGCGAATAGACGCGGACGGGTTTCGCAGGCTCAAGTAGCCAGAACACGAAATCGAGGTCGTGGGTCGATTCCATCGTCGCAGGCGACAGCCGGCCGCGGCTTGATATCTTCTTTCCGAGACTGCGTGACAGATGCCGGCTCACCATCACCGACACCGGCTTGCCCAGCGTGCCGTCGGTGATCTTTTTCTTGGCGTAGGCGAGCTTCGGGTTGAAGCGCTGCGAGTAGCCGATGGTAAATTTGAGATTGGCGCGTTTAGCGATCTCGATCAGCTCATCAGCTTCGAACAGTTCGATCGCGATCGGCTTTTCCAGCAGCACATGCTTGTCGGCCCGAAGGCATTCGCGCGCGATCGGATAATGGTTGGATTCCGGCGTGGTCGAGATGTAGACCACCTTGATCCGTTCGTTCTTGATGATGTCACGGTAGTCGATCGTCGCGGTTGCCGCGTTGGTCAGCGCCTTGACCTCGGCCAGGCGGTCGGGCCTGATTTCACAGATGTGAAGCTTGTCGACGAGCGACGAGCGCGACAGCGTTTCCGCCCGTATGCCTCCGCACCACCCCGTTCCAATGACAGCCACTTCGACCTGTTGCACGTTTTCGGCTCCTTTTTTTGTAGCGAATTGCGGCGCAGATGCGCCTTAGGCAAAGCTCATAGTCAGTTGTGGTGGTGCAGAGAAGAAACCAGCGCGCTGCGTCAATCCGCGCGCACGCCGCTTTCTTCGGTCACCTTGGTCCACTTTGCGGTTTCGCCGTCCATATAGGCCTTAAAGTCCTCAGGCGACTTGCTGCTGACGGCGATCGCGCCGCTGCTAAGCATGCGTGCTTGAATCTCCGGATCGGCGAGCACCTTGGCAATTGCCATGCGCAGCTTCTCGACGATCGGCCGCGGCGTGCCTGTCGGCACCAGCACGCCCTGCCAGGACGAGGTCACGAGGTTCTTCCAGCCGAGCTCGTACATGGTAGGTACGCCGGGCAGATTGGCCACGCGCTCCCGCGTGGTGACGGCGAGCGCCTTGACCTTCTTGTCCCTGACGAGCTCCATCGCCGAGGACATCGTGGTGAACATGAGGTCGACATGGCCGCCGAGAACGTCCGTTACCGCGGGCGCGGCACCGCCCTTGTAAGGCACGTGGATCATGTCGAGCCCGGCGTCCTTTTTGAAAACCTCCATCTCCAGCCGGTTGAGCGTGCTGCTGCCCGGAGAAGCGAAGGTAATCTTGCCCTGGTTCGCCTTCACATAGTTGACCAGTTCCGCGACGGTGCTGGCCGGCAAGTCCGGCCGCGTGATCAGGATGCTCGGCGTGTCGGCGCAGATCGAAACCGGCGCCAGCTCCTGGTCGGGCTTGACGTGCATGTCGTGATAGACCGCCGGGTTGATCGAGATGGTGCCGACATTGCCGAGAAAAGCGGTGTAACCGTCCGGCGCCGATCGCGCCGCGAGCTCGGTGCCAACGACGCCCCCCGCGCCCGTCCGATTGTCGATCACGATCTGCTGACCGAGGATCCGGCTCACACCGGCCTGCAGGATGCGGGCGACGAAATCGGAAGCGCCTCCGGGCGCAAATGGCACGATCATGATGATTGGCTTATTGGGATAGTCGCCGGCGTCCTCGGCGCAGGCTGCCGCGCTAAGCAGCAGGAATAGTGCGCTGCCGAGCGCCGCGGCGATTTTGGTTACAACTCGCTCGTGTAAAATCGTGCTTGTTCCTTTGCTCATCAGCTTTCAACGGTCTCGATTTTTCCACTTTTGACCGATCGGTGGATTGCTTCAAAGCTTCGGACGTTCGCCCGCATTTCATCCAGCTCGACCGGATAGGTTGCGTGGCCCAATGCTGCTCGGCCAAAAGTCTCAAGGTTGTCGCGCACCGCCGGGTGCGGCGCATAGAAAGCGGTGACGGGCATTTCGTCGCGATGCAGGGTGGTGACATCCCATCCGGTCGAATTTTCCGGATGGCTACGGTCGCGGATTTCCATCCAGCCCTTCGAGCCGAGCAGTGCCAGCCGCCCCATGAACGGCGTCGCCAGTACGGCCCCAAGCAACGCGGTGGTGCCGTTCTCGAATCCCATAGTGATCGATAGCGTATCGCCATTCTCGAAATGACTGCCCAGTTGCGCCAGCCGCGCCCAGACGCTGGTCGGCCGTCCCAATAGCGCGATCGACAGATCGACCATGTGAATGCCGGTGGCCGACAGTGGCCCGGCCGGATTGATGGTCTTCGACAACCGCCAATTGTCGAGAGGTAGTTTCAGGAACAAATCCTGGCTGAAATTGCCTTCCAGCAGCAAGGGGTTGCCGAATTCGCCGGCCGCAAAGCGTTTGCGCATCTCGATGACGGCAGGTTCGAACCGGCGTTCGTGGCCGATACCCAATTGGACGCCGGCCTTGCTCACGGCCGCCAACGCAGCCTCCGCATCGGCTGCGGTCGTGCACAATGGTTTCTCGCAGAACACATGACGCCCCGCTTGCGCGGCCGCGATGATCTGTTCGGCATGACGTTCTTGCGGGGTCGATAGAATGACGGCCTGAACCTTGGGATTGGCCAGCGCGTCCTCAAACCGCGATGCGGTCTCGACGCCGAGCGCCGCGGCGGAAGCGCGCGCGGAGTCCAGCGGATCGACGCCCAGCACGGGCCTGATGACCTCGCTGTCGAGCAGGTTTTTGAGGATGTTTTGTCCCCACCAGCCCAGACCGATGACGGCGGCGTTGATCATGCGCAGCTTCCCATCCCTGATTATTATGTTGTTTGCTTTTCAGTCTTTCGAGTTCCGGACTTTGGACATTTCGGCGCGGTACAAGTCGCCGATCTCGCTAGCGTTCATCAAGGCGACGCCATCATGGCAGATGACATAGTCGAGGTCGAGCAACGCCTTTAGATATTTGACGCGATGCGAGGAGTGGATGTCTAATTCTCGCAGCCTTTCGACGCGACCAACCCCATATGGATCTCAAACGCGCCTCGTGTCCCATCATAATATTGGCCTACGCCCGGCCCCTTCAGACTACTAGGGTCGCGACTCATTAAATCCACCATACGAGAGCAGCGATCAGACAGACAGAGGCCAAGTAGTTTCGAGCCAGTCTGTCATAACGTGTTGCGATACGGCGGAAGTCCTTCAGTCTGTTGAAGGCAGCTTCGATGCGCCAGCGAAGCTTGTAGAGGCGCTTGGAGAAGCGGAACGGTTGCTTCCTGTTGCTGCGGTTTGGAATGACCGGCCTGGTTCCGCGTTCATCCAGTTCTTCGCGCAATTCGGCGCTGTCGTAAGCCTTGTCGCCAAGCATACGCTTCGCCGACTTTACCCTGCGGATCAGGCGTTCTGCGACCGGGCAGTCGTGCGCTTCACCTCCGGTCAACAGAATAGCGATGAGGCGTCCTTTAGCATCTGCGAGTGCGTGGATCTTCGTGTTGCGCCCTCCGCGCGAGCGGCCAACAGCCTGCTTCTGCTCCCCCCTTTTCGGCCCGATGCCGAGCGGTGCGCTTTGACGTGTGTGGAGTCGATCATCTGTGTGTCTGTGGATCGTCCGTTCCCAGCAAGCTCCCGGAACAGGTGTTTTCCCAGATGCCACGCCGCGCCCAGCGTACGAAGCGGTTATAGATCGTCGTCAGTGGACCATAAGCTTCCGGGCAATCGCACCAGCGGCAGCCGCATCTGAGCACGTGCACGATCCCGCTGATCACGCGCCGGTCGTCGGCGCGCTCAACACCACGCACATCCTTCGGCAAATGCGGTTCAATCCGTGCCCATTGCTCGTCGCTTAGCCAGAACAGATTTCTGCTCATCAATTCTTCCCCAATACGAATCAATATCGTATTGTTCAAATAGAAAAATTAATGAGTTCTGACCCTAATTTGGGGGCCGGAGTTCGGCAATCCTTGTCGCGCCGCTATTGAGATCCTCATCACTTGGACGTGGCAGGGGTACGCTCGCTTCTTACTTCATTTGAAAAATCAGCATCTGATCCGTGAGCGCCAGGGCTCCACAGCGCAGCGTACCACCTGGAAAATAGGCTGCCGAACCGACGGTGGCGGAACCAAAAGCTTGTCGAGCACTGGGCAATTTCGCCAAGCTTATCCACGTATTCGTTTTCGGATCGTAGCCCTCGTTCTCGTCAAAATCCTCACCACCGCCGAATCGAGCGTTTGGATCGCGCTTCTTGCACTCACCGCCGACGAAGAGCAGCAGCCCATGGTAATAAACTGCCGCCCCGCCGCTTCGGGCGGTCGGCATTGGCGCTGCTTTTGTCCATTGGTCCGTCGCTGGATCATAGACGTCGTGGTCATGGAGGTTGTCGATTTGACCTCCTGTGCGTCCACCGACGATGTGGATTTTGCCATCGATGACCGCGATACCCATATGATCACGTGCCAGCGGCATTGGCGCTTTTTTAGTCCACTGATTGGTCGTTGGGTCGTAGACTTCGTGGATGTCGAGAGGCGTTGGGTCGCGAGGCCGGCCGCCGAAGACGTGAATTTTTCCGCCGACTTCAACGACGCCGAGTCCCCCGCGCCGTGAACTGAGCGGCGCAAGCCACTGCCAGGCATTGGCCGTCGGATCGTATGCGAGGGCCACGTCCTGAGCATTCGCATGGACGAGACTGGTGAACCCTCCAAAAGCATAAAGCTTGTGATTAAATCCGACTAATCCGATGTGGCTTAATCCGATTGGCAACGGCGCAAGTTCGCGCCAGTGGTCTGTCGCAGGGTCGTATTCGTAATTGACTGACGACCCCCACGTGCCTGAGCCCATGTCGGCAGATGTGGGGAGAGCATGCGGAAAGAAAGTTGAACCGCCGACAACGTAAATCTTCCCGTCGAGAGCAGCGACTCCGGGGTCTGCGGTGGGCGTCGGCATTATGGACGCGGCAGACCAGCTTCCTTGATCTTGCGCAAGCGCATTGCATGTCATCTCTGATGCGAAGAACGCGGAGACGACAGCAACTGACAATCCAAAAGCTAGGCGGTGCCAACGATCGGCATATTTGGACATTGATGTCCTCCCTTGGTTCTATTTGTTTCTTCACAGACTTTACCTTTGAACACCTTGGCGGCTGGCCAAGATGCCAAAACAAAAGCAGCAAAGCCGACGTTTCTGTATAGGGTCTGGTTTTAATTGCCAATCCCCGCAGTTGCCCTGCCTAGGGCACAGGTTCGCGAATGGAATACGAACGCTATCGCGCCGATCAACTTGGTACGGTTCTTCGTATTCGGAATTGCTCGCACTTCGGCCGCACACCATCACAATGGGGTTTTCGCCTCGAGGAGTGACAGAAGTGAACTCACCACAACCAATCGCCGGCGTCCGACGGTTGTCGTCGCAAGATGTCCGTCTACTATCAGCTCGTAGAGCTTCGTGCGCCCAAGGCCTGTTAGCTCACATGCTTCTTTGATCGTACAGGTAAACCGCTGAGCGAATGGAATCGCCTTTGGTCCCCTGACTTCTGAATCGGATCAAGTAAACTGCGACACTTCCACTCTGCTTTCTCGCGGCTTGTACCTCATGAAGTCTCCCGCTCGCACATAAACTCGATAGGGGCCAGACTTATCTTTGCGATGAGCAGCGTCAATGCGGACGTCCGAGGGCCACAGCGTACGACAGCGCGCGTCGACGATTATTTGGCTAGTTTCGGACATCAGCGGCGCCAAATAATTTTTCGATATGCTGTAAGGGCGGGCCTGAGCACCGTGAGGCAGCGGCACCTATCTCGACGTTGCCGGCCAGCACGCGCAGGTTCGGAGCCTTCTCGTTCTCGGAGAGTTCGGCCGGCAGGAAACGCGCCTTGATGTTGAGCGAGAGCGTCTTGATGGTGCCGGTGTACGATCCGTCTTCGGCGCGAGTGAAGGTGCCAATCTGAGCCATGGTGATCTCCTGTTGCTGCTTTCCAAGTCCGCGACCATCGCGGCCTTGATGGCGTTCTTTGAGCGCCGCAACGACCGGCCTGCAGCCTTGGCCCGAGCAGAGCGTAGGATCGCGGACTGAGCGATCTTGTTGCGTCGCGAGGAATGCCGCCGCTTGGTGGCAGGGGAAGAAGATCGCGAACGAGCCATTGCAGGTGAAGGTCGGCGAACGCAGCGAGCGTATTGCGGCGCGTGATCCGCCTGCAAAAGGCCGATATGGACGTGGGCCCAAAGGCGGCTAGTAAGAGAGCGCTGGCTCAAAGTCACCCTGCCGCTCCGATCGACCGCGCTACCACCACGGAGAAACCTCCAGATGCTCTAAAGGCTGGCGCACCGCAGCGCCGGGGCGGAGCGGATCATCCATTGACGCGCGGCTCACAGCGAGATGTGTGTGTTGAGTTCCATGAATTAGTTTAGGTTAGACCTTGCGGCTCGAGCGGCAACGAATCTCGCTAAAGATCGCTCGATGACGTTTTGAAATTCACTCACGGTCATGACGCGGGCCAGGTGCCTTGCGGAATTTGCGAGCCTCCGCAGACCGTAACCTTATTGCAATTGTGGCGAGCCGTTGCCGCGCCAGCGGGGCAGATCAGTCAAGCGCGCAGCGCGGCGACTTGTCCGAGTTCGCGTAATTCGTCGAGATAATCTCCCCACCACTGCATCAACTTGACGCGCTCATCCCAAAATTCTGCAAAGTTATAAGCTGCACGAGTATCGTCGTCTTCCTGATGCGCAAGTTGACGTTCGATAGCATCGCCACTGAACTTACGGCTCTCGTTCAGTAGCGTTGACGCAGTCGAACGAAACCCATGAGCCGTCATCTCAGCTTTGCTGTAGCCCATACGGCGGAGAGCCGCATTTAGTGTTCCATCAGATATGGGCCGGTGCCAGGATCGAATTTGCGGAAAAAGATAGCGGGACTTGCCGGTAATAGGACGGAGACTTTCAACAACGTCTATCGCCTGACGCGACAACGGCACCTTATGTGGTCGGCTCATCTTCATCTTTTCGGCAGGGATATTCCAGATAGCGTTTGGAATATCGAATTCTTTCCATTCTGCATGACGAAGTTCACCGGGCCGCACAAACGTCACCGCGATGAGCTGCAGCGCTGCTCTGGTCGTCAGCTGACCGTCGAGTTCGTCGATGGCGCGCATGAGCGCGCCGACCGCCTTAGGGTCTGTGATAGATGCTCGATGCTGAACCTTTGGCGAGATCAACGCGCCAGCGAGGTCGGCGGATGGATCGCGCTCAGCTCGATTGGTCGCGATTGCATATTTGAAAACACGACCTGCCAGACTTCGCGTCCGTCGCGCGGTGTCAAAGCGACCTCGCCGCTCGATCTTCCGAAGCACGTCGAGCAGTTCCGGCGCCTTGATCTCGGCAACCGGTCGATCGCCCAGGTCGGCATTTATGAAGCCGAGAAGCCATTTCTTCTTGTCGAGGGTCTTCGGGTCATCGCCTTCGGCTTTGAACTTTTCGAGCAGTTCGTCAGCAACGATCCTAAAAGTGTTCGAACGCGCAATACGCGCGGCGCCGCGATCGATTTTGCGTTGGACAGACGGATCAATACCTTTCGCGAGCAAGCTCTTGTTGGCGTCGCGGCCAGCACGCGCCTCCGCCAGTGAAACAGCCGGATACCCGCCGAGCGCGATGAGCTTCTGTTTCCCATCGAAACGGAAGGCCTGACGCCAAAGCTTCGAGCCGTTGGTTTCGACCAGCAAATAGAGGCCCCCGCCATCGCTCAGCTTATACGGCTTTTCTCGCGATTTGCTGCTACGGCATACAGCGTCTGAAATGGGCATGGGTTCGATCCCCTCAGCTCAATCTACCAACAGATGTTCTCTCCAATCCCAACAGCCGTACCAACAAATGTTCTGGTTGTCAGCGGAACACCGCGGAGGGCAGTGGAAGAGAATTCCTCGCTTTATTGAGGGATTCTAACACGTTGGCGGACGGTGGCGGAAGACTGCGGAGGGGGTCATGGTGCCCAGGGGCGGGATCGAACCACCGACACTGCGATTTTCAGTCGCATGCTCTACCAACTGAGCTACCTGGGCGTTCCCTCTGCCTGAAAGGCTAACGGGAGCGGCGGTTTATAGTCAGGCAACGCGGCTCTGTCCACCACGCTTCGCCCTCCTGCCCGCCGTCACCCGGAGGGCGAAGCCGGAACGGCTTCTGGGAGCGCGGCAGTGCCTCAAATTAGTCGTGAGACGGGTCCGTCACCGCCCGAAGGGTAGCGGTGAATGGCCGCGCAACCTGTTGAAAAAATGAATTAAAATCAATCGTTGTCCTCGTCCGGCCGGCCGGCGATCGCATAGGAACCCGACAGCCAGCGATTGAGGTCGACATCCCGGCAGCGATCCGAACAAAAGGGCTTGGCAGCTTCGACCGAAGGCTTGCCACAAATCGGGCACGGCTTCGCAGCCGCTGTGCGGGGAGACTTGTTGTCTGACGACTTAGCTCGCATTCAGCCAGCCAAAGCGGATCGGAAACCCCTCGCCGCCGAGCAGCGAAATCGATTCGTACAAAGGCAGGCCCACGATGTTGCTGTAGGAGCCGACCATCTTCACCACGAACGATCCCGCGATGCCCTGCACCGCGTAACCACCGGCCTTGCCGCGCCATTCACCCGAGCCGATATAGGCCTGAATGTCTTCATCCGAGAGCCGCTTGAAGCGCACTCGGGTCTCGATCAGGCGCTGGCGAAACGCTTCGCGCGGGGTGACGAGACAAATCGCGGTGTAGACGCGGTGATTACGGCCCGACAATAGCCGCAAACATTGCGCGGCTTCGTCGACCAGGTTGGCCTTGGGCAGGATGCGGCGGCCGACCGCAACCACCGTGTCAGCAGCAAGAATGAAGGCGCCGCGCAACTCATCATCGAGTTGCACCGATTTGAGCGCGGCATCGGCCTTGGCACGGGCGAGACGATTGGCGCAGGCGCGCGGCAACTCGCCGCGTTTGGGGGTCTCATCGACATCGGCAGGGCGCAACGCATCGGGCTCGATGCCGGCCTGGTTGAGCAGGCCGAGACGTCGCGGTGAACCTGAGGCGAGAACCAGTTTAGGACGGCCAAGCATGCGGATTTAAGTTGGTGGGAGAGATTCGAAACCCCGGAATGCGCGCGGAACCTATCGGAAGGCTCACGCCGAGACAACCGTGCATTCGTTGCCATCATGACGAAGAGGGCGCCTGGTAACTGGCCGCTACACATGAGGAAAACACCCAAGGCACCGCTGACATCCGGGCGTCACGAAGTCGCAACACGGCTGGCGGGCCATGAAGGTCTCCGTCACTCAGGAACTGTGTGTGAAGCGCCCGCTTTAGCCGCTGGCCGCGCCGACGTTCGAAAATCGCTTGCGAATGCGCAACAGCAAGCCGTCGCAAACCTCGCGATAGGCCTCCAGTTTCTGCTCACGGCTGCCCTCGAGACCGGTCGGATCCGGCGTCGGCCAGTATTCCACCTCCGCCGCGAGCGTTCGCGTCAGGTCCAGCGCCCGGTGATGCGCCTCCGGCGCCAGCGTAATGATGAGATCAAAATTGAGGCCCTCCCAGTCGTCGAGTTCCTCAAACGTCATCGGTCTGTGCTGCGAGATGTCCTGGCCGAGTTCGGCCATCACGGCGACCGCAAAGGGATCAAGCTCGCCTTTCTTGACACCGGCTGATCGCACATAGAGCGCGTGCGGAAACATCTGCTGCAACAGGCTTTCAGCCATCGGCGAGCGCACGCTGTTGAAGCCACAGGCAAACAGCACAGCTTGCGGAGCACGCAAGAGCGGCGCTGCCATCAGGCTTTTTTCAACTGGCGCACGGCTTCATCCGAAAACCGGCGCCCACTTTTCGGGTCCATGCTTGTTATCTTGCGCATGATCTCCGCGCAAACGCACCTTGCGTTTGTCGCGTCCGAAAACCGCTGCACGCTTTTCGGGATCATGCGGCTCACCCCTTCCAGTGCAGGACGCAGATCAGCGTAAACAGGCGGCGCGCGGTCTCGAAGTCGATCCGCACCTTGCCCTTCAGCCTTTCCTGCAGCGTACGCGATCCTTCGTCGTGGATGCCGCGCCGGCCCATGTCGATCGCCTCGATCCGGTCCGGCGTCGCGGTGCGGATCGCCTGATAGTAGCTGTCGCAGATCATGAAATAATCTTTCACGATGCGCCGAAACGGCGTCAGCGACAGCAGATGCGCCACTACGGGCGAGCCGTCCTCGCGGCGGATATCGAAGGCGAGGCGATTGCCGGTGATGGAAAGATGCAGCGTGAAGGGGCCGCCGTCGACGCCTTCCGGCGCGAACAGATTCTGCTCGATCAGGTCGTAGATCGCGATGGCGCGCTCGTGCTCAATGTCAGGACCGGAGCGGCCGATCGATTCCTCATCGAGCGTGACCGCAATGATGCGGCTTTTCGAATCGTCTCCTGGCGGCGGCGTGGTCATGACAGGTTGAGACGGATTCCGACGGAGCGTGAATGAGCAT
Source organism: Bradyrhizobium sp. (assembly GCF_049519115.1). Classification (GTDB taxonomy): domain Bacteria; phylum Pseudomonadota; class Alphaproteobacteria; order Rhizobiales; family Xanthobacteraceae; genus Bradyrhizobium. The sequence continues at coordinate 65,397 of NZ_JBEKRB010000037.1, forward strand.
CGAGGCCCTCCGCCTTGCCGAGCGTCATCGCCGCCGGGCCGAGTGCGCGCAACTGATCGGGTCCGCATTTGAGCAGCGACGTCCGCTTCATGAAATCGAGCACGCCAAGGCCGGAGGAAAAACGCGCCGAGCGCGCGGTCGGCAGCACGTGGTTGGAGCCGCCGACATAATCGCCGACGGCTTCGGGCGTATGCGGTCCCAGAAATATCGCGCCGGCATTGCGGATTTTGGCGGCCAGCGCTTCGGGATCCGCGGTCATGATCTCCAGATGCTCGGCGGCGAGCGCGTCTGCAAGGGCAACCGATTCATTGATCGTGCGCACCCGAATGATCGCGCCGAAATCCTGCCACGAGGCGCGCGCGATCGCGCCGCGCGGCAAGGTCGCGAGTTGCGTTTCCACCGCACGCTCGACGTCGGCGGCGAGCGCCGCATCGTCGGTGATCAGGATCGATTGCGCGTTGACGTCGTGCTCGGCCTGCGCCAGCAGATCGGCGGCGATCCAGGCGGCATTCGCGGAGCGGTCGGCGATGACCAGCACTTCGGACGGGCCCGCGATCATGTCGATGCCGACCTTGCCGAACACCAGCCGCTTGGCGGCCGCGACATAGGCATTGCCGGGCCCGACGACCTTGGCGACCGGCGCGATAGTCGCCGTGCCGTAGGCCAGCGCCGCCACCGCCTGCGCTCCACCGACGCGATAGATTTCCGAAACCCCGGCGAGATGTGCTGCCGCCAGTACCAGCGGATTAAGCTTTCCGTCCGGCGACGGCACCACCATGACCACGCGGACGACGCCGGCGACTTTCGCTGGCACCGCATTCATCAACACCGACGACGGATAGGCGGCGGTGCCGCCGGGAACATAAAGGCCGACCGATTCGATCGCGCTCCAGCGCCAGCCGAGTTCAACGCCGAGCGCGTCGGTGAAGCGTTCGTCCTTCGGTATTTGCCGGCGGTGGAAACTCTCGATCCGGTCGCGCGCGAACTCAAGCGCCGCGAGCGTTTCGCGGTTGCAGGCCTTCACCGCCTGCTCGACTTCGTCCGCGCTGATCCGGAGCCGCGAGGCGTCGATGCCAAGCCGGTCGAATTTTTGCGTCGCTTCGATCAGCGCGGCATCGCCACGGGCGGCGACATCCTCGACAATACGGCGGCTGGCCGCCTCGACATCGGCGGCGGCCTCGCGCTTCATCGCCAGGAAGCTGGCGAATGTTGTCGCGAAATCGGCGCTGGAGGTGTCGAGCAGAACGGGCATGGCGGCTTTCCGGAGGTCTTAAGGTCGTAAAGTAAAGGCTTCTGCTCCATGGCGCGAGGGCAAATCGCCGTCAACCCGTTAGCAGCCAACAGCGTTTAAGGACGCTTCACGGGATGGCAGCGCCCCACCCCACAGAAAGTGCCTGTTCCTTTCGCGAGTTTTAAGCGCTTGCGCGTTTAATCGCTGATGCGCTCGATGAGGGCGCCGCAGGCGGAGAGCTTCTCCTCCAGCCGCTCGAAGCCGCGGTCGAGATGGTAGACGCGGTTGACCATGGTCTCGCCCTCGGCGGCAAGCCCCGCGATCACCAGCGACACCGAAGCGCGCAGGTCGGTCGCCATGACGGGCGCGCCGCGCAATTCGCCGATGCCGTGAATGGTGGCGGTTTCGCCGTCGAGCTGGATCCGCGCGCCGAACCGCGCCAGTTCCTGGACGTGCATGAAGCGATTTTCGAAAATCGTCTCAGTGATATGGGAAGCGCCCTTGGCGCGGGTCATCAGCGCCATCAGTTGGGCCTGAAGATCGGTCGGGAAGCCCGGAAACGGCGCGGTCGACACCCGCACCGGATTGAGGCCTGCGCCGTTGCGGACGACGCGAATACCCTCGTTATTCGCGGTCACGACCGCGCCGGCCTCGGTCAGGACATCGAGCGCGGCTTGCAGCAGTTCCGGCCGCGCGCCGCTCAACTGAACATCGCCGCCGGTCATCGCCACCGCCATGGCATAGGTGCCGGTTTCGATCCGGTCCGGCAGCACGGTGTGCCGTGCGCCGTGCAGCGCATTCACACCTTCGATGACGATCCGCGGCGTGCCGGCGCCCGTGACGCGCGCACCCATTTTGTTGAGGCAATCGGCGACGTCGAAAATCTCCGGCTCGCAGGCGGCATTGGTAATGATCGTCGTTCCCTTCGCCAGGGTCGCCGCCATCTGCGCGACATGCGTGCCAGAGACCGTCACCTTGGGAAAATCGATCTCGCCGCCCTTCAAGCCGCCCGGAGCGCTCGCAATCACATAGCCGCCGTCGATAACGATCTTGGCGCCGAGTTTTTCCAGCGCCATGATCAATAGATCGACCGGGCGCGTGCCGATGGCGCAGCCGCCCGGCAGCGAGACTTTTGCCTCGTGCATCCGCGCCAGTAGCGGCGCAATCACCCAGAAGCTCGCGCGCATCCGCGACACCAGCTCATAAGGCGCGGTGGTATCGATAATGTCAGCCGCCGAAATGTGCAGGGTCTGGCCCTGATATTCGCGGTCGCCGGGCCGCTTTCCGGCCGACATGATATCGACGCCGTGATTGCCGAGGATCCGCTGCAACTGCGCGACGTCGGCGAGCCGCGGCACGTTATCGAGGATCAGCGTCTCGTCGGTCAGAAGGCCCGCGATCATCAAGGGCAGCGCGGCGTTCTTGGCGCCGGAAATCGGAATGGTGCCGTTGAGTTGATTGCCGCCGATGATGCGAATGCGATCCATACCGAAACCTGCTTCTTGCTATGCCCACTATATAGGGCAAGCTTTGAATTTGCGGCTATTTAATAGGTATGGCGGTTAGAGGCGATTAATATCTTCGCTTTCCAGCACGGCCTTGGGATACCCCTCCCGCGCCACCTTGATCATGGCGCGGCCGACCTGCTCGGTCGTGGTCATGCATGCCGGGGCCACGCGGTTGAGCAGCGACAGCAGCGGCGCGGCACCGACATAAATTGCCTGAACCCATGCCGTCTTCGAGCGGATGCCGTGCAGCGGCTGGATACCGGCGGGACGAAACATGTAGGCCGCCTTGAACGGCAGCTTGAGCAGGTCGTTCTCGGTCTTGCCCTTGACCCGCGCCCACATCAGCCGGCCATGTTCGGTAGAATCGGTGCCCCGCCCCGTGACATAAACAAACACCATCTGCGGGTTCAGCCTCGAAAGGGTCTTCGCCGCCGCCAGCGTGACGTCATAGGTCAAATGCCGGTAACGTTCCTCATCCATCCCGACGGACGACACGCCGAGACAGAAGAAGCAGGCATCGTATCCGGTCAATTGCGGTTCGATGTCAGTATAATCGGTGAAGTCATTGTGCAGGATTTCACGCAGCTTCGGCCGCTGCTCGCGGAGCGGGTTGCGCCCGACCGCGAGCATGCTTTCAATTCCGGGATCGAGCAGGCATTCGCGCAACACGCCCTGCCCGACCATTCCGGTGGCGCCGAACAGGATGACCTTCACCGGCCTCACTCAGGCCGGGTGGTAGCGCCGAACCGCCCTGACGGTCGCCAGGATGAAGAGGACGAGCACGATGCCCTGCACGACGGCGAACGGCGGTTCACTCGGTGGTACGCTCGGCGCCAATTCATGCAAGGGGCCAATTTTCAGGAAGCTCTGGATCACCAATACAAAGACGTTGAGATAGAGCGAGGCGATCGCGGTGATCAGGTAGATCGGACGCCAGGCTCCGGCAAGCTTCGCGCCGTAGAGCGCGTAGCAGGCGATCGCAAGCAACACCAACGACAGGATCGCGATGATATGCGAGGGCAACAGCTTCTCGAAGGGAAACATGAAGCCGGTGGCGTTGGTCAGGATGGTGGTGATGAGGAAGATGGCGGTCAGGCCCGGCATCGATTGCGACTTGAACAGCCCGAACAAAACAACGATGCCCGCGACGATCGCGACCAAACTGATGACGACGTGCAGGACCGTGACGGCATGCAAGCTTAAACCCAGCATCATGATGCAATCCCCCCTGTTGGATCGCTCGATGCTACGGCCGTTCGGTTGAAATTGCCACAGCCAGTGGAGTGGATTGACCGCGTCATAGAATTTTTGCAATGCCGTCACAGCACTGCCGGCTCGGGCAATAAAAGACCGGCTTTAGAGCGCCGGCTTCGCGGCGTCGTTGAGGTAGCCGTGCAACGCGGCAACGACCTGCGCGCCCTCACCGATCCCGCCGCCGACGCGCTTAACCGACCCCGAACGCACATCGCCGACCGCGAAAACGCCTGGCACCGACGTCTCGAGCGTTGATGCGGCAGACGCTCCGCCGTTTGGCGCGCCCGTGATGATAAAACCGGCGCGATCGACCTTCACGCCACAGCCCTCGAGCCAGCCGGTGGCAGGATCGGCGCCCACGAACAGGAAAAGATTGCGGGTATCAAACCGGTTTTCTTCGGGCGCGAGGCGGCTGCGCCAGCGTACGCCTTCCAGCGAACCCTCCTTGGTCCCCTCAAGTCGCGTGATCTCGGCGTTGAATATCAATTCGATATTCGCCGACGCCTCGATGCGCTCGATCAGATAGCGCGACATGCTGGCGGCAAGACCGCCGCCGCGGATCACCATGTGAACCTTGCTGGCATGGCCGGACAGGAAGACCGCGGCCTGGCCGGCGGAGTTGCCGCCACCGACCAGCACGACCTCCTGACGGGTGCACAGACGCGCCTCGACCGGCGAGGCCCAGTACCAGACGCCCCGGCCCTCGAAGTCGGCGAGGCTTTCGATCACCGGCCGCCGGTAACGAGCGCCGCTCGCCACCACGACGGAGCGGGCTCGCACCACATCGCCATTGTCGAGCGTCAAGCCGAAGGCGCCGTCGGCACGCGAGCAATCGAGCGAGTTCACTTCGACGGGGATCATGATGTCAGCGCCGAATTTCTGCGCCTGGTTGAAGGCTCTCGCCATCAGCGCGTGCCCGGAAATGCCGGTCGGAAAGCCGAGATAGTTCTCGATTCGGGCGCTGGCGCCAGCCTGGCCGCCGAAAGACCGCGTATCGCAAACCGCAACCGTCAAGCCTTCCGAGGCCGCGTAGACCGCAGTCGCCAGTCCCGCGGGGCCGGAGCCCACAACGGCGACGTCATAGACCATGTCCTTTGAGACGGCGCGCACCATGCCGATGGCGCGCGCCAGTTCGGATTCGCCCGGGTTGCGCAACACGGTCCCGTCGGGCACCACCACCAGCGGCAGGTCGGCCGGCGACGGCGAATAGCGCGCAACCACTTCGGCAGCGTCCGGGTCCGCATGCGAACACAGCACGTGATACGGATAGCTGTTGCGGGAGAGAAACCCCTGAAGGCGAATGACGCCGGCGGAATTCGCCGGGCCGATCAACACAGGCCCGCCGGCGCCGCCGCGAATCAGGTTGACGCGGCGCAGGATCAGCGCCCGCATGATGCGCTCACCGAGATCGGCTTCCGCGACCATCAGCGCGCGCAGGCGTTCCGGCGAAATCAGCAGCGTTGCGACATCGCCCTCGGCATGGCCGTCGACCAGCGCGGCGCGCCCCGACAACTGACCGATCTCGGCGAGAAACTGGCCCGGCCCCTGATCGATGATCGGAGTGACCCGGCCAAGGCCATCACGTTGGGTAATGGCCACATGGCCGGACAGCACGACAAACATGCCAGGCCCCGGCTTGCCGGTTTCGAACAGCGCTTCGCCGTGGTGATAGTTTCGTTCCTCGCCGAACCGCTGCATCCGCGCGATTTCCTGCGCGGTCAGGCCCGGGAACGTCTGTTCATACCGAGGAAAGGCGTTGGCGAGGCTCGCGGCGCCGCCCGTTTCTTGTCCGATGATGGCCTCCGACATTACCAACCGCCTTCCAGCAAAACCGCCCGGTCGAGGAATTTCATCAACCGGCATACGAGAACCTGCATACGCGAGCCAACCGGCTATTTACCCGGGCTTTCTTCGCCGCCATCGAAAGAGACCTCATCAGAAGCGGACGACGCCGGCGTGAAATCGCTTCGCTCGCGCGCCTGCGACTTTCTCCGTTTGAGATTTTCGCGTAGCGCCAGCTTCAGCCGTTCCTTACGCCGATCTTTGGGAGCCTTCCCAGTCGGCCGCTCGCTATCGTTCCCATCATCCATCATCGTCAGCTCACCGTGCCGCCCATTGTGTTGGCGCTGTCCTGCCCAATCAAGGCGCCAGCGAGGTAGTTTGTGCGCCCGGCATTACCGACCCGCCGAACTACCGGCTTTTAGTCCGCAGGATGGGGCCTCCCCGCGCTTGCGCGCTCCCTAGCCTTGTGGCAAGGATCGCCCCGCTCTGTGGAGCCCTTTTCGGCCGATTCTTTGATCTAGTGTCGGTTCCGAGCGCATGCTGCCGTAGCTCAGTGGTAGAGCACTCCATTGGTAATGGAGAGGTCGACAGTTCAATCCTGTCTGGCAGCACCATTTTTCGGCATTGACCCCAATCGCCTGCGATAACGGCTCAGAGCATCTCGACTTTAGAATCGTGCGGCTGTGTCCGATGTCGGTTCCCGCTGTTGCGCCACGGGACGCCCGGCCGCCGAAAATTAAGGCGCCTTTAAGGCTTCATTAGGCGGTCGTTAAGCACAAATTCGTGTTGTTCCCCAATATGTTGGGTTGTCCCCGGGTGTGGCTGAACTGTGACAGCTTTTTACTCAAAAGCTGGCTAAGTGCGCGCCATGGACGGCGCAGAAAGCGCTCGATCTGAAAAATGAACGACACTCTGGAGAACTCCCAATGAAGAAATTCCTACTTGCAACTGTGGCTCTCGTCGCCCTCGGCGCGACCGTGCCAGCACTCGCTGCCGACCTCGCCGCTCGCCCCCAATATACCAAGGCGCCGGCCTATGCCGCTCCGCTCTATAACTGGACCGGCTTCTACATCGGCGGCCATCTTGGTGGCGTGTTCTCGGACAACAGCAATTTCGGCGGCCTGACCACCGGCAACAACGGCAACGGCCGTTTCCTCGGCGGTTTGCAGGGCGGTGCGGACTATCAGTTCGCCCCGAACTGGGTGGTCGGCGCGGAAGCCGAGTATAGCTGGATTGCCGGCAACAACGGCAGCGTGCTCTTCCCGAACGGCAACTCCTACACCAACAACCAGCGCGGCCTCGGCTCCGTCACCGGCCGCATCGGCTACACCTGGGGTCCCGGCCTGCTCTACGTAAAGGGCGGTTATGCCTTCTCCGACAACAACGATTCGCTCGTGAACGGCGCTGGCGCTTCGGTCCCGTTCGCTCTCTCGGGCAACCACAGCAACGGCTACACCGTCGGTGCCGGCCTCGAATACATGTTCACCCAGAACTGGTCGGGCAAGATCGAGTATCAGTACTACAACTTCGGCGATTCGAGCTTCACCGCTCCGGCCGCGCTGGTTCGGTTCGGCAACTTCCGCACCGACGACCACGTCGTCAAGGCGGGCATCAACTATCGCTTCAACTGGGGAGGCCCGGTGGTCGCGAAATACTGATCTTCGCGGATCACTCGGTTAGAAAAGGCCGGCCTGGCGCCGGCCTTTTTGCTTTTGTGCCTTACCGGATTCCCGATTGTGTTCGAAAGCTGTGACGCCGATAGTAGCGGCGGCAGACCACCACGAGCCGGATGGGAATGACGGACACAAAAACAGACGCGACGAAGTCCTCGGCCGAGGCACTCCGTTACCCCTGGGAAAACCACCCCGGCCCCGATGAGGTCGTGGAGATCATGCCGGGCGTGTTGTGGGTTCGCCTGAAGCTGCCGTTCCGCCTCAACCACGTGAATATCTATCTGCTCGCCGACGGCGACGGCTGGGCGATGGTGGATTCCGGCTTCGGCAACGAAGAGACGATCGCAGCCTGGACCGCTTTGTTCGAGGGCCCGCTCGCAGGGGTCAAGATCAGCCGGCTGATCGTCACCCATTCCCATCCCGATCATGTTGGGCTGGCCGGCTGGGTGGTCGAGCGTTTCGATTGCCCGCTTTACATGTCGCAGGTCGAATATCTGCAAACGGTCTATCACCAGAACCGCGGCACCGAAGAACGCAAGCAGGCGCAGCGGCGGTTCTTTCGCCGCCACGGTATGGACGAGAGCCTGACCGACAAATTGCTCGGGCGCGGCCAGGATTATCTGACGCGGGTCTCGATCTTGCCGGCGTCCTATCGGCGGATCTCGCAAGGCGACGAGATTTCGATCGGCACCCGCCGCTTCAAGGTCATCACCGGTGGTGGGCACGCGCTCGATCAGGTGATGCTGTATTGCGCCGCCGACAAGCTGTTCCTGTCCGCCGACCAGGTGCTGAGCAAGATTTCACCCAATGTCAGCGTCTGGGCGGTCGAGCCGGAGCAGAATTCGCTCGGCGAATATCTCGCTTCGCTCGCGAGCCTCACCACCACGCTGCCCTACGACCTGCTGGTGCTGCCCGGCCATGGCGTGCCGTTCTACGGCCTGAAGACGCGGATCAAGCAGCTTGCCGATCATCACGAGGATCGCTGCCGGCTGATTGCGGATGCGTGCCGGGAGACGTCGAAAACGTCGAGAGAGCTTGTGCCGGTGGTGTTTCATAAACACGTGCTCGATGAGCACCAGATGGGATTTGCCGCCGGTGAACTGATCGCGCATGTCAACTACATGCTGGTCGAAGGCCGCCTCACGGCTGAAGACGTCGACGGCGTGCTCCACTTTAGAACGACATGAATCCCATGAGACGTACTCTGCTTTCCGGCCTTCTGTTGGGTCTGGCCGCGCTCGGTACGGCGCCGGTGGTGGCGCAAAATACGGTGCCGGTGACCTTCATGACGGCCGGCGACGGCAGCGCGTTCCTGCCCTATGGTGAGGGCGTCGCGGCCTATCTCGCCACCAAAGGTATCCACATCGAGATCAAGAAAAGCGGCGGCTCGAACGAAAACCTGTCGGCCGTCGATGCTTCGCCCATGACGATCGGCACGGCCTTCATGGCGTCCGCTTATGAAGCCGTCAGCGGCACTGGCTTTGCCGCCGGTCGCAAACATGAAAACGTGCGCGCGCTGTTCCCGATGTACGAGACATCGTTCCAGGTTGCCACTTTGCGCAAGAGCGGGCTCCATTCGCTCGCCGAGCTCGACGGCAAGAAAGTCGGCGTCGGCCCGGCACGCGGCCCGGCCGAAGGATTTTTCCGCGCCGCCGCCGAGGTTGCTCATATCAAACCGGTCATCGTCAACGGCGATCCCGCCGCGCTCTCGCGCCAAGTGCTTGATGGCGAGATCGACGCGCTGTGGCAGGGCGCGGTAGTGCCGGTTCCGTCGCTCGTCGAAGTCGCAAGTCAGACCGACGCGATCGTGTTCGGGCTTTCCGACGCCGAAGTCGCAGCCGTACTCGCAAAGCTGCCGGCGCTGTCGGCCACAACCATCCCGCCCGGTACCTACAAAGGGCAGACCGCCGAGATCAAAAGCTTTTCCGCCTGGAATTTCGTCGTCGCCAACAAGGACCTTCCAGACGAGGTGGCCTACGCGATCACCAAGGCTGTTCTGTCGGCCACCGATCCCAAGTCGCAGATTTATCCGACCGCGGCAGGAACGCGCGCGGCCAATGCCGCGAACAACCGCATCCTGCCGTTCCATCCCGGCGCGATGCGGTTCTATCGCGAAGTGGGCATCGCGCTGCCCACACTTTAGATTTTAAGCTTCAAGATTGAACAGCTTCGCCGCGGTCCGGCCGAGGATGTCGGCTTTTTGGTCATCGCTGAGCGAGGTCGAAGCGAAAATGTGGTCCACCGGGCTCAGCTGCCATGGATAGGGATAGTCGCTGCCGAGCATGATCTGGCTCGCGCCGACCTGCGCCGCCAGATGACGGATCGCTTCGGGCGTAAACACCAGCGAGTCGAAATAGAGCTGGCTGAGATATTCCGAAGGCCTCTTCTTCAGCTTGATCTCGGGATTGCACCCCTTGGGTCCTACCGTGCAGGGATGATCGGAACGATCAGCGTAAGATCCAAGGTAACCGCCGCCATGCGCCGCGATCACCTTCAACCCGGGGAAACGATCGAGCGTGCCTTCGAAAATCAGATGCGACAGCGCGATCGTCGTATCCAGGGGATTGCCGATCGTGTTGTCGAGCCAGCCATTGCCGGCGAACCGTTTGCCGAGTTCGGGCGTGCCGCGCGGATGAATGAACAGGGACGCGCCTAGCTCTTCGGCCTTGGCCCAAACCGGGTGGAATCGGGGGTCGGAAAAATCGATATTGTTCATGGAGCCGCCGATCGCGGCGCCTTTGAGGCCCTGCTTCTTGATCGCGGTCTCCAGCTCCTGCACGGCGAGGTCCGGCGCCTGCAAGGTCAGCGAGGCAAAGGCCGCGAAGCGGTCGGAATGCGCGGCACAGAATTCGGCGAGCTTCTCGTTCTGTATTTTCACGATTCGAGCGGCGAGATCGCGCTCCTTGTCATACCAGAACGGATTGATTGACAGGACCTCCATATCCACGGCCTGCGAATCCATCGCGGCGAGCCGTTGCTTGATATCGATGAAGGTTTCTTCCGCGCCGTTGATCGGGCCGGCCTGACGCCTGCGGCCTTCTTCGCCCAACAGCGCGCCGGCTTCGTGGAAATTGCAGTGCGCGTGCACGTCGATCGTCTTGACCCGCTTGCCGTTGACCGAGACCGGGAGCATCGAGCGCGCCGGCACTTGTGCGTGCGCGCTACGCAAAAGGCCGCAGCCGCAAAAGAAGATGCCGGTGGCCGCAGCCGCCGTGCCGGTTTTCAGAAAATTGCGGCGCGTCGTCATGATTTTTTCTCCCATGGTTCTTGTTGGGCCCACACGGTTGGCTCGGTGCAGGCCTGTTCATCTGCCTTGATGGCAGAGTTAGGGGAGATCGTAGATAGAGGATAATGCGCGGGCAAGGCGCCTGATTTAATCCACCACAAAAGAAACGGGCCCTGTGACCTCGCCGCGCGGGCGTGCCAATGCCGTCATCGGCCCCCGTGAGCGAGGCGGCCTTGCAGCTGTTTGACGAATTGCGAGGCGGCGTAACAAAACAGGAAATAGATCACGCCGACGATCAGATACATTTCAACCAGACGGCCGTCGCGCTGGGCGATCTTGGTCGCCGCGCCGAGTAGATCGGTCGCCGAAATGACGTAGACCAGCGAGGTGTCCTGGAACAACACGATGGTCTGCGTCAGCAGGATCGGCAGCACACTCAGGAATGCCTGCGGAAAAAGAACATAAATATAGGCCTGGGGTTTCGAGAGCCCGAGCGCGTCGCAGGCCGCATATTGTCCTGATGAAATCGAACGGAAGCCGGCCCGCACGATTTCGGCATAGTACGCCGCCTCGAACAGCACGAAGGTGACGTAAATGGTCAGCGACGCCCCGACCGCGACGGGACGGCCGCCATTGGTCAGCCATCCGATCGCCCAGGGCACGAGGAAGAAGACCCCGAAGATCACGAGGATCAGCGGGATCGAGCGCATCAGATTGACGTAAGTCGTCGCCAGTGTCGACAGCAAGCGGTTCGGCGATAGCCGCGCCACCGCGAGCAGGCTGCCGAACACAATGCCGCCGGCGACGCCGACCAGCGTGATCTGGAGCGTGAACAACAGACCCGTCAGCAGGAACGGCATGACAGACGTGAAGGCGGAAAGATCGACCATCATTTCCGCCCACTCCCGCTGACAAGGCTCGGCAGCTGAACGGCGCGCTCGATCCGGTGCATGAGCTGCCAGGCAAGCAAAGCAATCACGAGATAGACGATCGTGACGACGCCGAAGGCTTCAAAGGTGCGGAACGTATTCTCGTTGATCTCGCGTGCGGTCGCCGTCAATTCGACCAGCCCGATGGTCAAGGCCACCGACGTGTTCTTGAAGATCGTCATGAATTCGTTGGTGAGCGTCGGCAAAATGATGCGAAACGCCTGCGGCAGCAGGACGAGGCGGCACACGCCAATTCGGCCAAAGCCGAGCGCAGACGCTGCGGCGCGCTGTCCGGTGGGGAGCGCTTGCACGCCGGCACGGACTTGTTCGGCGATCCGTGCGGCGGTGAAAAGACCAAGGCAGATCAGCGCCGGAACGAAGCTGCCCCAGGGCGGGTCCATCTGCTTGATGGCAAGGCCGATGCGCTGGGGCAGAAGTTCCGGCAGCACGAAGTACCAGAAAAACATCTGCACCAAGAGCGGAATGTTGCGGAAGGTCTCGACATAGACCCGCCCGAAGCGCGGCCAGATCCCTCCCGGCAACGTGCGCGCCACACCGACCAGCGTGCCGACGACGAGTGCGATGGTCCAGGCGCCAAGCGCCAGCGACAACGTCCAGCCGAGCCCGCTCAAGATCCAGTCGATATACCGGCTGACGCCATCGGGGGTGGTCTCGAACAGCAAGGACATCGGTCAAGCCCTGGATCGTGTTCTTGTCCCTCGTTTATTGGCCGTTGGCCTTGTCGCTCGGGGTTTTGACCAATTCCTTGAGCTTGTCCGATTGCGGGAATTTCAGATTGATGTTTTTCGGCGGAATCGGGCTCTCGAACCATTTGGTGTAGAGCTTGTCGTAGAGGCCGGACTTCATGGCTTCGATCAGCGCCTCATCGACCAGCTTTTTGAATTCGCCGTCGCCCTTCGCCATCATCACGCCATAAGGATCGCTCGGAAACGCATCGCCGAGAAAAGCGAAGTTATCCGGCGACGACGCATTGGCCTTGAGGCCCGCAAGCAAAATGTCGTCCTCCATGAAAGCGCTGGCGCGGCCGGTGTCGACCAACAGGAAGGATTCGGCGTGGTCCTTGCCTTGCAGAATCTTCAATCCGAGACTCTTCTCGGCATTGAGCTTGGCGACGAACTGCGCGGTGTTGGTGCCTTGCGTCACCACCACAGCTTTGCCCTTGAGATCGTCGGTGGTTTTCAGATCCGACGACTTGAGTGCGATCCACTTGAATTGCGGCGCGTAGAAGATCACCGAATAGGAAACCTCCTGCTGGCACGCGACGGTATTGGCGGTCGAGCCGCACTCGATATCGACCGTGCCGTTCTTGACCAGCGGAATGCGGTTGGAAAAGTTGACGGCCTGATATGCGACCTTGAGACCGGGCTGACCGAGCTTCGACTTGATCTTCGCGACCACGAGGTCGCACAGCTCGAGCGAGAAGCCGATCGGCTTCTGATCATTATCGAGATAGGAGAACGGCACCGAGGAGTCGCTGATGGCCGATCGTGATCGTGCCGGCGTCCTTGATCTTCTGCAAGGTTGGACTGAGGCTTTGCGCCGATGCCGGCGCGGACACAAATATCAGCAGACACAGCGCGGCGAGGCTAAAGGCTGATCTCGTCATGATGAACTCCCCTCTTCCAGATTTACGCAGCGTATATTCAGCGAATCCTCATTTGACGGACGCGACCGCGGCATCGACCGCATCGCCCAGACGTTCGACAATCGTATCGATCTGCTCTCTGTTCACGATGAAGGGCGGGGCGATCAGAACGTGGTCACCGTTGACGCCATCGATCGTGCCGCCCATCGGATAGACACAGAGGCCGCGCGCCATCGCCTCGCGTTTCACCAGCGCATTCACTTTCAAGTCCGAAGCAAAGGGCTTCCTGGAATCGCAATCGGAGACCAGCTCCATGCCGCGAAACAACCCGCGGCCACGGATGTCGCCGACGTGATGATGATTGGCAAAACGCTCTTCGAGTCGCCGTTGCAGGTAACTACCCATGGCAACGACATTGTCGAGCAGGCGGTCGCGGCGTAGCACGTCCTGCACCGCGAGCCCGGCCGCGGCCGCCATCGGGTGGCCCATATAGGTGTGGCCGTGCTGGAAAAAGCCGGAACCTTTCGAGAAGGCTTCGAAAATCTTGTTGCTCAGTAGCGTTGCGCCGACCGGCTGATAGCCGCCGCCGAGTCCCTTGGCGATCGCCATCAGGTCCGGCGCGACGCCGTCCTGCTCGCACGCGTGCAGCGTTCCGGTCCGGCCCATGCCGCACATGACTTCATCGAGAATGAGCAGCACGCCATAGCGGTCGCAGATCGCGCGCATGCGTTTGAAATAATCGGCCACCGGCGGCACCGCCCCCGAGGTCGCGCCGACCACGGTCTCGGCGACAAAGGCGATCACCTGATCGGACCCGAGTTCGAGGATTTTGTCTTCGAGCTGCTGCGCGGCGCGTGCGGCATAATCGGCGTCGCTTTCGCCTGCCTTCTGCCAGCGATAGGCGTAGCAGGGATCGATATGGTGGGTTTCGATCAGAAGCGGCTTGAATTGCACGCGGCGCCATTCGTTGCCGCCGGTCGCAAGCGCGCCCAACGTATTGCCGTGGTAGCTCTGGCGCCGCGCGATGATGTGCCGCCGTTGTGGTTCACCCTTCTCGACGAAATACTGCCGCGCCATTTTCAGTGCGGCCTCGATCGCTTCCGATCCGCCGCTAACGAGATAGACGTGGTCGATACCATCAGGCGCAGTCTCGACCAGCCGATCCGCGAGCTGTTCAGCGACTTCGGTGGTGAAAAATCCGGTATGGGCGTAAGCGAGCTTATCGAGCTGCTTGTGAAGCGCTGCGATCACGTCGGGATGACCGTGGCCGAGGCAGGACACCGCGGCGCCGCCCGACGCATCGATGTAAGTCTTGCCGTTCTGGTCGAACAGTTCGATGCCCTTGCCGCCGACGGCGACCGGCATTTTGGCATTGGCGGCGCGATGAAGAATATGGGTCATGACGCCTTCTTGTTGTTCCTGTTGTTGTTCCTGGATTTGAGATGGGTGTTGAGCGCGGCGAAATGCCCCTCCATGTGCCGAAGTGAGGCCAGGGCGGCGTCCCCGCTACGGCCGGCAATGATCGCACCTAAAACTTCCGCGACGGCAAAGGCCGGCGACATCGCGTGGAAGAAGGACGCACTTTCGGTCGAGACGATCACGGCGTGCTGCGCGATCTGCGCCAGCGGCGAGACCTCGCTGTCGGTGATCGCGACGACCGCGATCCCCTGGGCCACCGCATATTCGGCGAGTTCGACGGTCAGGCGCGGATAAGGCAACACACCTGCGACCAGCAGCACGTCCTTGTTGGTCGCGCGCGCCAGTGCATCCGAACCCGTGGCGCCGATCCCGTCGATAAAGACCGAGCGGTCTGCGACCAGCGTCAGCACGTAATGAAGATGCCAGGCGATCGAATGGCTCGACCGTAGCCCCAGGCAATAAATCCGGCGTGCCGACGCCAGCGCCCTGGCCGCATCGACAATGCGCTCGAGACCCGCGGGCGTCGCCAATTGCTGAATCTGGTGGCTGATAGAGGTCAGTATGTCCGCGGCCAGCGCCTTGTCGCCCTTCAATTTTTGGCTGAGGACCTGGACGCCGGCCTTGCTGGCAAAGCCGAGATCGCCGTCGCGCACCGCGGCGGCATAAAGCTCGCGCACGTCGTCATAGCCGTCCATGCCGAGGCGTTTGGCAAGCCGCGTCATGGTTGCCGGCTGTACGCCGGCCTGACGCGCCTGCTCGCGCATCGACAGCAGTGCGACGTCGCGCGGACGATCGAGCACATAACGCGCGCCTGCCTGCAATTGCTCGGGCATGTCGTCGAACGTCTCGATGATGCGTTCGGTCAGCGGGCCACGGTCCATGACGCAATCCTAGGCCGCGGCCGGACGTTTTTGCAACAATTGTTTCAAAAATGCTAGATTCAATTCAATTGGATCGATCGGCTCCGATAAGGCTTCGGCCGGGTGCCTTTCCGACGCGGCACGGCACGACCAAGAAAAGGGCAGCAATTTTAGAAAAGCTTGAGGAAGCGTCGTGATTTACGGTTACGCATGTCAGCACTGAGCCGGGCGCGTGGCAAAACTTGACCTGAATCAAGGCCTTCGGCCACGAACAGTTTTTCGATTACGGCTCGACACGGATTATAGAAACCCTCTAAAAAGGGGCGCGCTCTTTTTCGGCATCACGCCCAATTCCAGGTTCCGCGATGGATTACAGCCAGTTTTTCCAGTCCGCCCTCTCCCGCCTCCATGACGAACGACGGTATCGGGTTTTTGCCGATCTGGAACGTGTCGCCGGCCGCTTCCCTCACGCGGTGTGGCATTCGCCAAAAGGCACGCGCAACGTCGTCATCTGGTGCTCCAACGATTATCTCGGCATGGGCCAGCATCCGAAAGTGGTTGGCGCGATGGTCGAGACCGCGACCCGCGTCGGAACCGGCGCCGGCGGCACCCGCAACATCGCAGGCACCCATCATCCGCTGGTGCAGCTCGAGCATGAACTCGCCGACCTGCATGGCAAGGAAGCAGCGCTGCTCTTCACCTCGGGCTATGTCTCCAATCAGACCGGCATTGCCACCATCGCCAAGCTCATTCCGAATTGCCTGATCCTGTCCGATGCGCTCAACCACAATTCGATGATCGAAGGCATTCGCCAGGGTGGCTGCGAGCGGCAGATCTTCCGCCACAGCGACATGGCGCACCTGGAAGAATTGCTGCGCGCCGCCGGGCCGGACCGGCCGAAGCTGATCGCCTGCGAAAGCCTTTATTCGATGGACGGCGATATCGCGCCGCTTTCGAAGATCTGCGATCTCGCCGAGAAATACGGCGCGATGACCTATGTCGACGAAGTACACGCAGTCGGCATGTACGGCCCGCGCGGCGGCGGCATCGCCGAGCGCGACGGCGTCATGCATCGCATCGATATTCTGGAAGGCACGCTCGCCAAGGCCTTCGGCTGTCTCGGCGGCTATATCGCCGGCACCTCGGAAATGGTGGACGCGGTGCGCTCCTACGCCCCCGGCTTCATCTTCACCACCGCGCTGCCGCCGGCGATCTGCTCGGCCGCAACGGCGGCGATCCGGCACCTGAAATCCTCGACCTGGGAGCGCGAACGCCACCAGGAACGCGCGGCCCGCACCAAGGCGATCCTGACCGCCGCAGGCCTGCCGGTGATGTCGAGCGACACCCATATCGTGCCGCTGTTCGTCGGCGACCCCGAAAAGTGCAAGCAGGCGTCCGACCTGCTGCTGGAAGAGCACAGCATCTACATCCAGCCGATCAACTACCCGACGGTCGCCAAAGGCACCGAGCGCCTGCGGATCACGCCCTCGCCCTATCACGAGGACGGGCTGATCGACCAACTAGCCGAGGCTCTGTTGCAGGTCTGGGATCAACTCGGCCTGCCGCTGAAGGAAAAGTCGCTGGCGGCGGAATAACGTTAATCCGCCGATTACCTGTCTTTTCCAGGTCCCCGGTCGCCGCGCACGGTGCGTTGCCGGCCCTTTCCGTCTATAGTTGCTCCCTGAAGCATATTATTTGCGCATGATCTTTTCGGATCGTGCGTTAGGGAGCAAGCAGCGATGCTGCACGACTGGGGCGTGATCGCAGCCGCCTTCGGCTACATTGGCTTCCTGTTTTTCGTGGCGAGCTATGGCGATCGGCTCTCGCCGACCAAGCCCGGCCGCGCCAGCGCGCTGATTTATCCGCTGTCGCTTGCGATCTACTGCACGTCGTGGACCTTCTTCGGCTCGGTCGGCTTTGCCACCCGCACCAGTGTCGACTTTCTGGCGATCTATGTCGGCCCGATCCTGATGATCGGCCTCTGCACGCCGTTGCTCCGCCGGGTTATCAAACTCGCCAAATCGCAAAACATCACGTCGATCGCCGACTTCATCGCCGCGCGCTACGGCAAGAGCCAGGCGGTGGCCGCAACCGTGGCGCTGATCGCCATCATCGGCTCGGTGCCCTATATCGCCCTGCAGCTCAAGGCCGTTGCCTCCTCGCTCGAAACCATCCTGATCGACGAACAGGCCATCGCCTCCATCCCGCTGGTTGGCGACATCGCGCTGATCGCAACGCTGGCAATGGCGGCTTTCGCCGTGTTGTTCGGAACACGCCAGACCGATGCGACCGAGCACCAGCACGGGTTGATGCTGGCCATCGCAACCGAATCCATCGTCAAGCTTGTCGCTTTTATCGCGGCCGGCGCCTTCGTCACGTTCTGGATGTTCTCGCCGCATGAGCTGATCGAGCGCGCGATGAAAACCCCGGAAGCCGAGCGCGCGCTGGAATACGTGCCGTCGGCCGGCAATTTCCTGACCATGACGCTATTGTCGTTCTGCGCGATCATGCTGCTGCCGCGCCAGTTCCATGTCAGCGTGGTCGAAAACTCCACGCCGTCGGAAGTCAGCCGCGCGCGCTGGCTGTTTCCGCTTTACCTGGTCGCAATCAACCTGTTCGTGATTCCGATCGCGCTTGCCGGGCTCATCACCTTTCCGTTCGGCGCGGTGGACTCGGACATGTACGTGCTGGCGCTGCCGCTAGAGGGAGACGCGCCGCTGCTCAGCGTGGCCGTCTTCGTCGGCGGCCTGTCAGCGGCGACCGCGATGGTGATCGTGGAATGCGTCGCACTCTCCGTCATGGTCTCGAACGACATCATCATGCCGCTGGTGTTGCAGCGCCGCCGCGAGACCGGCGACGGGCAACAGGATTTCGGCCGCTTCCTCCTGGGCACGCGACGCTTTGCGATCTTCGCTATCATGGCAATGGCGTATTTCTACTATCGTGCGCTCGGCGAAGCCCAGCTGGCCGCGATCGGCCTATTGTCCTTTGCGGCAATTGCGCAGCTCGCGCCGGCCTTTTTCGGCGGATTGTTCTGGCAACGCGCGACCGCACGTGGCGCCATGGGGGGCATGCTGGTCGGCTTTGCGGTGTGGGGCTATACGCTGTTCCTGCCGAGCTTCCTCGACGGCACACCGGCCGGCTTGCAGTTCCTGCACGAGGGCCCGTTCGGCCTCGAGACGCTGCGGCCGCAGGCGCTGTTCGGCTCCGACCTGCCCCAGCTCATCCACGGCGTGCTCTGGTCGCTCTCGCTCAACATCCTGACCTACGTGCTGCTGTCGCTCTCGCGCCAGCCGTCCTCGATCGAGCGGATGCAGGCGGACCTGTTTGCGCCCAGCGTGTTGACCCCGATGACGCCGACCTTCCGCCGCTGGCGGACCACGGTGACCGTGCAGGACATCCAGAGCACGGTGGCGCAGTATCTGGGACCCGAACGCGCGCAGGATTCCTTCGACGCCTTTGCGGCTTCGCGCAACATTCGATTGACGGCGAATGCGCCGGCGGATTTCGAACTGCTTCAGCACGCCGAACATCTGATCGCATCATCGATCGGGGCGGCCTCCTCGCGCCTCGTGATGTCGCTGCTGTTGCGTAAACGAACTGTCTCCGCCAAGGCGGCGCTCAAGCTGCTCGACGATTCCCACGCCGCGCTCCATTTCAACCGCGAAATCTTGCAGACCGCACTCAACCATGTGCGGCAGGGCATCGCCGTGTTCGACGCCGAACTACAATTGATCTGCTCGAACCGCCAGTTCGGCGACATCCTTGGGCTCGCCCCGCACCTCGTGCAGATCGGAATTCCCTTGCGGGAAATTCTCGAATTCATGACGGCGATCGCGCCGTCCGAGTTCGGCGACAAGGACGCACTGATAGAGAGGCGGTTGAAAGCCTACACGGCCGAGGGCGAGCCTTATCTCGAGCGCCTGCCCGACCGGCATATGGTGATCGAGGTGCGCGCCAACCGGATGCCGGGTGGCGGTCTCGTCATCACCTTCTCCGACGTCACGCCGTCCTTTGAGGCCGCCGAGGCGCTGGAGCGCGCCAACGCGACCCTTGAAAAGCGCGTCCGCGACCGCACCGAGGAATTGACACGGCTGAACTCGGAACTGGCGCTGGCGAAAAGCACCGCCGAGGACGCCAATATCTCTAAGACCAGGTTTCTGGCCGCCGCCAGCCACGACATCCTTCAACCGCTGAATGCGGCGCGCCTTTATGTGACAAGTCTCGTCGAACGCCAGAGCGGCGGCGAGGATTCCAGGCTGGTCGAAAACATCGACGATTCGCTGGAGGCCATCGAAGAAATTCTAGGCGCGCTTCTGGATATCTCCCGGCTCGATGCCGGCGCCATGACGACATCGACCACGAATTTCAAGATCGGCGACCTGATGCGCTCGCTGGAAATCGAATTTGCCCCGATCGCGCGCGCCAAGGGATTGAAGCTGACTTTCATGCCCTGTTCGTTGCCCGTGCGATCGGACCGCCTGTTGCTGCGGCGGCTGTTGCAGAACCTGATCTCCAACGCGATCAAATATACCCCGCGCGGGCGGGTGCTGGTCGGCGGCCGCCGCCGCGGACAATCCTTGCAGATCGGCATTTACGACACTGGGGTCGGCATTCCCGTACAAAAGCGCGGCGAGATCTTCAAGGAGTTTCACCGGCTGGAACAAGGCGCCCGCATCGCGCGCGGTCTTGGGCTTGGCCTGTCGATCGTCGAACGGCTCGCCCGCGTGCTCGGCCATGGCATTGCGCTCGATTCCATTGCCAGCGGCGGCTCGCTTTTTTCGGTGACCGTGCCGACCGCGAAAGCCATCAACCACACCGCCGCGGTCACCAGTGCCACGCCGCTATCGCGAACGCCGATGTCGGGCGCATTGATCGCCTGCATCGAAAACGATGCCGCGATCCTGGACGGCATGAAGACGCTTCTCAAAGGCTGGGACGCCGAAGTGATTGCGGTGGCCGATCCGGAATCCGCCATCGAGGCGATCGAAGCCGCCGGCAAGCCGGTCACGGGCCTGTTGGTCGATTATCACCTCGACCGCGGCAACGGCGTTGCCGCGATCCGGGATATCAGGAAGAAATTCGGCGAGGCGATCCCGGCCATTCTCATCACCGCCGACCGCAGCCCGCATGTCCGCGCCGCGGCGCGCGAGGAAAATATCGCCGTACTCAACAAGCCGGTGAAGCCGGCCTCGTTGCGCGCGCTGGTTGGACAGTGGCGTATCCAGCAGATGGTCGCCGCGGAGTAACCCTGGGCTTGCGGCGCACCCTCGTGGTCTGATCTGCGGCTAGATGAATAGCCGAATGGCAAATCTACTCCACCAGGCGCCACTGGCCGCCGGCGATTTTTGCGGCCGCAATCACCGCTTGGGTCCGGCTTTCGACGCCGAGCTTTTGCAGGATCGCCGAGACATGGGCCTTGATGGTCGCTTCCGATACGCCGAGTTCATAGGCGATCTGCTTATTGAGCAGGCCCTCCGACAGCATCATCAGCACCCGTACCTGCTGCGGCGTCAGCGTCACCAGCCGGTCACGCAGCCGGACCAGTTCCGGATCGGTGGCCGATGACAGGTCGGTATCCGCCGGCACCCAGACATCGCCGTTGAGCACTTTCATGATCGCGTCGCGCAGCGTCTCGACGCCAAATCGCTTCGGGATGAAGCCGGATGCGCCGAAATCCAGCGACTGGCGAATGGTGCCGCCGTCGTCGCTGGCAGAGACGATCACGACCGGAATCGCCGGAAATTGCGCCCGCAGGTAAATCAATCCGGAGAAGCCGGAAATTCCCGGCATCGTCAGGTCGAGCAAGACCAGATCGACGTCGGAATCCCGATCGAGCAGGGCAGTCAGTTCCTCAAAACTGCCCGCCTCGTCGATTCTGGCCGATGTCACGACACTCGCCACCGCCTGACGCAATGCGTCGCGGAACAGCGGATGGTCGTCGGCAATCACGAGATGGGTGGCAGTCATCTATGGCTTGCAATGGGGTTACGGTGGAACAACGCCGGTGTAGCTGTTTTGCTTTTCGATTGTCCTGCGGCCTGTGACCGCACGCAAGGGCACCATGTCCGCCATACGAAATAGCGGTTAACTCGGCCACTTGTGCGCCGCAACAGCGCCGCCTTAGGCGCAACCCGCGCAGCACGTCTGTATCCTTTCACAGATGCGCCTTCCCCAGCGGGCCGAAAGTCTTACTGGGCGCGGTTTCACGACGATGTTACCGTCCGCGTAACCTCGTGGCCTGGTTCGGCCGGCGCATGAGGACGAGCCAGCAACATGATTTCGGGGAGTGCGAACAATGGCAATGGCAGCAACAGCGGGTGGTGACGAGGTCCGCAGCGGTGGAATGACCGCCGAAGAGCGAAAGGTCATTTTCGCCTCGTCGTTGGGTACCGTGTTCGAGTGGTACGACTTCTACATCTACGGAACGCTCGGCGCCTTCCTCGCCAAGTACTTCTTCTCAAACGTACCGCCGAATGTCGGCTTCATCTTCGCGCTGCTCGCCTTTGCGGCCGGCTTTGCGGTGCGGCCGTTTGGCGCGCTGATCTTCGGCCGTCTGGGCGACATGATCGGCCGCAAATATACCTTCCTGATCACGATGACCCTGATGGGCGTCGGCACCTTCTTCATCGGCCTGTTGCCGGGCTACGACAGCTGGGGCATCGCCGCGCCGGTGGTGCTGATCGTGCTGCGGCTGATCCAGGGCCTGGCGCTCGGCGGCGAATATGGCGGCGCGGCGATCTATGTGGCCGAGCACGCCCCACGCAACAAGCGCGGCTATTACACCTCCTGGATTCAGACCACCGCGACACTCGGTCTATTCCTCGCGTTGCTGCTCATCCTCGGCATTCGCAACTGGATGGGTGAAGAATCGTTCGGCAGCTGGGGCTGGCGTATTCCGTTTCTTCTCTCCGGTATCCTGCTCGCCGTATCGATCTGGATTCGACTGAGTCTGAACGAGTCGCCAATCTTCAAAAAGATGAAAGAGGAAGGCAAAACCTCGAAGCGGCCACTGAGCGAAGCCTTCGCAGAATGGGGCAACGCCAAGATTGCCATTGTCGCGCTGTTCGGCGCCACCGCCGGCGAAGCCGTGGTGTGGTACGGCGGACAGTTCTATGCGCTGTTCTTCCTGACCCAGACCCTCAAGGTACCCGGCGCCACCGCGCAGATCCTGATCGTGATTGCGCTCGCGCTCGGCACGCCGGGCTTCATCCTGTTCGGCTGGCTATCCGACAAGATCGGCCGCAAGCCGATTATTCTCGCGGGCTTCCTGCTCGCGGCGCTGACGTATTTCCCGATCTTCAAGGGCATTACGCACTTCGCCAACCCAAAGCTTGAGGCGGCGCTTAGCTCCGCACCGGTCACTGTGACCGCGGACCCCTCGGAATGCTCGTTCCAGTTCAAGGCCACGGGCACCGAGAAATTCACCACGAGCTGCGATATAGCGAAGTCGGGACTGGTCAATCTGTCGGTGAATTACCAGACTCAGGACGCGCCGAAGGGCACGCCAGCGCAGGTGAAGATCGGCGAGCAGACCTTGAACGCGAGCTCGCCGGATTTCGCCAAGGCGTTGCCTGCCGCCATCAAGGCCCATGGTTATCCGGCCGCCGCCGATCCGGCCGAGATAAATTGGGTGATGACGACGGTCATGCTGTGGCTGCTTGTGATCTATGTGACGCTGGTCTATGCGCCGATCGCGGCATGGCTGGTGGAGCTGTTCCCAAGTCGTATCCGCTATAGCGGCATGTCGCTGCCTTACCATATCGGCAATGGCTGGTTCGGCGGCTTCCTGCCGGCGACGGTGTTCGCCATCGTGGCCTATACCGGAAACATCTATTCCGGCTTGTGGTATCCGGTCGGCATCGCTTTGATGAGCCTGGTCGTTGGCTTCCTGTTCCTGCCCGAAACCAAGGACGTCGACATCAGGACCAACTGATCAAGCCTCTACAACGAGCCTCAAGCAAACCGGCCGCGAAGCAATCCGCGGCCGGTTTTATTTTGCGCTCGATGATGTTGAGTTCGCCGTCCCGACGAATTGCACGACGATCTCGCGGGCATGCGGCCGTCGTCGATGCTCGATCAGATAGATCGCCTGCCACGTCCCCAGCATCAGCCTGCCCTTGAGAAGCGGGATTTGCAGCGAGGTTGCCGTCAGCATGGTCTTGATATGGGCCGGCATGTCGTCGGGGCCTTCGGCGTCGTGGCGCCATCCCGCATTTTCCGGCGCCAGACGATCGAGCGCCGTGGTCAAATCGGCCAGCACCGTGGGATCGGCATTCTCCTGAATCGTGAGCGAGGCCGAGGTGTGGCGAACGAACAACGTCACCTGGCCTTCGACCGCGCCCGCTTCCTTAAGGAATTGCGCGACCTCACTCGTAAGATCGAGAAAGCCGCGGTCCGACGTCTGGACGTCAAGCACGGACGTTACGATCGAACCGGCGGAAACCACCGAGGGCGCGCTGCGGGAGATGAGTGGGGATGCTGCCATGAGCGGTTTTCAGATCTTGCCGCTGACGTCTTTCTGCATCCGGTTGGCCATCTCGACCAGCCGCCGCCAGGCTTGTTCGAGGAATGACATCACCCGGTCCATGTCGCGGTCGCTCGGCAACGGGATTTCGATCTTGCGTTCGCCTTCGGCAGCTTTGGGTTCGGCCTTTTTCAGCGAGTCCGATTTGGGCAGCGCTTCTCTGGGCAGCGCCTCGGCTGTCTTGTCTTCTGCTGGCGGGCGCGAGGCCAGTTCGGCTGTCAGCCTTTCCACTTCCGCCTTGGACTTTTCATTCTCGGCCTGCAAACGGCCGATTTCCGCGTCATACGCTGCGCGCTCATCCGGGACGGCATAGCAGGCCCAGCCGGCGCCGCCATTGCTGCAGCTCGAGACCGCGCCGGTGCGGGTATCCAGCCTGATCACGCCATCGGGGATCGGCGACAGCGCATAACGGCCGTTTTCGTTGTCGGGCGTCGATTGCGCCACAGCGCCGCATGTTCCGGCCAGCGCCGACATGAGGACAACGGCTGACGTCAGGTTTGTCGCTCTGGTCATGGGCTGCTCCGCCTCAAAGCCTGTCCGAGTTTTGCCAGCTGCCGATCCGCGCCTCCCCCTCAAACCTGCGAACGATAGGGCGCACGACCCGACTTCAATGCGTCCGCCAGCAATTCGATCCGATCCTGACCCCAGAATACTTCGCCGTCCAGTACATAGGCCGGAGATCCGAACACATCGACCGACAATGCATCCTGCCGATTCTGTTCGTATTTCTGGCTGATCTCGTCGGTGGCGGACCGCTCCACCAGCGCTTGGCCCGGAAGGCCGCTTGCGTCGGCCAATCGAACCAGCGTCGCGGCATCCGCCAGATCGAGCTGGTCTTCCCAAACGCCTGCAAAGGCCCGGCGCAGGAACGGATCGGGATCATGGTCCGCCTCGATCGCCGCAATCACAAGACCGTCGGCCAGCCGCGCATTCAAGGGCACATGCTTCGGCTGGAAATGAAAATTCAGCCCCCGCTTGTCGCGCCAGCGCTGCAATTCGAGCATGCGGTAACGCTGTCGCACCGGGTGACGCTTGACGAGCGGCAGGCCTCCGGTTTCAGAGAACAGATCGACCAGCACGACCGGCTTGTGGTTGACCTTGAGGTCGTGGGCCGCGACGACTTCCCGGAATAACTTGTGCCCGATATAGGCCCAGGGAGAGGAAAGCGAAAAGTAGTAGTCGATCTGACGCGGCATGAGGTCTCCCAAGGGGCAGCTTTCGGAATTGGCTATGGACCGATCATCCCAACACGCCCCCGGTAGCGAATGTCAAATCCACTCCGCAAGCCGGTGCAAAAAGGCTTCCAGCGCGGATTTTTTCGTGATCCGGCTGCGATCTATTGCAGTGCGGCGACCATGCGATTCGGGCATCCCGGGATAAGACGAATATGTAAATAAGATCAAATAGATAAATAGATGTGACGCAATCTTGACTTGATTTAACACGGTCAGTATGGTCCGCGCGGCTTTTGAGGGGTGACGGGCGTCGCTTTCATTCTCCGCAATCGTTTCGGGTCTTAGCAAAAATGGCGCAAGGCACGAACGACCGCGAAGATGAAAGGAAATCGTCCTCCGACGAGGCCGCGCTTTCCGCAAGGCTCGGAAGTCTGGAGCACCGGTTGTCCGAAGTTCGGGGCAGCCGAAACATCAGAACTGACCAATCCGAAGCAGGAAGTGGAAACGGCAGTGCCCGCGCTTCGGCGATGGCACTCGGTTTCCGCCTCTCATCGGAGTTGGTCGCCGGCGTTCTCGTCGGAGCACTGATGGGCTGGGGTTTCGACCGTCTGCTTTCGACGTCACCTTTCGGGCTCATCGTGTTCGTGCTGCTCGGCTTCACGGCCGGCGTTCTGAACGTGATCCGCTCCGCAGGTGTTGCCCGGGGCAAGACTGGCCGTTAAGGAAGTGCCGGACGACGTGACTTGAAATGCCGGCGTGGCCGGCAACAGCTAGAGATGCCGCGCGGATGGTCGATCCGATCGAACAATTCCACATCGAGAAGCTCTTCACGATTGGCCATATCGGCAATCAGGAGATCGCTTTCACCAATTCCTCCGCCTACATGCTCGGAGCGGTGGCGCTGATTTCGCTGCTGATGCTCGGATCGGGCCGCCGCCTGGTGCCGGGACGCATCCAGTCGGTCGCCGAAATCGCTTACGAATTCGTCGCCAACACCATTCGCTCGACGGCCGGCAAGGAAGGAATGAAGTTCTTTCCGCTGATCTTTTCGCTCTTCATGCTGATCGCAGTCTCCAACATCGTCGGCGTCATTCCCTACAATTTCACGATCGCAAGCCACATCATCGTCACGGCGGCGCTGGCGTTTCTGGTGTTCTTCACCGTGCTGATCTACGGCTTCTACAAGAACGGCCTGAAATTCCTCAAGCTGTTCGTGCCGTCGGGCATCCCGATCTTCATCCTGCCGCTGGTTGTTTTCATCGAGATCTTCTCGTTCTTCCTGCGACCGATCTCGCATTCGGTGCGTCTGTTTGCCAACATGCTGGCGGGCCACATTGCGCTCGCGGTGTTCGCAAGCTTCATTCCGCTGCTGGCGGGGCTGGGCATTGTCGGTTACTTCGGCGCCATTCTGCCGCTTGGCATGGTCATCGCGCTCACCGCGCTTGAGCTTCTGGTGGCCTTCCTTCAAGCCTACGTCTTCACCATCCTCACCTGCATCTACATCAACGATGCTATCCATCCGGGCCACTGATCGGCCCCTCTAGCCAAACCTCAAGAAGGAGTTCGTTTCATGGATCCGATTGCCGCGAAGTACATTGGTGCTGGTATTGCCTGCATCGGCATGGGTGGCGCCGGCGCCGGCGTGGGCATCATCTTCGGCAACTACCTTGCCGCTGCGGTGCGCAACCCGTCGGCCGCTCAGGGCCAGTTCGGCAACCTGATTTTCGGCTTCGCAGTGACCGAAGCGCTCGGCATCTTCTCGCTGCTGATCGCGCTGCTCTTGCTGTTCGCGCTCTGATCCATCGCCGATCCCGCCTCGCTTGAGAGGCGGGAATCGAAACTCGGTTAGCCGAACAGGAGAAGCCCATGGCTGAGAGTCATGGCGAGCCGAAGGGCGCCACCGCTCATACCGAGGCCGACGGCGGCCACAAGGCGCCGTTCCCGCCGTTCCAGAAAGACACCTTCGCCTCGCAGCTGGTGTCACTGGTGATTGCGTTCGCCGCGCTGTATCTGATCGTCTCAAAAATTGCGCTGCCGCGCGTCGGCGGCGTGATCGACGAGCGCCAAAACACGATCGACGGCGATCTGGCGGCCGCCCAGAAGCTGAAGGACGAATCGGACGGTGCGCTCAAGACCTATGAGAGCGAACTGGCCGCCGCGCGTTCCCGTGCCCAGGCGATCGGAGCCGAGACCCGTGAAAAGCTGAACGCAACCGCGGAAGCCGAGCGCAAGACGCTGGAAGAGCGGCTGGCGGTCAAACTGGCCGATGCCGAGAAAACCATCGCGGCCACGCGAGAAGCAGCGATGAGTAATGTGCGGGGCATCGCAACTGATGCGGCCGCCGCGATCGTGCAGCGGCTGACCGGATTAGCGCCGGACGGCGCGTCGGTCGGACAGGCCGTTGACGCGACCTTGAAAGGGTAAGCTCGATGTTCGCCGAACCGGAATTCTGGGTCGCCGTTGGCTTCGTCATCTTGATGGGGGTATTCGCCTATGTCGGTGTTCACCGCACGGTACTGACGGCGCTCGATCATCGCAGCGAACGCATCAAGTCCGAGCTCGACGATGCCCGCCGCCTCAAGCAGGAGGCCGCCAACCTGCTTGAAGAATACAAGGCCAAGCGCGCCAGCGCCGAGCGCGAAGCCCAGGACATCATCGCCGCGGCGAAGGTCGATGCCGAGCGCATCGCTGCCGAAGCCAAGGGCAAGATGGAAGACTTTGTCGCCCGGCGCACCAAAACCGCCGAGAGCAAGATCGCGCTCGCCGAAGCTCAGGCGGTTGCCGATGTCCGTGCCGCCGCAGCCAACGCCGCGGTGACCGCGGCCTCCGCCATCCTGTCGCAGACGGTGAAGGGACAGGTCGCCGACGATCTGCTGGCCAAGGGCATCACCGAAGTTCGCGAAAAGCTGAACTGACCGATCCAATTCACGGAAAGACAAAAGCCGGCGCGAGTTCATCGCGCCGGCTTTTCGATTGCCGAAAATTTTCGATCCGTTGCTATTTCCGGCGCGACGGTTTGGCCGGGGGCGTAACCGCCTGCGGATCGAAACCCACATAGAGAACGAAGGACTCGCTCGTCAGCTGCGCGGGCATGTTGAAAAGCAGGTCTTCACCGACCACGCTGAACGCGCCGCCGGCCTCGGTCATCGATACCGTGGTCCGGTATACCTTGGTGGTAAGCACGCGCTCGTTGACGCCCGCCTGCACCACCGCGACACGAACCGGGATTTCGACGGCCTCGGGCGCACCAGCAGGACCGGCAATGACGCGGCCCTGGATGCCGATCCGCGCGGCAATCTGGCCATTGGGCGTGCGGCGGCAATCGCGTGCAGTCCGTGTGATGGTCGCCTGATAGTTCAACTCGCTCGCCACGGGCTGTTTGCCGGGCGGCGCTACCCCGTAGGTGGACGCGCCGGCGCGGATTTTCACCACCGGACAATCGACCTCGGTGCCGTCGGGCGCCGTTTCAGAGACCTTGCCGCGGCCGCCGAACAGCTGATCGAACCGCTCGCTGATCGTGGGAATTTCTTCCTCGGCAGGCGGCGCCGTGCTGAAGGGATTGTTGATGGTGGCCCCGCTGCATGACGTAAGCAATACGGCCGCAAGCGTCATCGCGATGCGCTTGTGGCCCCCGTTGCCGGCCACTCTCGCCTGCCCGATCCGTCTGTGCCGCATTACCGGAAAATCCCCGACCTAAATTGCCGCCGAACAGCCTTTCGACGGCGCATGTGCCGGTGCTTATAGCAGCGCAATGGAGGCAAACCCAAGGCGTCTGTCATAATCTGGAAACAAGGTTATTTGCCTGCAACAAGGTAATTAGCCGCGGAAATCTTCGTGAAGCAGGCCAAACAACAGATGGTCCTGCCAGACGCCGTTGATGCACAAATAACGCCGCGCAAGACCCTCGCGGGTAAAACCGCACTTCTCCAGCACCCTGATCGACGGCGCGTTGGTAGGGATACAGGCGGCCTCGATGCGGTGCAAATTGAGCTCGCCGAACAGCGACGGCAGCAGCACGCGCAACGCCGTCGTCATGTAACCGCGATGCGCATGGGGCTGGCCGACCCAATAACCGATCGTGCCGGCCTGAACGATGCCGCGGCGGACATTCGCCAATGTGATACCGCCGATCATGACGCCATCGGTCTCGCGGAACACGATGAAAGGATACGACCGGTCGGCGGCGATATCTTCGGCATAGCGGCGCAAGCGCCGGCGGAAGCCGGACCGGGTCAAGTCGTCTGATGGCCAGATCGGTTCCCAGGGCGTGAGATAACCGCGGCTGACTTCCCGCAAATGCGCCCATTGCAGAAAATCCGACATCTGCGGCGCCCGCAGCAACAGGCCGTGGCCGCGCGGGACCAGCGCCGCCGGACCGCTTGATGGCAACCGAAACAGGGCCATGAATGAAACTCCCCCGATGCCTCACACAGGATCAGGCATGATCCCGTTATTATGCAACGGCCGTCAGTGAAGGCGCTCCTTAGCCTTCGATTTGGTCAATCCTTCCGCAAAAGCGACCGCGGTGTCTAGCCCCCTCCCGCTGCCAAGCGCAACGACCGCGGGGCGGCTGCGGGACAATAGTGCACGCGCCGCGTTTTGCGTGGTCTCGACACTGACGGCATCGATCCTCGTCACCAGTTCTTCAACCGTCAGCGGCCGTCCATAGGCCAGGATATGACGTGCCAGTTGCTCCGCGCGCGAGCTGCAGCTTTCCAGCGCCATCAACAGACCGGCCTTCATCTGCGCCTTGGCGCGCGCAATCTCGGCTTCTGTCAACGTCTCGACGGCATCGTTGATGACGTCGACGATGACTTCCATCATCTCCGGGGCATCGCCCGGATCGGTGCCGGTGTAGAGGCCGAAAAATCCGGTATCGATATAGGGGGCGTGGAAAGAGTAGATCGAATAACAGAGGCCGCGTTTCTCGCGCACTTCCTGAAACAGGCGCGATGACATGCCGCCGCCGAGAATGTTGGTGAATACCTGAAGCGAAAACAGCGACAGGTCGGTTTGCGGAACCCCTTCGAGCGCCAGTGTCAGATGCGCCTGTTCAAGCTCGCGGTGCACCACGCGCGAGCCTCCCTTGCCGAACATCGCCGGCTCGGGTTTTGGCGCCGGCGTACCGTCGAAGCCTGCAAAACGCTGCGCCACGTCTTCGACCACCCGCTTGTGATCGACGGCGCCAGCGGCTGCGACCACCATATCGGGGCCACGATAATGGGTCGAAAGATAACCGCGTAGCATGTCGCGGTCGAAGGCCTTCAGCGTCTTCGCCGTTCCGAGCAGCGAGCGTCCCATCGGCTGATCCGGGTAGCACAGCTCGTTGAGGTGTTCGAACACGACATCGTCGGGCGTATCCTGCGCGGCGCCGATTTCCTGCACTATGACGCTCTTTTCCCGCTCGAGTTCATCGGGCACGAAAGAGGGATTGGTGAGAATGTCCGACAGCACATCGAGCGCCAGCGGAACGTCGGCCTTCATGACACGGGCATAATAGGCGGTGGTTTCCGTCGACGTACCGGCGTTGAGATCGCCGCCGACCGCTTCGATTTCCTCGACGATCTCGCGCGACGTGCGCCGCGTCGTCCCCTTGAACGCCATATGTTCGAGCAGATGCGATATGCCGTGCTCGTTGGGCTTCTCGTCGCGACCGCCGACGCCCGCCCAAATCCCGAGCGCGGCGGTCTGCAGATGCGGCATGGTATCGGTGATGACGGTGAGGCCAGACGGCAGCTTGGTGACTTCAACGCTCATCCCGCAGTTCCTTCCTTCGCGGCCCGGCTAACCGAGCGGATAAATCGCGCAACTTCGACCGTGTCGTTTTTCATCACCCCAACGCGCTCGGGCCTGGTCATCAAACCTTCAAGCCATGACGGCAGTTCTGGCCGTACACCGCAGGCCGCCTCCACTGCATCGGGAAACTTGGCGGCATGCGCGGTCGACAATACGATATTGGGCACTTTCGAATCCGGACTGTCGCGGTCAGCTACGGCCAGGGCCACAGCCGTGTGCGGATCGACCAGATCACCCGCTTCGCGCCAGGCGGCGCGAATGACGGCGCTGGTCTCGGTTTCGTCGGCGCGGCCGGCGTCGAATTCAGCGCGCACCGCGGCCAGAACCGAATCCGGCAGGACGAAGCGGCCCGACTGCTTGAGCGAGGCCATCAGTCCGCGCACGAGCGCCGCATCGCGGTTGCTTGCTTCGAACAGCAGGCGCTCGAAATTCGACGACACCTGGATATCCATCGATGGTGAGGTCGAAGCGTGGACTTCGCGGGTTTCGTAGATACCGGTCTTCAGGGTGCGCGGCAGGATGTCGTTGACGTTGGAGGCGATGCGCAACCATCTGATCGGCAGCCCCATGCGCTTGGCCACGAAGCCGGCGAAGATGTCGCCGAAGTTGCCCGTCGGCACGGTGAAGTCGACGCTGCGCGCCGGTGCCCCGAGGGCGACGGCGGACGTGAAGTAATACACCACCTGCGCCACGATGCGCGCCCAGTTGATGGAATTGACCCCAGACAAGGCAACCGCATCGCGAAACGCGTGATCGTTGAACAGCTCCTTCACGATCGCCTGGCAGTCGTCGAAGGTACCTTCGACGGCCAGCGCGTGAACGTTGCCGGCGCCGGTCGTGGTCATCATCCGCCGTTGCACCTCCGAGATGCGGCCATGCGGAAACAGCACGATGAGGTCGACATTATCCAGACCGGCAAAGGCATCAACCGCGGCACCGCCGGTGTCTCCGGATGTTGCCACCACGATCGTCGTGCGCTGCGCCCGTTTCGCCAGCACGTGATCCATCAGCCGCGAAAGCAACTGCATCGCGACGTCCTTGAACGCCAGCGTCGGGCCGTGAAAAAGTTCCAGCAGGAACTGACTGGGCCCGGTCTGATCGAGCGGTACCACCGCGGGGTGACGAAACGTCGCGTAGGCCTCGTTGGCCATGCGCCCGAGATCGGCGTCGGAAATCTCGTTGGCGACAAAGGGACGAATCACGTCGACCGCGACCTCCCAATAAGGTCGCCCGAAAAATCCGGCGATGGTTTGGGCTGAGAGTTGCGGCCAGACGTCAGGCACGTAGAGGCCGCCGTCGCGGGCGAGCCCGGCCAGCATCACGTCGCAAAAACCCAGAGCGGGGGCCTCTCCCCGCGTCGAAATGTACTTCGTCAAACCACCCTCCAAAGGCCCGACATCCGGTCAAGCCTTTGACATTTATATGTAAAATCACTCTGCCGGAGGCAAAGCGGCGCCACCATAGGCGTTTTGACAGGAACTGGAAACCGCTTCTTATTTGGCGTTCCACCAAACGAGACTTGAAAGCCTGGCAGGGCGGAGAATGTGGACTCGCTCGCGCGCGCCCTGCCCCAGACCGATCAGGATGCCAACCCTCGCCACCTGTCGCTGGCGGTACGCGCCCCACATGGACCGGGTGACCGCAAACGACGCGATAAGCGGAAGTTGATCCGTAATTGACGGAAGCACAGAGGGGTTGCAATCTCTGGGAGGGACCGAGGGGACATGATGCCTGACGCAGCCCGGCAATGGGGGAGGCGGGCACTCGACTTTGTCGACGCGGTCGAGCGCCTCAACGCGCCGGGTCTCGTCAAACTGTTTGAATCCGAAATCAAGGCGTGCGGATTTCACGCCTATATCATGGCCGGCCTGCCGGCGCCGGGAACCGCGCTTCCCGAGCTGACGCTCGCCAATGGCTGGCCGGCGGAATGGTTCGAGCTCTACACACGCGAAAACTTCAGCGTTCTGGATCCGGTCCCGCGCTACGCGCTTCCACGGTCCAACCGTTCGGATGGTCTGAAGCACGTTATGACAAGGACGAAGACCCCGCCGCGCATCTGGTGATGACCCGCGCCACCGAGTTCCGGCTGAGGGACGGCCATTGTATTCCGCTGCACTACGATGAGGGCGGCGCCGTGGTCAGCCTCGCCACCGAACACCTGCACCTCGACCCGGTGGCAAAGAGCGCGCTTCAACTGATCGGGGTCTACGCCCACAATCGCATTCGATCGCTGGCCCGGGCACAACCGGAAAAGCGCGATTTGCTGACCACGCGCGAGCGGGAAGTTCTGCGCTGGGTTGCCGGCGGCAAGACCTCATGGGAGATCTCGATCATCTTGAAGATCTCCGAGCGCACCGTGAAGTTCCATCAAGTCGAAGCTTCACGCAAACTGAACGCCGTCAACCGAACCTCGGCGGTTGCCAAGGCGCTGGCCCGCGGGCTGATCAAGCTCTAGTGCGGCAAATTTGAATTCCTTAAGGATCGCTGCGACTTCGTCATAGGAACTTCAAATTCAAAGCCGTTCTGAAAACCTATATTTGGCATTGCTTCTTTGATGCCGAAGTTCGCACCAGGGGTTGCCGCAACAGCTTGCGAACTTCGGAATCGGAGCACTGACCTGTCCTTTCGGACAGTAGGCGGTTGACGTGCGAAAAAACATTCTCCCGACACGCGCAAATCGCGCGCCGCTCGGGAGAGTCCAATGGACGTCCATGTCATCCGTCGCGACAACCGGCATTTGTACTCGGAAATCCTCGAAGACTATTTTCGTCTTCGCCACCAGATCTATGTCGTCGAGCGCTTTCTCGATCGCCCCGACAAACGCGAAATAGACCAGTTCGACACCGACGAAACGGTCTA
This sequence comes from Bradyrhizobium sp., assembly GCF_049519115.1. GTDB lineage: Bacteria > Pseudomonadota > Alphaproteobacteria > Rhizobiales > Xanthobacteraceae > Bradyrhizobium. The sequence goes on from NZ_JBEKRB010000037.1 coordinate 99,242, forward strand.
CCTGCTAGGCCTGGAAGGCCGCTCCATCGTCGCGGGCATGCGCCTGGTGCCGACGACGGGACCGACGCTGCTCAGCGATTTGTTTCCGAAGCTGTCGCTGGATGGTCCCATCCGGCGCTCCGACGTCTACGAATTGTCACGGATTTTTGTCGTACCCAACCGGCGCGGCGAACATGCCGGGCCGCGTACCGAGGCCGTGATCCAGGCCGCCGCCATAGAATACGGGCTTTCGATGGGACTGTCGGCCTTCACGATCGTGCTTGAAAGCTGGTGGCTACCGCGCCTGCTCGATCAGGGCTGGGTCGCACGCCCGCTCGGCCTTCCTCTCGATATCGAATCGATGTCGACGGTTGCCGTGATGGTCGACGTCAACGAGCAGGCCTGGACGGAAATCTGCACCCGCCGGTCTGTACCGGGGCCGATGCTGGTCTGGCAGGGCCTTTCCGCCGTCGAGCACCCGGCGATCCGCGATCTGGTCCCGGCCGCATGACCCGACGTTTTTATGTTCGTGATCATTAGACGACTTTGGAACACGATTTGAGGCGCCGCACTGGCGCGAGGCGTGCAGAAAGCAATGGGGATTCTTATGTTCCGAGAGAAAAAGACGAGAGTGCTGGTTGAAAAAATCGATGACGCGATCGAACAGGCCGAGGACCTCGGTCTGGCTTTCGTCGCCGGCATCCTGATGATGGCGCGGCTCGAGGCGGTTCAAAGTGAACAACTGGCGGTCATCGGTCGCGAGAACAAGCAATTGTCCTGACGGCCTCGTCAGCCGAACGCAACGAGCAAACTATCCTGGCCCGGCGCGGGGACGTTTGCCGCGCCACCAGACGAAAAAGGCAATCACAACCGCGCCCGCCAGAGCGAACCATGTGATGGCATATTGCAGGTGGTCGTCCTTGAGATGCACCTGCAGCGGAGCGGGTTTCGGAATGCCGCCCGCCGGCAGCGGCTGTTCGAGGTCGATGTAGAATGGCGCAACCGTTTTGCCGCCATTGCTCCATCCGAGCGCTTGCGCCATCGCTGGAAGATCGCGCGCAAACCACAGCCGCTTCTCGACGTTGGCAGACGGCGTAAGAATGCCGGCGCTTTCCGGAAAGCGGATATAGCCGACGAGATCGGTGGCTTCACCGGCGCCAAGGTGCGCGACCGCGCGATCCTGCTGCGCTCGGTCCTGCATCGTATTCTGCACGAAGCCGGCATTGACCACGACAATCTCGCCGCCTGAAAGCCGCGCCGGGATAAAAGCCCAGGTGCCGGGTCCGGAAACATCGTCGCGAACGGCCGAGCCGGAGCTGTAGACCATGGCGTCGGACCCGGCGTCAAACGCCGCCCTGAAATGGACGCGGCGGAATTCATCTCTCCCGGCGTTAAGCGAGCTCCAGGTTGCCACAGGCGGCAGTGGCACTGGCGTGGCCGCGAGCCGCTCGGTCAGCGCCGCAATCAGCGCATGCTTTTCGATCCGGCGCTGGAGCTGCCAGACGCCGAGGCCGATGAAGGCGGCGACCATGACAAGCGTAAAGAGGCTAAAGCCGAGGCGCGGCCGTCCTGCGGTCGCGCTCATTTTGGTTCGCGATCGATCAAACGGCCCGGCGCTGCCTTGTGATGGAACTGCAGCGCAATCAGAAGCGCCTTCATCGAACGCAACGGCAATAGCGTGGTGACCAGAATCAGCGGCAGCCAGAGCACCGCATGCAGCCAGAACGGCGGCTGATACTTCACTTCCACAATCAGCGCGCAGGTCACGACGATCGCGCCCGCCAGCATGATGATGAAGATCGCGGGACCATCGCCGGTATCGATGAACGTATAGTCCAATCCGCAGGCTTGGCAGCGCGGCGCCAGCGTCAGAAAGCCTGAGAACAATTTCCCGCGGCCACAGCGCGGACACCGACAGGCGAGCCCGCGTAGCGCGCTCTGCAAGACAGTGGTTTTGACGGGTTCACTCATGGATCAGCCGTTTAGCACAACAGCGGGCTGCGGCGTGTACCGATTCCACGGCGTTGCTTTCAATCGGCATAGGGGGCGACCTTTTGGGTCGCTCCCCTGCCACACCACCCGGCATGCGGGTCCGCACCGGGCGGTTCGAGAGGTTGAGGTCATGAGAGACGGGGCAAGCCCAGCCGATCGAAC
>NZ_JBEKRB010000038.1:0-106011 GCF_049519115.1 Bradyrhizobium sp.
GTCCGGATAGCGGTTGGCGCTTCGGATCGGTCAGCAATTTGCATGGTCGCCTCCAGAGTGGGTGTTTTGCACGACCTCACCCTGCCAGAGTGCCGGTCGCTATCCACTCCCCATGGGATCTAGTTTGTTTCTGTTGAAAAATAGTTCCATGCCTATGGCAGTGCTGGAATTTGATTCTGGAACTAATGTTCACTTCGTAACTTACTCATTTGCCCAACGATGAGCCACTTACTCATGAGTAACGAGTTTAAAAACGAAGTCTTTTCGAGTTTCGAACCCAACCCGGTTGGGGCGTGCAGCCATTGCGGCGAGAAGCCAAAGCTCCTCCATAAAATACTGAATCCTCAAAATGGCCGCACGACACGCATGTTCGAGTGCGGCTGCGGAGAGAAAACCTGGTCCGAGGACAAGGCATAAGGCGCCGGTCAACCCAGGTCCTAAGATAGCTTTTTAACAGGCATGGCGGCGGGCCGTATTGGCGAGTTGGCTAATCCAGCAAGTCGGGACGGCCCCGCTCCAAAACTGGATGCTGGTAGCAGCGGTCATCATCGCAGTTGCGATCTACCCTGCCCTTGGAGATCATCAGCGCTGACGGATTGAAAGTATTTCAAATCATCTAGCGATCATCTGCTAGACAAATTGACCCTACTTTAGACACTCGGCGCAGCTAAGTAATTGAAATTACTTGCTAAGCGTACTTGCCGTGGCAATGCTTGTATTTCTTGCCCGAGCCGCACGGACAATCCTCGTTGCGGCCGACCTTGCCCCATGTCGCGGGATTCTTCGGATCGCGGTTGGCGGTCGCAGCAGGCACCAACGAGGCGTTGGCGAACGCCATTTCGTCTTCGCCGGTGCTCGGATCGAGCTTGTGGGCTTCCATCTCCGGCAGCGCCGGTTGCTGATTTTCAGGCGGAACGATTTCGACGCGCATCAATTGCGCCGTCACCGCTTCACGCAGGTGAGCGATCATCGCCTCGAACAGGCTGAACGCTTCCGATTTGTATTCCTGCAACGGATCGCGCTGGCCGTAGCCGCGCAGGCCGATCACCTGGCGCAGATGATCGAGCATCACGAGGTGCTCGCGCCAGAGATGATCGAGCGTCTGCAGCAGAATGGTCTTCTCAACATAGCGCATCACCTCGGGGCCCCACTGCGCCACCTTGGCCGCCATGTGCTGGTCGACGCGATTCTCGATCCGCGTCAGCAGCTCTTCGTCGGCGATGCCTTCTTCCTTGGCCCATTCATCGACCGGAAGATCGACATCGAGCACCCGCTTGAGTTCTTCCTTGAGGCCGGCGGTGTCCCACTGCTCGGCATAAGCATGTTCGGGCACATGCTTGGTCACGACGTCCTCGACGAAGGCGTGGCGCATGTCGGCGACGGTTTCGGCGACGCTCTCGTCCTTCATGAGATCGATACGCTGGTCGAAGATCACCTTGCGCTGATCGTTCTGGACGTTGTCGAACTTCAGGAGGTTCTTGCGGATGTCGAAGTTGCGGGCCTCGACCTTCTGCTGTGCCTTTTCCAGCGCCTTGTTGATCCAGGGGTGGATGATGGCCTCGCCTTCCTTCAGGCCGAGGCGGGTCAGCATGCTGTCAAGCCGGTCGGAGCCGAAAATCCGCATCAGATCGTCTTCCAGCGACAGGAAGAACTTCGAGCGGCCGGGATCGCCCTGACGGCCGGAACGGCCGCGAAGCTGGTTGTCGATGCGCCGGGATTCATGACGTTCCGAGCCGATGATGTAAAGCCCGCCCGGCTTGGTCACGGTCTTCGCCGGCCTCGAACCCTTGGCCGGCTCGAGCTCGATGGTTTCCTCGGCCTTCAGCACGAGTTCGCGGAAGCGTTCGATGTCGGCCTTGATCTGTTCGATCTTCGCAGTTCGCTCGGCCTCGTCGGCAATCCCAGCCGCCTCGTGCTGGATGCGCATGTCCAGCGAGCCGCCGAGCTTGATGTCGGTGCCGCGTCCGGCCATGTTGGTGGCGATCGTGATCGCGCCGGGCACACCGGCTTCGGCCACGATATAGGCTTCCTGTTCATGGAAGCGCGCATTCAATACCGCAAACAGCTTGGCCGGTTTGCCGGCGCGCGCCGCCGCGTAAAGCTTCTCCATCGCCCTTTCGTTGCCGAAGTCGATCTGCTTGTAACCGTTCTTCTTGAGGTATTCCGCAAGCACCTCCGACTTTTCGATCGAGGCGGTGCCGACCAGTACCGGCTGCAATCGTGAATTGGCACGCTCGATCTCGGCGAGAATGGCGGCGTATTTTTCGTTCTGGGTACGGTAGACTTCGTCGTCTTCGTCGAGCCGCGACAACGGCAGGTTGGTCGGGATTTCCAGCACTTCGAGCTTGTAGATGTCGAACAACTCGTCGGCTTCGGTGGCCGCGGTGCCGGTCATGCCCGACAGCTTTTCATACATCCTGAAATAATTCTGGAACGTGATCGAAGCCAGCGTCTGGTTCTCGGGCTGAACCGGCTGATGCTCCTTGGCTTCCAGCGCCTGATGCAGACCTTCCGAATAGCGCCGGCCGGGCATCATGCGCCCGGTGAACTCATCGATGATGATGACTTCGCCGTCGCGAACGATGTAATCCTTGTCGCGGGTGAACAGCGTGTGCGCGCGGAGCGCCTGGTTGACGTGGTGAACGACCGAGACGTTCTCGACGTCGTAAAGCGACTCACCCTTCAGCTGCCCGGCGTCTCGTAACAGCGTTTCCAGCTTCTCCATGCCGCCTTCGGTGAGCGTCACCGTGCGCTGCTTCTCGTCGACGTCGTAATCGCTCTTGTCGAGCTTGGGGAAGAAGGTGTCGATGGTGTTGTAGAAATCCGAGCGGTCGTCGAGCGGGCCGGAAATGATCAGCGGCGTGCGCGCCTCGTCGATCAGGATCGAGTCGACTTCATCGACGATGCCGTAGAAATGCCCGCGCTGGACCATGTCCTCAAGCCGGTACTTCATGTTGTCGCGCAGATAGTCGAAGCCGTATTCGTTGTTGGTGCCGTAGGTGATGTCGCAGGCGTAGGCTTCCTTGCGCTCGGCATCATCGAGGCCATGCACGATGACGCCCGTGGTCAGGCCGAGGAAGCTGTAGACTTGCCCCATCCAGGAGGAGTCGCGGCGGGCGAGGTAGTCGTTGACGGTGACGACGTGGACGCCCTTGCCGGCAAGCGCGTTGAGATAGACCGCGAGCGTTGCAACCAGCGTCTTGCCTTCGCCGGTTTTCATCTCGGCGATATCGCCTTCGTGCAGCACCATGCCGCCGATCAGCTGTACGTCGAAGTGCCGCTGGCCGAGCGTGCGCTTGGCGGCCTCCCGCACCGTGGCGAAGGCCGGAACCAGGATGTCGTCGAGGGTCTTGCCTTCCGCGAGTTTCTGGCGGAATTCGGCGGTGCGGGCTTTCAGCGCCTCGTCCGACAGCGCTGATATTTCCGGCTCGAGCGCGTTGATGGCGTCGACACGGCCCTGGTATCCCTTGACCCGGCGGTCATTTGCGGAACCGAAAAACTTGCGGGCGAGCGCGCCGATCATGACAACTTCCTGTTCTTCGGCAGAGCTGCCGTGAGGTGGTCCGCGGGCTTGCTAATCAACTCATCGTGACGCGCTGAAGACCGGCCCTGACCGGGATCGTCCGTCGAATGAGTGGGAGTTCAGCAATCCCGGGTTCAACGGCAAAAACGCAGCAAAATCGGCGCTATCGCCATTGACTCAGGTTCGGCAGAGATATGGCTGGGGCCATTCCTTGTCAACGCCGCCAGGAGCCTTCGGTTTGGGGTCGCGCCAGGGGGCCGGGCGGGGTCCGATTTACCGTCGGCGGTGCGAAGACGCCCGGCCGCGGTGGGCCGCTCGCAGAGCCTGCCGGCAGCGCCTGCCTTTCCGGGATTTCATCATTTTGACAGACTTTTCGCGTTGCCAAGGCCGTGTGATTGGGCGAGTGTCGCGCGGCTTTAGGGCATGATCCGGAAAAGTGGAAACCGGTTTTCCGAACAGATCATGACCACACCCAAAAATGGCCCTGCCGCAATAGCCATATGGCTTTGGAGATAAGGATTTTCCATGACTGCTTCGTCATCAGCCGCCAAACGTGGTGTGCCCGTCCGCTTTGCCGCCGCCACTGGCGCACTTGCGATTGTCCTGTTCGCAAGCTTGCCGCTGCGTGCCGAAGACAATCCGGTGCTCGCCAAGGTGAACGGCGCTGAAATCCGCCAAAGCGACGTCACGCTCGCCGAAGAGGAACTCGGGCCGAGCCTGGCGCAGATGGATCCCGCGACCAAGAAGGAAAACGTGCTGGCGTTCCTGATCGACATGAAGATCGTCGCCAAGGCCGCCGAAGACAAGAAAATCGAAGACCGCCCGGATTTCAAGGCCCGGCTCGCCTTCACCCGCAACCGCCTCCTGATGGACAATCTCCTGGCGGTGGAAGGCAAGGCTGCGACCACCGACGAAGCCATGAAGAAGGTTTACGACGAGGCCGCCAAGCAGATCGAGGGCGAGCAGGAAGTGCATGCGCGGCATATCCTGGTCGAGACCGAAGACGAGGCCAAGGCGATCGAAGCCGAGCTGAAGAAAGGCGCCGATTTCGCCGAGCTCGCCAAGAAGAAGTCCAAGGACCCGGGCGCTGCCGATGGCGGCGATCTCGGTTTCTTCACCAAGGATCAGATGGTGCCGGAATTCTCCGCCGTCGCCTTCGCGCTCGAGCCCGGCAAGATCTCCGATCCGGTGAAATCGCAATTCGGCTGGCACGTCATCAAGGTCGAGGAGAAGCGTAGCCGCAAGGCGCCTGACTTCGACCAGGTCAAGGCCCAGATCGAGACCTATGTGACGCGCAAGGCGCAAGCCGAATATGTCGCCAAGCTGCGCGAAAGCGCGAAGGTCGAACGCATGGACCAGGCTTCCAACGAACCGGCGAAGCCCGAAGCCAAGCCCGCCGATTCCAAGATGGCGCCGGCCAAGAAGTAAATCGACTTCGCAGCCAGACTTGAGTATTTGACGTCATGCCCGGGCTTGTCCCGGGCATCCACGTCTTAAGACCCTCATCGCGGCACTAAAGACGTGGATGGCCGGAATAAATCCGGCCATGACGACCGGGCTTCCATGTCAAGATAAGGCGTCCCAAATGTCCTCCACCGTCTCCCCGCTCGCCCCGACCGATGTTCCCGACATGCCCGCCATTGCGGGCGTGACGCTCGCAACCGCGTCTGCCGGCATCCGCTACCAGGGCCGCACCGACGTGCTGCTCGCGGTCTTGGACAAGGGCACGACGGTGGCCGGCGTCTTCACCCGCTCGAAATGCCCGTCGGCACCGGTCGAATGGTGCCGGGCCAAACTCGGCCGCGGGCAAGCCCGCGCGCTCGTGGTCAACTCCGGCAACGCCAATGCCTTCACCGGCAAAACCGGCCGTCAGGCGACCTCACTGACCGCTTCGATCGCCGCGAAAGCCGTCGGCTGCCAGCCTGCGGAAGTCTTTCTGGCGTCCACCGGCGTGATCGGCGAACCGCTCGACGCCACGAAGTTCGACGGCGTGCTGGGCAGCCTCGCCACGCAGACGAAACCTGAGACGTGGATGGACGCCGCGCGTGCGATCATGACCACCGATACGTTTCCGAAGGTCGCGACCGCAACCGTCAAGCTCGGCAAGGCCAAGGTGACGATCAACGGTATGGCGAAGGGCGCCGGCATGATCGCGCCGGACATGGCGACCATGCTCTCCTTCATCTTTACAGACGCGCCGATCACGGCCCCCGCGCTGCAATCGCTTCTGAAAGCCGGCGTCGAGGACAGTTTCAACGCCGTCACCATCGATGGCGACACCTCGACATCGGACACGTTATTGGCCTTTGCGACCGGTGCCGCCGCAAGCCACGGCGCCCCGAAGATCAGCCGCGCCAGCGACCCCCGCCTGAAGACCTTTGTGAAAGCCTTTCACGCCGTGCTCGCTAACCTGGCCGAGCAGGTGGCGCGCGACGGCGAAGGCGCCCGCAAGCTGATCGAGATCATCGTCGAGGGTGCGACGTCGAAAGCTTCAGCACGGAAAATCGCGATGTCGATCGCCAATTCGCCGCTGGTGAAGACCGCGATCGCCGGCGAGGACGCCAATTGGGGCCGCGTGGTGATGGCGGTCGGCAAGGCGGGCGAACCGGCCGACCGCGACAAGCTTTCGATCTCGTTCAACGGCATCCGCGTCGCCCATCGCGGCGCGCGCGATCCCTCTTATGACGAGGCGGAAGTATCAAACGCGATGAAGCAGCCGGCGATCGGAATCAAGGTCGCGCTCGGCCTCGGCAAAGGCCGCGACCGCGTTTTGACCTGCGATCTCACCAAGGAATACATCGCCATCAACGGCGACTACCGGTCGTGATGCACCTCTCCTCCGTCCGCTCACTTGGCCTTAGTAAGGTAGCTAATCGTAACGATGCGCTTCTTGAAAGGGGCGTCCTGCACAGCCTGTCGTCCGGGCAAACCTCCTTCCACGACAAAATTACGCGAATTTTACTAGCCGCGTTTATGATCGGTTAACGATCCGGCTCGATCAGATCGGTCGATTTTCGACCGCCTCGCGTTCACGTGATCCGCGTAAGCATTGCTTAACGGCCAACCTTCAGAGTTCCGCTCTGCCGAGAGATCGGCGGAGGCTATTCGATCGCCTTCTCCCGTCCTCGATCCTTGAAATGCCAGAGAATTGCCTCTGCTGGAACCTACGGCGATTAGGATGAAGGTCATGCTCCGCGTTTGGTTGTATCGCTTCGCCAGAGATCGCAAGGCGAACGTCGCCGTGATCTTTGCGATCGTGTTGGTTCCCATCATCTTTCTGCTCGGCATGACGCTGGATTTCTCGCAAGCGCTGCGCAAGAAGGAGCAATTGGACGCGGCCGCCGACGCCGCCGCCATCGCGGCCGTCCGGCCTGCCATGCTGATGCAATCCGACTCGGTGGCCCAGGCCACCGCTAACGCGATCTTTATGTCAGTGGCAAACGGCGTTTCCGGCTTGGCCGCGACCCCGACGCCGACGATCACCGTCACTGATGTGGGACTTGGGCGCACCGTCTCGGTTTCGTATAATGCGGCATCCCTCAATAATTTTCCCAAAGTGCTCCTGAACAGCGCGTCGTGGCCGATCAGTGGCACAGCGACGTCGCAGGCGGCGGCCGCACCCAATATGAATTGGTATCTGCTGATGGATGACTCGCCGTCGATGGGGATCGGCGCGACCCTGACCGACATCAACAATCTCATCACGGCCACCGCCCCTTCAAAACAGCCGGCATCATCCTCGCAGAATTGCGGCTTCGCATGTCATGAGACCAATATCTCTCACGACGGCGGGACCAAGGATAACCTCACGATCGCACGCAACAACAATGTCACCTTGCGGATCGATCTCGTGACAAATGCCGTCAATCAGTTGCTCAATACATGGACGAACTGCCCGCAGTCGGGCATATCGGGCGGCGTCATGCAGTGCATGTCGGCTTTGAATAACACCACCTACAAAGCGGCCCTCTATACGTTCGACACAGGCCTGAACACACTGGCGACGCTGACCACCCCGACGTTGGCCGGGACCCAGGTTTCCAACATTTCGCTGATGCCGGTCCTCTACCAGAACTGCGTCGTTTCGACCTCCTGCAACACCGACTACGGCACGAACATCGCCGGCGCGCTCTCCAGCCTGAACAGCATCATGCCTACTCCCGGCCTTGGCAGCAACGCGGCGGGGGATACGCCGCAGGAAGTGATCTTCCTCGTCACCGACGGCGTCGAGGACAAGATCGTCTCGGGCGCCTCAGCTTGCCCCAACGCGAGCCTTGCATCCAACAACCGATGCCAGCAACCGCTCGACACGACGATGTGCACGACCCTCAAGGGCCGGGGCATCAAAATCGCGATCCTCTACACGGAGTATCTGCAACTCATCAATCTCGGCCCTAGCCAAAACATTACGGACAGCTGGTACATGAGCTGGGTCAACCCGTACGACGGCCCAACTTCCTCGACCGGCAAGATCGCGCAGAATCTCCAGGCGTGCGCGTCACCCGGCTTCTTCTCCGACGTGACAACCGGCGGCAACATCACGCAAGCGCTGACAGATCTGTTCATCAAGGTCGCCTCGAGCACCGCCAGCCTCACGCAGTAAGAGAAGCGCCATGGCCGAAGTGAAAATCGCAAACAGACGCCGCAATCGTTTCGCTGCGTTCTTCAAGAACGAAAAGGGCGCGACGGCGGTCGAGTTCGCCCTGATTGCGATGCCGTTTCTCGCCCTGATCGCAGGCCTCATGCAGACGTTTCTCCTTTTCTTTGCACAGTCGGTGCTCGAAAACGCCGTCCGGGCATCGACCCGCCAAATTATGACCGGGCAGGTGCAAACCGCGGATGCGAGCATGGGCCAGACCTTGGGCCAGGCGGCATTTCACCAAACCGTCTGCAATAACGCCAACGTCCTTTTCACCTGCACTGGCTTGATGGTCGATGTGCAGGTCGCCAACAACTGGTCCTCAGCCAATACCGCCATGCCGACGTTGACCTACGACAGCAATGGGAATGTCAACAATACCTGGCAATTCAATCCCGGAAATGCGGGCGATGTCGTTGTTGTCCGCGTGATGTATCTCTGGCCGGTTTTCTTCGGATCTATCGCTTTCAATATGGCAAACCAAGCCAACGGCACGCGGGAGATCATGGCAACCGCTGCCTTCCAAAACGAGCCGGCCGTCCCCTAGAGGTATCAGCCTATGACCAGACTGTTGTTTCGCGTATGGAAATTTTCGACGGCCGCCGATGGCGTGGCAGCGACAGAGTTCGCCATCGTGGTGCCGTTCATGTTGGTGCTGTTGCTCGGCGGCACCGAACTCGGGGACGGAATGGCGATCAACGTCAAGGTCAGCGCGACGGCACACTCTGTCACCGATATGGTTACGCAGAACACGTCGCTCAGCACGGCCTCGATGCAGAACATTCTGACCGGTGCGGCGTCCATCATGGCACCGTATCCCGTCAGCAATAACCAACTCCTGGTTACGGTGTCCGAAATCTCCAGCGACGCCAACGGCAACCTGACCCTTCAATGGAGTCAGTCGTACAACGGATCAACCTTTGGACCGGGAAGGACCAGCCTGGGAGCAAACGGGCTCTACGCAGCCTTAACAGTGCCTGCATCGCTCAACGGGACGGCGGCCAGTACAAACAATGCCAACAACCAGAACGACCAGGTTTCGTTCATTCTGGGCGAGGTCACTTATGGCTATACGCCTAATCTAGGTTATACGATCACCGGAACGGTGACACTTGCGGACAGCTATTGGCTGTTCCCGCGCTGTTCGACGGACAGCCCCACCAACTCGAGCGGTCCGGCGTACTATGATGTCAAATACACGGCATCGACGACGACGTGCACCTGCAGCCAGCATTTGCAGCAGAAGACCTGTTAGCTCGGCGCACAGCGGCGATGGGGTAGCCGCCTCATCGATTTTCCGAAATCGCGCTCTAGCCAGGTTGGCGGAGCTCAAGTATGGCTTGTCGCAATCGCGGGCGCGGGGCTGGCGCGCGAAGCACGCCCTCCTCGCAAATATCAGACAAGACATGGCTGACCTCAAACTGACCCTGGTCGTCGCCTGCGCTCTGATCGACACGGACGGGCGCGTCCTGATCGCGCAGCGGCCGGCTGGAAAAGCGCTTGCAGGGCTCTGGGAATTTCCAGGCGGCAAGCTTGAGCCCGGCGAGCGACCCGAAACAACGCTCATTCGTGAACTTCACGAGGAAATCGGTATCACCGTGAAAGAGGCGTGTCTCGCGCCGCTGACGTTTGCGAGCCACGCCTATGACGATTTCCACCTGTTGATGCCGCTTTACATTTGCCGGCGCTGGGAAGGCGATGTGATCGCGCGCGAGGGCCAGAGCCTCGCCTGGGTCCGCGCCAACAAGCTGCGCGACTATCCGATGCCGCCAGCCGATATTCCGCTGATCCCGCATCTGATCGACCTGCTGATGTGACACGCAGTCATTTTCCCGGATGGTGCGTAAGCACCAGACCCGGAATCGCGAGATTGTCCGATGTGCAATTGCACATCGGAGTTCGATGCTTCGCATCGCCCCGGAATGACGAAGCAAGTATCAACTTTTCTTCCTTACCGCATCCGCAAGGCTTGCTTTCGCAGATCCCCGCTTGAGCGGTTGTTGCTGACTTTCGTGCGGCGCCCAGCCCGACAGCCAGATGATATCGAAGGTCGCGCGGATGCGGCCATCGGGATCGGCGAAGCGCTCGCTGTAAATCTCCGCCATTCGCAACATCGTGGCGCGGCGGGTCGGTATCCGCCGCCGTTCCGCGAGGATATTGGTCGCGCCCATCCGCCGCAAATCGTGCATCAGGCCGAACGCGCTGTCGTAACGCACGACGACGCGGTCAACATCGGTGACCGGAAGCGCGAGGCCTGCCCGCTGCAGCAGCGCGCCGACGTCGCGTAGATCGGCAAACGGCACCACGCGCGGCGATATCCCGCCCTCCAATTCGGCTTCGGCTGCGGCAAACGACTGCCGCAATTCGGTCAGCGTGTCGCCGCCCGCCATCGCCGCCATCAGCAATCCATCGGGGCGCAACGCCCGGCGGATTTGCGCGAGCACGCCGGGCAGATCATTGACGAATTGAAAGGCGAGCGCGGAAATCGCGAGATCGATTGATTGTGCCTCAAGAGGAAGCGGCTCGGATTCCCGCACCGGCAGATCAACCCGTTTGTAGTGCTCGAAGCGCGCCGCGAGGACGTGACCGACCTGATCGCCCGGCGTTCCAACCTCGGCCGCGCTTTTGAAATCCCGCAATACGGCGTTGAGCCGCTCGGCCATGTCCTCCGCGACGCGGTCCAGCAGGAAGGTCGCAGGCCCAAGCCTTTGCGCCCGGCTGAGGCGGGAACACAACAGATAGCGATCGAACAGCACAGGGGCCGTGGTCGGCTCGTAAACCATGCTGGTTGGTAAGCCCGCGATCCTGGGCTGACAAGGCGCCCCGCTCTAGTGTAAATAGACTCTTAATAGATACTTTTCTGTATCCTTTTTAGAGGCTAGCGTTTTTGTATGGCCACAGAAAAAGCCGAAACCGACCGAGTTCCAGTCACGCTGGCCCTTTCGACCATCACTTATCTCGAAAAGTTGGTTCGACAGGGTACCCACGGGACAAGCGTGCCGGGCGTTGCGAAGACCTTGATCGAGGAAGGTATTCGTCTCGCCATCAAGGACGGGCTGCTTTCGATCCGCGACAACGGCAAGACCCCGTGAAGCGGCATTCGGGACGGATCGGCAACTGGGAGGCCATTGGGGGAGCCGCAGTGACGGCTCATACTTTGGGACTTTCAAATGCCGGACAACACCTGGACCATCGAGCGCGTCGAACTCCTTAAAACCCATTTCGCAGCCGGGCTCTCCTGCCGTGAAATCGCCTGTGAAATCGGAGTGAGCCGCAACGCCGTGATCGGCAAACTCTCCCGCCTCAGCCTGACCCGCGAAAAGAAGCCGACGACGCGTCGAACGAGGGAGAGAAAAGACGGCTCGCGATCCGTGCCGAGATTGCAGTACCGGATGCTGCGAAAACTGTTCAACGAAACGCCGCCGGCGGAAGCCGACCAGACCATTAACAGCGAACAGCGCTGTTCCTTATTGGAACTGAGCGAGGAAAAATGCCGCTGGCCGATCAGCAATCCCGGCGAAGAGGATTTCTGCTTTTGCGGCAATCGGCCCCTCGACAGCCTGCCCTATTGCGCCGGTCATAGCCGGCTCGCTTATCGCCGCGCGGGATGAGATAGTTTTTGGCGGGCCGCGGCTAGATTGACGTCACGGCCCACCCGACAAATATATGGGTCGCCTGCCAGAACCATGACGATCCATCGTGGGCGGCCTGCAGACTGAAGATCCGCTTGCTCCAGAGCGGATCATGGGCGAAGCGAATATTCTCAATCCTGAATTCTTCTTGCCGCGCCTTCCATTCCTTCGCCCAGGCCAGATGAGCTTCATTGAGCTGCTGGCGAAGTTTGGAAACTTCGATTTGGTACGGGATCGGAAAAATAATTCTAAGCATGGCGATCCGGTTTCATGGTCAGATCATCGCAAACCGCGACGATGTTAAGCTGGCGGTGGGCAACGGCCGAAGCAAGACCGGCCGCTCGCCTGTTTCCGCCATGCTGAAGATTTTCTTGCCGCTTGAGCGTTGGTAAGCTCGACGCTAGCCTGCCGCGCATGGACGCCGAACCTTCCGTATCCCGCTCCATCTCCTCGCAGCTTTACGGCGCGCTGAGTGCGCGCCGAGGCGCGTGGTCGCTTGCGGCCAAGCTGGCGCTCGACATCGCGCGCCGACGTTGTGCGTTTCCTGCCGCGATCCGGTCGATGGCGAGGGCGTCTGCGCCAACTGCTGGGCCAAACTGCCGTTCATCGCGCCGCCGTTCTGCCCGCGGCTCGGCATTCCCTTTATCTACGATCCCGGGCCCGACATGCTGTCGATGGAAGCGATCGCCAACCCGCCGGCCTATACACGGGCCCGCGCGGCGGTGCGCTATGACGACGTGGCGCGGACGCTGGTGCATGCCTTGAAGTATCAGGACCGCACGGACTTGGCGCCAGCGATGGGCCGCTGGATGGCGCGGGCCGGACAGGAACTGCTCGATGGCGCGGACGCGCTCGTGCCCGTTCCGCTGCATTGGCGGCGCGGCTGGAGCCGCCGCTACAATCAATCGGGCGCGCTGGCGCGAATCATCGAGCGTGAAAGCGGCGTTGCGGTCGCAGCCGAAGCGCTGCGCCGAATCAGACCGACCGAACAGCAGATCGGCCTCTCGCGGCTGCAACGGGCGAGCAACGTGCAGGGCGCGTTCAAGGTCGGGCCCGACCGGCAACACCTCATCAGTGGCCGCCGCGTGTTCCTGATTGACACGTGCTGACGTCGGGCGCGACGGTGGACGCCTGCGCGCGGGCACTTTTGCGTGCGAAGGCCTCAACCCTCGACGTCCTGGTCTTTGCCCGGGTTGTGGATGGCCACCGAACTCCCATATAATCGGCCATCTCAATCAGGTTGCGAATGTCGAAAATCGGAGCTTTGAGCGCGTCATGGCCGCTGCGATCGAAATCTACACCCGCCCCGGCTGTGGCTATTGTACCGCCGCCAAGCAGTTGCTGACGCGCAAGAAGGCAGACTTCGCCGAGCTCAGCGTCGCCGCCGATCCGAACTTTCGTCAGCAGATGTACGATCGCGCCGGCGCCGGTTCGACCTTCCCGCAGATTTTCATCGGCGAGAGCCATATCGGCGGCTGCAACGAGCTGTACGCACTCGACCGCGCCGGAAAGCTTGACGCACTGCTCGCCGGTGAAAAGGCCAATTCATGAGCATCGACCGCTCCTTTACCGCTGCCATGGTGCAGATGCGCACCGGCTTGCTGCCGGAACCTAGTCTCGAGCAAGGCACCAAACTGATCCGTCAGGCCGCCGCTCAAGGTGCCGACTATGTGCTCACGCCCGAGGTGAGCAACATGATGCAGCTGAACCGCAAGGCGCTGTTCGAGCATCTGGCCGACGAGGCGGACGATCTTTCGCTGAAGGCCTACCGCGCGCTCGCGGCCGAGCTGAAAATTCACCTGCATATCGGCTCGCTGGCCCTGCGCGCGTCCCCCGAACGCGCGGTCAACCGCTCGTTCCTGATCGGACCCGACGGAGGGGTGATCGCCGGCTACGACAAGATCCATATGTTCGACATCGATCTGCCGGGCGGCGAAAGCTATCGCGAGTCCGCCAACTATCAGCCCGGCGAGACGGCCGTGATTGCCGATCTGCCCTGGGGGCGTATCGGGTTTACGATTTGCTACGACGTGCGCTTTCCGGCGCTCTATCGCGCACTCGCCGAGAGCGGCGCCTCGTTCCTCACCGTGCCTTCCGCCTTCACCCGGAAAACCGGCGAGGCCCATTGGCACACGCTGCTGCGCGCCCGCGCCATCGAAAACGGCTGCTTTGTGTTTGCCGCCGCGCAAGCCGGCCTGCACGAGAACAAGCGCGAGACCTTCGGGCATTCGCTGATTATCGCCCCGTGGGGCGAGGTGCTGGCTGAGGGCGGCGTCGAGCCCGGCGTCTTCATGGCGAAGATCGATCCCACGCTGGTTGAGACCGCACGCCAGACCGTCCCGTCGCTGCAACATGGTCGGCGCTTTTCCGTCGCCGATCCGAAATCCGGCCCCGACCATCTGCACCTCGTCAGAGGATCGGCATGATCCATTACAATTTGCGTTGCGCCAAGGGCCACGCTTTCGAAAGCTGGTTCCAAAGTTCGTCGGCCTATGAGGCTCAGGAAAAGCGCGAGCTGGTCAGTTGCCCCGTTTGCGGCTCGACCAAGGTGGAACGCGCCATCATGGCTCCACGGATCGTCAGCAAGAAGGGCCGCGACACCAAGCCTTCCGATCAACTGCCCGTGCCTGCTCCGGCCGCTGAGGTCATCCCGCCTTCTTCGCCCACGCCGCTTTTGATGGCGCAAGAGGCCGAGTTGCGCGCCAAGCTCAGGGAATTGCGCCACCATATCGTCAAGAACGCCGACAACGTTGGCGAAAAGTTTCCGAACGAAGCGCGCAAGATGCATTATGGCGACATCGAACATCGCCCGATCTACGGTGACGCCTCGCCGGACGAGGCAAAGGCCTTGATCGAAGAAGGCGTCGAGGTCATGCCGCTGCCCTCGCTGCCCGAGGACAGGAATTGACGCGAAGGAAAGATGGAGGCCGTCGAAGGAGTTCGAACTTCAAGCGGCCACCAATAATGCGACCCCGATCACGATCAGCACGATGCCGGCCAGTTCACGCGCCGAGATCGGCTGCTTGAACGAGTAATACGCGACCGCTTGCGCGAACAGCACTTCCACCAGCGCCAGCGTTCGCACATTGGCGGCCGCGGTCAGCGCGAACGCCAGGAACCAGAACTGCGAGGCGAAGGCGCCCATGAAGCCCGCAAGCAATGACGGTTTCCACAGGCCCAGGATCGCCTTGAGCACGCCGGGCGCGCGCGCCAGCAGATAGATCGTCAGGATCAGCGTCTGCACGAACAGCCCGAACACCAGCGTATAGGTTGCCGCCGTCACGAAGGAAACGCCCTGGATCGTGATGATCGCGCCGCGATATCCATTGGCCGAGAGCGCGAAAGCCGCGGCCGAAACCAGCCCGATCACGGTTGGCCGCCAATCGGCAAAACCTTTCTCACCACCCGGCCGCAGCGCCGTGATTACGACGCCGACGGTCGCGATCAGGATCGCGATCACCTTCGAGGCGGTCAGATGATCGCCGAGGAAGACGAAACCGAAGATCGCGGTCTGGATCGCTTCGGTCTTGATATAGGCGGTGGTCACGACGAAAGAGTGCTCGTTCATCGCAACCAGCATCAGCCCTGTGGCAACGATCTGGCAGAGCGCGCCGAGCAGAAGCCAGGGCCAGAACGCCGGCGTCGGCCACGGCACGGCGTCGCCGGTGAACGCCAACACGCCAATGAAAAACAGGATGGCGAAGGGAAAGCCAAACAGGAAGCGAATGTTGGTCGCGCCCCACGTGCCGAGCGGGCCCGTCAGCTGCCGCTGCATGGCATTGCGCGCGACCTGGCCCATCGCAGCCGTGATCGTGAAGGGAATCCAGAGCGAGGTAACGGTGAACATTTGCGGAAAAATCGGAGCTGGGAAATAGAAGCGCGTCACCGTGACGGTCGCGGTTGGCGCGGTCAACCCGAGCCGCGCATGACAGAGCTGCGAATCTCCGTATTTAGCCGTCCCTGCGAACGCAGGGACCCATAACCACAGGAAGAGGTTTTTGGGCATATCAGTCAGACAGGCAGGTCACTAAGGTCACGCCATTCGAGATTCTCACGCGATCTTCCAATCGTGTTTCCAGCACTTCAGTTGTTTCTCTCGCGCGATTGCTTCCTCGGCACGAGCATAGGATTCGACATAGACGAGCCGATAAACCCCGTAAGTTTTAACAAATGAGGAGCCCTTACCTTTGCGATGTTCTTCGAGCCGCTTCTGGATGGAATTGGTAATCCCGACGCAAAGTGTGCCATGGCGTCGACTCGCAAAAATGTAAACGTAATACATTCTTGGAACTCGGATCGAGGCCGTCACAGGGGCCGGTGGCTATGGGTCCCTGCGTTCGCAGGGACGACGCCTTCTTTGTAGCAGCGACACTGCCAATTCCCTCATTGGCTCTCTTCGCCTACATGCCCTCCGCCACCACCATGTAGTTCACGTCCATATCGGACGACAAACCCCAGCGATCGGCAAAGGGGCTATAGACCACGCCGCTCTGCTCGGTGATCGTCAGACGGTTGTCGAGGAGATGACGCGCCAACTCGTCGGGCGTAACGAATTTCTCCCATTGATGGGTGCCGCGCGGCAGCCAGCGCAGGACATATTCGGCACCGACAATCGCAAGCGCAAAACTCTTCCAGTTGCGATTGAGTGTGGAAACCACCATCAGCCCGCCGGGCTTGAGCACCGCCGCACAGCGGCCAAGGAACATGCCGACGTCGCTGACATGCTCGACGACTTCCATCGCCAGCACGATGTCGAAGCGCTCGCGTACGTCCATTTCCTCAACGGTGGTGCAGCGATAATCGATCGAGAGGTGGCCGCGGTCGGCGTGAAGCTTGGCGGCGGCAATATTGCTGGCGGACGGATCGACGCCGATCACCTGCGCGCCCAGTCGAGTTAGGGGCTCGCACAACAGGCCCGCGCCGCAGCCGATATCGAGGACGCGCAAGCCGGAAAGACAGTTCAGGCTCTTGACGTTACGTTCGAACTTGCGACATGCGGCGTCGCGAATGTAAGTCAACCGCAGCGGGTTGATCTTGTGCAGCGGCGCCATCTTGCCCTTGGGATCCCACCACTGCTCCGACAATTTCGAGAACTTGACGATCTCGGCGGGGTCAACAGTAGAGCCTGCGGACAGCGCGGCGGGCGGGTTGGGTTGCGTGGCCATGGCGCTCCTAGTGCGCGGTGATGGCGCTGCGAAACGCCAAGGGCGAAGCGATCGTTTTGATCGGCTGCGGTTTCACTTCTCCCATGCTCACGATGGTGACGTTCCCATAGTTGAGCAGACGGCCTGGAATGCTCTGGTCGACTTCGACGCTGGCGATCTTGTCGAGCGCGATCTCGAAGGTGTGCCGGTTGATGAATCCGGTTTTATGCACCACCCGGCGGTCGGTGACGTCGGTTTCGGTGGTGAACCGGTGGAACCAGCCTCGAATTGTGAAATACAGCGCCACAACAGCGATCACCGCGGCCGCAGGCAAGCCCACCAGGGCTATGGGAGGAACAGCACCGGCCGCGACGACGAGCGCCAGCGCCACGATCCAGGCCGCGATCGCCGGCAAGTAGAAGATCCAGTGCGCATTGGTCGAATACAGCACTTTTTCGCCCGGCTGCAGGATCTCGTCGATATAACGCCCCATACAAACAGCCTCAATTAACTCAATGACCTAGCGCGATCCGGAACCGGTTGCTTGCCCCCGACCGCCTCGCTATGTATACGCGCCTTCTGGTGGTCGATACTAGCCGCGCGCGCGAGCGTTTGCGCCAGACCACATTAATAATCCGCAGGGGAATGCACCAGTCGTATGGGTCGCCTCGTGATGAAATTCGGCGGCACGTCAGTCGCCAACATCGAACGCATCCGCAACGTCGCGCGTCACGTCAAGCGCGAGGTCGATGCCGGCCATGACGTCGCCGTTGTCGTCTCGGCGATGTCCGGCAAAACCAACGAGTTGGTCGATTGGTGCCGTGAAGCCTCGCCCATGCACGACGCGCGCGAATATGACGCAGTGGTGGCGTCCGGCGAGCAGGTGACGGCGGGATTGCTGGCGATCGCGCTGCAGGCGCTCGGCATCCAGGCGCGGTCCTGGCAGGGATGGCAAATTCCGATCAAGACCAGCGACGCGCATGCCTCCGCGCGGATTCTGGACATTGACGGCAGCGAGTTGGTCAATCGCTTCAAGGACCGCAAGGAAGTCGCCGTGATCGCCGGCTTCCAGGGGATTTTTCCGCAGACCAACCGGATCACCACATTGGGACGCGGCGGATCCGATACCTCGGCCGTGGCGGTCGCGGCCGCCATCCGCGCCGACCGTTGCGACATCTATACCGATGTCGACGGCGTCTATACGACCGACCCGCGGGTGGTTCCGAAGGCCCGCCGGCTCGACCGGATCGCGTTCGAGGACATGCTCGAACTGGCTTCGCTTGGCGCCAAGGTGCTTCAGGTGCGGTCGGTGGAACTCGGCATGGTGCATAATATGCCGATCTTCGTCCGCTCCAGTTTCGACAAGCCCGAAGATATCGACCCGCACGCCAACCAGCCGCCGGGCACGCTGATCTGCAGCGAGGAGGAAATCATGGAAAGCCACGTCGTCACCGGCATCGCCTTTTCACGGCAAGACCACCGATCTCACCTTCACGGTGCCGGCCTCCGACTACACGCGCGCCCGCGACACCATCGCCTCGGCCAAGGCCGAAATCGGCTATGCCCGGCTCGACACCGCCACCGATGTCGCCAAGGTCTCGGTCATCGGCAGCGGCATGCGCAGCCACGCCGGCGTCGCCGCCAAGGCGTTTTCGGCGCTGGCGGCACGCAATATCAACATCCGCGCCATCACCACCTCCGAAATCAAGTTTTCGGTGCTGATCGACACCGCCTATACCGAACTTGCCGTGCGCACGCTGCACACGCTCTACGGCCTCGATCAAGTTTAGAAACAAATTTTTCTTAGCGGCTGCAACATGGCCTGATGCGGCCGTGTCAGTGCCTGTGTACGGTTTTCCGAACCGTCACACTGGTGTGGCCGTGCAGAAGTCCGCAATCGGGACACTGGCAGGGCTTTTGCTTGGCAAAACAAGGCTCGATTCGGTATACGGCCTGAAGATGAGCCCGATTGTGAACTGTGCCACTGTTTTGGCGGTGTGATTCGGTCAATCTCGAATTTGCGGCACCGCGGAATGAATAAAATTGTAGCGTTTTGAATTGAACGCCAGCTCGGGGGCACCCGGTAGGCTGGCCTGGTGGAAGAGGATTTGAAGAGATGCGAAGCGCGTCGGGAGGTCCCCGCGTCCTGTTGAGACGGCTTCGCGAAACCATGGCGGAGCAAGTCTCCGCCCAGGAGCGTCTGGACAAGATCGTGGTGCTGATCGCTGCCAACATGGTGGCGGAGGTGTGCTCGGTCTACGTCTTGCGGGTCGACAATACGCTCGAACTCTACGCCACCGAGGGCCTCAACCGCGACGCCGTGCACCGCACCGTGCTGAGCGCGCATGAGGGCCTGGTCGGCCTCGTCGCCAGCGAGGCAACGCCGCTCAACCTCAACGACGCGCAAAGCCACCCGGCGTTCTCGTTCCGGCCCGAGACCGGCGAAGAAATCTATCACTCGTTTTTGGGCGTGCCGATCCTGCGCGCCGGCAACACGCTCGGCGTATTGGTGGTGCAGAACCGCGCCAAGCGCACCTATGTCGAGGAGGAGGTCGAGGCACTCCAGACCACCGCGATGGTGCTGGCGGAAATGATCGCCTCCGGCGAGTTGTCGGCGCTGGCGCAGCCCGGCGCCGAGCCCGCCGCGCGGCATTCCCTGCACAAGACCGGCGCGATCCTGTCCGACGGCATTGCGCTCGGCCATGTCGTGCTGCACGAACCGCGTGTCGTTATCACCAATTACATTGCCGAGGACCTGCCGAAGGAAATCAAGCGGCTTGATACGGCGTTGGCCAAATTGCGCGCCGACCTCGACCGCATGCTGGAACGCGGCGATGTCGCTGACGGCGGCGAGCATCGCGACGTGCTGGAAGCCTACCGGATGTTTGCCAACGACCACGGCTGGTCGCACAAGCTGCATGAGGCGGTGGCCACCGGCTTGACCGCAGAGGCCGCGGTCGAGCGCGTTCAGTCCGACACTCGCGCGCGGATGCTGCGCTCCACCGATCCCTATTTGCGCGATCGGCTGCACGACCTCGAAGATCTCGGCCATCGGCTGATGCGGCAACTGGTCGGACAGGATCACGCCCCTTCGCGCGAGCAATTGCCCGACAACGCCATCCTGATCGCGCGGGCGATGGGGCCGGCGGCGCTGCTCGATTATGACCGCAAGCGCCTGCGCGGGCTCGTGCTGGAGGAAGGCACCGCCAACTCGCACGTTTCGATCGTGGCCCGCGCACTCGGCATTCCGGCTGTCGGCGAGGTGCCGAACGCGCCTGGTATCGCCGACCCCGGGGATGCCATCATCGTCGACGGCACATCGGGCTCGATCTACGTCCGGCCCTCGACCGAGATCGAGCAGGCCTATGCGGAGCGGGTGCGGTTTCGCGCACGCCGGCAGGCGCAGTATTCAGCGCTGCGCGACAAGCCCTGCGTCACCAAGGACGGTCAACCGGTCGAACTCCTGATCAATGCCGGACTTGCGATCGACTTGCCGCATATCGACGATACCGGTAGCGGCGGCATCGGCCTGTTTCGCACCGAATTGCAGTTCATGGTCGGCCAGAGCCTGCCCCGCACCAGCGACCAGCTTGCTTTGTATCGCACCGTGCTCGATGCGGCCGGCGCCAAACCAGTGACATTCCGCACCCTCGACATCGGCGGCGACAAGGCGCTGCCTTATATGGAGAGCGTGATCGAGGAAAACCCGGCGCTCGGCTGGCGCGCGATTCGGCTTGGGCTGGACCGTCCAGGGCTGTTGCGCGGCCAGATTCGCGCGCTCTTACGCGCCGGCGGCGGCAGAAGCCTGCGCATCATGTTCCCGATGATCTCGGAAGTTGCCGAATTCGATGCCGCCAAGAGCATCGTCGAGCGCGAACTGACTTATCTGCGTCAACATGGACACGCGCTGCCCGAACGCATCGATGTCGGAACCATGCTGGAAGTGCCGGCGTTGCTCTATCAGCTTGAAGAGCTTTTGAAGAAGGTCGACTTCATTTCGGTGGGCTCCAACGACCTGTTTCAGTTTCTGTTCGCGGTCGATCGTGGCAACCCCAAAGTTTCCGAGCGGTTCGACACCTTGTCGGCGCCGATCCTGCGCGTGCTGCGCGAAATCGTGCAAAAGGCCAACGTGGCGAAAAAATCCGCCTCGCTCTGCGGCGAAATGGCGTCAAAGCCGATCGGCGCGTTGGCGCTCATTGCGCTCGGGTACCGGTCGTTGTCCTTGTCGGCAACCGGGCACGGCCCGGTCAAGGCGCTGATCCTCGACCTCGATGCGAAAAAGGCCGAAGCCGTCATGAGCTCGCTGCTCGAGGCGCCCTCCGGCAGTGTGTCGATCCGCCAGAAGCTGACTGAATTCGCCGAGGCCGAAGGGCTGTCGTTGTAGCGGTCTCCTTCCCGCTCCGCCGCTCCGTATGCTGAAAACGACGAAATTCGAGACCACACCATGTCGATGCTCCCCGAAGCCAAACTGGACATTCTGCTGGCGTACCACGCCTCGCTCGAGGCGCAAATATTGGGCCAGCTGAATTCGGAAGACTATGTGCGGATCTCCCGCGAGCTCGCCGAGCTCAATCCGCTGATCGACGCCGTCAAGACCTATCGGGCCGCGCGCAGCGAACTTGCCGACACCGACGGCCTGCTCGCGGACCCCGCGACCGATCCTGACATGCGAAGCATGGCAGAGGCCGAACGCGACGAACTTCAGGCCCGTATTGGCGAACTGGAGCAGAAGATCCGCGTCGCGCTGTTGCCCAAGGACGCCATGGACGACCGCAACGTGGTGCTGGAAATCCGCGCTGGCACCGGCGGCGACGAAGCCTCGTTGTTCGCTGGTGACCTGTTCCGGATGTACGAACGCTTCGCCAATCTGCAGGGTTGGAAGGTCGAGGTGATCTCGGCAAGCGAAGGCACCGTGGGGGGCTACAAGGAAATCATCGCCGAGGTGCAGGGCCGCGGCGCCTTTGCCAAACTGAAATTCGAATCCGGCGTGCACCGTGTGCAGCGTGTGCCGGATACCGAGACGCAAGGCCGCATCCATACTTCAGCGGCAACCGTCGCAGTGCTGCCGGAGGTCGAGGATGTCGACGTTGACATCAAGAACGATGATTTGCGGATCGAAACCATGCGCGCGCAGGGCGCCGGCGGTCAGCACGTCAACAAGACCGAATCCGCGATCCGCATTACCCATATTCCGACCGGCATTGTCGTGATGATGCAGGACAGCCGGTCGCAACATAAGAACCGCGCCTCGGCGATGAATATCCTGCGTTCGCGCATCTACGATGCCGAACGCCAGCGCATCGACGCCGTGCGCTCGGCGGACCGCAAGGAGAAGGTTGGCTCCGGCGACCGCAGCGAACGCATCCGCACCTATAATTTTCCGCAAGGCCGCGTCACCGATCACCGTATCAACCTGACACTCTACAAACTCCCGCAGGTCATCGCGGGCGAAGCGCTTGGCGAATTGACCGACGCACTGACGACCGAGCACCAGGCCGCACAGCTCGCAGCGCAAGGCGCTTCGGCGTGACAGAGCCCGCCGCTTTCGCGGGGCAGACTGTCGAGGCCGCGCGGCGCGCGCTGGCTGAAAGATTCAGGGAACACGGTATCGATTCAGCCGAACTCGACGCGCGCCTGCTGGCTGGCGCCACACTCGGTCTCGACTTCACCGGCTTGATGACGGCGACAACGCGGATCATCACGCAACACGAATCGGTGCGCCTTGAAAACTTCACACAACGGCGTCTTGCCGGAGAGCCGGTCGCCCGCATTCTCGGCGTCAAGGAGTTTTGGGGTCTGATCTTACAACTATCGCCGGCAACGCTGGTGCCAAGACCGGATACTGAAACTGTTGTCGAACTCGCCCTTGAAATCTGCCGCGATGAGCGCAGCGCGCGGCCGCGTGTCCTCGATATCGGCACTGGCTCGGGCGCCATTCTTGTCGCCTTGTTATCCGAACTCCCCGAAGCGACCGGCGTCGGCACCGACATCAGCCCGTCGGCATTACGTACCGCGCGTGACAACGCCGCGCGTTTTGGCCTCGCCCCGCGGGTGGCGTTCATCGTCTGCAACTATGCGGCGGCGTTGTCGGGACCGTTCGACCTGATCATGTCGAACCCGCCCTATATACGCTCGGCCGACATCCCCCGGCTTGACCGGGAGGTGCGCGAATATGACCCGCACGGCGCGTTGGACGGGGGCATCGACGGCCTTGATGCCTACCGGGCGATTATCCCGGAGGCCGCCCGCCTTTTGGCCCCAGGCGGGACGCTGATCGTGGAAGCCGGATCCGGCCAGAGCGGCGCTATTGCCGAGTTGATGTCGGCTTCAGGGTTAACGCCGCAACGGCCGCCGAAGGCCGATCTGGCAGGCATCCCGCGGGCCGTCAGCGGCCGAATACCGCCCCGATAAAGCCCTATTAGGATGCAAAAAAAGCACTTGGAATATTCCCCGGGAGCGACTACGTTCCGGCCAACATCAGTCCAGGGTTACTGGCCCCGTAGGCAGATACGGGTCGAGGCCAGAGTTCTCACAGCGAGAGCCCCCGGGTGAAAGGTTCCAAAACGCAGGTCCCTTTGAGCGCGATGGCTTAGGCAAGCTGCGCTGCTTCCGACCGCAAAGCGAACGAAAGCCTGATATTGCGCTTGAAAAATCACGTTCGAAATCTGTGGCTGTTTTGGCAGGCGGAATGACTTGTGATGCGGCCGGCGACGCGCGCCGGGCTGGTGGGGAACGCGTCTTTGTTGACTGCGACGTACGGTAAATCTGTGTGGAAATAAGCGGCGGTTTAGTCCGGCGCGCGATACGATCGCGCGGCCCGGATCGAACGGTGCGCGACATTGAACGAAGCGAAACGGCGCTCCAGGGCCAGTCGACGGCACCGGCCTGAGGAGTTCGAGGCAAGGCAATTTCAGGGCTGGGATCAAAGGCACGATATGAGAAACGGTCAAAACAACAAGCGGATGCGTAACCGGAACAACAATAATAACAATAATAACAATAACCGGCGTGGTCAGAACCCGATGACACGGGTGTTCGAATCCAACGGACCGGATATCAAAATCCGAGGAACTGCATCTCACGTCGCCGAGAAATATGTCCAGCTCGCACGCGATGCACGATCCTCCGGCGACCCGGTCGCTGCGGAAAATTACTACCAGCACGCCGAGCACTACTTCCGCCTGATTGCTGCGGCCCAGGAGCAATTCCGCCAGAATCAGCCGCAGCCCACCAGGCCCGATGCCGAGATGATTTCGGAGGATGGCGACGAGGACGAGAGCTTCTCGAACTTCGGCCAGGAGCCCGGATTCGTTCCGGTCCAGCAGCAGCCTTATCAGCCCCGCGACAACGGCCCGCGGGACCAGCAGTCATATCAGCCGCGCGAGCAGCATCAGCCCCGCGAAAATAACCGCGAGCAGCGCAGCCAGCCGCCATTTCAGCAGCAGCCGCAACCTTCGATTCCGGATACTGGTGGCGTCGATCGCCTGCCTTCATTCATCACCGGACCGCAGCCGCAGATCAATGGTGACGGCTTCGAAGGCAATGGCGGCGAACGCGAACGATTCCCGCGACGTCGCCGTCGTCCGCATGGGCCGCGCCCGGAAGGCGTGGCCGCAGGCCCTGCTGTGCCCGGCGACGATTTTAACCCGGGAAATGAATAACCGGCGCCGCGCTGTTTCGCGCGGATGGCGATGAAGCTTATCCGTCATCCCGCTGGAATGACGACGGCACCAACACCGGCGGCAACGCCGGTATGAGGCGCGTTCGCTCGCGGTGTGCAGGGATCGCGCGATAAACCTGTTTGGTTGCCTCCACGATGTGGACGCCCGCAAACGGCATCGAGATCGCGGCGCCGACGCGCTCCCACGCCACCGCCGAACGCAAGAACCAGCCGGCCGCGACCGGCGGCACGAACAAGGCCTCACCCCAGCCGATCGGCGTGAACCAGGTTTGCCGCAGCAACTGCGTAATTTGCGAACGCGAATAGGGCCGGCCGTGGCCGAACGGCGTTTTGTCGGTGCGGGTCCACACGCTCCGTCGATTCGGAATAACCGCCATCATGCGGCCCGAAGGCGCCAGCACCCGCCACACCTCGCGCAGCAACCCTTCCGGATCATCCGACATTTCCAGCGCGTGAACCAGCAAGATACGGTCTACGGCCGAATCCGGCAGCGGCAGCGAAAGCTCATCAACCAGGGTCGCCAAGGTCGGTCGCGCCGTCGGCCATTTCAGCACACCCTGGGCCGCCGGCATGAAGGCGATGCAGCGTTCGGAGGAGTCGCGAAACAGGCCTAGATACGGCGTGGGATAACCGATGCCCATTACGCGCTGGCCCTCGGCTTCCGGCCAGCGGGCATGAATGCCGCGATTGATCAACCGCCGCGCCACGATACCGAGGCGCTGCGAGTAGAAATCCCTCAAGTCGATCACATCGATGGTCATGGACCCCAATCTATCACGGCGAGGGGCCGAATTGGGCACGCAAACGCGCATTGCTCATTCGGCGTTAACGCCCTATTTCATGCTCAGGGCAAGCACCTCGCCAGAAAGTAACGGAGATATCATGGCCGCCGAAATCCGCCTGTTCCCCTGCCTGTCCGATAATTTCGGCTATCTGATTCACGATCCCGCGACGAAAGCGACCGCCTCGATCGATGCGCCGGAAGCCGCGCCCATCATCACCGCGCTGGAGCGCGAAGGCTGGCAGCTGACCGACATTCTCATTACCCATCACCACCACGACCATGTCGGGGGCGTCGCCGAACTGAAGCAGAAATATAACTGCCGCGTCGTGGCACCCCACGACAAGTCGACGAAGATCGCCGATGTCGACCTTCGCACCAAGCAGGGCGACGTTCTGAAGATCGGAAGCCTCCTGGCACGAGTGCTGGAGACGCCGGGCCACACGCTCGATCACGTCAGCTATGTCTTCGACAATGAAAAGACGCTGTTCGCCGCCGACACATTGTTCTCGATCGGCTGCGGGCGGGTGTTCGAAGGCACCTATCCGATGATGTGGGACTCGCTGCTCAAGCTGCGCGCGCTGCCTGATGATTTCAAACTCTATTGCGGCCACGAATACACCGCATCCAACATCAAATTTGCGCTCACGATCGAGCCCGACAATGCGGCGCTGAAAGCCCGCGCCGAGGAAGTAAAGCGCCTGCGGGAAGCGAACAAGCCGACGGTCCCGACGCTGCTCGGCGAAGAGAAAAAGGCGAATGTATTTTTGCGCGCGGACGAACCTTCCGTTGCCGCGAGCGTGCGGATGAAGGACCGCAGCGCTGCGGAGGTTTTCGGCGAATTGCGCGAACGCAAGAACAAATCCTGATGCAAGAACGACCCTGATGGCCACGCGGCCTTCCGCCTCCAATATCATCGCGCGGCTTGATCTGAAGCCGCACCCGGAAGGCGGTCATTATCGCGAAACATTCCGCGACCCGGCCGTCGACACGAGCGGACGTTCGCGTTCCACCGCGATCTATTTTCTGCTGGCGCGCGGCGAGCGCTCGCACTGGCACCGGATCGACGCAGTCGAGGTCTGGCATTATTATGCCGGCGATGCGCTGACGTTGCGGATTGCCGACGATGACGGCGCACGCAGCATCACCCTCGGGCCGGACATCGCGGCCGGCGAAGTCCCGCAGGCGATCGTGCCGGCGCACGCCTGGCAGGCGGCAGAAAGCGTCGGCGACTGGACGCTGGTCGGCTGCACGGTCGCACCCGGATTCGATTTCGCAACGTTCGAACTGGCGCCAAAGGATTGGAAGCTGAAATAGAACATCTCAGCGCTTGAGAAACATGTCCTTCGCCGCGATCAATCCTCCGCCTGCAATCAAAACAGCGGCGATGGCAATATTGGCGCTGGCCTTGGCGAATCCGGCCAGGATCAGAAATCCGGTCGAGAGCAGCGGCGTCGCATATGACGCGGCGCCCAACACTCGGATGTCGCCGCGCTTCATGCCGATATCCCAGGCGTAGAACGCAGCCCCCACCGGTCCCAGGCCGAGCGCTGCGATCGCAAGCCACTGCGCTGATGTCTCGGGCCATATCGTCTTCTCCAGCAGCGCATGCATGAGCGCAGCAAGCAACGCGGTCGCAAGGCAAAACCCCGCGACCGCATCGGTCGGCACCGCCTTGAGCCGCCGTGACATCACCGAATAGCTCGCCCAGACGAAGGCTGCGACAAACGCCGCAAAGAGACCGGGAAGCTGGCCGGGTGCAAAGCCCGACAGGCCACCGCCGACGAGCAGCAACACAGTGCCGGCCAACCCCGCCAGCGCGCCGATGACGTGATGCGCGGCTAGCCGTTCGCTGGGCAGGAAAGACGAGAACAGGACGATCAATAGCGGCCACAGGTAGTTCAAAAGTCCGGCTTCCGCCGGCGGCGCAAAGCGCAGCGCCAGAAAATAGAGCGCGTGATAGCCGAACAATCCGCCGACACCGACAGCCCATACCTTTGGCGGCTGTCTCAGCGCAGAGAGCGCCTCGGGCCGTCCGATAAAGGTGGATAGCCCGACCATCCCGCCGATCGCAAACGTGATCGCAGCCAGTTGAAAGGCCGGAATCTTTCCCGTCGCCACCGTCAACACGGCCAACAGCGACCACATCAGGATCGCGGTCAATCCGATCAAGGTGGCGGTGCGGGAGGTCATCTGCTGCAAGCGGTCGAGGTTCTTGCGTCATGGCCGGGTTTATCCCGGCCATCCACGTCTTCCTCGTTGTAAAGACGTAGATGCCCGGCACAAGGCCGGGCATGACGAATGGCCCGCATCAACCGCTAAGAAACGGCGGTTGCGCTACACCATATATTGCCCGCCGTTGATCGTCAGCGTCGAGCCGGTGATGGCGCCGGCATCGTCAGCGGCGAGAAACACCACAGCGCGGGCAATCTCTTCGGGCTCGCCCAGCCGGTTGATCGGAATCTGCGGCAAGATGCTTTTTTCCAGGACTTCCTTCGGCACCGCCTGCACCATCTCGGTGTTGATATAGCCGGGGCAGATCACATTCACGGTGATGCCACCCTTCGCATTCTCCAGCGCGAGCGCCTTGGTGAATCCGATGTCGCCGGCCTTCGCCGCCGAATAATTGACCTGCCCGAACTGGCCCTTCTGGCCGTTGATCGAGGAAATGTTGACGATGCGGCCGAACTTTCGGGCCCGCATGCCTTCGATGACCTGGCGCGTCACGTTGAACAGCGAACCGAGATTGGTGTTGATCACGGCATTCCACTGCTCGAGCGTCATCTTATGAAAGGCGCCATCGCGGGTGATGCCGGCATTGTTGACGAGCACCTCGATCGGACCGAGATCGGATTCGACCTGCTTGACGCCCGCGGTGCACGCGTCGAACGAGCTGACATCCCATTTGTAGACGGGAATGCCGTTCTCGGCCTTAAATTTTTCCGCCGCCGCATCGTTGCCGGCATAGCTGGCGGCAACCTTGTATCCGGCAGCCTTCAAAGCCTTGCTGATCGCAGCGCCAATGCCTCGCGTTCCCCCCGTCACCAATGCCACACGTGCCATGTTGGAACCTCCCTTTGGAAACACTTTTTATGTAGCGTGGAATTATGGGGACCGCTTGACGAACATCAAGAACAAAACGCCCGGCTTGCGCCGGGCGTTTCATTTAGTTCAGTGCTGAGCACTTGCGAAGTAAAAGATATCGGCAGCGGCTGAACCTTTTTTAGACGCGTGCAACGCACACGTTTGGTTGATTCCACCGCGCGGCCTAGTCGCGCGCGATACACATCGCAATGCCCATGCCGCCGCCGATACACAGCGTGGCGAGGCCTTTCTTGGCGTCGCGTTTCTGCATTTCATGCAGCAATGTCACCAGCACCCGCGCGCCGGATGCGCCGACGGGATGGCCGATCGCGATTGCGCCGCCGTTGACGTTGACCTTGCCGGTATCCCAGCCGAGGTCCTTGTTGACCGCGCAGGCTTGCGCCGCAAAAGCTTCATTGGCCTCGATCAGGTCGAGATCGCCGATGCTCCAGCCGGCCTTCTTGAGTGCGGCGCGCGAGGCGGGAATCGGGCCCGTGCCCATGATCTTCGGATCGACGCCGGCCTGCCCCCAGGACACGATGCGCGCCAGCACTTTCTTGCCTTCCTTGGCCGCCTGCTTGGCGGTCATCAGCACCACGGCGGCGGCGCCGTCGTTGATGCCCGAGGCGCTGCCGGCCGTGACCGTGCCGTCTTTTTCGAAGGCCGGACGCAGCTTGGCCATCGCATCGATCGTGGCGCCATGCCGCGGATACTCGTCGTCGGAGACGACGACGTCGCCCTTGCGCGACTTGATCGTGACCGGAACGATCTCGTCCTTGAACTTGCCGGCCTTCTGCGCGACCTCGGCCTTGTTCTGCGAATGAACCGCGAATTCGTCCTGCTGGGCGCGGGTGATCTGATATTGCCGCGCGACGTTCTCGGCCGTGTTGCCCATGTGGTAGCCGTTGAAGGCATCCCACAAACCGTCCTTGATCATGGTGTCGACGAGTTCGACCCCACCCATCTTGACGCCAGCGCGCAGATATTGCGCGTGCGGCGCCATGCTCATGGATTCCTGACCGCCGGCGACGACGATTTCGGAATCGCCGTTGAGCAGCGCCTGATAGCCGAGCGCCACGGTGCGCAAGCCGCTTCCACAAAGCTGGTTGACGCCCCAGGCCGGACTTTCGACCGGGATACCCGCCGCGATCGAAGCCTGGCGGGCCGGGTTCTGGCCCTGAGCCGCGGTGAGGATCTGGCCCATAATGACTTCCGAAACACGTCCCGGCTCGATTCCACCCCGCTCCAGCGCGGCCTTGATGGCGATGGCGCCGAGATCGTGGGCCGGCAAGGTGGCGAACGCACCGTTGAAGCTTCCGACCGGGGTGCGGGCGGCGCTGACGATGACGACATCGTCTGACATGGACATCTCCTGAGTTTGAGTTGTTGGGCTTTTGAGCCTCGACGGCGGGCGGCCGGATGGCGGGCCTGTCTCGCCGTTAATTTGTTAACCTCGCGAGAGCATGTCAATTGGCTGAAGGGTGGAATCTCGCGGCGCTGCATTCAAATTGACTGACTTGGCGCTTTGCTGAGCCGCTTCCGTGCTTTGGAATTAACCGTGCCGCACAAAACGGTAGCCGAACCGCATTGAAAATGCTTACCTTTGCTGCAATGCGTTGACTTTAGCCCTCGGCGGTCCCGTAGGGTTCCCTTCCCCGGTCTTTCTGTGTGAGCCCCCATGGCGAAATCAGACCAACCCACCACGATCAAGAAATACGCGAATAGACGGCTCTATAATACCGGCACCAGCACCTATGTAACCCTTGAGGACCTTGCGGCGATGGTCAAGGACGGCGAGGACTTCCTCGTCTACGACGCCAAGACCGGTGACGACATCACCCGTTCGGTGCTGGCACAGATCATCTTCGAGCAGGAAAACAAGGCCGGGCAAAATCTGTTGCCGACCACGTTCCTGCGGCAGCTGATCCGTTTTTACGGCGACAGCATGCAGATGGTGGTGCCGAAATATCTCGAGCAGTCGATCGATACGCTGACGCGCGAGCAGGAAAAGTTCCGCAGGCAGCTCACCGATACGTTCAGCGGGACGCCCTTTGCGCCGCTGGAAGAACATGTCCGCCGCAACATGGAATTGTTCCAGCAGACGTTCTCGATGTTCAAACCGTTCGTGCCGCAGCGCGGCTCGGCGCTCGGCGAAGCCGTCAAGGCGCCGGAGCCTGCGCCGGACGAGAATATGGACGACCTGCGCCGTCAGATGAAAGAGATGCAGGACCGCCTCGATCGGCTGTCGAAGGAACCGAAGACAGAAGAGTAAGGCTTTCACCCGCATCTTCCCGAGCATCGTTATCTTGTCGTCATGGCCGGGCAAAAGCGCGAAGCACGTCTTCGCGCTAGATGTCCCGGCCATCCACGTCTTGAGGGCCGTCATTGCGAGGACCGAAAGCGACGAAGCAATCCAGATACCTCAACAATAGACTGGATTGCTTCGCTAACGCTCGCAATGACGTCCCCTTCAAACATAACCTTGCCTTCTCGCGCCGCGTTTCGCGTCCGAGTTTTGCTTAGAACGTTCGCCCCTCTGAAATCAGAGGGCGCAGGGAATGCCGGGCGCCAATGCACCCGCAAGCCTCGCGTGCAGAATAAAAACGCACACGAGTTAGTCACCACAGGTTCACCGGCTCACACCGGCATTCCCCGCGCAATGGTTTTACGGCTTACTCCGCGCTCCCTGGTGAACCGGGCTTTGTTGCCACCATCCCCGCGCAATGCGAAGCATTGTCGCGAGTTGACGCCAGCGTCGGGGCGTCAGGACCACACGGCTTCGCCGTCCGCTCCTCTCCGCGCACGCCATGCGAGGGGACCAGCGTCCACCGCTCCCTGCCCCGCGTTCGTGGCGATCGCGAGCCGCCCCTCTTGGTGGGACAGGATGGCGCAAGTGCGTAAAGGTGATTTGCCCGTCGGCGCAAGGCGAATTTGTCGGCGTGAGAGTCGTTCTAGTCTGGATGGGCGAGAGTTTACCCCGCCGCGGGCAGCGCCGTCCCAGCTGGCCGCTGCCAGGGCCGCTCCGAAGAGGCGAGCCCGACCAGCCGTCCCTGGATGTAATCGCAGCCCCAGTCGCGCAGCATCAATGCTGCTTCTTCGTCCTGCACCCATTCGGCGACCGTCTTGATTTGCAGCCGCCGCGCCAGGTCGATCAGGGTCTGCACGAAGGCGCGGTCGTCGGCGGAGCGCGCGATGTTCTGCACGAAGGCGCCATCGATCTTCACGATGTCGACGCCCAGCTTGCGCAGGTTGCGGAACGAGGTGTAGCCGGCGCCGAAATCGTCGATCGCGATCCGGCTGCCGAAATTCTTCAAGCGCGTGACGAAGCCGCGGACGTCGTCGACGTCCTGGATAGCGACGGTCTCGGTGATCTCGACGATCAGCCGCTCGCCGACACCGGGATGCGCCCGCATCAGGGATTCGATCGACGTCCACCAATCCGGATCCATCGTGGTGTCCGGCGAGATATTGAGGCTGAGCTGAACGGCCGGCGAGGCTGCAAGTTCCGCGACCACGAGTTCGAGCACGCGGTGATCGACGAGACGGATCAGCCCGAGCTTTTCCGCGACCGGCACGATGTCGGGCGCCAGCAAAATCTGTCCACCATGCTGCTCCATCCGGATCAGGCACTCGTAAAAGGCCGCGTCGCGCGCGCGAGCATCGATCACCGGTTCGAAGGCCATGGCGATGCGGCGGTCGTTGAGCGCGGTGACGATCTCGTCGGTGACGCGAATATTCACCCGGCGCTGGGCGTCGCGCTCGACGTTCGGCCGCCACAGCGAGAACGATCCCGCACGGCGGCTCTTTGAGGCGTCGAGGGTTTCCTGGGCGCGGTTGATCGCTTCATCGGCACTGCGCGCATAGCGCGGCACGCTGACGGCGCCGATCGACGCTGTCACCGAGACGGGTCCCGACTTGGTCGGCACCACCTCGTCGCGGATGGCGGCCAGGAACCGTTCGGCCGCGATGTTCATGTCGTCGACGGTGCAGTTCTTCAGGACCAGTCCGAACTTGTTGCCGGAGAAACGCCCGAGCACATCGCCGCCGCGGAGCCGCGCGCGGATGCGGGTGGCCACTTCCGAAATCACCGCGTCCGCGACATCGAAACCGAACGCGTCGTTGATCCGCGCCAGATGATCGATGCCGATCAGCATAAACGCGCATTGGGTGCGGAAGCGAACGGCTTCCTCGATAATCTCGGCGAGCGACGCCACCAGATGCGTGCGATTAAGCTCGCCGGTCAGCGGGTCGTGGCGGGACAGTTTGACAAGCTGCTCGTCGCGGGCATGGCGTTCGTTATTGACCCGGACAATGCCCTGGACGCGAACCGGTCTGCCGTCGCTGCCTGCAAACCAGCAGCCGGTCTCCTCGATCCACTGCACGGCTGCGGACGTATTGGCCCGCACCCCGTATTCGATCCGGTAAGGCGCGCCATCGGCACTGTGGGCGGCCGGCGAAACCCCCAGCACGTCGGATCGGACGGAACGCTGCGGCTCGATCAGGTTTGAAAACTCCGTACCGCTGGCGAGCCGCTCGAGCGGAATGTCTGGGAAAACCGCGGCAACATGCTCGCTCCAGACCAGGCTGTCGGTGGCGATGTCCCAGACGAAAGCAGCCTGGCCGAGCGAGGCGAGGATGGCTGAGGCAGGGGGAAGAATTTCGTTCAAGATCGCCTCGTTTCAGGACAGGCTACCGGACCATTATTGACCATCTTCGGAAACCCGGCTCCCGCCCCGCATCAGTGCGGGGCAGGCTTTTTCCGGATCAGGCGCCGGCTGATTGATTCCTACGCCAGTTGCGCGCCAAGCTTATGTAAGGTTCATAAATATTCTGGAAACCACGTCAGCTTTTCGGTCGGGAACAAAACAGGCCGGATCGGCATGACCCTTGCGAGGGCGACTGTAGCAGAGGACGAAATGTCCCAAAATGTAACAGTTCAGCAGCGAAGCTGTCACCCCGATGCCCACCGATCGAACAGAACCTGACCCCAACGGGCGCGCCGCTCCGGACGCCAAGCCGGCCTGTACGGCACTCGTTCCGCTCGCGTTCACGGAACGGCGGGCGCGCAGGCGCTGGTATCGTTGGGCGCCGGACCCGATCTTTGTTACGCATTTGATTGCGGAGGCCCAGCACGTCCCGCAAGCGAGCCGCCTGCGGCGCGCGAGCCTGGCGGACGCCGCGGCCGCTTACGGGCCGCATCCGACGCCGGCAGAGGGCGTTGGAAGCCGGATGCGCCAAGTCGTCTAAAGCTCCCCCTTACTTCTCCCCGCAAGCCGGCAGAAAGAGTTCAGTGTCACTGCGGCTGCAATCGAGCCTCACTTCATCAAGCTAGTGCGTGGCTTCCGGCGGATGCGCTGCGCCACTTCCGGGTTTTGATTCCGAAGGAGACGCTTCGGATGCAGCCGCAACCGGCGCCGTCTCCGGATGGACCGTCTCGGGCTCGGTGAATTTCGGCTCGGACGGCGCGGGACTTGAAGGCGAAGGGCTTGAAGGCGAATGACTTGCGAGCTCGGGCTCGTTGGCCGGCGGCAAAACCTCCGCATGGAAGTCCGATGGTTCCTGCCTTATTTCAGCGGGAAGTTCTTCGGCCGGAGCGCGCCGCCCTCCTCGGCCGGAGGACACTGTCGCCGGCACACCTCGCTGCACGCGCAACGCTACGCCGGACAGGAAATCCACCAGCGCCAACAGAACCAGCAGGAAATAAGTCGAGCTGGCAAAGCGCGGCCACAGCAGGAATTCGGCGATCGCAGCGCCAAAGACGAGCAACGACAACAGGTGATCGGTGAGATATTTCGCGCCGGGCCGCGCACCCTTCATCACCTCGAGCAGCAACATCAAGATGCCGAGCGCGAGCAGCCCATCGCTCAGCGTCACCGGCCATGGCGCGCCCGACATCAGCGGCACGGTCACCAGCGGCTCGGCGAAGGAAAGGCCGGGCATCAGGAACACGATGATGTTGTAGATCGCGAGCGGAATCAGAAGCAGCGGGAAACCGACCATCGACATCGGCAAGGCCTTCTCAAGTGTGACGGTTCAGAAGTTCCGCATCATCACTGCCACACGTTCGTCATGCGGACTATAGAGCCCAAGCCACACTAGATAATAGGTTTGCTAGTGTCCCGATTCTGAACCCGGAGCATCACAGGAGGCGAAGCGATCAACGCCTCGCCGCACGCAGTCGTCTCGCATTACCCATCTCAGCCGACGGGGTAGGGATCAGGAGTCTTTCTTCGCCTTGAGAATCTGCCGGCCCTTGTACATGCCGGTCTTCAGGTCGAGGTGATGCGGACGGCGCAGTTCACCGGAATCCTTGTCTTCGGCATAGGTCGGCTTCTTCAAGGCATCCGCCGAGCGGCGCATGCCACGCCGCGATGGCGATGTTTTTCTTCTGGGAACGGCCATATCGGTGTCCTCTAGGGGTATTGTCGGTGGGCATCGTCCCGAAACGGGCGGCTAAAGCGCCTCGGCGCAAGCTCAAAATGCCGATGAGGCCGCGCTTATAGAGGATGGCGCGCCTCAACGCTAGCTTCAAAATAGGTAAAAACGGCCCTAGAAAGCTCGATTTTCGGCCCAGCAGCGCTGCAATTCCTGGGCTTGGGCCCGGGCTACATAAATCCCGGCCAAACGACGTACGCCGGGAACCGGGTTGCGGGCGCTGCGCAGATGCGGATTGGGCAGGGTCGCCGCCAACAGCGCCGCCTCCCTCGGCGTCAGCATCGAGGCGCCATGGCCGAAGGCATAGAGGCTGGCCGTCTGCGCGCCAAACTGGCCGCCGGGCCCGAGTTCGGCGATGTTGAGATAGATTTCCAGGATCCGGGCTTTGGGCAGGACGAAGTCGATCCATAACGCCAGCGGCAGTTCCAGCGCCTTGCGGACCACGCTGCGGCCCGGCCACAGGAACAGGTTCTTGGCCACCTGCTGGGTGATGGTCGAGCCGCCACGGGAAACCTCGCCGTCCTCGGCGTCGTCGATCACCTCGCGCAGGGCGCCCCAGTCGACGCCGCGATGGCTGCAGAATTTGGCATCTTCGGAAGCGACCACCGAACGCGGCAAGGCAGGAGCCATCATGGCGAGGTCGACCCACTGCCGCAACACCGGGGCGCCCTTCAGGTAGCGCCAGGCCATCAGCGCCGAAGTTGGGTGACCGGTCCGATAGAACGGCGCCAGAAGGTAGGGCAGCAAAACCGCGGCCAGCATAATCGCCAGCAGGATCAGAAGCAGATTTCGAGCAATGCGCAAAATATGGTTTCTGGCGTAATCGGACCACTAGACCGATATCTGCCTGACAATCCCTGATTTTTTCAACTGTTTTGAGGCATACCCCGGCGGCAGGGCGCAATTGACGCGGGCGGCGTCATCAACGATTGTCCGGCAAATTCGACCAGGAGCCTTCCTTAATGACGACCGCCACGCCACCCCAGAACTTTGTGAACCAGGACTTCGCGAAGCGACTGGACCAGATCGCGGAGGATACCGAGGCGCTGCTCGCGAAGCTTCTCGCCGACACGCTTCTGCCCGACGAAATCGCACGGCCGAAGCGGCTGATGGACGCGATGCGCTATTCGAGCCTCGGCGGGGGAAAACGCTTGCGGCCGTTTCTGGTGGTGGAGAGTTCGGCGATCTTCGGCGTGCCCCGCGACGCCGCACTGCTGGCCGGCGCTGCGCTCGAATGCATTCACTGCTATTCGCTGATCCATGACGACCTGCCGGCGATGGACAACAGCGACCTGCGGCGCGGCCGGCCGACGCTGCACAAGAAGACCGACGATGCGACCGCGATCCTGGCCGGGGACGGCTTGCTGACGCTCGCTTTCGACATCGTTAGCCGCGACGAAATCCACAAAGACCCGACCGTGCGCCTGCTGCTCACCCGCGCGCTGGCGCGCGGCTCCGGCATCGGCGGCATGGTCGGCGGCCAGATGCTGGATCTCGCCGGTGAAGGCCGCTTCGGCGACCGCGAACCGGTCGACGTCGCCCGCCTGCAACAGATGAAGACCGGCGCGCTGTTACGTTTCGGCTGCATCGCCGGCGCCATCCTCGGTCAGTCCTCAGCGAAGGAATATCAGGCGCTCGATGATTACGGCCGCGCGCTCGGCGAGGCGTTCCAGATTGCCGACGACCTGCTCGACGTCGAGGGCGACGCCGCCGCACTCGGCAAGCAGACCGGACAGGATGCAGCCCTCGGCAAGACCACGTTCGTCACCCAGCTCGGCATCGACGGCGCCAAGCAGCGCGTTCGTGATTTGCTGGCGCGCGCGGATCAGGCGCTGTCGATCTTCGGCAACCGGGGCGACGTTTTGCGCGCGGCGGCGCACTTCGTCGCTGAGCGGAAAAACTAGATCATGATCCGGAAAAGTCGGCACCGGCTCTCCCTCGCGACAAACGCGGAACGCGTTCGCACGGAAATCATGCTCAAAATAACAAAGATCACGTGATGGCCGGCGAGGAGTTCGACGAGCATCTTCTTCGTTTCAGGAAGATGCCGCGGGCCGTCCGTCTCGTTTACGCCCGGCCGCGGACGTTCTTCGGCGTCGCGCTCGGCATCGTCGCGTTCTTTCTGCTGCCCTCCTCGCTCAGGCTCGTCACGCGGTTGTTGATCGGCTGGGATAGCTTCGTCGCGGTCTATATCGTGCTCGTCTACATCATGATGGCGCGCAGTACGCTGGCAACGATCCGCCGCATGGCCGCGCTGCAGGATGACGGCCGTTATCTAATTCCGCTTTTGACCGCCCTGGGCGCCTTCGCAAGCCTGGCAGCGATCGTGTTCGAGCTGGGCCAGGCCAACCACAGGCCGGCCGAGCTGATGTTTGCGACGGCAACCGTCGCGCTGTCATGGGCGGCGGTGCATACCGGATTCGCGCTGCACTACGCGCATGAATATTACCGCGGCAGCAAACCGGGCGGGCTTCAGTTCCCAAGCGGCGACAAGGACGAGCACGCCGACTATTGGGACTTCGTCTATTTCTCGTTCGTGATCGGCATGACCGCGCAGGTGTCCGACGTCGGTATCACCGACAAGTCGATCCGCCGCACCGTGACCGCGCACGGAATCATCTCGTTCGTGTTCAACACCGCCCTGCTCGCGCTGATGGTCAATATCGCCGCGAGCGCGCTGTAGGCCGCTGGCTCCTGAGATACGCTCGCGTTGACGCCAGCTATCTTCCGGGCAAACTAGGCTAACGAGGACCGAAACGATCGTGGAAGCCAATTTTCAGCTCTTTCTGATCCTGATTGCGGTGTTGGCAGGAACCGCGCTGCTGGCACGGCGCATCGACGTCGCCCCGGCAATCCTGTTGCTGCTCGCCGGCATCGCGCTCGCATTCGTACCGGGAATGCCGTCGCCGGAACTGCCGCCGGAATTAGTCCTGCTATTAGTGCTGCCGCCGCTGATCTATTCGGCGGCCGTCGCCATGAGCTGGCGCGAGTTCAGATTCAATCTGCGCCCGATCATCCTGCTGTCGGTCGGCTGCGTGATCTTCACCGCCTTTGCGGTCGCCGCCGCGACCCATTATCTGATCGGTCTGCCCTGGAACGTTGGATTTCTGCTCGGGGCCATCGTCGCGCCGCCGGATGTCGTGGCGCCACTGGCAATCGCCCGCAGGCTCGCCATCCCACGCCGTATCATGGTGGTGCTCGAAGGCGAGGGACTGGCCAACGATGCGACTGCTCTGATTCTGTACCGTTTTGCCGTCGTCGCCATATCGACCGGCGCGTTCTCGCTGCCAAAAGCCACCGGCGAGTTCTCCGCCATCGTCGTCGGCGAGACCATTTTCGGGATCGCCGTGGGATGGCTCTCCTTGCGCGTTCGGCACTGGGCGCGCGATCCGCAGGTCGAAATCACTTTGTCGCTGATCACGCCTTACGTCGCCTATTGGCCGC
Source organism: Bradyrhizobium sp. (assembly GCF_049519115.1). GTDB lineage: Bacteria > Pseudomonadota > Alphaproteobacteria > Rhizobiales > Xanthobacteraceae > Bradyrhizobium. The sequence goes on from NZ_JBEKRB010000038.1 coordinate 38,364, forward strand.
CGGAGCATTTCGGCGGCTCCGGCGTCATCGCTACCGTGGCCTGCGGCCTCTACATGAGCTGGAACGGACCGTTGCTGATCTCCGCGGCAACGCGCTTACAGGGCATCTTCTTCTGGGGACTCGTGATCTATCTGATCGAGGGGCTGCTGTTTCTGCTGACCGGTTTCCAGATGCGGCTGCTGTATGAGCACTCCAAGGCGTTTCCGCTCAACGAGATCCTGACCCTGACCGCTCTCGTCACCGTTATGATCGTGATCGCGCGTTTCATCTGGACGTTTCCCGCAATCTATGTGCCGAGAATGATCAAGCGCGTGCGCCTGCGCGATCCTTCGCCGCCATGGCAATGGGCATTCGTGATTTCGTTCACGGGTGTCCGCGGCGCGGTTTCGCTGGCCGCAGCGCTCGCTATACCGCTGGCGCTGTCGGACGGCAGCCCATTTCCAGACCGCGACCTGATCCTGTTTGTCGCCTTCGGCGTCATTTTCATCACGCTGATCGGGTTCGGGCTTGGCTTGCCGGCGGTCGTGCGCTGGCTTGGCGTTGCCCAAGCCGGCCGCAACGAGCGTTTTGCCGAACTCGAATCTGAAATCACGGCGCGACGCGAGGCGCTGGACGCCGCGCTCAAATCGCTCGACAGGATCACCAGACACCGCGAAATATCCGATGAGGTCATCCAGCTTTTGCGCGCCCGGCACGAAACCCGTGCCAATCAGCTGCCGAATTCGCTCGATCCGGAGGCGCGGTTACTGTCCGCCACCGGAACCGATCTGACACGAGAGTTGATTGCAGCCGAGCGGAAATTCATCCACATCCTGCTGCGCGACGGCAAGATCACCGACGAAACCCGGCGGCACATCGAACGCGATCTCGACCTCGAGGAAGCAAGCCTCGCGAATCGCGAGTTCCGCGACGATCAGCCGTAACGCTACCTGCGGAGGACGACGCCGATGATTCCACCCGCGAAACAAGGCGTCACCTTGCCGATGCCGGCAGATCTCGCCGTCGAAACCGAGCGTCTCATATTGCGACGATGGCGCGATACCGACGTGACACCGAATACGGAGATGCTCGCCGATCCAGACAGCGCGCGGTTCATTACCTCCGACGGAAAGCCCGTCGTCGATGAATTTGTCGGCTGGCGCAATGCGGCGATCATGGCCGGTCATTGGGCACTGCACGGCTTCGGTCTGTTCGTGGTCGAGGAAAAGCGGACCGGCCGATACGTCGGTCGCGTTGGGCCGTGGTTTCCGGCGGGCTGGCCCGGTTTTGAAGTCGGCTGGGGTATCGCCAAGAACTTTCGCGGCAAGGGCTACGCTGGCGAAGCCGCGACCGCGTCGATCGACTGGGCCTTCGCGACATTCGAGGTCGACAAGATCGTCCACATTATCCGCAAGGAAAACGTCGCCTCACAAAAGGTGGCGCGGCGCCTCGGCGCCATCATCGAACGCGAGGTTGAGCTGTTCGGCGATGTCTCGGATTTATGGGTGACGCAGCGCGACGCTTGGACGGCAGGACCCAAGCCGTAAGCCCAGGATTTACTGCCGTCCCAGATGGGTCGCCTTGTCGATACGGTCAAAGCTTTCCAGCGACAGAATCGCGTCCGCCAACTGATCGGCACGGCCGTTGAGCACCGGGCGGGCCAGCGTCAGAAATTTCTGCGCCATCGCCTGTGCGTCCGGGAACGAGTTGGGCTCGCCGGAGGGATCGTCATGGATCCGCTCGTGCACGCCGTCATCGGTGGTGATGCTGACACGGGCGCCAAAGGGATGCGTGCGGCCGATTTCCAGGCGGTCGTCCTGCACGACGTCGAATTTGTCGGCGAGCGCATCGACCGCGGCATCGCCAAGCTTATTGTAGTCGTCCCAGCCGAAGCCGCCCTGATCGAGCGCCACCGCGCCGGTGAAGAACATCGAAAACTGTCCGCCGACCACCGAGGTCGGATGCCGCTTGGTGGCGGCATCGCCGGTCAGCGTAATGCCGTTGCGGTGCAGCCCGATCTCGACCCGCTTGATCTGGTCCGGCGTCAGATTGTGCTCGCGGCGCATCGCGATCAGCGCATCGAGCGCGGCATGGGTGTAGCGGCAGCTTGGATAGGGTTTCACGCCGATCTTCATGGTCTCGTAGACTTGGCCTAGACCGGCGACGGCTTTTTCCGGATGCGGATTATCGCTGTAACCGACGAGCAGGCCGTGCTTGCCCTCGACCGATTGGGTCGCGCCAACAAAATCGTTGCGCGCCAGCGTCGCCGCGATCACGCCGTTCATCGCAGACGCGCCGACCTGATAGCGCTTGTTCCAGGCGCCATTGACCAAAAATTGCAGCGAACCCGCCGCCTGGCTGCCGGCAACGCCGAAAGCAGCGATGATCTGCTCCTTCGTTAGCCCAAACAATTTCGCCGCGGCGGCCGCCGCCCCATAGGTCCCGGCGGTCGCCGTGGGATGGAAGCCGCGGGCATAATGCGAGGTCGGATCGAGCGCATTGCCAAGCCGGCAGCAGACTTCATACCCGGCGACGATCGCGGTCAGCACCTCGCGGCCCGAAGCATGCACGAGTTCGCCGATCGCGAACGCGGCCGGCACCACCGGTGCGCTTGGATGCAGCGAGGAATCCGCATGCGTATCGTCGAAATCGAGCGAATGGCCGAGCGCGCCGTTGAGCAGAGCAGCGACGGCCGGCGTCCAGGTCCTGTTGTCGCCAAAGACGGTCGCGTTACCCTGCCCATCTAGCGCCAGCGCCTCCAGCGTCTTGAACAGCGAGGGCGTGGACTCCGCATCGCGCCGCGCCCGGATGGCGCTGCCGAGAAAATCGAGGGTGAGGGCCTTGGCGCGCGCGCGTACCTCTTCGGGGATGTCTTCGAAGCGGAGGCCGGCGACATAGGCGGCAAGCGTTGCGGTTTCCTCTGCCATTCTTGTTTCCCCGGCTTCTTTTGGCGTGATGTTCTGCGGGTCAAGCCCGCAAGCTTTCCGTAGCCTAAGGCCCCGGTGTCGCTTCTTCAATGCCGCCATCGCATAGCCGCGCAGCGCGCAGCCGCTATTGAGCCGACTAGAGCTCCGATTCTGAAGTTCGCATGGTATCGGGGCAACCTCTGAGGCGAACTTCGGAATCTAAGGAGCTCTAGCAACTTATTGATTTCAAGTGCGGCTTTGAATTTGAAGTTCCTATAATGAACTCGCCGCAGCACTGATAGGACTTCAAATTCGCCGCACTTAGGTCTGTAAAATCTGTCCGAGCATGGATTTTGCAATCAGCCGGTGAAACGGCAAAATGGCGATGAGATAGGCGCGTCCGAGCCAGTTATGGGTGAGAACCAGCGTGGTAGCGGTCACTTGCTGGTCCTGTCCGCCGTCGACCGGCGCCACGTCGACCACGATGCGGAAATCCAGATGGTGGTCGTCAAAGCCGGCGACCAACTGCCCCGGCGTCTCGCTCAAAACCGGAAATATTCCGACCATGCCGGCGGCCTTCGCTTCGTGCGCGGCAGAGGTCTTCAACCCAAATGGCGCAACGATCCGGTGACGCAGTTCGAGCAGCATTTCGACCCAGCGCGGACTGCGCGAAAATATCCGCTCGGCCGCGCTGCGGGCGTCCAATCCCGCCTCAGGAACGGTAACCCGGAAGGCGTCGGCAAACTGCGCACCAGAAAGGACGCTCTCTTTGTCAACATCGGGTGTGACTTCGCGGATCATCATTGCAACGCGAAATCTGCGCGTCTCGTGACCGGAACGCAAGGCGCGAATCCGCACATCGGCGTTAACTCCCGCGCGCCGGCACGCGGGTAATTTTGGCACCGAGCGCGTTGAGACGCTGGTCGATCCGCTCATAGCCGCGCTCGATCTGATCGGCGTTGTTGATGGTGGAGACTCCTTCCGCGCAGGCCGCCGCGAGCAGCATAGCCATCCCGGCGCGAATATCGGGCGAACTCATCAGCGCGCCTTTCAATTGGCTCGGACCTGCAACGATCGCGCGGTGGGGGTCGCACAGCACGATGCGGCCACCCATGGCGATCAGCTTGTCGACAAAGAACATCCGGGATTCGAACATCTTCTCGAACATCAGGACGACGCCGGCACATTGGGTCGCCGTTACAATGGCGATCGACATCAGATCAGCGGGGAAAGCCGGCCACGGCTGATCTTCCAGCTTCGGCACGTGGCCACCGAAATCGTCCCTGATCTTCAGCGTCTGACGATCGGACACCACAAGGTCATCGCCTTCGACCTCGCAGGAAATCCCGAGCCGTTCAAATCCCATCCGGATCGAGCGCAGATGTGTGAGGCCGGCGCGCGCGATGCGAAGCTGCGAGCGCGTCACGGCGGCAAGGCCAATCAGCGAGCCGACCTCGATGTGATCCGGGCCGATCGCGTAGTTGACCGAGCCGAGCGTCGCCGGCCCATGCACGGCCATGGTGTTGGTGCCGATGCCGTCGATACGGGCGCCGAGCGCAACCAGGAAATGCGCCAGATCCTGCACATGCGGCTCGGACGCCGCGTTGCGCAGATAGGTGGTGCCATGGGCCGCCACCGCGGCCATCAGCGCGTTCTCGGTCGCGGTCACGCTCGGCTCGTCCAGGAATACATCCGCGCCCTTGAGACGCGCAGCACGCAGTTCGAGCCGGGCGGATGCCGTAACACTGGCGCCAAGCTGCTCGAAGGCGAGGAAGTGCGTATCGAGCCGGCGCCGCCCGATCACGTCGCCGCCGGGCGGCGGCAACACCACCTCGCCGCAGCGTGCCAACAGCGGTCCCGCAAGCAGGATCGAGGCTCGAATCCGCGCGCACAATTCCGGATCTAGATCGGCGGCGCGAATCTTTTTGGCGTGAATGGCGAGCGTATTGGGCTTCTGCCAATCCGCCGTGGCACCGACCGAGCGGATCAGTTCCACCAGGGTTTCGGTGTCGCGGATGCGCGGTACATTGTCGAGCGTGACCGGATGCTCGGTCAGAAGGGCTGCGGCAATGATCGGCAGCGCGGCGTTCTTGTTGCCGGACGGCTCGATCGTGCCGCTCAGCCGGTGGCCACCCTCGATGATGTACTGGATCGGCACGCGCGGGTCGTTTTGTTTCCGAACTTCGCGATCCATAACGACTCCTGACATCCCTGTCGGCAAATTATCGCAAGCCACCGAGCCGACGGCAAATGAGGCTGCAATCGATCAGACAATCCGTGACGCGCCCGGAATACGAAGTACCCGTCCCGCCACGATATAGCAGAGCGCGCAGGCCGCCGAGCCGGTGAAAAGGAATTTGACCAGCGCTGGCGCCGCCACATCGCGCCAGGCCAACGCGACGCCGACCAGGATCGGCGGATGAACGATGTAGATGAGATAAGCGCGTTTCGCCAGGATTGGCCAGACGCCGCTCGGGCGGCTGAACCGCCGCTGAAAGTAGCATAGCAGTCCGATGATGACGCCCCAGGCCACCAGCGGCTCCCAAAACGCGTAAGTCAGCGCCTGGAAATTCCAGCCTCCCTCGGCCTTGCCGGAAAGCCAGGAAATCTTGCCGCCTAACACTGCGACCAGCGGAAAAATCGGGAAAGCCAGCCACGCCACACGAACCCATATTTTCCTGGTGTGTTCCGGAATCTGTTCGAGCCACTTCCGCTCAGCGCCGACGCAACCGGCGACGAACAACACAATGTAGGAGGCGAAATAGCCGAGTTGCAGGAAGGCGACATTCACGCCGACCGGCCACACCAGCCGCAGCAGGAAGGCCGCGATGCCTGTGACGAGAGCAGCGGCCAGCAGGACCGTATCGGACGAAAACCGGACGCTGTCCGGCAGGGCAAAATTTCGCGACACCGGCCGCAACAACAGCCAGACAGCCGTGAAAATCAGCAACGCTTCCGTAAACCACAACGGGCCCGGCTCGAATTTGCCGTGGCTCCAGAGAAATTCGAAGACCCTGAGGAAGGGGCGGCCAGAAGCGGTTTGGGCGAGCGCTACCGTGATCGGGTGCAGAACAAGCAGATAGACCAGGATCGGAACTCCAAGCCGCAGCAACCGTTCGCCGACAAAACCCGTCAAGCCGTGACGTCGGAACGCAGGTGGCGTGTAATAGCCCGCCAGAAGGAAGAACAAGCCCATGAACCAAGCCTGGTTCGCCGTGCAGAACAGGATCAGCAACAGGCTGCTTGCCGACTGGGAAGGTGCGATCTCCCGATAGTACCAGCCTCCGATGGCGCCGTAGGTCAGGGCCGTGTGGTGAAAAATCACGAGCAAGGTGACGGCGGCGCGAAGCGCGTCGATTCCGCCGTTGCGTTCGCCTTCGCCAACCGCGCTTGGCATCGAAGCGGCGTCGATCCCGCCGGCCTTTGCCACGCGATCGGCGCCGCCATCGAGAAGGTCGACCGATGGTTCTCTGGCGGAGAATTCAGTCATGACCGGTCCACGAATTTGTCGCCGGAGCGGTCGTGTGGTTTCCGGCGCAACGAGCTACGGGCTTTTAAGTGCAATCACGTCAAGTGCAGTCGCGGGTCGGTCTGCCGGACCGGGGGCAAATGTCAGAATCGGAAGACCCGGTCACACATCCACATTCGCGCTGAGCGAATTATCCTGGATGAATTCACGGCGCGGCTCGACCACATCGCCCATCAGCTTGGTGAAGATGTCGTCGGCCTCGTCGACCTCCTTGACCTTCACTTGCAGCAGTGAACGCTCGTTGGTGTCGAGCGTGGTCTCCCAGAGCTGGTCCGGGTTCATCTCACCGAGACCTTTGTAGCGCTGAAGCGTAACTCCCTTGCGGCCGGCGTCGGTCACCGCCTCGAACAGGCTCACCGGACCATGAATGGCGGTCTCGGCATCCTTGCGGCGCAGCAGGCCCGGCTTCGGATAAGCCTCCTGCAGCCTTGCGGCATACTCGTCGAGCTTGCGTGCATCGGCGGAGCCGAGCAACGCATCATCGATGACGGCGACATCCTTGACGCCACGCACCGTGCGCTCGAAGACAAAACCTTGCCCTTCGACGAAGCGGCCGACCCAGCCACGCTCGACTTCGTCGGCCAGGGCATCGAGCCTTCGCGCGATATAATCGGCAGCGGCATTGGCGGTTGACACATCGCTGGTGACCTTGGGGCTGAGCACGCCGGCGATCGCCGCCTGCTCGATCACCTTGCGGTTATAGCGGCTGTGCAGATTGCGCAGCACGCTGCGAATGATCCGGGCGTCTTCCACCAGCGCTTGCAAATCGCGGCCTGAACGATCCTCCCCGGAAGCGAGCTTGAAGACGCAATCCTCCAGGCCCGTGTTGATCAGATAGTTCTCCAGCGCGGTATCGTCCTTCAGGTATTGCTCGGATTTGCCGCGGTTCACCTTGTAGAGCGGCGGCTGGGCGATATAGAGGTAACCCCCGTCGATCAGCGTCGGCATCTGCCGGAAGAAGAAGGTCAACAGCAGCGTGCGGATATGCGCGCCGTCGACGTCGGCGTCGGTCATCAGAATGATCTTGTGATAGCGCAACTTTGAGAGGTCGAAGTCGTCACGGCCGATGCCGGTACCGAGCGCGGTGATCAGCGTGCCGATCTGCTCGGAGCTCAGCATCTTGTCGAAGCGCGCGCGTTCGACATTGAGGATTTTGCCGCGCAGCGGCAGCACCGCCTGGAATTCGCGGTTGCGGCCCTGCTTGGCGCTGCCGCCGGCGCGGCGAGCTTGCCGGGCAGCGATGCCACGTCGAGCGCGCCCTTGCGCCGGGTCAGTTCGCGCGCCTTGCGGGCGGCTTCGCGCGCGGCTGCGGCCTCCACCACCTTGCCGACGATGATCTTGGCTTCGGAGGGATGCTCCTCGAACCAGGCCGCCAAGGCTTCATTGATGACGTTCTCGACCACGGGGCGCACTTCCGAGGACACCAGCTTGTCCTTGGTCTGCGAGGAGAACTTCGGATCAGGCACCTTCACCGAGAGCACCGCCGTCAAGCCTTCGCGGCAATCATCGCCCGTCAGCGCGATTTTTTCGCGCTTGGCCATCGCATCGGCATAGCCGTTGACCTGACGCGTCAGCGCGCCGCGGAAGCCGGCCAGATGGGTGCCGCCGTCGCGCTGCGGAATGTTGTTGGTGAAGCACAGCACATTCTCATGGTAGCTGTCGTTCCACCACAGCGCGGCCTCGACGCCGATCCCGTTCATCTCGGCGTTGACCATGATCGGCGCGGGCACCATCGCCTTCTTGTTGCGGTCGAGATATTTGACGAATTCCTCGACACCGCCCTCATAGTGCATCTCCTCGCGCTTCTCGACCGCATGGCGCATGTCGGACAGCACGATGTTGACGCCGGAATTGAGGAAGGCGAGCTCGCGCAGGCGGTGCTCGAGCGTTGCGAAATCGTATTCGACGTTGGTGAAGGTTTCCTTGGAAGCAAGGAATGTCACCTCGGTACCGCGCTTGCCGTTGGCGTCACCGACCACCGAGAGCGGGGCGAGTGCATCGCCATGGGCGAATTCGATGAAATGTTCCTTGCCGTCACGCCACACCCGCAATTGCAGTTTGCTCGACAGCGCGTTGACGACGGAAACGCCGACGCCATGCAGGCCCCCGGAGACCTTGTAGGAATTCTGGTCGAATTTTCCGCCGGCATGCAGTTGCGTCATGATGACTTCGGCGGCGGAAATCCCCTCGCCCTTGTGGATGTCCACGGGAATGCCGCGGCCATCGTCGCGCACGGTGACCGAGCCGTCCGCATTGAGGACGACCTCCACCGCGGTCGCGTGACCCGCAAGCGCTTCGTCGATGGCGTTGTCGACGACCTCGTACACCATGTGGTGCAGGCCGCTGCCATCGTCGGTGTCGCCGATATACATGCCCGGCCGTTTGCGAACGGCATCGAGACCCTTCAGCACCCGGATCGATTCCGCGCCGTATTCGACAGGAATAGGACGGTCGTTGTCACCGATCGGTTGCCGGGCAGGTTCTGTCATGTGAGGCCTTTGGAGTATCCGCGAATCAGGCGCGCAATACAGGCGCTGATCGATGTATTTCTGCCATGAAAGGCAGGGCGCGCCTAGCGCAAAGTCTGGGGCTGCAAACTACTGAGAAAATAGGATTTTTTAACGATTTTTCAAGCCCGCCAGATGCCGATTCATGGACCTCGTAAAAGCGCGATTCGGCCGTCCGTTACGCACCCCTTTTTGCGAGGTTTCGCCTCAGTTCCGGCCGCTGATCTGGCCGGCTTCGACGCCAAAAATCTCGCCGGCCGACCCGATATCGGCAAACGCAGCAGGGTCGGCGCCGGTCATCCAGACCTGCGCACCGAGCTTCGAGAGTTCATCGAACAGCGCGGCGCGTCGGCGAGGATCGAGGTGAGCCACCACTTCGTCGAGCAAGAGAAGCGGCGTGATGCCGGTCATCTCCGCCACCAGACCGGCATGCGCGAGCACGAGACCAATCAGGAGCGCCTTCTGCTCTCCGGTCGAGGCATCCCGCGCCGGCATGTTTTTCGGCGCGTAGATCACCTGCAGGTCGGTCAAATGCGGCCCGTCGAGCGTGCGGCCGGCGATGGCATCGCGCGCGCGGCCCGTACGCAGGATCTCCCGGTAACGATCCTCCACCGCGGTCGCCGATTCCGACACCAGCGCGTTTTCCATCCAGCCGTCGAGCGCAATCTCTGCGGACGGGAATGCGGAAGCCTGCCCGCGCGCGCGCAGCATCCCAGCTAGTCTGGCCGCGGTCTGGCCGCGCATCGCCGCGACCGCCACCGCCAGTTCCGCGGTTTCGCGCTCGATCGCGTCACACCAGTGATCGTCGTAATTGCGGACCTCGAGCAGGCGGTTGCGCGAACGTAAAGAACGATCAAGCGCCGAGACCCGCGCCGAATGCTCACTGTCGATGGCAAGCACGAGGCGATCGAAGAAGCGCCGCCGCTCCGACGCCGGTCCCAAAAACAATCCGTCCATTGCGGGCGTCAGCCACACCATGCGCAGGTGGTCGCCGAACGCCGTCGCCGAGGCCACCGGCTCGCGATCGATGCGACAGCGCCGGCTGCTTGAGGAGGCGTCGGCCGCCGGCGCATCGATGCCGGTACCGAGCGTAGCCAGCCCTAACGCGCCTTCGACCTCGGCAGACACCGCCCACGAACCATCGCCCTGATTATCGGCGACGTCCTCCAGCATCGCGCGGCGCAACCCGCGGCCCGGCGACAAAAACGAAATCGCCTCGATACAATTGGTTTTTCCGGCGCCGTTCGGGCCCGCCAGCACGATCACGTCGCCGCGCGTCTGAAGGCTCGCCGCGCGATAGTTGCGGAAATGCGTGAGCGTGAGGCGGTGAATGCGGGAAGCGGTCATGGCACGCCGTCATTGCCGGGCCTGACCCAATAGGCCATTTGGTCCGATGGATTGCCGGGTCAAGCCCGGCAATGACAATTGATGTTCGTCACACCCGCATTGGCATCAGCACATAAAGCGCGCCCTTGGAATCCTTGTCCTGCACCAGCGTCGGCGAACCCGGATCGGCCAATTTAAGCACGGCGACTTCGCCCTCGATCTGAGCCGCGATATCGAGCAGATAGCGCGAGTTGAATCCGATATCGAGGGGATCGGAGGCGTATTCGACTTCGAGTTCTTCCGTAGCGCTTCCAGAATCAGGATTGGTGACCGACAGCACCAGTCTCCCTGCGGACAGAGCGAGTTTCACCGCGCGGCCACGCTCGCTCGAGATCGTCGACACGCGGTCGACGGCGGCCTCGAAATCCTTCTTGTCGACGACGAGTTCCTTGTCGTTATTCTGCGGGATCACGCGGCCATAGTCCGGGAACGTGCCGTCGATCAGCTTCGAGGTCAGCACTACATTTTCGATCGTGAGGCGGATCTTGCCCTGCGACAGTTCGATTTTGACTTCAGCCTCATTGTCTTCGATCAGGCGCTGCACCTCGCCGACCGTCTTGCGTGGCACGATCACGCCCGGCATGCCGGCAGCCCCCTTCGGCTGCGGCAGATCAATCTGGGCTAGGCGATGGCCATCGGTTGCCACCGCGCGCAACGTCGCCGCCTTGGCGCTCCCGGCCGAGTGCAGATAGATGCCGTTGAGATAGTAACGGGTCTCCTCGGTTGAGATCGCAAACTGCGTCCGGTCGATCAGCCGTTTCACGTCGGAAGCCGGTAGCGTGAACGAATGCGTCATCTCGCCGGCGGCAAGATCCGGAAAATCATTCTCGGGCAGGGTTTGCAGCGTAAAGCGCGAGCGGCCGGCCTTGATCGCCAGCACCGAGCGGTCGCCGTCGCCTTCCAGAACGATTTGCGACCCGTCCGGCAGTTTGCGCACGATGTCGTAAAACATATGCGCCGGAACGGTCGTGGAACCGGCGGTCGCGGTTTCAGCCGCGAGCGTCTCGGTCACCTCGAGATCGAGGTCGGTGGCTTTCAGCGACAGCCGCGCGTTCTCGGCCCGGACCAGCACGTTGCCGAGGATCGGAATGGTGTTGCGCCGCTCGACCACGCGATGCACGTGGCCCAGCGATTTCAGGAGTTGCGCACGTTCGACGGTAACCTTCATTGCCATACCCGCCTGATCCGAAGAGGGAAAAGCCGGGCGGCTCCGAAAGCGCACCGCGGCGTTTGGACCCGAACGGCCGATCGAAGCTGGATTCGACCCGCCCGCCCAGGGGGACCCCAAAGTGGCGCGGATGGCGGGCAAGCGCAAGAGATGCCTCTAGCCGTTCCCCACTTTTGGGATTTTGCGGCCCATTGTTTTGGCACCCTATTTTAGCCCCGCAGCCCGCCCTCCCGCACGGGGAGGGCGAGGCATTTTTACGAGCTATTCGCTCTGTAACTGACGTTTCAGGGACTCGACTTCTTCCGACAGTGAGACGTCCTTGGAAACCAGTGCCTCGATCTTGCGCACGGCATGCAGCACGGTCGTGTGATCGCGCCCACCGAACCGGCGGCCGATCTCGGGCAGAGACCGCAAAGTGAGGGTTTTGGCCAGATACATCGCCACCTGCCGCGGGCGAACGACGTTGGCCGTGCGGCGCGACGACAACAGGTCGGAACGACTCACATTGTACTGACGGGCGACCACCCGCTGAATGTCCTCGATCTTGATCCGCTTGGGTTCCTGCGGACGGATCAGGTCGCGCACCTCGCGCTCGGCCATCTCCAGCGTCACCGGCTGGTTGTTCAGCTTCGAATGCGCGAGCAGACGATTGACGGCGCCTTCGAGGTCGCGGCCGTTATGGGTGATGCTGCGCGCGAGATATTCCAGCACCTGCTCCGGCACGTCGAAGCTGGCGTGATGGGCGCGGGCCACGGTGACCCGCGACTTGAGAATGCCGAGCCGCAATTCTTCGCCGAGCGAGCCCATTTCCACGACAAGACCACCGGCGAGCCGCGAGCGCACGCGATCGTCAAGGCTTTCGAGATCGGAAGGCGGGCGATCGGCCGCGATCACGACCTGACGGCCGGCATCGATCAGCGCGTTCAAGGTGTGACAGAACTCCGCCTGGGTGGACTTGCCTTGCAGGAATTGCAGATCGTCGATGACAAGCACGTCGATGCCGCGCAGCGCTTCCTTGAAGGCGAGCGCCGTCTGCGTTTTCAACGCCGCGACAAAGCCGTACATGAATTTTTCGGCCGTCAAATACAGCACCTTGCGCTCGCTACCGGAATTACCGGCCCAGGTCACCGCCTGCAGCAGATGCGTTTTGCCGAGACCAACGCCGGCATGGATATAGAGCGGGTTGAACATCACGGGATCGCCGCGGCGGCCTTCGGCCACCTGACGCGCGGCGGCGTGCGCCAGCGTGTTCGAACGGCCGATGACAAAGCTTGCGAACGTCAGGCGCGGATCGAGCGGCGAGCCGCCGAGCGCGTCGTGGTTCGCCGAAACCGGCGCGGTCGCGACCGAGCGCAACTCCACCGCCGGCCGGCTGTCCGCCCGTTCGGGACGACGCACGTCGAGCTGGGCAGCCGAGGCATCCTTGGCCGGCGTCGCGCACCGCATCGCACGCACGCTGAGATCGATCCGATGCACTTCGGGCATCTCGGCCTGCCAGCAGGAGAGAACACGCTCGGCATAATGCGCCTGAATCCAGCTCTTGAGGAACCGCGTCGGCACCGAAAGATGCACGCTTTCGTCCTGCACGCTTTCCAGATCCATACGGGCAAACCAGCTCGTGTAGACGTCTTCGCCCACGGTTGAGCGCAACCTTCCTTTCACACGCGACCAGCGATCCTGTTCGACATTTGTCATTGTCTGAGCTTGGAGACTTCTCTGAAGGGTCATTGCCTGAGCCTGAAAATTTCTGTGAACGAGTGTTGTGGAATTCTGCTGGTGGATCCGCCGTGCGTGCACCGCACGGGGACTGCCTTGCGCGAAGCCTGTTTCAGCCATAGCTCGGCCGTTCGGCAAAAAGCCGTCGGGGCAGGTCTTGGGCTTGAAGGGAAGCTTCGCGAGGCTAGCGCGTACTCGACGGTCTGTCCGGAGCTCGCGCAGAAGGCCGCTTACGGACGGCCTCAAAAACGTTCAACGAGATATTCGAAAACCCGCCGCCAATCGTGATGCTGGACGCGGCGGGACTCCACACGCTGTGATGCTTGAATAGACCGGAACCAGGAATTCCAATGATTTCGTAAGACATGCTTCCTCCCCCTCTCACCGCAACCAAATACGGCAAGTCGTCACTCCAAAGCTGCTTAAAATCGACCGGCGACGTCTGAAAACCAAAACAACTTCCAGCCGCTACGCCACTCACTCCGCCCGCCTTGATCTCAACCCCGCCCACGCGCTCCGCTTTCCCTAGGCTTGCCGGTTCGACTGTCTCGTATCTCTCTTTTTTTAACGACGAAGCGCGAATGCTTCGCTTTGAGAAATTTTGACACAGAACTTCCTTACCCATATCGCTATGGGTTCGAACTCAACGATCGCTTGGAAAGCGTCGCTAACGCGCACACCGCCGCCGATTTGCACGTCCGCCCCGGCCCTTAATCCGCGCTGGTCTCAAGAACCGTGGGCGCTGCGAACGATCTAAGAGATACAGCAAGCCTCGTTTCCCGCAATGAAAATGATTCAGCTCGCTTGCCTGCAAAAACAACTTGGCGTTTCGCCCAATGGCGCACGATTTTCGGGCAAAGCTGCAAGGTTTTGAATCTGCGCATAGATTCGAAACACGCCGGCACTGTCATATTTCGCACCGCCGCCCAAAATAAATTCATAAATTGTTTAAGTTTGGCCGAGGCGGAAGCGAATTTTCAAACAACCCGCTGTCACTATGCCGATAAGTGACTACGCAAACGCGTTTTTTTTTGCTCGTCAACGAAGGGTAACCTTCGCATGACGCGATGCGGCAGATTTCCCGCGAGATTTTTTCAAGAGCGTATCGAGCGCGATATCCTCGGCACGACAGCCGCACTTCTTGCTTGATGTAGAAGCGCCACTCGCCTTCGCGACCCCTTTAACTTCCGTAGAAGCACGGAGAATGTTTGCCGTCAAAAATACTGCCGAAAAAAGCAAAAGCCCGGCTGAGCCGGGCTTTTGCAGTCTTTGGTTTTGGGTTGGCTTATTTCGCCAACTTCGCAATCTGATGCGCAAGTCGCGAAACCTTCCGGCTCGCCGCGTTCTTGTGAATGATGTTGCCCTGCGCCGCTTTCATCAGCTCCGGCTCGGCACCCGCCATTGCCTTGAGTGCTGCGTCGCGGTCACCGCGCTTGATCGCTTCTTCGACCGATCGGACCGAACTGCGCATCTGGGTGCGGCGCGATTTATTGATGATGGTGCGGCGGGCAATCTTGCGCGTCGCCTTCTTGGCGGAAGTCGTATTGGCCATGTCTCAAATGTCCTTCGGCAGTGACCGATCGCAGGCGGGCGAAATCATTGCCCACGGTTTGCCTGATCGACGCTGATTGTTTCGGGTGCTCTGTCGAGAACTCCACGCCGAAAACCGATACGGGTGGCAACGCTCAAAAGAACAGCGGCGGCGGGATTGCGCCCGCCGCCAATTGGGGGGTCTTATAGAGGCCGGATGTGACAGCGTCAACGCCTTCCGCCTCCCGCCGGGCCCCCGGCCGGGCCCTGGGAAGGCCGATAAGATGCTGGCGAGGTTGAATTTCCCGCGCCGCGCCGCTAATGGCTGGCAGCGAATTGGGCACGAGAGATGGTGGGTGAGGCATGATCCGCGGCTTTTTCCGTCTGGTGGGACTGTTGCTGCTGGCCGGCGGGTTCATCTTCATGGTCTATGACGGGGCAAGGTACGTCGCCGACAACACCTTGCGCTTTACCAGGTTCGGCCAGTTCTGGAACGACGTCCATCAATCCAGCCAGCAGGCGTTCCGCATCTGGGTCGAAGGCCTCTCGCCCTGGCTCTGGAACAATGTGGGCCGGTTCATCCTGGACCAGCCGGTTTTCGCGGTCATGGCCGTGCTCGGAATCGTGCTGATGCTGTTGTTCCGGCCGAAGAAGCCGTTGATCGGCTATTCCAGAAACTAGAACCGCAAGGCACCGGGCTCCCGGTTTTCGCGTAACGGACTATATTCACCGGCAAGGTTGATCGCTGCCGGGACGGATACGCCCGGCCAAGGAGGTAACCCATGCTTTTCATGCGCAAGACCACCACGCTGCCGAGCGCCACCGAGGCGCTGCCGGGCCGGACCGAGCCGCTTCCGACCGCGACGCGGCACTTCGTCAATGGCCACCCGTTACAACCGCCTTACCCAACAGGACTCGAGCAGGCGGTGTTTGGGCTCGGCTGCTTCTGGGGCGCGGAGCGGAAGTTCTGGGAACTCGGCGATAGCGTCTATGTCACCGCGGTGGGATATGCCGGCGGCCATACCCAAAATCCAACCTATGAAGAAGTCTGCTCAGGCCGCACCGGTCACACAGAAGCGGTGTTGGTCGTGTTTGATCCGGCGAAGGTCTCTTACGAGAAGCTGCTGAAGACGTTTTGGGAAAACCACAACCCGACGCAGGGTATGCGTCAAGGCAACGACGTCGGCACGCAATATCGTTCCGCGATCTATACGTTGACCGCCGCGCGGCGTGAGGCCGCGGCCGCCTCGAAAACCGCTTACCAGAAGGCGCTGTCGACCAAGGGGCTCGGCCCCATCACGACCGAGATTGCGCCGGCCGGGGCGTTCTATTTCGCCGAAGACTATCACCAGCAATACCTCGCCAAGAATCCGGCGGGCTATTGCGGGCTGGGTGGGACCGGCGTGTCCTGCCCGATACCCACGAGCGTCACGGCCTGATGGCGCTACGCTTAGGACGGGAGGCCGAAGCCTTCGGCCACTCTCCAGAGCTTAGCCGGCCGGCCAAAAACGATTTGTTAACCATACTGAGTGCAAGACTTAGGCTGTCTCGCTAAATAGGACAGCTCAGGTGCGGGTCACGCGCGCGCTTTTATTGCTGGTCACGACTGCTATGGCCGCGCTCGCGCTTGCGGGCTGCATGCAGACGGGCCAGCAGGTCGCAATAGCGCCGCGAAACGACCTCGATGCCATGGCCTATGGCCAGCCTTCTTATTATTCCCCCTCACCGGTGGCCTCAGCCGATTCTGGCGGTGCAATCAGTGCGCTTCGTGCAAGCTTCGAGGCTCCGCCGCGCGGCACTTATGCGCCGGTTGAAAACGCCTACGCCGCCGCTCCTGTCGCCACCCGCCACGATGCGCCCTACCACCTCGATGCCGGCGACAAGCTGAGAGTCGTGGTCTTCGGCCAGGAAGGCCTCACCAATACCTACGCGATCGATGCCGGTGGCGCGATCACCATGCCCTTGATCGGCGCGGTTCCCGCCCGCGGACGAACGCCGGCGGGCCTGGCCACCGAGATCGCCGCCAAACTCCGCAACGGCTATATCCGCGAGCCTTCCGTGGCGGTCGAGGTCGAGGCCTATCGTCCGTTCTTCATCCTGGGCGAGGTCGCGGCTCCCGGCCAATATCCTTACGTGCCGAACATGAGCGTCGAAAGCGCGGTTGCGATTGCCGGCGGCTTCTCGCCCCGCGCCAAGCGCGACAGCGTTACGCTGACCCATAACGCCGACCGCGTCATCGTTCCGCTCGGGACCCCCATCGGTCCCGGCGATACCGTCCTCGTCGGCGAACGCTGGTTCTAAGCCTTCAGGTACTTGGCGAAGAAATCTAGGCTGCGCGGCCAGGCGATGTCTGCGCTTTTCTTATCGTAGCTTGCGCGTTCGTCGCAGTTAAAGCCGTGCTGCGCGCCAGGATAGATCTGGATCTCGACATCGGGACGTTTGGCGCGGATCGCCTCCACATCGGTTAGCGGAATGCCGGCATCCTTTTCGCCGAAATGCAATTGCGTCGGCACTTTCGGCTTGTCATCGGCAAACCGAACGACCGCCCCGCCATAATAGCCGATCGCCGCCTTCAGGCCGGAGAGCTTGGTCGCCGCCGCATACGCAATGCTGCCGCCAAGGCAGAAGCCGACGATACCGACCGGACCGACATCCTTGACGGCATCGATGGCCGCCTGGGTGTCACGCAGCATCGCCGCCCAGTCCGGGTTGGCGACGAACTTGCGCGCCACGGCGACCTCATCCGGCGAGTAGCCCGATTGGAAGTTGGGCTCGACGCGATCGAAGATCGAAGGCGCGACCGCAACGTAGCCATCGCCCGCAAGACGGTCGCAGACTGAGCGGATGTGGTGATTGACGCCGAAGATCTCCTGGATCACGACCACCGCCGCCTTTGGCGTTCCGGAAGGATCGGCGCGGTAGCCGCCCAGTTGAAAATGATCCGAAGCCGTCAATTTGATGTCGTGTCCCACGGGCTGTCCTGTCCTTGAAGTGTGGTTGATAGGTATCGAGAGACGATGTGTCGCACACCGAGCCAAAAAGCGATCGCTATGGCGACAAGAATTCGTGATTTTGGATGCCACAGCCGTCCGGATGGTCGGCCATCGCGCCATTTTATCCGCCAAACGGAAAATGCACCTCCGATAAATCCCGCCACGATATGACAGCATGGCTGCCGCAACGCACAACTTTACCGGCGACGGATTTATATTGCCTCTAAAACGGATCGCGATCATTCTCTGTGTCGGCACCATCCCGGTGGGTGCCGTCCAACAAGAAAAAAATGAGTTCCGCCGTAAGCGGTTTTCATCACCGGCAGGGAAAGAAACAATGCCTAATCTCAATATCAACGGGCGGACTCTGTCCGTCGAGGCGGCCAACGATACGCCGCTGCTCTGGGTCATCCGCGAACAACTCCAAATGACAGGTACGAAGTTCGGCTGCGGCGCCGGATTGTGTGGTGCATGCACCGTTCACATCAACGGCGAAGCCGTACGGTCCTGCCAGACGCAGGTCAGCGAGGCCGTCGGCAAGAAAATCACCACCATCGAAGGCCTGGCCGCCAAGGGCGATCATCCGCTGCAGAAGGCATGGATCGCCGAGCAGGTCCCGCAATGCGGCTACTGCCAGTCCGGCCAGATCATGCAGGCAGCCTCGCTGCTGGCAAAGAACTCCAACCCGACCAAGGAAGAAGTGGTAGCGCATATGGACGGCAATCTCTGCCGTTGCATGACCTATTCACGGATCCAGAAGGCGATCATGCGCGCCGCCACCGAAATGCGCACGGCCTCCAACGCCGGCAACGAGCGGAGGGCCACATGAATTCGCATATCAAAATCACCCGTCACGAGCCGGCCGATCTGAGCCGCCGCTCATTCCTGGTTGGCTCCGCGGCCACGGGTCTCGCGCTTGGCTATGCCGCGCTTCCCGGCGTCAACGGCGCTTTTGCCGCGGCCGGCAATTTCGATCCGAGCGTGTGGTACTCGATCGCGCCCGACGGCATCGTCACGGTCACCAGCGGCAAGGCCGATATGGGCCAGCACATCGCCTCGACCATGGCGCAGATCATCAGCGAAGAACTCGGCGTCAACTGGAAGGACGTACGTGTTCAGCTCGCTTCCAACGATCCGAAGTTCAACGATCCGATGCTCGGCGCGCAGGTTACCGGCGGCAGCTGGAGCACCATGATGAACTTCGACGCGATGAGCCGCGCAGGCGCTGCGGGACGTATCGCGTTGACGGAAGCGGCTGCGGCAACGATGGGCGGCATACCCGCCGGCCAGTTGATCGTGAGGGATTCAACGATCACGGATCCGAAGTCGAAGAAATCGATGACGTTTGCCGACGTCGTCAAGAGCGGCAAGATCACCAAGACCTTCTCCGCCGACGATCTGAAGGCGATCAAGCTGAAAACGCCAGACCAATACACCATGATCGGCGTCTCGGTTCCGCAGCTCGACATCCCCGGCAAGACCAACGGCACCACCAAATACGGCATCGACGTCATGCTGCCGGGCATGGTCTACGGCAAGGTCGTGACCCCGCCGGTGCGCTACGGCGCCACGGTGAAGTCGGTCGACGACAGCGACGCCAAGAAAGTACCGGGCTTCATCAAGGCGGTAACCCTTGACGACAAGACCGGGTCGACGACCGGCTGGGTGGTCGCGGTGGCGAACACGTTTGCCGGTGCGACCAAGGCGGCCGAGGCACTCAAGGTCAGCTATGACGGCGGTCCCAACGCCAAACTGTCGAGCGCATCCTTGTTGACCGAGGCCAAGCGGCTTCAGGGGCTCGACGATTCCGGGCTGTTCTTCGTCAAGGACGGCGACACCGCGGCAGCCTTTGGCACGGCGGCGAAGGTGTTGGAGGCCGAATACACCACCAGCATCAATATCCATGCGCCGATGGAACCGATGACGGCCACGGCCGAGCAGAAGGGCGACATCTGGCACGTCTACACCGGCAACCAGTTTGCGACACGCTCCGGCGCGATCGCAGCGGGCGCTGCCGGCGTCGATCCCAAGTTCGTCGTGATGCATCAGCAATGGCTCGGCGGCGGCTTCGGCCGGCGTCTCGAGGGCGACATGCTGGTACCGGCAGTGCAGGCGTCGAAAGCCGTCGGCAAGCCGGTCAAGGTCATCTACACGCGCGAAAACGACATGACGATGGACTTCTCGCGCCCGTTGACGTTCCAGAAGGTCAAGGCTGGCCTCGACGGGGACGGCAAGCTCGTCGCGATGAACCACGATGTGGTGGCGGCATGGCCGACCAAGCGATGGGGCATTCCTGCCTTCCTGTCGCCCTCGGTCGACAAGAAGGGCGCGCTCGACGCGTTCACGGTGAATGGAGCGGACTTCTTCTATTCCGTTCCCAATCACAACGTCCGCGCCATCCTCAACGAGATGGCCCAGACGGCGACACCGTCCGGTCAGCTGCGGTCGGTGGCACCCGGCTGGACCTTCTGGGCGGTCGAAAGCATGGTCGACGAATTGGCGCATGCGGCGGGCAAGGATCCGGCTCAATTCCGGATCGACATGCTCGACGGCAAGGGCGCCAACAATGGCGGCGCGCAGCGGCTGCGTAACACGCTGCTCGCCGCGATGGGCTTGGCCGGCTACGGCACCAAGGAGCTGCCGAAAGGCGAAGGCATCGGCATCGCCTGCGTATCGTCGCAGGAAAGAGCAACGGCAAGCTTCACCGCCTGCGCGGCCCATGTTGCGGTTGCACCGAACGGCGAGGTCAAGGTCAAGAAACTGACGGTGGCCACCGACGTCGGCACGCAGGTGCATCCCGACAATATCCGCGCCCAGGTCGAGGGCGCAGCGTTGTGGGGACTGTCGCTGGCACTGTACGAAAAGGCGACGCTGAAGGATGGCGGTATCGAACAAACCAATTTCGATACCTACACGCCGTTGCGGATGAGCCAGACGCCGGAAGTCGCCGTCCACGTGATCGCCAATGGCGAGCATGCCACCGGCGTCGGAGAACCGGCGGTCACCGTGATCGCGCCGGCGCTGGCGAACGCGATCTTCAATGCCTCTGGCGCGCGCGTGCGCTCGCTGCCGATCACCCCGGATGCGGTCAAGGCGGCGATGAAGGCATAAACGCTTTTGAAGGCATAAGGGCCTTCAAACTAACGACAAATAGCAGCCGCCGGAGGGTTTCCTCCGGCGGCTTTTTTCTTGCCGGGCGCCCGTTCATTTCAAATTTTACCTTCCTGGAAAGCCTCGCGTTCACGATCTCTCTTAAGCCTCGGGGAATGTCTTCTAGGCTAGGTTGCGACCAGCCGTCCGCACCGATCAAGAGGGTCCATGTCAGCCCCAGCAAATTCGACCAAGCGCCGCCTGCTGCTCGCGTCCGACAACCACGACAAAAGCCGCGAGTTGGAGCGTATCCTTCAATCGGTCAGTGAGGTGCATACCGTGTCGACGTCGGATTTACCCGACGCACCGACCGATCAGATCTCCGGCGTCGTGGTCGATATCAATCTGCGCTCCGCCGAGAGCGTGCAGCGGGTTCGCAACAAGCTGCAACATGAATCCTACCGCACCATGCCGCGCCTGTTCGTGCTGGCCGACGCGTTGCATCACGGCTCGATGCAGGCGTGGGCGCTGGGCGCGACCGACACGATTGCGCGTCCCTTCGATGCCGCCGGAATTCTGCGGCGCATCCGCGCCGCATTCCCGGACAGCGACAGTTACGATGCGAGCGAACGCGGCAAGACCCTGAACCGCGGTGTCGCCGCCGCCCACGAGGTGATGGTCAAGATTTTCCAAAAGCTTCCGGCCGGCGAGCCGCTGAAATTCAGCGATGTCGTGCAGGCCGAGAACAGGATTCTCAAGGCGCTCAAGCATTCCTCATTGCGGGAATGGCTGACCGCGGTCGGCTGCCATCACGCCGACAGCTTTCGTCACTGCCTGTTCGTGACCGGCTTTGCCGTTGCCTTCGCACAGCATCTGGGCATGCGTGAAGACGACCAGCGCCGCCTGGTGCGGGCCGCGCTGCTGCATGACGTCGGCAAGGCGTTCATTCCGACGG
Organism: Bradyrhizobium sp.; assembly: GCF_049519115.1. Lineage (GTDB taxonomy): Bacteria > Pseudomonadota > Alphaproteobacteria > Rhizobiales > Xanthobacteraceae > Bradyrhizobium. The sequence continues at coordinate 60,123 of NZ_JBEKRB010000038.1, forward strand.
CCGTCCTGGACAAACCGGGCCTGCTCAACGACGAGGAAAAGAACGAGATGCGCAAGCACCCGCGTCTCGGTTACGACGCGCTGGCGGCCCAGGGCGGCTATCCGCCGGAGATGCTGGACGTCGTGCTGCACCACCACGAATTCCTCGACGGCACCGGTTATCCCGACGGCCTGCGTGCCGAGGAAATCAGCGACATCGTGCGGCTGACGACGATCGTCGATATCTACGCGGCGCTGGTGGAATCGCGTCCCTACCGGATCCCCTTTACCCACGCCAAGGCCTTCTCGATCATGGAGAAGATGGAGGGCAAGCTCGACCTGCATCTCCTGCACGCGTTCCGGCCGGTGACGCTGGGCGCGTATTGATCCCGATTCAAGCTTGTCGGCATTGCGAGGAGCGAAAGCGACCAAGCTGCTTCAGGCCACCCCGCCTTCATACGACGAAATCTCGATCAGGCTGCCGTCGGGGTCGCGGCAATAAACTGACCGCAGCGCGCCGCGGGCGCCCTGCTTCGTCACCGGGCCCTCCTCGATCGCCACGCCACACGTCTTCAGGTGCGCCACCACCTCTCCCGGCGTGCTCTCGGTGAGGAAGCACAGGTCGTCGCTGCCCGGCATTTCGTGATCGGCGGTGAACCACTCGACCTTGTCGGCGCCGCGCGGCCGCACATTGATCTTCTGGCCACCGAACATCAGCGAGGTCCGCACCGGCTTGCCGTGGCCGGGATCGAACACCTTGACTTCCATTCCCAGCACCTTCCGGTACCAGTCGACGCTGCGCGCCACGTCGGCGACGTTGATCACGATATGATCGAGTGCGTTGACTTTCACCGGCATAAAACAGTCCTTTCGTCGTAGTCGCGCAGCGCTGGCCGCCCCTGACTTTGTTTGTTACAAAGCGGATAATTTCTTGTCCAACAAGATCGAAAATCCGAAGAAATTCGACGCTCAGGGAGAAAAACATGATGCTCCGCCGCACCGCGATGGCCTGGCTTTTATCCAGCCTGTGCGCGTTCGCCCTTCCCGTCAGTGGGGCTTCAGCGGCTGATTACCCCACGCACCCGATCCGCTTTGTCGTCGGATATCCGGCCGGCGGTTCCACGGATATCCTCGCCCGCCTGATCGGGCAGCGGCTGTCGGAGCGGCTCGGCCAGCAATTCGTGGTCGAAAACAAGCCGGGCGCCGGAAACAATATCGGCACCGAAACCGTGACCCGCGCCGATCCGGATGGCTACACGGTGCTGCTGGTCAACCCGGCCAATTTCATCAACGCCTCGCTCTACCCCAATCTCAATTTCAACTTCATCCGCGACATCGCGCCGGTCGCGACCTTTATTCGCGTGCCCAACGTGATGACGGTGCCCAAGGACCTCCCTGTTAAGACCGTTACTGAATTCATCGCGTATGTGAAAGCCAATCCCGGCAAGGTGAACCTTGCATCATCGGGCAACGGCACATCTGTACATCTGTCGGGCGAGCTTTTCATGGCCATGACGGGCGCGACGATGCTGCACGTGGCGTATAAAGGTGCTGCGCCTGCGACCACCGATCTGATCAGCAACCGCGTCCAGGTGATGTTCGACAATATGCCCTCGATCATCGGGCACATCCGCGGCGGTGCGCTGCGGGCGCTGGCCGTGACCACGGAGAAACGTTCGCCGGAGCTGCCCGACGTGCCGACGGTGGGAGAAACGGTTCATGGCTATGAAGCCAGCGCACTGTTCGGCATGGGCGCGCCCGCCAAGACGCCACCGGAGATCGTCGCCAGGCTGAATAAGGAGATCAATGCGGTGCTGGCCGAACCCGAAGTGAGGAAGCGCCTGATCGAGCTCGGCGGCGAACCGCTGATCGCCACGCCCGACGATTTCGGCGCGATGATCAAGGCCGAGACCGAGAAGTGGGAAAAGGTCGTCAAGTCCGCCGGTATCAAGATCGAATAAACAAAATCGGCGCCGGATGATCCGGCGCCGACGGGTCGATAAATTCAGGTATCGCCAGATCAGGTACCGCCGGGCGAGGGCGCGGCGGACGCGGTTGCGGCAGACGGTGACGGCGTGGTGCTCTCCGCTACCGGCGTGCTCGACGGGTCGGGATCGAAACCGAACAGCTCAACCAGGAACTTGTAATACTTCGGCAGCTTTTCCTTCAATTGCGCGCGGGTATGCGGCTCGGAGATGGTTCCTTTGCCAGCCAGGAAAACGCTCGCGGTCACCGCAAAGAATTCCTGCGGGTTCGTCATCGCGTATTCTTCCTTGCCGAAGGCGTTCTTGCTTACGGCTTGGGCGTACATGGCCTTGACGCCGAGATTTTCCAATCCACCGCCCATCAGCTTGTTTTGATAGGCGTGGAGCAGCTCGTGAAGGATAACCGGGTCCTCGGTGTATTTCAGCATGTTGGGTCGCAGCTTGATCACGCCGGTGCCGGCATCCGCCGCCAGATCGACGAAATTCGGGTTGCTCCAGCTCATGGTCTTGGAATCCCACACCGTGAAGGAGCGGGTCCGCGCCGTCGACGTTTCCGGAGGGACCGAAGTGTAGCAGGCGATCGGCGGGCCGAAGTCGGTGCACGCCATTTCGCTGGCGACGATCGGAACCGTATGGAAGAACTGCAGCACCTTCGGGCTGAGCCCGACGCTCTCGACGACGTCGAGCTGCTTCTGCAGAAGGTCGACGATCGCCGCCTTGTCCTTTCGGTCGACATTTTCGGACAGGTCGTAGATATAGCCGCGATAGCTCTCGAAGCCCGACGGCACTTCGGCGGGCGGTTCGACCTGGATGACCCGCGGGCCCGCGCCTGCAAAGCTCGCGGCGAACGAAAGCATCAAGACAACAGATGAAGTCAGAAACAGCCCGCGCATGGTTTTCCCCGGTCTATTTGTGTTTGGTGATCGATGAAGCGTTTGGCCCACCGTTATCAGCCACATCATAGCGGTATGAACTTGCAACGCCGTTTCGTCGTTCGAAGCAACTTGCCGCACGATGTTACAGCGTCGTTAACTATGGTACGCGCGCTCAACGCAGCGGCGCCTCTCGCATTCTTCGACGCGCCCCAAGGATTGACAGACCCCCGCCTGCGCAGCGCAAGTGGGGGAAGCCTGCGGGAGCAGGCAGGGGTCTGTATTCTGCGCACGCCGCTGAGAACGGCGCGCCAGAAATTTATTTCAATGAGCTGTTGATCGAGGTGAATTTTGTATTGAGCTTCGAGCCTAATCCATTCACTGCCGCAATGATGGCAAGGGAAATACCGGCCGCAATCAGGCCATACTCGATGGCCGTGGCCGCAGTTTCGTCTTTCAAAAATCTGGAGATAATATTCACAGCTGGCGTCCCATCTCGTTATTCTGTCCAAGCAAACCGTTCTGGATAGATAACGTGCGGGGTTCTCTCGCAGCGCTGGCGCGATGAATAGCGCATAAGGTTTTACGGAAATGCTAAACGGCAAGGTTAAGAGCAGATTACGATCCCGCCCGCATAAACCTCGTCGAATTACAGTCCCGGCGCGTCGCGGATCTCGACCCGGATCGAGGTCGGATTGAAGCCGTTGCAGGGATTGTTCACCTGCGGGCAGTTTGAAATCACGAATAGCACGTCGATTTCGGCAGTGATATCGACATAATTGCCCGGCGCCGAGATGCCATCGACCACCGTGAAATTGCCGTTAACGTCGATCGGCACATTCATGAAGAAATTCAGGTTGGAAACGATGTCACGCTTGGTGAGGCCGTGTTTTGACAGTTCGATAATGAAATTCTCGCGGCAGGCGTGCTGATATTTTGTCGGCTCGCCAAAGCGGACCGCGTTGCTTTCGCAGGAGCAACAGCCCGCCGACGTGTCGTGTTGGCCACAGGAATCGGCGGTGATACTCGCCATCACCCGGCCCTTGTTGGAAATCAGCCGCGTTCCAAGTTCGATATAGGCCGAGCCCTGAACCCGCAGCGTATCCTGCGAACTGTAGCGTTCGGCCAGGTCGTCGGCGCAATAAAGCAAGGCATCGACCGCCTGCTGGCCCTCGCTGTCGATGATCCGCAACGTCTGCCCCTTCTTCAGCACGCGCGACCACGGTCGCTCGGAAGGGATATCGAAAGCGTAAGTCAAATCCGGGGTGACGGAATCGGTCATGCGACAATTCTCCTTCAAGCGTACAGCCGGTCCGTAAAGGCGAAAGCGCGCATGCCCTCCGGCGAAGCGGTTCGGCACAGGTCGTCCTTGTTGGCTTCCGGCACACGATGTTTGATCAGCGTGACGGCGCCGCCGCCTGACTGCGAGGGATTGAGCGGATGCGCACAATTGGAAGCGGCGACGATCAGATTCATTTCTGCGCGCAGGTCGACGAAGTCTCCCGCCCGCTTGCGGCCCTCTTTCCAGAGAAAGCGCCCGGCATCGTCGAGCGCGACCGGCGCGAAAAACGTAATGCAGGGCGAAATGTCGCGCACGCCAAGTCCGATCTTGGAAACCGCCGCCAGGAAATTCTCCTGCGTGTTGCGCCCGGGAGCACCGGATGAAGCAAGCACGGAGGCAGGCGTCGAGCCTCCGACCAGAAGATCGTGTGCGCCAGACGTATCTTCGATCAGCGAAAAAACCACGCGCCCCATATCGGACAGAATCACACGGCCCTTCGAGATCGCCGCACTCCACTGTACCTTGATAGTGTCCGCGCAATTGATCCGCTCGGACATATCCTCCTCACGCCACGCCAGCAGCGACACGCTGGCGTGACCGGTATCATCGATGATCCGCAGCGCCTGGCCCCGGCGCAGCAGCAAAGTCGTGTACCAGCTGAACGGCACGGCCTCGCGGTGGATTATCGCGTCAGACGCAATCGGTGCACCGTTGAGCGCCGTCGGCTCCGGCAATCCCTTGGGCGTCAACTCCTGCCCCGCGGCGCGAAGCTCTTCGTAGCGGCGTCGGTTTTCGGCAATTTGCTCTGAGGTCTGGGCCATCGTTGATCTGCTCCGAAATGTTATCCGGTAACCGTGAAATGAGCCTCGACCGGCGTTCCCGCCTTGCCGTTGATCGGCAGGATGTCTTGCGGGCAGGCCGAGAACGCGATGACGAGATCCATCTCCGCGCGCAGGCGAACGTAACCGCCCGGTACCGGCCGCGGTGGCGCGGCGAAACCGAGCGTCCCCTCCTCGTCCCAGGGAATGTTCATGAACAGGTTGAGCGGGCTCGGCACCTCGCCCGGCACTAGGCCGAGTTCGGCCATGCCGGCAAAAAGATTATCCGTGCAATTGTCGTGATGGCCTTCGACACCGAGGAACGCATAGCGATAACGATCGCAGGCGGCGATCAGCGTGTCGTGAACACCGCCCGAAGTGTCTTCCATGAAGGTCAGGATCGGCCGTCGCTTGTTGGTGCGCAGCACGTCGCCGGGTTTCGGCACCAGATGCAGGCTATGGGCGCGGGTGTGCTCGTTCGACATGAACTCACCGAGATCCGTCCGGTTGAAGGCCCAGGTATCGACGACCTGTTCGCCATGGGTATTGATGACGGTCACGGTTTGCCCCGCCGAGACGAGAGCGGCCTTGCCGCGCCGCGCCGGAATTTGAATGAGGTTGTCCATCGATTTAACTCACGGTCTGAAGGCGATCAGGTCGATCTCGACAATGCCGCCGCGGGCGAGATCGGTGACGCCTACGGTGGTTCGGCCCGGACGCCGGCCGTCGGTGAAATGGCTCGAGAAGATGGCGTTCATGGCCGCATAGTCCCGTTTGAAATCGGTGAGATAGATCCGGACAAAGACCGCGTTGGCAAAGGACATGCCGCATCCCCTGAGCACGCGCGCCAGATTGTCCATCACCTTACGGGTCTGCGCCTCGATGCCGTGCGGTATTGGCGTCGTGTCGTCGTCGGGATCGGTCGCCAGCTGGCCGGTCACGAAAACAAAGGGGCCGGCTTCGACCGCGTGGCTATAGGGCGCGACCGGTTTTGGCGCATCCGGCAGAAAGTGAAAAATCGGATCCATGGCGAACTCCCTGCCGGCTTGTCTTTAACGCCTGCCGGTGGCGGTCTCACCCGAGTATCGTTGAATGAACTGGCGCGCGCGGTCGGTTTCGGGATTGGAGAAGAACTGCTCCGGCGATCCGGTCTCGACCACGCGCCCGTGATCCAGAAACAGCACCCGCGTGGCGGCTTCGCGCGCAAAACCCATCTCGTGGGTCACGATCACCATGGTCATGCCTTCGCGCGCGAGTTCCCGCATCACGACCAGCACCTCGCCGACCAATTCCGGATCGAGCGCACTGGTTGGCTCGTCGAACAGCAACAGATCCGGCCGCATCGCCAGCGCGCGGGCAATACCGACGCGCTGCTTCTGACCGCCGGAGAGCCTGGCCGGGAACACGTCGCGCTTGTCGCTGAGCCCGACCTTGGCCAACAACGCCAGCGCTTCCTCTCGCACCTCGGCCTTGGGCCGCCGTTGCACCTGGATCGGCGCTTCCATCAGGTTTTGCAGCACCGTCAGATGCGGCCAGAGCGCGAAATGCTGGAACACCATGCCGATATGGGTCCGGATTTCCGACAGTTCACGGTCGCCCATCACGACGCCGCCGCCGGAAATGCCGACCTCCTTGCCGTTGAGATAGATCTGGCCGGCATCCGGGCGTTCGAGCCAGTTGATACAGCGGAGCAGCGTCGACTTGCCGGAGCCCGAGGGGCCCAGCACGCAGACGGTCTCACCCTTCTGCACCTGGAAACTGATATCGCGCAGCACTTCGAGATCGCCGAAATGCTTGGATATTCCGACCACGTCGAGAACTTTTGTGATGTCTCTCATCGCAGCTCCTGGTGGTCCGATTCAGACATTCGCATCCTAACGCCTCGTCGCCGCCATGCGGTCGACGGTATTCACCCCGGCCTCAATGATAAGACACAGGCCCCAATAGAGAAACACCGCGGTGATGAAAGCTGCAAACGGAACGTAGTGCCGCGATTGGATAGAGGCGGCGGCATGGGTGAGTTCGGGCAACGCGATGATGGTGAGAAAGGCGCTGTCCTTGACGATCTGGATGATCTGATTGCCGATCACCGGCCCCGCCGCCAGCAGAAGGGGCGGCAGGATAATACGACGAAACAGCGAAAGGCTTGAAAAGCCGAAGGCCACACCCGCCTCGATCGGCTCGCGCGGCTGCGCCGCCCAGGCCCCGCGCAGGATTTCCGCCATATAGGCCGCATTGTAGATTGTCAGCGCCGCAAGCCCGGCGGTCCAGTTGTCCAGCCGGAGGCCCAGCGACGGCAAGCCATAATAGACGATATAGGCAAGCAGCAGGAACGGCACGCACCGCATGCCGTCGACAAGGCTGTGTGCCGTCCAGGCAAGCCAGGGCCGCTTCGACATCAGCGCCGGCGTCAGGATAAAGCCGACCAGCAGCGCCGCGACCGCCGATAACACCGAGAGAATGGCCGTATTGGCAAGCCCGCTCAAGAGCAGGCTGCGCTCACCCCAGACGATGCCGAAATCATGAATCATGCGGCTTCGGCCCTGATTTGACGCCGCTCGATCCAGCGTTGCAGCGAAACCAATATAAATACGATCGGCACGTAGAGCGCGAGCGCGACCAGGAAAGGCGGCAGCGGCTCGTAGGTCTCGGCACCGATCCGCACCGCCGCTCGTGTGATATCGACGACCCCGACCACAGCGAGCGCCGGCGTCACCTTGATCAACAACGACATCTCGTTGACGAGGCCGGGAAGGCTGGCGCGCGCGATTTGCGGCAGCAAGATACGGCGAAATCTGAGGGTAGCGTTCATCCCCACCGACTGGGCCGCCTCGTATTGATCTTTCGGAAAATTCATCAGCGACGCGCGCCAGACTTCGCAATTGAACGCGGCTGTACTCATGACCAAGGCAAGAATGGCCGCCGAGATCGGGTCAACCGCGATCCCGATATTGGGCAGCGCAAAGAACAGCAAGAGCAACAAGGTCACAAGCGGCGTCGCGCGCAGGATGCTGACATAGACGGCGACGGCGCTCGCCGCGACCGGCACATCGGCCCACCGCAACACCGCCAAGGCGAGGCCGATCGGCGAGCCGATCAGGATGCCGGCGAATGACAGTGTCACTGTCACGACGGCACCCTGAAGAATGGCCAGCAGATCGCCCCAGCTCATGACCGATCAGCCAATCCCTGAATTAGAATTCGGGATCCCACTTCGCCGGCAGACTCGGGAACGATTCCCCGAACCATTTCTTCTGCAATTCCGCGAAACGGCCGGTTTCCTTTTCCTTGGCAATGAAGCCGTTCAGGAAACTGAGAAGCTCGGTATTGCCCTTGGCAACGGCCCACGCCGGGTACGACTTGCCGGAGACGGCCTGCCCCAATTCAAATACGCCGGGCTTTTCAGCTACCATCGTCTGCAGGTTGACGACGGTGTTGACGACATAATCGACGCGGCCGAGCGCGAGATCCTGATAGGCTTCGGGATAAGAGGTATACTCGACGACCTTGCCGAGCTTTCCGCCTTCCTTCTCCAGCATGGCGCCGAGTTCGGGCAACCGCGCCAGCAATGCGCTGCCGGCCTGCACGCCGACCGTCTTACCGTTCAGATCCTTGATCGACGAAATGCTCTTGTCGTCCTTGCGCTTGACGTAATAGTGGGTCGCATCCGCGATCGGGCTGGTGAAGTCGAGCGATGCCAGTCTTTCCTTGGTGATGATAACGGCCGTGATGGCGGCATCGTATTTGCCGGTGCTGACGCCGGCGAGAATGCCGGTCCATGGCAGGATCTGCTGCTTGATCTCGAACGGCGCGTATTTGCGCAGATCTTCGATCATCTCGTTGTCGAAGCCAGTCGCCTTGCCGTCCTTGACGAATTCGAAGGGACGGAAATCATCCTCGGTCGCAACGATCAGGCCGCGCTTCTTGATTTCGTCCATGCTTGCGGCCTGCGCACTGCCGAACAAGGCCGGCACAGCGAGCAGAGCGGCAGCCAGCCCCAAAGTCAGTCGTCTGGACACTGGATTGCAGATATTAGAAACGATCATCATCGAGGTCTCCCCTTTTGTTGGTCAATCAATCGAACGTAAAACCGTGGGATCGCAGATAAGGCGGGAACGCCGCGCCTTCGGCTTTCGCTGCCTGGCGGGCCTTGTCTTCGGACCAGCCGTAAAAAGCGGCCTCGCCGAACTCGGCATTGGACCGCTGCTGATCCTTTGGGATCGCATGAATCGCATCGCGACGGCGGTCGTAGTCGTCGATCGAGGCCGAAAGCGCCCTGTCATCGTAACGATCGATGTGTATCGTCACCGCACGCGGCAGGCGCAGGCTGACAAAACCTTCAGCCGAAGGATAACCGAGACAAAGCCCCGCGACCGGAAATACCAGGTCGGGCAACGCCAGAATTTCGGCGACCTTGTCGATCTCATTGCGGATGACGCTGATCGGGCAGACGCCGAGCCCGCTGGATTCCGCGCAGAGGATCAGGGTCTGCATCGCCAGCGCCGCGTCGATGCTCGCGTTGAAGAAGCCTTCCAGCGTCGAATTGTCGACCGGCTTGCCGCGCAGTTCGCCAATACGATTCAGCCGCCTGGCATCGCCAAGAAACACAAAGAAGACCGGCGCATTTCCGATCCATGGCATGCTCGGAAACAGAGCGCCGACCGCGGCGCGCTTTTGCGGATCGCGCAGCCGCAGGATAGACGCCTGCTGAAAGTCTGATTTTGCCGATGCACTCAAGGCGCACGCGGTCAGAAGATCCAGCAGCTCTTCGCTGGGCAACTTCTCGCTGTAGCGCCGCACCGTCTTGCGGGTGAGAACGCGGCGCATCAGCTCATTGTCCTCAGTGCCTTCCGGCGAGGCACCGCCGTCGCCAAAGCGGCGAGCCAACATGTCCGCCATCCCCGCCATCAGCGCAGCCCCGTAAGCTGAGAATGTTGCTTGGTGCCGTAGATGAATTTGCCGGCGAGAAGCTTCGGCACCATCGGTCGAGACATGAGGCAGTTCATCACCAACTCCACATCACTACAAAATCCTGGAAATTGGCACCGACCTGCGCAGCGCCAATCTAAAGGCTACTGAGGTCTCCCGGGATTTTATCCCGCCGTGATCTGCGCGGATTTCTCCCGCTCAGGCGGCAGCTCTCGGACCAGCCACCGCGAAAGCGCGATGCGGAACCCTAGCCACCAACTCAATGACGAAATAAGGAGCAAGGGACATGCCAAACTGGCGGGCAGTTCGGCGCCCTCAGGCGCCAGCCACGCTCAAATCGCGCTTCTGGCGCCAAGTGCCTCTGTCCGGCGAGGAATCGCCGACAGAGTATCTCTGTCAGAGCACAAAATACGAAGTATGCTTCGCAATTGCACTCTGGCCGCCGGCCGCTCCTGAAGCGCACAGACCTGAGCGATGGCTTTTCAGGCAGACTGCACAGATTATAGTCGCCCGGCCGCTCGGGCAGGAGCTATCAGTCCGGCACGGCCGCGGTCTCCGCCTCCGTGGTGCGCGCGGCCACGACCTTCTGCATCATCGTGATGAACCGCTTTTGCTCGGCCTTGCTGAGACCTTCCAGCGTCTCATGATGCGCCGCACGCGCCGACGCCTCGATCTGCCGTAACAGGCGCACACCGGATTTGGTCAGCCGGCACATTTGCGCCCGCCGATCCCGGCTATGCACGGTTCGTTCGATAAATTTGCGGGTTTGCAAACGCTTAAGTGCGCCGGTGGTGGTGGTGCGGTCGAGCATGACTTCCGCCGCCAAAGTGGTCTGATCAGCGGTTCCACAGCGCGCCAACGCGGTCAGAAGACTGTATTGCAGCGGCGTCAGATCGAACGCGGCGCATTTTCTTTGAAACAACGCGACGTGGATCTGGTGCAGCCGCCGGATCAAAAATCCCGGCCGTTTTTCCAGCGGCCAGGCGCCGCCGCGCCGCTGTGCTGTTTTCCCGTTTCTGCTCGTCATGGCCTCGCTCTTGCTGCACCCTTTTGATGCAGCCTATGGTACGAATGCTGCCGTATTCAAAACACCCTGCATGCAAAATACGAAGTGTACTTCGCATTCGGCCGGCTCTATAATTGACAACAAAACCAGCTCCGGAAGAGGATATCAGCCATGTCCGTGAACACCAGCTTCGACCTGCTCCTGCGCGGGGGCCGCGTGATCGATCCGGCCGCAGGGATCGACGGCCTGAAGGACGTGGCGATCCGCAACGGCAAAATCGCCGCGGTTCAATCCGACATCTTGCCGACCAGCGCCAGGGAAGTCATCGATGTCAGCGACAAGATCGTCTTGCCGGGGCTAATCGATACGCACGCCCATGTCTATCAATATGTCACAGGCCGCTTCGGGGTGAATGCCGATATGGTGGGCGTCCAGTCAGGGGTCACGACCTTGGTCGATCAGGGCGGACCGTCCTGCATGACGTTGCCCGGCTTTCGGCACTTTATTGTCGAGCAGGCCAAGTCGCGCACGCTGGCCTTTCTGTCCGCCTATCTGGTCGGAGGCCTGGAAGGACATTATTACCCCAACCTCTATAGCCCCGAATGCGTTGACATCGACGCCACGGTGAAGTCGGCGACCGCCAACCGTGACCTCGTTCGCGGCATCAAGGCCCATGCTGAAATCGGCGGTTTTGCCCGCTGGGGCATTCGTGTCATCGAAATGGCGGCCGAGATCGGGCGTCGCGCCGATTTGCCGGTTTATGTTCATTTCGGTCAGCTCTGGGGACTGCCGGCGAGCGGCACCAACGGGGAGGATGTCGATACCATCCTCGAGCGCGTGATTCCGTTGCTGCGCGCCGGCGATGTTCTTGCCCATCCGTTCACGCGTCATCCGGGCGGCTTCGTCAATCGCGAAGGCGAGGTGCATCCTGTTATCCAGGCCGCCCTCGACAAGGGACTGAAGGTCGACGTCGGGCACGGCAGTCACTTCTCTTATCGTCTCGCCCGCAAGGCGATTGCCGCCGGCATCATGCCGACCACGCTTGGCGCCGACATTCACGGCTATAACACCCATATCCCGGCGCCTGCCGGGACACCTGACGAAGCGGCCGATGACGAGAATCATCCGTTCGCGGGACAGGCCAAGTTCAGCCTGGTGCAGGCCATGAGTTCGATGATGGCGCTGGGCCTGACGCTCGAGCAGGTGGTGCCGATGGTGACCTCGCATCCGGCGGAGATGCTCGGGCTTTCCGATGCGATCGGCACGTTGCGCTCCGGCGTCGATGCCGACGTCACGGTGCTGGACGAGAAGCGCGGCCGCTACGTCCTGCGCGACAACGAGAAGACGGAAGTGGTCGCCGACCGCCTGTTGCAACCTGCGTTCTGCTTGCGGGCGGGCGTCCGTTATGATGCCATTGCCCCGATCCTGCCGCGCGCGGTGGCCGCTTAGCTCTCCGCTGATGAACTGCTAGCGGCTAACGGAACGGCACAGGGGATGGCAGCCGGCAAACTCGAATCTGAAACTGCATCAACGGCCGCGGAAGCCGGACAGGGCGTCGGCGCCCGGATGCTCCGCAAGGAGGATGACCGCTTCCTGCGCGGTCGTGGCCAGTTCGTCGCCGATATCAGAGTTCCGGGCCTACAGGATGTCGCCTTCGTCCGCAGCCCGCTGGCGCATGCCCGCATCAAAGCCATCCACATTCCGGACCGCTATCGTGACGTTGTCTTCACGGCGGATGACCTGACCAATGTGAAGCCGATCCGCGCGGTGACGGCGCTGCCCGGCTTCAAGGTCTCCGAGCAGTCTGTGCTTGCGACCGGCAAGGTCCGCCATGTCGGTGAGATGGTGGCGATGTGCGTGGCGGAGACTCGAGCTGAAGCCGAAGATATCGCGGCCGCAGTCACGCTCGACCTCGAGCCGCTTCCCGCCGTCTACGACATGCTAAAAGCGCGCGAGCCCGGTAGCGCGCTGGTTCACGAGCACTGGGGCGACAATGTCTTCCTCGAAAGTTTCTTCGAGCTCGACATCACGCAAGCGTTCGATGCGCCGATCAAGGTCTCCCATGAAATCTCGACCGCGCGTCAATGCATGTCGCCCATGGAAGGTCGCGGGGTCGTCGCCACCTTCGATCACAGGCTCGACCAGCTCACGCTCTACACCGGCGCGCAGATGCCGCATATCGTGCGCAACGGGCTATCCGACACGCTTGATATCGAGCAGGGACGCATTCGCGTCGTGTCGCCCGATATCGGCGGCGGCTTCGGGCACAAGGGAATCTTGCTGCCGGAAGAAGTCTGCCTTTCCTGGCTCGCTCTCTATAAAGGACTGACGGTCCGCTGGATCGAGGATCGGCGCGAGCATTTGAGCGCCAGCGCGAATTGCCGTGAGCATCACTACAAGATCACCGTCTATGCCGACCGCGACGGCACACTGCGCGGCATCGATTGCGAGGCAACCGTCGATTCCGGCGCTTACTCGTCCTATCCCTTTTCGGCCTGCCTCGAAGCCGCTCAGGTCGTCAGCATTTTGCCGGGCCCCTATCGAATGCCGGCCTATCGCTGCCGGACTTATTCGGCGGCCACCAACAAGTGCCCGATTTTGCCGTACCGCGGCGTAGCGCGAACCGGCGTCTGCTTTGCGCTCGAGCTCATGCTGGACGCCGTTGCCGTCGAAGCGGGGCTGGAGCCTCACGAGGTCCGGATACGCAATCTGGTTGCTCCGGAGGAAATGCCGTTCGAGAACATCACCAAAAAGCATTTCGACAGCGGCAACTATCCGGAAGCCATGCGGCGTATGTTAGGGGCGGTCGACGTCGCGGCGATCCGCAAGCGACAACGCGACAAAGAACCGGACGGACGGTTGATCGGCTTTGGAATGTCCGTCTATTGCGAGCAGGCGGCGCACGGTACGTCGGTTTACTCCGGCTGGGGCATTCCGATGGTGCCCGGACACGAGCAGGCGACCGCACGCATGACGCCCGATGGCGGGCTGGAACTACGGGTCGGTGTGCAGTCGCACGGCCAAAGCATGGAGACGACGCTGGCCCAGGTCGCCAACCAGATTCTGGGCATCGACACCGCGAAAATCCGCGTCATCCACGGCGATACCGCGATGACGCCCTATTCGACCGGAACCTGGGGCTCGCGCTCGGCGGTGATGGCCGGCGGCGCGGTCGGTACCGCCTGCGAGATCATTGCGGAGCGCGCCAAACGCATCGGCGCCAAACTGCTGCAACTCGATCCGGCATCCGTCATCTTGCGGGACGGACGCGTCTGCGGACCGAACAGCGACATCGGCCTGTCCGAGATTGCCCACACCTGGTACCGGCGGCCGCAGGATTTGCCGCCCGATGTCGACCCTGCCGGGCTGGAAGCAATCGGCGGCTACAAGCCGCAGCGCGACAGCGGCACCTTTAGCTACGCGGTGCATGCGGTGACGGTCGCTGTCGATCCCGACCTCGGCGACGTCGAGATATTGGATTACATGATCGTCGAAGACGGCGGCGTGCTGCTTAATCCCATGGTGGTGGATGGCCAGATTTTCGGCGGCCTCGCCCAAGGCATCGGAACGGCGCTTTTTGAAGAGATGCCGTTCGATAGCGCAGGCCAGCCGCTCGCTACGACGCTTGCGGATTATTTGTTGCCGGGACCGACGGAAGTCCCCGAACCGCGCGTCGACCACATGGAGACGCCGTCGCCCTACACCATGTTCGGCGTCAAGGGGATCGGCGAGGGCGGCGCCATCGCACCGCCGGCGGCGATCACCAATGCGGTGAACGACGCGCTGCGGCCGTTTGGCGTCAAACTCAGACATTCGCCGATCTCGCCACGCCGGATCGTCGAGGCCGTGCTGGAAGCGCGCGGATCGGAAAGCCGGCCCGCATGAAAGCCGCGCCCTTCGCCTATGAGCGGCCGGCAAGCCTGGATGCGGCCATTGCCCTGATGGCCGAAGCCAAGGGAGTCGCCAAGATCATGGCCGGCGGACAATCGCTCGGTCCGATGCTCAACCTTCGCCTGGTCCAGCCCGATCTGATTATCGATATTACCGGGCTCGGCGAACTCAAGCATGCCGAACGAAGCGGCGACGAACTCGTGATCGGCGCCTGCGTGACGCATGGCGATATCGAGGACGGGCGGATTCCCGATGTTACCCACAATGCGATGCGGCGGGTCGCAGGCGGCATCGCCTACCGCGCCGTCCGTAACCGTGGCACGATCGGTGGTTCGCTTTCCCACGCCGACCCCGCAGCGGATTGGGTTTCGGTCTTGCCGGCACTCGGCGCCAAAATTCGGCTGCGAAGTTCTGCCGGGCATCGAGACCTTGCGATCGAGGATTTCATGACCGGCGCGCTGGAATCCGCCCTTCAAGAAAACGAACTGGTCGAAGCCGTGCGTGTTCCCGTCATGCGCGCCTCGGCGCGGTGGGGTTATGTGAAAGCCTGCCGCAAACCCGGCGAATTCGCCCACGCCATTGCCGCCGTGCTGATCGATCCGGAAGCGACAACGGGGCGCGTGGTGATCGGGGCGATTGAAGCACCACCGATTGTTCTGACCGACGCATCGCCGCTGTTCGGCGGGAAGATCACCGGCAACTTCAAACGCGAGTTCGTGGCGAGTGCGGCCGATGCCCTCCTGATCAAAGCCGGCATCGCGAACGCCGTCGACCGGCATATCCATATCGCGATCCTGCGCCGTGCGATCGATGAGGCCGCGGCATGACAACGATCGGCCTCACCGTCAACGGACGCGCGGTCAACAAGCCCGTTGATCCGCGCACCCATCTGGCGGATTTCCTGCGCGACCAGCTCGACCTGACCGGGACGCATCTCGGTTGCGAACACGGCGTATGTGGGGCGTGCACGCTGTTGCTCGACGATATGCCGGCACGCTCCTGCATCACTTTTGCGGCGGCTTGCGACGGCGCACACGTCACCACGATCGAAGGCCTCGACAACGACGAGGTCGCAACCGAGCTGCGCCTCGCGTTCAGCCGCGAGCACGCCCTGCAGTGCGGCTATTGCACGCCGGGCATGCTGATATCGGCGCGGGATCTCGTGTTGCGTCTCGAGACCTCTGATGAACGCACCATTCGCATCGGCATGAGCGGCAATCTGTGCCGCTGCACCGGCTATGTCGGAATTGTGCGCGCGATCCGCTCGGTGATCGATGCGCGACGGAGCCGAGGGATTGCGCCGGTCCCGGGTGCCGGACGCCAGAAACTTGGACCCGTCGGATCCGGCAATGGCGCGCTGCAGAAATCAACCAGCACTGTTGGGCCGAAGACCGCTGTCACTGACGAGCCGCCGGGCGACCACGCCGCGATGCCCGTTCCGGATTTCGTGCCCGACAAAAACTTCGACGAACATTTCACCGTCGCCTTTCCACCCGGCAAGGTCTTCGACATGTTCGGCGATGTGAAGCGGGTCGCGGCCTGTCTCCCCGGTGCGACCCTGACGGCGACGCCCTCTCCCGACCGCGCCGAAGGGCAAATCGGCGTCAAGCTTGGCCCGATCTCGGCGAGTTTTCGCGGTGCCGTGAGAATCGAGCGTGATGCCGCGACGCTCTCCGGCCGGATCATCGGAATCGGAAACGACCAGCGCAGCCGCTCGTCCACGCAAGGCGACATCCGCTATCGTCTGTTACCGCGCGACGACGGGGCCTCAACCCGCGTCGAACTTTCGATCGGCTACAGCCTGCGGGGCTTTCTCGCCCAGATCGCGCGCGAGGGACTGGTGCGCGATCTCGCCAAACGGCTGACGGCGGAATTCGCGCGCAACCTCGGTCTGAGCCTGTCGGGTGCGGCCCCAGAACAGCCGAAGCAGCTCAACGGCCTGATGCTGGCCTTTGATCTCTTGAAGGGACTTTTGAAAGGCCTGCGCAAAAATCGGGACGCCTAGGCCTTATTGGCTTTGCGTCACCTGCTGATTGCCCGAGGTCACCCGCCACACTGTATTGCCGACGTCATCCGCCACTAACAATGCCCCTGACTTGTCGATCGCCAGGCCCACCGGGCGTCCGCGCGCCTGATTATCGTTGTTGAGAAATCCCGTCACGACATCCTGCGCCATGCCGCTCGGTTTGCCGTCGCTGAAAGGCACGAACACCACCTTGTAGCCGTTCAGTACTTGCCGGTTCCAGCTGCCATGCTCGCCGACGAACGCGCCGCCGGCATAAGAATTCGGCAGGCCTGTACCGGTATTGAACGTGAGCCCCAGCGGCGCGACGTGCGAACTCAGCGCATAATCCGGGGCGACGGCCTTGGCGACCAGATCCGGGCGCTGCGGCTGGACGCGCGGATCAACGTGCTGGCCGTAATAGCTGTAGGGCCAGCCGTAGAACGCGCCGTCCTTCACCGAAGTCATATAGTCGGGCACGAGGTCAGGACCCAATTCGTCTCGCTCGTTGATCACAGCCCACAACGCGTGGCTCTGAGGCTCAAACGAGAGTCCGTTCGGATTGCGCAGGCCGCTTGCAAAAATGCGAAAGCGGCCGCTGGCGCGATCGACTTCCAGGATCGCGGCGCGATTGTGCTCTGCTTCCATGCCGTTCTCGGTGATGTTGCTGTTGGAGCCGACACCGACATACAGCAGCGCACCGTCGGGACTTGCGACCAGGCTCTTGGTCCAGTGATGATCAATCGGGCCGCCCGGCAGCGGCGTCAGCGTCGTGCCGGGTTCGGTGATCTTGGTGTCGCCTTCGTGGTAGGGATACCGGACGATCGCATCGGTGTTGGCGACGTAAAGATCGTTGCCGACGAGAGCGACGCCGAACGGCGAGTTGAGATGGTCGAGGAATACGCTCTGCATGTCCGGCACCCCGGTACCCTTGGTATCGCGAAGCAGCGTGATGCGATTGCTCGGTCCGGTATCGCCGCCGGACGTGGCCCATGACTCGATCCACTTCATCACGAATTCCTTGGGCCGCTTCACGGTCGCGGCTGGCGGCGCCTTGGATTCGACGACCAGGATATCGCCGTTCGGAAGCACATACAGCGAGCGCGGGTGCTGCAGGCCGGTAGCCAAAGCATTGATCTTGAGTCCGTGCGCGGCGGTCGGGGTTTCGTCCTTCCTCCAGCCGACCACACGCGCTATGTGCATCGGCGGCAGCCAATATTGATGCTGCTCCGGCAAGGTCGGATTGGCTCCCAACTGGGCCTTTGGATCGCCGCTGCCGTCGTTGCATCCGGCGAGACAAAGCAGCGAGCTGTACAGCAGGGCGGAACGAAGTAAACGAGCACGCGGCTTTGTCATCGAACGACTCCTGCACCGTAGCGATAAACCATTTCCCGCCCGAACCAGACGGTGACGGGCAACACCAGCACGGTGAGGATCGAAAGAATGAGCCCGGCCGGCACGACCGACGTGTAAGCATCGCGCGTGTGAAAGAGATTGTTGATAAAGGCCAGTACCAGCGCCACCAGATTTCCGATCAGGTGCGGCCATGCCGGGGCTTCTTGACGGATCAGCCGATTGCCGAGGAAATCGATCAGGCCGGCGATCGCGGCCAGCACGCCGCCGATGATGCCGACCGCGAGCAGCCAGGACGAGAAGTCCGCCCACATCATCTCGGCGGTGACGGCATAAACGATATCCGTCACCAAGGCTCCGACAAAGCAGACGATCGGAATCGGGATCAGCATCGGATGGATGGGGTGTCTAGCGGTTTGCGCCGGGCGCAGGGTCGGTTCATTTTGCAAGGCAGCCTCGTGTATCGCCGGTATCGCGCTCCCCATCCAACCTCTGCCGATAACCAAGGTTCCTGAATCCTTTCGAAGGATTCCGACGTGGTGAAAACTCCATCCTGCAATTGATGCAGCATGTGCGACAGGGGCGATGCCACGGAAGAAAATCTCTGTTCACTTTTAAACAGAAGCACGGGTTCCAGGTCGTTCCGCATTTCTACGAGGCAATTAGCGTTTCCATAGGAGGATGGCTCTATAGTAATCGATAGCGAAAAAATCGCGCGTCGTCTTTCAAAACGAATTTCTCCAGACAAGATCGCAAGGAAACAACCGTGCAAGTCATTTCCCGATTTCTAAAGGACGAAACCGCCGCTACCGCCATCGAATACGGCCTGATCGCTGCCGGCGTTTCGCTTGCCATCATCGCGGCCGTGAACGGGCTCGGTTCGAAGCTCAACACCAAATTCACCGCGATCAACACCTCCCTGAAGTAGGCCCTTGACGCGAGCGCGGCGGCTCCCGACGATCAATTGATCGTGTAGTGACGCGCTCAGGTTCTCGCATGGATTGGCTGAATCCGGTGGTCGACCGACGGTAGCGCCACGTCGGCGCGATCCCGCGGCGATGCTTCGGGCATCTCTGCCTGCAGGAAGGCGACCAGCTTCTCCCGCATCTCGCAGCGAAGGTCCCAGGCCTGCGGCGCGTTTCTGGCGCTGACGAGTGCGCGCAACTCCATGGTTCGCGCGTTGGTATCCACTACCTGCAGATTGACGACGGCGCCGTCCCAGAGTTTGGATTCGCGCACCACCCCTTCAAGCCGCTCCCGGATTTTCGGCACGTCCGCGGCATAGTCGACGTGAAGGATGATCGATCCGATCAGGGAAGCTGCGTCTCTGGTCCAGTTCTGGAATGGCCGCTCGATGAAATAAGCAAGCGGCACGACCATCCGCCGCCAATCCCACAATCGGATCACGACATAGGTGGAGGCAATATCCTCGACCCAGCCCCACTCGTCTTCGATGATGACCGCATCCTCGATCCGGATCGGCTGGGTCACCGCGATTTGCACGCCGGCAATGAGATTGCTCAGCGGCGGCCGGGCAGCGAGACCGACAACGAGACCGGCGGCGCCCGCGGAAGCAAACAGGCTGACGCCATATTGCTTCACTGACTCGCCATATTGCTTCACTGACTCGAATGTCATGAGCGCCGTCGAGACCGCGACGATGACGATGACCGTATCGATCACGCGCTTGAAAACGCGCACCTGAGTCACGTGCTTTCGCGCGAGGAAGTTTTCCTCGATCTCGAGACGGTACCGTTGCAAATAACGCGCGGCAACGAGGTCGACCGCCCGGATCGATATCCATCCGACCAAAGCAATAGAGACGACCGCAAACAGATGCGTCAGCGCGTTACGCATGTCGTCGTTCAACGGCGCCAATGGCAGCACGATGGCGACGGCCACGAGGCAAACCGCAAGCTTGCTCGACCCGGATGTCGTCTCCAGAATCTGAATCGCGATCGATCGTTTCGGTCCGATCGCGCGTTTCGCCATTGAGGCGAAAAATCGATGCGCGGACAGCGCGCAGAATATCGCAAAGCTGACCAGTCCGAGGCCGACCAACCAATCCGGCAGAAGCCCGAAAATCTCCTGCAAGGCCGTGTGGATTTTTTCCATGCTTGATCCGGGTTTTCACGCGGAGATAACGCGCAGGCCGGCGACGGGTTTGCTGCAAAGCCGAAACGTTGCGCCGCAAATCGGGAACGACTGTCCGGCCGGGCGGTTAGCTACCGTCGTTATTCGTTCCTCGCGGCGGCGCCGACAAAATTGAGCATTCGATCGATATGGCCACCAAGCGGCCCGAGAAACGTCAAAGCCGCGTAACCTGGCTCTGGCCTCTTCTGGCCGTCAATTTCTTTATGGCGGATATGCAGTCCGGCATCGGGCCCTTCGTCGGGGTATTCCTGGCGCAGCGAGGCTGGGACAGCGGCCTGATCGGCACCGCGCTAACGATCGGCAATATTGCCGGAATGTTGATCACGACACCGGTCGGCGGCTTGATCGATACGTCCAGTCACAAGCGTGCCTGGGTCATCGTCCCCGGCGTGGCCGTGGTCGCCGGTTCCTCGATCATTCTGCTGTGGCAAAATTTCTGGGCGGTCCTGGCTTCGCAAGTCGCAACGGCGATTGCCGGCGCCGCGATCGTTCCTGCGGTAACCGGAATTACACTCGGCATCGTTGGCCAGAAGGGGTTCAACCGGCAAAACGGGCGCAACCAGGCTTTCAATCACGCCGGCAATATGGTGGGCGCCGCAGCTTCCGGCTTTTTGGGCTGGCACTTCGGCTATGTCTCGGTGTTTCTGCTGGCCGCAACGTTCGGAGCCATCACGATCGCGAGCGTCTTGATGATTCCACCCGGCTCAATCGACCATGACGCCGCGCGCGGTAGCAAGAAGGAAGAGCCAGACAGTCAGCACAAGGCGCTCGCGGTGCTGTTGAAGCACAAGACGCTTCTGGTGTTGGGGCTCGCGCTTGCCGTCTTTCATCTCGGCAACGCCGCCATCGTTCCGCTATATGGCATTTCGGCGGTCACCGATAGTCAGACCAATGGCCCGAGCTTCGTGGCCGCGATCGTCGTCATCGCACAAGGCACCATGGTGATCGCCGCGATCGTCGGGATGCGCGTTGCCGAAAAGCGCAATTACTGGCTGCTCATGCTCGTCTCGTTTTTGATGCTGCCGTTGCGTGGCCTGTTCGCTTTCTTTCTCACGGGATGGTGGGGCGTCGTTCCGGTCGAGATCCTGGACGGGGTAGGAATTGGCCTGCAAAGCGTCGCCGTGCCGGGCATGATCGCCCGCTCGCTCTATTCGACCGGACGCGTCAATCTCGCGCAGGGCGCTGTCATCACCATCCAGGGCGCAGGCGCTGCACTGAGCCCCGCGCTCGGCGGCTTCATCGCCAACTATATTGGCTTTTCGTCGACCTTCCTCGTGCTCGGCGGCCTTGGGCTCGCCGCCGCAGCGCTCTGGATCGCGCTGGGAACTGCGGTCAAGCAATACTGAATGCGTAGCGCCTTGCAGGCGCTGTTTGCGGGTGCCACACTTTCCGTCAAGCTCGAGATCGACCAATCGGGCATTTCGGGTGTGAGGGGAAACGATGAAGCTCGGTACGAAGCTGTTCGCCGCCCTGCTCGCGCTGTTCGCGGCCGAGACGGCATCGGCGCAATCCCGCTATCCTGATCGGCCGGTGAAAATCCTGGTCGGCTTCACACCCGGCACAGCGCCCGACCTGGTGGCGCGCATGCTGGCGGACCGGTTTGCGGAAGTCTGGGGCACTCCGTTCGTGGTCGAGAATATTCCCGGGGCCGGCAGCAACATCGCCACCGAGCGCGTCGCCAAGGCAACTGCCGACGGTTACACGCTGCTGATGGGCGGCAACTCCTCGCTGGTCATCAATCCGAGCCTGTACGAAACGTTGCCGTTCGACCCGCTGAAGGATTTCGCGCCAATCTCGCAGGTGTTCATCGCGGCGAACGTGCTCACCGTTCCGCCTGAGGTACCGGCCAAGACCGTGGCGGAACTGGTGGCGCTCGCCAAAGCGCAGCCCGGCAAGCTTTCCTATGGACATGCCGGCGTCGGTACGTCGCAGCATCTGGGCGGCGAATTGTTCAAATACAAGGCGCATGTCGACATTGCAGCGGTAGCCTATCGCGGCACGACGGCATTGATGCCGGACCTGCTCGCCAATCGCGTGAACATGTCGTTTGCCAATATCGTGAACGTGGTGCCGCTCGCGCGCGAAGGCAAATTGCGCGCCCTGGCCATTACCTCGATCAAGCGATCGAGTCTGGCGCCCGACCTGCCGACCATGGCGGAATCCGGATTCCCCGGTTTCGAAGCGGTGCCGTGGTTTGGCCTTCTCGCGCCGACGGGCACGCCGCAAGATGTTCTGGATAAATTGCACACGGAAACCGTCAAGGCACTGGCGATGCCGCAGCTGCGCAAGAGATTCGACGAACTCGGCCTCGAGCCGGTCGGCAATACGCCGGAAGAGTTTGCCGCTGTCATCAGAAAGGAAACGCCCGAGTGGGCGAAACTGATCAGGGATGCGGGCATCAAGCTCGGCAATTAACCTGGAAAAGCCGTGTTACGCCGGATCCATGCCTTTCGACTTGAGGACGGCGGCGCCCACAGGACCGGTCAGAAGCTCGATCAGCGATTTGGCCGCCGCGGGATCTGTGCTCGTGGATCCAATGCCGACGGCAAAGACAATCTCGCTGTTGAGATCACCCGGCAGGGAGCCGACGACCTGCGTGCCGGGAACAGCAGCCAATTCCGAGGCCTGGGCCACGCCCATTTCGGCTTCGCCCTTGGCGACCATTTCGCCCGCTTCCGCCCCCGGCACCAGCACGGTTTTTGATTTCATCTGATCGGCGAGGCCGAGACGGTCGAGCACCTTGGCGAAATAGATGCCGCTGGCACCGCCCTTCGCCGGATCGGCGTAGGAGATCGACTTGGTGGCGAGAAGGACTGCCTTCAGCTTTTCCACCGTGCCAATGTCTGGCAGCGGCGCACCGGCACGTATGCCGATGGCGACATAGGACTTACCGATGTTGGCGACGCTGCCCTGGACAACCTTGCCCTGGGTTTGCAGATCGTCAAGCACCGGACGCGAGAGGATCATCACATCAGCGGTTTCGCCGGCGTCGATACGCTTCTTGAGGCTGGCGATGGTGCCGAAGACGATATTCAGCTGATTGCCGCCGCTCTGATACTTCTGTGTGAGTTCGCCGAATGCGGGCGTGAGCGCGACCGTGCTCATGACCTTCACCTCGGCGGCAAACGCGGCGGGCAGTGAGGCTCCGAGAGCCACAAGCACCGAACATCCGGCCAAAGCCGCAACGGCAGCCTGCCGGGTGAAAAGCTTTTCCATCATGATTTTCTTGCCCCTCGTTTGGTCCGAAGCATAGCCGGAGCAATAGGGCATGACAACGACGGGTGAACCCGCCGCGGCGGAGCCGGCGGAAACCGGCCGCGCCGAAAACGGCGCGGTTAGAAAACGGCGCGCTTATTCGGCTTCCGTGCGAAGCAACTCGCGCAGAATGGCTCCCTCAAGAGCCGCCACATCGGCCGAGCCCCGTTCCCGGGGGCGCTTCAGGTCGATGTCGATATCCTGTGCGATACGACCGTCCTCGATGATCAGCACGCGGTCAGCCAGCGCAACCGCCTCGGAAACGTCGTGCGTCACGAGGATTGCCGTAAAGCCCTGATCGACCCACACCCGCTCCAGGAGATTTTGCATCGATATTCGCGTCAGCGCATCGAGCGAGCCAAGCGGCTCGTCGAAGGCCAGCACGCGCGGCTGGCTCACAAGCGCCCGCGCCAGCGCCACGCGCTGCTTTTGTCCACCGGAAAGCGCCGCCGGCCATTGGCCGCGTTTGCTGTCGAGACCCACTTCAACCAGCGCCCTATCGGCGCGCACCTGTGCATCCGCTGAGCTACGTTCACGGCCGAGCCCGACTTCGACGTTGGAAAGGACGCGCGCCCAGGGCAACAACCGCGGCTCCTGGAACATGACACGGATGTCTTCCGCAAGCGTCTCGCCGCCGAACGAGATGGTGCCTGCATCGGCCCGGTCCAGCCCCGCGATCAATCGCAGCAGCGTGCTCTTGCCACAGCCGCTTCGGCCGACGACGGCGACGAACTGGCCGGCAGGAATATGCACATCGATGCCGCGCAACACTTCGTGCTCGCCGAACGACTTGCGCAAGCCGCGGACGGTCAGCGCCAACCCACGATGGGTTGAGTCCGTCCGTTGCCGCAGCGAGCGCGCCTGCTCGACGATACTGGACTGCGTCAAGGATTCCGCCGCCGTCGCTTGTTGGAGTCGAAATACTTCTTGCATCGTCATCTCAGGACTTTCGAAACGCGGGGTGCCAGGACAAGGTGAGTCTTTCCAGCGCACGCGCAGAGCTGTCGGCGAGCTTGCCCAGTAGCGCATAGATCAGGATCGAGAGGACGACGATGTCGATCTGGAGAAACTCTCTCGCCTGCATGGCCATATATCCAAGCCCCGAGGAGGCCGCGATGGTTTCCGCGACGATCAGCGTCAGCCACATGATGCCGAGCGCAAACCGGACGCCGACAAAGATCGAGGGCAATGCGCCCGGAAAAATCACACGGCGGAACAATTCGGCGTCGCTCATGCCATAGACACGTCCCATCTCGATCAGCTGCGGATCGACGGTGCGGATGCCATGAAGCGTGTTGAGGTAGATTGGAAAGAAAACGCCGAGCGCCACCAGGAAAAGCTTGGCCGCCTCATCGAGGCCGAACCAAAGGATGACCAGCGGGATCAATGCCAGATGCGGAATGTTGCGGACCATCTGCAAGGTGGTGTCGGTCAGCTTGGACGAGAGTTGCGATAGCCCGTTCGCAAGACCAAATGCAAAGCCGATGCCGCCGCCGATCAGAAAGCCGACGCCGGCGCGCCAGAAACTGACCCACATATTGCGAACCAGTTCTCCGGACAGCAGGAGCTTCCAGCCCGCTAGCACCACGTCGCTCGGCGCCGGCAGCACACGCGCAGGCACAAAGCCGGTAACGGAAGCGAGCTGCCAGAGGAGGACGATCGCGAGCGGAACGAGCCAGGGAATCAAGCCCTCGGCGCTTGGCAGCCTGGTCGCCCGGATCCGGGAAAAACTTTCGATGACGCTCATGACTCGGATGCCTGCTTCTGCGGCCGGAAATCGTTGCCGATGGTTTCCCCGAACGGACCGGTATTGACCCGGGATTGGACGCTGCTGCCATGCCGCTCGATCTCGAGGCGCGGAAACACGAGCTCGGCGAAGCGATAGGCTTCTTCAAGGTGCGGATAGCCCGACATGATGAACGTACCGATGCCGATATCCTGATATTCCCTGATCCGTGTGGCGACGGTTTCGGGATCACCGACCAGCGCCGTTCCCGCACCGCCGCGTACCAGACCGACGCCAGCCCACAGATTTGGGGCGATCTCAAGCTTGTCACGCCGGCCGCCATGCAGCTGCATCATCCGCCGCTGCCCGATCGAGTCCATCCGCGAAAAGATTTTTTGTGCCGAGTTGACCGTCTCGTCGGTGACGTGCTTGATCAGGTCATCCGCCGCGCGCCAGGCTTCCTCAGAGGTCTCGCGAACGATCACATGAAGACGGATGCCAAAAGACAGATTCCGGCCGCGCTTGCCGGCGGCGGCCTTCACGCGGTTGACCTTCTCGGCAACCTGCGCCGGCGGTTCTCCCCAGGTCAGATATTTGTCAACGCTATCGACGGCGACATCGATGCCGGCATCCGACGACCCACCGAAATACAGCGGCGGGCGCGGCGACTGAATCGGCTTGAACAAAAGTCGTCCGTCCTCGATGCGGATATGCTTACCCTCGAAGTTGACGGTCTTGCCGGCCAGAAGATCGTTATAGACGCCGAGAAATTCCCGCGTCACTTCATAACGCGCGTCATGGTCGAGGAAGATGCCATCGCCTTTGTTCTCGACGGGGTCGCCGCCGGTAACGACGTTGATCAGAAGACGTCCGTTGGTCACACGATCCAATGTGGCCGTCATGCGCGCGGCAACGGTTGGCGATTGCAAGCCGGGCCGGACCGCAACGAGGTAACGCAGGCGTTCGGTGAAAGGCGCGACCGCCGAGGCCACAACCCAGGAATCCTCGCAGCTTCGACCGGTCGGCAACAGAACGCCGTAATAGCCCATTTGATCTGCAGCCTGGGCGATCTGGCGCAGATAGTTGAAATTGACCTCACGTCCGCCGGTCGACGTACCGAGGTAGCGACCGTCGCCATGGGTCGGCAAGAACCAGAGGATGTTGGCTTTGGAGTTGGGCTGCGTCATGCTCAGGAGCCGGGTTTGCGTTGAAGCTCGGAAACGTTCACGGCTTTCGGAATCAAGCCAAGCGCGAAGAATGTGTCGGCGATGCGTTGCTGGCTTGCGATCACCTCACTGTTGATCGGCAGGGTTCCAAAAGCTTCACGCTTAAGCGACACTTCGAGCACCGACGCTGGAAGGCCGATGGAGGGACTGAGTTGCTCTGCCACAGCGCGAATGTTCTTTTTGGTCCACTCGTCGACTTCGTTGAGCTCCTCAAGCACGAGGTCGACGGCTTGCGGATTGTCGGCTAGGAACTTTTTCGACGAAAAATAGAATTGATAGTTGGTAACGAGCCCGGTGCCGTCGGCAAGAATCCGCGCGCCGGTGGATGCTTCGGCGGCCGCCTCATACGGATCCCAGATGACCCAGGCATCGACCGCGCCGCGCGTGAAAGCGGCGAGCGCGTCGGCCGGCGCCAGAAAAACCGGCTGGATATCGGTATATTTCATTCCGGCCTGCTCCAGGGCGCGCACCAACAGATAATGCACATTGGCACCCTTGTTCAGCGCCACCTTCTTGCCGCGGAGATCCGCGACCGATTTGAGCGGGCTGTCCTTCGGCACCAGGATTGCCTCACCCTGCGGCGCCGGCGGATCGTTGGCGAGATAGACCAGCGGCGCGCCGGCAGCCTGCGCGAAAATCGGCGGCGACTCGCCGGTGACGCCGAAATCGATTGCGCCGACGTTCAGCGCCTCGAGAAGCGGAGGACCGGACGGAAATTCCGTCCACGACACCGTATAGCCGAGCGGCTTGAGCTTGCCTTCAAGCGTGCCGCGCCCCTTCAACAGCACCAGCTTGCCGTACTTCTGAAACCCAATGCGGATAACCTTATCTTGTCCGTAGGAGGCGCTGACGATCGCGGAAACGATACCGATCGAGAGCACCGCCTTTGCGATCCAGGACTTCAACAACCGTTTCATTTCGTACCCTCTACGCCAGACACGGCTCACGTTTCTCGGTTGCGCCAAACGACGTCTTTGACCGCAATCTGCTTCGGGATCAGGCCAAGTCTGAAGAACCGATCGGCGACACCCTGCTGGATGGCGACGATGTCGTCGGACATGGATCCGATCCGAAACTCGGACCGATCGGCGGCAATAGTCTCTATGTCGAGCGCAATTCCCGTCACATCGCTCAAGGATTTCGCGACGTCGCTCCGATGCGTCCCCGCCCAAACGGCAGCCGCCGTGGTCGCGTCGATAATTTGTTGCAAGATCGCACTGTGGCCTTTGGCGAAATCGCGATTAGCGATGTAGAAAGAATTCGCTTTGGTTATCTCACGGGCATTGACGAGGATTCGCCCACCCTGTTTGACCTCGCCGATCGCCAGATATGGATCCCAAATCGCCCACGCATCGATCCCGCCATTGGCGAAAGCCGGTCCGGCATCCGGCGGGGCGAGATAAACCTGCGTCACATCACCATGGGCGAGACCTGCGGCAAGCAGCGTTTGCACCACCAAATTATGCGCGCTAGAGCCCTTCGCGAAACCGATGCGCTTGCCTTTGAGATCGCCGATCGAGTGGATCGCGGAATTCCGGGCTACCAATACGCCCAGGCCGTTGGTGGCTGGCTGACCGGCGGCGTAAACAATCGCCGCACCCGCGGCTTGCGCGAATATGGGCGGGGAATCGCCGACCGCACCGTAGTCGACGCTTCCGGCGTTCATCGCCTCCATCATCGGGGGTCCTGACGAAAACTCCAACCAGTTCACATCGGTGCCTTGCGGCCGAAAATGGTTTTCCAACATCGCCCGCTGTCGCGCGATCAAAAGCACGCCGTTTTTCTGATAGCCGATGCGGATTTCCCGAACGCCGCCAATCGCCGACGAACGCGACGGCGAAAACGCGGCTAACCCGATCGACAGCTTAAGAAGTTCCCGACGTCTCATGAAAGCTCGCGGCGATTTGCCGGGCCGCTTCGCACCGGATGCACCGCGACAACGATGGGGCGATAAACTGGTCCTGTCGAGTGTCGTGGAAAAATAGCGATGTGCGCTTCGCTATTGGCCGCAATGACGCGCGTTTCGTTCTAAAAACAAACGCCAGGCAGTAATTTTTTTGCTGCTGCCTTCCGGGGCAACAAGCCCGTCAAAGGCTATAAGTCCGAGCCTTTCGCCGCGTCCGAGAATGACCGGTCCACCACGTCGGATGCATCAAGCTTCCGCTTGATCAGGCCGGAGTGAAAATAGAGGTCGATGGTCTTCTGCTCATCGCTCACGACGGCGTTATCAATCGGCGCGATCCTGATCCGCGCGCGCTGGAGCCAGTTCACGGCAACGGCGGCTGGAATATTCATCAGCTTGCCCCAGGTTTCCGCATAACCCTCGACATGGTCCTGCGACCAGGCTCTCGCGGCGGTGAGACGCCTGACGAAGTCCTCCAATGCCGCGCGCTTGTCGCGGATGGCTTCCGGCGTCGCGACCACAAAGGAAAGGCCCGGCGTCAATCCCTCGCCGGAAATGACGCGACGCGCCTTGAACAGCACCTCCTCCTGACTGACGTAAGGCTCCCAAGTTGACCAGGCGTCGACCGAGCCTTGGCTATAGGCAATCTTGGCGTCTGAAGGCGCCAGGAATACGAGTTGAACATCGCCGGCGTTCCATCCTTTCGCCGCGAGTGCTGCGAGAACAAGCTGATGACCCACTGAGCCGCGGCCGGTCGCGATCTTTTTGCCGCGCAGGTCATCAAGGCTTTTGATCGACGAATTTTCGGGAACGAGGATCGCCAGCCCGTCCCGCGATTGACGGATCGCCGCGATCGCCTTCGCAGGCACGTTGGCTGCGGCAGCAAAAGTGAACGGAGCATCACCGACCAGACCGACATCGATGGCGGCCGCGCCAAGCGCTTCAAGCAACGGAGCAGCGGCGGCGAACTCCTTCCATTCTATCTTGTAAGGAACGTCCTTCAGAACGCCCGCCGCTTCCATCACGGCTTGCGCATTTCCCTTCTGATCTCCGACGCGGAGAATGGTTTCCGCGGCAGAGGCCGCTGTCGTGACCAGCAGTAAAACCGCGACAAACGCAAAACGGATCATTCTACCTCCTGCCCTGCCGGGCCGGTTTATTAACGCCGCTACGAATCGCACGGGGAAAACGCGCGTTAAGGACGCTCGAGACATTAATAAATGTTTCTTTAGTTGGGTCCTGGACGAGCCGATTTAAAGTCGTTGCATCGGCCACTCGTTGCGATCCATCGCGGTCAGATCGGGAATAAGGCGACGACGGGCTGAGTCTTTGTTTTGTCGATCGTTTGAGCACGATCACCGCGCCTGGGGCTTTTCCTGGTCGCGCCTAAAAAGGCTGTCCATTTTTCAGATCACGGCTTCGGCATTGGTCTGAACGACAATTAAGAGGAAAAAACCATGACCAAACTCTCGTTTTTTCGCGTTGCCGCCTTCGCCGCTTGTGCCGCGCTGACAGTGCCGGCCTTCGCGCAACAAAAGGATAGTCCGGCCGTCAGAGTCTCCGCCCAGCGCGATGTTTGCGTCAATCACCCCCGAGGCAATCCCTATAACAAGGAAACCGATTATTGGGACTGGAATTCCTGGCGGCAGCAGGGCGGATGGGACGCTCGCAACGACTTCAAATGTGCCACACGACATTAAGCACGGTGAGTCCTGAGTGTGAGGCCGTCTTGCGCCGGACTACCTTTGTCACATCAAGCCGAACATATCGCGGATCCACGCTTTGGGGGACGCGGACCCACGATATGCCGACCCCGATCCGAGATCAGAACTGATAGCGGAGGCCAATACCCGGATCGAAGGTCGAAGCCTTGTTGGGGCCGGTCGGGTTGGTCACACCTGCGTTATTCGTGGCAGCTGCAAGGAAGCCATTGGCGAGACCGTTCCTGACCTGCGTCCACATCACGCCGGCGTAGACATCGACATGTTTGGCAAAACGCCAGTCAGCGACCAAAGAGATTGCATCTTCGGTGCC
Organism: Bradyrhizobium sp.; assembly: GCF_049519115.1. Lineage (GTDB taxonomy): Bacteria > Pseudomonadota > Alphaproteobacteria > Rhizobiales > Xanthobacteraceae > Bradyrhizobium. Next base: position 90,537 of record NZ_JBEKRB010000038.1, read on the forward strand.
GGCGCACGAAGAATTCGAGACCCCGTCAACCGCGCACTGGGCGAGAGTCGCGGCACTGGTCGCGAAGGTATTCTGCCACTCGTGGTAATAGGCACCCGCGATGTCGATATTTGGTGTTATCGAATACCGCGCGCCGACCCAGACGGTCTGAAGGATCTTGTTGCTCGGGAAGTTGGTGTTATTCGGAGCCGTGATAATGAAACCGCCCGAATCGAAGGCGCCGGCGTTCAGCGGGTTGTTCGGGTTCGCAAATTGAATCCATTCATAGCCACCGAACAACTTCCAAGGTCCGATCGTGTACCTCACAGCCGCTGCGAAGACCGTGTTGTCGGAAATCGTAGCGGCGATTTGGCCGTTGCCAACGGCGAGCCCGAGGGCGGCGGCCTGTTGGACTTGTGTGGCACTTAAGGGCGCGGCGGAAACCGCGTCATAGATCTTGCCGCCGACAAAATCCGCGGACAATCCCTGATAGTCGAAACCGATATCACCTTCAAATGCGTTGCCGGTGCCGCTGTTGCCGCCGTTGCGAAGTTGGGCGATACCCGCCAAACGCACCGGGCCGATGTTTACCCGATATTCGTACGAATTGTCGTAGATACGGTTCTCGGTATCGCCCCCGCCACCGTTCGTGCCCTGACCCGCGAGCAAGGACCAAGCGTTCGAACCGGAGATCGGGTCAAAGTTGACCGCAAGATCTGAAGTCAGCGCGCTCTGACGGCCCACCGTAAAGGTGCCGTAGGTCGGCGAGCTGATGCCGAAATAGGCTGCGTTGTTGAACAACTGGCCCGACTTCGAAGAATCCGAATAGCTGTTTTGCAGTGAAAGATTCGTGGTCGTACCACTGTTCTGCGCGACCGACCCTTGGCCATTGGCGTTCGTACCAGCCGCCGGATTGAAGAGGGTCTGCAAATTGAAGACCGCATACAGGTTGTCGGCGATCTCCTGACTGCCGCGCAGGCCGATGTACGATGAGCTGATCTGGTTGGCGGCGACGCCGAAATAGGAGCCAAGTCCATTCTTTTGGATAAGCCCGTCCTGATTCGGGTTAGTCGCCAAGGGAGAAAACGGCGCGCCGTGCTGCTCATACTGCAAACCCATATCGAAGTTGCCATAAACGCAGATGCCCTTGACGCAGATATCGTCGTTCTCGGACGACTTGGGCTTGACCGCTGCCTTGTAAGGCAGATCGGCTGCCATCGCATCTACTGGATTGATGAGCACCGGCCTCTCGGCTTCGAGCGCCTTCTGCCGTTTTTCGAGATCGGCGAGACGCTTCGTCAGCTGCTTGGCTTGCGCCTGGACATCCGATAGTTCATCGGCGTGAGCCGTTGTGGCGAAGGCCAGCACGGCCGCCGCAGAGATGAAAATCTTCTTCACGTAAAACCCCCAACACCGGCGCGGCAACGAGCCGCACACCGCTTCGTCGCCAAGACGATGCGCTTCACCGTCTCAATCGACGCGGCAATGATGTGGAGCGATCAAAAGAATGTAAATGAAATGGATTTTCGAAGTTTGCGCATCGTCGATCGATTGCATCCACTCAACGCAGGCAAGACGATGGAAGAGTTCTCCGCTCACAAAGCACGACCACGCGCTAACTTAAAAAAATTCCACCATTGCCTTCAGCGAAAATCCGCAACCACGAACTTTATTTTTCAATACTCGATGTCGGCGAGGTGCGTTCATTGCTCCAGAACAAATAAAACGCGAATAACGTTTTCAATAGCGACTGCTCTCTCTAATTCGATCACGGGAAAAACGCTCGGGTCGGCTTTCGTCAGCCGGTCTGGACAGCCAAGGAATAGAATTCAGCCTTCACGAGTCTACGTGAATCGCCCAATTTCATCTCTGATCGCAATATCGCCTCGCGTCGCTCGCTTGGCGCTCGTACCCGATGAAGCAGAGCTTTCCTTTGCCCGAACGATTCACCGAAGATTTGTCTCCAATACCCCTGAAATACAAAATTTCGCATGGTCCGTAGCCTTGCGCGGGCCGATACGTCGATTGCTCAAATCCTGAGCTATCACTACCTTCTGTCGCACAGCGCATTCTGGCGCGCGACGGACGAGCAGCGGCGAAGGCTCGTTCGGCATTCCGTCGATCAAAAATGGTTCTGGGGCGGCGCCTCGAACCCACGCGACGCGCAGGCGGTGCTCACCGCCGATGCCAGTGGCTTCCGCCTCAACGGAAGAAAGACTTTCGCCTCGAACGCTTCGCTCGCCGACCGCATCACCTTGAGGGCGGCCTTCGGTGACAATATCGTCCTCATTGCTCTTCCCGGCACGTCGGAAGGAATCACGCATGGCAATGACTGGGACGCGTTCGGTCAGCGACTGACGGAAAGCGGCAGCATCGAATTCAGCAATGTGAGGGTCGAGCGCGACGATATTCTGGGTCCGTTTCCGCCCAAGCCGAGTGATCCGTTGCCGGCCTTGACCAGCCTTGTGGTGCCCATTCATCAATTGCTGTTCGTGAATTTCTATCTCGGCACCGCCGAAGGCGCGTTGGAGGAAGCAAAGCGCTATATCCAGGCGCAGGCAAAGCCTTGGCAGACCTCCGGCGTCACACAAGCCAGCGAAGATCCCTATATCCTGGAGCTCTATGGTTCCTTGCTTTCCGATCTTCGTGCCAGCGCCGCGTTGGCAGAAGCCGCCGCTGTCGAGATTGAAGCTGCGATCGAGAGCGGCGCATCGCTCGGCCAGGAGCAACGGACGTCAGCGGCCGCAACGGTTTACGCCGCCAAGGTCAATAGCTCGAAGGTTGCTCTCGACGTCGCCTCGCGCATCTTCGACCTGATGGGCGCACGATCGACGTCGAATCGCTACGGCTTCGACCGTTTCTGGCGCAACGTTCGAACCCACACTTTGCACGACCCTATCGCTTATAAGGCGCGAGAAGTCGGTAATTTCGCACTGAACCGCCGTATCACGCCGGATCCGCTTTATACCTAGGCGCGCGTTACCTTCTGGTCGGCCGCGCATCAAAAGACAATCTTTGTCGCCGAGTGACTGATATCGAAATCGGAAAACTCCGGAACGGATAACAATTGAAATACTGCTCTATTTCTGTCCGCACCAAACCGTGGGACAGTTTGGCAAACAAGGGAGTGCGCTCGCACGATACCGGTCACGCGCCCCAACTCACGGCTTCGATAATGAACAAGCCTGCCTCTACGACGAGCTTCGTACCCTTCCCGAGGATCGATCTCCATTCCTCCGAACTCGAACAGCTGTTCGCTGAGATCGCCGAAGGCGAGAGCGAGCGCGAAAAAGAACGCATTCTGCCCTTTGGCGTAATCGACCGCATACGAAAAGCTAGGCTTGGCGCGTTGCGGCTGCCCGCTTCCGCCGGCGGCCGCGGCTGTTCCATCCGAGAATTATTCGAGATCGTCATTCGCCTCGGTGAAGCGGACGCCAATGTCGCTCACATCCTCCGAAACCACTTTAGTGTGGTCGAATTACTCGTTCGCCGGCCTCGGAGCGATCAGGGCCGGCAATGGCAACGCGCCGTCGCCGACGGCGCCATCATCGGGCTTGCAACGACAGAACTCGATAGCCCGCAGGTCGGCAACGTCACGCCGAACACGATAATCGCGCCGGATGGCGACGACTATCTGTTGAACGGAACCAAATATTACAGCACGGGCACGCTATATTCCGACTACGTTTTCGTGCGTGCGGCTGACGCAACCGGCAAGCTTGGCGCGGCCATCATCCCGGTGGGGCGAGACGGTATCGAACTGGTGGACGATTGGGATGGCTTAGGGCAACGGCTGACCGCAACCGGCACAACCCATTTCCGTAATGTCCGGCTGAAACGGCAAGAGGTCGTATTCGACGCGCCCGACTCCGGCTATGGAGCCCCCTACTCCAATACATTTGCGCAGCTCTTTTTGACCGCAGTCGTGGCTGGCATCGCGCGCGCGACCGTGCGCGACGCCGCGGCGCTGGTTCGCTCCAGGAAGCGAACCTTTTATTACGCGCCGAGCGAAATACCGACAGACGATCCGGTGCTGCAGCAGACCGTGGGCCAAATCGCCAGCGGCGCCTTCGCCGCCGAAGCCGTCGTGCTCGCGGCAGCGGAAGCTCTCGACCTTGCGACCGACGCAATAGACACCGGCGCGGCCAACGCAACTGAACTCGCCCATCACGCGGCCCTGCTGTCGGCCAAGGCCAAGATCGTGACCGATGATTTTTCGATCCGCGGCGGCAGCCTGTTGTTCGACGTCGGGAGCGCTTCGGCAACCAAGAAAGCGACCAATTTCGACCGCCACTGGCACAACGCACGGACGCTGTCCTCGCACAATCCGACGACCTTCAAGGCCCGGTCGATCGGACAACACGAGATCAACGGCACGCCGCTTCCGGCCAAGGGCTTCTTTTGATGAAAGCGTCGCCCGTGGCGAAGAAAGAAACAAATGGCCAGATCTGACATTCATCTCGCGAGAGAAAACGATGAAGTCGAACTGCAGTTTCGGTTGATCATGCGCCGTCTTGCCGGCGGCGTCAGCATTATTACTGCTGGTCGCGGTGAGGACATTACTGGGATGACGGTCACTTCGGTGACCTCCCTGAGCGTTGATCCGCCACGTCTCCTGGTCAGCGTCAATCGACAGGCATCTTCCTTCGCATTGATCGAACGCCACGGTTTGTTCGGGGTCAACATTCTCGGCGCGGATCAACTCGATCTCGCGAGACGATTCAGCAATGGCAAACTGAAGGGCCGTCAACGCTTCGACGGCATCGACTGGTCCGCCGGCTCGTCGGGCGTCCCGATACTCGGCGAATCCCTTGCCACCCTTGAATGCCGTGTCGAGGAAATTATCGAACGGCATTCGCACGCGATCATTATCGGGAGCCTGCTCGACTTCGATCTGTCGTCGCGACCGTCGAGCCTCGTATATTGGAACAGTGGCTACATCGAGATCGATCGCGACAGCGATCTTGACCTGCTCGCCGATGTGAGCATTCCGCTCGCTCACGTGCGATGAGAAAGCCAGGACCACAGGCTGGTAGCGACCACTGACGGTGCCATCGCGAGCCACAGGATATCGCCGACGTGTTTCACAAGATCGGCGTATTCAACACCGCCATCGATGTCCATCGGTATTGCGATCGAAGTTTCGACCAGCCGCTGGCCTGACAGGCCGTCGTCGCGGCGGCGGTTTAAACGGCCGCTTTTCCCGCTGAAGCCAGAATCCATAACCGCTTCGCCGAGAGGTCTGCTTGGGGTCAAAAAAGCTGACTTGGCCCCAAAACGCTTTGGCCCAAGACGCGTTGGCCCAAGACGCGAGGGATGCCAGCTCTTACGCCACGACGCGTCCGGCTGTGACGGCCGCTTCGTGGCTTTGTTGAGCATTTCCTGTTCCTCGACGTTCAGCTAATCTGAAGCAGCCACCCTGAGCCATCTAAAAGCAGCAAGAGCACGAGAGGCCGGCCGTGATCGTCGACGTTTACACCCACATCTTGCCGCATCGCTTCTTCCAAGAGTTGGAGCGCGGCTCCCCCAAACTTGGCAGCATCGGTAAGCGACTGCGGACCGTGCAAAAGCTGTTCGATCTCGATCTGCGTTTTCGGGACATGGACGAGATCGGCGACTACCGGCAGATCATCTCTCTCCCCAATCCACCGATCGAGGACATCGCCGAAGGCGAGGTGGCGAACAACCTGGCCATTGTCGCGAATGACGCCATGGCGGAGCTTTGCACCAAGCACCCTGACCGCTTCCCGGGATTTGCGGCCGCGGTCTCGATGCACGATGTCGACGCCGCCATCGCCGAGGTCGACCGCGCCGTCAAGATGGGCGCGCGCGGAGTCCAGACCTTCACCAACATTGCCGGCCATCCGCTGGACGAGCCGCGCTTCCGCCCGTTTTTTACTGCGATGGCCGACCACGATTTGCCGATATGGCTGCATCCGGCGCGCACGTCGAGCATGCCTGACTATGCCTCCGAGCCGCGATCCCGCTTCGAGATGTGGTGGTGCTTCGGCTGGCCTTATGAAACCACGGTGGCGATGGCACGCCTCGTGTTCGACGGCCTGTACGATCGCCATCCCAAGCTCAAGATCATCACGCACCACCTCGGCGGCGGCATGATTCCGTTCTTCGACGGTCGCATCGGCGCGGGCATGGAGGTGCTGGGCGCCCGCACGATCGAGGAGGACCACACCAAAGTTTTATCTTCGCTGAAGCGACCGCATTTGGAGTATTTCAAGGAGTTCTACGCCGACACCGCAATGTTTGGAGGCCGTTACGGCTTGCCGTGTGGCCTTGAGTTCTTCGGCGCAGACCGGGTCGTATTTGCAACCGATGCACCCTTGGCGCCGATCCCGGCGCATATCCAGGCGCTCGATGAACTCGATCTCGATCCCGCGGTTCGGCGCAAGATCATGGTCGGCAACGCCGAGCGATTGATGAAGATGCGGTTCGATTAGAGTGGAGTACGGATAATCGTGAGTATGTTCAACCGATCGTTCGCAGTTCAAGCTCATTGGACACGTCGCGACGACCGGCGGGTGGATAGCGATAAGGGCCCAGAAGCAAGGTAAAGCCGGTGGCGACGGCCAACAACACGCTATAGGCGACCAGCGTGGCCGAATAGCTGTGGGTTAACTGAAATGCCCACCCAAGGATCGATGATCCCACGGCATTGCCGGCCAATGCCGCGATGAAGATCCAGCCGTAAATCGTGCCGAATTTGGCCAATCCGAAATAACGGGAAACCATATACGACAGCAGGTCAGTTTCGCCGCCGATGCCGAGGCCGAGCAGCAAAACGCCGACAAGAGGTGACACGGCATCCGGCTGGAGTGCCAGAATGAGAAGCCCCACCAACGGCGAGAGGAGGAAAAAGACCGCGACGTAAGGCGCGAATATCCGGTCGATAATCCATCCCGCGAGCAGCCGGCCGACAATGAGCGCGATACCGGACGAGGAGATGATCTTGACGGCGTCTGACAACGACGTTCCGCGGTCTGTCAGCATCGGAACGACATGCACCAGACTGCCATTGATTGCTACCACCGCAAGGAAGAAGGAAATCAGCATGTACCAAAAGCGCCGGTCGCGCGCGGCCACCTTCATAGAAACACCGGGAAGCACAGCGCCTGGCGGTAGATCGCCGAGGGGAGTTCCAGCATCAGCTCTGGTCGGCTCTCTGACAAAAGCCAACACAGGCAGGAAGGCCAACAGAATGATCACACCGGCCAGACCGAGATAGGCTTCGCGCCAGCCGAAAGTCCCGATCAGGGCGTTGCAGATCATCGGTATGACGACTGTCCCCATTCCAACCCCGGCCAGCACGATGCCGAGAGCGAAACCACGCTGACGGTCGAACCAGGCCGCAACGACCTTCGAATAAGAACCCGGCGTTTGACCGATCGCCACCAGACCCGTCAACGCGAACATCGCGTAGAGCCCGAACACCGAGCCCGGCAGCAGCGACAATGCCGCCGTCGCAAGGGCGAAGAGGACGATGGATATGGCGAGTGGGCTCCGTACGCCAAAGCGATCGATCATGCGGCCAAAAAACGGCGATGCGACCGCCGTCATGACGCTGGATATGCCGATTGCGGTGGCGATATCGCCGCGACCGAAGCCAAGCTCCTGAGAGATTGGCTTGATAAATGCGCCAGTTGCGAAAACATTGATGGGCCCCTGGCTCGCAACGAGCGCCAACGACGAGGCCGCGACGATTGACCATCGCTTGCTGTCCATTTTTTCTCCCCCAAGGCCTCGCTCTTCACGGCTGAGGCTCGTCGACCACCGCACGGGCGGCGATTATTGAATTTTTGGCCGCACTACCTCGCGCTCATCCAGGGAGTGCGGCCTTCTCGTTGGTCGTCTTGTCGTATGCCCTGCCATTCATCGTGCCGCCGAGGGCGTGCGCGATGACCTTGGCCGGATCAACGATGGAACCCGCGACGTGCCGCCAGGCCACGATCTGATCGGGACGGATCAGCGCGAGATCGCTTTCGTAGAGGTCGCGCGCTTCCTCGTCATCAACGGTGACCACCTTGAGATCCAATCCGATCTCCGCAGCCGCGGCCAAAAATGCACTGGCCTGACGCTGATCGTCGCCAAGGCAAAGCAACGTCCATTCGAAACCAAAGCGATCGAACAGCGAGCCGCCAGTCGGCAGCCAGACATGCGGCGCACGGCCACCGGGTTTGCCTGATGGCACATAGGCGGTGGGTGTATCGGGCGGCGACGGCGCCGGATCGCTGGCAATAATGGATGAGCCGTCATATCGCGCGCCGAACGTAAAACCCGGAATATTGAATTCGGCTCGAGCATGGTTGGCGAGATATTCGCCGGCGCGCCGGCGCGATGTTTCGCCAGCCCTTCCCTTGGCCTCAAGCGCGGGCGAAGGCCGGTACAGACCGATGGAATCGGCAAAGGCCTGGGCAAACCCGGTATTGCGAAGTGCAACGGGCCGGCGTTCGGCCTCGTAGCTGTCCAGCAGCGCTTCTGGCGCCTGCCGTTTCAGGACGGCGGAAAGTTTCCAGCCAAGATTGACAGCATCTTCGATCGCCGTGTTGTAACCCATGCCGCCGGTCGGCGTGAACAGATGGACCGCGTCGCCGCCGAGGAACATACGGCCGGAACCGAATCTGTTGGCCACCAGTGCACGCCCCGCGATCCAGAAATCGCGCGACAGGATCTCAACCGGTATGGTCGCGCCAACCGCCTGCCGGAACATGTCCAGGGCCTTGGTATCATCCACCGAGTTTGGATCTTCGTCGGGGCGCAGCTGTGTATGGAAGACGAACTCGCCTTTACCATCGACCGCTATCAGCAAGGCGCGCCGCTCGGCGTTAAAGCTGCAATACATCCACGAACTGGCATGCGGGCAGACCTCGTAAAACATAGGCGACCTCAGATAGAGCGCCAGCATGCGCCCGCCCATGAAGTCGCGACTGACATCACTATTGCCGGAATATTCGATACCGAGGTGACGGCGCACCAGACTGCGCGGCCCATCGGCGCCGATTAGATATTGCGCATGAATCTGCCGCTTGGGCCCGCCGTCAACCGGCTCTATCTCCGCCATCACGCCATCCGCCGTCTGTTCGACAGCGACCACGCGCGAGGAAAAGGCCAGCTCGATCGAAGGACAGACCTTGGCATGCCGGTAAAGCACCGCTTCGACGAATTTCTGGCCCACCCGGTGCGGCAGTTCTGCGGCACTCCAGGAACCGCCCATCGTCTTGACCAGTTTTTGCGCATCGTGCGCGGACGGCAGGCTGACCCGTCCCAATTCATGCGCGGTAAAACGCGTAAAATAGGCAATGTCGGTAGGATAGTCCTCCGGCATACCCATGGCGCGGATTTCGTCGGCAAAACCCAGCCGCCGGAAATGCTCCATGGATCGCGCCTGCGTGGCGTTGGCCTGCGGGCTAAACGCCGTCGAAACCTTCTGATCGATCAGAATCGCGTTGATGCCACGTCTTCCGAGTTCATTTGCCAGCATCAGGCCGCAGGGTCCGCCGCCGACGACCAAAACCTGCGTCGTTTCCTGGCGCATGCTGCCACTCACTCGTCTCAGTACTCCCCAAGAAAATCTTTTATTGAATTTCAAACAGACTAGTTGGCGACCATCGCTTCCGCAATCCCCTGCGCCGGCATCATGCTCGCCGGCCAGCGGCAATCCGGTTCGCACCTGCGAAGGTTGCTGCAACATTCTTGCTGGGAGCAAAATTTTGGGGGCCGAGACGGCGCGCCAAAAATCACCGTTCAAGCGCCTGGGCGCTTGGCAGGGGCTTGATATTAGATCACGGTGGCCTAGCCTAACGAGCGTAGTTAGAAGCACGCGCCAGCGTCACGTCAAAAAAAGCCGACACCAGATCGGAATTGCGGGAGGACGACGATGAAGGAGCTCATCAGGCAATATCTCAACAATGGCATTTCGCGGCGCGATCTCATGCGCGGCCTCGGCGCTGCCGGACTGACCGCTTCCGCTGCCAAAACAATCGTCGAGTCGATATCTCCAAGTCCCGCGATGGCGCAGCCGGCCGGCGGCGGAGCGATCCGCCAGGTTACCGGCACCGGCGGCAAGCTCTATATCGAGCAGCTCAAAGCCGCCGGCACGGAATTCATCTTTTTCAATCCGTCGACCGGTGACGCTCCGATCTATGACGCGCTGGTCGACATGCCTGAAATCCAGCTCATCAAAGGCGTCCAGGAAGGCGCCGTTGTCGCCATGGCCGACGGCTATGCCCGGCTCTCCGGCAAGATCGGTGTGGCCCAGATCGCCAATGTCGGCCTGCCCAGCGGCATGACCCAGCTGGTCAACAGCTGGAAGGATCGCATCCCCTTGCTGCTCACCGTCGCGGCATTCGGCACTGAAACCACCGGGCGCGACTGGCCGCAGGACTACGACCACCAGGAGCCGATGGTCACGCCGATCACCAAATCATTCTGGGTGGCCGAGAACACGGCCGGCATCGCCGACGTGACCCGGCGAACCCTGAAATTCGGCACCACCCCGCCGGTCGGACCGGTCTTTCTCTCGCTTCCAGACGACTTGCTGCGGGCGACCGCCACCGCCGACATTTACGACGGCCGATTGTTCAATGTAGCGATGAAAATCCGTCCCGACCGCGATGATGCCGAAACCATCGCCAAGCGGCTGATCGAGGCGCGCAACCCGCTGATCACTGCAGGCGACGAAGTCACGCTGTGCCAGGCGGAAGCGGAAGTGGTCGAACTCGCCAACCTGCTCGGCATTCCCGTCACCACCATCGGCGGCTCGCTCGGCAACTGGTCCAAACCCTATCCGACCCGAGACCCGCAATTCGTGGGCAGCTTCGTCCCTGGCGGGCCCTTCTCCAGTCCTGTCGACGTCCACTTCAACATCGGCAGTCAACTCGGCGAACAGCGCATGCCAAACGCAATCACCATTTCCATGCGAAACGACCCGACGGGACTTGCGCGTTCGTGGCCGATCGACATGTCCATCGTCGCGCACATCAAGCTCGGTCTTGCCGACATCATCGCCGCCGTCAAAAGCATGGCGACCGCCGACCGCCTGAAGCAGATCGCCGACGCGCGCTCCGTCCGTACCCGCGCCTACATCGCCGGCACCGCCAAGATGCGCGCCGAGACCGTCAGAGATCTCGACAATGGCTCGTCCATCACCATGGAGCGTCTGGGTATCGAACTCGAAAACAGCCTCGACAAGGAGACCATATTCGTGACGGATTGCGAGTCGGGCCGCATCATGGATTCCATGATGAATTTTGGCGGCGCCGACAAAACTTTCGTCTCCACCAGCGCCAATATTCTCGGCTGGGCGCAGGCGGCGGCCACGGGCGCGCAACTCGCCCGCCCCAATCGCCCGGTGGTCTCCGCCATGGGAGACGGCAGTGCGATGTTCGGCGGCCCGCAACCGCTATGGAGCCAGGCGCGCTACAAGGCGCCGATCACCAACATTGTCGTCAACAACCGCAGCTACAACAATGAGCGCAACCGCATCTGGAGTTTTACCGGCCCACAGCAGTTCAATTCCGGCAAGGATATGACGTGCTACAATGGCAGTCCCGATGTGGATTTTGCCAAATCCGCCGTCGCCTATGGCGTCGAGGGCGAGACGGTAAGCGACCCGGCCAGGATCCAGGAGCACCTCGCCCGGGCCAAGCGCGCCAACATTGAGGGCCGCCCCTATTTGCTCGATATTCTCGTCGACCGCGCAGGCGTCGGCGCAGCCTCGGAATGGTACCCGCCCTATTCGATCGCCGCCAAACGCACGAAAAAGGCTTGATCATGCGAAGGTTCATTCTGGCGGCCGCAAGTGTTCTCCTCCTGGGCTTTCCTTCAGAGGCCCAACAGAGCAACCCATTCCCGGCGGGAGAGAGCCGTGACCTCATCGCCGTCGCCTGCACCCAGTGCCACAGAGCGGGGCCGATCACTCAATTGCGCATGGGCGAGGCCGGCTGGCGCCGGCAGGTCTACAACATGGTCTTGCGCGGCGCACAGATCGGGCCAGACGAAATAGAAGACGTTGTCAAATATCTCGCCACCAACTTCGGACCTGGCGTGCCGGTCCCCGGCGTAACACCAGCTCCCGTGAAATTGCGCGATGGTGCCGGGGCGGACCTTGTCGCCGGCGCCTGCGGGACCTGCCACGGCGTGGATCGTGTGGTCGCCGTCGCGCGTCCCGGCGGGCAGTGGGAGGCGATCGTACATCGCATGGTTGCCATCGGCGCGCCAGTCGATGCCGGCCAGGCCGGGCAGATCATCTCCTATCTGCAAAAAAATTACGGCGCCGCTCCGTCAAAGGCGCCGTAGCAAGCCCAGACTGTCAGCACGCGGTAGAGATCAACCAACCCATTTGCGTCATCTGCGAGTGACTATCGTTCGGTCGCTGCCATGGCAAAGAAACATGGTTAGCGAGGAAGTAGACGGAAACTCCGGCCGCCTTCACAATTGCAAATTGCGGGGAAAGTATTGCTCAAGTTGCTGCTAGCTATTTGCTAGCCAGGCACAGATGTTCTGGTTTGGCGATCTTTAGGCAGCGTGGATCGAACGAGAACACCAATGGCCTGCTGAGACAGTACTTTCCTCATGGCACCGACTTGTCGGTGCATTCACAAGCCCATCTGAACAAAGTGGCTCGTCAGCTAAACGAACGACCACGTGAGACCTTGCAATTTGAAACTCCAGCAGAGAGATTTAACGCCTGTGTTGCGTCGACCCGCTGAGCCGGCACCCTACGAACCGACATCGCCAGTTATAGTGACCACTTCGGAAAAGTGCGCCAGAAGCGGAAATGAGCGGGTTATTCGACCACCTCGTTTGCGAGGGCAAGTAATGTCGGTGGAATCGCGAGACCGAGTGCTTTTGCGGTATTGAGATTGATGACCAGCTGAAACTTGGTTGGTTCCTCGACGGGGAGGTCAGCGGGCTTTACACCCGCGAGGATTTGCTCGACGTAAGCGCCGACACGACGATACATGTAGGTGAAATCGGGGCCATACGCGATCAACGCGAACAGCGTTGCGAAACTAGATATGATTTATTTACCACGGAGGTTGCAGCCGCCTGCAACTTTCATGAAACAGTCCCGGTGGTCTAGCACGCACCGACGCTGTTTCCTTCTGTGCACTTTCGACCAACGCGGTCCGTTTACTGCAAAGGCTCGCGCGGTTTGTTAAGTTCGCAATCAATCCGCTGTTGGACTCTATGAGCTGCCAGACCCATCAGATTCGAATGCGTTTTCCCGGTCGTAACGATGTTCCCGATTTGGAATTGCCATTTCCACAAGCCGGGTTCGACCTGGGTGAGGCTGAATTCAACGCCCTTGCGTTTCATATCCAAATCCTCCGAATTGCCCCGAAATCAAACTAGGCTGACAGGACGAATGCGGCTGTTCAAATTTGACCAACTCTTGAAATTAGGGGAACCCATCGAAAACGATCAGGGTTTCGCACGATTTCATTGTCGGCGGGCGACGTCACTTACGCGGACTCTTCTTCCCTGAGCTCGGGCTTGTCGTGGAGAACGGCGTCGAGTAGCGATTGATAAACTTGGATTGTTCCGTTGTAATCGATGAAACCTAGTTTGCGGAATTTGTTCATGAAAAAACTAACACGCGATCTCGTCGTGCCGATCATTTCCGCCAGCGTCTCTTGATTGAGAGTGACCGAAACGATGGGCGGGTGGCCTTCTTTTCCATAGTTTGCAAGAAGCAACAGCAAGCGAGCGAGCCGCTTCTCACTTGAATTAAAGAGCTGGTCGATTACATCCGCTTCGATCCGGCTGTTCCGGCTCAAAAGATGGTCCATGAACAATTTGGAGAATTGCGGTTGATCGTTGATTGCGGCGAGCATGGCTACTTTTGCGATTGAGGTAATGCGGCACGGGCACAATGCTTTGGTTGTAGCCGTTCGCAGGGGCTGACCGTGAAGACAGCCTTCGCCGAAAAATTGGCCCTCAACTAAAATGCCGACGACAGCATCCTTGCCTTGGTCGGAGGTGACGGTCACCTTCACTCGACCTTGTTGAATGAAGAACACGGAGTCCGCGACTTCACCTTGCACAAAAATATTCTGATTACTCTCGTAATCAGTAGTGGTTCTGCCGGCCCCGGTTTGGGCGAGCAGCTTGGGGGAATCACGATTGTGAGGCCATAGGGTCGGCTCTACTTTTTGCATGGCAACCCTCGAAGCGGCGGGCGTAGCGGCTGCCCCGCACCGCGCTCTTGGTTCAATTCGTCAATCCGACATCAGTGGCCTATGAAGACCCGCCAGATGCTCCAAACCAGAAATGACCATGCTACCAGTGATGCGGCAACAACTGTGATCATTGGGGAAGGCGACGATGGCGTCGTTGGTAGAGCGAACCGCTTAGGGAGGGGCATGACTGCCCTTTCCGATTAAGGGCGAGAGCGCAACGCTCTCAGTCACCGTACTAATGCCTGTGATTCGGCGGTGATGAAATAACGACAGCATTCGGCAACGCGATTGTCTGTTCGTTTTTATACACGCAATCGAATATATTTCGAAGAGGCCGTGCCGCTGCTGAATTGCGGGAAGAACTTGACCGCTATTTGCAAGTTTACAGTGTTCAGTGAAAGCGTGTCCGGCCCGTCGCAGACGAAGCGAAGGGGCCGGATGACCGTGCGACGACGCCGAACCTCGTCAGGCCGATGCAGTGGCCACGTTGTTGGTCCAAACTCGATCCTTGGAATATGGCTGGATCTGGTCGCGAGGTCGCCCTTGTTCATTCCATCGCCTCGCCAGCCTTATCCCGCCGGTGCTTGGCCCGCTGCAGCATGCCAGTGATGTTCTGCGGCTTCACGCATAGGCGTTCGGCTAATTGAGCGCGCGTGAGTCCTTGCTCGTGCAGCTTCAACGCTCGATCAGCTTTGGCGGCTGCGTCTTTCTCTGGCGTCATCCCAATCATCCCTTACCTTTTCTGAGCGGACGATGACATTCCTCGGCCTGAGTCCGGCACCGACTTGCTCCGTGCATTTGCCGCCAGACCAAAAGCGACCAAAGCAGGAAGCTGGTGCCGATTCCACCAATCCACGACATCGGGGACGAGTTACCGGATAGATGTGACCAGCTTCTTTGACTGGGGATCGTGTACCCCTCCGATCAAAGGCGGAAGAACAACACTATCTCTCACCGTATTATTGCCTTGTACAGGCGGTGATAGCAGCGGGCCTATCATCTCCTGCAGAGGTTGTCTGTGCAATTTTATACACGCAGAGGATTTAGGACATCGAGGGTCAACCAAAGGGCCGGACCAAGAGGCTCCAGCGCGATTCTCGGCTCCGTGCCCCCATGTCCGGGAATGGGTCAAAAACAGAAGTGGCTCAGCCTGAATGGTATGTCGGTTCTGCCCTCAAGGAACGAACCCGCTCACGCGGGATGGGCTGGCGGCGCGGTCGTGGGATCAAGTCTTCTGCGGTAACTATTTGAACGATCACAGGTGACGGGCGGTCGCTCCGTCTTGAGGATTGAGGGGTTCA
>NZ_JBEKRB010000039.1:0-58446 GCF_049519115.1 Bradyrhizobium sp.
CGATGTATCCCGACTACAAGGAGGAGAGATTGGCGCGATACGGCGCCAAGAAGGGCGCTCCCGACAAGCTCAAGACGAACCCGCCGGCCACCGGCCGAAGCCTCTCGGCCATTCCGATCCGCGGCATCAATTCCGACCTGCCGGTCAAGTTTGCGCCCAATGGCGGCGCGGTGCCGGGCGACCGCATCGTCGGCATCGTCTCTCCGGGCGAAGGCATCACGATCTATCCGATCCAGTCGCCCGCCTTGAAGGATTTCGAGGAGCAACCCGAGCGCTGGCTCGACGTTCGCTGGGATGTCGACGAGACGACGCCGCAACGCTTTCCGGCGCGAATCGTGCTCGACAATGTCAACGAGCCCGGAAGCCTCGCCCAGATCGCGACCGTGATCGCCGAGCACGACGGCAACATCGACAACATCAATATGTCCCGCCGCTCGCCCGATTTTACCGAACTGACCATCGATCTTGAGGTCTATGACCTCAAGCATCTCAGCGCTATTATCGCCCAGTTGCGCGCCAAGGCCGTGGTCGCACGGGTAGAGCGCGTCAACGGGTGAAACCTTCAACCCTCATCCTGAGGAGCGGCGTTGCGCCGCGTCTCGAAGGATGAGGCCTGACCGGGGCCTCATGGTTCGAGACGGCGCTCGCGCCGCCTCACCATGAGGATCGTGAGCTTCGTCGAGAGTTGAGATGCCAAGTCCTTTGCCGTGTCCATTGCCGTTACGTCTCGGTGTGAACGTCGACCACGTCGCCACACTTCGCAATGCGCGGGGAGGCGCACGGCCCGATCCGGTGCGCGCGGCGCTGCTGGCGATCGAGGCCGGCGCCGACGGCATCACCGCGCATTTGCGCGAGGACCGCCGCCATATCCGCGATGCGGATATGACGCGGCTGAAGGCGGAAATCTCAAAGCCGTTGAATTTCGAGATGGCTGCGACCGAGGACATGCTCAGGATTGCGCTCGCGACCAAACCTCACGCCGTGTGCCTAGTGCCCGAACGGCGGGAAGAACTCACGACCGAGGGCGGTCTGGACGTGGTCGGGCAGCACAATGCGCTTGCGCCCTATATTTCCCGATTGAACGATGCGGGAGTGCGGGTATCGCTGTTCATCGCGGCGGATCCGGCCCAGATCGAAATGGCCGCCCGCCTGCGCGCACCAGTCATCGAAATCCATACCGGCGCCTGGTGCGACGCCGTTGTCGATGGTCATGCCCAAAAGGCCGAAGCGGAATGGAAGCGCATCGTCGGTGGCGTAGCGCTTGCGCGCTCGGCGGGCCTGGAAGTGCATGCCGGTCATGGCCTCGACTACGCGACCGCGGAAACGATCGCGACGCTGGGCGAAATTGCCGAACTCAATATCGGCTACTTCATGATGGGGGAGGCCCTGTTCGTCGGCCTTGCGGAAACGGTTCGCGCGATGCGGGCCGCGATGGACAAAGGCCGCGCCAGTCTGTTGCGAGGGGCGGGCGCGGCATGATCATCGGCATCGGCTCCGACCTGATCGATATTCGCCGGGTCGCCAAGGTCATCGAGCGCCATGGCGAACGCTTTCTCGATCGGATATTCACCGCCGCCGAACGCGCCAAGGCCGAGCGCCGCGCCAAGAACCAGAACATGGTGGTGGCGACCTATGCCAAACGTTTCGCGGCCAAGGAGGCCTGTTCCAAGGCGTTGGGGACCGGCATCCGGCAGGGCGTCTGGTGGCGCGACATGGGCGTGATCAACCTGCCGGGCGGCCGGCCGACCATGCACTTGACGGGTGGGGCGCTCGCCCGGCTGGAGGAACTCACGCCGGCTGGATTTGAGGCCAAAATTGACCTCAGCATCACCGACGATTGGCCCTTGGCGCAGGCTTTTGTCATCATTTCGGCCCATGATGCCCGTAATGCCTGAGGCGGCCACTGGCGAGGGTCGATTTAAAACTAAAACCCGATATTTGTCAGGGGCTTATGAAATTTTGATGCCGCCGTTGATTGCGCGCCCCACGACAACCGTCTAAAACGCGAAAGCGCGTTCGGACCGAGTCCACACGACCAGAATCAGGTGATTTCCTAGACGCGAAGCGGATGGCTGATCGCGTGAGGATCATTTTCTGTCGCCGTGCGCGGCGGCCAATAAAGAGCAGGAAGCCAAGAAAGCCATGAGCGTGACATCCAGCACCAAATCCGAAGGCGGCCTGGGCGAAACCATTCGCGTCGTCATTCATGCTCTTCTGATTGCGCTCGTCATTCGCACCTTTCTGTTCCAGCCCTTCAACATCCCGTCGGGATCGATGAAGGCAACGCTGCTCGTCGGCGACTATCTTTTTGTCTCGAAGTATTCCTACGGCTACAGCCAGTACTCATTCCCGCTTTCGCCGCCGCTGTTTTCGGGCCGCATCTTCGGCTCGGAGCCTGCGCGAGGCGACGTCGTGGTGTTTCGTCCGCCGAACGATGTCTCGACCGATTTCATCAAACGCGTGATCGGGCTGCCCGGCGACCGCATCCAGATGAAGCAGGGGCTGCTTTACATCAACGACACGCCGGTGAAGCGCGAGCGCGTGAGCGACTTTATCGGCGAAGATCCCTGCGGCCGATCGGAAGCGACGACGCAGGTAAAACGCTGGAAGGAAACCCTGCCCAACGGTGTCGCTTACGAATCGCTCGACTGCGTCGATAGCCCGGATTTTCCCGACACAACCAAAGTATACGAGGTGCCCCCAGGCGATTTCTTCATGATGGGCGACAACCGCGATAACTCCAGCGACAGCCGCGTGTTCGGCTATGTGCCGTTTGAGAATCTCGTCGGCCGCGCCCAGATGATTTTCTTCTCGATCGCTGAGGGCGAGCACGCCTGGATGATCTGGCGTTGGCCGGTCGCCGTGCGCTGGAATCGCATATTCAAATTTGTGCGATGAACGACGACGTATCCGACATCATCACTCCACTGGCATCCGGCGAGGCGAGCCCGCAAATCGAAGCAGGTCGCGAGGTCGCGGCGGGAAAAAAGAAGAGGCGGCCAAGGTCCGGCTCCAAGGCTGCGACCGCCGCGCTTGAAGCGCGGATCGGGCACAAGTTTTCCGATAGCGCGTTGCTCGCGACTGCACTCACGCATGTTTCCGCGCTGAAACCCTCGCGCAAACGCGGCGACAGTTACCAGCGTCTCGAATTCCTCGGCGACCATGTGCTCGGATTGATCGTCTCGGACATGCTCTACCGCGCATTTCCCAACGCCGACGAAGGCGAATTGTCGAAGCGCCTGGCCGATCTTGTGCGCAAGGAGAGCTGTGCCGACGTCGCCAAGACCCTCGGGCTCGTCGATGACATCAAGCTGGGCGCGGTCGGCGCCGGGGTCGGCGCGCGTCTGCGCAAATCCGTGCTCGGCGACATCTGCGAGGCCGTCATCGGCGCGGTCTTCCTCGACGGCGGCTATCAGGCTGCGGCTCAATTCGTCGAGGCCAACTGGACCGAACGGATGCACAAGCTGCGGAGGCCGCTGCGCGATCCCAAGACCACGTTGCAGGAATGGGCGCAAGGAAAGGGGCTGCCGACGCCGGTTTATCGCGAGATCGAACGCACCGGCCCGCATCACGACCCGCAGTTCCGCATCGCGGTCGAATTGCCCGGACTTGAATTGGCCGAAGGCACCGGCGGCAGCAAGCGCGCCGCCGAGAAGGCCGCGGCCTCCGCCATGATCGCGCGCGAGGGCGTTGGCGGCGGCAATGACTGAGGAACTCCCGGATCGCGCCGCGCCGCCCGCCACGGCTTGCGGCTTTGTCGCGCTGATCGGCGCGCCCAATGTCGGCAAATCCACGCTGGTCAATGCGCTTGTCGGCTCCAAGGTCACGATCGTCTCGCGCAAGGTGCAGACCACGCGGGCATTGATCCGCGGCATCGTGGTCGAGAACAATGCGCAGATCATTCTGGTCGATACGCCGGGCATCTTCGCGCCAAAACGCCGGCTGGACCGGGCGATGGTCTCGACCGCCTGGAGCGGAGCCCACGATGCCGATCTCGTTTGCGTGCTGCTCGATGCCCGCGAAGGGCTGAATGAAGAGGCGGACGCCATCTTCGCCAGGCTCGTGGACGTGACGCATCCCAAGATTCTGGTGCTCAACAAGGTTGATCTGGTGCCGCGTGAAAAATTGCTGGCGCTCGCCAAGGCCGCCAATGATCGCCTTGCGTTCGCGCAGACTTTCATGATCTCGGCGCGCTCGGGCGATGGCGTCGACGATTTGCGCCGAACCTTGGCCAGTATGGTGCCGCCGGGGCCGTTTCATTATCCCGAGGACCAGATGTCGGACGCACCGATCCGCCATCTGGCGGCCGAGATCACGCGGGAGAAAATCTTTCAGAAATTGCACCAGGAACTGCCGTACAGCTCCACGGTCGAGACCGAAAGCTGGACCGAACGGAAGGACAAATCCGTTCGCATCGAACAAACGATTTTCGTCGAGCGCGAGAGCCAGCGCAAAATTGTGCTAGGCAAGGCCGGCGCCACCATCAAATCGATCGGGGCGGATGCGCGCAAGGAAATCGCCGAGCTGATCGAGCAGCCCGTGCATTTGTTCTTGTTCGTGAAGGTGCGCGAGAACTGGGGCGAAGATCCCGAGCGTTACCGCGAGATGGGGCTCGAGTTCCCCACCGAATGATTGTGGCTTCAAGAAAAAGAAAATCGGCTTCGCGATGAAGATTCCAAACAATGTCGTCTGGTTCGAAATACTTCTGTATCTGTCGCTGACGCTTGACGCGCTGTCGGTCGCGTTCCAGGACCGGACGGGGAGTGGCGATCTGCTCGGGCCGATGATCCTGGAAGCCGGTTTGATCCTGCTGCTGGCCTATTTCGTTCACCTCGCGGCCCAAAAGCGCAAGAACTGGCCGCGATGGGTCCTGACGGCGCTCCTGGTGCTTTCGGTATTTTCCCTGCT
This sequence comes from Bradyrhizobium sp., assembly GCF_049519115.1. Classification (GTDB taxonomy): domain Bacteria; phylum Pseudomonadota; class Alphaproteobacteria; order Rhizobiales; family Xanthobacteraceae; genus Bradyrhizobium. Next base: position 4,909 of record NZ_JBEKRB010000039.1, read on the forward strand.
GCCGGTGCTCGCCGAAAACGGCATCGAGATCGATAGTGGCATCGAGCTGGTGTCCTGCGTCCTGACGGCGGTCGGCCTCTACTGCTCCTACACCGGCGACGCCCAGGGCTGGTTCAACGCATGACTTGTCCCGGACGCGGTGCTGCGCCTCAAAAGTTCGTTCACGCACGTCTTCGACACGCTATGGCGCTGCTCCGCTGAGCCGGGACCTGGCGAAATTTGAAACCCGACGATGGGCCCCGGACGCTGCGCACCGCTTGCGCGCTGCGCAGCGTCCGGGGAAGGTCGTAACGAGGGCTGCGCCTCTCGTCAGAATCCGGTAAAGTCAGCCGATGGAATGGACCGATGAAGGCATCGTTTTGGGGGTGCGGCGGCATGGCGAATCTTCCGCCATCGTCGAACTCCTGACGCGTAGCCATGGCAGGCATCTCGGATTGGTTCGCGGCGGCGCGGGAAAACGGATGCGGCCATTGCTGCAACCGGGCAACAGCGTCACGGCGGTATGGCGGGCGCGGCTCGACGAGCACCTTGGATATTATGTGATCGAAGGCACCCGCCTGCGGGCGGCGAATTTAATTGCCTCTTCGCATGCGGTCTATGGCGTGACCCATCTGGCCTCGGTGGCGCGGTTGTTGCCCGAGCGCGACCCGCACGAAGACATCTACGAGATGCTCGACCACGTGCTGAACCATTTCGACGAGGCCGGTGAAGCGGCCGCGCATCTGATCCGGTTCGAACTTGCAATGCTCGCCGAACTCGGTTTTGGGCTCGATCTGGAAGTTTGCGCCGCGACGGGCGCGACCGCCGATCTGATCTACGTGTCGCCGAAATCCGGCGGCGCGGTGTCGCGAAGCGCCGGCGCGCCATTTCACGACCGCCTGCTGAGGCTGCCGGCTTTTTTGCGGCAAAGCGAAGAAGGAACGGCGTATTGGTCGGAGGAAGATCTCAAAGATGGCTTTGCCTTGACAGGCCGTTTTCTGCTCCGCCACGTGCTGGAGCCACGCGGACAGACCCATTCCGACGCCCGCGACGGCTTTATCAACGCGGTGACGCGACCGCGAGCCAAGCTTGCGGTTTCGTAACGCACGAATCAGTTCGGCGGTTTTAGCCTCGCTTTTTCGATATGTCGTCCCTTCGAACGCAGGGACCCATACTCCGGGCGCTCTCAACTGAAGCCGCGGCGGTAGCTATTATTGCCATAAACTCCTGTGGTTATGGGTCCCTGCGTTCGCAGGGACGGCGCCCGGCAATATTGCCTCCATTCGTTTCTTGCCCGATCGATTGCCAGAGTCTAATTCGTCCCCATGGGAAAACGACTACCTCCGCCTGAGCCGGCCGAAATACACGAAGTCATGCTGCGCGATGCGCTCGAGGAGCGCTATCTCGCTTATGCGCTGTCGACCATCACGGGGCGCGCGCTGCCGGATGCCCGCGACGGCTTGAAGCCGGTGCATCGGCGCATCCTCTACGGCATGCGGTCGCTCAGTCTTAATCCCGGTTCAGTCCCGAAGAAGTCGGCAAAGATCGTCGGTGAAGTGATGGGCTCGTACCATCCCCACGGCGATCAGGCGATCTACGACGCCATGGTTCGGCTGGCGCAGGATTTTGCCTCGCGCTACCCGCTGGTCGATGGCCAGGGCAATTTCGGCAATATCGACGGCGATAACCCGGCCGCGATGCGCTACACCGAGGCGCGGCTCACCGATGTCGCCCGTCTCCTGCTCGATGGCATCGACGAAGACGCTGTTGAACTCAAGCCGACCTATGACAACAGCGGCAAGGAACCTTCGGTTCTTCCCGGCGGCTTCCCGAACCTGCTCGCCAACGGCTCGCAGGGCATTGCGGTCGGCATGGCGACCTCGATCCCGCCGCACAACGCTGCCGAGCTTTGCGAAGCCGCGCTGCACCTGATCGACAAGCCGGACGCGAAGTCAAAGTCGCTTCTGAAATGGGTGAAGGGCCCGGACTTTCCGACCGGCGGCATCGTCGTCGATTCAAAAGAGAGCATTACGGAAGCCTATATCACGGGGCGCGGCTCGTTTCGTGTGCGCTCGAAATGGAATCAGGAAGAGGGCGCGCGCGGCACTTGGGTGATCGTAATCACCGAGATTCCGTGGCTGGTGCAGAAGTCGCGCCTGGTCGAGAAGATCGCCGAACTCCTCAACGAGAAGAAACTGCCGCTGGTCGGCGATGTCCGCGATGAGTCCGCCGAGGACGTCCGCCTGGTGATCGAGCCGAAATCGCGCGCGGTCGATCCCGAACTACTGATGGAGTCGCTTTTTCGGCTGACCGAACTCGAAAGCCGGATTCCGCTGAACCTCAACGTGCTGCTGAAGGGCCGCATTCCGAAGGTGGTCGGCCTTGCCGAGTGCCTGAGGGAATGGCTCGACCATCTGCGCGATGTGCTGCTCCGCCGCTCCAACTACCGCAAGGAGCAGATCGAGCACCGGTTGGAGATCCTCGGCGGTTACCTGATCGCCTACCTCAACATCGACAAGGTGATCAAGATCATCCGTACCGAGGACGAGCCGAAGCCGGTGCTGATCAAGGCGTTCAAGCTGACCGAAATCCAGGCCGAAGCCATCCTCAACATGCGCCTGCGGAACTTGCGCAAGCTCGAGGAAATGGAAATCCGCGGCGAAGACAAGGAGCTTCGCGCCGAATTGAAAGGCATCAAGGGGCTGCTCGGTTCGGAAGCCGAGCAATGGGCGAAGATCGGCGAACAGGTGCGGAAAGTCCGCGACATGTTCGGGCCGAAAACGCCGCTCGGCAAGCGCCGCACGCAATTTGCCGACGCGCCCGAGCATGATCTCGCCGCGATCGAGGAAGCCTTTGTCGAACGCGAGCCGGTCACCATCGTGATTTCCGAGAAGGGCTGGGTGCGTACGCTCAAGGGTCACGCCGCCGATCTCTCGGGACTGACTTTCAAGACCGACGACAAGCTCGACCACGCCTTCTTTGCGGAGACGACGTCGAAGCTGCTTCTGTTCGGCACCAACGGCAAATTCTACTCGCTTGACGTGGCAAAACTGCCGGGCGGCCGCGGCCACGGCGAGCCGATCCGCATGTTCATCGATCTCGATCAGGATGCCGCGATCGTGTCGCTGTTCGTCAACAAGGGCGGCCGCAAATTCCTGATCGCAAGCGGGGAAGGCCAGGGCTTCATCGTCAACGAGGACGACTGCGTCGGCAACACCCGCAAGGGCAAGCAGGTGCTCAATGTCGAGATGCCGAACGAGGCGCGCGCGATCGCAACCGTCGCTGGCGACACGGTGGCGGTGATCGGCACCAACCACAAGATGGTGGTCTTCCCGATCGATCAGGTGCCGGAGATGGCGCGCGGCCGCGGGGTGCGCTTGCAGAAGTACACCAGCGCTTCGCTCTCGGATGTCACGGTGTTCGATTCCAAGGCAGGCCTGACGTGGAAGGATTCATCGGCTCGCGAGCACAGCATGACGCTGAAAGAGCTGTCCGACTGGCGCGGCAACCGCGCCGATGCCGGCCGCCTCGCGCATGGCCTGCCGAAGTCGAACAAGTTCGGCAAGGGTGTGGAATAATCCCCGTTCCGGTTATGTTATGACGTAAGGGCGCCGGTCACGGTTGTGTGGTCGGCGTCCGTCACGAAAGGGTCGTATCGAAGGCCCAAAATCGAGCTGAAAAACATAAAATCGGGGAGGAGCAACATGAAAAAGGGATTGGTTCTGGCGGCGGTTTTGAGCCTCGCGGCGATAGGCATTGCCGAGCCCGCAAATGCCGGTGTCGAGAAACTTTACATCCTCAATTGCGGCGAGGGCGTCGCCGGCGACATCTCGCGCTGGTCGCCCGGCGTCAACGAAGGCAAGTCGATGGACTTCGTCGACAATTGCTACCTGATCAAGCACAGCCAGGGCTGGTTCCTGTGGGACACCGGCATCACGGATGCGGTCGCCGACATGCCCAATGGCCTTGCGCCGGCGGACCCGAAGGCCGTGACCTGGCATCGCCCGAAGAAACTCGCCGCTCAGCTGGAGCAACTCGGCGTCAAGCCGTCCGATATCAAGGCGATGGCGATCTCGCACACCCATCCCGATCATATCGGCAATGTCGAGATGTTCCCGGATGCGATGCTGTATGTGCAGAAGGCCGAATATGAATGGCCGGGCGCCAACAATGCGCCGCGCTTCAAACCTGAGCATCCCGTCACCAAACTCGAGGGTGACCGCGATATTTTCGGCGACGGCAGCCTCGTCGTTCTCTCCACGCCCGGTCACACGCCCGGGCATCAGTCGCTGCTCGTGAAGTTGCCGAAGACTGGTGAAGTGGTTCTGTCCGGCGATGCCGTCCACTTCAAGAGCAATTGGGAAAACCGCGGCGTGCCTGTCAACAATGTCAGCAAGGAACAGACGCTGGCATCGATGCAGAAGATCTCGGACACCCTCGCGAAAGACAAGGCGCAGCTCTGGATCAATCACGACAAGGCCCAGCGCGACAGCTTGAAGATGTCGCCGGAGTTTTATGACTGACGTAACTTTACCTCTCGGTGACCAGCGTCGGGGACGCTACATTGCGGCAGCTTTTGTTGCTGCATCGATGATATTCGCCTCCGTTCCCGCACGGGCCGAACCTGAGTGGAGGCTGGCCTTTTATGACGACGTCCGCATCGAAGTCCTTAGCGAGGGCAGCGGGCCGCTGATCGTCATGTTGCCCTCGCGCGGCCGCGGCGCGGAGGATTTTGACGACGTTGCGGGCGAACTGGTCAAAGCTGGATTTCGTGTGTTGAGGCCGCAGCCGCGCGGCGCTGCACTCAGCCGCGGGCCGATGCAAAACCTCACGCTTCACGATTTGGCCCGCGATGTCGCCGCCGTCATCCGCAACGCGGGCGATGGTGGTCCTGCAATTATCGTGGGTCATGCTTTTGGCAGCTGGGTCGCGCGCATGACAGCTGCCGATCATCCCGAACTCGTGCGTGGCGTGGTGATGGCCGCCGCCGCAGCCAAGGCCTATCCGGCAGGGTTCGACGGCGCGAAGGCGTTGTCGGAAGCGGTGCGAAAATCGGGCGATTTCGCGCTGCCGGAATCCGAACGGCTGGGATATCTGCGAGTGGCTTTCTTCGCACCGAATAGCGATGCCAGTGTTTGGCTTCAGGGTTGGCATCCCGCCGCAGACGAAGTGCAATCCGCGGCAGGTCGTGCGATAAAGCAATCGGAATGGTGGTCAGGCGGCACGGCGCCCTTGCTCGATCTTCAAGGTGAACTTGATCCTTTCAGGCCTCGCGCGATGTCAAACGAGATGCGCGAGGAGTTCGGCGAGCGCGTCTCGGTGGTGGTGATACCCAACGCCAGCCATGCCCTGTTGCCCGAGCAGCCGGTCGCAGTCACAGCCGCGATCCTCGCCTGGATCGGCAAACTGCCGCGGTAGACGTCAAAATAAGGTTCGTCAGCCGTCGGCAGCGCCGGAAACCGGCTGTTGCGCACCCGGCCGCAGCAGGCAAAGCGCCAGCAACGCCGAAAGGCTGAGCGCGGACGAGACGATCAGCACCTTGATTCCGATCAGGTCGATCAACAGCCCGAACGCCAGCGGCGCCGCGGCTTGCGCCATGCGTGCCGGCGCGCCGATCAGGCCGAGGCGGTAGCCGTAATCCTTGGGGCCGAAGATCGCGAGCGGCAGGGTGCCGCGCGCAATCGTCAGGATGCCGTTGCCCATCCCGAAAAAGATCGCAAACGCGCCCGATGCCGCGCCTCCTGCCACGCCAAGGATCGCGGCCCCAATCGGATGGGTGAGGCAGGCGAGTCGCGTCGAGACCAGCGGATGGTAGCGTTTGAGGAATGTCGCTTCGAGGATGCGCGCAAACACCTGCGCCGGTCCGAATAGCGCACCCGCGGCGACTGCCTGTACGGCGGTCGCCCCACCGGCTGCGAGTATCCGCGGCATGTGTGCCGCCATCGCGCCGGTCACGGTCCACCCGGCCGCGAAGGTGAAGGCGAGAAGGATCATGGTGCGATCGATCGGAATATGCGGCTTGACCGCATTGGCGGCAGTTGCCTTCGTGCCCGCAATCTTCGGCAGCATGAAGAAATTGAGCGGCAGCCCGATCAAAAGATGCGCGGCCGCCCAAGCAAAGCAGGTGTTGCGCCAGCCGATATGGTCGAGGCCGTACGCGGTCAGCGGCCATCCGACGGTGGACGCAAAGCCGGCCATCAGCGTGATGCCGGTGATCGGCCCGCGCGCGGCGTGGCCATAGATGCGCCCCAGCGCTGCGAAGGCCGCATCGTAAAGGCCGTAACCCATGCCGATTCCGAGCAGGATCCAGGCGAGGATCAGCAGGGGAATTGAGCTGGTGACGCCGAGCAACACCAGGCCTGCGGCGATGGTGAGGTTGGAAGTACAAAGCACCGGCCGGCCGCCAAACAGGTCGATCTGCCGGCCGATGCGGGGCCCGAGCAGCGCCGAAATCACCAGCGCCGCCGAGAAGGCCGCGAAGATCCAGTTGGCGGACATGCCGAGGTCGTGCCCGATCGGATCGGCCAGGATCGCGGGCAAATAGTAGCTCGAAGCCCAGGCCAGCGTCTGCGTGGTGCCGAGTGCCAAAATGAGCGGGAGTTGGCGGGTGGATTCAGACGCCATTAAAATTCCTGGAAGATGGCATTTGCATCGCCGGTGTCGCAGGCGTCAACACCTCCCGGTGCAAACCCATGCGCCGTCACGGCATGGGCTGTTTCAACCGGCTTCACGCGCCTCAATCGCCTTTCGAGCGTTCATTGATGATCAAGCCGATCGTCATCATTGCGATTGCGCCGAGCACGGCCCCCGTCAGCACCTGCGATGCGATGATCTGGACGTGGGTGGGTTCGTTGAGGCTTCCGCTCGCGGTCACCACGGTCGAGGCATATTTCTGCAGGAAGAACCCGCCAACGGCGCCGCTCAAGAGGCCAACGAGGCTGTGCCGCCAAAAGCCGAACCGGTGTTCATGGGCTGCGGCGGCGGCAATATGTGACCCGATCAGGCCTGCCACGATCTGAATGATCAGATTGGCAAACGTCCATTCCATTCGGCTGCGCCTTTCTCGTATTGAAATCGAATCGCACAGCCATCGATTCCAGGCAATTGACTTGCCTGTTATATATCTATATTTCTGGATATATGAAATCTGAAGAGACCGTTCTGGCGCTGGCCGCCCTGGCGCAGCCGACGCGGCTTGAAGCTTTTCGGCTTCTGGTCCGCCACGAGCCGAACGGGCTCGCCGCCGGCGATATCGCCCGCGCTTTGGCCGTGCCGCAAAACACGATGTCGGCGCATCTAGCCGTGCTGTCGCGCGCCGGCTTGATTTCAGCCGAGCGCTTCAGTCGCTCGATCGTCTACCGGCCGGTGCTTTCGCATCTGCGCGAAGTCATGCTGTTCATGCTCAGAGATTGCTGCGAGGGGCGTCCCGAAATCTGCGCGCCGTTGATTGAGCAATTGGCGCCGTGCTGCCCGCCCTCGAGCAAAAAACGCGCGCATGCCAAGCTTTGACCTGAGCCGACGTCTCGCCGCAGAGGCGCTCGGCACCGCGTTTCTGGTGGCGACGGTTGTTGGCTCCGGCATTATGGCCGAAAGCCTCACGAGGGATGTGGCGCTAGCGCTGCTCGGCAACGCGCTGCCGACTGGCGCAATGCTGGTTGTGCTGATCACGATTTTCGGCCCGATATCGGGCGCGCATTTTAATCCGGCGGTCACCATGGTGCTCGCGCTCAAGCGCGAGCTCGTGCCCGGCGAGGCGCTGGGTTATATGCTCGCGCAGATCGCCGGCGGCATTGCGGGGACGGTGCTAGCGCATGCGATGTTCGCATTGCCGCTGTGGGACGCTTCGTTGAAGATACGAACCGGCGGTCCGCAATGGCTCGCCGAAGGCATCGCCGCCTTCGGCCTCGTGGTGACCATTCTGGCAGGGTTGAAGTTCAACCGGCCCGCCATTCCCTGGCTGGTGGGCCTCTACATCACCGCGGCCTATTGGTTCACGTCCTCCACGTCGTTCGCAAATCCCGCGGTTGCCATTGCGCGTTCGCTGACGAATACGTTCGCCGGCATCCGGCCAGTCGATCTTCCCGGGTTTATTGCCGCCGAACTCGCCGGCGCGCTTGCCGCACTCTGGTTGATGAACTGGCTGCTGCGATCGAGCGGCGAGGAGGCGGTCCTGTCAAAGGAGCTTCGCGCATGAGCAGAGTCACGATCTATCACAATCCCTCCTGCGGCACCTCGCGCAATACGCTGGCGATGATCCGCCAGAGCGGGGAGGAGCCGGAAGTCATCGAATACCTGAAGACGCCGCCCGATCGCGCGCGGCTGCTCGAATTGATCCGGGCCATGGGCATTTCTGTTCGCGCGCTGCTGCGGGACAAGGCGACGCCTTACGCGGAACTGGGGCTCGCCGATCCCAAATGGAGCGACGACGAGCTGATCGACTTCATGCTGGCGCACCCGATCCTGATCAACCGGCCGATCGTGGTGACGGCGAAGGGCACCAAATTATGCCGGCCCTCGGAAACGGTGCTGGATCTCATGGATGGGCCCGTGACCTCGTTCGTCAAGGAAGACGGCGAGATGGTCACCCGGACATAAGGTAGCCTCAGGTCTTTCCGCCGTCGCGGTCGCGCGGCATAATCGCCGACATGGAACTAACGACCCGGATGGACTTGACGAACTGGCTGACGAGCCAGGGCCTCACAGGCTTGTCCGAGAACGACCTCGTCCGTGGCTTCTGCGAGCGCTGTCGCGCCGCGGGCCTCGATCTGTCGCGCAGCCTTATTTTCATCGACACGCTGCACCCGATCTTCGAAGGGCGCGGATTCCGCTGGAACGATTCGGAGACCAACGAAGCCGATTCCTTCGAATATGGACCGACCGATCAAGGCGACGCAGCCCAGAATTGGCGCCGCTCGGTCTTCTTTCACATGCTTGAGCACGGCCACGATGAGATGCTGATCGATTTGGCCGATCACCCGAAGCTTGGTTTTACGATGCTTCCCGAACTGGCCGAAAAAGGCCATCGGCATATGGTCGGCTTCGTCCATCGTTTCGGGGAGGCCGGCGCGCTCGGGCAGATGGACTGTTTCTATTCCTACTGGCTGACCCGGCGCGTGGAGGGATTCAACGACCGTGAACTGGCGGCGCTGCGCGACCTGGTGCCGGTGCTGGGGCTGGTCATCAAGTCGGCGCAGCAGGTCGACATCGTGCGGACGCTAGGGCGGGTCTATCTTGGACGCGATGCTTCCGAGCGGGTCTTGCATGGGAAAATTTCGCGTGGCGTTACCGAGCAGATCAACGCCGTGTTGTGGTTTTCCGATCTGCGCGGGTCGACCTCGATCACCGAAAGCATTTCGCCCGACGAGATCATCCCGTTTCTCAATGATTACGCGCAGGCCGCCATCGATGCCATTCACGATTCCGGCGGCGATGTGCTGAAACTGATCGGCGACGGCGTGCTTGCGATGTTCACCGGTGAAAACCTCAGCCACGCCAAACGCGCGGCGCTGCGGGCCGAGCATCGCTTTCGCCTCAACATGATCGCACTCAACGCCAGCCGCGGCGCCGAGGGAAGGGCGGTTACCTCGGCCTATGTCGGCCTGCATGTCGGCGAGGTATTTTACGGCAATATCGGCCATGACGACCGGCTGGACTTCACTGTCGTGGGACCGACGGTGAACGAAGTCAGCCGCATCGCCTCGATGTGCCGCTCGGTCGATCGTGAACTCTTGGTTTCGGCAGCCTTTCGCGACGGCCTTGACGCGGCAGGACAGCACTACCTCGTCTCCACCGGCCGCTTTGCGCTGCGCGGCATCGGGCGGGCGCAGGATCTCTATACGCTCGAGCCGGCGATTGCGAGGGATCAGGCTTTGGCCGAACGCTACGAGCGTTACCTGAAGAATTAGGCGCACTCTCCGACCATGTCCGGCTGCCGCGCCAGCGTGACTGCCGGCGACATCAGGATGACCAGCGCTTGCGCTGCGAAGATCGCCACAGCGAGATAGAGGCATGCCTCCGCGCCGTACAGACCACCGACGATGGCGCCCAACGCAGAGCCGAGCGGACGGGCGCCGTAGCTCAGGATGTTGATGGCCGACACCCGGCCTAGCAGGCTCGGCGGTGTCACCGATTGCCGCAATGTGGTGGTGGAGATGACCCAGAGGATTGGGCCAACGCCGAGTAGAAAGAAGCCCAGGCCGGCGAGAGGTGCTGCTGGAATGAGCGTGGTCAGCGCCAGGACGGCGGAGGCTATGAGGCCGGTGACCGGGCCAAGTCCAATCACGGTGCCGAACGTTATCAGGCGCATCACCCGCGCGGCCAGCAGCGCGCCGACCACCATGCCGACGCCGTACATCGCGAGCGTGATGCCGACGCCGCTGGCCGACAAAGCGAGATGCCGCACCGCATAGGGGACGAAGACGGCAAGTATCAGGAACGAGCCCGTGTTGAAAATGAACTGCGTGACAAAGACCGGCCGCAGCAGCGGATGCTGCGTCACGAAGGCCGCGCCCTCCTTGATCTCATGCAGCGGATGCCGCCGGGGCGCTGGCGTGCGCTGTGGCTCGTAAAGGCCCGACAGCAACACGACCGCGATCACGGATAGTGCTACCGCAAAGGCAAAAGCGGGCGCAGCACCGAGCCATCCCACCAGAAAGCCGCCCAGCGCCGGCCCGCCGGCAAAAGCGATGGTGCGGGCGAGTTCGATTCTGGTGTTGGCCGCGGGCAATTGTTGCGGCGACACCAGAGAGGGCACCAGCGCAGGCGCCGCGACACTGTAAACCACTGTTCCGCACACCGCGACGAAGCCGGCGAGAGCAAGCAGCGGCAGCGTCAATTGATGGAGCCCGATCAGAAGCAGGATGGCGAGCAGCGCCACGGCCCGCAACGCTTCGGCGCCCGCCATCAGGTGACGCCGCGAGATGCGGTCGGCGAGGAGCCCGGCGGGAATCGCCATCAGCACGAACGGCAGCGTCAGCGCGGTCTGCAACATCCCGGTCTCGCCTTCGCCGACGCCAAGCAACAGCACCGCGACAATGGGGCTGGCGGCGAGCGCGACCTGTTCGGCCGATTGCGCGGCGAGGTTGGACCAGGCGAGGCGGTTGAACGTGGAAGGCAGGCGCGTGGTGTTGAGGGCGGACATAGGCAAATTTCCCGGAAGGAGTGATTTGTCCCCAATCTCGGCGTGCAGGGCCGACAAACCCACCCGTTTCCGGATCGGCTTGGGGAACCCGCACGAGTCAGATGCAGTTGCAAATGAGTTGCAATAAAGATTGATATCGGCCATCGTGTTGAAATGGATGCTCGGTCCCCCGATTTGGCCCCGGATTCGCTCGCAAAGCCCGCCTCTGACGTTCCCTTGGGCATTGCCTCGGGCGGTGGCGGTTGGCGCCGCGAGCGCAGCACGCCGTCGTTGGCGGACATGTTCGCTTCCGTGGGAACCGCCCGCAAAGGTCCGTTCTGGCGCAAGCTTCTCTCGTTCCTTGGCCCCGGCTATCTCGTCGCCGTGGGCTACATGGACCCCGGCAACTGGGCGACCTCGCTCGCCGGCGGTTCGAAGTTCGGTTACGCGCTGCTGTCTGTGGCGCTGCTGTCGAACGCGATGGCGATCGTGTTGCAGTCGCTCTGTACGCGGCTTGGCGTGGGTGCGGGGCGCGATCTCGCGCAAGCCTGCCGCGATTCATTCCCGCGCTGGATATCAATACCGCTGTGGCTGTCGGCGGAACTGGCGATCACGGCGACCGATCTGGCCGAAGTCATCGGGACTGCGATCGGCCTCAATTTGCTGTTTCACATTCCGATCTCCATCGGCGTCATTTTGACGGCGGCGGACGTGTTCCTGATCCTGGCACTGCAAGCCTTCGGCTTTCGCTGGATCGAGGCGTTCGTCGTCACCATGCTGGGCGTGATCGCGGCCTGTTTTGCGATCCAGATCGCGCTCGCCGATCCGGATTGGGGCGCGGTGCTTCGCGGCTTCTTGCCGACATCGGACATTATCGCCAACCGCGAGATGCTTTATCTGGCGCTCGGCATTCTCGGCGCCACCGTCATGCCGCATAATCTTTACCTGCACTCCGGGCTGGTTCAGACCCGCTTCATCGGCGAGAGCGGCCAGGACAAGCGCGAGGCGATCAAGCTTGCCACCATCGATTCCACGATCGCGCTATGTCTCGCTTTGACCATCAATGCCTCGATCCTGATCCTGGCGGCGGCGACATTTCATCGTACAGGCCAAACCGACGTCGCCGAGCTCGATCAGGCGCACGCTTTTCTCGCGCCATTGCTCGGCTCGACGCTGGCGCCGACGCTGTTTGCGATTGCGCTCTTATGCTGCGGATTGAATTCGACCATCACCGCGACCCTGTCGGGCCAGATCGTGATGGAAGGCTTTTTGAACTGGCGGATCGCGCCGTGGCTGCGGCGTCTGGTGACGCGGATGATCGCGATCGTACCGGCGGTGGTGGTGACGCTTCTGGCCGGCGAAAAGGCCACCGGCCGTTTGCTGATCCTGAGTCAGGTCGTGCTCAGCCTGCAATTGCCGTTGGCGGTGGTGCCGCTCGTGATGTTTACCTCGAGCCGCCGCAAGATGGGCGCCTTCGTTGCGCCGCGCTGGCTGAGCGGATTGGCGATCGTGACGGCGGCCGTGATTATCGCGCTCAACGCCAAGCTGGTCTGGGATTTCTGGGCTGGTGGGCTTTAGGCACCCCTCCGCCCGACTTAGGCCCAGGCAAAATCGCCAACCGTGACGGGCCCGTCATCGTCGTCTTTACGGCCGCCGGTCAGCCGTTGCCTGCTCTTGGTGCCACGCTCGCGCCGATTCCGGAAATCGACCCGCTGCATCGCGGTCATCAGGTTGCCGGCCAACCTTGCGATACGCGCGCTCGCCTGCTTGATGACGAACAGGATCGTCGCGGCGCGGCTCAGAATTCCAAGCAGGAATACCACCGCGAAGATGTCGATATATGCCAGCAGATCGCCCACGAGCATTAGTTCCGGCGGAATGGGAATTCGGTGGTAGTAAGCCAGGATGAGAATGGCGAGGGAGAGAAATGCAAAAATCCGCTTCCACGTCAGCCGGTCGTGCAGCGCTGCCGACAGTTGCACGACAAAGACTTCCCAGAGGAAGTCGCCGAACAGCGCCGGCTTATCGATGGTCCATTTCTTCCAAAGCGCTTTCCACATCGTTTCCGCCTGCATTTGCTTGCGCGGGATCACAGCATACCATGCCCTGGTGGAGTGGATTTGACATTCGCTATCGCCCACCTGCGCAGCTTGAACAAAAACACGGAGATGTGACTTGAAAACGACGATGCTGTTGATTGTCGCGTTGCTGTGGGCTTTGCCCGTCGCCGCCGAGCCGTTGCCGCTTTCGCCGTCGGGCGTCAAGACGCTCTCGCCCGAGGGCGCAATCAAACCGACCGGGCCCTGGAGCTTGGGGACGCGCGCGGGCGACTACATCTACATCGCCGGCATGCGCGGCATCGATCCGAAAACCGACCTGCAGGTCCAGGGCGACGAGCCGCGCATCCGTCAGGCCTTCGCCAACATGAAGCTGATCGCCGAATCCGAGGGCGCGACCTTGCGTGACGCGACGCGCCTCGTCGTCTACGTGAGCGACATGTATCGCTTCCGTCCGATCGTGAACAAAATCCAGGAAGAGTTTTGGGGCAAGGGGCCATATCCGCCGCGCACCATCATCGAAGTGCAACGGCTCAATGGCGACGATATCTGCGAGGTCGAGGGGACGTTCTACGCGCCCGTGAAAAAGTAAGCGGCTTTGAGGCTACTGCTGTCTCAGTCCTGCGGCTCGGTCAGCGTTTCGCCTGAGGCATCGATGCGGATCCAGCCGGAAGGCGCGAGCCGCTGCTGCGGCAGGAAACGGCCCTTGTAGTCCATCTTCTTCGAGCCCTCGATCCAGTAGCCGAGATAGACGTAAGGCAACCCCTGTCTTCGCGCCCGGTTGATGTGGTCGAGGATCATGAAGGTGCCGAGTGAACGGTTTTCCTCGGACGGTTCGAAAAAGGAATAGACCATCGACAGCCCGTCGGAGAGCACGTCGGTCAGCGCCACAGCGATGAGTTCGTTGCCGCGTCCGTTGATGGCGGTATCGACGCCGCGGCGGCGGTATTCGATGATGCGGGTTTCGACGTGGCTGTCTTCCACCATCATGGCGTAGTCCAGCACGGTCATGTCGGCCATGCCGCCATGCCGGTGCCGCTGGTCCAGATAGGCGCGGAAGATCGAATATTGCTCGGAAGTCGGTACCGCGCTGCGTTGCTCGCCGACAATGTCGGCGTTGCGGGCCATGATCTTGCGGAAATTGCGCGAGGGCCGGAATTCGTTGGCGACGACGCGGACGGAAACGCAGGCGCGGCACTGGTCGCAGGCCGGACGATAGGCAATCGACTGGCTGCGCCGGAAGCCGCCATGGGTCAGCAGGTCGTTGAGGTCGCCGGCCTTGTCCCCTACCAGATGCGTGAACACCTTGCGCTCGTGCCGCCCCGGCAAATAGGGGCAGGGCGAGGGCGCCGTCAGGTAGAATTGCGGGGTATCACGCGAATGCTGGGTCACGGGATGTCGTCGGTCCTAAAAGCGAGGCATACGAGAACCGACGCAGCATCGCGCCGCCAAGCCTAACGGTCAATTGGTTTGCAAACCGTTTGCCTGCGCGATCTGTGTCGGCGGATTTCCGCCATGACGATCAAATTTCAGGAGGCAGGATCAAAAAGTCCGCGCCGGCTGGCCGATCGGGCTGCGCACCGAGGTGTTGATGATCACGGTTCCCAGCACAATATCGTGCAAAAGACGGCGCCGACCGTTGAAAAGCCCGACCAGCACCACCAGCGGCGAGAGAAACGATATGGACACCCAGAACAGCACGGCGTGCATGGCACCCAGCACGAAATAACCGGGGGCGCCGTAAAAGGTCCGCAGCTCCAGATCCATCACCCGCATGCCCAGCGTGGCGGAATGGGCGCCGCCCAGCGATGCGCCGTAATACACGATGGCCCAGATCACCGAGGCGGGCCACGCCAGCCAGAACAGCACCCAGCCGAGCCCGAGCGTCAGCAGCCCGAACACCGCGATAAAGACGTAGCCCAAGACGACCGGTACCGAAAGCACCACCAGGTCGATCAGGAACGCGAATACCCGCCGCGTCAGCACGCCGCGAAACAATTCCGGTTCGAGGTCCGGGTCGAACGCCTGCGGCGGAACTCCGCCGTCATTACGCCAGCTGCCGCCGGTATTTCCAGAACCGCTATACGACATGATCCGTCCTCCCGGGGAAGTCGGACAGGACATGGGAACCGGCGAGGCGGTTGCAAGCCCCTTCTTGGGTAACTACACGGCAATATTTGTGGCCGCCTGCGAATGATTATCGTTCGCCACGCTTTGGCTGTTTATGCCGGGCGTCTGTCCCCTGACGTTGTGTTTTGCCGCCCGTTATTGGCTCCTTGGCGGCGGCAAGGATCCAGCTTCGGAAGGCCTTGATCGCGGGATCGCGGCGGCGATCCTCGGCGATGACGAGTTGATAGTCGTCATCTCGCAATTCGGGGCCCGCGAGCGGGCACACGAGACGGCCTGCCGCGATATCAGCCTCGATCAAGGGGAGCGATCCCAAGGCGACGCCGAGGCCATCCACGGCCGCCTGAAGCTGAAGATAGGTATGGTCGAGTTCAAGGTGCCGCACCGGCACGAGGCCTGGGGCACCCGCCGCCGAAAACCATTTCGCCCAGGCCGATCGCGTCGTCGTGGAGTGCAGCAGGGTATGCCGCCGCAAATCGTGCGCAGTCTCGATCGGGCGGTCGCGCAGAATCCGCGGGGAGCACACCGGAAGCCGCAGGTCCGGCATCAAGGTCTCGCACGCAATGCCTGCCCCGTGCTCGACGCCCGAACGTATGCCGATGTCGAAAGCGGTTCCGACGTAGCGAAGTTTGCGCGAGGTCGTGGAGATTTTGACCTCGACGTTCGAAAAGGATTCCTGGAATTCCGAGAGGCGGGGCAGCAGCCAGCGAAGCGCGATGCTCGGCAACACGTTGACGCGCACCACGCCGGAGACCCGGCGGGCCGGGTCAGGCCCTCTCAATCGGCCCGTCGCCGAGGTCAGACGCGAGAGCGCAGAGGTGACATCCGTCAGGAGGTCCGCACCCTGGTCCGTCAGCGCGACGCCGCGCGTGCGCCGCTCGAACAGGGGCACGCCGAGCCAGTCTTCCAAAAGCCTGATCTGCTTGCCGATCGCCCAATGCGTGACGTGCAGATCCTTTGCCGCTTCCGCAAAGCTGCCGCGCCGGGCGGCGGCCTCAAAGGCCCGGATCGCATTCAGGGGTAATTCGGGTTCGCTCGCCAAAGGATGACTTTCCGAGAGTGAGTTTCCAAGTGTACTTTCCGAGGGTGACTTTTTCTCCCATTCAAGGAGAAAATAGCTCAGTTGAAGAGTCCTCGCCAGAGGACTAAGCCAGCTTGCAGATATTCGAAAGCTAATAGCCCAAGGCCCTGCCTTGGGAGGAATTCTCCCCATGACGACGTTAAGTGCGAACACGAGAAACGCAGAGGCGCAAGGAATCCCGTCGCGCACACGGACGCTGTGGACCGCCTGCGCCGCGCATGCCCTGCACGACGGCTACACCGACCTGATCTATCTCCTGCTGCCAATATGGCAGGCCGAGTTCGCGATCGGCTACGGCGCGCTGGCGTTTCTGCGTGGACTGGCGGCTGCTTCCATGGCGGGACTGCAAGTGCCGATGGGCCGCGTCGCGGAACACATCGGCGGGCGCACGACGCTGGCACTCGGCACCGCACTGGCGGCCATCGGTTATGTGATCGCAGGCTATTCGGCGGGCCTCATCGGCCTATGTGTTGCGCTGGTCGTGGTGGGATGCGGGCTCAGCACACAGCATCCGATCGCATCGGCCGCGGTCTCGCGCGCCTATCAGGGCGATGCACGCGGTCCTCTCGGCACCTACAATTTTGCCGGCGATATCGGCAAGGCCGCGATTCCGAGCGGCGCCTCGTTGTTGCTGGTATTGATGTCGTGGCATCACATGCTTTGGGCGATCGCCGCACTTGGTGTCGTTGTTGCCGTCGCGGTTGCGATATTCCTGCCGGCGAGCCTGCGGCCGATACACTCCGAAGCGAAGGCTGAACGCCATGCCTCCGGTGGGTGCGGCGGATTTGCGCTGCTGCTGATCGTCGGGATGCTCGATTCCAGCGTCCGCATGGGATTTCTGACCTTCCTGCCGTTCTTGCTTCAGGAGCAGGGCGCGTCGCTCTCGACGATCGGCCAGGCGCTCGCGCTGGTGTTTATCGGTGGCGCGGCCGGCAAATTTGCCTGCGGCTGGTTGGGGGCACGATTAGGCGTGCTCGCCACGGTACTTGTGACCGAGGCGGGCACGGCGGTTGCCATCCTGGCGGTTCTGGTGCTGCCGCTTGCGGGGATATTGGTGCTGTTGCCCGTCGTCGGGCTGCTGCTGAACGGCACGTCCTCGGTGCTCTACGGCACCGTGCCGGAAGTGGCGCCGGCCGGCCGCACCGAAAAGGCGTTCGCGATTTTCTACACCGGCACAATCGGTGCCAGCGCGACCGCGCCTATCCTGTTCGGCATATTGGGCGATGCCGTAGGCGCACATGCCGCGATCATCGCGACCGCGATAACGGCCGCGGTCATCCTGCCGCTCGCCATTGCATTGGCGCCAAGGCTTCCGACCACTGAGTTGGCGAGCTAGCCGCCCTTCTTTAGCCGTTCCGCCGCCTGCGGCGCAAAATAGGTGAGAATGCCGTCGGCACCGGCGCGCTTGAACGCGGTGAGGCTTTCCATCATCGTCCGCTCGCCGTCGAGCCAGCCATTGCCGATCGCGGCCATCAGCATCGCGTATTCGCCGGACACCTGATAGACGAAGGTCGGCATGCCGAAGGTGTCTTTGACCCGGCGCAGGATGTCGAGATAGGGCATGCCTGGCTTGACCATCACCATGTCCGCGCCTTCGGCGATATCGAGTTCGACCTCGCGCAGCGCCTCGTTCGAATTGCAACTGTCCATCTGGTAGGTGCGCTTGTCGCCGCTGAGCGTTTTCGCCGAACCCACGGCGTCACGGAACGGACCGTAGAAGGCGGAGGCATATTTCGCCGCATAGGACATGATCTGCACGTCGAGGAATCCGGCCGCATCCAGCCCTTCGCGAATGGCGCCGACCCGGCCGTCCATCATGTCCGACGGCGCGATGATGTCGCATCCGGCTTCCGCCTGCACCAGCGCCTGCCGCACCAATACCGCGACCGTGGCGTCGTTGAGGATCTTGCCGTCCTCCAAGAGCCCGTCATGGCCATGGCTGGTATAGGGATCGAGCGCGACATCGCAAAGCACGCCGAGGCCCGGGAATTCCTTCTTGATCGCGCGCACCGACTGGCAGACGAGATTGTCGGCATTGACCGCTTCCGAACCATGCTCGTCGCGCAGGCTCGGATCGGTGTAGGGAAACAAAGCGATGCAGGGGATGTCGAGTTTGACCGCGCGTTCGGCCTCGCGCACTGCCTGATCGACGCTGAGCCGCTCGACGCCCGGCATCGAGGCGACCGCGGTGCGTTTGTTGTGGCCGTCCGAGACGAATAGCGGCCAGATCAGATCGTCGGTCGTCAGCACGTTTTCGCGCACCATGCGGCGCGCCCATTCCGCCTTGCGGTTGCGGCGGGGGCGGATGGCGAGATCAAGGCTCGGTGCGGAGAGGGTGTCCTCCCGGCGCGGCGTATCGCGCATTTCGATCGGACGCCCAAATTTGATCGCCATTTGATGTTGTCTCCCGGGACGGCTGGCTATTGATTGCGAGCGACCCTAGCACTTTGCCCCGCTTCCGTCACCGCGGGCTCTTCGCACACCCGATTGATTTTGCCGTGCCGACGGGCCATGACTAGTGCGGCGAATTTGAAGTTCCTATCATTTTCGCGGCAATCTCATCATAGGAACTTCAAATTCATGGCCGCCCCAGAATCAATAAGTTACTAGAACTCCTTGGATTCCGAAGTTCGCATCAGAGGTTGCCGCGATATCATGCGAACTTCGGAATCGGAGCTCTAGCCCCCGAAAACAGCAATCCCTGATAATTCGTCTCAAATCCCACGTCTCAAGACCGGCCGGCAACATATAACCGATGTCAGATTCGCGCGATTCCTCCCGAGACCATGCGATATCGGTCGAAGCGATATCGTCGGAGCGCATCGATTCCGGGGACAATGTCTGGACGCGCCGGCTGGTGCTGTTCCTGCGCATCATGGCGGTCGTCTCCGTCGCCAAAGGCCTTTATCACTGGGCGCAGGTCACGGGTTTCGTCGGCGGCGAAGAGGAAGCCTTCGAGAACCAGTCGCTCGCATGGCAGGCCTCAACGGTCTATTTCGCCGTGATTGAGCTCGTCGCCGCGGTCGGGCTTTGGCTCGCGACGCCCTGGGGCGCGGTGGTTTGGTTGATCACCGTCGTCTCGATGACGGTGATCGAACTGATGTTTCCGGCGATCTATGGCGGCAGCCTTGCGGTCGTCGTCGCTGAAGCCGTGATGCTGGCCGCTTATCTGGCGCTGGCGTGGATGGCCGCGCGGGAACGGCCGCCATAGTTGCTGAAATCTTTGGAAATCGCGGTAACCATTCGGTCACCCTGCGGTCTGTTTGCCACACCGGTTACGCAAGCGTTTCAGCTTTCTTCGCCGCTGTTTCCATATGTGACAGCGTACCCAGACGAAGCGTGAACAGGGCAGGCGCAGCGTGAACGAAAGGTTGCGAAAAGCCCTTATATTGCAGGCTTAATCCGCGATTCACTGTCTTAAATTCATGATCTCTTTATTCTCTTATTTAAGCTGATCTTCAAACGCGCCCCTTAAGTTGTCGCTATCAGGCGGGACAAAAGTTTCGTCGAATAAGTCGATAAAACGACAACAGGGGAAGTGTCATGATGAAAGCCGTTGCAACGGCGGCGGAAGCCGTCGAGCGCGCGCCGGGGCAAACTCCGGTTCAGCCGCTCTATCTCGAAGCTCTGACGTTGGTGGAGCGGCTGCACCGCCGCCTGCTCGATGTCATCAAGGATGAATTCGATCGTCGCGGCCGTGCCGATATCAATTCGGTGCAGGCGTTGTTGCTCTATAACATCGGCGACAAGGAGTTGACTGCGGGCGAACTGCGCACGCGCGGCTACTATCTCGGCTCCAACGTCTCCTACAATCTGAAGAAGCTGGTCGAACTCGGCTTCCTCGATCATCAGCGTTCGCGCGTCGATCGCCGTTCGGTCCGCATCCGCCTCACCGCACAGGGCCAGGAAATCCGCCGCATCGTCGATACGCTCTATCAGAAGCACGTCAAGACCGTGGAGCAGGTCGGCGGCATCTCGAACGAGGAGTTCGCGACGCTGAACAAGTCGCTGCATCGCCTCGAGCGGTTCTGGACCGACCAGATCCTCTACCGTCTCTGAACCCGCTTTAGCTCTGTTTGGGCCAAGCCGGCCGCGACAAGAAGACCGGCAGCCTTTAACCGACTGAAAGAGACTTCCCCTACGACGCACCGGTTCGGAATTTTCCGAAGCCGGTGCGTTTTGTCTTTTGCACCTGCAAAATGACAAGGCCCCAGATGGAACTTTTGCGGTCCGCCGTACTTAACGACCTGACATCGGAGAATAGCGATGCTGGTCGAGCGTGGACTACGGGTCATGAATGTCGGAGTGGTCAGCGACGCCTACGCGATCGCGGCCAACTATTTGTGCCGGACCGGCGCCATCTCCGACACGTTCGCGACCGACGAAAGGCTGCTTGCGGTCATCATCAGGCTGTTCGAACGCGGTGAATACAACAAGATCAGGCTTGCCAACAAGGCGATCGCTCAATTCGAGGCGCTGGAAATCGCCTGACGGATCAATCTGGAAGTTTGGATCTGAACTACGAGGAATTCATGGAAGCCGCCATCGATCGTATCATGATGACCTATGATCTTCTGCTGAACCGTTCGGCCGCCGCCAGCGCCGAAGCGCGCACCAAAGTGACCCAATATGTCACGACCCTGTTTGAGGCCGGCGAGAAAGACATGCACCGCCTGACGGTATGCGGGCTGACTTATCTGCGCGAACTCGATGGATCGAGCGATCCCGTCAAGGCCGGCTATACCGGGCTATAAGCCTTAAACTCCTGGTTTCCAAAGGCTCAGGTAAAAACATCCCTCGCTCGGACAACCGTCCGGGCGAGGTTGTTTGACTGCGCCCTTAAAATTGCCGAATTAGGCATTATCGCCTGTCATCCCATCCGGAAGATCGAAGATTCGGCGCGATCCCGGCGATATGACGGTGCATCGAAGGGCTAAGGAGTTTTTTGTGGATCAACCATTGAGGCGCTCGGTCGGGAAGGGCGGCGTTGGCCGGCTTGCAAACTGATGCCATCGCCTTGCATGAATCATCGGCGCCTGTTGGGTCTGTTGTCCTTGTTTGTTGTTGCGGGCTGTTCGCAGCCGAGCTTTCTGACCTCGTTTGCCGATCAACCGCCGCCGACCAAAGAGCGGATCAATCCCGGCACCGCGCCGCCCGACCGCTGGGAGCCGGCGCCGGACCCCGTGGATGACGAAGTGATGCCGGGCACCGAGCGCATTTCGCAATTGCCGGGCAAGGTCGGCGAGTGCGCCGAGACGACGATCACTTCCATCACGGACCGGTATGGCGACGATCTGAGTGCGCGCGCCAAGAAGGGCGCCGATCCCGGCACCATCGTCAGGTTCTCCAATTCGGGCGTTCAGGTCTCGCTCAAGCGGGAGAACTCCATCGTCCACTCCCAGGTCTTCGACAAGGTCAACATGTGCCTGGTCGAGGTCCCCAAGGAATGTCCCAAGGACCTTCGCGGCCGGGTCTACCGGACGATGAATCTGAGGACCAAGGAGACCTGGAGCCTCGCCAACGACATCAAGAGCTGCGGCTGAGCGCAGTTAGCTTTCCCGCCTTTCACGTATTTGCGATTGAAGGAATTTGCGCCCTTATCGCTGCGGGCCGGGTTTGCTATTAACAGCGCCTGGGACTTGAAGAAGCCATGAGCGCGATCACCCGACGATCCTTCCTCACAACCGCCGCCACCGGGCTTGCGGCAAGCGCGCTTGCGCGCGGCGCGCGGGCGGCTGAAGGGCAAACCTCCGATCAGATGCTCGATGAGCTGATGCGGGAAAACCAGGAGAACGGGCTCGGCAGCGGCTTCGATAACTCGTCGCGCAACGTCCGCCTGCCGAAGAAGTCGTTGCCGACGCTGTCGCCCTCGACCGCGGAAACCACACAGACCTCGATCGCGCAATACGAGGCCATCGTCGCCAAGGGTGGATGGCCCGACGTGCCGGCTTCGGCCGATGGCTTGCGCGTCGGCGCCAAGGGGCCGGCCGTACCCGCCTTGCGCCGGCGGCTGTCGATTGCGGGCGACCTGGAGCTTAATTCAGGTGACCCGCAGGTGTTCGATTCCTATGTCGATGCGGCCGTGCATCGCTTTCAGGTGCGCCACGGGCTGCATCCGGACGGCGTCGTGCATGAGGCCACCTTGCATGCGCTCAACGTTTCGGCCGATCGAAGGCTCGCGCAGTTGCGCACCAACGCGGTCAGGCTGAAAGCGCTCACCGGCAATCTCGGCAACCGCATCGTGGTCGCCAATATTCCTGCCGCCCAGATCGAGGCGATCGAAAATGGCGTGGCGATAACGCGTCACACGGCGGTTGCCGGCAAGCCGGACCGGCCGTCGCCGGATCTCCGCACCAAGATCACGCAGATCAATTTCAACCCGTTCTGGACCGTGCCGGTATCGATCATCCGCAAGGATCTGATTCCAAAGATGCAGGCGGAGCCGGACTATCTCACGCGCAATCACATCCGCATCTTCGATCCGAAGAACAACGAGCTCCAGCCGTCGCAGATCGACTGGTATTCGACCGAAGCGGTCAATTACAAATTCAAGCAGGACGCCGGCGATTTCAATTCGCTCGGATCGCTGAAGATCAATTTCCCGAGTCCCGACGGCGTCTACATGCACGACACGCCGTCGAAGAACCTGTTCGGCGAGGATTTCCGGTTTGCGTCCTCAGGCTGCATGCGCGTGCAGAATGTGCGCGAGCTCGTCTACTGGATTCTGTCGGAAACGCCGGGCTGGTCGAAGACCGAGATCGACGAGGTGATCAAGTCCGGCGAGCGCAAGGACGCCAAGGTGGCAAAGCCATTGCCGCTTTACTGGGTCTACGTCACGGCGTGGGCAACGCCAGACGGCGTCGTGCAATTCCGCGACGACATCTACAACCGCGACGGCGTGAGTTGAGCCGACGCGGCTCGCCGGTGTGGACTATCATGCACGGATCGGCGCGGTCGAGGCCGGCCTGGGGCTGACGTCGATTCCTGCGAGCAGATTGCCGCGCACTTTCGTTTGCGCTGAGGAAAGCCATCTACCGGCGCTCCCGTCGGTCAAGGTATTGCTGTGCGCACACCCTAACAGACCTGGCGAGGCCCCGGCCGGTGCCGAGGTGGCGCTAGTTGCCGAAGACGTACCGAAGGCCTTCGCTGCGGCTATAGCAGGCGGCGCGGTCGCTTATGTTGAGCCCATAACGAAGCCGTGGGGACAAATTGTTTCCTACGTGCGCGACCTTAACGGCTTTTTGGTCGAGATTTGCAGCCAGGTTGGCTGACGCATTGTCTGTCGAAAGGTGCACGCAAACCTCGCGCATGTCGCCTCTTGTCGCTGGATGTCGATGTCCGCGGCGACCAGCCCCCGGGGTCAAAAGAAACCGGGCCGTTTCTGGAGACGGCGACAGGCGGTCAGCCGACGACCGACACCCACGTTCCGGCGCCAGCCAAACCCAACACAACGATCAGGAAGAGGGTCGTCTCGGTCAGGTTCATCGTCCAGGCATTTGGCAGCATGTGGATAACTCCAGGCCAGCGGCACAAATCTCACGAATCCCCAGGGCATTATCGTAGTCAACTTGTTTGACGGGGCTGTGAATAATTTATGTATGGCGAACTCGCCAGCGCGACTTTACGATCTCCTCCGGCGGTTGAAGATGAGGGTTTCTCGGTCATGCGAACGTCCGATGTGATCTGCCCGAAGTGCCACGCCGGCTATCGACGCATCGAACTGATGTCGAGCCCGGGCGAGAGCGGCGAGTTTCGTTGCTTGAGTTGCAATCATTTGCTCGAAGTCTTTGACGGCTCGCGCGAGGTCGCGATGCGCCTAACGGTTCAGCCTAGCCTGACACGGAAGAACGCGGACAGGCGCCTTCCGCATTGACGTCAGGGCTGGCTTACGGCGACGGCGACTTCCTCAGCTCAAATCTGATGTCGACAGAGTCCGCCGCAACATCAGTGGCGGCGAAGCTTCGAGCGGCGATAGCGATCAACAGCGACAAGATTGCGAGGACTAACGCGCCCGCACTTGTCGCTACGTAATGTTTCGGCGCTTCGTACATTGACCGCTCTTCCAGTCAGTAAATCTGGCATCACCGAGTCGTGGGGCGAGTTCGTGGCGGTCGGGCGGCGATCTGGGGGCACCCGTCTTCCGGGTTTGGCGCATTTCAGACTTGTCGCGATGTCCGACTCGAGTGTGCGCCGTGGAAAGGCGGCGCTTTCCAGTGGGTGTATCCCCACCATATCTTGCATAAATATCAGGCGCCTACCGCAAGCGCTTGGCCATGACCGGGCAATGTGGTATTCCGCGATACCCTTTCGACCGCCATAATTGACCGACCGTGACGCTCTATCTGGTTGCGGCGGTGGAGATATTTCGCTCATGAGCTCTTCGCCCCTAAGCGCCAAGACCACTTCCGCACCCGACTCGTTCTTCACCGCTACCCTGACCGAGGCAGATCCGGACATTGCAGCCGCCATTCGCGGCGAACTCGGCCGCCAGCGCCACGAGATCGAGCTGATCGCGTCGGAAAACATCGTCAGCCGCGCCGTGCTGGAAGCTCAGGGCTCGGTGCTCACCAACAAATATGCGGAAGGCTATCCGGGCAACCGCTATTATGGCGGCTGCGAATGGGTGGACGTGGTGGAGACGCTCGCGATCGAGCGCGCGAAAAAGCTGTTCGGCGCCAGCTTCGCCAACGTGCAGGCCAATTCCGGCAGTCAGATGAATCAGGCGGTGTTCCTGGCGCTGTTGCAGCCCGGCGATACCTTCATGGGCCTCGATCTCGCCGCCGGCGGACATTTGACCCACGGCTCTCCGGTCAACATGTCCGGCAAGTGGTTCAAGGCCTCGCATTACACCGTGCGCCGCGACGACCATCTCATCGATATGGATGAGGTCGCCAAACAAGCCGAGCAGGTGAAGCCCAAGCTGATCATCGCCGGCGGCTCGGCCTATTCGCGGCCCTGGGACTTCAAGCGGTTTCGCGAAATCGCAGACCATGTCGGCGCTTATCTCCTGGTCGACATGGCGCATTTCGCCGGGCTGGTGGCCGGCGGCGTTCATGCCTCGCCGGTGCCGTACGCGCACGTGACGACCACCACCACTCACAAATCGTTGCGCGGTCCGCGCGGCGGCCTGATCCTGTGCAATGACGAGGCGCTCGCCAAGAAATTCAACTCGGCGATTTTCCCCGGGCTGCAGGGCGGCCCGTTGATGCATGTGATCGCGGCGAAGGCGGTTGCCTTTGCCGAAGCGCTGCGCCCGGATTTCAAGATCTACGCCAAAAACGTCGTCGAAAACGCCAAGGCGCTGGCGGAGTCGTTGCGCGCCGAGGGTCTCGATATCGTCTCCGGCGGCACCGACAACCATCTGATGCTGGTTGATCTCAGGCCCAAAGGCCTGAAAGGCAACATCTCGGAAAAGGCGTTGGTGCGGGCTGCCATCACCTGCAACAAGAACGGCATTCCCTTCGATCCGGAAAAGCCGTTCGTCACTTCGGGCCTTCGTCTCGGCACACCGGCTGCGACCACGCGCGGCTTCGGGGTTGCCGAATTCAAGCAGGTCGGCAGCATGATCGCCGAGGTGTTGAATGCGGTCGCTCAATCCAAGGACGGCTCCGCGCCGCTCGTGGAAGCGGCGATGAAGGAACGGGTCAAGGCGCTCACCGATCGCTTCCCGATTTACAATTAAGGTCTCTTCCGCATGCGTTGCCCAAGCTGCAACAGTCTCGATACGCAGGTGAAGGACTCCCGTCCGACGGAAGATTCCGCCGTGATCCGGCGCAGGCGCGTATGTATCGCCTGCAATTTCCGCTTCACCACGTTCGAACGCGTGCAGCTTCGCGAATTGACCGTCATCAAGCGCAATGGCCGCCGGGTGCCGTTCGACCGCGACAAGCTGGTGCGGTCGCTGCAAATCTCCTTGCGCAAGCGCCCGGTGGATCCGGAGCGGGTGGAAAAGATGGTTTCCACCATCGTGCGCGAACTCGAGAGTGGCGGGGAAGCGGAAGTTTCGTCGGAGGCGATCGGCGAGATCGTGATGGAGCATCTGCGCCAGCTCGACGACGTCGCCTATGTGCGCTTTGCCTCGGTCTACCGCAATTTCCGCGAGGCCAAGGACTTTGAGGCGGTGCTCGGCGAACTCTCCGGCGACGACGACGCGCGGGTCGCCTTGTTACGCAAATGATCTTCCCCGGCGCGGAAGAGCATTCGGGGCAAAGCAATACGGAATCGAAAGCGGCCGACCGGCGCTTCATGGCGCTGGCGCTGGCGCTGGGCCGGCGCGGCTTGGGACGCACGCATCCCAATCCCGCGGTCGGCGCCGTGGTGGTCAAGGACGGCGTGATCATCGGCCGGGGCTGGACGCAGCCAGGCGGCCGTCCGCACGCCGAGCCGGTGGCGCTGGCACAGGCAGGGAACGCGGCGCGCGGCGCCACGCTTTATGTAACGCTCGAGCCCTGTTCGCACATCGGCAAGTCGCCGCCATGCGCCGACGCGGTGATCGCTGCATGCATCAAACGTGTGGTGTCGGCAATCGAGGATCCCAATCCCGAAGTGGCGGGGCAGGGCCATGCGAAGTTGCGGAATGCCGGGATAGAGGTCGATGTCGGGCTTGAGGCGGCAGAGGCGGCGCGCGCCCATGCCGGACATTTCCGGCGTGTCCGCGACCAGCGTCCGCACGTGATCCTGAAGCTTGCTGTCTCTACCGACGACAAGATCGCGGCTAGCGGCCACCAACCGGTAGCGATTTCGGGCGAACTCGCCAAAGCGCGCATGCATCTGTTGCGGGCGCAATGCGACGCCATCCTGGTCGGAATCGGCACCGTGCTCTCGGACGATCCCTTGCTCAACTGTCGCCTGCCTGGCATGGAAGCGCGCTCACCGGTGCGGGTGGTACTGGACCGCTCACTGCGAATGCCGGGCACAAGCCGCCTGATCCATTCGGCGCGCACTACACCGCTCTGGGTGGTGACGTCGCATTTGGCGGAGGCGCCCGCGGCCGCGATGCTGGGGGCTGCCGGCGCGCAAGTCATCCGCATGGCGTCGACGCCGAGCGGGCTGGACCTGCCTTCGGTGTTGCACGCGCTGTCGGAGCGGGGCATCACCCGGCTTCTGGTCGAAGGCGGCGCACGCGTGGCGTCGTCTTTCGTCGCGGCAGGCCTGGTCGACGAATTTTGGTTGCTGCGAGGGAGGGAGGCGATCGGCGCCGACGGCGTGGTGGCTTTGGATGCATTGCCGCTGAGCGCAATTACCCAGTCGTCGGCTTTTCGCGCTCATGGTAGCGAAAGCCTCGGTACCGACACTCTTACCGTTTACGAGCACTCCTGAATGTTTACCGGCATTGTCAGCGATATCGGCGAAATCGAAAGCCTCAAGCCCGTCGCGCAGGGGCAGTTGCACCGGCTGCGTATCGCCTGCGGCTACGATCGTGCTGGCATCGCCGACGGCGCCTCGATCGCTTGCAACGGCGTCTGCCTGACAGTTGTCGCTTCGGGTGTTGCCGACGGCAAGACCTGGTTCGACGTCGATGCGGCTGCCGAGACGCTTTCGCTGACCACGGCAAAGCATTGGGCTGTCGGCACCAGACTCAATCTGGAACGGGCGCTGAAGATCGGCGACGAACTCGGCGGCCATATCGTCGCTGGTCACGCGGATGGCATAGCTGTGATCCTCGGCCGCGAGGACCTGCCCGACATGGCGCGGTTCGAACTCAATACCACGCGGGAACTGGCGCGCTTCGTCGCCCCGAAAGGCTCGATCACGCTGGATGGCGTCTCGCTCACCGTCAATACGGTCAAGGATACGGCCTTTTCCGTACTGATCATCCCTCACACGCTCAATGTCACGACCTTGTCGTCCTGGCGCGCGGGCAGTGAGGTCAATATCGAGGTCGATTTGATGGCGCGCTATGCGGCGCGGTTGACGGAAATGAAGTGAGGCGCGGTCTTGGCTTTACGCATGACTGCGCCTAAAAGCGGCTCAATTCCTTTCTGATTGGCAAGACACATGGCAGATGCGCGGCGCGCACCGTTGAAAGACCCGACAGACATTTCCGGCGCGCGGGCGCTGATTGTCGAGGCGCGTTTCTATGACGACATTCAGGATGCGCTGCTGGAAGGCGCGGTCACCGAGCTGAAGGCGGCCGGCGTCAGCCACGATATCATCACGGTTCCTGGCGCGCTTGAAATTCCAGCCGCGATCGCGATTGCACTCGATGCCGCCGAAAAGACGGGCAAGCCTTACGATGCTGCCATCGCGCTGGGTTGCGTCATCCGCGGCGACACCATCCATTTCGAGATCGTCTCAACTGAGTCTTCGCGCGCGTTGATGGACTTGGCGGTGTCGAAAAAATTCCCGCTCGGCAACGGAATTTTGACCGTCAACACCGAAGCGCAAGCCTGGGCGAGAGCGCGCGTCTCCGAACTCAACAAGGGCGGCGATGCCGCGCGCGCGGCGCTCGCGATGCTGCGGATCAAGCGCCGGCTTAGTCAGCAAAGATCATGAGCGACGACAAGAACCAGACCCGAAAGCCCGCGAAAGGGCCCGAGCGCAAGGCCAACCGGCGCGGCGCGGCAAGGCTTGCGGCGGTGCAGGCGCTCTATCAGATGGATATTGCGGGTGCGGGCATCAACGACATATTCGCGGAGTTCGAAAGCCATTGGCTCGGCAGCGAGGTCGAAGGCGACAAATACCTGCCGGCGGAAGCCGCGTTCTTCCGCGACGTGGTATCGGGCGTGGTGCGTGATCAGGCCAAGCTCGACCCCCTGATCGACGAGGCGCTGTCGAAAGGCTGGCCGCTGAAACGAATCGATGCGATCCTGCGCGCCGTGATGCGCGCCGGTGCCTATGAGCTGGAACACCGCAAGGACGTGCCCGGCCGTGTCGTGGTGTCGGAGTATGTCGATGTCGCGCACGCCTTTGTCGAGGCGGAGGAGACCGGCATGGTGAATGCGGTTCTCGATCAGATCGCGCGCCAGTTCCGCGCCAACGAATTCGCGCGGGCCGGTGGCTGAGATGACCGCTCCCGGTGCGCCAGCATCCGGCGAGGATTCCCTGATCGCGCGCTACTTCATGCCGCTGGCGACCGATCCGGGCGCGTTCGGGCTAAGCGACGATGCGGCTGTTCTGAAAGCACTTGGCCAAGACATCATCGTCACGACCGATGCCATCGTCGAAGGCGTCCATTTCCTGTCCGACGATCCGCCGCAAACCATCGCCAAGAAAGCCTTGCGGGTGAATTTGTCAGATCTCGCGGCCAAAGGCGCGACGCCAGCCGGCTTTGTGCTGACGCTGGCGCTGCGCAAGGTCGACGCGAGCTGGCTTGCCGCCTTCGCACGCGGATTAAGCGAGGATACGAGCGCGTTCACTTGCCCGCTTCTCGGCGGCGACACGGTATCGACGCCGGGACCGCTGATGGTTTCGATCACCGCATTCGGCCGCGTCCCCGAAGGGATGATGATCCATCGAAGCGGCGCCAGGCCCGGCGATCATGTCGTGGTCACCGGGACGATCGGCGACGCCGCGCTCGGTCTCGACATTCTTCGCAAGGGCAAGGTAGCGACGGCGCTTGCGAACGACACCATCTCGCGCGACATGCTGGTCGGCCGCTATCGTGTGCCGGAACCGCGCAACGCGCTGGCCCAGGCGATCCGTGCCCACGCCCATGCGGCCATGGATGTGTCGGATGGGCTGGCTGGCGATCTCGCCAAGCTGTGCGCGGCGTCCACCGTGTCGGCCACCGTTGAGCTTGCGACCATTCCGCTGTCGAAGGGCGCGTCCACAGCGCTCGCAGCGGGGGCGGCCAGCCTAAGTGAGATCGTGTCGGGCGGTGACGACTACGAAATTCTGTGCACGGTTGCCCCGGACGCCCTCAAACCATTCGCCGAAGCCGCCAGTGGTGCGGGGGTCGCCATCAACCAGATCGGGACCGTTGTCGCGGGCAAAGCCGCTCCGAAATTTCTGGACGCAAAGGGTGCGGAACTGGCGTTAACGCGCAGGTCCTACAGCCATTTCTAGGATTTTGGTGGAAATTGCCACCTTCGGCGCAAATACCTTTCGAAATCGACGGTTTTCTCAGCCCCCGGCGTTGCGCCCGGGATGCGATTTTGGCATGGTCCCGGCCGATTTCAGGCCCCCCTTTTGGGCAGGGCGGGCCTGCTTTTTGTGCGCCGGTCAATTTTCTCGGCCGTGGCGCGGGGACATTCCTAGAGATCTGAGGCAAGTTCAATGACAGCATTATGGTTGATCGTGCTCTGCGGCGTGCTTTCCATCGTCTACGCCATCTGGGCGACCGTATCGGTTATGAAAGCCGATGCCGGCAATCCGCGCATGCAGGAGATTGCGGCCGCGGTACGTGAAGGCGCGCAGGCCTATCTGCGGCGCCAGTACGCTACGATCGCCGTCGTCGGCGTCGTGATCTTCGCGCTGCTCGCTTATTTTCTCGGCATCCTGGTTGCGATCGGCTTTGCGATCGGCGCGATCCTGTCGGGTGCAGCCGGCTTCATCGGCATGAATGTGTCGGTCCGCGCCAACGTCCGCACCGCGCAGGCGGCCACCACCTCGCTTGCCGGCGGCCTCGAACTCGCCTTCAAGGCGGGCGCCATCACTGGCATGTTGGTCGCGGGTCTCGCGCTGCTCGGCGTCACGCTTTACTTCGGCTTCCTGACCTTTTCGCTGAATCTGGCGCCTGACAGCCGCACCGTCATCGATGCCATGGTCGCGCTCGGCTTCGGCGCTTCGCTGATCTCGATCTTCGCCCGTCTCGGCGGCGGCATCTTCACCAAAGGCGCCGATGTCGGCGGTGACCTCGTCGGCAAGGTCGAGGCCGGCATCCCCGAGGACGATCCGCGAAACCCGGCCACCATCGCCGATAATGTCGGTGACAATGTCGGCGACTGCGCGGGCATGGCGGCCGACCTGTTCGAGACTTATGCGGTGACGGCGGTGGCCACCATGGTGCTGGCGGCGATCTTCTTTGCGAAGACGCCGATCCTCGCCAATATGATGACGCTGCCGCTCGCCATCGGCGGCATCTGCATCATCACCTCCATCATCGGCACCTTCTTCGTCAAGCTCGGCGCCAGCCAATCGATCATGGGCGCGCTCTACAAGGGCCTCATCGCGACCGGCATCCTGTCGCTCGGTGGCGTTGCCGTTGTGATCTACGCGCTGATCGGCTTCGGCAAGCTCGCCGGTGTGGACTTTACCGGCATGGCGTTGTTCGAGTGCGGCGTCGTCGGTCTGGTCGTGACCGGGCTGATCATCTGGATCACCGAGTACTACACCGGCACCGACTTTCGTCCCGTGAAGTCGATTGCGGCAGCCTCGGTTACGGGCCACGGCACCAACGTGATCCAGGGCCTGGCGATCTCGATGGAATCAACCGCGTTGCCCGCCATCGTCATCATCGCCGGTATTCTCGTCACCTACAGCCTTGCCGGCCTGTTCGGCATCGCGATTGCGACTACGACGATGCTTGCTCTCGCGGGCATGATCGTTGCGCTCGATGCTTTCGGTCCGGTCACCGACAATGCCGGCGGCATCGCGGAAATGGCTGGGCTACCGAAGGAAGTGCGCAAGTCCACCGACGCGCTCGACGCCGTCGGCAACACCACCAAGGCTGTCACCAAGGGCTATGCGATCGGCTCGGCGGGTCTCGGCGCGCTGGTGTTGTTCGCGGCTTATAACCAGGACTTGAAGTTCTTCATCGCCGACGCCGCGCAGCACCCTTATTTCAAGGGTGTCAATCCGGACTTCTCGCTCAACAACCCGTACGTCGTCGTAGGCCTCCTGTTCGGTGGTTTGCTGCCGTATCTGTTCGGCGCGATGGGCATGACGGCCGTCGGCCGCGCGGCGGGCGCGATCGTCGAAGAAGTGCGCCGACAGTTCCGCGAAAAGCCCGGCATCATGCAGGGCACCGACAAGCCGGACTACGGCAAGGCCGTCGACCTCCTGACCAAGGCCGCGATCAAGGAAATGATCATTCCGTCGTTGCTGCCGGTGCTGTCGCCGATCGTGGTCTACTTCCTGATCTATGCGATCGCGGGCGGCGGCGCGGCCGGCAAGTCGGCGGCGTTCTCGGCCGTAGGCGCGATGCTGCTGGGCGTGATCGTTACCGGCCTGTTCGTGGCGATCTCGATGACCTCAGGCGGCGGCGCCTGGGATAACGCCAAGAAGTACATCGAAGACGGTCACTATGGCGGCAAGGGGTCGGATGCCCACAAGGCGGCGGTGACCGGCGACACCGTCGGCGATCCCTACAAGGATACGGCGGGTCCCGCGGTCAACCCGATGATCAAGATCACCAATATCGTGGCGCTGCTGCTGCTGGCGATCCTGGCTCATTGATCTCAGCGCATTGAGGCATAACGCGTGAATGCGAAAACCCCGCGGGCTTTTGGCCTGCGGGGTTTTTGATTCAAGGCGACGAAACTGCCGCTTTGGTTCGAATGCCGGCGAAGGGCTAATTGCCGTCTCTAATTGCTGCCTTGGCCGATATTGAGCGCCTTGAACAGCGGGGCGACGTAGTTGATTTCCTGGCCCGAGGTCGGCGTGGTGCGGCTGATGAAGTCGAAAATCATGCCGTCCTTCATTCCATAGTTGGCGAGGCGCCGCACCTGGCGGTTCTTGTCGAAGTAGACCGCGATCACGCGCTGATCGACGATGCGATCGCTCATGAAAGCGATCGGGCGTTCGCTGCGCTGGGAAATATAGTAGAAGACTTCGCCGTTAAGCGTGGCAACGGTGGAGGGGGTTCCCATCACGATCAGCACCTGATCCTGGCTCGCACCGATCGGAATTTGTTCAAGCGCCCCCGGCGGCAGGATATAGCCCTTCTGGAACTGCTCGCCGCAGCCGCCCATGACGGCGCACAGCAAGACAACCACCGCAGTGGTCCGCAAGCCCCGCCATCGCGCCGTCAACCCGCGCGTCGTGTCTGTCAGATTGGACTTGATCATTCCGGAAAGCGTCCCATCCCCTTGCGTCGCGCAAGACCTTGACGTACCCGGCAGGGCGCTTGCTTGCAACAAACGCGGGCCTTTAGGGCTCGCAAACGGAACCCGCGATGCTTTGGCCATTCAATCACTTCGGCAAACCTCGGGCGTCGCTGCGCGGCACCATTGAGACCATCTATGGCATGATCGTGACGCAGACACGAGAACCGTTGTTTTACCGGGACTTGGGCGTGCCCGATACCGTTAATGGCCGTTTCGACCTTCTAGTGCTGCATATGTGGATGGTCTTGCGGCGATTTCGTTTAGCCCAAAATGTGGCAAATGCCCCGCAGGTCCTTTTTGATCGATTCTGCGAGGATATGGACGCCAATTTGAGGGAAATGGGTGTCGGTGACCTCACCGTGCCCAAGCGCATGCAGGCGTTTGGCGAGGCGTTTTACGGCCGCGCCGCAGCCTATGATGCTGCGTTTGCCGCGGGCGTCGACGTTCCCGCCTATGCCTTGCGAAAAAATATCCTGAACGGCGAGGACATGGAAAATGCGCGCCGGCTTGCTACGTATGCGCAAGCCGTGATGGCCGATCTGGACGGCCTTGACGACGCCGCCTTCCTGGCCGCCGAATGGAGCTTTGCCGCCCCGGCCGAAGCGGACGATCCCAATTCGGAGGGGGCGATAGCCGATGAAATCAGCTGATCCCTGGCGCTTCCCCATTGTCGTGGCGCAAATCCCGGACACAGGACTGCATCGCGCGTTCGAGGCCAGCGATGCAACCCGCGCTGCGATGGCCGACCTCGCTGATTTGCGTGAGGTCACGTCGGCGAGCGCTTCGTTCGACCTGACGCCCAAGAGCGGCGGGCGTGTGCATGTCACGGGCGAAGTGCGCGCGCGGATCGGGCAGACCTGCGTGGTGACGCTTGATCCGATCGAGAACGAGATCAACGAGACGGTCGACCTGATGTTTGCACCTTCGGAGCAAATTCGCAGCCTATCGGCTTTGGTCGATGAGGCTGCCCAAAGCGAAGATGAAGAAGTCCCCGATCCGCCGGAACCGATCATCGATGGCGTGATCGATCTCGGCCGGCTCGCCACCGATGCCCTGTTCCTCGCGATCGACCCTTATCCACGCCGGCCCGACGCGACGTTTGATCTGCCTGCGGAGATCATGGATCCCGCCGATCACCCGTTTGCGGCGCTGAAGGCGCTGCAATCGGACGGCAAGCCTTCTCCCGCCAAAAAGCGTCCCGGGACATCCGGGGACGATGGGGATCTGTAAGCGACCGCGCGGGAGGTCGCGTTAGGCCAGCTTCTTGGAATTACGCATTAAGTAATTGAAAGAACTAACATTCACTTCCAATCTCGATTGCGCTGCGAGATAACTTGAGCCGCAAAAGTCGGTGGTCAAGAGGTTGTGTCGGTATGGAGAAACGCTATTGTCGCGGCCCGGCTTGGCGCGGTGCCGTGCCTTGCCCCATCGCCACAACCCGTGGCGATTGCCGCGGCCGGCAGTTCTAGTGCGGCGAATTCGGAGTTCCTATCGGTGTTGCGGCAAGTTCGTTATAGGAACTCCAAATTCAGGGCCGCACTAGACTCAATGAGTTGCTAGAGCTCCTTCAATTCCGAAGTTCGCATCAGAGGTTGCTGCGATATCATGCAAACTTCGGAATCGGAGCTCTAGTCCGAAAAGAGGTCAGGTTTCCGGGACGTTCATGCCTCAAAAGGTTCGAATAGCGCTTGACGCCATGGGGGGTGACGTCGGGCCGTCAGTCGTTATTCCCGGCGCCGCGGTTTCATCGACCCGACACCCCGACGCCGAGTTTCTCCTGTTCGGAGAGCGCGGAGCAATCGATGCGCAACTGGCGAAGTACCCCGCATTGAAGGCGGTCTCGTCGGTCATCCATACCGACGTCGCCGTCAGTATGCATGACAAGCCAAGCCAGGCTTTGCGGCGCGGCCGCAAGACCTCGTCGATGTGGCTTGCGATCGAAGCCGTGAAAAAAGGTGAGGCGGATGTCGCGGTATCGGCCGGCAATACCGGCGCGCTGATGGCCATGGCACGGTTCTGCCTGCGGACGCTCCCCGGCGTCGACAGCCCGGCGATCGCGGCGGTATGGCCAACGGTGCGCGGCGATTCCGTCGTGCTCGACCTCGGCGCCACAATCGGTGGCGACGCGCAGCACCTGGTGACGCTGGCGCTGCTCGGCAGCGCCATGGCGAGCGTCTTGTTCGACCTGACAAGGCCAACGGTTGGCCTGCTCAATATCGGGGTCGAGGAGATCAAGGGCCGCGAGGAAATCCGCGAGGCCGCGGAACTGCTGCGCGAAATGAACCTGCCTCAGCTTGAATATGTCGGGTTTGTCGAAGGCGACGGCATCGGACGCGGTGCAGCGGACGTGATTGTGGCAGAAGGTTTCAGCGGCAACATCGCCCTGAAGGCCGCCGAGGGCACAGCGCGCCAGATCAGCGAGTTTCTGCGTGAGGCGCTGTCGCGCCGCTTTCTTTCCAGGATCGGCTACTTATTGGCGCGCCCTGCGTTCAAGGCGCTGCGTGACAAGCTCGACCCGAATAAGTCCAATGGCGGCGTCCTGCTCGGCCTGAACGGCGTGGTGGTCAAAAGCCACGGCGGAACCGACGCCGATGGCTTTGCCTATGCCGTCGATGTTGGCTATGAGATGGCCCGGTACGATCTCCTCAACAAGATCAATCAAATGCTTAAACGCAACGGTGGCGCGTGCTAGCCCAAGGGCCTGCCACCCAGGAGGCTACCTGGTGACTGCAATACGCTCGGTCGTGCTCGGCTGCGGCTCTTATCTGCCGCGGCGGATTTTGACCAATGCCGAATTGGCAACACAGATCGAGACCTCCGACGAATGGATCGTGCAACGCACCGGGATCCGCCAACGCCATATTGCCGCGGATGGCGAGTTCACCTCGCATCTGGCGATCAATGCCGCGCGGGCGGCGCTGGACCATGCCGGCATCGATGCGCAATCGATCGACCTGATCGTGCTGGCGACCTCGACGCCCGACAACACCTTCCCGGCGACGGCGGTTGCGGTTCAGAACGGGCTCGGCATCCACCACGGCGCAGCCTTCGATCTGCAGGCGGTGTGTTCGGGGTTCGTCTTCGCGCTCGCCACGGCCGATAATTTCCTGCGCAGCGGGGCGTTCAAACGGGCGCTCGTGATCGGTGCGGAGACGTTTTCGCGTATTCTGGACTGGAACGATCGCGGCACCTGCGTGCTGTTCGGCGACGGCGCCGGCGCGGTGGTGCTGGACGCCCAGCCCAAGCCGGGCCTGTCCTCCGACCGCGGCATCCTGACGACCCATCTGCGGTCGGATGGCCGGCACAAGTCGAAATTATATGTCGATGGCGGTCCGTCCTCGACCCAGACCGTGGGTTATCTCCGGATGGAAGGGCGCGAGGTCTTCAAGCACGCAGTCGGCATGATCACCGACGTGATCGTCGATGCTTTTGAGGCGACCGGCATGACCGCCGATGACATCGACTGGTTCGTCCCCCATCAGGCCAACAAGCGAATCATCGATGCCTCGGCGCACAAATTGCACATTGCACCGCAGAAGGTGGTGCTCACGGTCGACCGCCACGGCAATACGTCGGCGGCGTCGATCCCGCTGGCGCTGGCGGTCGCGGTTGCCGATGGCCGCATCAAGCAAGGCGATATGGTCCTGCTGGAGGCCATGGGAGGCGGGTTTACCTGGGGATCGGTGTTGATACGTTGGTAATCGACGGGTAAATTAATCCCGACGTTTTGCGCTTTTCTTTCATGTTATCGGAGCAGGACGGCTGTTGACCGTCCGCATTTAAGCTCATAATTTCAGTAGCGAATATCTTGTTCGCCGAGAGTGGGGCAGGCGATGACCGGAACCGGAAAAACTGTCACGCGGGTTGATCTGTGCGAGGCCGTCTACCAGAAGGTAGGACTGTCGCGAACGGAATCATCCGCGTTTGTCGAATTGGTATTGAAAGAGATTACCGATTGCCTCGAGAAGGGCGAGACGGTGAAGCTTTCGTCCTTTGGCTCGTTCATGGTGCGCAAGAAGGGCCAGCGGATCGGACGCAATCCGAAGACCGGAACCGAGGTGCCGATCTCGCCGCGCCGTGTCATGGTGTTCAAGCCGTCGGCGATTCTCAAGCAGCGCATCAACGGTCACGGCGGCGGGAACAACGGCGCCAAGCCAGCGTAGAGCCGCGGTTGTTCAGCCAGCGCGAGGGATAGAGGAGCGAGCATTTGGACAAGGCGCCGGATGCCTTCCGAACCATCAGCGAGGTCGCCGACGATCTCGACATTCCGCAACACGTGTTGCGGTTCTGGGAAACACGATTCTCCCAGATCAAGCCGATGAAGCGAAGCGGCGGACGCCGATACTATCGGCCCGACGATGTCGATCTGCTGCGGGGCATCCGCCGTCTGCTCTACGGCGAAGGCTATACCATCCGCGGTGTGCAGCGCATCCTGAAGGAGCACGGCATCGCTTCGGTGCAGCGGCTCGCAGATGCATCTGCGGTTGCCTCCTTCGGTGCGATCGAGGAGGTCGTGGGCCAGAGCATCCTGGAGCAGGATGACGACGGGATCCCGCCGATCGACCTCGATGACGACGACTACGACAGCGCCGGGGAAAGCGGGGTTCCTCGGCTTGCCGAGCGCAGCCGCCGCGCAGATGTCGAAAGTTTCGACGAGGATGAGATTCCGGGGGTCGCCGATCTTTCGCCCGTGGTCGATCTGGCGCGCCTGAGAGGGGTGCTTGACGACCTGATCGCGTGCCGCCGGATGCTCGACGCCGCGCTCAAGGACGGCTGAAGGCAATTGAGGCCAGATCCGAGGCGATCGGCCTAGGATGCTGATCTATTGGAGGCTGATCTCTTGCTGCCGGTCCCTTGGCAAATGGCCCATGAGGCGGGTTGTCCGCCTTGCGCGCCAGCCTGATCGAAGCTAAGGGAACGGCATCGGAGCGTGGCGCAGCCCGGTTAGCGCACTAGTCTGGGAGACTAGGGGTCGGAGGTTCAAATCCTCTCGCTCCGACCATTTATCACCTTAAATCGATGATCTTGGCGGCGCGGGAATTCCTGCCGGAAGTATCGGCACCATGGTTTCCCCTGGTGAGGGCGGCAGCCTTTACCGACGAGAATTGGGCCGACGAGAACTGGAAGTCGCTACGAAATTGCTACTTGGCGTAACCCTGAGAGCGAAGCCACGCGATCTTGCGTTCCCCGTTCATCCACTCATCGATCTCGGCCTTGCTCGTGAAACCGGTGATTTCTCTTGGTTCCAGGCCAGGGTATTCCGCGATGATTTTCCAATCATCTTCGGCGTTGCGCTTTGGGCGAAAGGTTACTTTTGTTTTTGCCATGGAGCCTTATGCACGATCAGTACGCAAAAAGAAAAGCCCCGTGGGGGACGGGGCCTTTCTATCGGGTGAACATTCTTGGGGGACTGTTCGGCTTGACAACTCGGTCATCGGTCAATGGTTCCATGGGTTGCAGGCCGCAAGCACAACGGGTATCGCGTCGGTGTCGCGACAGAAATTACTCCTGGCGGGAATCCTCTGGACCGCCGGACATCGATGAGACTCAGCCGTCTATTCGCGCGATCAAGTTCCGGCCGACAGCATGACTCAAACGCCGCCGGGCGCCACGTAGCAATAAACGTAATCACCTCTGCTCAAAAAGATGATGCCGTGACCGGTCGGATTGGACTGGTCGTATTTCAATTTGTGGTTCGGCACGACGATCTTGGTTCCGACATCGATGTGCTTGCGACGCAACGGTATGTCGGGTCGGGTGTCCGTGATGATCGCGACATATTTGTCACCATCGACTTCGAACGAATCCGCCCAATAAGCATCCGCTTCGCCACAACATGACACAGCGGGATTATCCGGCTGCATCAATGCTTGGTACCATTGCCGGACCTCCGGGTCTGTTGCTTCCCACTGCCCGAGATCACGGGCATTCGCTACGCCAATCAGAAAACCGAACGCTGTACAAAGGACGAGGCGTCGCATGCCGCACTCCTGAGTTTTTTCAGCCAGTTCGTTTAAAGCAATGTTCGTGCCGCGAATCAGTCGATGGTGATAGTGTATGTTAAAAATATGAGACGCGTGGGCGACTGTTTATTTGCAGTTATGCGTGTTGCTTTGTGATCACGCTGCCTGCATCGGTTTAAGGCGCGTGCGTGATGCCGCAAGCGTGTTCATTGCGATCAGATGCGGCGGTGATGACGGTCCGGCGATTTGATATCTTCGTTGCAAAGGCGCAACACGATTCTTTTTTCGCGCTTACGGTGGGCTTTCGAAGATGACCGTTTTAAAGCCGGGCGACCTTGTCATCTTGAAATCCGGCGGCCCGGTCATGACGGTCGATACGGTCAACACCGATATCTTCGACGACGACAAGATCACGGGCATATTGTGCGCGTGGTTTGTCGGCAGCAAACTGGAGCGAGCGCGTTTCGATCCGGACGCGATTGCCGCGGCGCCGTCGCGGGAGGCTGCTGTCGAGAAGGCCGAAACGCCGCCCGCTGAGGCGATAGGAGAATACAAGACGGTTCTTGACGAAATGGCCGCGGCGATGAACGACGCCGCCGAGGGGCACGGCGATGCATCCCGAGTGTCTGTCGAACGGTCAAAGCCGGCATCTACCAGGAAATACCCGGCCGATGCGGCCGCAACGGTATCGAGAAGCGCGAACTGACCGAGTGGCCGCGCTGGTGCTTCAAGGGAACTCTGGCGTTTCCTGCATCAGATAGAGCGCAACGAGGCCGATGGTGACGAGCGTCGAGAAAACCGCGATCGAAAGCGTCCAGTTGACATGCCGTCTCGAATGACGCCTGAGCGTCAGGCGTGCTCCGACGGCTTTGAACCCGATCTTTCGCATGCGGCAATATTCCGTCCCGCGCCGGTAGAGATCGCGCACCAGGCGCTAGCCTAGCACGTTTCGCTGATCCGGTGCACTTGTTGCCGACGTGATGAGCGCGCTTTCCCTAGTGGAGTAGATTTGACATTCGCTACCCATCTGGCCGCGGGTTCGCCAAGCGAATGTCAAATCCTAAACACCACTAAAAATCCATATTTGGTAGTGGTCCTTTGATTCTAACATTCGCAAAAGTAGCCACTGAGACGGGATGCGAATGTTAGAATCGGACCGCTAGCGCAGTCCGACGTCAAGCCGCGCGAACGCTGTCGAGGAATTTTTCGACTTCATCGCGGAGGTGAACGCTCACCTCCGAAAGCCCCTTGGCCGATTGCAGCATCTGGCTCGAAGTCGTCTCGGTCTCGCTCGCCCCCTGGGCGACGCGTTCGATATTTTCGGCGACATCGACCGTGCCGCTGGCAGCCGCCTCGACGCCGTGGGCGATGTTTTTGGTTGCCTCACCCTGGTGCTCGACAGCCGAGGAAATCGCGCCGGTGATTTCGCTGATGCGCTCGATCGTCAGTCCGATTGCCTTGATGGCGTCGACCGACTCTCCCGTGGCCCGCTGCATGTTGACGATATGCGAGGAGATCTCGTCGGTGGCCTTCGCGGTCTGACCCGCGAGAGTTTTGACCTCCTGGGCGACCACCGCGAAACCCCGGCCGGCATCGCCAGCGCGCGCGGCTTCGATCGTCGCGTTGAGGGCAAGCAGGTTGGTCTGCTCCGCAATCGAGGTGATCAGCTTGACTACGTCCCCGATCCGGTCGCCCGCGGCGGAAAGTTCGGCCATGCGCTCGTCGGTGGCCGTGGCCTGCTTGACCGCTTCGGCTGCGACGTTGTTGGAATCCTGGACGCGCCGGCTGATTTCGACGATCGATTGCGACAGTTCGTTTGACGCCTTTGCCGCACTTCGAACGTGTTCGGAGGCCTGCCTGGAAGTGCCGGCCGATTGGCCCGACATTTCTGCGGTGGCGTGCGCGGTCAACGAGAGCTGTTGGGCATCTTTCTCGAAGCGGCCGGACGAGCTCATGACCTGCTCGATAATTCCGCTGATCTTGGTGCGGAAATCCTCGACGAATTGATTGAGTTCTGCCTTGCGCCGTTCACTGGCCGATTTTTCGGCGTTGGCGCGCTCGGCCTCGAGCTGGCGACGCTCGATCCGGTTGTTCTTGAAGATGTCGATGGTTCGCGCGATTACGCCGATCTCGTCGTGGCGGTCGGCGTATTGCACTTCGACGTCGGTCCTGCCTTCGGCCAGCACGGTGAGGGTTTCGGCGACGGCTTTGAGCGGCTTGGTGACGCGGCGGACCAAAAACGCGGTCGCGACGAGGGCGAGCAGGGCGGCGATGCCGGCCGCGATAGCCATGGCATCCATCGCCTGCCACAGCATGCCGTCGAGTTCGGCCATCGCGGTGCCGACATAAATGATGCCGACGACCTTGCCGGCAGGATCGAAAACCGGTTGATACGCCGTGTAGAAGCGGCGGCCGAACAGGACTACCGGGCCTTTATAGACTTCACCGCGACGAAGGATGGCTTGTCCTGGATGGTCTGCCGCGAGCTGCGTTCCGACTGCCCGATCGCCATTTTCTTTCTTGACGTTCGTCGTCCGGCGGAAGAACTGGTTTGCCGCGTCGTCATAGACGAACAGCGTGGCGTTGCCGCCGACGTAAGAGGTTGCCCGATCGACAATCCGATGGTCGGTGAATTCCGGCATGCGCGGCACTTCGACGCGTTCGACAACCCCGTCGCGAATGCTGATCTTGGCGTCCGGATAGGCTTCGCCAAATGCCAGCGCGAGGGTGCGAAGGCTGAGATCGATATCGCGCACGGCGCGGCCGTTAAAGTCGCGCGTAAGCGACCAGTAGCCCGCTCCAACCAGCAGTGCCGCATTGATCGCGATCAATAACGTCGCGCTCAGGGCCGCTTTCGGGCCGAGGTTCAAGCGCCTCAGCCTGAAGGGCATTCCAAATCTGATCGTCATATAAATGCTCCTTAAAGTTCGCCTAACGGTATAGAAACATGTTTAAAATTTGATCATCGTCCCACCGATTGCGTACAATAGTACCGGTGTACCTCTGCCGAATCCTTCTTGCTGAGGCCGCTTCGTCAATGGCGGAGCCAAAGCTGGAACAGGTCTACGGGGCATCCGGTGCGGCGATTGGCGCGGCGTCCGATCCAAAATTTGCCAGAGAGTTTGACCAAGCGTTTGTTGGCGGCGCTTCGGGCGCAGTGATATGTAGGGAATCAAAAGGGAGCTTCTACGAATGAGAGTTCTTCGAGCCGTGGCCTTATTGTCCTTATTGCTCACCGGGCCCGTTCTGGCGCAAAAGGCGCAACCGCCGCCGCCTTCGGACCCGCCAAAGTCGCCGTCGCAAATCGAGGCTGAAAAAAATCAGGATCGGGCCTACAAAAATTCGCTCGGCAATATTCCGGACAAACCTCCAGCTGACCCGTGGGGCGGTGCCCGCGCAACCGAGGGGTCCACAAGCAGCACGCCCACGCCGACCAAGCGGACCAAAGCCAGCACCGGCAGCAGCACCAACTAACCGGTTTCAATGTTCGGGCGACCGAGGCGAAAGCTTCGGTCGCCGTTTGATTCGTTGAGCCGACTACAGCGTCTTCAAATATTCGATCAGGTCGTAACGTTCGTCGTCGGTCAGCAGGCGGCCGATCACGCCAGGTTTGCCGGGCCCCGGCGTTCCCTCAAGCGAGTGGCCGAGGTTACTGTTGCCGGGAATCGCCGCTCCCTTTGAATCGACCGTAGCGAACAGCGTCTCGCCGTGGCGGCATGCCGCCTTTTCCCCCGGTTCGACGTGGAAGCCGACTTGGTGCGGATCAAAATCGCGCGTGCCCATGCAGAATTGTTGCGGCCGCTCGGCGGCGGGTTTGAGCATCCAGTAGAGCGAAGGCACCGAGCCGTTGTGAAGATAGGGAGCGGTGGCCCAAGCGCCGTTTAACGGACGCGCGCGGTAGTGGGTTTGCTTGGCGTCGCCGGGATTGGGGCAATTTTTTCGAGAGCGCCAGAGCGCCTGTTTTTGCTCATCCGTCAGGTGGTGGTCTTCCATCCATTTGTCGCTGGCCTTTTCGACCATGATCATCAGAGCGATCGCAAATGACATCTCGGTGGTGGTGGAGGCCGGTACGCCGCCGCATCCCCAACGCTTCGCAAGGTAGCGGTCCGGTTCGAGATCCAGAAAACCGGGCACCTCGACCGTACGCAACATCAGGACATGGGCTTGGCCCGGGTCGGTGCCCATTCCGCCCACGCCCTTCTGGACCTCATCCAGTACGGGGCCGTCGCCGTCCTTTTGCAACTGAGGCGAGGTCCAAAAGCTCTTGTCCGGAAACTGCGTGTCGAACGCGTGGTCGTTGACCGGCCCGAGGTGGCACTCCGCACAGATCTCGGCGTAGATCGCGCGGCCCTTGGTGACGCGCTCGCGATCGATCTTCCAGGCAGGATCGTCCTGGAAAATATCCGCAGGCCATTTCGGCGACTTGAGGCCGGTGAATTCCGGCGGATTTTGCTTAAACGGATCGTCACCGCGAAGCATCGCCTCGATGCCCGCCAGATTTTCAATGTCGACGGAGGAACG
Source organism: Bradyrhizobium sp. (assembly GCF_049519115.1). GTDB lineage: Bacteria > Pseudomonadota > Alphaproteobacteria > Rhizobiales > Xanthobacteraceae > Bradyrhizobium. The sequence goes on from NZ_JBEKRB010000039.1 coordinate 48,744, forward strand.
GAATAGCGCGTCAGGCGCAGTGTCGGGCGAGAGGTTGATCAGCGCGGCGACGCCGAGCGCCTCGCCGGCATTGCGGATCATCGGTTGCGAGATCGAGGCGTCGTACTGCGCCCACCAGAACCACGGCACGGTCCAGATCGGCGGGAAGCTGACCGGCGCATCGCGCAGGTGCATGTTCTTGTCAGACACCGTGAACCCGCTCAGGGTCATATCGGTGTAGAACACCTGATTGCCGATCCGGTTCAGCGCATCGAGCCGGCCGTAACCTTCTTCGGTGTCCTGCCCATGCACGCGGCTGTAAAGATTTCCCAGCGTGGTTGCCTGTGCCTTCACGAACGCTGCCGCGTCCGACAAACCTTTCTCCAATTCTGCGCGTTGGGCAGCAGTTGCGTTGGGTCCGAGCACGCGCGCGGCAAAGCGGTTGAAGCGGGTGGGGAAAATAAGCGTATACGCGATGGAGAGACCGGTCGCCTGCTCGAGCTTCAAAAGGTTCACCATGGCCGGGCCGCCGTCATAGCGGATGCTGGTCCCCCTATAATAAATGCTGCCGACGTGGCAGGCCGCACAGGTCAGGCCGATCATATCGGGCAAGGGCGCGCTGGTCGCGGGATCGGTCGCGCCGCTCAGGCGCGCAAAGCCGACGGGCAGACCGTCGAAATTCTCGACCGGCCACTTGTCTGAAAGCGATGGCGTTGACGCCGGTGCATCGGCGGATTCCGTATAGCCATAGCTGAGCAGCGTGGCCTTGTCGGCGTGGATAGTCTTTGGACTTGGAATGAAGCCGAAGCGCTCGAGATAGGCGCTGTCGCTGAGCAGACCCGGTCGGGAAAATAGATATATTCTCGGCTGCTCCAGCGCCACGAACCAGGCGTAAGGAACCGGAAAAGTCTTGGTGCCCTGGCTCACATGATGAAACCAGTGCCGGTCCTCCGTGGACCAGTTCTGATCGAGCCAGCGCGCCGACTTGACGGCCGGCGTGTCCGGCAGCGGCGGAGGCAGCAACTGCGCCAGCTGCGCCGCCTCGCCAGGCAAGCTCGCCAAGAATCCTCGAAGCAGATCCGGAAATTGTGTGATTGCGAGCCCGAGCAACAAAATCAGGGCCGCAACCACGCCGACGGCTGCCTTGGCTAATCTGAAAACAGAGCCCGGCGCCGGGGCAGGCTGCGCCAGTCTCGCCACGATGCGTGCAGGAAATTTCCGCTCCACGAACAGCGTCCTGACTTCCGCGACGCTGAGGTAACGATCATTGCCTTCGCCCTTGCCCTGGATATTGAGCAGCACCGGCCATTCGCCGTTCATCAGCAAGCGGTCGATCGCGCGCCGATGCCCCTTGGCGCGTTCGAAATTGGCGTTCATGTAGGTCGTGATCTGCTGCGAGTTCAGCCCGCGTTCGGTGCCGCCGTCAGGATTCGGATAGTCCGAACCAAATTCGGCCAGGCGCGTGATCTCGGATTCGTCGACCTCGCCGTCGACATTGAGGATTCGCGAGCCGGCGCCACGCTTGTCCAGGGGGCCATTGCGCAACGCGTCAAGAACGGCACCTGACCACCAACTCCTGAGCAGGCGCCACGGACTGAGCCCGTTGGCGATCAGCGCGACCCCAAAGGTTTCCATTCCGACGAATTTTTTCTTCAGACCTTCTGTGCCGCTTGCGGCTTCGATTTTTCCTGTCAGCTTCGGCAGCGGCACGATATGCCCGCCGACATACCCACCCGCGACCAGGCCGCGCAGGAAGGGGCAGGGGTTGTCGGGCGAAGCGGGAATTGGTTGATTGGGGCCGGGAGCGTTCGGGTCTGACATGACCATCAATCCTCAAAATGCGGCAGTGTCAAAACGGGCGGTTTCGGATTGGAGAGGAATGAGAATAGAAGCTTCAACCGGCATCGCTCTACCTCTGGGTGTGGTCGAGCTTCAGCATAATCCGATTCAGTGTCAACTCTACGCAGGCAAATTGCACTGCGCAATTTTTCGCTTGTCCGCGCGCGTCATCGACGGCTTGTCTGATTTTGTCGAGGCGTTTTCGGGGCAGGACGATCGGCTGAATTAACTGGCCGGGACGCCCGCTTTCAGAAGCCCCTCACGATAGTGGGCAATATCGGCAGGGTTTTTCCAGCGGAAATTCCTTAAGTGCCGTTCGACGGTCACAGAGGGAAAGCAATTCAAAAGAACTTGCGTTGCCTTTGCAGCCTCCTCAGCCTGTCCCATTTGCGCCAGCGTCGCCGCCCTGACCGAGAGCACCTGGAGGTGATTGGGATTGAGGTACATCGCTTCGCGCGTCCAGGACAGGGCGGCGTCATATTGTCTAAGCATATAGTGGGTGAAGGCGAGCAACGCCGTCCACTTATACCGGGGGTCGCTGTTGCCGCGCTGCACGGCCGTGGAGAACAGTTCGATGGCCTGTTCATGCTCGCCGATGGCAAAGTGACATAGTCCGAGAATTCCCCGCGCGCCCATGTCGTACGGATTGAGGCTGACCGCTCGCTTCGCCGCTTCCATCGCGGCGTCGTGACTTCCTTCCATGGCGTGCATGTAAGACAAGAGGCCAAACGCAAAGGAGGAGCGGGGATCGAGTTGAACGCTGCTTTCCGCGAGGCTCATCGCCTCGGTCCACAATTCCCTGGTGCTCTGGATCCACCCGTATTGGATGCCCTGCACCATGATCGTCGCGAGATAGGCGCGTGCAATCGAAAGCGAAGGATCGAGAACGATGGCCTGCCTGAACAAATCGATCGAGGCTTCGAAGTCGGTCTTCGTGTGCCTGTAATAACGGGAGAGGCCTTTCAGGAACCGGTCCCATGCGGTCGGGTCGGCTGACGGCCGGGCCGGTGCTGAAGCCTCGGCGCGGAAAATTTCCGGTGCGATCGCAGCCGACAGATTCGTGGTGAGTTCATCCTGCATCGCAAACAGGTCGCCGATATCGCTGTCATATCGGCCAGCCCACAATTGTTCCCCGCTCTCGGGAGCGATCAGTTGCGCCGTCACGCGGATCTTGTTGCCGGCGCGCCGCACTGAACCCTGGATCAGATAGGTCGCGTCGATTTCGCGCGCGATGAGGCGGGTACTGAGATCTTTGCCTTTGAACGAGAAGGTCGCGTTTCGGCTGAGAACCCGGAAGAAAGATTGCAGCGACAAAGCGTGAATCAGGTCTTCGGTAAGACCGTCGGAAAAATACTCCTCCGCACGGTCGCTGAGATTGACGAAGGGAAGCACGCCTATGATAGCGGTTCGATACTGAGCCGGAAGATTCGACCTGTTGTGAGGCTCGGGGTCGTTGGGTTCCAACCCGCACGGATCCCAGGTCCATACGCTGATCGCATCCTCGATATTCTTGAAGCGGCGGGTGCCGGCATCGATCAGGGGAACGTGGATATGTTTGCTCGCCTCCTGGTAGGCCTTTCCAGAAACGGCGACCCCGCCGGGAGTGGCGACGGATTCCAGGCGAACGGCGATGTTGACGCCGTCGCCGAAAACCTCGTCCTCGTCAGCCATCACATCGCCCATGTGAACGCCGAGACGAAACTGCATGAGCCGGTCCGAAGGCAACTGGCTGTTACGCTCGGCCATCAGCATCTGGATGTCGATGGACGACTGGAGCGCGCCAACGACGCTTGGATATTCCAGCAGGAACCCGTCGCCGGTATTCTTCACCAGGCGGCCGCCGTGATTGAGGATAACGGGATAGATCGCGCTGCGGTGGGCCTTGAAAGTCGCATGCGTGCCTTCCTCGTCGGCGCCCATCATGCGGGAGTAGCCGGCGACATCAGCGCAAACGATGGCGGCCAGGCGTCTTTCCATCCTTAGCCAATCTCCTGTGGTCGTGGTCCCGACGTGCCGGAAGGTACGCGGTCGGGGCGCTGAATCCAATGGCTTAAGCGCGATGTCCAAGGGCACTTGCGCGAGCGTTCACCCGTGAACAATTGCCTTGGCGATCATGCAGTGGATGCCTTTGGAGCCGTTGACCGTCTGTGTGACCCGAAGATCGGCCGCCAGGCTGCACAACGTATAGGCATCTTCACGCGACAGGTTTCGTTTTTCACCCAGCAGCACGATCATGTCACGCAACGCCTTGACGACACATTGGTCGAGATCGGGATCCATGGCCATCGTCATATAATGCGTCGGCGTTTCCGCGCGCGGATAACCGAGCCGCAAATCCTTTCGCAGGGTCAATTTGAAGCGTCCCTGCAAAGCCGTTTCGATGGCGGTGACGCAGACTTCGCCGTCGCCCTGAACGCCATGGCCGTCGCCGCAAGAAAACAGGGCGCCCGGCACAAACACCGGTAAATGGAGCCTGGCGCCCGGCGTCAGTTCCTTATTGTCGAGATTGCCACCCATCGTGCGCGGGACCAGTGAGGTGATGCGGCCCCAGGCTGGCGGCGGCGCCACGCCCATGACGCCGAAGAACGGCGCCAGCGGCAGGTCAAGCCCCCACGGCATCCGGCCCACCATCCGCGTTTTGTCCAGCGGAATATTCATCAGCCGGGGCTCGGGAAAATCGTCCGGCAACGTGCCCGCCAGTGGCCGGATGAGATTGTAGCCCCAGTCCTGACGCAACTGGATATCGAGGATCTCGACTTCGAGCACGTCACCGACTTCGGCGCCCGCAACCGCAACCGGCCCGGTCAGGATGTGACCTGGCACCATCCGTTCGCTTTTGGCATGAATGTCGTCCAATTCCGGGGGAACGTGAAAACGGCTGCGATCCGGCACCACGTCGGGCCCGCCGCTGACGGTGTCGATGGTGATCTCATCGCCACTTTCGATGGTAAGGACCGGACGCAGTTTGGCTTCGAAGAAGCCCCAGTGGCAGGTTTCGGGGCTGGCGTGCAGGTGATGATGCTTCATGACGGGGCTTATAGGCTTAAAGGAGGTCGCGTATGACGCTGTATCAGACAATCCAAGGGGTCCCTCGTGTTTTTTTTGTTGTCGAAAACGCTGGGCACGATGTTGTTACCGGTGAACTTCCTGATCGGCGCCGGTGTGCTGGGCGCTATGCTTTTGACTACCCGTTACGCCGTGCTCGGCCGCAGGGTGTTGGCCACTTCCGTTGTGCTTTTGGCGCTGTGTGGATTTTCGCCGGTCGGAAAGCTGTTGATCCTGCCGCTTGAGCAGCGGTTTCCACCATGGGACCCCGCGCGCGGCGCCCCGGATGGCATTGTCGTACTGGGCGGAGGGATCGAGCCCGATCTATCGGCTGCCCATGGCAGACCGATCCTCAGCCACTCGGGCGACCGGCTTGTCGCGGCGGCGGAGCTTGCCCGTCAATATCCCAATGCCCGCATCGTCTATTCCGGCGGCAACGCCAATTTGGTTGGCGATGATTCCGCAAAAGAGGCCGACTACGCATTGTCCATGCTCGAGAGCCTCGGTGTTGCCAAAGCGCGACTGACTGCCGAGCGGCATTCGCGCAACACGGTCGAAAATGCGGAATTCGTCAAAACGGTCGCCAATCCGAAGGAAGGCGAGCGCTGGCTGTTGGTGACATCGGCCTTTCATATGCCGCGCTCAATCGGCCTGTTCCGCAGGGCGGGATTTAAGGTGGAGGCCTATCCCGTCGATTGGCGCGTGAGCCCATCCCAGGCACTGTCATTTTCCTCAGTTGCCGTGAATGGTTTGGAGCGCACCGAGATCGCCATGCGTGAATGGATTGGCTTGACCGCTTACCGGTTGACCGGAAAGACCGACGATTTCCTGCCGGGGCCAGGCCAGAATTAGCTTTAGCCTCGTGGTCGCACCCGCCGGCCAATCGGGTTAGGATCGGTGAGAAGCGCGCGATCAAAAGCGCCGGTCCCGGAGGAAACGCCATGCAACAGCGGACATCATCCGAAACACTCGACCTGGCCGGCATGGCGGCCGATTTGAACACCCTGCTTCGCCTCAAGACGACGGTGATCGGCCTGAAGATGTTCGCAACCCTCGAGGAAATGACTGATATCCCGAAGATCAGGCGGCCGACCGCGGTCCACACCACGGATCAGATCGTCAGCATGGCCTCGCGGCTCGGCTGGACCGTGGGCATCACGGCAGACGATCTCGTCGGCGCGCAATGCCGCGCGGTAATTGGGCTCGGCCCACAGGATGAGAAATGGCTCGAAGGCGCAAACTATGTCGGGGTGTGGCACGGCACGGCCGAGGATGCGCGCAAACGCCAGCAAGCACTCGACGTCGTTCCGTTCGGCCAGTATCAGGCGATGGCAGTCTCTCCACTCGCGAGCGGCCGGCTTAACCCGCCGGATATTTGTCTGGTCTATGCGACGCCGGGCCAGATGATCATCCTGATCAACGGGCTGCAATATACCGGCTACAAGAAGTTCGAATGGGGCGTGGTCGGTGAGACCGCATGCGCGGATTCGTGGGGACGCGCGCTCAAGACCGGCGAGCCGTCGCTTTCGCTGCCATGTTTTGCCGAGCGGCGCTATGGCGGCGTTCCTGACGAGGAGATGCTGATGGCGCTCAAGCCGTCCGATCTCGCCAAGGCCATCGCCGGAATGAAGCAACTGGCCAAGAATGGCTTGCGCTATCCGATCGCTCCTTATGGTATCCAGAGCGACGTGCGCGCCGGGATGGGCGTGTCCTACGGCAAGAAGTAAGTCGCTCAATTATCGCCAGGGAATGAAAATGAAATCTGCGAAATTCGACATCGTCGTTTATGGCGCGACCGGATTTACCGGCCAGCTCGTCGCCGAATATCTGGCGGCGCATTACAAGAACGACGCGTCGTTGAAATGGGCGATGGCCGGACGCAGCCTGGAGAAGCTCGCCTCCGTTCGTGATGCGATTGGGGCGGCGGCCGATACGCCGCTGATCGTGGCTGATTCCGACAATCCGGCTTCGCTCAAGGCGATGATCGATCAGACCAGGTCGGTCGTGACCACGGTAGGCCCGTATCTGTTGTACGGAAATGAATTGGTGGCGGCTTGTGCGGCTTCAGGCACCGACTATTTCGATCTGTGCGGCGAGGTTCCGTGGATGCGTAAGGTCATCGATGCGCAACAGGCGAGCGCAGAGCGAAGCGGCGCGCGCATCATGTTCTCCTGCGGCTACGATTCCCTGCCGTTCGAACTTGGCGTGTTCTCCTGTCAGGAAGCGGCGAAGAAAACCTTTGGTGCACCGGTAGCGCGGGTCAAGGGACGGGTTCGCGCCATGAAGGGGACTTTCTCAGGCGGCACGGCAGCGAGCGGCAAGGCCATATTTGAGGCCGCCGCTAAAGATCCGAGCCTGCTGGCCCTGGTACGCGATCCCTTTGCGCTGACGCCAGGTTTCACCGGGCCGAAGCAGCCGCCAGGCAACAGGCCGGTGTTCGATGAAGATTTGCAAACCTGGTTGACGCCCTTCTTCATGGCCAACATCAACACGCGCAATGTCCATCGCTCGAACGGCCTGTTGGGATTTCCGTACGGACAGGATTTCGTTTACGACGAGATGCAGATCGCCGGCCCCGGTGAGGAGGGCGAAGCGAGAGCCAAACGCATCATGGCGGCCAACAACAATCTGGCTTCAGCAGTCATACCAAAGCCGGGCGAGGGGCCCTCGAAGGAAGAGCGGGAGACCGGATATTACGATCTGCTCTTTGTTGCTGTGGCTCCCGATGGCCGCCAGGTTCGCGCGTCGGTCAAGGGCGATCGCGATCCCGGCTATGGATCGACATCCAAGATGATTGCCGAATGCGCGATCTGCCTGTTGCGGGACACGCCCGACGTTCCCGCAGGGATTTGGACGCCGGGCGCGGCCATGCAGCACAAGCTCATCAAGCGGCTCGTCGATCATGCTGGCCTGACATTTCAGGTCGAGGCGTGATGCTGCGCGAGTCATAGGCGAACATGAAGTCCATTCCGCGCGAGGCGATTGGCATAAGCATTTTGAACATCCGGTCACGAATCCAGGCGCCCGCCGCGCTGAATTCGCGCTTGCCGTTGCCATTACGGCGAGCGATCGCGACGATACGTTCCACGCGTGACCGGCGTTCCTGTTCGAAGGCCTGAAAGGTCTGGCCAAGTTCCTGGGCTTCCCGCATCAAGCAGCCGAGCCTCATGGCGTCCTCGAGTGCCAGCGATGCGCCCTGACCCGCATGGGGGCTGGTCGCGTGCGCTGCGTCGCCGATCAGAAGCGTGCGGCCGCGCGACCACGCCGGCAGGGTTGCGACATCGAACGTATCGGTGACCAGGATGTCTTCGGCGGCGTTTAGGATGCGCGGGATCGGTTCATGCCAGCCGGCATGGAAATCGAGCAGGTGCCGTTTGATCGCCTGCCGGTCCATCGCACGATAGGTCACCGCGTCGAGACCTTGAGACGGTTGCGTGCTCCACCACATCCCTCCACTGTGCGGATCTGGACTGCAAAAGCCGTAACCGAAGAAACCGCTTTGCCCGAAGGTGGCCTCGATCCGAGATCCGATTCCGGTGTCCTTGATCAGGCATCTCGGCACAAAACCGCCAAAGCTGACCAATCCGGTGTCAAACGGCCGTGGCCCGTCCGGCAGGACATGCTGACGTACCATTGAATGCACGCCATCGGCGCCGATGATGAAGTCGCCCTCGGCGCTGCTGCCGTCGGTGAAATGTGCGACGACAGGCCGGTCGGCGCGATCCTCGATGCGCGCCAGCCGCTTTTCGAATCGCAATTCGACATTCTCGCACCAGGCCGTGTTGACGATCGCCTCCATCAGGGTGGAACGGCGCATATTCACTGCGGGCTGTCCGAAGCGCTCTTTCATATTCCGGTTGATCGAGCCGATCCGGCGGCCCGATTTCGAGCAGAAATCGAAGGATTCCGAGATCGAACCGGCGGCGATCATGTCGTCGGCAAGCCCGATCGCGGCCAGCACGCGCATGCCGTTCGGGGCGATCTGCAGGCCGCCGCCAATTCCGGTCGAGTAGGGAAACGCCTCGAATAGTTCGGCGTCGAAGCCGGCGCGCTTGAGGAGGATCGCGGCCACGGGTCCGGCGATGCCGGCACCGATGATCAGGGCTTTTGGAGAACGGGAAACCATGGCTTGCTCCTATGGTTGCAGTGAGGTACGAAATTACGGATACTAATTATCTTAGTATCTAAGAAATATATCAACTAAGATAATGGAGCCGCCTTGTCAAGGACGAAAGCGCGCGCCGTGCTGCTGCAGGAACTCGAAAACGCGATGCGGAAATCGTCCGCGCAGGGAGCGATGTTTGCGAAAGCCGTCGCCGAGCACGCCGGCATCTCCAGTTCCGACATGGACTGTATGGATTTCATCAACATGGAGGGCCGAATGACGGCCGGCCGGCTGGCCGAACTCACGGGGCTTACGACGGGCGCGATTACGGGCGTCATTGACCGGATGGAAAAAGCCGGCTTCGTGCGTCGGGAACGGGATGAGAGCGACCGGCGTAAGGTTTTCATTGCGCTGGTGCCGGAACGGCTTGCCGAAATCGGCGGCCTCTACGAACTCCTGCAGCGCGCCATGCAGAGGCAGACCGACGCCTATACGGACGCCGAGTTGAAGCTCATTTCACGCTACGCGACGGAGAGTTACCGGTCGATTCTGGACGCGACCAATCAGCTCAAGGCGAAAATCGAGGAAAAGCCGAAAAAGAAAGCGCGTCGGGACTAGTATCTTGCCACAGTGATTATGACTCTTTGGCCGTAACCGGGTAGGCGCGGCCCATTTTGGCGCGGGCTTTGTCGGTTGTGAACATCCAATTGATGCGAGCGCCGGCGGCGTTTCGTT
>NZ_JBEKRB010000040.1:0-59209 GCF_049519115.1 Bradyrhizobium sp.
GGAGTCTTCGGCAGACAAGGCGAGGAGCGTGCCGGGTATAAGTTCGCGCTTTGCAGAGTTGGCGATAGAGACCAGTTCTCTCGGTTGAGAGAGAACGATTTAAAAAAGGGTCGGTTAGAATCCGTTGTTACATCCGGTAAATCGGAAACCAGACGTTTTAATGCGGTACAGAGGCTATGGAGAAAAATGCATTCTCCGAGCCTTATCGAGCGCAACTGAGGGCGCCTCGCCAAAATCTCCTGGGCGAATCTTCGACAAAATCTGCGGAATTCCCGTAGCTTTCGCGGGTCGCGGTACGGTTTGCTGCAATTTGGCGGCGAAGCGAGCGGGATTCAAACTCAACGTACGACGCGAAGTGCCTGATTGCGCCTCCGTGAATGCGGCCTGCTGGCTCTTGCAGCCCCAGAGTCTGCCGATTCCGTTCTGATGACACAGTGTTGACACGAGTAGAATGCGCGAAACTGCATAAAAACAAGCCGCCCAAGTTATTGACCTAAGCGGTGTAGAATGGCGCGCCATTAAACTATTGAAGCTGCGTGGTAATTTTAGCCGTTTTTGCGATTTGCGTCAGCGCGGGCGGCGCCGGTCGTTAGCTTGTACGTCCCCCAATCAAGCTCAACACCAGCTTTGCTGGCCGCTTTCAGAAAATCATCTCGCGATCGAACAACAGCTTTATGCTCGATCCGCCACCATTATCCTTGATGATGCGCAGCTTCTTGCCACCGTCGACAATCTCGAAGAGCGATTGCCTTCTATCCGGCACCTATATGTCCAGACGAAATTGTCGATTGGCCGGACGTAGGTCAGGAACAGCACGTCGCCGGCGGTTAGAGATATCTCCATCATCTTTGGATCGCGATCCATAATCGCCCCAATCGCCGTTCGGCAGATCGCCTCGACCTTGAAGGCGGGCTCCGCCGATGCAGGTGCGGTGCCGGCGAGCAATATCGAGAATGTGACAACGCGAAGAATGAAGAGCAGTGGCAACACCCGGCGCTCAGTATTCGCGGGGTGCGTTGCCAAATCGTCGAAGAATTTGCTTTTTATCGAACATGCCGATCTCGAAATCACTGGTGCGGCTGAGCGCCACCGCGCCTGCATGGCCGAAGAACTTCCAAAGGTCTTGCGCATGTTGAATGGCTTCTGCAGGGCTTGGACATTTTACGGGGTCACCGGCAACGATGCCGTCATTTGCGTAATCGAAAGGCACTGCCACGAACTCAACGATCTCCGTCATAGGTTATCCTCCCTCACGCCGTTACTTTTTTTCCAAGCTAGTGGACGCCCGGCCGGTTATTTTGAGTTAGATCAATTGGGTCGCGCAAGGACGCCACCGGCGCTCGGCGGTTCGGTCGGCATGGGCCATTGATGGACCAGCTACGGAGTTCCGATTGACATGATTTCCAGAAGCACACCGAGATCGACTTCTGCACAGGCTAAGATTATATTCACAAAAAAAGCGCCGAACCGCGCGCTAACATGCCGGGCCTGCTTTGAGGACAAGACCCATGATCGGGCTATTTTTTGAGGTGACCCCCCGGGAAGGCCGCGCCTCGCGTTATTTCGAGCTGGCGGCCAGCCTGAAGCCCGAACTGGAGCGCAGCGGCGGCGTCCTGTTCATTGACCGCTATACCAGCACTTCAAGAGCTGACGTCGTTCTCTCGCACCAATGGTGGGAAGACGAGGAATCCCTTATCCGCTGGCGCCAGAATACGCAGCATCGCGCGATCCAGCGCGCCGGGCGCGAGCAGCATTTCAGCGATTACCGTCTGAGGATCGGTCCTGCCGTGGATCCTTTGCGCGCTGTTCCCGCACCCCGGACCCTTTGGGTTTCCTACCTCGATGCCGCACCGGCGGCGCCTGCCGGTGAGCTCTTCAAAAGCGTCTATCGGGAAAACAAATTTCTTGTGCTTTCCGAGCACGCGCCGGCTGCGCAGGAAGCATCGGCCGACAGCAAGGTCTTCGAGATTACGCGCGACTACACGATGTATGATCGCGTTGAGGCGCCGCAGTCATACCCGCCGGTGTTGCGCGACCGGCCGCGGTAGCAGAGAGCGTAATGGCGGCGCCTCTCGATCAGGCTGCCGCAGAGCTGCGGACGGCGGTCACGATGACCCGGCGCAACGAAGACACCGCTTCGTTGACATCGGCGGCGCAGTCATGAACCCGCCCGGCCTCGCCGCCGAGCCGCGTCGCCTCGCCCGACACTTCGGTAATGCGGTTTGAGACCTCGCGGGCGCCATTGGCCGTCTCGGTCACATTGCGCGAAATTTCGCTGGTCGCGGCATGCTGTTCTTCGACGGCCGCGGCAATCGATCCTGCAATTTCGTCGATCGTGCGCACGGTGCTGCTCACCTCGTCCATGCCGCGCACGGTTTCCTGGGTGATGCTCTGGATTTCGCTGATCTGGCGGTTGATCTCTTCCGTCGAGCGTGCGGTCTGGGTCGCCAGCGACTTCACTTCGCTCGCAACCACTGCAAAACCCCTGCCGGCTTCGCCGGCGCGCGCCGCTTCGATGGTGGCGTTGAGGGCAAGGAGATTGGTTTGCGAGGCAATCTCTGAAATCAGCGTGGTCACCTGGCCGACCCGCGTGACGGCTTCGGCCAGGGTCGCGATCGTGGTGCGGGCGGTCTCGCTGCGGGTGACCGCGACACCCGTGGCTTTGGTGGCATTGGCGACCTGGGTGCTGATTTCCCGAATCGAGCTCGACAATTCTTCGGTGGCGCTGGCGACCGTCTGCGCGTTGGCGAGAGATTGTGCCGACGCGGTTGCGACGGTTTGGGCGCTCGCGCCGACCAATTCGGCCGACCGGCTCATCACCGAAGCAGCCTCGGTCATCGCCGTCATCCGGTTGTCGATGCCCGTCACGGCGGTGTCGGTTTCGGTCTCGACGGTTGCAACCATGTCGGCCAGGGCCTTGCGGCGTGCAGCTTCGGCCTCGCCCTTCTGGACATCGACCTGACCGCGCAGCCGTTCGGCTTCCGCCGACCTCCCCTTGAAGCCCTGGAGCGCGCGCGCCAAGGTGCCGATCTCGTCCTTGAGGCGCAGATCGCGTTCGAACTCGGCTGACGGTGCAGCCGACATCGGTTGCTCGGTAAACTGCACGAGACGGTTAAGGGGCCGGGTGATCTGGCGCGACAACCAGTAGGCGCAGACCGCCATGAACAGGCCGACAAGGCCCGCAACCAGGAAGAACTGCCAGGCGATTTCGGAATAGCGTGCATCGATATCGTCAACGAACATGCTGGTGCTGACGACCCAATGCCAGGGCTCGAAAGCAATCGCATAGCTTAACTTGATGACGGGTTCGGTGGAGTTGCCGCGCGCGACCGGGCTCAAGGCAAAGACAGCGCCGGTTCCGCTGCGGCCAGCTTCGATCTGCTCCTTGATGATCTGCCGGCCGCTGCCATCGACGAAGTTGATGTAGTTGTTACCCTCGCGCTCCGGCTTGCCTCCATGCAGGACGCAGGTGCCTTCGTAGTCGTGGATGTAGTAATACTCGCCGCTGTTTCCGTATTTCACCGTCCGCAACTGGTCCTTGACCAATTTCTTGGCGGCCTCCTCGGTCAACTCGCCGCTCTGAAAGCGCGCATAGGCGGTTTTGACCATGGACACGGCGACCTCATCGACATGGTGGACCATTTCGATGCGTTCGGAGGTAATGGTCTGGTGGATCTTGTGGCTGGCGAGCCAGGCAAGAAAAGCATAGCCGGCAAAGATGATCGCAGAGAACATGAGCAGCTTTGCGCTAATTCCAAACTTGGCCATCGATAACTCCGATCATCCAGATCGCCTTAATTGACACTAAATCTTAAACCTGCCGTTAATCTTAAAGGCGATTGAGCGTCATGGTTGTCGAGTGGAGACGGTGACCGAGTGCCGTAAAATTGGGCCAACCGGAAACGGCGCGGGTTGCGGCATGGGTTATCCGCTGGAACGAATCAGCCCAAATCTCTAAGAACGGCTGACCTCAAAGGTTTTCCGGCCAGTCAATCATTGGAAAGCGCGATGCCGACCGCAAACGCCGAACAAGCAAAGCTCCTGCTGCTGGAAGGCGTGAACGACAGCGCGGTGGAATTGCTAGAAAGCTCGGGTTTTTCAACCATCGAGCGACTGCCGAAGGCATTGGAAGGCGAGGCGCTTCGCAAAGCGCTCAAAGGCGTTTCCCTGCTCGGGATCCGCTCCAGAACGGCGCTGACACAGGACGTATTCGCCGCGGCCGATCATCTGGTCGCGGTGGGCTGTTTCAGCGTGGGGACCAACCAGGTCGACCTCAACGCGGCCCGGCGACGCGGCATCCCGGTCTTCAATGCACCGTTCTCAAATACGAGGAGCGTTGCCGAACTTGTGATCGGCGAGATCGTGATGCTGCTTCGGCAGATCTTCCCGCGTTCGGTCGCTGCCCATGATGGCGGTTGGGACAAATCCGCTGCCGGCAGCCGCGAGGTGCGGGGCCGCACGCTGGGTATTATCGGTTATGGCAACATCGGCTCCCAGCTTTCGACGCTGGCGGAGGCGATGGGGATGCGGGTCATCTATTTCGACCGCACCGACAAGCTACGGCACGGCAACACGGAGCCGGTGGATCGGCTGGAAACTTTGCTGGCGCAAAGCGACGTCGTCAGCCTGCATGTTCCGGAGACGCCCGAAACCCACAACATGATCGGCGCGCGGGAGTTGCGCCTCATGAGACCCGGCTCCTGCCTGATCAACAACAGCCGCGGCACCGTGGTCGATCTGGATGCGTTGGCGGCAGCGCTTCGCGACGGACATTTGGCCGGTGCAGCGCTCGATGTTTTTCCCGTTGAACCTTCATCGAATTCCGAGCGCTTTCAAAGCCCGGTCCAGGGTCTCAAGAACGTGATCCTGACCCCCCATATCGGCGGCTCGACCGAAGAGGCTCAGGAGCGGATCGGCGGGGAAGTCGCGCGCAAGCTGATCGACTACTGCATCAACGGCTCGACCATGGGCGCGGTCAATTTTCCGCAGGTGCAGCTTCATTCGCGTGCCCATGGCGTACGCTTCAGCCATGTCCACCACAATGTGCCGGGCATGCTGAGGCGCCTGAACGAAGTATTTCTCCAGCGCGACATCAATATCGCGGCCCAATATCTCGAGACCGACAGCGATGTTGGCTATGTCGTGCTGGATGTAGATCTCGCTGACCACGACTGCAGCGAATTGCTCGACGAAATTCGCGCGCTCGATGGCACGATCAGCGCAAGGCTGATCTATCAACACTAAGGCAAAGATCGCCTGCGAAGCCCGGCGGCAGTCTGCTTGTCGAGGAAGACAACACAACAGATTCGCCGCCGCGTCGGCCTCGATTCAAGTAATCGCATGCCATGTGGGGCTGTTTGCCATGGCTGCAAACCTCACAACATGGGCAAGTGTCAAACCTTAACTTAGGCGGCGAGTTTTTTGGTCTCAGGCATTTGCACTGGCTCGAGCAGGTAGAACGCTGACCGGAAGCCGAATTGCATGTAGAGCAGGCTCAAGAGAAGAAGCGCAGGAGATTTCAGCGGCATGCGCTTGACCTCAACCAGCTTCAGGCCTCGCTCTGCGCCGAGCCGTTCGATCAGTCCGCGGAACCATATCGGGTACTGAATCAGAAGCCGGCCGTCATCGGCGAGGTGCTCGCGGACCTGCGCGAAAAGCATAGGCAAGTAGCGCACTGACGTTGCGAACTGTTTGTCGTTGTCTGCAAACTCCGCCTCGAGATAGGGCGGGTTGGCTAAAATCAGATCGAATTTGCCATCGACGGCGGAAAACATGTCGCTCTGCTTGACGGTGACATTGCTCAAGCCGTTGAGGCGGCAATTCTCCGCGGTATTCTTCACCGCCGATAGATTGATATCGACAGCGAGCAGCTCACTTGCCTTGGGTGCGCAGAACACGGCACCTACGCCGCTTCCGCAGCCCAGATCCAGTACCCTGTCGCCGGCGCGGCAATAATCGGCACAAGCATATTCGTTTTCCAGCGGTTTGTAGACGTCAGGAAATACGACGAGCCGTTTCTTCTGAACAACAATCGACGGCAAAATGACGTTCAGCATTCTGACGTAGGGATACCAGAAGATCATGAAGGTGTGCTTGGCAGACGACCAAATTCTCATAACCAAAACTCCGCTGATATAAAGATTCGACCAGAAGGCGGTTAAAGAAACTCTCATCGCAATCAGACCAACTGCGGAATGACACGAGAGCTTAAACTTAAGCAGCCTTTCGATCAGTACGTTCTGGCTCACGGTTAAGGCTTTCCATCTCCCGTGCAGCCTCCGCCTTTGCCGTTTTCATGATACGGACGGCATCGGTAATATTTTCTTCGGTGTGGTTGGCCATTACCTGCATGCGAATGCGCGCCGCGCCTTTTGGAACCGCCGGGAATTCGACCAGATTGGCAACCAGGCCAAGATCGGGCAGGCGGCGGGACACTAGACGCGCGAGCCCTTCCGATCCCATCTTGACGCAGACGATCGCAGAGGGGTCGCCGTAATATTCGAGGCCGGCCTCGGTCAACTTACGGCGGAGCGTCATGACGTTGGCGAGCAACTCGAGCCGCAGCACCCGTCCTTCGAGCGAATCGACGATATCGAACGCCTTCAGGATCGTCGCCGCCTGCACCGGTGACAGCGCGTTGGAGAACGTCGCCGGTGCGCTGTAGAAACGCAGATATTCTTTCACGGCCCGGCTCTTGCTCGCGACAAATCCGCCGTTCGAGGCGAATGTCTTCGAAAAGGCGCCCATCACCACGTCGATCTTGCCCAGCATGTCCTGAATGCCGATATGGCCGCGGCCTTCCTTGCCGAGGCAGCCGAGATCGTGCGCGACGTCGACGACGAGCGTCGCGTTGTATTCGCGGCAGAGTGTCTGAAGCTCGAGAAGCCTGGGCGTGTCCGAGTCCATCGAGAACAGGCCTTCGGTGAGCACCAGAATGCCGTTGTCCTTGTCCTTGGCGCGGATCTTGGCGAGCACGTCGCGGCAATAGTTGTTGTCGAGATGGCGGAACAGATGGATGTTGTTTGTGGCGGCGTTCGCGCCTTCCTGAAGGCAGGAATGCGCAAGCATATCCATCACGACATGGTCGGCAGAACGAACCAGACCCTTCACGACGCCGAATCCGGCGCCCCATCCCGTCGGATACAGCACGACGTGTTCCATGTTCAGGAATTCGGCGATCTTGCGCTCGAGCGCCACCGAGTGCGAGGTGTTGCCGACCAGAGCAGGCGAACCCGCGCTGTGGACGCCGCAACGCTCGATCGTTTCGATTGCAGTCGCCTTGATTTCCGGATGTGACGACAGGCTCAAATAGTCCTGCGATGCAAAGTTGACGCCCTGCATCTTGTTGCCGCTGTCGTCTTGCGCCGCGCAGATGGTTTTCGGCCCATCTTCAGTCGCACGCGAAAATGGCCAAAGGCCGTTTTGCCGTCGCAGGTCCTGCCAACGGTAGAATCCTTCGGTTCGACCCAACAGGTCCGCGCCGCCCGGTACGCGGAAATCGCGCATGCTTCCCGTCAGGGCAGCAGAAGGCACTTGGGCATAAATATCGCCGTTCATCGTCATCCCCGTTCGGCCGATTAGATTCTTATTTTGCCGAAAGGGGCACGATGCACGGTCGAGATTAACAACCCGGCGGGATTTGGTACCGAGCCGGGCATTTTTTCGGACTTTTTGATGACGTTATAAATTTTTGGTTGGCATCGACGAATTCAGGCGCAGCAACAAGCATAGCGCACTCAATGCCGGAATTTTCGTTTAGCGGAATATTAAACATAAAGGCTGGATCTCGATTGCCACAATCCTTAAGACGCCGCAGGCCCGTTGCAGCGTCTCGTGGCCAGTCGGCTGCTACGTCGCGAAATACTGAACAGGCTTTCGAATGAGAGCGCCTTTTCCGGCGCCCTCGTCTTAGGCGACTGCGGCGCCGGGTTGTTTTGCTTCAAGCAGCAATGCCCGCATCTTGCCGAGAAGGCGCTGCAGGTCGACAGGCTTGGTGTCGAAATCCGAGCAGCCGACTTCCACGCTCTTCGAACGGTCGCTGGCCAAGGCATGAGCCGTGAGCGCAATGATCGGAATCGCTGAGGTCGCCGGATTGGCCTTGATCAGCTGCGTTGCCTCCCAGCCGTCCATTTCGCCTAGCGCCACATCCATCAGAATGAGGTCTGGATCTTCGCTTGCGGCCATGGCGACGCCTTCGGCTCCGTCGTGGGCGCAGCAGACCGAAAAGCCGTGACGTTGCAGACGTCGGGTCAGCATGTCCCGGTTCATTTCGTTGTCTTCGACAAGCAGAATCTTATGCATGATAGATTTCAGCGATCGGCTCGAGCGAGGCGTCTGAAGCATCCGGTGCAAGCGTTGCCTCTACGTGAGCGTCGGTGCGCCGCCGGCCCGCGGTTAAGGGCATGCGAATCGTGAAGCGGCTGCCCTCGCCCAGCGTGCTTTCGACCGAAATCTCTCCGCCCATCAGTTTGCAGAGCTTCTGGCTGAGGGCCAGCCCCAGTCCCGTCCCGCCGTACTTGCTCGTGCTGGAATCGTCGGCGACGGTGAATTTTTCGAAAAGATGCGTGATCTGGTTGGGAGCAATACCGATCCCCGTGTCGATCACGTCAACCACCAGCTGGTCGCCATCCTTGTCTGGAGTGCGATTGGCGATGATCTCCACCTTGCCGTTTTGCGTAAACTTCGCCGCGTTATCGAGCAACTGCCCGGCCATGTTGCGGAATTTGCCGGAATCGCAGAGCGCTAGTCCAAGGTAAGGCGAAATCACGCAGCTGAATTCGTTTCCGTTGTTCGTTGCTGCGGACCTGGCGTTTTCGGCGATTTCCTCGATCAACTCGCAAATGTCGACCTCTTCCAGGTCGATCTCCATCTTGCCGGCCTCGATCTTTGACAGATCGAGGACTTCGTTGACGAGCTTCAGGAGGTGCTGGCCGGCCGTGTGAATCTTGGTCAGATCCGCGACGCTAGTATTGTCGTCCTCGATCTCGGCGTCTTCAAGCAGGATCTGGCTGTAGCCGATGACCGCATTGAGCGGGGTACGCAGTTCATGGCTCATCTTGGCCAGGAAATCGGCCTTTGCCGCGCCTGCCCTTTCGGCTTCCTCGGTCGCCGCGCGCAATGCCGTCGCGGTTGCCACGTGCTGGCGCATCTCGCTTTCCAGTTCGCCGTGCGAGGCTTGAATTTGCGCATAATAGAGCGCCATCATCGCGACGTAGAGCGCCGCCGCCGTGGTGGACACCAGGCCAAGGCCCTGCATCGCTGCGACCGGCAGGTTGTTATTGACCTGGAAACCAAAGAAATAAAATGAACTGAAGATTGCCACGTTAGCGGCAAACATCACCTGGACGATCAGGGCCAGCTTGCTCGAAGAGCCGATGTAGAAGAACGCAAGCAGCGGAATGACGAGAACCCAGGCGAGCGTCGGCGACGTGACGCCGCCATAAAAATAGCAGCTCCAGAAAATACAGAAGATCAGATTCTCGATCGAAACCAGGGCCAGCGGATTATACGGCACGCCGGCTCGCAGCACGAAGGGAAACACCCAGAATGCGATGATCGATACCGCCAGCACGGCGACGTCGTATCCGGGCGCGGGATCCAGTACGTAGATCGAGATCGGAACCACGCTTCCGATGAATGGGCCAAGGATGTGGCTGACAAGAAAGACGTGCGCCCGGTTTCTTGCATCCCGGTCAGCCGCAATGTTGGCAGGGATGAAATAATTAACCAGACGATCAAGGGCGGCAATTGCCGTTGCAAGTTTCGCTTTCATGAAAGTCGCGCCGCCTTCTGCAAAGTGATTCTGTCAAAATATCGGTGGGTCGCTGCTTCGACACACCGCGGACAAGCACGCAGAGTTGCCCACGGCTAACATTTTCAGGCTCGGCTTAAAACCGCGTTAATGCGGGGTCGGGCAAAGCTAAACCGATTTTTAAAGGCGGCCGCGCTAAGTTTCGCAGCGACAGAAGTCTGCGGGGGCGAAGAATGCAAATCTGGAGCCACATCGTCAGGTTCATCGACTGGTTCATTCCCGCTGAAGCCAAGCTGGAGCGCTCCGAGCTTGGGCTTGCGCAGAACTTTGTCTTCACGCATCTGGCCGGACCCGCCCTCTCGCAATCGATCAGCGTCTTTCTGTATCTCACCGACCCGCACCCCGGCATTGCCTGCTGGACCGTTATCGTCTGCATCTGGCTGTTCTGGACGCTGCCTTTTGTTTACAAATACACGGGCAATCTGCGGCTTGCGGCCACGATGTCGGTTGAGCTGCTCGCCTTTGCGTCGTTGTTCGGCGCCTATTTTTACGGCGGCGTCAGCTCGCCGTTCCTGCCGTGGATGCTTGTCAGTCTGCTGCTCGGATTTTTCTATCTCTCGGACCGGCCGATCCTTGTCGTCGGGCTGTTCACGTTCAACATCGGCGGCTTTACGGCAGCGTACCTCACCTATGGCTTTCCCGAACTGCTCTCTCATGATCAGTTGTCGATCGTCGGCTGGATATCGATCCTCTCGGCCACCGTCTACATGTCCTGGATGGCGATCTACTATGCCAACATGATTTCGGCGCGATCGGACCTTGAGCGCGAGGCCGAGCGGCATCGCGAGACCGCGATCCGGCTGCGCGAGGCCAAAGATTTGGCCGATGAGGCGAACCGGGAGAAGTCGATCTTCCTTGCCAAGATGAGTCACGAACTGCGTACACCGTTGAACGCAGTGATCGGCTTCAGTGAAATCCTTCTCGATGACGTCGAACTTGACGGCAAGAACAGCCGGAAGAGGGCCGATCTCCAGCGCATCAATTCCGCCGGAAAGCATCTGTTGTCGCTGGTGACAGACGTTCTGGATCTCTCGAAAATCGAATCCAACCATATCGACCTGAAGATCAGGGAGTTCGATCTCAACGAGATGGTGCGGGAGGTCGTGGCGACCGTCGAGCCCATGGTGGTCGAGAACAAGAACAAGCTCATCGTCAAGTGCCCGCAGGATCTCGGCGTTGTCTTGAGCGATCAAACAAAGCTAAGGCAGGCGGCGCTCAATCTGTTGAGCAATGCCGCCAAATTCACCCAGGATGGAACGGTCACGTTGAGCGTACAGCGCAGGAAGCGTCAGGCGGGAGACTGGATCGAGATCCAGGTGCAGGACACCGGTATCGGCATCGCGGAATCGGATATCGGGCGGCTGTTCCAGAATTTCGGTCAGGCCAACCGCTCGACTTCCAGCAAGTATGGCGGCACCGGCCTCGGCCTTGCGCTCAGTCAGAAGCTGTGTGCGCTCATGGGCGGCGGCATTTCCGTCAAGAGCGAAGTCGGCCAGGGCTCGAGCTTCACGATACGGGTGCTCGCCTGGATGAGTGAACAGCAGGATACGGAAGATTCCACCGGCGCCGTACTAAATTTCGCACATTCAGCAGCAGTATAAAAATCAGAAGCAGAATTAAAAATGTCGAATTCCTCCACTAACCTCCGCGAGGCTTTTTTGCCTCAAAACCAGGTGGCCGACGGCCGGCAGGAGGTGCAGCCGCGCCTCCTGATAGTCGATGACATCAGCGACAACCGTACCGTCCTCAAGCGGCGATTTGAACGCCGGGGCTTTGACGTTAGCGAAGCGGAGTCTGGCCTGATCGCGATCGATTTGATCGAGAGGAGCCAGTTCGATCTCGTGCTTCTTGACGTGATGATGCCGGGGATCGACGGAATGGAGACCCTCAAGCGCATTCGGGGCCGAAAGTCCGCCTCCGCTCTGCCGGTCATCATGGTCACGGCCAAATCGGAAAGTGACAATATCGTCGATGCGCTCGAGCAAGGTGCAAACGATTACGTCACCAAGCCGGTCGATTTCGCAGTCGCTTTGGCGCGCGTGAATACGCAGCTCAGCCGCAGGCGGGCGGAGCAACAGGCTGCCTTGGCCAACGAGGAGTTGCGCAAAGCCAACGAGGATCTCGAGCGTCGGGTCGAAGAACGGACCCGCCGGCTGATCGACGCCAATCAGCGGCTAAAGGAAGAGATTGCCGACCGCGAAGAATTGCAGGCCAGATCGCAATATCTCGCCTATCACGATTCCCTGACCGGGCTAGGCAACCGCCTGCTGTTCAAGGAACAGCTCGACGAAGCTCTCAGGGACGTCTCGGTGACTCCGCATCCGCTGGCGGTTCTGTTCCTCGATCTCGATGGCTTCAAGGCTGTCAACGATACCCTTGGACATTCCGTCGGCGATTTGCTGTTGAAGTCAATTGCGGTGAAACTGCGCGACTTGCTTCCGTCCACGGATCGAATTGCCCGGCTCGGGGGCGACGAGTTTGCCATCCTTCAGATGTCGAGCCCGCAACCCACATCTTCCACGTCGCTCGCTGAACGGATCATCGAAATCGTCGCTCAGCCACACATTATCGATGGCCACGACGTCACCGTCGGCGCCAGCGTCGGCATTGCGATCGCTCGTCCAGGCGAAATGAGCACCGAAAACCTGCTCAAAAGCGCCGACCTTGCGATGTACAGCGCCAAGTCTGAGGGGCGCGGTACTTACCGCATCTTCGACCCGCAGATGGATGCGATCGTTCAGACGCGCCGCTCGCTCGAGCGCGACATGCGGACCTCACTCGCGCTGGGCGGGTTCGAACTCTACTACCAGCCATTGGTCAACCTGCAGACCAAGCGCGTGACGGCCTTCGAGGCCCTGATGCGCTGGAATCACAAGGACCGCGGCGCGGTGCCACCGTCGGAATTTATCCCGGTGGCAGAGGATATGGGCCTCATCATCCAGCTCGGAGAATGGGCCTTGCGGCGCGCCTGCATGGAAGCGGTGGAATGGCCGGACGATATCCGCGTGTGCGTCAACCTTTCCCCCCTACAATTCTCCAAGGGCAATCTGGTCTCGACTGTCGTCAGCGCCCTTGCTTCCTCGGGTCTCCCGGCGTCGCGGCTGGAGCTCGAGATTACCGAGTCGGTCCTGTTGGAAAAATCAGAGCGCAATATCTTGATCCTGAATCAAATGCGCGAACTCGGAGTTCGCATATCGATGGACGATTTCGGTACCGGCTATTCCAGCATTGGCTATTTGCGCAGTTTTCCGTTCGACAAGATCAAGATCGACCAATCGTTCGTGCGCGACCTTTTGGTTGACGAGGGCAGCCTTGCTATCGTTCGCGCGATCGCGGGTCTTGGTGTCAGCTTCGGCATGACGACGACGGCCGAAGGCGTCGAAACCGAAGAGCAGATGCGTTGTCTCAATCTCGAAGGCTGTGTCGAAGTTCAGGGATATTTTTATAGCAAGCCAGTTCCGACCAGCGAGATCGCCCGCGTTCTCGCCGATATCGAGCAACATCGCTTGCGGCGCCCCTGATAAGACCGCCAACTACGCAGTGGCACCACGGCTGTTGTCCGGACGCAGTCGATCGCCCCACCGCTCCACTACCGCGGCTGAGCTGCGGCTGTTGCGGGAAGGCTGCCGGTCGCCTCGCCGGTTGAGGATTTGCGCAAGCGTATTTCGATGCGGCGGCGTTGCTGAATGTCGCCGGGCGAGCCGGAGATGGCGAGCGTCTCATCGGTATTGACGAGTTGCGCGCCCGACAATGGAATCAGTTTGTATCCGGCAAGCAGCGGGCTTTGGCGCAGAACGCTGACGACCGCAACCGCGCGCGCGAGTCCCAACCCGGCATTATCCGCGGGCACGAGGCTGACGATCCCGGCGTTGTTCTTCAACACCGGCAGCAGGTCGCGGTCGAGGTTGGAATATTGGCGTAGTCCGATCGGCCGCTCATCGGTATGGCCGACGACCTCGATGATATCGACGTCGTATTTACGGATGTAATTGAGAATTTCGGTTGGGGTCTTGGTGACCAATGCTTCCTGAAAAGTCGGCGACAACTCCGCGCTTCCCGATTTGAAGAAATAGCCGTCGGCCTCGCTCATCCGGATGATCGGTGGCCATTGATGGCCGCCGTTGCCCGGTGACATGCCGCGCGCCAGCGTATCAAGCACGTTTTGCGCCGACACCGGCGGGTCGTCCGGCTTGCCCATCGCGCGATTGATGGCGCCGACGATTTCCGCGTCACGAATAGCCTTGTCGACGTCGATGTGACTGGCGCGCATCGCCGCAATATTGGCGAGGCCTTCGCGAAGCTCATTCACGGTCAGGTTCTTCTCGATTTCCTTGACGACGCTGCGGCTATCCACCAGTTCGCGCCAGTATTGGTCGATCGCCTGGGGATCGCTCAAGCCCGAGAGGCCTTCGATCTTTTCCGCAACCGCGGCACTTTTGCTGAGTGTGTTGACGATTTCGCGGATTTGTACGTTTTGCAGTTTTTCCTCTTTGAGCTCCTGCTCGGCGGCGATGCGCCTGGTTTCCTCGCGTTTCAGGAAGGTCGCCATCGCGATCAGGAGGCAAAACACCAACAGCACCATGATCTCGGCCATGGTCAGGCCGAGCACCAGCCCCCGCCGGTACGATGATCGCTGCTGGAGTATCTGTCCTTCCACCGAAAGCCGGCCCTATCTCGGATTGTCGTTTGATCGTGGCATCATGTAGCCCAAAGCGCGCGGAATGATACCTCGTTTCGTGGCCTGGATCTCGATCAGAAGTTCCTTCATGGCGACCACGACGCTGTGGGCGTGTCGCAAGTTGATCTCCGCACTCCTTGCCTGCGTCTGCGCGTTATTGTTGAGCGCATCGACCGATTCGGTGAGGCGCTCGATCATCGGAACCAGTTGTGTCCCGATGGCTTCTTCAGAGGTCTGGTGCGCGGTGAGGCGCGCGAACAGCGCATCGATCGACCGGACAATGCTCGTGGTGTTCCTGGCAAGCTCTTCGCCTTCCTGGACCAGTTGCCTGGATATTTCGAGGACTTCGACCGTACGCTTGTTCAGGCTCGACAAGGTTGCGCCGGAAATCTTGGAGGACTCCTCGAACGGCAGGCTTGTGCTGGTCGCGAGCTTCGCCAACTCGCCGGCATATTGCTGATGCGCTTTGCCGATGCTCTCGCGCACTTCATCCAGCACATCGGTGATGGATTGCTGGGTCATGCGGCGGAAATAGCCGAATTCGAGTATCGAGCTTTCGAGTTCGCGCTTCACCCGCCGCGAGGCTTCCGCCAGTTCCAGCCGCGACGTGGCCTCGGTCTCGACCGGGTCGCGCCGCATCTGGTTGAACATGATGCGCAAGGTGATGCCGGCAATCGTCGAGGCAATCGCGATGCCGAAATTCTGCACGATCTGCTCGGCCGAGCCAGCCGCCGAAAATTGATAGAGCGAGACGGCAAGACTGGTCAGCGTGAACAGGAATCCCATGTAGTAGAGATTGTCGCCGGACTGGTCGTCGCGCAGGCGAAACAGCCGCGCCGCGAGCAGGACAGCATAGCCGATCATGACCATGACCGGGACGGCGGTCGCCGCCAGCGCGCCGAAATCGTGCAGTTTCGAGAAGATGATGTAACCGCTGCCGAAGATGACCACGCCGAAGAAGACGAGCCCGTTGAAGAGGCCGGGCGGCAAATTAGGTTTGAAGTCGTAACCCGCCATGGCGCTCCACTAGGCTCCCTGCAGCCGTTTGACGCCGCCAAACGAGCCGCGGTTGTCTTCGATCCAGGACTTCCAGAATTCCATGTGCTTGGTGCTGTCCACAATCTGCTGGTTACCGGTTTGCCGGGTCACGTAGCGGAGAATGACGGTGGCGCCGTGCAGGTCGGTGCGAAACTTCAGATAGGCCGGAGATTGCTTGTAGCGCTGGAACGACAAATCGCCCGCCCGCGGATATTGGCTGTAATCCTTCGTGTACTCGATCATGTCGGAGATAATATAGAGCGTTTTTCGGGCATTTTCGCTCGCGGCGCTGGAGAATTGTCCAATCGCAATGTCCTGTATCGCGGCCATGATCGGCGAACTGTTGGCCTTCGCGGACGAGATGCTGTTTTTCACGGCTTCCGCGGCCGGTTTGCGGAAATCCTCGATCCAGCGCAGCCGCGCAATCCGCGGATTATCGGTCCATGCGCTCAAGCCCGCGCCGTCGCCGGGATTGCATTTCGAAAACAGCGAGCGGCTTCGAACGCCGGCGATGTCGAGAACGCGGATGTCGAGTTTGTAGAACGGCGGCAGCGTCGTGATCATGTCATCGAGCTGGCCCAACACCTCGCGCCGCGTCGTATCCGGCAGGTCGTCCGACGTGTCGACCAGCACCACGGTAATTCCCTTCGGGCCGTCGACCGGACACAGCGTTTGCGGATCGAGCACCGGCCGCTCGGGGGCCGCGAAATAGAAATAAGCCAGTGTGCCGCCGGCTCCGATCGCCAGCAGTAGCAGCAAGACACCGCCGAAGCCTGACCAGCCGAGTGTGGACGAACCGCGCTGCCTCGGCCGGCGTCTAGCCACGCTTCTTCTCCGGCAGCAACTCGTCGATCTCGCGATAGGTGCGCACGGCCTGATCGAAGGCTTCGTGGATGGCCTTGATCTGCTGGCTCAGCAGTTCCTGCGTCTCGGCAATCATGCTGCGTAAATTTTCCCGGGCGCCGGCGCTCGGCTCGCTGCCCGCGTAGCTGATCCGCTCCATTGTGTAGGGCTTGGCAAAATAGCCGGGAGCAGGCGTCGAGCGGGCCTTGCGATTGGCCTCGCGGTAGATCTCGAGCAGCGCGCGGGTGGTTTGCTCGATCTGTTTTTGATGCTGGTCGAAGCGCTGGGCGAGCCGTGCCCGGCCTTGCAATAGCGAATCGTATTCGCTGCGCCGGACCGAAAGATCGCGCGCGGCTTCGTTCATGGCTTCGGTGGCGTCCTCGCGGATATCGCGAAGCCGCTCGATCAATTCACCGCGCACATCGGCGAATTGACGGGTTGCCTCGATCCATCGCCGTTCGAGACCGGCATAGCCCATATAGGGATCGAAAAACATCAAACCGTCGGCCATCGCAATCAGCGAGAACACAAAGCCAAGGGCAAACAGCAGCCACGAATTGATGTCGGTGAGGGCATAGGGCGCGGTCAAGAGGCGATGCAACACCTCCTGTCCAACATTGTCGCTTAAGGCAACGGCGGGCGGAATCTCGCGCAAGTGCGACAGCGTCAAATTGAGTGCGATTGCGAAGGCGAGATAGGCAAGGAACGACAAAACGCCAACCAGCTTCAAAAAGTAGTTCCGGCGGTTGACGAGCCGGATCAGCACCAAGCCCCAGAAGAAGCTCGCAATGATGTTGAGCGCGGCAAACGTCACCGCCTGCACCGCGCCGCCGAGCAGGCCGCCGAGATTGGCCTTGGCGAGAAAGCTGCCGTTGATCACGACCTCGAGGATGAACAGGATCGCCAGAATGCCGGCTTTCAGGACGATCTTGCCGGGGCTTGCCAGCCGGGCCGGCCGCTCGATGCGGTGGTGCTTGCGAAATTGCTCGCGCTCGAGTTCCGATTCGTTGAGGCGGCGTCGCAGCACGAAAAGCTCGTCGCGGCCGACGGTGGCTTCGGCGCGAAAATCGCCAACCGCTTCCGGCGCGGCCTGCTGGATGGTCGCAAAACGTTCCTCGAAGCTCAGCGCATTCATCCGCTCGTCATAGGTGTGAAGCTGGTCGAGGTAGATGACGTTGGCATCCTGCTTGTGAGCCTCGATGCGCTCGACGATCTTGTGCTCGACATCGTCCATCGTTTGTGCGTCCGACGTCGGCCGATTTTCCGCGCCACGCTCGCCGCCGAGCACGGCCAGTCCAAATTCGTCCGCGACACGGTCGACGTTCAGGTCGAGAAAGACCGTGGTTGCCGGGCGATAATGGTGGGCGGGCTGACTTAGCAGGGCCCGGATGCGCGCGATCGCTGACGGGCGGGTTCCGGGGACGCTCACGATGTCTTCAGCCTGCTAGTAAAAGGGACAGCCTGATTCGAATTATCACGGATTGAATGCTCCTGTCCGCATCGCCCCGCGCCCCTCCCGATGATTTTAGGCGTAGGACTTTGTCCGGCCAAAGGTGTATCGCCGGTGGTGGGCCGATGGTCAGGGCGGATAAAGTGGCTAATTCAGCCGAAGAAGTCGCGCAGCATCTTGTTGACGATATCGGGGCGTTCGACTTCCGGAAGGTGGCCGGCGCCGTCGAGGATTTCCAGCCGGCCTTGCGGCAGAGCCTCGACCAGAACGGCCGCATTCTCGTCGATCGGGTTGACGCGGTCCTCGCGCCCGGAAATCAGCAACACCGGAAAGGTGAATTTCGGCGCAACTTCTTCCGGGCTATAGCCATCGACCAGCCCGAGCTTGACGCCGTGCATTAAGCCGCGCGGATTGGTGGCGCGGACGACATCGCGCACCAGCTCGACGGTCTGTGGCGAGGCATTGGCGGCAAGCAGCGCATTGACGCGTGCACCGAAGGCATATCCGCCCTTGGCGATCTGGGCCTCGCGCGCGGCGATGATCTCCTTCTTTTTCTCCTCGCTGAGGCCATGCGGGCCGATCCCGGTCCCGGTCATGGCGAGCTTGATGACGCGGTCGGGATAGTGCAGCGCGAAGCATTGCGCGACGCGGCTGCCGAATGAATTGCCGACCAGGTTGATGCGGCCGAGCTTCACCGCCGTGAGAAAATCGTTGAGAGCGTCCGCAAAGGTTTTGCAATCGGGATTATCGGTCTTCAGAGCGTCGGAAAGCATATATCCCGGCGCGTTCCAGGCAATGACGTGATAGTGGTCGGACAGCCCCGCAAGCTGATAACGCCAATGCATGGAATTGGCGCCCACGCCATGAAGCAGAACGAGCGGCGGAGCATCGGAGCGTCCCGTCTCCATATAGCTCCAGCGATCGCCGAGATAATTGGCGCGCGAATCGGCCGGGATTTCGGCAAATTTCAACTCGGGCAGCGGCGGAATCGAAGGCATCTCTGCCTGCGCAGGGACAACCGAGCACAGGACCACGAACAGAAGCCAAAATTTACGAAAGGGCATCGAAAAATCCGAACCTAGCTAACAACCTGCACCTCAACGAAGCCCAATCCCTCGAGTGTGAAGCGATAATGCGCATCGTGCTCGGGAAAAATGGTTTTCATGACGCTTCCGGTCATCACAATCTGGCCGGCCCTCAGTGTTGTGCCACGCGAAGCCAGTTGGGTGGCAAGCCAGGCCACCGAATTGAAGGGATGCCCGAGGATGTCCCGGCCATATCCTTCACCGATCAAATCGCCGTTCTTGGTGGCGCGGCCGAGCACGGCCTCGAGGTCGGGCCAGACCGGTTTGAATTCCGAAAGCACGATGCCGGCGTTCCAGGAATTGTCCGCAACCAGCGAGCGCACGTCGATACTCGCGTAATCCGCGGACCTGTCGTCGACCAGTTCGATCGCTGCGCAAACGCCGTCGATGTGAGGGGCGGCTTCAGCCGTGAAAGCCTTATCAGTCCCAGGAATGTCCGATTTGATGCGAACGGCGATTTCGAATTCGAGGCCAAGCCGCCCGAAATCCCTGAGCAGGACCCGGGCTCCCGATCGATGCAGGCGGGAAGCGAGCACGACGCCCGCGATCGGGTGATCTATCCGACAAAACGCCTGCATCGCCGCCGAGGTCAGCCCGACTTTATAGCCGACCGGCTCTCCATTGCCGCGACGCAGCAGCGCCACATATTTTTCCTGGACATCATAGGCATCCGCGATAGTGACGGGTGCAGCCGGCGGACCCAGTGTCGTGAAGCGATGTCTGGCCCGATGTTCAGCCAGCAGCCATTCGGCCGTGCGCTCCGCCGCGATGTCCTCCATATTTCTTCTCCCCTTTTTCCGGCAAATCTTAGCGCGGGATCATCCGGGGTCAAACAAGGCGGGCGAAGGGACATGCTGCGGTCGAATTCATGGCGCGACAGCGACGGGGGTCCCGCCGGCCAGACTGGGAGATAAGCCGGTCAAACTTTCGCTTAAGGTCCGACGGCGCGGGCAATGACTTCGGCCAATTCGCGCTGGCTGAACGGTTTGGCGAGACGCGGCAATCCTTCACCTTCTCCCGGTCCCAGTTCGGCATAGCCGGTTGCGAGGATAATTGGCATGTGCGCATTTTCTTGCCGGATACGAGTGGCGAGCTCCAGGCCGGTCATGTCGGGCATCAATTGATCGGTGATGATCAAGTCGATTTTCTTTTCCCGGTGCAAAATCTCGAGCGCATGCAGGGCTGATGGCGCGGAATAAACCGTATGGCCAAGCTCTTCGAGTAACGCGGAGGTGTTGAGGGCGACCAGGGGATCGTCGTCGACGGTGAGGATCGTAAGTTTCTTGTCGGTATGTGACGTCTGGGCCGTCAGGTCTTGCGTTGCGGAAATCGGCTCGCCGAGTGCAACCGGCAGACAGAGCTCGGCTGACGTTCCACGGCCCGGCCTGCTTTTCAAAAGCAGCGTCCCGCCGGATTGCTCGGCCATTCCATGGACCATCGGCAGCCCAAGTCCAGTGCCTTTGCCAACACCTTTTGTCGTGAAGAATGGCTCCATCGCACGCTTGAGCGTTTCTTCGTCCATGCCAGTGCCGGTGTCCGTCACGCTAACGCAAAGATAGTCTCCTGCTTTCAACCCGGGCACGTCGGTTCGCTTCG
This sequence comes from Bradyrhizobium sp., assembly GCF_049519115.1. Lineage (GTDB taxonomy): Bacteria > Pseudomonadota > Alphaproteobacteria > Rhizobiales > Xanthobacteraceae > Bradyrhizobium. The sequence continues at coordinate 20,502 of NZ_JBEKRB010000040.1, forward strand.
TCGCGCTGATTGTGACCGTTCCCCCCTTTGGCATCGCGTCGCGCCCGTTAATTGCCAGGTTGAGAAGAGCCAACTCGAGCTGGTTGGCGTCGGCGTTGATTCTCGGCAGTTCGAGCGGGAAATGCGTTTCAACCCGGACCGACGGCCCGAGCGAACTTTGCAGGAGGTTTGCCATTCGCTGTACAACATCTTGCACATCGAGCGGGACGAGTTTGAGTTCCTGACGGCGCGCGAATGCCAGCATCCGTTGGGTCAGCGCCGCGCCACGCTGGGCACCTTGAAAAGCGTTGTCGATCAGTTGCGTGACTCTTGGGTCATCGCTCGGCAGCCTTCTTCGCAAAAGCTCAAGGCTACCCTGAATGGCCATCAACAAATTGTTGAAGTCGTGGGCGATGCCGCCGGTCAGGTGCCCGATCGCTTCCATCTTCTGTGACTGCAGGAGCGCCTCGCGAGCCTCCTCCAGCGCGCGCTCCGCCTTCGTTCGCTCGGTGATGTCACGGGTGATTTTGGCAAAGCCAAGCAGCGACCCGTCGGGGTTATGGATCGCGTCGACCACGACGTTGGCGAAGAATTTCGTTCCGTCCTTTCGAAGGCGCCAACCCTCCCGTTCAAACCGGCCCTCGCGCGTGGCGATCGCCAGCGTCTGCTGCGGTAATCCGGCCTGCCGGTCCTCTTCCGTATAGAAGCGCGAGAAGTGCTGACCGATAATCTCTTCGGGAGCGTAGCCCTTGATTCGTTGAGCGCCCGGATTCCAGCTCGATACATATCCTTCGGGACTCAGCAAGTAGATCGCGTAGTCAGTGACGCCCTGCACCAGCAGGCGAAACTGCTGCTGGCTTTCGCGCAAGTCGGCTTCGGCTCTCCTGCGCTCGGTCAGATCGCGCGTGATCTTGGCGTAGCCAACGAGCCTGCCGGCACCGTCCCGGATCGGATCGATGACGACATTGGCCCAGAACTTCTTCCCGTCCTTGCGGACGCGCCAACCCTCTTGCTCGAATTTGCCTTCGCGTTTGGCGATCTCAAGCGCGCGTTGGGGAAGCCCGCTCTTGCGATCTTCCTCGGTGTAAAAGCGCGAGAAATTCTCGCCGATGATTTCGGACTCGTCGTAGCCTTTGAAGCGCCTGGCCCCGGGATTCCAGCTTATAACGGTGCCGTCGGGGTCGAGCATATAGATCGCGTAGTCGGTAATCGCATCGATGAGCAAACGGAAGCGGCCGTCGCTGGATTTCGAGGCCTCGAACCGCTCCGTATGCTCCACGTAAATTCCCCCCCCCCGCTGTCTTGAAGGCGTCAACTTAACTGAAATAAACGCGTGACTTAAGGACAAGTTCCGGCGGGTGGCCAATTATGGCGGCCTAACCCGAAGGCCCGGTGCCGGTTGTAATATCAGCTGCGACCGTGCAAGGCTCAATTTTTCGTCCTTCCGGCCGCACGTCCATGACCGTCCCCGCTATCGCCCCCTCGAAAATCCGCAGCATGTTGCTGCTGCGCGAGGAAATCGCCCTGCTCGATCTGCGCCATGAGGCGGCCTATGCCACCGGTCATCCTTTGTTCGCAGCCAATATGGCGGCGAACCGGATCACGCTCGAGGCCGAGGTCAGGTTGCCACGCAAGGATGTGCCGATCGTGGTCTTCGATGCCGGCGAGGGTCTTGTTGTTGAGGCTGCGGATCGTTTTGCCGCGCTGGGCTACACCGACGTCCGCCAACTCGAAGGAGGCCTGGAAGGTTGGCGGAAAGCGGGATTTGAGATTTTCATCGACGTCAATTCCTACGCCAAGGCGTTCGGTGAACTGGTCGAATCTCGCCGCCATACGCCGTCATTGTCGGCGGAAGAAGTCGCCGCGCTGATCGCGAGCGATGCCGATGTCAGGGTCCTCGATGTGCGGCGGCCGGACGAATACGCGACGATGAACATCCCCGGCTCGGTCAGCGTGCCCGGCGCGGAACTGGTGCTTTGCGCAGGCCGCGTCGCGCCCGATTCCGAAACCACCATTGTCGTGAACTGCGCCGGCCGCACCCGATCGATCATCGGTACGCAGTCGCTGATCAATGCAGGCATTGCGAACAAGGTTGTGGCGCTTCGCAATGGCACCATCGGCTGGACGCTGGCCAATCAGACGCTTGAGCACGGCGCCGACCGACACGGTGGCATCGGCCTGTTCGAGGGCGCGAAGGACAAAGCCCGTGAAGTCGCATACCGCGCCGGCGTCCGGTATTTAAACCCGAACGAGGCGGCTGCACTTGAAGCAGAACCAACGCGAACGCTCTATCGCTTCGACGTCCGTCCGGTGGGAGATTATGCGGCGGGGCATATCAAGGGTTTTAGGCACTATGCGGGCGGCCAGCTCGTCCAGGAGATCGACATGGCCGCGCCCGTGCGCGGCGCGCGCATTCTGCTGACCGACGACCGGGGGATTGGCGCCGACATGACGGCGTCCTGGCTCGCGCAGATGGGTTGGGAAGTCTACGTGCTCGAGGGCGGTTATGATGACGCGCTCGAAGCCGGGCCACCGCAGATTTTGCCCAAGCCCGATCCTCAGCATCGCTACCTGCGTCCTTACGAAGGCACCGAGGCATCGAGGGATGCGATGCAGGCCTATCTCGATTGGGAATACGGTCTGGTCGAACAGCTCAAGCGCGACGGCACCCACGGTTTCGTCGTGATTTGAGAAGGCCTTCGCCTTGTTTGTGGTTAACGCCGAGGCGAAATGCCTATCCAGAGAGCAGGTGGCATAACCGGAACGCGTGCCGCGGGCGCATGATCCCGACATTCATATTATTGCCCGAATTTCATCCGCTTTTCACGGTTCCGTGCGATCAATAGACGCGGTTGCTCACGATTTCGTGCGATCCACACAAACCCAAGAGCAGGCGTGGCTGAACAGAATCACCACACGAAGTTGGGGAGATCGAAGATGTGCGATGCGGCCGGGCGGCAATCGATTGAGATTGTCAGGAGAAAAACTTCGACGGTGAAGCCGGCGGTGCTGGCTTTCGCATTCGCGGCAGCGCTGCTGCCGTGGCCGAATTTTGCGCTCGCCGCTTCCCAATTTGGCACCAGGGACGAAGCCGTTGCGATGGTTCACCGCGTCCAGGAGATGTTCAAGAGAGTCGGATACGAAGCAACGATCAAAGCTGTTCTGAGCAAGTCCGGGGGGACCATCGACCGCGATCTCTACGCCTATATCCTCGACCAGAACGGGGTCGTCATGGCCAATGGCGCGATACCCACGATGACGCCGGGAACGAACCTTTACAATTTTCGGGATCAGAACGGCAAATATATGATGCGGGAGCAGCTGGAAGTCTGCAAAGGCGCAGGCAGTGGCTGGGTCGACTTTCGTTTCCTGAGCCCCCTGACCCAAACCATCGAGGACAAGTCGACCTACATCGAACGCATGGGCAACTATTGCGTCGGCGTAGGCGTCTACGCAAACGAGCAGATCAACGAGAATACGGTTTCAATCATCTCGGGCAGTCCTACCGTCGACGACACGTATCTCGAAGTCGCGAGTGATCTCGCGTCGGTTCTGAACGACCATGATCGATTGCGCGTTGTTCCGTTGGTTGGAATTGGCGGGCCGCAGAACATTCGCGACGTGCGCTACCTGAAGGGCGTCGATATCGGATTAACGCAGGTCAGCATCATGGACGGGATGCGACGGTCGAATCAGGCGCTTGGCAAAGACGATGACAAGATCGTCTACATCACCAGACTGTTCAATGAAGAAGTCCATTTGATTGCGGGGCCGGATATCACCTCGATCGAGCAGCTTGCCGGCCGCAAGGTGAACATCGATGACGTTCGCAGCGGGACCAACTACACCATGCGCGATATATTCAAGCGCCTCGGGATGAAAGTGGAGGAGGTCAACGTCTCGCAAACGGAAGCGGTCAAGATGCTGAACGCCGGCGAGATCGCTGCCACGGCTTACATTGCCGGCAAATCCGCCAAACTGATATCGAATCTGCAACTCGACCGCGGCATGCATTTCGTTTCCATTCCATTCGCCAAGGATATCGCCACCGAATATCTGCCGACATCGTTCACCCACGATGACTACCCGAACCTGGTTGCTGTCGGTCAAAAGATCGATACGATTGCAGACCGCGTGGTACTGATAGGGTACAACTGGCCAAAAAATACGGATCGCTACCGTCGCGTCGCGCAGTTCGTGGATGCCTTTTTTCCGAAGGTCGCAGCATTCCAGAATCCGCCGTTTCACCCCAAATGGCGTGAAGTCAACGTCTCCGCAAAGATCGATGGCTGGAAGCGCTCCGACGCGGCCGAGGATTGGCTGGCAGCCCGATCGAACGCGTCCAGTTCCGACTCTCTAGCACCGTCGAAATTCAAAGAGCTTGCAATTTCTAACGGCGCTGTTGACCCCAATTCCGCCGATGCCAATTCGAAGGCCAGCCAACTTTATCAACAGTTCCTGAAGTGGAAACAAACGGGACATTGACCATTGAGCTGCCCCCGGGCAGGTCAGCCGGTCTACCCTGCTGAATCGGGGGAAAACCAATGATGAGAAGCTGGCTTTTTGCAGCATTGTTTCTCGTTCCTGTCGAATGCGCCCAGGCCGGGTGTCCGGATTCCTTTACCGCGAAGTCGGGACTTCCCGGACACGTCGGCGACTGGACGGCGACCTACGACTTGAAAACTGGAACATTTACAGCGCGCCACGTCAGCGGCAATTCTATCTCCGGCAAAATAACGGCTTCCTGCACGGACCAGAAAATTCTGCTCCAGGAGTCGGAAACCACCAATAACAATGACGGTCGGTGCGAGTTGAGCCGCACCGATTCGCATCAATACCGCGGGATCTGCACCCCGCGCGGATTCGAAATGCGCATTGCCGGGTTTTGATCCGCCAGCCCTGATGGGGTGAGGGTACGAGGCCCGCTAAATCACTGCCATGAGGGCGCTTCGCGCCGGAGCTCGCATCGGGTGCGGGCAGTGCCGAAAATCGTTTTTCGCGTCAAGACGACTTTTTCGCCGCACTTCCAATTGAGCCGCAATGTCATCCAAGTTTCCGCCCAGATTCGCGCACTATTGATTCTGGTGATTCGGCGGGATGATCTCGAGGATATTAAAAATGGCATTTTTCAAGCGGGAAGTCGGCCCGGTCGAGCGGTTCGAAAGTACGCTCAGGGACCGGCGTGCGGCGCGCCAGAGGCAGGCTGACCGGGTGAGCGTCGTTGAAGGGGTCGTTGGAGAAAAACGTGCTCTTGCCGAACGGCTGGCGGTGACCGGTGCGACCGCTGACAAACTCGGCCGAGCAGAGACCAAGCTGCGCGCCGTCGAGGAACGCGCCAAGGTTCTCCGAGCCGAATTGACGGAATTCGATGAGCAGATTGCTTCAACCGAACGTGCATTGGCTGACGCCAGGGCGCAACGCGAACGCGACACGCTGGCGGATCAGATAGAAGAGATGGCCGCGGCAATCGAGCAGACTGCGCCGGGATTTGGCGCCAGTGCTGCCGCGCTTGTGGACGCCGTCACAAAAAGTTCTGCGTCGGTACCGGAGGCGACGAGGTTCTCGACCAGCGTGGATGCGGTACGGCGGGAAGTGCTCGCGGCTGCGGACTTGATCTGCTGGCAGCTTCGATCTGCCGCGGTGCGCACTCGCGCTGGCAACGCGAACGTTGCCGTCGACGCGACGGCCGAGCTTGAGCAACTGCCAGATCAAGATAGGCAATTAATTTACACGCTCAATACGCTGCTTTGGCGGGAGGGCGGTGAAGTGCGTAGAGCTCCAGCATTCGCGCTGGTCGAGCTGCCGAAAATCCTGCTGTCGGTCGCGCTGCGGCATCAGCACGTGGACTATCTGAATGCCCGGCGTGTGCAGACCCTGATTCACATTCATGGCAGCGAAGGGTCGCACGGCGAGCCCAGTCCTGACGATCCGCAGCTCATCGATCTCGATGCGCTTGCTGCGGAGGAGGAGAGCATCCGAGCTCATGTCGCATGAGCGCACCGAATGATGTCGGCCTCTATGCCGGCTGCCGATGTGCTCGATGATCGTTGCCAGTTCTGCTTCTGGCGGCAGAACAGGTCATCGAGTTGCAACTCAGTTGCAACTCGGTCGAGAAGACGGCAGCGCGCTACCGTGAAGGGTTTCGCGGGTGTCATTGATTTGTCATCGATTCCAATGATTCCGATTGTTTAACGCCTCGCCCGCCATTCCGTGACGCAATATTGATTATTCCGTCGCGAACATTGTTCGCGCCTTGCGCGACCAATTGGCCGCAGCCACATCTGCACCCCTGCAATCTTTGGCTGTCGCAAAATGATCCATTGGACGGATCGATTGCAGGCATCGGAGATGTCACATGGACGTCAATAGTCTGATTAACGGCTGGACCCACCCCGCGCTCTGGGCTGGCACCGTCATCGCCTTTCTCATTCTGCTGCGCATTGCCAACATCTTTCGCTACATACCGAACAACCAGGTCGGCATCGTCGAGAAGCTGTGGTCGACTAGAGGGTCGATCAAAGACGGATTCATCGCCTTGAATGGCGAAGCCGGCTACGAGCCAGAAGTGCTGCGCGGTGGTCTTCACGTGTTCGTCCCGTTCATGTACCGGATCCACAAGTCGGATCTGGTCACGGTCGGGCAGGGCAAGATCGCCTACGTGTTCGCGCGCGACGGTGCGGCGCTTGGCGCATCGCAGGTGCTTGGCGCCAACGACACGGAAGAGAAGTCGGACTTCCAGGACGCACGGAAATTTCTGCTCGCGGGCGGCCAAAAAGGCCCGCAGCGGAAAATCCTTCGCGAAGGCACCTACGCGATCAACACCACTCAATTCGCGATCATCACGGACGAGCGCGTCTACGGGCATGCACTCAGCCCGCAGGAGCGCGCCGTTCTCGACGGCATGCAGCTGACCATCAGCGAGCGGTGGGGCTTCACGCCGGTGATCCTGGCGGCGGATCAGGACCTCGTCGGCATCGTGACGGTGCACGACGGTCCGTCACTGCCTCCGGGCGAAATCATCGCGCCTGAGCTCGGGATCGATTTGCGCGACGCGCGCACCTTTCACAACAACTTTCAGGAGCCGGAAAAATTCCCGAACGCGGGCGGCTATCGTGGCCGTCAGTTGCAGATCATCGTCGAAGGCACCTGGTACATCAACCGGCTGTTTGCGACGGTCGAGGCAGTGCCGAAGACGGTGATTCCGGTCGGTAATGTCGGCGTGGTCATTTTCTATACGGGGCCGAGGACCGACGACGTCTCCGGTGAACAATATCGCCATGGCGAGTTGGTGCTGAACGGCAGTCGCGGCGTCTGGAAAGACCCGTTGTTGCCGGGCAAGTACGCGTTCAATACCTATGCCGGCAAAATCGAGATCATTCCGACCGTCAACTTCATCCTGAAATGGGTGCGCGGCGAAGTCGGCGCGATGAAGCTGGATGAGAATCTGTCGGAGATATCGCTGATCACGAAGGACGCGTTCGAGCCGACGCTGCCGCTCTCGGTGGTGATGCATATCGACTACAAGAAAGCGCCGATGATCATCCAGCGTTTCGGCGACGTGAAGAAGCTCGTCGAGCAGACGCTCGATCCGATGGTCAGCGCGTTCTTCAAGAACATCGCGCAGAAGATGACGCTGATCGAATTGCTGCAAAACCGTGCTTCGATCCAGGAGGAGTCGGCTGCCGAGATGAAGGCAAAGTTCGAGGCCTATTCGCTCGATCTCCAGGAGGTCCTGATCGGCACGCCGCGGGCGCCGGCCGGCGATCATACGATCGAGAACATCCTAATTCAGTTGCGATCGCGCCAGATCGCCCGCGAGCAGGTCGAGACCTATCAGGAGCAGGAACGGGCCGCGATCCAGGAGCGCACGCTGAACGAAGCCAAGGCGACGGCTGCGGCGCAGTCGGCGCTGACGCAGTCGCTCATTCAGGTCAAGGTCAACGAAAACGAAGGCGCGGCCGCGCTCGCCCGGGCCCAGAAGGATGCCGAGACCCGCAAGGTGACGGCGGCAGCCGTCGGCGAGCAGTCGCGGCTCGAAGGCCAGGGCGAGGCCGATCGGGTGCTGGCGGTTGGCGCTGCCACGGCTCAGGCCACCAAGCTGTCGGTCGATGCCTATGGCGGCCCGGAGTTCCGGTTGGCCGAGCAGAACTTCGCAAAGTTCGCTGAGGCGCTGACCAAGATCAATCAGCCTTTGGTGCCGCAGTTTCTGATGTCCGGCGGGCAAGGTCAGGAGAGCAACGGCGCCGGACTGATCCCAACGGCGATGTTGAGTTCGATGTTCGGCCAAATGATGCCGGACTCGCTGGCGAAACTGAAGGACGAAGCGCCGAAGGCGGTACGCAGGACCAACGGCTCCTGAACGCGCAAGGGGCGAGACGGCGACCGTGTCCACGCGGTCGCCGCCGCCGTCTAGACGCGCAAAGGGGGGAAGCACCTTCCGGGCTGGCCGCCCGGTCAAACGGCCGGGACCAACCCGGCCGTCCGGCCGATAGTCTGAGGGCACTGCATTCCGCAGTTTAGTTCCTATCTTCACCGATAGGAGTAACTCATGTCTTTTTCATCAGACGTACTCAGCCAGTTATCGAATGCGATATCGGCGCGCGCAGAAGCCGCCAAAAATGTCGTCGTTGCGGTTCGCCTCGGCGAGGGGCGGCATCTGACCGGATTGGTCTGGCAATCGGGCGTTGTCGTCGTCTCCGAACAGGCGCTGCCGCGCGGGGACGAATTCGAACTGGTCGCGCCGGGCGGCTCGACCGTGGCCGCACAGTTCGCCGGTCGTGATGCCTCAACCAACATCGCAATTCTGAAAACCACAGATTCGATTCCTGCGCCGGCTTTTGCCGCGGCCGAAGCTCATATCGGCGCGCTCGCTTTAGCGATCGGCGCCGATGGTGAGGGTGGCGCGAGCGTACGATTGGGCACGGTCAATCTGGTCGGCGGAGAGTGGCATTCCCGCCGCGGCGGCCTGATCGACCGGCGCATCGTCCTCGATATCGGGCTTGCTCATCGCGAAGAGGGCGGACCTGTGTTTGATGCAGCCGGCGGTTGCCTGGGCATGTCGACCTTCGGGCCGCGCGGTCACGTCATCGTCATCCCTCACGCGACGCTCACGCGCGTGGTGCCGCAACTCATCAAGGATGGCCACGTCGCGCGCGGCTGGCTCGGCGTCGCGCTGCAGGCCGTCGCGGTCCCCGATGCGTTGCGCGAGAACGCCGATCAAACTGGCGGGATGATGGTGATGTCGGTCGTGGAGGGTGGCCCGGCAGCGCAAGCTGGCATCGTGGCCGGCGACATTATCCTGAGCGTCGATGGCATCTCGGCGCACCGGGTTCGAAAGATTGCACGCTATTTCGGCGGTGACAGCATCGGACGCAAGGCGGACGTCCGCCTGATCCGCGGCGGTGCCGTCATCACGGTCCAGACGACCATTGCAGAACGGCGGGCTGCGTGAGCGAAGTGGCCAGCGATATCGTCGTTGCCAGCCGGTTGCGGGTCGCGGTCCATGCCGCCGATTCGCTTCGCCGCACCGCGCTTTGCAAGGTTGTCGCCGAGGCCGGCCACATCGTTGTCGGCCTACAAGACGAAGCCGACATCGTGCTGGCCGACGGCAGCCGTCCGACGGAAGAAGTCCGTAACGTCATTGGGCTTGGCATCGCGGACGATCGTCTGCGTGGTGCCTTGCCGCGCGAGGCTGACCCGCGCCAGATCGATGCGGCCATCCGCGCAGTCGCCGCCGGCCTCATCGTTCGTGCGCCCGTGCGTGAAAACGGCTTTGGCGCGACGCGCGAAAGCGAAGGCCATGCCCTGCTGACGCCGCGCGAACTCGAAGTACTTGCGGCGCTAGCCGAGGGTATGACCAACAAGGCGATCGCGCGCCGGTTGGAGATCTCGCTGCACACGGTAAAATTTCATGTTGAATCGCTGTTTCGAAAACTCGGTGCGCGCACGAGAACGGAAGCCGTAGCGAAGGCGGCCGAACGCCGCCGCAGCGAGATCATCATGTTGTGATCGGAAGCGGGTATCGGCATCTGCTTACCCCGATCGTCAATCAGATGCATCGTTAAGCAAAAAGCGCAGGAATAAAGTAGCGATCGCTCCAGTCTTCTCCGCATCGAATGATGCCTGACAACAAGATACGGAGCAGATCACATGACGAAAAATTCAGAATCAACGGAAGTGGCCGTCGTCGCAATATCGCGCGAAGATGATCGCTTCGACCGGACCAGCATTATTCTTCACTGGTTGACGGCATTCTTGATCCTTGCGCAGTTTGTAAGCATCTGGTCGCTCGAAGCCGCTGGCGACGAGAGCAGCCTCGGCTTGGCATTTCTATCAATACACCGGGCCACGGGGGTGTCGACCTTGGTCGCCGTCGTGGCACGGCTTTTTTGGCGGCATTATTTCGCCTATCTGCCGCCATTTCCGCCGAGAATGCCGAAACTTCAACAAACCATTGCAAAGGCCAATGAATATGGCCTCTACATTCTGCTGCTGGCGATGCCAATCACAGGGTTGGCAAGAGTTGTTTTGCGCGGTCAATCTTTCGATTTATTTGTCTGGCAAGTGCCGGCGTTAATGGAGCCAAATCCGGCGATGCGTAGCTTGTTCGTGGAGGCCCATGAGATCGGCGCCAAGGCGTTGATGATCCTCATCGGCCTTCATGCTGGTGCGGCGTTGTTCCATCGCCTGGTGCTGCGTGATGGCGTGCTGCAGCGGATGTTGCCGCGAATGCTGGCGCGCGCGAAATTGACGCCGGCTCTGGCCGGGGACGACGCGGAATAAAATCGATGCTTCGTAAGTCTTGTAGATGGGCGGGCTGGATCGCAACGGAGTTTAAATGATGTTTACCATATCGAAATCGATTACCGGACTTGTGGCTTCGATCAGTCTCTTTGCGGCGTTCGCGACGGCCACGCCGGCCGCTCGCGCCGACGACAAGGATATCGCGCAGGCCTTGCGCGCCGGCGGTCTCGTCCTTGTTGTTCGTCATGGTGCAACGGACCCGGACAAGGCGGACACCGATCCGCTCAACTTCGACAACATCGCCGCTCAGCGTAACTTGAACGACAAGGGTAAGGCGTTGGCGAAGGCATTCGGTGATGCGGTGCGTCAGGCCGGCGTTCCCATCGGTAAGGTGTACACCAGCAAATATAACCGCGCTTACGAGACGGCCGTCATCGCCGGCTTCCCGGACATCGAGAAGACGATCGACTTGACCGAGGGTGGGCTGATCGTTTCGCCGAACGAGAACAACCGGCGCGCCGCGGCCTTCCGCAAGATGCTCGCCGTGGCGCCGAAGGATCACTCCAATACGATCCTCGTCACCCATCAGCCCAATATCGTTGCCGCGCTCGGCAAGGATTGGTTCGATGTCAAGGAAGGTGAGACATCGATCTTCCGTCCCGCCGATGGTGGCTACAAGCTCGTTGCCCGTGTCCAGATGGACGAGTGGCCGCGCATTGCAACCGTCGCGTCGAAGTAACGCGGCCAGCTTCGCAGCATTTACAGCCAATCACCCGGCGCCGATCACGGATTGCGCAACCGCCCTTCTGGGCGGTTGTTGCATTTGTGGCAGCAGCTTTGAGGGCGCAGGCCGTTCCTGAACGAGTTCGGCCTTTGCCGCATAGGCGCTCGCATTGCGGCCGGATTGATCCGGGATACGAGGCCATATATGGAGAGATCATAACGGCGTTGCCGACAAGGGCGGCGCCCAAGACCGCGAAGGACAAGGGACCTTCAAGATCCAAGGAGCGGCAGAAGGCATGACCTCACCCAAAATTGCAATCATCGGCGCCGGAATGGGCGGCATGGCGGCCGCCGGCACGCTTCGGCAGGCGGGCCTTGACGTTGCAGTCTACGAACAGGCGCATCAGTTCGGGCGGATCGGCGCCGGCATCCAGATGCTGCCGAACTCGATGAAGGTCCTGCGCGGCATCGGCGTTGAGGACCGTCTGCGCCAACGCGCCTTTGCGCCTTTCTCTCATCTTAATCGCGTTGGCGACACGGGCGAACTCAAGCGCGAATTGCCGATGCCGGAAGACCTTTACGGTGCGCCATTCCTGTGCATGCACCGCGCCGACCTGCATGAGGCGCTGACCTCGATCATTCCCGCTGAGATCGTCCATCTGAACAAGAAGCTGGTTCGGCTGGAGCAGAACGGCGGCCCGGTGACGCTGTTCTTTGCCGACGGGACGACGGCCACGGCCGATGCCGTGATCGGCGCCGACGGGGTTCATTCGGTCGTGCGCGATATCATCATCGGGCCCGACAAGCCGATCCATCGCGGGCGCATTGCTTACCGAGCGGTGTTCAACTCGAATCTTTTGCGGCAGGAAATCTCGCGCTCACGCGTCAAATGGTGGGGCGAGGACCGCCACATCGTGATCTATTACACGACCAAGGACCGCAGCCAGCTTTACTTCGTCACCAGTGTGCCGGAGCCGGCCGACTGGATGACCAAGGAATCCTGGTCGGCGAAAGGTGATGTACTGGAGTTGCGCAAGGCCTATGCGGGCTTTCATCAGGAAGTGCGGATGGTGCTCGATGCCTGCCCCGATTGCCACAAATGGGCGATCCTGGAGCGCGATCCGCTGCCGACCTGGAGCCAGGGCAGGGTGGTCCTGATCGGCGACGCCTGTCACCCGATGACACCTTATATGGCGCAAGGTGCGGCGACCTCGATCGAGGATGCGGCGGTGCTGGCGCGTTGTCTGAAGGGTGTGTCCGTCGACGGCATCGAAGCGGAATTCAGGCGCTTTGAGGCCCACCGCAAGCCGCGCACGTCGAAAATTCAGGAGATCTCGAGCGCCAACACCTGGATGAGCGGCGGCAATGACGATCCAAGCTGGCTCTACGGCTACGATGCCTGGAACATCTCGCTCGATGAACCGGCGCCGACGCCAGGCTCGTCAAAATCGGCCGCGGCATGAACGACGCCGTGAGTTCGTCGACGGCAAGCGCCATCGCGCCGGACGGTGCTTCGATCGCCTACACGCTCTACGCGGCGCCGCTGCGCGATGGCGCGCCTGCGCGCTCGCGTATCGCGTTGATCCATTCGCTGGCGCTCGACCGCAGCTTTTGGAATGGCGTGGTGCCGCTGTTGACCCCTCATGCGGATGTCCTGACCTATGATTGTCGCGGTCACGGCCAATCCGCCAAGGTCAAGATGACCTACACGGCTGAGCTCTTTGCCAGCGACCTTGCCAGCCTGCTCGATCATGTGAATTGGCCACGTGCGGTGATCGCCGGTTGCTCGATGGGCGGATGCGTCGCGCAGGCCTTTGCGGGCGTCTATCCCGACAGGGCCAGGGCGCTTGCGGTGATCGACAGCACGGCCTGGTACGGTCCGTCAGCGCCAAAAGACTGGCGCGAGCGTGCTGCGACCGCGGTGACCAAGGGGCTTGCGGCGTTGTCGGCGTTTCAGGCCACACGCTGGGTCAGCGACGGGTTTCGCGACGCGCATTCGGAAATCGTCCGCGCGCATATGGACGTGTTCCTCGCCAATGATGTCGATTGCTATCGCTCGACCTGCGAGATGCTCGGCGATGCCGATCTCAGGCACTATCAGGCGTCGATACGAATGCCGATGAGTGTGATCGTCGGCGAAGAAGATTACGCCGCACCGGTGGCGATGTCCGAGCAAATCCAAAAGGCGGTACCGGGCGCCACGCTTTCGGTGTTGCCGAATGTCCGCCATTTGACGCCGATCGAGTGCCCGGCGGTGATTGCCGAAAAAATTCTGGAGTTGGTCGCGCGGGCTCCCGGTATCTGATTAGACTCTGAATAATGGGCCGCTCGAAGCGGCCCGAAAAATAAGACAGCGGAGGAAGCCTTGTCAGTTGTCAGCGCCACGTCGCGGCCCGAGGCTTCCGGCGTCTCATCACCCTCGCCGGCTTTCGACGCCGAGCAAGTCGCTGCCGATCTGATCGCGCGGATGGAACAGGTGCCGACATCGCGCTGGTTCGTCGTTGCGCGGATCGTGATGGGAAGCGCGACTTTCTTTGACGCCTTCAACGCGCTCTCGATCGCCTTTGTTCTTCCGATCCTGGTGCCGCTCTGGCACATCACGCCCCCGGAAATCGGCATTCTGATTGGCGCAAGCTATGTCGGCCAGATCATAGGCGCGCTCGCGTTCAGTTGGGGCGCTGAACGCTACGGCCGCATTCCCTGCGCTGCCGCCGCCACGGCCATCTACGCGGTCATGAGTCTGGCCTGTGCCGCGGCCTGGAGTTTCAACATTCTGCTGGTTCTCCGCTTAATTCAAGGCATCGGCGTCGGCGGGGAAATGCCGGTTGCCGCGACCTATATCAGCGAGCTTTCCAGAGCCCGCGGCCGCGGCCGGTTTTTCCTGCTCTATGAGATGATCTTTCCGATCGGACTGATGGTGACCGGCCAGGTCGGCGCGTGGCTGGTGCCGTTGATGGGGTGGCAGATCATGTTCCTGATCGGCGGCATTCCCGGCCTCGTCATTGCGGTGATGTTGTTGCGGCTGCCGGAATCGCCGCGCTGGCTGATCGGGAAGGGCCGGCTTGCCGCGGCCGAGGCCGTTGTCAGGCGGTTAGAGGCGGCATCTGACAAGTCCGGCGCCGTCGATGTGGCGTTGCCGGCTGCGGTATTACCGGCACAGGTCGAGGTGCCGGCGCGATCGCGCGGCAAGTGGAGCGAACTGCTGTCGCCCGCCTATCGTGCGCGCACGCTGATTGCCTGGGTTCTGTGGGCTTCGGCGTTTCTGGTCGCCAACGGCCTCAACAACTGGATGCCGACGCTTTACACCACGGTCTATCATCTCGCCCTGCCGCAGGCGCTGCGCGCCGCCTCGCTGACCAACGTCGCTCAGGTGTGTCTGGTGCTGATCTGCGCGCTCGTGATCGACCGCACCGGCCGCAAATACTGGATGATGGGGGCCTTTGGTCTTGGCGCGGTGACGCTCGGTATCTTAGGGCTTGGCGGCGCGCAAGACGTCTCGTGGTTCATCGTTCTGAGCACGATCAGCTATGGGCTGATCGGATCGATCGCGGCCGTGGTCTATCTCTACACGCCGGAAATCTATCCGACGCGGATGCGCGCGGTAGGGACGGGGGTTGCGACCTCCTGGCTTCGGGTAGCCTCCGCGATCGGCCCCGCGCTGATCGGCTTCATGCTGGGTAAAGGCGGCGGTGTCGATGCGGTCTTTTTAATGTTCGCCATCGTAGCCATCGTGGGACTGATTGCCGCAACCCGCATGATTGAAACACGAAATTTACGCTTGGAAGAAATTTCGCGCTGATATCGGGTTCAATCTCTGCCCACGTTGCCGTGATCAATAGCGCTTGATCCCTCACGCTGCGCGCAAAAATGGATATAATCGGCCTGTGGTCAATGACAGGTCATTCATTCATGAGCGCTTCTGAACGTAATCCTTCACCCATCGATCCCGTGAAACTCGATCGCCTCGCGGAGGTCGCCATCAAGGTCGGGTTGCGGCTTGAACGGGGGCAGAATCTCCTCGTGACGGCGCCGACCGTCGCGTTGCCTTTGGTCCGTAAGGTCGCCGAGCATGCCTACAAGGCCGGTGCGGGTCTCGTGACCCCGATCCTGTCGGACGAAGCCATCACCTTGCTGCGTTATCGATTTGGGCACGACGAGGGTTTCGACCAGGCGGCCGATTGGCTCTATGAGGGAATGGCGAAGGCATTTGCCGCTAATACGGCGCGGCTTGCCATCGTTGCCGACAACCCGATGCTGCTTTCGGGCGAGGACCCGACAAAGGTTGCGCGCGCCAGCAAGGCCAACTCCATTGCATACAAACCGGCGCTCGAGCGGATCGTCAATTTCGATATCAACTGGAACATCATTGCCTATCCGTCGCCATCATGGGCGAAACTCGTGTTTCCCCAGGACGAAGAAGATGCCGCGGTCACAAAGCTTGCGGACGCCATTTTTGCCGCTTCCCGGGTCGACAGGGATGACGCCGTCGCGGCTTGGCAGGCTCACAACGAGATATTGCGCGGCCGACGGGAGTGGCTGAACGGACAGCGATTCGGCGCACTGCACTTTTCCGGACCCGGCACCGACCTCACGGTCGGTCTTGCCGACGGACATGAATGGCAGGGCGGCGGTTCCACGGCAAAGAACGGCATTACTTGCAATGCGAATATTCCAACCGAAGAAGTCTTCACCACGCCGCATGCCAAGCGGGTCGACGGTTACGTCGTCAGCACCAAGCCGCTGTCCTATCAGGGCTCGCTGATCGAAGGCATTGCGGTTCGCTTCGAGGAAGGCCGCATTGTCGAGGCCAAGGCGACGCGTGGCGAGGAAGTTCTCAATAAAGTCCTCGATACCGATGAAGGCGCCCGTCGTCTCGGCGAAGTAGCGCTGGTGCCGCATTCGTCGCCGATCTCGCACAGCGGGTTGTTGTTCTTCAATACGCTGTTTGACGAGAACGCCGCCTGCCACATTGCGCTCGGCCAATGTTATTCGAAGTGCTTTGTCGACGGTACGAAACTGACGCCGGAGCAGATCTCAGCGCAAGGCGGCAACTCGAGCCTGATCCACATCGACTGGATGATCGGCTCGGGCCAGATCGATATCGACGGTCTTTATGCCGACGGCCGCCGCGTGCCGGTATTCCGGAAGGGCGAGTGGGCCTGATCCTCGCTGCGCCAGCCGGATCATGGCAATGCATGCCATGCACCGTGGCCCCACCGGCCTGTGGAGTCCTGGGCCGTAAGGAAAGCTTAAACGATTGTTATTAGTTTTTGCTCGCAAACGTTATCGGGCGGAAACTAATCGCAATTTTAAGCAGGCGTTTCGGAAAATTTGAGGGGCGAGAGGTGGCATTGATCGAAACAACCAATCTCGTTGTCAACCTTGAGCTAAGGCCGATCGAGCCGTCCTGGATCATCGAAGGCAATCCGGTTGCGCAATCCTGCGTGCTGTCGAAGAGCGCCGATGGCCTCGCCACCACCATCGTCTGGGAGTGCAGCGAAGGTCGGTTCAACTGGTATTACGATTTCGACGAAACCATCCTGATTCTTGAGGGATCGATCGTGCTTGAAAGCGACACGCTGCGCCCGACCCGCTACGGTCCGGGCGACGTGATCTTCTTCCGGAACGGCGCGCATGCGCGGTGGTATGTCGAGGGCCGCGTTCGCAAGCTCGCCTTCTGCCGGACCACGCAGCCGATGGTGCTGGCCTTCGTGGCGCGGGCGTTCAACAAGATCAAGCGCGTGGTGTTCCTGTCGGAGAAACGCGCGGCGCCGGGCCTCGCCTCGACCTGAGAAAGTCAGGCTAGTGGAGTGGATTTGACATTCGCTACCTCCGGCCGCGCATTCGCCATGCGAATGTCAAATCCAAAACGCCACTAGAAACGCATGTCCTACTAGTGGTCCTTTGATTCTAACATTTGCAAAAGCGCATGCCTCACCGGGATGCGAATGTAAGAATCGGACCACTAGTTCTCCAGCCGATAGACCTTCATCGCCGTCTTCGAAAACAGCGCGTCCTTCTCCGTCTCGCTCATGGAAGCCGTGATGCGTTTAAACGCGTTGAAAATCACCTGATAGCTGCACTGGCCTTTATCGGGCGGAAAATTGCTCTCGAACATCGCGCGTTGGACGCCGAACGCCTCAATGCAGGTCTCGATATAAGGCCGCCACGCCGTAGCGAGCTCTTCCGAGGACGGCGGCAGCGGACGCTCGTGAAAGTCATAGCCCAGCAGACACATCGCCAGACCGCCGAGCTTCACGGAGACATTCGGACATTTGGCGATCTCGTGAATTGAGGTTTTCCAGGTCGTAAAAATTTCCTCGCGCCGTCCGGCATATTGGCCGGTACCGGCCGGGCCACCACAATGGTCGAGCACGATGCGTGTGTCCGGAAAGGCGCAAGCGAGATCGGCGAGTTCGCTTATCTGCGGATGAAACAGCCAGGCATCGAAGCTCAGGCCGAGCGGAGCCAGACAGCTAAAGCCTTTGCGAAATGTCGGATCGAGCAACAGGCCCTTCGGCCGCGTCGCATACATATGGGCGACGCTGGGGTCTGTGTCCCAGGCCGACGAATGCCGGATGCCGCGTAAGCGGCCCTGGCCCGCCGATATTTCTGCCTCCAACACCGCACGGGCGCCGTCCCCCGACAGAAGATTGACGTGGCCGATAATGCCGGCGCAGACGGCGGCAGGACCATAGCCGCCGCTCGCGCTCATCGCGGCTGCGCCATTGGCGAATTCAACCTCGCCTACGGGACGAAACGCTTCCGGTCCGTTCGCACGGTACATCGAGCGCGCTTCGACATAGACGGTTGCGATAACGTTGTGGCCCGAAGCGATATCGGAGGTGAGTTCGTCGAGAAGGTAGCGCTGGCCACCGCGATCCCACAAATGATGATGAGGATCGACGATGGGCCGGGCCGGATCGAGCACTTGCTCTTCGTGCAAGGCAAGCCAGTCCGGCCGTGGGTCGGCATAGAGGCCGGTCTTGGCAGATGGCAATGTGCTGGTGACCACGAAAATCCTTCCCCGGTATTTTATTGATCAGGCTGGATGCCGCGAAGACTAGTGCCGCCTATTTGAAATTCCTGCACCCAAGCGGCGAATTCGGTTCAGGAACTTCAAATGAAAGCGGCACTAAAATAGTAAGTTCGCTAGTGCCCATGACTTTTCGAAGTTCGTAAAAGTGGGTGTTGCGATGGGGCACGAACTTCGAAAAGTGGGCACTAGACGCCGCGCAGAATGATGACAGTTGGCGCCGCAGGCAAGGAATCCCGCGATATCGTCAGGCTGCGTTCGGTCCGCTCGTCGATCGCGAATTGCTGGCCGATCTTGCGCATGAACTCGTCGAGCGGGGTGGCGAAGCGATGCATGGGCAACACCACCGAGGCGCGCACGCGCCGCGTGATCTCGGAGACGCCGTCCAGCGACATCGTATAGGCGCCGTCGATCGGCACCATCAGGATATCGAGCCGTCCGATCGCCGCGAAATGGCTGTCGTCAAGCTTGTGATGCAGGTGGCCGAGATGGCCAATGCAAAGGCCGGCGACCTCGAAGATAAAGATGGAATTGCCATCCTTGATCATCTCCCCGCTGGAGTCGTCCATGAAATAACGGCGGATGTCGGTGGTCACGTTGCGAATGAGAACATCACCGATGCGCTCGTTGATCCGGGCCGGACTGCCGTCGTCGTTCCAGCCGTGCAGGACGTGAGGAATGCGCGGGTCAGGAAATAAAGTGTAGTGCGTGCTGTGCGCCCGGTTCATGGTGACGACGTCGGGCAGACGGCCGCTGGTGTAGACGCCGCTGAAATCGGTCGCGATCCGCACGCCGCCGGGCGTGTCGATGTAATAGGTCGAATGGCCCGCATAGGTGATCGTGACGTCGTCGGCTTTCGCCGACAGTCGGCGCAGCGACACCGGCGTGGCGCGAGGCGGCGCTTCCGCCATCGCGAGGCATTCGCTGCCTCGTGGAGTGTCCTGCGCGGCGGCCATCGAGACCGAAAGGCCCGCAAGACCAAGGACGAGGGCGGCAACTCGCAACATGAGGGTCATGCAACCGGCACTTTTTCGCGAAGTCCCACTCTATCGCCGAATTTCTGCGCCGTCACGATGGCGATCGCGCATGTCTGGGCTGACGCCGCATGTCATGGTGCGACGATTTGAATGACTGTCTTCCGGCTTTCTGGTTAGACTTTATCGGATCGCCGCGCGTTCGGATTGTCGATCCGGGTGCTGTGATATCCAGGGTGCCATGATGTCAGAATCTGTCGATCGCCGGCACGTCCTTGCGTTCGGTGCGGCCCTAACCGGAGGTTTTGCGATGGAATTCGCTCAGGCAACTGCGGCCGATAACGGGGCAGGGCAAACCGCGACGCCTTCGCGCGCGGCTTCATCGCGCCGTCTGGAGCCGCTTCGTTCAGTCGAGGCCGGCGTCCTCGATATTGCCTATTATGAGGAAGGGCCCGCCGATGGCCCGGCCGTCGTGCTTTTGCACGGCTTTCCCTATGACATTCACTCCTATGTGGATGTCGCCCCGCTATTGGCCGCCAAAGGCTGCCGTGTCGTCGTGCCTTATCTGCGCGGCTACGGCCCGACCCGTTTTCTCGATTCCAAAACGCCGCGCTCGGGTGAACAGGCCGCTGTCGGTGCCGACCTAATCGCGCTGATCGATGCGCTCGGGATCAAGCGCGCGGTCTTTGCCGGCTACGATTGGGGCGGTCGTGCCGCCTGCGTTGGTGCTGCGCTATGGCCGGATCGCTGCGCGGGCCTGGTGAGCGTGAACGGCTACCTGGTCCAGGACATTGCGCACGCGATGGTTCCTGCGAAGGTGCCGCGGGAAGTCGCCTATTGGTATCAATACTATTTCCAGATCGAGCGCGGTCGGGCGGGCCTCGCCGCCAACCGGCGCGAGATCGCGAAGATATTATGGCAGCAGTGGTCGCCGAACTGGCACTTCGACGAGGCGACCTTCGAGCGGACCGCACGGGCCTTCGATAATCCCGACTATGTCGATGTCGTGATTCACAGCTATCGCCATCGCTACGGCCTGGCCGATGGCGATCCGCGTTATGCGGAGCTGGAGCGACGCCTGGCAACGCAGCCGGTGATCGCGGCCCCCGCCATCACGCTCGACGGTAACGCGGACGGCGTTAATCCTGCAACCGATGGCACGGCCTATGCGGTGAAATTCAGTCGTCGCCTCGCCCATCGCGTTATCCCGCGTGCGGGCCATAACCTGCCGCAAGAGGAGCCGGAAGCCTTTGCGGTGGCGGTGATGGAGCTGATCAAGACGTAAGAGCGGCGGAGCCGTATTTTGCTAGGGTGAGAGCCGTGCTCTTATTTTTGTTTCGACGCGTCTTCTACCGCAGATAAGTCTGCGCAATCTGCGTAAACTTGATTGCTATGCGAACCGGTGCCCACCCCCGGATCAAGTCCGAGGGCATGTTTCGCTTGAAAACGCTTTAATCCGGCCGCGGGCTGAATTTCCAGGTCGCTGCCAGGATGGCGACGGTCATCAGTCCCGTGATCAATGCGGCCCCGGGCAGCGAAAGCACCAGCGCCGTGGTCGCAGCCCAACCGATCGACGAAAAGGCTTCTGCGAAAGTTGCAATCCGCGATGAGGTCTGTCGGCGACGGAACTGGCTACGGCGGGCCTGAACGCGGAACCAGAGCTGGATCGCGGTGGCGGAGGCGGCTGCAACGACGATGCCCACCGCGGTGACGGCGGCCTGTTGCGGCGAGGCAAACACCAGCGCCATCACTAGCGGCGCGAACAAGACGCCGATTACCAGCAGCACCACCTCGATCTTTGCGCGGATCAGCCGCGAGGGGGAGATTGGTGAGGCGGTCACGAGATCGGGGGCGTCCTCGCCGGAGATCGTGAGCCATCCGAGACCGCCGGCGAGTTGCCCCGCCGCCATCACGATCACGGGTGTAATCAGGAAGATGGCGACTGAACTGTCGCTGAAGCTTCGCCACAAGAGAACGGCGGGCGGCACGAGATAAAGCAGTTGCATCAGGCTTTGCGACACCAGCCAGGGGTCGCGGCGCAGCAGCAAGAGTTCTTTCCGCCGCAGCGCCTGTTGCCGCGATCCCGGCCGGAACGCTCGCGAGCGTGAACTGCGGCGGGCGGAGACAGTGCCTGTCGAGGCCCGGACGGCCGTGTCCGCAAACCCGGCCGAAAAGGTCACCATCACGGCGCCGAGCAGCAAGAGACCGCTCGCCAGCAACAATAACAGCGCTTCACCATCGCCCAGCGCCGCGCGTGCGGGCCACCACACCACGCTGTCGGGGTCGGGGGCAAATCCCGCCGCAGCGTCCGAGGTGAGGATCGCAAAGCGCGATAGCGTGCCGTAAGACAGGATCGCGGCGATCTGGAGCGCGATGACGAAGCCGGCGCCGATCACGGCGGCGACGATCTGGGCGACCAGCCGGGTTCGGCGTGGGCCGATCATCCGAAACAGCAGGATGGTCACGGCGACGGCGACGGCGGCCGCGGAAAGGCCGATGGCGATGACCAGGCCATAGACCGCGAGCCAGCGCGGGCCACCACCGAAGACCAGAACATCGATGAAGGGTGTTGCGAGCAACGTCGCCATCGCGGTGATCGAAAGCGCGATAGCGGCGAGCCGTATCGAAAAGACCTGGGTAATCGCCGCCGGCGAAGACATGATGAGATCGAGATCGGCCCGGGCGTAGAAGACCCGCGTCACGGATTCAATGGCCTGCGACAGCATCAAGGCCCAGGCCAGGAAGATGGTCGCCGTAATGACGATCAGTCCCGACTTGACGAGGGGCGATTCCAGCGTCGCGTACTTACCGATCACGGCGTAGGCCGGCACGTGCAACAGCGCCCCAAATACCAGCAGGCCGATGACCAACGCACCGCGGCGGCCGCGCCGTCCGCCGGTCATGATCGCCAGCCATTCCCGCCAGGCCAGCCGGATTTCGTGCCGGGCAAACCAGCTTAAGGCGGCCGTCGTCATGCCGCGGCTGCTTCGCTGTCGACAAGCGCGATGAATACGTCTTCGAGGCTGGTGTCGCCTCTGCCGTTTTGCTGCCGAAGCTCAGCCAATGTGCCTTCGGCGACAAGCCGCCCCGAAGAGATCACGCCGATGCGATCTGCCATACGCTCGGCTACTTCCAGAATATGCGTGGTCATGATGACCGTGCAGCCGTTGCGCACGCGCTCGCCGAGCAATCCCTTGACGTGGCGGGCGGACACGGCATCGAGGCCGGTCAGCGGCTCGTCGAGAATAATCAGCCGCGGATCGTGAACCAGCGCGCCCGCCAGCGCGACCTTCTGGCGCATGCCTTTGGAAAATCCCTCGCAGCGTTCATGCATATTTGCTTCGAGCCCGAGCGAGACGAGCAGCTCGTGCGCCGAGCGTTCGGCCACGGACGGATCGACGCCCCACAGCCCTGCGACGAATTCGAGATATTCGAGCGGCGTCAGCTTGTCGTAGATCATCGGCTCATCCGATACCCACGCCGTGACTTGCTTGGCCGCGACGGGATCGTTGAGCGCATCGATGCCCATGATCGAGATGGAGCCGGCATCGGGCCGCAACAGGCCGCCCACCATGCGCAGCGTCGTCGTCTTGCCGGCCCCGTTCGGGCCGAGCAGGGCATAGAATTCGCCGCAACGAACGGTGAGATCGAGCGCATCGACGGCCGGACGGTCAAAACGCTTTGTTAACCCTCGCAACTCGAGGGCCGATTGATCGAAAGCCATGATCCCAGGAGATCCTCGTTACAGCCGAAAGGACCATGGACTGAAAACTGTTTCGGCGGGGTGAATCGATGAGCCCAAATTGCGAGATGCGCGCGACGAGCTCGCGCGCATCTCCTTCACTTTAACGCTACTTCTGTGGCGCGGTGTTTGCGCCTTGGGTCGTGGCATCCGCGGGCTTTGGACGCACGGCGTCCGCTGTTCCCTGGATGAAGGCCTGGATCTTGACGACATCGGCATCGGTCAGCTTGCCGGTGAAGTCCGGCATGCCCTTATCCGTGTAGGGACCCTTGAAGACCATGTCCTTCAGGTTAGTGATGTTTTCCGTCGTCGTATAACCGAGGTTCTTGACGTTGCCGCCCTTGTCGACGCCAGGCACGCCATGGCAGGTGGCGCAGGCCTCGACATAAAGCGCGGTGCCGTCGGGAACGTCATTAGGATCGTATTTGACGCCCGAGAGCAGATTGCCGAGCTGGTATTTGGTGAATTCCGGCAGCGGCGCTTTTCCACCAACGGCAAACGTATAAACCGTGCCTGGTCCTTCCTTGTCGGCGACGTGCTGTGTGATGCCGAATACGCCGCCCCAGCCGACCGCGATCGATACATATTGTACGCCGTCGATCAGATAGGTCGCGGCCGCGGCGACCGCGCCGGTGCCGGTCGGGGTCTCCCAGAGCTTCTCGCCCGATGTGGCGTTATAGGCGATGAAGCGCGCGTCGGCCGTACCCTGGAACACGAGATTGCCGGCAGTCGTGAGCGTGCCGCCGTTCCAAGGCGCGACATATTCCTGATGCCAGGCTTCCTTCTGCTTCACTGGATCCCACGCGATCAGCCGCCCGAAGGCCGGGTTTTTCGGCGGAACGGCGTTGAGCGTAAAGCCGACGTTCCATCCCGTAGTGGCGCCGAATTTGAAGGGGGCGGGCGCATTCTGCGCCAGCGCCTTCTCGCCGGTGAGGTTCAGCGGCACGCCTTGTGCCGGCAGATAGACGAGGCCGGTTTGCGGGTTGTAAGACATCGGGTGCCAGTTATGCGCCCCGAACGGGCCGGGAATACTATCGAAGGATTGGTCCGGCGAGCGCGCCGCGGTCACCTCGATCGGCCGTCCGTCGGCGTCGTAGCCGGTCGCCCAGTTCACATCGACGAAGTTCTTCGCCGAAATGAATTTGCCGTCGGTGCGATCGATGACGAAGAAGAAACCGTTCTTCGGTGCATGCAGGATCACCTTGCGCGGTTTTCCGTCGATATTGATATCGGCCAGGATCATCGGCTGGGTCGAGGTGTAGTCCCAGTTATCGCCGGGCGTTTCCTGATAGTGCCAGACGTACTTGCCGGTATCGGCATTCAGCGCCACCAGTGATGCCAGATAGAGATTGTCGCCACCAGCCGGGCTTCGCAGGTTGCGATTCCACGGCGCGCCGTTGCCGGTGCCGATATAGATCAGGTTGAGATCGGGATCGTAGGTCATCGTATCCCACGGTGTGCCGCCGCCGCCGTTGACCCAGTATTTTCCGGCGGGATCCCAGGTCTTGGCCGCCTTCTCCATCGACTCGTCTTCGAACGGCTTGGAGGGATCGCCAGGCACCACGAACCAGCGCCAGGCCTGTTCGCCGGTATCCGCGTCATAGGCGGTGATGTAGCCACGCGCGCCGTATTCGGCACCGCCGTTTCCGATCAGCACTTTGCCCTTCACGACGCGCGGTGCGCCGGTGATGGTGTAGGAGTGCGTGCGATCGATCAGCGTGTCTTTTTCCCAGACCTTCTTGCCGGTCACAGCGTCGATCGCGACGAGACGCCCGTCATAGGCGCCGACATAGACCTTGCCCTTGTAAAGAGCGACGCCGCGATTGACGACGTCGCAACAGCCTTTGTATCCGATCTCGCGGTTGACGCCGGGATCGTAGGTCCACAGTCTTTTTCCAGTGCGGGCATCGATGGCGTGAACCACGCTCCATGACGCGCTGACATACATGATGCCATCGACCACCAGCGGTGTTGCCTCGACGCCGCGGATCGATTCGAGACTGTAGGTCCACTTCAGGCCGAGATCTTTGACGTTGCCGGCATTGATCTGGTTGAGTTTGCTGAAACGGGTCTCGGCGTAATCGAGCCCGATCGTGGGCCAATCTTTCGATGTCGACGTATTGGTCTTGATGAAGTTGGCGTCAACGGCGGAAGTCGCAGCCTTGATGTGATTCGCCGATCCTTTTTCCATCTTCTGGGCGAGCGCGACGCCGCCCGAAATTGCAAGACCGAAGCCGATCGCGACGGCTGTGCGCGTCAGGCGTCGGGGGTCGGATAATCTGACGGTGGGTTCGGGGAAAAAACGGCGAGCAGAGTCGGTATACGTCCAGCGTATCATCTGTTCCTCCCATTTTGATCTCTGACGGATCTCGCGGCAATCGTATGCTTCGATGAAGCGCGCCGTCAATCAAAGGTGATGCGGAAGATAAAACTTGTATCGCGGCTTCTTCCGCCACGCGAAATAAGCGTGGTCAGGTCCGCTGATCGAAATTCTAATTTCGAAATGAATGTTGGAAAGCAGACGTCCGTGTTTTACGGCCCGCTCAGCGCCATGCCGACGTCCACCGGCTGCATGGCCGCCGAACTGCAACGCCAGCTGCTGCCATTCTTCTGAAATGCAAACGACTTTTCGATGCGCAAGCGATATCCGACCTGCAACTGTTCACGGCTTCCGGGCATGGACTTCGGCCTTCCCGATTTCAAATCCCAGCAGGTGCCGGTGCAGCCCGATGCAATGGGGCTGCAGGCGGTGAACGGCGAGAGGACGACCATTTCGATTTCGGTGGTCACCTCGGCATCGTCCCCGGTCTGCTTGCTGTCGATCTGAAAGATCCGGTTCACCGCGAGGAAATCTCCGCAGGTTTGTGTCGAGTGGATCTGGGCAACGCACAGGTCGACCGCATCGGCGTTCGGCACGGGCGACATATGCTGGGTCCCGAACAGGTTCTTCGGGTCGCCTTTGGCCGCGGTGACTTCCGCGATCTTTCGGTCGAAATAATCGGACAGGCAGCCCTCGGAGGATGAAAGCTCCCGGAGCGGAACATTGTCCTTGTTCTCAAGGCCGCATTTACGGTCGCGCTCCCTGGTCCATCGCTCGAACTCCCCAAACGCGTCTCGCGCCTCGTTGTCCTTTAACTTGGTGATCACTCCCATCACCCGTTCATTGAGTTCCGCTTTGGCCAGCGCCAGCGAAGGGTCGCTGCAAATCAACAGACCGGCGGTGGTATTGACCGCGAGGCAATCGAAATTCGGGTCGGTCAATATCACGGTCCGCTCTTCGGTCTCCTTCAACAGACAATCCCTGACCGGCTTGATGTTCTCGCTCCTGATGGGCTCCCGCCCGAGAATTCCGCAACTCGAATTCCGGTCTCTGACCCACTCGGCATTTTCCTCGATGGCATGCAGCCGGTTCGGAAGTCGGTTCAGGCGGTCGGCGATGGCCTTGTTGAGTTTGACGCCGGCCGCGTTGAGGTCGGCATCGCCACAGAAAAGCTGATCCGCCGGTACCTTGTTTTCCTCGCAATGATTTTTGACGAACCAAGGCAGGATATCGGTAATCGATGGATTGGAATTGGCCGCATTGTCGGCGTGCGCCGGCTGAGCCAGCCCGATTCCCATCGTCACAATTGCTAACGCGAATGCGCGCATCCCGATCCCCCGAAACGAAAAGCCAGACGATAGACCATCGTAGCTTTTTGGCCGTCGCGGCGAAATGAAATTGTTTGGGCCTCGGCGTCGCAGTCTTAGCGTCGCGGTCGGCGTCTGTTTGATGCGGGCCGCGGCTGATGATACCGTGCTTCTATTGCCGGGGCTGCGGGCCGCCATTCCCGCATTTGTTGTTTGGATTCGACCATTTTGAAGGGGCGAGATTTAAAGCCATGACATTGCGGCCTGGTATATTGCTGCGGGGACTATCCGCTGGATTTGTTTTGCAACTCGGTATTGTCCTGATCTCCGCGGCGTGGCCGGGCACGGGCATGGCCCAGAAGCTCGTCGACCCGAATGGGGTCGCGCCGGAATATCGCGCCGCGGCGGAAAAGCGCCGTGCCGAACAGATCAGGCTGTACGAGTGCTCGAAGAGGGCGGATATAGCCAAGGTGCTGCGCAGGGACCGCGTGGCCTTTATCAACGAATGCCTCGACAAGTAATGTGGAGCTCCCGGGCGTCCAAGGCGCCTCGGGAGCAGCGATTGTCGGCAATCAGTTGGAGTTTGAGGCGAAGTCAGCCCGCGTGACGAGATTCACGGCTACGGCCGGAGCGGAATCCTGGCGCGCCGCGCTGGCGGACGGGGACTGATCGTCGTAGCGCATGACGCCATCGTCATCGATGACGAACAGCGGCCGGTGATTTCTGACGTCGATGTCCTCGATCATCGCCATGCGCCGGTTGTCCAGCATCAACCAGTGACCGTCTAGCCGCGCGAGCACGGCCGCATGATCCTCGCCATGGAGCAAATCGCGCAAGACGACGATCCTGATATCCTCGGGCGAGACCCCTGCCATACGCAGCGCTGCGAATTTTGCGATGGCATAGTCCTCGCAATCGCCTGCGCCGGAAGCAAAAGTAGCCAGCGGCGAACTCCAGACGTCGATCTGGCCATGTTGAGCCATGTCGCTCGTCGCCTTGATCGCTAAATTGATCGCACGGTTGATCTCGCCGAGGCGGGCGCGGCCTTCGCGAGCCCGTGCGCCGTCCACGATGGCAAGGAATTGCAGGGCAGCAGGGGATACGCATCGCTCGCGGTCGCCGTCGCAGAGGGCGAGTTGCACCATGTCGTCCTCGAGCTTGCGCTCGACGCCGTTCCATTTGTCCAGCAGGCCGCCACCGGACAATCTTGTTGCAAAAAGCCCGAACGGCTCGGCCGATTTGCGGATCACATCCAGCATGCCCGGCGAAATCAGACTACCGGCGTTGGCCGCAGGTCCGACGCAGATCAGGCCCCAGGCGAGGACCAAAGCCAGAATGACGGCATGCCAGCTCCGCCTATGACCGAAATAACCCATTTGACACCCCTTCGTCCGGGCATCGGCGGGGCCATGTCGGCCGCGCGTGTCCGGATCGTTTTGCTGGGATGATCGGTTGGGCGGCTTTTATTCTGCTTAAAGACGGCGTCCCGGCGCAGGGTTTGTCCTAAACAGGCTGAAGGGCGCCTTACCATCTTGCTTAAAATGCTGTGGCAAGGGGGGCACAGCGGGCGATAGAACCTTTTTGCGCCTGATATGACTAATTCGATGAAAGTTGTTAATTTTGTAATCTAGTTCACATTCCCGGGACAGGAAATGACGCAGTATCCGCCGTGGGCAGACCTCGGGAAGCCATTCACAATACAGATGAAACTGACTGTACACGAAAATACATGCGATTACTCAATATCGCGCGGAAGTACGTTTCGAATATTGGGCGATCAAAGCTTTTCGAATACTTGCGCTAATCCTATTAAGCATAGGAGCGACAGAAGTCCGCGCCAATCGGGCCTTGAGGTGTCTTTTTGAAAGCAAGAGATGGTTTCGCGATCGGCTCGCTGATGATAAGGAAGATTAGACCTTTGAAATTATATACTTATTAACCATCGCGGTGACCGGGTGAATTACTTCGGCAGATTTGACGCCACGGTTTCTGATGCGCTGGGCAAGCACCCTGGCGGACACCTTTTTTCAGAAACGGTTCACGCTTCTCACGCTCCGTCGGATGCCATTGTTGTTCCCGATGCTCAGTTGCTGTTTGGCGGTGAGTTCAAGCGCGCAGGTGTTGATCTCGTTCTCTCCGGCGACGGCCGCGAATTCGTTCTGCACGATTACTTCAAGGGCGAGAAGCATGCGCCGCTGGCCTCGCCCGACGGCGCACATCTCACCGGCGATCTCGTCAACGCGCTCGCCGGCCAGGTTCAAATTGCGCAAGCCGGCGGCAATGCGGCGGCCGGCCAGGTCATCGGCCATGTGACCAAGCTCGCCGGCACCGCGACCGCGATCCGCAACGGTGTCTCGATCATTCTCAACAACGGCGACAACGTCGAAAAAGGCGACGTGGTCGCCTCCGGATCGGATTCGACGGTCGGCATCACCTTTATCGACGGCACCGTGTTCGGCCTGTCGTCGAATGCGCGGATGGTGCTGAACGAAATGGTCTACGACCCCAACGGGTCGAACAATTCGTCGCTGTTAAGCCTGGTGGCCGGCACCATCACCTTCGTCGCCGGCGAAACCGCCAAGCACGGCGACATGAAAGTGGATACGCCGGTTGCGACCATGGGCATCCGCGGCACGGCCGTGCTGGTCGAGATCGACTTCTCGGTCCCCGGCACCACGCCGGACGCGAAATTCCAGGTTCTGGTCGAGCCCGACGGCACGACGGGCTCCTACATCCTGTTCGACAAGACGACGCTCACACCGCTCGCCGTGGTCGACAAGGCCGGGATGCAGATCAACGTCTCGAACGGCGTCATGAGCCAGACGCTGGCTCCGCTGTCGCCCGAGATCCAAAAACTCATCACCGATGTGTTCTCGCTAAAATTCTCCGACAGCACGAACACCAAGGCGATCGAGCATTTTACCGATTCGATCGTCCCGAACGCATTCGGGCCGGTGCAATTTGCGCTGGCAAACGGCAATGTGGTTACTTTTTCCGCGCCGCCACCGGTGCCGACGACGTCCTCGGCGGCCGCGCCTTCTCCAGCCACCATCGGTCACATTCCGCAAGCGCCGAATTTCTTCGGTGAAGAAATCGGCAAGATTACAGAAGCGCCCCACGTCACCAACAGCACAGCGCTCGACACGGCGACGGGTCAATTCCAATACTTCGATATCAATACGTCTGATCATGACACGGTGTCGGTGAAGTTCTCTTCCTTCACCTACCAGAATGCGAAGGGGAACGATGTCACTGGTTCGTTGAGCAGCCTGCAGCTTGCGGACATTGCGAAAGTCGAAGCTGCCATCACCGTGTCCGACAATACCGGTCCCAACGCGATCGGAAACGGGACCGCGAACTGGACCTACAGCGTTTCCGACAAGGCCTTTGACTTCCTGGCTGCCGGCGAGACGTTGACGCTGACCTATACGGCAACCGTCGATAATAATTATCAGCCGCTCGACCAGACCGGAACGGCCACGATCACGATCACGATCACCGGCACCAACGACGCCCCGGTCATTACCAGCCCGCAGCAAAACGTCAGCTTCGTCTCGTCCGGCGCGGATACCAAAGGCGGCGAACTGATCCCGAACACCGCGACCCAGGGCACGCTGAACTTCACTGATCCCGATCTGACCGACACGCACACGGTCGCCGTCAAAATGGCGAGCGCGCTACTGGATGGGAAGCCCCTCGCAGACACGGCCGGGCAGACTGTGATCAACGAACTTGCTGCGGCGGTGACTGTCAGCCTCTCGAATGGTGGGCAAGACAGCACCGGAAGCGGCGCTGGCACGATCGCCTGGACGCTTGCGAACCTTCAGGTTTACCTCGCGGACCTCGTTCCCAACGGCGAGTCGCTGGTTCTCACCTACGCCGTCACCGTGACGGATTCGCAAGGAGCGACCTCCGTCCAGGACATCGTTGTCACGATTGGCGGCAACGAAGGGGCCGCCGTGGTCTGGGTCAACGTCAACCCGATTCCGGCGGGTGGCGTGGCGCTGTGGAGCACGGCTTCTAATTGGGAGGGTGACCGCGCGCCGAGCATTCTGGGCACCGATGACGTGATCATCGGCACCGACCAGGTGCTGCCGGGAACGCCGGTGTTTCCGGCGACGGTCAATGACGCGGAAGCGGCCAAATCGCTGACTATGGATTATTTCACCGACTTCGGGACATCGATCCCGGAGCTGGATGTCTTGTCGACCGGCAATTTGACAATCGTCGGCGCGCTCAACATGGACACCAGTACGGATGCTGGTTCTCCTCTCACTGCAGAATCCATCATCAAGAATTTCGGAACGATCAGCGTCGGCGGCATTGCCACGCTCTTGAAGAATAGTGTCCTCGACAACTACGGCACGATCACGCTCGCCAAAGGCGGCGTTTTTGCCGATCAGAGCAGCATCACGAATTCCGGAACCATCGAGGTCGTCAGCGGCACGCTCGATGTCGAGGTTGGAATCGCCAATTTCGTCGCCACGACCGTCGACGATTCGCCGGTCACGACCCCCGGCACGATCCAGGTCGACGGTGGTGCGACGCTGAAGTTCAGCGACGGCGCGACCGTCACCAACGGCGAAGTGACGCTCGGTAATCTGAGTGTGCTCGACGTCGAAAGGGGTGCGGCTTCGCTGCCGGCCGGGACGCCTGATGCAACGCTCGACGGCGTTACCGTCATCGGGACGAGCGGTCCGACCGGGAGCACGATCGAGATTGGCACGTTGGGCGCGGCGACCCTCTTGCTCGACGACGGCACAGCCATCAAGAACGGCGATCTGACGATCTCCGCCGGCAGCGCGTTAGACGTCACGGCCAGCGGCGCCACGCTGGACGGCGTCAACGTCACCGGCAGCAATGGATCGAGCGGCGGCGCGGGGGCAATGCTCGGTGGCCTCGAGGCGCACGCCGGAGTTTTGGTCAGCGCCAGCACGATCGAAGTCGGCACCACGGCGACGACCGGAACGGTGCTCACGCTCGATGACGGCACCACCATCACCAATGGCAACCTGATCATCGACAGCGGCAATACGCTTGAGATCGATAAGGGCACGGCTTCGTTGCCGGCGGGTGCTCCGGATGCGACGCTCGATGGCGTCAGTGTGACGAATTCCGGGGCGATCCAGATCGATTCTTCGGCAACGTTGACGCTGGAGGGCGGCACCACCATCAACGGCGGCACGATTGACGACGCCGGGACGCTCTCGGTCGGCGCGTTGAGCGAGATCGAGAACACCACGATCAACGGCGGCGGTGATCTGACGGTCACCAGCGGTACGCTGACCCTCTCGGAAGTGACACTGGACGATGTGACGCTGGCGGGCAGCTTTACGAATTCTGACACGCTGACGATCGACGAGACGGTGACGCTCAACGGCGCCACGATCAACGGCGGCGCGATTGACGATACCGGGACGCTTTTGGTCAGTTTCTCGAGCGAGATCGAAAATGCCACGGTCAATGGTGGCGGCGACCTGACCGTTACCAGCGGTACGCTGACGCTCTCCGAGGTCACGTTGGACGACGTGACGCCGGCAGGCAGCTTCACAAATTTGGACACGCTGACGATTGACGAGACGGTGACCCTCAAGGGCGCCACCATCAGTGGCGGCACGATCGATGACACAGGCACTCTGTCGGTCAGCGCCTCGAGCGAGATCGAGAATGCCACGGTCAACGGCGGCGGCGGCATCACGGTCACTGGCGGCACGCTGACCCTTTCGGAGGTGACGCTCGACGACGTGACGCTGGCGGGCAGCTTTACGAATTCAGACACGCTGATGATCGACGAGACGGTGACGCTCAACGGCGCCACCATCTCCGGCGGCACGATCGACGATACCGGCACGTTGTCGGTCTCTACCGCGAGCACGATCGAGAACGCGATCGTTGACGGCGGCGGCAATCTCACAGCGACAAGCGCCGTGCTGACGCTTTCCGGCGTGACGCTGGACAATGTGACGCTGGGGGGTCTTTTCACGAATTCGGGCACGCTGACGATCGACGGCACGGTAACGTTCTCTGGCGAGCTCACTGGCGGCACGATTGACGACACCGGCACGCTGTCGGTCACTACTGGCGTGATCGGAGGCGCGACCATCGAGGGCGGCGGCGATTTGACGTCGACGAGCGCCGCGGTGTCGCTTGCCGGCGTGACGCTGGAAGATGTGACGGTTGCGGGGATCTTTGCGGATGCCAGCACGGTAAAGATTGAAGAGACGGTGACGCTCGATGGCGCCACGATCAAAGGCGGCACGATTGACGATGCCGGCACGCTGTCGGTCTCTACCGCGAGCACGATCGAGAACGCGATCGTTGACGGCGGCGGCAATCTCACGGCGACCGGCGCAACGCTGACGCTTTCTGTAGTGTTGCTGGACGATGTGACGCTGGCGGGCAGCTTCACCAATTTGGATACGCTGACGATCGAAGGCCCGGTGACGCTCGATGACGCCACGATCTCCGGCGGCACGATTGAAGATGCCGGCGGATCGCTCACCGGAACTGGATCAATCGGCTCGGTCATTGCCGGTCCTGGTGCGGTTACGGCGAGCGGTGGAACGTTGACGCTGACGGGCGACGACACCTATGTCGGCGCGACCACGATCGACAACGGTGCGACGCTGGCGCTGTCGGGCGCAGGTTCGATCTCGGACTCGATCGACGTCGTCGATAACGGCACCTTTGACATTTCCGGACTAACGGGCGACACCTCGATCGTGACGCTATCGGGGGACGGCACAGTCAATCTAGGCGCCAACACCTTGACGCTGTTGGGTGCGTCGACGACGTTCAGCGGAGCGATCGGCGGCACCGGCGGTCTGACGCTGACGTCCGGCACCGAGACCTTGGCAGGCGACAACGGCTACACCGGCGTGACCACGATCGATGATGGGGCCCAAGTGACGCTGACGGGCTCGATCTCGGATTCCAGCAATGTGGTCGACGACGGCACGCTTGATATCTCGGGGACCTCCGGCGCCTCGATCAAGACGCTGTCGGGCACGAGCACGGGCATCGTGACGCTGGGTACCGAGACGCTGACACTGACGGATGCCTCGACCACGTTCTCAGGAGCGATCGGCGGTAGCGGTGGGCTGACGCTGACGTCCGGCACCGAGACCCTGGCAGGCGACAACGGCTACACCGGCGTGACCACGATCGATGATGGGGCCCAGCTGACGCTGACGGGCTCGATCTCGGATTCCAGCAATGTGATCGACGACGGCACGCTTGATATCTCGGGCACCTCCGGCGCCTCGATCATGACGCTGTCGGGCGATGGCACCGTCAACCTTGGCGCGGAGACGCTGACGCTGACAGATCCGTCGACCACGTTCTCAGGCGCGATCGACGGCACCGGTGGCCTGACGGTCGACGTGATAACCGTCGGCGGCACCGCCACCGAGACGCTGACGGGCGACAATCTCTATAGCGGTGTAACCACAATCGACAGCGGGGACACGCTGGCGCTGTCGGACCTGGGCTCGATCGCGAAATCCAGCGACGTCATCGACGACGGCATCTTCGATATCTCGGCGACGACCTTGGGCGCCTCGATCGTGACGCTGTCGGGGACGAGCGCGGGCGCCGTCAAGCTCGGCGCAGAATCGCTGACGCTGACGAATGCGTCGACCACGTTCAACGGAGCGATCGGCGGCACCGGCGGTCTGACGCTGGCGGCTGGCACCGAGACGCTGACGGGCACCAACACCTTTGGCGGCGAGACCACAATCGACAATGGTGCTAAGCTGGCGCTGTCGGGCACGGGCTCGATTTCGGACTCCAGCGATGTCGTCGACAACGGCACCTTTGATATTTCCGGACTGACGGCCGGCACATCAATTGAGACGCTGTCGGGCGATGGCGCGGTCAATCTCGGAGCCAACACGTTGACGCTGCTAGATGCGTCGACCACGTTCGGCGGAACGATCAACGGCACCGGCGAACTCGAGGTTGCCGGCGGCACGCTGACGTTCGCCTCGGCGACCCTGGACGGCGGAACGCTGGTGGGCAGCTTCAGCAATTCCGGCACGCTGACAATCAACAATACCGTGACGCTCGATAGCGCCGCCATCACCGGCGGGTCGATCGACGTCGTCGGCGACCTCGATACGACGGGCACCAGCTCCATCAGCGGCGCCTCGATCACCAATCTCGGCAATATTCATATCATCAGCGGTACGCTCGACATCGATCCGACGCCGTTCACCAACCTCGGCCTGTTCGACGTGCAGAGTTCCGTGACGTTCAGTGACGAACTCTTCACCAACAGCGGCACCGTCAAGAATGTCCCGACCAACGGTACGCTTCAGATCGAACAGAATGGCACGCTGACGCTCGAAAATTCCAGCATTACGGGCGGCATCGTCAGCAATAGCGGCATCGTTGACGTCACCGCTGCCAGCTCGATCAGCGACACCTTCAGCTTCACCAATGCCGGTACCGTGAACGCCGATGGTGCAGAGCTCGATCTTGTCGGTGACATCGTCGGCAACAGCGGCGGCCTGTTCAAGACCACAGGAAACGGCGTTCTTGATCTGATGAATACCACCATCAATCAGGGCACGCTGAAGGGGAAGATTGCAACAGCAACCGGCAATACCTCCTCCAGTACGCTAAACGGCGTCACTCTGGCGTTCGGCACGCTGGTGACCGCCGCTTTCGGTCTGCTGGAATTGACCGGAACCATCTCCAACAGCGGCGAGGTCGACGCCACCTTGGGCGCGCTCGATCTGTATGACGCGACCGTCGATGGCGGCACGTTCGGCGGTCATGGGACGATCATCACCGCGAGCGGCAACTCCGACAGCGTCCTGAACGGCGTC
Organism: Bradyrhizobium sp.; assembly: GCF_049519115.1. Taxonomy (GTDB): domain Bacteria; phylum Pseudomonadota; class Alphaproteobacteria; order Rhizobiales; family Xanthobacteraceae; genus Bradyrhizobium. The sequence goes on from NZ_JBEKRB010000040.1 coordinate 56,157, forward strand.
ACCATCGCCAGCGGCAGCACAGTAACGGCGGCGGTCGGCACTCTGGACCTGACCGGCCTGACCACCAACAACGGCGAAATCGACGCCACCACCGGCACGCTTCACCTGCATAACGCCACCGTCATCGGCGGCACGCTGGGAGGTGCCAGCACGATCACGACGGACAGCCTCAATCAATTCAGCATTCTGAAGAATGTCACGATTGCGGCCGTCACCAAGGTCTCCGCTTCAACGGGCGTGTTGGAACTGACCGGGGCGATCAACAATCATGGCGAGATCGACGCCACAACCGGCACGATCGAACTGATTAACGCCGACGTCATCGGCGGTACGCTTGGCGGCGGTGGTACGATTACTACTGCGAGTGCCTTCAACACGCTCGACGGCGTCACGATCGCCAGCGGCACCACCGTCGAGGTGGCTGACGGCACCGTGCTCGACCTCATTGGCACCATCACCGATGTCGGCACTATCGCGCTGGATGCCTCGGGCCATTTCACAGGGCTCGAGATTTCCGGCAACGTCTCGCTCACCGGCGGCGGCAACGTGACGATGAATAGCGACTTCTACAGTTTCATCGCGAGCGACGGCTCGGCTGCCAAGCTTTCCAACTTCGATACGATCTCCGGCGCCGGCACGATCGGCGACAGTGCGCTGGTCATCGACACCGGCGCCAATTTCTTCACCTCGACCGGCCTCGTCGGCAACCTTCTGGTGACCAACAATGTCGGCGGCGTTCTCGAATCTTCTTCGGGCCACACGCTGCAGATCGACGACAACGTCTTCAACAACGGCTTGATCCAATCCGGCAATCCGGGCAGTCATTCGGGCGCATTCGTCGATGTCACCGGGAATATCTCGGGCACGGGCTCGATAGATATCTTCAACAACTCAACGGTTGAGATCGGTGGATCGGTTTCCCAGGGCGAGACCGTGACTTTCGGCGCGCCCGGCGGATCGGTAGTCCCCGACGGTACGTTGACCCTCGATGATTCGAAGGATTTCCATGGAACGATCGTCGGTCTGGCCGCTGGCGATGTGATCGGTCTCACCGACCTCGCTTATACGTCGAACGAACATGCGGTCTGGACGCAGACCACCACGGCCAATGGCGGCAGCGGTACCCTGCAGATTTACGATGGCTTGGGGACACTGGAATCGACCTTGGATCTGACCGGCACTTATACGCAGAACCAGTTTTCACTGGTGAAAGACGAGTCGCACGGGACCGACGTGCATATCAACAACTACGTTTCGTTTGACGAGGGGACAATCAATACCAACGGAGCTTACACACCGCAAATCAGTAATGCCGGCAACACGATCGAACTAACGAACGGAACGCTTGTTGAAGCAAGTAGCTGGTTCGACAACTCCGTTTATTCGATTTCCGAGTTCACGGCGTCATTCGATTATTCCGCGACAGGGGGGAGCAATCCGGCAGACGGGATGGCCTTCATCCTGCAGAATTCGAGTGACGGCGTCCACGCCCTGGGCGGCGCGGGGTCCCTGTTCGGTTACGGCGCCGGTGCGCTCGGTGATGCTGCCGGAGGCGACTCTACCGGGATTTCCCCGAGCGCGGCAATTGAATTCAATTTGTATGCTCTATATGGGCAAGGCACCGCTTTTGCAACAGACGGCGGCGTCGGCAACTATACTCCGACGGGCAGCGTCGCGTTTGCATCGGGTGACCAGGTTCAGGCCGACATTTCCTACAATGGCAGCGTCCTTACCGAGACGCTGACCGATCTCGTCACGGGCGCGACTTACTCGGCAAACTATACAGTCGATCTCTCGTCGGTTTTAGGCAGCGATACGGCCTACGTTGGCTTCTCTGCCGCTACCGGCGGATCCGTTGCGACGCAGATCATAAGCAACTTTGCCTTCTCGCCGGGGGTGAGCGGCGATGTGACGATCGACAGCCACCAGATGTTGGAAATTTCGGCCGCAAGCTCCGCGACGGTCGACTTCACGAACAGCAGCGGCAACACCGGCGAACTCGTGCTCGATGACTCCAACGATTTCAGCGGGGCCATCGTCGGCTTTGCGGGCGACGGCACGAAAGCGAATTCGGATTTGATCGATGTCACCGACGTCAACTTTGCCGACGTCGCGGTGAACAAGACGACGTATACGGATCACGGCAACGGCACGGGAACGTTGACGCTGCATGACGCGAACGGCCACGCGCTCGACAGCATCAACTTCGACGGCAACTACCAGTTGGCGAATTTCACCGTCGCTAGCGACGGCAATGGCGGTACGCTGATCGTCGATCCGCCGGTGAACACCAACGCTCAAACGCCGGCTAATACGACCGTGGTGTCGAACCAGAATTCGACCGGCAGCGCCGGCACCGACGGGTTTGTGTTCAATTTTGACGGGCATCACGATACCCTGACGACGGATTTCCATCCGGACCAGGAGAACGGCAAGCCCGTTGGTGCGATGTTGACCAACTTGCATACCGGCTCGAACGGTGCGCCCGACCAGGGTACGCCCGTGGGGGGCGACGGCCATGACCCTGTTGGTCTGAGCGCTTTTGCCAAGGCGCATCTGCACGCCGCGGACTTCCATTTCGTGTAAGCCGCTCACGGCGGCGCCGGCGTCTCCTCGCGGCTCCCGAGGAGACGATGTCGCGCGCCCGAGGGTGATCGGCCACGGTATCCACCCGTTCGGGCCTCGCGGACTTGTCGTGTCGGGATTTTTCGTGTTTGAAATGCGCCTGCCACGATCGCTAGCGGACCTGACGACATTGCTCCAACCCGATTTGCAGCCATGAGGCGTCTCAAAATCATCCGGCGCTGGTTCGGGCGAAGGTTCGGCTTTTCCCGGCTGGTGTGCCTTTTCCTGCTGATCGGCATCGCGGCGTTGCGCATCGCCGATTTTGCGCCGATCGAAGAACTTCGGGTCAGGACTTTCGACTTCTACCAGCGCTTCGATCCTCGCGTGAAGACGGTGCGACCCGTCACCATCGTCGACATCGATGAAGCGAGCCTGAAGAAATTCGGACAGTGGCCGTGGCCGCGCACGCGCCTGGCGGATATGATCAT
>NZ_JBEKRB010000041.1:0-108828 GCF_049519115.1 Bradyrhizobium sp.
GCAACGATAGCGATGTGCCAGGAATATTCGTCCTGAACCTCGCTTGTGCAAGCGGGTAGAACGCCCACGGTAAGCACCTCATTTTCGATGCGAACGATTTCGAAGGCGACGAAGAGGCGGTCGTACTCCGCAGCGCCTAGGAAGTAGTTCAATCGAGCTTGGATGGCCTGTTGTTGAATCTTTGGCGGTTTGAAATGGTCCACTTGCAATAGCTCTTATATTGAACCAAACCCCGATGCCTCCCAAGAAAGTCCCGCAATGTCACACAGCCTTATCAGCGATGCCGAGATCCAATGCCCGACAACATGGAAACTGTGTGTGGACTTTCTTCAAGTGACCACGCAATCTTAGAGGGGCGCTTAAAAACAAGACGACGTGATTGATCAACATGATCAAGATAATTCGTTGACTTGGTTGAACTGAAGTTGGCTCATTCCAGATCCTCAGTTGGATATCTTACTATTATTTCTATTGAGAAATATTCGGCAGTGACGACGGATTTAACCAAGTTCCGAACGCCGCCGCGATACCAATGTAATGCTGACGGAGTAAGAATGAATCGGCGCCGCAGGGAAGTTGCTTCCAAGAGTGAGCTTGAATTCAGATTAGCGAAGCTAGATTGGTATCTTCAACGGCTGGAAGAGTGGGCAAAGCTATCCGATGATTTCTGCGACCGCTCAATAGCGGGCGGCAGCTTGGAGAGGTCGGGCGCGCAAGCGTCGGTCTTGCTGCCGTCTTTTCAACTTGGAGCGCTCCGTGCAGCGGCTCCGATCAGTCGCCGCCAAGTTGTAGAAGGCCGGTTACGCCGCGGTCGATAAGCGCCGGAACCGAGTTGCTTTCGGCCTGGGAATAAAGCCTTCAGCATCCGAGTCCTTCCCTGTACGCGCAATCCTGCGCCATCTGGAGCCCGGCTCCATAGGGAGAATACGTATGTCTAACGAAGGCCCTGACGATCGGAAGAAGGGATTGGGTCGTCGCGAAGTTCTGGAATGCATGGTTTGGGCGGGGACCGGCGTCCTTTGGACCATCACCGGCGGTGTCCCTCATTCCGTCGGGCTGATCGGTGAAGCGGCTGCCGCCGCGCCCGCCAAGGGCTTCACCTTCCTTCAGATGAGCGACAGCCACATCGGCTTCGACAAGGCCGCCAATCCGGACGCGCTGGGCACGCTGCGCGAGGCCGTCGCCCAGGTGAAGGCGATGGCGACCAAGCCGTCCTTCATCATCCACACCGGCGACATCACGCATCTGTCCAAGCCCGCCGAGTTCGACAACGCCGACAAGGTCTTCGCCGAGACCGGCCTGCAGACGCACTGGGTCCCCGGCGAGCACGACATCATCGACGAAGAGCGCGGCAAGGCCTATCTCGAGCGCTACGGCAAGGGTTCGAAGGGCGCCGGCTGGTACTCCTACGATGATCACGGTGTCCACTTCATCGGCCTCGTCAACGTCGTCGACCTGAAGGGCGGCGGTCTCGGCAATCTCGGCGCCGAACAGCTCGCATGGCTCGAAGCGGATCTGAAGGATCGCTCGAAGTCCACGCCGATCGTGGTCTTCTCTCATATCCCGCTCTACGTTCTCTACAAGGAATGGGGCTGGGGTACGGAAGATGGCCAGCGCGCGCTTGATCTCCTGAAGCGCTTCGGCTCGGTCACCGTGCTGAACGGCCACATCCACCAGCTCGCCCAGAAGATCGAAGGCAACATGACCTTCCACACGGCGCTGTCGACGGCGTTCCCGCAGCCGGCCCCCGGCTCGGCGCCTTCGCCAGGACCGATGGTCGTTCCTGCCGATCAGCTCCGCAGCAAGCTTGGCCTGTCGACCGTCACGGTCATGCAGGGCAACAAGCCGCTCGCCATCATCGACAAGACGCTCGCCTGATCGAGAGGACATATCCCATGCAAAATCCCATGAAACATCTCCGCCCGGGTCGCGCCGTGATCGCCGCGATGCTCCTGGGTCCGATCACCGGCGCTCTGCTGGCGTTCGGCGCCGTCGCAGCGCAGGAGGAAAACGTCGTCACCATCGACAACTTCACCTTCACCGCTCCGGAACTGACGGTCGCGGTGGGCACGACCGTGAAGTGGGTCAACCACGACGACATCCCGCACAACGTCGTCAACAAGGACAAGCTCTTCCGGTCGAAGGCGCTGGACACCGACGATTCGTATTCGTTCACGTTCGCCAACGCCGGCACCTACGACTACTTCTGCGGCCTGCATCCGCACATGCAGGGGAAGATCATCGTCAAGTAGGCGCATCTTGAGCGGTCTTGGTGAATCAAGCATGACCACGATACTGGCGGCGCATCGGACGGGTTTCCGGAGCGCCGCTCCTCCCAAACCCGACATGCTGAAAGACCGGGCGGAAGGCCCGGACCACGCGTCTGGCCAAGAGAGGATGCCGGTAGCCGCCGCGAACGACCAGGACGACCGCGCCGCGTTCGACGAAATCTTCCTCCCGCACATGGCCGAGGCCTACCGCCTCGCGCAGTGGCTGGCCGGCAACGCCTCGGATGCGGAAGACATCGTGCAGGATGCCGCGATACGGGCGTTCCGCGGCATCAAGAGCTTCGGTGCCGTCAACGCCCGCGCATGGTCCCTGACCATCGTGCGCAACACCGCCTTCAGCTGGCTCGCGAAACACAAATCGAAGACGGTGTTCATCGACGACCTGAGCGCCACGCAGCAACAGGAGATCGAGCATGAGGGTCCGCACGGGACAAAGGTGCAGACGCCCGAGGACATCGCCCTCTTCAGGGCCGACGCCGAGGAGGTCCAGGCGGCCCTCGAGCGGTTGCCGGCGCAGTTCCGCGAAGTGATCGTGCTACGGGAAATCAACCAGATGAACTATCGCGACATCGCCGAGATCACCAACGTCCCCCTCGGCACCGTCATGTCCCGCCTGTCGCGAGGAAGACAACTCCTGACGGCGCTGCTCGGAGATCGGAAGTAATCATGGTCGCAGTGCTGAGAGACAACGACGAATTGCGGTTGACCGCCTATTGCGACGGCGAACTCGACCCCGCTTCCGCGACCGAGTTCGAGCGACGCCTGGCGGCCGACGGATCCCTGCGGGCCCGCTATTCGCGCCTTAGTGCGCTGCAGCTGGCCGTTCGCTCGCTTCCGCTGGCCGACGTGCCGTCTGACCTGCAGGCACGGATTCAGGCCAGAGTGAACGCGGAGCGCCCGAGTAACGTCACGGTTCTGCGCCGACGTAGTTGGTCGTTCCAAGCGCTGGCGGCATCCGCCGTGTTCGGCGCCGTCATTTCCGGCTCCGTGTTGAAGACGATCGATCGGTTCGGCCAGGACGATACGGTCGCGAGCGAAGTGGTCGCCGGCCATATCCGCGGGCTGTTGGCGCCCCAGCCATTTGATATAGCATCCTCCGACCGTCACTCCGTCAAACCGTGGTTCACCTCGCGGCTGCCGGAATCGCCCCAGGTGCCTGACCTCGCCGCGCAGGGCTTCTCCTTGCTCGGTGGCCGCGTCGATGTGATCGGCAACAGTCCGGTGGCAACGATCGTCTACAAGCACGCGGCGCATACCGTTAGCCTTACGACGCTGCGGCCCGGCCAAGCAGTTCCTGGGCAGACAATCGCCGGGTATAATGTTCGAAGCTGGAGCGACGCGAATTTCACCTACGTTGCAGTATGTGACCTGCCTAGCGCAGATCTGGCAGTATTTGAAAGCGCATTTTCGGCCGCCGAGGCCGCAGCTCCAGAGATCAAATAGTCCCAGCAGGTTGCTTATTTTCGGATGGGACGACGGCGTGAGTTTGTCGGAAGACGGCAGCGCCCTGCGGTAATATCAAAGTATACGTCAACATCTGTAGGGTGCGGGACACATCCTTACATGCGTCCCGACGCCCCGACGGAATTAGCTGCTGGGAGGGCGGCGCGTCGTGTCCTCGCCGCCCGTTATCGACGGGTCTCTTTCATTGTTGCCGGAGTCCGCCGGATCCCAGTGGTCCCGCGCTCGGGTGGCGGTATAGGACGGCCCGTTCAACTGATTATACGCTCCACGCGGGCTGGACCGTGAATCCAAACCGTAAAGGCTTCCTGGCCCCCACTTCCCGGCTTCCTGAGCTAACACTGGCGTGGCGACGGTGGCGGAAAGAACTATGAAGGCACTCAGTATTTTCATTTTGGTCATTTCGCGTTCTCCGTGTGGCGTGAGCGCTTCGATGCGCACGAAGCTGATTAGGTTCGCGCTCGCTTGACCCGGCCAAGCACACTGAAATTCCCCCAGCGCATTTTGTCTTTGGCGACGGCCGGTCAATGTTCCTTGACATAGTTATGAGAACGCAATCGATCGCTTTACGTGCTTTGTCAGGTTCGACGCGCCGCCCGCCTCATCAAACAAACAAGAAGGGTGAACTTGCGATCGAAACCCGTGAACCGATCAACCTCACTCGCGATTGTGCAAAGAGAGACGATATCCGCGAGCTCAATACCGCGCTCGGTATCACGACCAAAGTTGCTGAGCCGAAAGACAAGCACGGCGGCGAGGAGGGTGTCCGTCGCGCACGTTGTGTTGATGATCTTGTGACTCTTCGTCATCCGCCGATAGGGCGGCTAATTTCGACGATCTACGCGGAAGCTTGCGATGACCGGTCACGGCGGCAGCGTGTTGCGCTGCGTTTCATCTTCGGCGTCGGCGCAACTTCAGCAAAATCAGTGATGCAGGGAAGGTCATCATCTGCTTTGCATCGCTCGAATAGGTTGCAGTCGTTGCTGATGATTGCGACGCAGCACGCGACTCCATGACGATTGGAGTTTCATCAGATCTCGTGCTCACGACATCGCGAGCGGGAATAACTTTCTCGAGTCCTCGGTCAAGTGCGTGTCCGGCTTCGTCGCTGGTCGCAAAAAAAGAGGAAACGCAAATGGCGCATGATAATCACGATGACGGTATCGATCGCCGTCATGCTCTCGAGTGCATGCTCTGGGCCGGCACCGGCGTTCTATGGACGGTTTCAGGTGGCGTCCCGAAGTCTTTCGGTCTGCTGAGTGAGGCCGCGGCGGCAACCGCTACGAATTCATTCACGTTCTTGCAGATTTCCGACAGCCATGTCGGCTTCGACAAGAAAGCCAATCCCAACGCACTCGGCACGCTGCAAGAGGCGATCGCGAAGGTTAAGGCGCTTCCCAACAAGCCGGCATTCATGCTCCATACCGGCGACATCACTCACTTGTCGAAGCCCAAGGAATTCGACGACGCCGCTCAGGTTATCGGCAGCGTGGGTCTCGACGTGCATTACGTGCCGGGCGAGCACGACAATCTCGACGAGGTGCCGCTCAAGTCCTATCTCGAGCGGTACGGAAAGAATACCAAGGGCACCGGCTGGTATTCCTTCGATCAGAACGGCATCCATTTCATCGGCCTCAACAATGTGATGAACCTCAAGGCTGGTGGCATGGGCATGCTGGGGGCCGAGCAACTGGCTTGGCTTGTCGATGATCTGAAGGGCCTTTCCGATTCCACGCCGATCGTCGTCTTCGCGCACATCCCATTGTGGACGATCTCCAGGGATTGGGGCTGGGGTACCGAAGATTCCGAGCAAGCGCTATCGATGCTGAAGCGGTTCGGATCAGTTACGGTGCTCAATGGTCATATTCATCAATTGATGCAGAAAACCGAAGGCAACGTCACCTTCCACACCGCGCGGTCGACGGCCTTTCCCCAGCCGGAGCCGGGCGCGGCTCCAGCGCCGCTGCCTTTGGTCGTTCCGGCCGAAAAGCTTCGTTCCGTCCTTGGCATCAGGACTGTCGTCTACACCCAGGGCCAAAAGCTGCTCGCGGTTACCGATCAACCGCTCGCGGCGAGCTAAACCAATGTCGGATCACTAGCACATTGGTTCTTCAGGTCCCTACTGAAGTTTTCTCTGTGTGCCAGTGGTACGGCAGCCGTGTCACCGCTGCTTGGGTCCTTTGCGGCTCCCTAGCTAAAGGTTCCGGGTGTTGATGACACGGCACCGTACCCCAAAAAAACGCTCGCTCCGCACTGACGGTTCGGATCGAATTTTCAAGCGCACCAACACAAAATCGATCAGGCGATTGCAGGCCCCATTGAGGGGCAGCCGGGTCTCAATATCGGAGTACGATCATGAAGAAGTCTATAATAATGGTCAGCATCATCGCTGGCATTGCGCTGGGTGCGGCCGTAGTCGTCGCGCAGACAAAACCGACGATACCGGTCATCGTGAAAGACACGACATCGCCCTATTGGCGGGCCGTGCTGGCAGGCGCGCGTAAGGCCGGTCAGGATCTTGGTGTCAACGTTGTTGGATTCGGCAATTCCGACGCGAACGGTCAAATCAACATCCTCTCAACGGCGGTCGCCTCAAATCCGGTGGCAATTGTCATCGCGCCCGCGGATTTTGCGGCACTTGGAAAGCCTATCGATGAGGCCGCCAAGAAGGTCAAGATAATCGGCATCGAGTCTGCCGCTGACTCCAAGGCGATGACGTCGCTTTTGACGACCGATAATCTTAATGCAGGTCGCATCGCCGCAGATGCTCTCGCTGTGGCAATCACGAGGTCATATGCTGACACCGAAGGTGATGTCGCGATCATCACGGCGATGCCTGGAATTGCGGCGCTAGATCAGCGTGCCAAGGGCTTCAAGGAGGTGGTCGCCGCAAAGTATGGAGCGCTGGATATCGTTGCCGAAAAAACTGCCGACGGCAATGCGGCGACCGGTATCAATATCATGAAGGATCTCATCGCCAACGTCGCCGACTTGCGCGGCGTGTTCGTCGCTGATCCGGTCATGACGGTGGCGGTGGGCCAAGCCATTTCCGAGAAGAAATCGGATGACAAGATCAATGTGGTGGGCGTTGGCTCGGACGAAATGCTCGTTAAATTCCTGCAAGACGACGTAATCACCGGACTCGTGGTGGAGGATCCCTTTCGCATGGGTTATGAGGGCGTCAAGATCGCGCTCGCCGCCTCGAAGGGCGAACAGGTGTCGGCCAACGTCGATACGGGGGTAACCCTTGTCACCAAGGCCAACATGGGCTCCGCGCGTTCGCAGGAACTCCTCAAGCCGAAGGTCGAGTGATTGGGGTGCGCGCAAGGGAAGCTGACAGCGAAGGTTGCTGGTATACCTCCACCGACAAAACGCTACCGCAGGAAATTGGATCTCCCGACCGGCGGTACCGTTGCGGCAAACGTGCGTTGATCGTTCACCGGCATTTTGAGGCCTCCTCGTTGAGGAGTTGAAGATAATCTCTGTGAACTGCGATTGGCCAGCGCGAGCCATCCCAAAGGATGCGCAGGCTGCTCGGATACCGCGTAGACCCGACAATTGTGCCCTTCTTCTTAATATCTCGAGGATGCCGGGAACGGCCGAGTTCACTCAAATGGATTCGGTCGCCTTCGGAAAGCTCAAGCGCTTCGTCATTGTTCGATCTGGGAGGAGGTGAATTTACGTTGGGCGTGGAGCAAGAAAATCCGCTGATTGCGTGACGTTGAGGGTTACGTAGGTTATTCCGTTCCATCGGCAGCTATCTTATGAGGCGGGCGCCCGCGATCGTTGCGTAGCTCAAGCGTTCCTAGTCGTCCACTCCATGCATACGATACTGACACGAAGAAGGACTGAAGGATAACGCCTCCGCTTGTTCAAAAATGCCTTAATCGCATCAGGCCAAGGTCGCGGTATGCAGCTCGTGCCGGCCTGCTATTGCTCGATCCCGCTTCCCTGATTATCGAGGGGCATCATAACTCTGGGGCCGTGCGCCGTTCATCTGGACACAAACGAATTCTCGATTTCCGGCTCAACAACCCTCTAGTCGAGCCGAGATCGCCGCCAGGCACCCGGACTTACACCGACGAAGCGGGTGAACACCCGCGTCATGTGACTTTGATCGGTGAAGCCGCATGCCAAAGCCACCTCCGATAATGATATTCGGCGATCGCGGAGTTTCTCCTTTGCTACCGTGATGCGATGTTTCAAAAGCCACTGATGGGGCGCCGCCCCGAGGGTGCGGTGAAAAGCACGCGAGAAATGGCTCGCCGATAAGCCGCACTCTCGCGCCACTTCTTTTAACATCAAGCGACCATCGATATGGGTACTGAGAATCTCTTTGGCACGTCTCTCCTGCCACGGTGCAAGCCCGCCTCGGGCCTCCCGTGTAATCGGCCGCATGCCGCCATACTTCCGCGCAACATGTACCCCGAGCGCGAATAGAATGTGGTCGACGAACAACTGGTTCACTTGGTCAGGGCGGCTAAGGGCCGGAAGCAGCGCCCGCCCGAGACTGGAAATCGTTACATCGTCGATCGGCGCGGAACCGTGGTCCAGATCACTGATCCGATGCGCGTTGACGTCGTCGGCAATCGCGTGCAGCGCATTGTCCGGCAAATAAAAAAAGAGATCGTGATACGGCTTGTCGAGAAGAGCCACAGGATCCCGTCTCAAGTCATGGAAATCGACTTGCCCAGTCCGCAAGCTATGTACCGGCATGTGGCGCCCGTCTTCCCAATATTGGCGATCGGGAAAATCGCGAAGCGACAAAGCGACTAGATAGGCGTTCTCTCGCTGGATCGAGTGGCTCATTTCCACCACCGGCTCATCGCATCGCGTCTCCGTGACAGCCATGTCAGCCGTGCTCAGTGCGCGCGTCACGACCGTATGCGCCTGTTCGGCTCGCAGCCGCTCTCCGAGACGCCGCCCGTAACCTTCGCTCGACGTCATGCGTGCCTCCATTTAGGTTCGCCCGATCGGCGGAGGGGGTGAACCTGAGACCCGCCGGTCGCGCGCATACTAACGTCACACTTGCCACCAGCCATTGCGAAGGTGCCCGGGCCGGTCCGGGATTGGATCATTTACGAGCGAATTTAGCAAAGGACGGCAGTTTTGTACAACGTTGCGGCTTATTTGCCGTCAACTGCAGCCCGCATCCGGCACCGACATCAGAGCGGTTCATCAAGCGGCGAAAGGAAACGCGCCGAGGCAATCCGAATTGGGGTCGGATCGTGAAACGGGCGGCGCTTTCGTGAAAGATAAAGCGGCACATTGCCGACAATTTAAGTCGCTCAAGAATCGATGCGTTCCATTGACACCGAGTCTGTGCCGTCGCGCCGCTCTTCTCGATGACTAGGAGGCGACATGGCCGATTGCTTTTGGGCGTTGGTGATGTCCTCGACAAGCTCACCGCCTCGGTGCCGGCGGTAAATGGGGTCGGTCAGCAGCGGACCTTTGGGTGGCTCGCTCGCGCGCTCGGGAGGAAACACGATGAAAACGATCACCACTCACTACATCGATGGGGCGTTTGTTGAATCGCATGGTCGCGAAACCATGGACAGCATCAATCCGACCACCGGCAACGTGATTGGCCGGGCGATGCTGGCGGACGAGGTGGATACGCGGCGCGCGATTGCCGCGGCCAATCGAGCGTTCGCGACCTACGGACGATCTACATTCGAGGAACGCTCGGAAATCCTGCGGCGGCTGCATAAGGCCGCCTTGGCGCGGCTCGACGATTTGATTGTCGCGATGGTGGAGGAATACGGCGGTGTCGTGCAGTTCGCCGGACCGATCGTGTTGTCCGGCATCAATGCATTTCTGGCCGCCGAACAGGCGCTCAGGGAGATGCCTTGGACACGCAGTTGGGACAAGACGACGGTGACCCTGGAGCCGGTTGGGGTGGCGGGTCTGATTACCGCCTGGAATGCCAACTCGCTGTTCATCTGCCTCAAGTTGGCTTCCGCCGCCGCCGCCGGCTGCACGGTCGTGATCAAGCCGAGCGAGATGAGCTCGCTGCAAACGCGGGTTCTGGTGGAGGCCCTGCACGAAGCGGGGCTTCCGAACGGTCTTTTGAATGTCGTGACCGGCCTCGGCCAGGTGGTCGGCGCTGAATTGGTGCGCAATCCGGACGTCGCCAAGATATCCTTCACGGGTTCGGTGGCGGTTGGAGAATCCATCATGCGCGATGGCGCCGCGACGATGAAGCGCGTCACGCTCGAACTAGGAGGCAAATCGCCCACGATCCTGCTCGACGATGCCAACCTCGACAAGGCGATTCCAGTGGCACTCGTCATGGCATTTCTAAACAGCGGTCAAGCCTGCGCCGCAGGGACGCGGCTGCTTGTGCCGAACAAACTACTTGAGGATGTCAAGCGCGCGATCGTAGGCGCCATGTCCGCTTTCGTTGTGGGCAACCCGGCCGATCCCAAGATCGCCGTCGGGCCGATGGTGTCGCAGAAGCAGTATGAGCGCGTCCAATCCTACATCCGCAAGGGCACCGACGAAGGGGCTCAGATACTCGTCGGCGGTGAAGGCCGTCCGCAGGGATTGGAAGCGGGGTATTTCGTGAAGCCGACGGTGTTCGTGAACGTGACGAACGACATGGTGATCGCGAGGGAGGAGATTTTCGGTCCCGTGCTTTCCGTCATCGCCTACGACTCCGAGGAGGACGCGATCCGGATCGCCAACGATTCCAAATATGGTCTTCACGCCGTGGTTCTTGGATCCGACCTTTCGCGCGCGCGCCGCGTGGCCTCTCAGATACGCGCCGGCCGAGTCGTGATCAACGGCATGATGGACGATCCCCAGGCGCCTTGGGGCGGCTTCAAACATTCCGGGGTCGGCCGCGAATACGGGGCCTTCGGGATCGAGGCGTTCGTGGAGACGCGGGCTATCCTCGATGCGACCGCGTGACGATCACGCTTTGGAGATCAACATGAGCCAACACACCGCCATATTCCCCGAAGAGGCCGCCGATCGCCTGGCGATCCGCGAGCTCATCGAGGCCTATGCGCACTGCGCGGATCGTCGCGATGCGAAAGGCCAGATGTCTCTCTTCACTCCGGACACCAACTTCGTGGTGTATATGAACGCCAAGGATCCAGCGCCGACGCAGGAACTGCATTCGCGCGAGGCGCTCGCGCCGGTGTTCGCCGAGCTGAACAAATACGACGCCACCACGCACTTCGTCGGTCAGAGCACAATCCTTGTGCTGAGTGACGATCGCGGCACGGGCGAGACGTACTGCCTCGCGCATCACGTTACGGTCAGTGAAGCGAAGCGGCGCTTGATGGTCGCTTCGCTCCGCTACATCGACACCTTCGCGAAGATCGACGGAGCGTGGCTTTTTGCAGAGCGCCGGCTCTTTGTCGACTGGATCGATGAGCGCGCACTCTCATGACGGCGTCCAATCGAATGGCCCTGAAAATCATTAGCGGCGCGGCGTGCTTTTGGTCCGACATGCGCCAAACCCTCTGCGCGACATTCGTTATCTTGGCTCTCAACTATCCAGCCCTTGCCCAACAGCCGGCGGCCGTTCCGGTGGGCGTCGCAAAGGCGGAGCGCAAACCCATAGCGAAAGCTGGAGATTTCGTCGGCAGGGTCGAGGCGATCAGTCGGGTCGAGATTCGCGCGCGGGTCACCGGCTACCTGGACGGCGTGCTGTTTAAGGAAGGTGACCTGATCAAGGAAGGAGCGTTGTTGTACCGGATCGAAAAGGGACTGTTCGAGGCCCAGGTCCAACAAGCCGAGGGCGCGCTGGAGCGCAGCAAAGCCGCGAAAACACTAAGCGCCCTGCAACTCGCCCGCGCCGAGGATCTGGTGGAGAAGCAGGTCGGGACCGTGGTCGCTCGCGATCAGGCGCAAGCGACGGACCAACAGGCCGAGGGCGCAGTGATGACCGACGAAGCCAACCTCACCACTGCCCGGATCAACCTCTCATACACTGACATTATGTCCCCAATCACAGGCAAGATCGGCCGTACCAACATTACGAAAGGCAACGTCGTCAGCCCGGGCAACGGGTCTCTGACAGTCATTGTCAGCCAGGATCCGATGTATGTGACCTTTCCGGTGAGCCAGCGGGAATTCCTGCGCGCACAAGCGGCGGGTCGGAAAGTCGATATTAGCGACATCAAGGCACGGCTTCGTTTCGCCGATGGCACGACCTACCAAGAGGAAGGAAGCATCAACTTCGTCGATGTTCAGGTCGATCGCGCCACCGACACGATTCTTGCGCGCGCGACGTTTCCAAATCCTGCTGGCGCGCTGGTGGACGGACAATTTGTCCGTATCGAGCTCGAAACCGGGAAGCCGCAGGAAAAAGTCGTCATACCCCAGGCTGCGCTGATCGCCGATCAAGAAGGCGTCTACGTGTTCGTGGTGGAGGACAGCAAGGCCGTAGTCAGGCGGGTGAAGCCGGGCGACGGGATCGACACTGGTGTGGTGATCGAACAAGGTTTGACGGGGGGCGATCTGGTCATCGTGGATGGCCTGCTGCTTGTGCGCCCGGGAAGCGCGGTGCATGCGACGCCCGCCCGCGCACTGAACGGGAGCTGACGTCGTGTTGTCGGCAATTTTCGTCGATCGGCCGCGGCTCGCGATCGTCATCGCGATCGTGACGACCATTGCAGGCGCTCTCGCACTGCTGGCAATCCCATTTGCCCAGTATCCCGATATCGTCCCGCCGCAGGTATCCGTGACCACGGTCTATCCAGGTGCCAGCTCGGTGGTCGTGGACGGCACCGTTGCGCAACCGATCGAAGCGCAACTCGTCGGCGTCGACAAGATGATGTACATGAAGAGCGTGAGTGGTGACGATGGAAGCTATACGCTTACCGCATCGTTTGAACTCGGCACCGATCCCGACATCAACACCGTCAACGTCAACAACCGGGTGCAGATTGCCCTGTCCAGCCTGCCGGAGGACGTTCAACGGCAGGGCGTCATCGTCAAGAAGCGGTCCTCGGCGCTCCTCGGCGCCATCGCCTTCTACTCGCCGAAGCACAGCCACGACCCGCTTTTCCTGTCCAACTACGTCACCATAAATGTCCTCGACCGGATCAAGAGCATGCCGGGTGTGGGCGACGCCATGCTCTGGGGCCCGCAGGACTATGCGATGCGCGCCTGGATCCGGACCGATCGCCTGACCGGGCTGGGGCTGACGGTCGGCGACATCATCGGGGCGATCCAATCGCAGAATACGCAAGCCGCGGTCGGCCGCATTGGCGCGCGTCCTGTCTCCGATGACCAGCAGCTGCAGCTCAACATCCAGACGAAGGGTCGGCTCGCCTCCGTCGCCGAATTCGAGAAAATCGCCATACGCACCAATCCGGACGGATCGGTCCTTCGTCTCGGTGACGTGGCGCGGCTCGAACTCGGTGCCTCGAGTCTCGATCGCGACACCCGCTTCAACTCTGGGCCGGCAGCCATCGTGGCCATTTTCCAAACGCCCGGCGCAAATGCGATCAAGACGCTCAACGATGTACGTGCCCGCATCGCCGAACTCGGCGGAAGCTTTCCGGATGATATGGCCTGGAAGGTCACCTATGACCCTACGGCATCCGTCACGGCAACCATCGATGAAGTCCAGAAGACCCTCATCGAGGCCTTCATTCTCGTTGTCATCGTGGTCTACCTGTTCCTCGGGAGCATCCGAGCCACCCTCATTCCGACCATCGCCGTTCCGGTAAGCCTGATCGGCACCTTCGTCGTCCTGAAGGCGATCGGTTATTCCGCCAACACCGTTTCCCTGCTCGCGGTCGTGCTTGCCATCGGCATTGTCGTCGACGACGCCATCGTCGTGGTCGAGAACGTCGAACGCGTGATGGAGGAACATCCGGAGCTGTCGGCCGGGGAGGCGACGAAGCGTGCCATGGCCGAGATCACGGCGCCGATCATCGCCATCACGCTTGTCCTGCTCTCGGTCTTCGTTCCCATCGCCTTCATCCCGGGCATTTCCGGCGAGCTGTTCCGGCAGTTTGCCGTGACGGTGTCCGTGTCCATGTTCCTCTCTGCTATCAATGCACTCACGCTTTCCCCGGCCTTGTGCGGGGTTCTTCTTCGCCCGCATCACGGCCCGCGGCGCGGCCCGATCGGATGGGTCATGCGATCGATCGACAAGGTGCGCGATGCTTACGGGGCGGCCATCGCACGTATCGTGCGCTTTTCTGTCATCGGCCTGGTGATGGTGGTGGCTGCAATGGCCGGTATTGTCTTCTTCAACAGGTTCATTCCGACCGGATTCCTGCCTGAGGACGACCAGGGGACCCTGTTCGTCGTCGTCCAATTGCCCGGAGGGGCATCTGTCGCACGCACGTCGGACGTGGTTCAACAGGCCGAAGAAATCCTGAAGAAGGAAAAGTCGGTCGCGGACTTCATCTCGGTTGTCGGCCTGAATTTCATCGACAATTTCTCGCAGTCCAATGCGGCCTTCATGGTGGTCACCCTCAAGCCATTTGAGGAACGCAGGGACGCCTCGGAGGACGTGCACGCATTGATCGGCCGGCTTGGCGAGAAATTCCGACAGGTCCAGGGAGGCGTCGTGATCCCGTTGGCGCCGCCGCCGATCATAGGATTGGGGACCGGTGGCGGATTCTCCTATGTGCTCGAAGACTTGCGCGGCGGCGATCCGAAAGTGCTCGCACAGACATTGCGCGGATTGATCGTTGCCGCAAACCAGGAACACGATCTCAGCCGTGTCTTCACGACTTTCTCGGCGACCAACCCCTCGATCTATCTCGATATCGACCGGGACAAGGCGCAGGTCCTGGGAGTGCCGTTAAGCGCGGTGTTCCAGGCGCTTCAGGCGTCGCTTGGAGGGGTCTACGTCAACGACATGAATCTGTACGGACGACGATGGCAAGTGCAGGTTCAGGCCGAAGCGGACGATCGCAAGAGTGTCGATGACATCTCCCGGATCAATGTGCGCAGCAGCGAAGGCAAGATGATTCCATTGCGCAGCCTCGTCGAGGTTCGCGTCGTCGTCGGCCCACCGGCGCTGATTCGTTACAACAACGTCCGTGCGGTGAGTGTGCTCGGAAGCCCGGCGCCGGGCGTGTCGTCCGGACAAGCACTCAAGGCGATGGAGCAGGTTGCGGCGAGGACGCTTCCAGCAGGATTTGCAGGCGAGTGGACCGACACGTCGTTCCAGGAAAAGCGGGCCGAGGGCAAGACCACGATGATCCTCGGCTTCGCGTTGTTGTTTGCGTACCTGTTCCTGGTTGGGCTCTACGAAAGCTGGACCATTCCGGTGCCCGTGCTGCTGTCGGTGTCGGTGGGCGTGCTTGGTTCGTTCATCGCGATGGCGATCGGCGGGCTCACTCTCGATCTCTACGCGCAGATCGGCATGGTCGTATTGATCGGGCTCGCTGCAAAGAACGGCATCCTCATCGTCGCGTTCGCCAAGGAAAAGCGGGAACGCGGCACGCCGCTCCTTGAAGCCGCGACTGAAGGCGCCCGGCAGCGTTTCCGCCCTGTGATGATGACCTCGTTCGCTTTTATCCTCGGACTGCTGCCGCTGGTGGTTGCGACCGGAGCCGCACAACTGGCCCGACGGGATGTCGGCACCCCCGTGTTTGGCGGAATGATCCTCGCCGCCTTCCTCGGGATCTTCGCGATTCCGCCGTTATACGTAACGTTCCAGGCCATTCGCGAGCGGTTGAGACCTGCGACGCGTCCCGATGGCAACCAGATGAAATCCGCTGGAGCGCTGCCCGAACCGACCGTGCCGGCCGCCGCCGATTAGATGAAAGCGAGGATCGAAGGACATGGATGGAGCGTACATCTCCGCTTTAGCTGCGCTCGCCGGATCAAGTATCGGCGGGCTCGCGACGTTTGCGACGACGTGGCTCAATCAAAGCTATCAGCACAAGATTCAGCGTCATTCGAACGAACGCGCGCGCCGGGAAAAGCTCTTCGGGGATTTCATGCATGAGGCCGCTTCGGCTCACAGCGACTCGATGGTGAACAAGCTGAATGATCCGTCTGGTCTGGTGAACCTGTATTCCCTCAAGAGCAGGATGTCGCTGTTCTCGGGTGAAGATGTGCTGAGGGAGGCAGACAAGGTTCTCCAGGCCATCATCGATCGCTATTTCGTAGACGAGATCAAATTTACGGACATCGGCGCAAGCGCGGTGAAGGAGCTCGACCTGCTTCGGGGATTCACACGAGCCTGCAAGGAAGAGATTACGCGATTTTGAAGTCAGTTCGCGAATGCGAATTTGGGAAAGACAGGTTCGAAGTCGGCCATGCGTCGACGTGCGGGTTCTCAGTTCGCCACGTGGATGTGGGTTGGACTTCGACGAAGGCGTCGAGCGAGCCCGTTATCGGGGAGAGGCAGAATGGTCATGAACGCGAGAAACGACATCTGGGGAGCTTCTGTTGAAGGCGCCCTTCCGTCGAGCCCACTGTCATGAACGCTCCGCGGCAGGACCAGAAACGTCTCGTCATCGTCGGAGCGACGGGGATGGTCGGTGGATACGCCTTGCGCTACGCGCTGGACAATCCGGATGTCGCAGCCGTGACGTCGATCGGGCGCAGGAGACTGGGAACCATCCATCCCAAACTCAGGGAAGTCCTGCATCAGGACTTCTCGGACTGCGAAACGCTCGAGGAGGTGCTTTCCGGACAGGATGGAGCAATCTTTTGTCTCGGGACCTACACGGGAGCGGTGCCGGACGCCGAGTTCTACAAGGTGACCGTGGACTACACAGTTGATTTTTCCCGGGTTCTCCACACCGCGAGCCCGGCCGCCGTGTTTTCCTTCTTGAGCGGTAACGGCGCAGACCCAACACAGCGAAGCAGGCTGGCCTTTGCGCGATACAAGGGAGAGGCCGAGAACGCGTTGCTCGCGACGGGATTCGCGCACGTATACATCTTCCGGCCCGGCTACATCTATCCGGTGCAGCCGCGGAAGGAACCGAATTTCAGCTACCGTTTATTGCGGGCGATCTATCCCGCGTTTCGCGTCCTGTTCCCCAACCTGGTGATCCCGGCCGACGATTTGGCGCGTGCCATGGTGGATGCCGCCCTGCATGGGACCGGGGAACGCAGCGGACCGATTTTCGAGAATCCTGACATCCGAGTCATGGTCGCCGCGGGTGCCGCTCACACGAAGTCTCACGGATAGCCGCTTAGCCCCTGCAAAACGATCATGCTGCCGTACCATCTGCCTGCAACTGCGTTCCATAAGTGTCGGACGCAGTGATCGGCCGCATGCGCAATGCCATCGCCATTGGCTGGCGTGCGAGCCGAAAAACAGCAGAAGCCTTCTATGGGTGACGATCTCGTTCAAGAAAACAACGAGTATCCGCAGTCATTGTCGGACACCGAGCTTCGATCGAGCGACTATTCAAACTAGGTGTGGCGCCATGAAATCGTCCCATAAAGCTGTCGCGACAACAGCAATTTCCCGGCTTTTCGTCCTCGAACTGAATGCCGGAAATATTCACGTCATGAATACGGATGGCTCCGATCGCAGAACGATCGTCACTGGCTGCCATCTTCCGGACGGCATCGTCGTCGATGTCGATGCCGGTCATATCTACTGGAGCAATATGGGCATTCCCAACCTGAACGACGGTTCAATTGAACGTGCCGACTTCGACGGAAAGAACCGCAAGGCAATCGTCGCACAGGGAAAAACCCACACGCCGAAGCAGATCATCCTCGAAAAGAGAGCTGGCAAGCTCTATTGGTGCGATCGCGAGGGCATGCGCGTGATGCGCTCCAATCTCGACGGCTCCCAGATAGAGACGCTAGTCGAGTCGGGGAAGGGCGATGCCGATAGCCGGGATCAGAGGCGATGGTGCGTGGGGCTCGCGATCGACCCAAAATTCCAGAAGATCTACTGGAGCCAAAAGGGCCCGGACAACGGAGGCCTCGGCCGCATCTTCCGCGCCAACGTTGAAATTCCCGCCGGCCAGACCGCTGCGAACAGGTCCGATATCGAGGTATTCGTCGACGGCTTGCCCGAGCCGATTGACCTCGAACTCGACCTGAATAAGCGCATCCTCTACTGGACCGACCGTGGCGACCCGCCGCGCGGTAACACGGTGAACCGCACCTCGATCGATAATGGCTCCCATGAGCCGGAAATCCTGGTGAGCCATCTCATGGAGGGGATCGGTATCGCTCTCGATGTTTCCAATGACCGCATGTTCGTGACCGACTTCGCCGGCTCGATCTATACGGCGCGGCTCGACGGATCGGAGGAGCGGAATTTCCTCTACGCACAGGGCAACTTGACCGGCATCGCATACGCCGAAATCCCGCAGGAGAAGTGATATGTTGCAAAACAGGCGTATTCGCCGAATAGCCATGATTGGCACAGGCGTCATCGGCGCAAGCTGGACCTCGCTGTTTCTCGCCAAGGGGTTACAGGTCGTAGCAACCGACGTCGCGCCGAATGCCGAAGCCGCACTGAGGAGTTTCGTCGAGGCGGCCTGGCCGGCGCTCAAGCGATTGGGCCTCTCGCCCGGCGCGTCGCAGTCGAACCTGAAGTTCACGGCCGCCCTCGTGCAAGCGGTCGACGGCGTCGATCTCGTCCAGGAGAACGGGCCCGAGCGGATCGAGTTCAAGCAGAAGCTCTATGGACAGCTGGACGAACTGTTGGCGCCGGACGTGATCATCGCGTCGAGTTCGTCAGGGCTCACCATGAGCGAAATCCAGAAGGGCGCTAAGGCCCATCCGGAGCGCTGCGTCATCGCCCACCCGTTCAATCCGCCCCACCTGATCCCGCTGGTCGAGATCGTGGGCGGAGCAACGACCTCCGAAGCGACGATCGAGCGCGCGGCGGAATTCTACACGTCGATCGGACAACGGACGGTGCGCCTCAACAAGGAAATGCCGGGGCATGTTGCCAACCGGCTGCAGGCCGCATTGGCGCGCGAAGTCTACTATCTTGTCTCCGAGGGCGTGGCGAGCGTTGCCGATGTCGACACCGCCCTGTGCTGGGGCCCGGGACTGCGCTGGGGCATCATGGGCAACCTGATGCTCAACCATCTCGGCGGCGGTCCGGGCGGCATCGAGCACTTCTTTCAGCAATTCAGCGGCCCGATGACGGCCTGGTGGAAGACCCTGGGTTCGCCGGTGCTCACTCCGGAAGTGCAAAAGTTGCTCATCGACGGCGTTCATGCCGAGGCCGGATCCCGCTCGATCGAGGACCTCGCCGCGGAACGCGACGAAGTTCTGCTCGGCCTGATTGAGCTGCGCCACAAGGCTACGAAGGCGAGCGAACAGAAATCGACGGCAGCCTAGGAGCGAGCCGCCGCCGGCAAGATCAATCATGCGTCGTGCAATTTACTCCGGCTTACGGGTCGCAGCATTGGGAGTCCGCAATGTCCACCGCATCAGCAGCAACCAAGGTCACCGCGCCGAAGCCCGTACCGTTACCGGACGGCGACTTCTATCAGCTAGTCGAGCTTCTCACGTCCGACGAAAAGGCGGTCGTCAAGAAGGTGCGGACCTACATGGAGACCAGAGTCCAGCCGATCATTAACAAATACTGGTCCGATGACGCATTTCCGTTTGAGCTGCTGCCTTCCTTCAAGGAGCTCGGCATCGGCGGGCTCGGTTATGAGGGCTATGGCTGCGCGGGTGGTACGCAGAAGCTGTTCGGCTTCGTCGCAATGGAGTTGGCGCGTACCGACGCGTCGTTCTGTACGTTCTTCGGCGTACACAGCGGCCTGGCGATGGGCTCGATCTATCTCGATGGCTCCGAGGAGCAGAAACAGAAATGGCTGCCGCAAATGGCGCGTTTCGAGAAGATCGGTTGTTTCGGCCTGACTGAGCCGCTGGTCGGCTCGGGAACGAGCGGCGGTCTGACCACGACCGCCAAGCGTGAAGGCGATACCTGGATTCTCAACGGCCAGAAGCGCTGGATCGGTAACGCGACGTGGTGTGACCTGTCCATCATCTGGGCGCGCGATCTCGGGGACAACCAGGTCAAGGGCTTCATCGTCGAGAACAAGTCGACGTCTGGATTCAGCGTCGAGAAGATCGAGCACAAGATCGCGCTCAAGGTGGTCCAGAACGGCCAGATCACGATGAAGGACGTGCGGGTGTCCGAAGCTAACCGCCTGCAGGGCGGCAATTCGTTCCGCGACACCGCGCGCGTCTTGCGGATGACGCGATACATGGTGGGTTGGGCGTCGACCGGCATCCAGATGGGCGCATTCGAAGCAACCGTCAAATATGCCCAGGAACGGCTGCAATTCGGCAAACCGATCGCTTCGTTCCAGATGATTCAGGATCTGCTTGCCAAGATGCTCGGCAATCTGACCGCGTGCCAGTGCCTGATGCTGCGTCTGGCGCAGCTCGATGACGAAGGCAAGCTTGGCGACCATCAGGCGGCGCTGGCGAAGGCGTTCTGCACGGCGAAATCGCGCGAGACGGTCTCATGGGGACGCGAGATCCTGGGCGGCAACGGCATCGTCGCCGACTACAACGTCGCGCGGTTCTTCGCCGATGCCGAGGCGCTGTACTCCTACGAGGGCACCTATCAGATGCAGAATCTGATCGTGGGCAAGGCCATCACCGGTCACGGCGCCTTCTTGTGACATCTACCGGCGCTCAGGCGCCGGCTCCGGTCCTTCTCCAGGAGACATGATCATGGTTTCGCAAGCTGCACCGTTCACACTTTCGCCGGCGCCGGTCCCCGACTCCTCATCCAGGGTGCCATTGTCGCTCGCGAACGTCCAATACGAGACAAAGGGGCCGATCGCCTACGTGACGGTCAATCGGCCCAAGGTGCTCAACGCACTCAACACGCCGACCTGGACCGATCTGAAGGCCGCGTTCGAGCAGGCGAAGGCCGACGCGTCCGTGCGCGGCGTGATCCTGACCGGCGCGGGCGATAAGGCCTTCATCGCCGGCGCGGATATCAGTGAACTTGCGCGTGTCGATGCCTACGGCGCGGAGGAATCCAGTCGGTTCGGACAGAAGGTGCTGGACCACATCGAAAATCTCGGCAAGCCGGTGATCGCGGCGGTCAACGGCTTTGCGCTCGGCGGCGGCTGCGAGACGGCCATGGCTTGCACCATGAGGATCGCCGCGGAGCACGCCAGATTTGGGCAACCCGAAGTCAAGCTGGGTCTGTTGCCGGGTGGCGGCGGAACACAACGTTTACCGCGTCTGGTGGGAAAGGGTCGTGCGTTACAGCTGATTCTCACGGGTGAAACGATCTCCGCGCAGGAGGCCTATCGCATCGGTCTCGTCAACGAGGTCGTTCCGGCGGCCAACCTGATTGAGCGTGCCGAGACGATCCTGAACCAGATCGCGGCCAACGCGCCGATCGCCGTCAAGTTCTCGCTGGAGGCCGCCAACAGGGGGCTGGACTCCAGCCAAAGCGAAGGCCTCGTCATGGAGGCCTCCTATTTCGGCATTTGCGCCGCCACCGAAGATAAGAGGGAAGGCACCTCCGCTTTCCTCGAGAAGCGTGCGCCGCAGTTCCGCGGCCGGTGAGCCGCCGCCACGCACAGCAATTTGGAAAGGACAGTCATGGCAAGCGATAATATTTTCTCCGGATTGAAAGTGGTCGATCTGGCGAGCTTCATCGCCGGCCCCAGTGCCGCGGTGATCATGTCGGACTTCGGAGCTGACGTCATCAAGGTCGAGCCGCCGAGCGGCGAACTGTGGCGGCACGCGCACAATCTTCCGCCGCAGCCGGTCGCGGAGGATCCTTATCCCTGGCACCTCGCCAATCGCAACAAGCGGGGTATCGCGCTTGATCTGAAGTCGCCGGGCGCCCATCAGGTTCTCGAAAAGCTCGTCAAATGGGCCGATGTTCTGATCGTCAACACGCCGCATCCGGCGCGTGCGCGACTGAAGCTCGAATATGAAGATGTGGTGCAGTGGAATCCGCGGTTGATCTACGCCGACATCACGGGTTTCGGCGAAAAGGGACCCGATGCGGATTTACCCGGCTTCGACATCACCTCGTATTGGGCACGCAGCGGGTTGCTGTCGATGACACGTGACGCCGGTGCGCCGCCGACCTGGCCGGTGGCCGGCAGCGGTGACAATGCCACCGCTGTCGGGCTCTATTCGGCGATCGTCACGGCGCTCTATCGCCGCGAGCGCACGGGGGAGGGGGCCCATGTCACGACCTCGCTTCTCGCCGAAGGCGTGTGGTCTGCCAGCGTTTCGATCCAGGCGGCGCTGTGCGAGGCGAAATTCTTCGGGCTGCACGATCGCAAGCACCCTGCGAACGCGGCCATGAACGTCTATCGCACCAAGGACGACACTTGGTTCGTTCTTCTCATCACGCCCGACAAGGTTGCAGCCGTCGCCAAGGCGATCGGCCGTACCGATCTGTTGACCGATCCACGATTCTCCGATCCTGCCAAACTGACGGCCAATATGGCTGAGCTCTCGACGATCCTCGACGAGATCTTCTCGGCCGAATCGATGGACCATTGGTACAAGATATTCAACGGAGTTCACGTGACGTTCGGAGCTGTGCGTGGACCAGAAGAGGTTATCAACGATCCTCAGCTCCGGGCGAACGACATCATCGTTCCGCTCGCTGGTGCCGGCGGCAAACTGACGTCCACCATCTCCAGCCCGCTTCAGGTCTATGGCGTCGCGAAGGTGCCCGCGAAGCGGGCGCCGAATATCGGAGAACACAACGAAGAGGTTCTCCGCCAGCTTGGGTTTAGCGCGACCGAAATCGATGGTTTGCGTGCGAGCGGGACTATCCCGAAGATAAAGGAGCACGCCGCGTAGCGGCCGGGACGGCAAAGTCACTTCAGACTGCGGCTTTGGCCGGGCGGCAAGCGTGGAGATAATTCAGGAAAATCTGCTTTGAGAAGGCGGCGCGACACGCTGTGTCGCCGAATGCTTTTCTGCGGGACTTCAGGCGATGGTTCGAAGTTCGTTCGCCGCTCGGCGGGTGACTGTCGCGAAATCGAATCTGGAGCAAACCAGGGCGTCAAATGAGCACTGAGCGTGTGGAACGTCGATTGGCGGCGGTAGTGGCCGCCGATGTCGCGGGCTATTCGCGCCTGATGGGATCCGATGAAGTTGGAACGCTTGCCGCCCTGAAAAACGTTTTGCGCGACCTGGTGGATCCAGCCATCGCCGCCCATAACGGTCGGATCGTTAAGACAACTGGAGACGGAATATTGGTCGAATTCGCCAGCGCAGTCGATGCGGTTACCTGCGCAATGGTTGTGCAAGGTCTGATGGCGGATCGCAAGGATGGGGCGCAGCAAATCTCATTTCGTATCGGAATCAACGTCGGCGATATCATAGTCGAAAATGGTGATATCTTCGGCGACGGCGTCAATATCGCAGCGCGGGTCGAAAATGAATGCGAGCCGGGAGGTGTATGGATATCCGACGACGCTTATCGCCAGGTGCGCGGTAAAACAACCTTTGCGTTTGACGATCGTGGTGAGCGCTCGCTGAAAAATATCGATCGGCCTGTGAGGATCTATTCCGTAAGTGCCGCCATGATTTCGACAGCCGCTGGCGTCCGGACGTCAATTGAACCAAAGAAACTCCTTTCGCTTCCCGACAGGCCCTCCGTCGCCGTGCTGCCGTTTTCCAACATGAGCGGTGATCCGGAACAGGAATATTTTGCCGACGGCATGGTCGAAGACATCATCACTGCGCTGTCGTGCTTCAAGTCACTATTTGTAATCGCGCGCAATTCGAGCTTCACTTACAAAGGCAGGGCGGTTGACATCAAGCAAGTCGGCCGCGAACTAGGTGTTCGTTATGTGCTCGAGGGGAGTGTGCGCAAGGCCGGCGGTCGGATGCGCATCACGGGCCAGCTCATCGACGCGACCACAGGTGCGCATCTCTGGGCCGATAAAATCGATGGCGCCTTGGCAGATGTGTTCGATCTGCAGGACGAAGTGACAACCAGAGTAGTGGGTGCGATTGAGCCCTCCATTACGCGGGCCGAAATCAGCCGCGCGCAAGTGAAATCGACTTCCAACCTCGACGCCTATGATCTTTGCCTCAGAGCACTCGCGGCTCATTATTCGCATACACGCGCCGATATCGACAAGGCGCTCTCATTGTTGGACGATGCGGCTCGACTTGACGCCTCCTACGCGTGGGTCAAGGCATTCGCTGCCTACATCCATTGTTTAAGGATAGGTCAGGGCTGGGATGCTCCAGGGGACCGGGAAGAAGCGACGCGTCTTGCTCGCGAGGCCCTCGTATCCGGCAGTGACGAGCCCAAGACAATCGCGTTTGCCGCGCATGCCATTGCCTGGCTCGCCGGAGAACACGACATTGCGTTGGCTGCGATAGGAAAGGCGCGACATTCCAACCCCAATTCGTTCGACGTTCTGATACGAAGTGGCTGGGTGTACGCATGGACGGCCGACTTCGACCTTGCCGTCGAGCATTTCAAGCGTTCCGTACGATTGAACCCGATCGATCCTCTTCTGGGATATGCGTATTGCGGACTGGCGTTTGTCCATAATCACAAGGAAGAGTACGAGCAGGCCGTCGAGTATGCCCGGCTTACGACCAACAATATGCCAAATTGGATATTCGGTTGGATTCATTTGACGGTTTCTTCGGCTTATATCGGTCATATCGAGGAGGCGAGGGCGGCGGCCGGTCATATACGGGTACTGTCGCCGTCATTCTCTTTGAAACAGTACCGCGGCATTTCGTCGTCTAAACATGATTGGATGTTGGAGAAGGCCGCCCACGGATTACGTCTGGCCGGAATTCCCGAATGAGCGTTCCCAGACACAATCGGCTTGTTCGGCGGGGCTGATGAAGGTCGCGACGCCGTCGTTCTGCACCAAGGAATGTTTACCGGGGCTCCATTGACCGAGGCGGCTCGGTGATCAATCGCGAGCTGCGTTGCCCGCTCAGATATGACCAGAACCATTGAGTCTGAACTCGGAACCGGTTTTGAAGCTGCGGCAGTGCCATGACGTGCAGAATCGCCCAGACGAGCCAGGTTAAGAAGCCGCTCATGCGGATGGAGCCAGCCTCGATGATGGCAAAGTTTTTGCCCACAACGGCCATATTGCCTCTGCTGCGGTATCGGAACGGACGGGCGTCTTCGCGACCACGAATGCGATTTGCGATCAAACGGCCTACAAAGCGTCCCTGCTGGATCGCTGCTTGCGCAACGCCCGGCACAGGCCGTCCTTCCTGCGTTGTGGCGCTGGCATCCCCCACGACGAAGGCATTGGCTGCATCCGGAATATCCATGAAGGGGCCAACAAGCGCTCGTCCCGCCCGGTCCATTTTCGTGCCAAGCATCTTTACGACGGGCGAAGCGGCGACGCCCGCCGTCCACAGCACGGTGGCGCTCGGAATTCGTTCTCCGCCTGCAATGACGCCCTGGTCGTCGACCCTCTCGACCTTCACGCCGGTCAAGACTTCAATCCCCAACTTGGTCAGCCGTTTGGTCGCCTTTCGCGATAATGATTCCGCAAAGGTCGGAAGAATGCGAGTTCCTCCGTCCAGCAGCACGATCCGGCTTTTGGCGGGATCGATTCTGTGGAAGTTCTTGCGAAGGGTGACCGAAGTCAGATGGGCGATTGAAGCGGCGAGCTCGACACCGCTCGGACCGGCGCCGACCAAAATGAAGGTCAGCTGGCGGGCACGCTCCTGCTCGTTGTCGGTTGATTCCGCCAGTTCGAATGCACTCAGGATCTTGGTCCGAATCGCTTCGGCGTCGGTAAGACTTTTGAGGCCGGGCGCAAAGGACGCATACTCATCATGACCGAAATAGCTCGGGATCATTCCGGCGGCGACAACGAGGAAATCATATTCGAATGTCTGACAACGCAGTCCAGGACAAATCAGCTCGACAGCGCGTTTCCCCGTATCGATAGCGTTGACCTCAGCCAGCAGCACTCGGAGGTTCTTCTGTTTCGCCTCCAGTTGACGGATTGGCGCCGCTATCTCGGCCGGCGACAAGACAGCGGTGGCGACCTGGTACAGAAGCGGCTGAAAAATATGGTGATTGCGCCGATCGATGAGCGTGATTTCGACGTCGCTTCGCCTTAGCGCCTGCGCCACGGCAATGCCGGCAAAGCCGCCGCCGACGATCAACACGCGCTTTTTGTCTGGTATCTGGATCATCGTCGCTGGCAGCTTTCTTTCTGTGAGCGCTTCGGTGATTGCGGCCCGGCAGTCTCAAGAACCGGCCGATCATATCGGTTACAGCGAGGCCTTAGGCCGATTCTTGAACAGCGCTGCCGTCCGTTGAACGATCGCACCTTCAAGTGAGGAAGTGCATCGAGTGCACGACAGCGGCGGCGTCGCCCCCGAAAGGTATCCTCGCTGCCAGGTTTTTCGTCAAAGCCGACGAACCCTTCCGAAAAGAGCAAGATTGGTCCTAATTCAGCGGCGGCGTTTAATAGAGGGAAAAAATCGAGACGCATCCTGAGGCGAAGGGCTGTGCGAACTGAATACGGCAGCCGGGTCTGTCCAGAACGCGGAGCAGCGGGATGAACGTCAAATCCATTGCTGGCGGGCTTGGTGGAGGACGAGCACGGCTGGCATTACGTCCTCGATCCGTTCGCTTGCCGGCCTCTCATTGGGGCTTGTCGGACTTTGTCGCCCTGACAAAGCCACGTGTGATGATGCTTGCGATCTCTACCGCGCTCGTCGGACTTGGCCTCGCTCCGAGCCGTCCAAATTCGCTCGCCCTCCGAGCTTCCGTAATCTCTGATAGTGTGCATTCGTCTACGCGGCGCCTGTCTTTCTGCGATGTCTCTTTTGGGCGCAGGCGAACTTGCGACCAACCGTCTAGCAGTCGTCAAGCTTGCACCGTTTCGCATTTATTTGCGTGTTGGCGGGTCCGCGCCCTGCGATGCAAACGAGGCCGTCTCCAGCTGACTGGCGTTTGCATTCGCGTCCGCTCCGAAACACCCAAGCGGTCCAGGCGGCGGAAGCAGAAACAGCCTTCTGATGGACTGATGGGGATTGCCATAAGCTACCTCCTTATACTATACAATCGTAAAAATTAAAAGATGTTTGTCCAGGGCGTGTGAGGAGACGACCTAGATGCTGCACGATTTCAACGACCTTCATTTCTTTGCTGCAGTGGTGGCCCACAGTGGGTTTTCGGCCGCGGCGCGGGCGCTCGGCATTCCCAAATCGCGCGTTAGCCGGCGTGTCGCCCTGCTTGAAAAGCGACTCGGCGTTCGGCTGCTTGATCGCACGACGCGGGGTTTGGGGCTGACGCAGGTCGGGCGGCAGGTCTTTGAGCGTGCCCGCGCTGCCGTCGTTGAAGCAGAGGCCGCGGAGGAAATCGCATTGCGGATGCAAACTGAGCCTCGCGGACTGGTTCGGTTGAGTTGCCCGCTGGGATTGGTGACTTCGATCGCTGAGCATTTGCCAGGCTTCCTTGCCGCACATCCCCAATTGCGGGTTCAATGCATCGCAACCAATCGCCGGGTCGATCTTATTCACGAGAGAATAGATGTTGCTATCCGTGTTCGGGAACGCCTTGATACTGATGCGGATTTGCAAATGAAACGCATTGGTTTCAGCCAGCGCGTTCTCGTTGCCAGTCCGAAGCTCTTGGCGACGATTGGCAGCCCAAGAGTGCCGGCGGATCTGGCTAATTTCCCTCTCCTGCAACAGGAAGAGCAAAACGACAGCACTTGGCAGCTAACGACAGAAACCGGTGAAACGAGCAGCGTGTCGATTGAACCTCGTCTTGCCAGCGGGAGTTTTGAAATCTTGATGGCAGCCGCGCGTCAAGGTACGGGGATCGCTCTCCTTCCAGTTCGATATTGCCAGGACGCGCTCGCAAGCGGTGCACTCGTCCGTGTGCTGCCCGAGTGGAGTGCCGCCGATGGAATTCTCCATCTCATCTTCGCACCGCGACCGGGCATGTTGCCGGGCGTTCGCGCGGTCATCGATTTCGCGGCCGCGGCCTTAAGGGCGTCAGCGGTGCCGCAGTGCGTAGTGCCGGATGATCGTTCACGGGATAGATCGATGCGTCTTCAATCTGCCAGCTAATCAGGCCGATGGAATGATGACATAACGAACCTCACGGCGTCGGCTGTCCGGCACTGATCGATTGTGAACAAAGGATCAACCATTATGGATGCTACCCGTTATCTTCCCATCCTGGGCCGTCTGATGATCGGCCTTCCGTTCGCCGTGAGCGGCTTCGCTAAACTTGTCACTTACGGAAAAACCACGGAGGCGATTGCCGCAGTTGGTTTACCGCTGCCGCCGCTCGCCTATGTAGTGGCCGTTGCGATTGAATTGGGAGGCGGCCTCCTGCTGGTCGTGGGTTATCAAGCGCGCGTTATGGCGCTCGCGCTCGCCGTGTTCTCCATTGTCGCAGCGATATCGTTTCACCATAATTTCGCCGACCAGAATCAGATGATCCATTTTCTCAAGAATGTGATGATCGCGGGCGGCTTACTTCAGATCGCGGCGTTCGGTGGCGGAGCGTTGAGTCTCGATCGCTGGCTTCGCGGGGATCGGGGACTTTTGGCGGACCCCGCTCGCTGACAGAGTTGTTGCCTAGGTATTTGGTAAAATGAACGTTCAATCGCGCCTCGATGTTTCTTCATCCGACTTTGCTCGCAATGCGGAAGCGATGCGAACGCTGGTCGCCGAACTCCGAAGCAAGCTCACCCAGGTGGCCGGTGGCGGCGGTGAAACTTCACGGAAGCGTCACACGGCTCGGGGCAAGATGCTGGCGCGCGACCGCGTTGATCTGCTGATTGATCCCGGTACTGCCTTTCTCGAGCTATCGCCGCTCGCGGCCAATGATCTCTACGGCGGTGACGTGCATTCGGCGAGCATCGTCACGGGCGTCGGGCGGATTTCGGGACGGGAATGTGTTGTCGTCGCCAACGATGCCACCATCAAAGGCGGCACCTACTACCCGATGACCGTGAAGAAGCATCTGCGGGCGCAGGATGTCGCCCGGCAGAACAATCTTCCCTGCGTCTATATGGTCGATTCCGGCGGCGCGTTTCTGCCCCAGCAGGACGAGATCTTTCCCGATGAGCGGCATTTCGGCCGCATCTTCTATAATCAGGCGCAGATGTCGTCGCTCGGCATTCCCCAGATCGCGATCGTGATGGGTTCGTGCACGGCCGGTGGCGCCTATGTTCCGGCGATGTCGGACGAGAGCATCATCGTGCGCAACCAAGGCACGATTTTCCTGGGCGGCCCGCCGCTCGTAAAGGCCGCCACCGGAGAGGTGGTCACAGCGGAAGAACTCGGCGGCGCGGACGTGCACTCGCGCCAATCGGGTGTGACCGATCACTACGCGCAAAACGATTCACATGCGATCGGGATTGCGCGGCGGATCGTGGCCACGTTGAAGCCGCCTGTCAGAGCACAACTCAACATGCGTGAGGCCCGCGAGCCGCTATTTGCGGCGGAGGAAATTTACGGCGTCGTCTCCGCCGATGGTCGCAAGCCATTCGATGTGCGAGATATCATTGCCAGGCTGGTCGATGGTTCGGAATTCGACGAGTTCAAGAAGCTCTATGGCCAGACGCTGGTCTGCGGCTTTGCGCATATCTGGGGTTATCCGGTCGGCATCATCGCCAACAACGGCATCCTGTTCAGTGAGAGTTCGCTGAAGGGCGCGCACTTCATCGAACTGTGTTGCCAGCGAAACATTCCGCTGGTGTTCCTGCAGAACATCACAGGATTCATGGTCGGCAAGAAATACGAGGCTGGCGGCATCGCGCGCGACGGCGCCAAGCTGGTGACGGCGGTTGCCACCGCCAGCGTTCCGAAATTTACCATTGTCATTGGCGGCTCCTATGGCGCGGGCAATTACGGCATGTGCGGTCGCGCCTATAGTCCGCGCTTCCTCTGGATGTGGCCCAATGCGCGCATCTCGGTGATGGGCGGGGAGCAGGCGTCCATGGTGTTGAGCCAGGTCCGGCGCGACAATATCGAAGCCAAGGGCGAGAGCTGGTCGGCGGAAGAAGAAGCGAAATTCCAGGCGCCGATCCGCGCGCAGTATGAGAAGCAGGGCAGTCCCTACTACGCGACCGCGCGGCTCTGGGACGACGGCGTGATCGATCCCGCCGATACGAGGCTCGTGCTGGGGCTCGGTCTTTCGGCCGCTACCAACGCGCCCATCGAGCCGACAAAGTTCGGCCTGTTCAGGATGTGACGATGGATCGGTCGAAGCTCTACCGGCGATTTCATACGCTTCTGATCGCCAATCGCGGCGAGATCGCAGTGCGCGTGATCCGCACGGCACGCGCGATGGGCCTGCGCACTGTCGCCGTCTATTCGGAAGCCGACCGTGATGCGCTCCATATTGCGGTGGCGGACGAAGCGGTGCTGCTGGGGCCGTCGCGGGCGCGCGACAGCTATCTCAACATCGAACGGGTGATCGAGGCGGCCCGCCGAAGCGGAGCGGAAGCCATCCATCCCGGCTACGGCTTCCTGTCGGAGAACGCTGAGTTCGCGGACGCCTGCGCGAAAGCCGGCATTGTCTTTGTCGGCCCGACGGGCGCGATGATGAGGGCGATGGGCTCCAAGTCTGGCTCGAAGCTTCTGATGGAAAAGGCAGGCGTGCCGCTGGTGCCCGGCTATCACGGCGAGGCGCAGGACGATGCGACGCTCGCCAAGGCGTCGGCGAAAATCGGCTTCCCGGTTCTGGTAAAGGCGTCCGCCGGCGGTGGCGGGCGCGGCATGCGCATCGTGCGCAAGGCCGATGAGCTCCTGGCTTCGATCGAAAGCGCCAAGCGGGAGGCCAAGGCGGCCTTCGGCGACGACCGCGTCCTGATCGAAAAACTGGTCCAGAACCCGCGCCATATCGAGGTGCAGGTGATTGGCGACAGCCACGGCCATCTGCTGTCGCTGTTCGAGCGTGAATGTACGCTACAACGCCGGCACCAGAAGGTGATCGAGGAAGCGCCGTCGCCGACCTTGAATGCCGCCCAACGCGATGCGGTCTGCGCGGCAGCGCGCAAGGCGGCTGGCGCTGTCGGTTATGTCGGTGCCGGTACGATCGAGTTCGTCTCTGACGGCAAGGACGTGTTCTTCATCGAAATGAACACCCGGCTGCAAGTCGAACATCCCGTCACCGAACTGATTACGGGCGTGGACCTGGTCGAATGGCAGTTGCTGATCGCCGCGGGTGAAAAGCTGCCGATGACGCAGGACCAGATCACGCTTCGGGGCCACGCCATCGAAGCCCGGGTTTATGCGGAAAATCCAGGCAAGAATTTCATGCCGTCGGTCGGCAAGATACGGAGCTGGAACGTTCCCGAACAGGCGGCCGGCTTGCGGATCGACGCCGGCTATCGCGCAGGCGATACGGTCTCGCCGCATTATGACGCGATGCTGGCGAAGGTGATCGCCTGGGCGCCGACACGCGATAATGCGATCGACCGGCTGACACATGCGCTTTCGGAATCCGACGTGCGCGGCGTAGTGACCAATATCCCTTTCCTGGCGGCGTTGGTCGGCCATCCGGCGGTGCGCGCCAACGCGATCGATACCGGCTTTATCGAACGTGAACTCGATCATCTCACCGCCGCCCCGAAACCGCCGGGCGCTCTCGAATTTGCGGCCGCCGTTGCCGCTATTCTTCAAAGCGAAGCCGAGGCGGACACCGACGTTGCAAAATCTCCCTGGGGAACAGCGGGCTGGATGCCGGTTGGCCGGCGTCAGCGGGTGTTTACGTTCCGGCAAGGTCAGGGAAGCGAGCAAAGGATCGGTTTGCACTACGGCAAGGGGCCCGCGACGCTCGTGCTGGGCGGTCGCGAGATCGGCTTTGCTGCGGTGCCCGGCGTTGCCCAGGGGATCGATCTCACGCTCGATGGGATCAAATCCCATGTGGTGGCGATCATGGAAGGCCACGAACTCTATGTTCGAACGCGCAACGGCCGGTTTGACCTGCATTGGGTCGACCCGTTTGGCGGCGACGACGAGGAGCAGGTCGGCGAGGACCGGATCGTCGCGCCGTTGCCGGGAACGGTTGTGGCACTGCTGGCGGAAGTCGGCACCAAGCTGGAGAAGGGCGCACCGATCCTGACGTTGGAAGTCATGAAGATGGAGCAGACGCTGCGCGCGCCGTTTGCCGGCGTCCTGAAGGCGATCAAATGCAAGGTCGGCGATATCGTCGGCGAGGGCGTCGAACTCGCCGAGATCGAACCGGCGGACGGGTGAGCGGCCATGAGCGATCGAGTGCGCATTGTCGAAGTCGGCCCGCGCGACGGGCTTCAGAACGAGAAGACGCCGGTCAGCGTGGAAGAGCGGGGCACGTTCATTGAGGCGCTGCTTGCGGCGGGACTTCACACAGTCGAGATCGGCGCCTTCGTCTCGCCGAAGGCGATTCCGCAGATGGTCGGCTCGGACGAGGTGCTGCGCCGCTTCAGTTCGCGCACCGATGGCGAATTCCATGTGCTGGTGCCCAACGAGAAGGGCTATGAGGCGGCACGCCTCGCCGGCGCCAAGGTCATCGCGGTGTTCGCTTCGGCCTCGGAGGGCTTTTCGCGCGCCAATATCACCTGTTCGGTTGCCGAATCGATCGAGCGCTTCAAGCCCGTCGTTGCACGCGCGAAGTCCGATGGCATCAAGGTGCGCGGCTATATTTCCTGCGTTCTTGGCTGTCCCTATGACGGGGAGATCAAGCCGCAGGCGGTGATCGACGTCGCAAAAGTGCTCTGGGATCTCGGCTGCTATGAGGTCTCGCTCGGCGACACCATTGGCGTCGGGACGCCGAAGAAGGCGCGTGAACTGCTGCGCGCCGTGGCCGGCCACGTGCCGATGGCAAATCTCGCGATGCACTTTCACGACACCTACGGCCAGGCGCTTGCCAATCTCTATACCGGGATGGAGGAGGGCGCGCGCGTGATCGATTCAGCTGCCGGCGGTCTCGGCGGCTGTCCCTATGCGCCGGGCGCCACCGGCAACGTCGCGACCGAGGACGTCGTCTACATGCTGGAAGGCATGGGCATCACGACCGGCGTCGATATGGCCAAGCTCGTCGACGCCACCAACGAGATCAGCAAGCTGATCGGGCGGCTGCCGGCGAGCCGGGTTGCGGCTGCGCTGAATGCGAAGAAGAAGAAAGCAATTTGAGTGGTTCGCTCAGTGCGACGATTGCGGCCGGTTCAAGTGCTATCGAATGGCGGACGATATCTTCACGCGTTCTGACAGTGAAACACATTGTCCTAATTTCATGCTCTAGCCGCCTTGCGAATAAGGCTTACTCTGCGGACTGGCGCCAGGGCCCGCGCGATCGTTTTTTTCGCCTTATGGATCAGGCATGTCACATCGAATTGCGGTGAATGGCGAACTGCACTTGGTGGACGCTGCACCTGAAACGCCTTTGCTCTACGTTCTGCGTAATGATCTTGGGTTAAATGGACCCAAGTTCGGTTGTGGTCTCGGCCAATGCGGTGCCTGCGCCGCCATCGTCGGCGGCCGATTGACGAGAACTTGCTCGATCGCCCTGGGCGATGTCGGTCGCGACAAGGTTACAACACTCGAGGGATTAGGCAGTGTCGAGAAACCGCATCCTTTGCAGAAGGCGTTCATGGATGAGCAAGCCGCACAATGCGGGTACTGCTCGAACGGCATGATTATGGCCGCAAAAGCTTTGCTGGACCGTAACCCCCAGCCGAGTGAAGACGAAATCAAAAGCGCCTTGGCTGACCAGCTTTGCCGCTGTGGCGTCCACAATCGGGTGGTGCGTGCCGTTCGTCGTGTCGCCGGGGAACGCACTCGATGACGAACGCCACCAACCTCTCGCGCAGGAAATTCACGCACTCATTGGCGATCGTCGTGGCGTCTTTCAGTTTCCCGCCTGCCGTGCTGGGTCAGGCTCCGCCGCCGAATCTTCCGTTTAGTCTGCGAAATAACCGACGGCTGGAGGGCTGGATTCGCTTGGAAGCGGATGAAACGGTAACCGTTTTCACGGGCAAGGCCGAACTTGGCCAAGGCGTTCTCACGGCTTTGGCGCAGATCGCAGCGGAAGAACTCGACGTCGGCCTCGACAAGGTCCGAATGGTTTCCGCCGATACATCCCGCGGACCTGACGAGCAGTATACCTTTGGCAGTCAGTCGATCGAGCAGAGCGGAAGCGCGATACGCGCGGCGGGTGCGCAGGCGCGCGCTGGTCTGCTTGCGGCGGCGGCGCGACAGTTTGGCACACGGGTGGAAGATCTTCAGATCGAGCTTGGCGTCATTGCTTCGCCGCAAGCAGGCAAGCGCGCGACCCTCTGGGAAATTGCCAACGCTGATCCGGAACTGCTGAAGGGTGAAGTCATAGCGACAGCTGCGCCCAAGAAGCCGGGCAACTATTCGATCGTCGGCAAATCGATCAACCGGATCGATTTGCCGGGAAAGTTGACCGGAGCGCCTTCCTACCTGCAGGATATGAGGCTGCCCGGCATGGTCTTTGCGCGCGTCGTGCGTCCGCCACGCTATGGCGCCAATCTCGTCGCGTATGACGAGGCTGGGGTTCGCTCGCTGCCGGGCGTGATCGCAGTCGTTCGCGACGGCAATTTCCTTGCGGTTGCGGCCAAGCGCGAAGAGCAAGCGATCGCCGCGCGCACTGCCCTCTTATCGACCGCGCGATGGAGCGACGATACGGTGCTGCTGCCCGATATAGCCGATCTGCACACCGAGCTGAAGAAGCTGCGTGCCGAGACCATCATTGTGAGCACAGCCGGTCAGTCTGAGCCCGTGCCGGACCAGGTTAAACGCGTAAGCAGTGAATATACGCGCTCTTATTTGTCGCACGCATCGATCGGTCCTTCTTGCGCAGCGGCCTGGCTCAAAGATGGCCGCATGACGGTTTGGTCTCACACGCAAGGCGCGTTCCCATTGCGGGGTAATCTCGCCACGGTTTTGGCCCTGAATAACGATCAGGTTGAGGTCATCCATGTCGCCGGCGCCGGATGTTATGGCCATAACGGCGCCGACGACGCTGCCCTGGATGCGGCTTTGGTGGCCCGGGCCGTCCCCGGCGTGCCGGTCAAGCTTCAATGGATGCGGGATGATGAATTCGCGTGGTCGCCGTTTGGTCCGGGAATGGCGATGAAACTCGAGGCGGCGCTCGCTTCCGATGGCAAGATTGTCGATTGGTCTTACGATCTTTGGAGCAATAGCCACGCGATGCGGCCCGGACAACCAGGTGGCGTCAACCTTCTCGCCAGCTGGGGGTTGAGCGTCCCGTTTAGTAAATCTCCGCCACCGCATATTCCGCAACCGTTTGGCGACGGCGATCGCAATGCGGTTCCGTACTATGAATTGCCACGCAAGCAGATCCGCAATCATTTGCTGCTCGATGCGCCGCTACGAAATGGCTCGTTCCGCACGCTCGGTTCGCACGGCAACATATTCGCGATCGAATGCTTTATGGACGAGCTCGCCGCTGCCGCTGATACCGATCCCTTGGCGTTCCGCCTCGCTCACCTGAAGGATCCCCGCGCCCGCGCCGTTCTTGAAGCGGTCGCAGATAAGGCGGGTTGGATTCCAGGAAAGCATGGTGATGGGCGGTCAGGGCGCGGGCTGGCTTTTTGCCGCTACAAGAGCATCGGCATGTACGCCGCTGCGGTTGTTGATGTCGACGTGGATCGCAAGACCGGCCTTATCAGGGTGCCCCGCGTCGTGATGGCGGCAGATCTCGGGCTCGTCGTCAATCCGGATGGCGCCAGAAACCAGCTCGAGGGCGGTATCGTTCAGGCCGTCAGCCTGACCTTGAACGAGCAGGTAGCGTTCGACCGAAGCGAGATCACGAGCCGGGATTGGTCCGCTTATCCAATCCTGACCTTTCCTGATATCCCGCGAATCGAAATTAGCCTGATGGATCGTAGCGATCCCCCACTCGGGGCCGGCGAAGGTTCTCTTCCTCCGGCATCGGCAGCGCTCGCCAATGCATTCGCGAATGCAACGGGGCGCCGATTGCGCGCGCTGCCGATGACCGCAGAACGCGTGAAAGCCTCGCTCTCCTAAATCGCTGTGACTGCTTTCTAGGGGCTCAACGCCGGCCGGCGGGGGAGTTGTGCGTTTGCCAGGCGGGGACACCGCATATCGCCGCGGCCGGTAGCCGATTGTCCTGTTTGTGGAACGGGCCGTTCCGCAGGCAGCCCGAAAAAATCGCTTATTATACTTTACGAACGTAAAGTTAAATGGCATCGTCGTGTCTGTGGGACGGGATGCTTGATCCCCTCTCGACACAACGCCGACCGAAAGCGTCGCGAACCGACCGGGTGGAACCATGATCGAGGAACGGGACATCAGCGTCGTCATGAGGGATGGGACACGGCTTGCCGTCGATGTCTACCGTCCGGATGCGCCAGGCAAATATCCTGTGCTGTATGCATCGGCCCTGCACAACAAGGATATCCAGGGACCCGACATCGCGGACATCTTGCCGCCGCAACCCGCCCACGCTCCGCTCTGGTTCGGGCCCATCGAAGCGGGCGATACGCGCCGTTTCACAGCCAACGGCTATGTCCACGTGATCACGCAGCCGCGTGGCTCCGCCAAATCGGAAGGGCATTACGGCCACGAGGATACCGACCACTACGACACGATCGAATGGATCACTCAGCAGCCATGGTCCAACGGCAAGGTCGGGATGGTCGGCATCTCCGGCTATGCGGGCGAGCAGTGGCGTGCCGCCGCTCAGGGGCACCCGGCGCTGAAGGCGATCTTTCCTTATGATGCGTGCAGCGCATATGGCGGAATGTTCGGCTTCCGCGACTTCAATCCCGGCGGCGTCGTCCACGCCTTTCCTTATTTGCTCGACGTCTTCAGCACGGTGCACGAATCACGAGACCGGCCTGCGGAGCTTCCCGCTGCCGAGGAAGAGCTTTGGCGCCGGGCGATGCAGAACCCGGACTACAAGCAGTACATCAACCTCTACAACATCCTGACCCAGAAGGGGCAGCGTACCTTCATCATGTATTTGATGATGACGCACCCCTGGGAGTTTGACGGCACCGTCGAGCGCTCGGAGCAGGTCTTCAAGAAGATAAAAATCCCATTCTATACAGGTTCAGGAGCTTACGCTTACACCTACAAGCTCCATTGGCTTGGTGCGCAGAATTATTTCCAAAACGTCGACGCTCCGAAGAAGTTGCTCTTCACCGGCCCGGCTCACCTCGAGCGTCCGTTCCATCAGTACCACGACGAGATCATCCGCTGGTACGACCACTGGCTGAAGGGCAAAGACACCGGCATGATGAAAGAGCCGCCGGTACGTTACTGGCTGATGGGCGCCAACGAATGGCGGACCGGGGCCGATTGGCCGCTCCCTGAGACCCAGTGGACGAAATATTATCTCTCCCATTGGGACGGCTTATCGACGGAACCCCCGCGGCCTGCGGGCGAGCTTGGCGCTGCCGTGCGCGAGCCGGACGCGTTCACGCAGATGCCGTTGACGCGCACGACCAAGGTCGAGCGCCTGCGCTATATGACCGATCCTTTGCCGCATGACGTAACCGTCGCTGGCCCGATCACCTTGACGCTTTACGCCTCGATCGACCAGGACGACACCAACTGGATCATCGTGCTCAAGGACGTTGGGCCTGACGTCTCGGTCCGTACTGCGCGCGAAGGAGAGCGCGATGTTCCGGCCTCGTTACCGGAGCGCGAATTGACGCGTGGTTGGCTCAAGGCGTCGTATCGGTCGCTCGATGAAAAGCGCTCGAAACCGTGGGCTCCATTCCACAAGCTGACACGCGACGCGATCGCTCCGGTGAAGCCGGGAGAGGTCGTCGAGTACCAGATCCAGATTCTTGCGACCGCCAACCAGTTCAAGGCAGGGCACCGTATCTGCCTCGACATCACCTCGATGGACGTTCCGACCGGCACCGGCGCCATGACGAACGTTGAATACATTCCGTATCACATTTGTAGCAGCAAGACCGTGACCCACAAGATCTACCGGGACGCGGAGCGGCCCTCTCATCTTCTGTTGCCGATCATCCCTGAACGCAACGATCGGCGCGCAGCCTGATTCGATCAACGAAAGGAAAGTGACAATGTCGACGATCCGATTCGAACGCGATGGCGCCGTTGGAAATATCGTACTTGCCAATCCGCCCTTCAACCGTCTGGACCTGAAGTTCACCGAAGCTTTGCGGGTCGCGGTGCACCAGGCCAGCGAAAGCGACATTCGCGTCCTGGTCATCCGTGCGGAAGGGCCGCACTTCAGTTTCGGCGGCGAGGTCCGCGAATGGCCTGGCAAGGACGTCAACTGGTTCCGTACCTTCGTCGCCGAGGTGAACGTATCCTATCGCGCCATAGAGATGCTGAAGATTCCGACGGTGGCGGTGGTGCAGGGCATTGCCTTCGGCGGCGGCTTCGAACTCGCCTTGGCGTGCGATTTCCTGGTTACGGCGGATAATTCAATCCTTCGCTGCGTCGAAGTGACCACGGCGATGCTTCCGATCGCCGGCGCCCTGCAACGGATCGCCGAACGTGCGGGCCGTGCGCGGGCGTCACGATTTGCCATGCTGGGTGAGCCGATCTCCGGGCACGAGGCCGGCGTTCTTGGCATCGCGACCCATGCTGTGCCCGAGAAGGAACTGTCGGCGACCGCCACCGCGTTGGTCAAGCAGCTCGCCGCCGGGCCCACCCGGTCGTACGCCGCAACCCGCACGTTGCTTAAGGCATGGTCGAGCGGAGGCGTCGCTGCCGCTGACCTTGTGATGCTCGATGTCGCGATGGAGCTCTACAACGGCGCAGATGCCCAGCGCGGCTTTGTCAGCACAGCAGATGCCTTCAACAAGGACATCGAGCCGCCGACGATGGTCTTCGAAGGAAAATGAGCAGATAGCCCGGCGTCGCCAAGCGACGTCAAGTGTTCAGGATTTGCTGTTTCGACGGGAGGGTCTCGTGCCGCGCGAGAGCTACGTGCATGGCAATAGTGGGCGGCCTTTGATCGGAAAGACCATCGGCGCTCTTCTCGACGAGGTGAGCGTAACCGATGGCTCTCGTGAGGCGCTGGTGGTCGCGCATCAGAACGTCCGTTGGACCTACGCCGAGCTCAAATCACGCTCCGATACATTCGCGTCGGGCCTTCTGGCGCTCGGCCTCCAGCCTGGCGATCGCGTCGGGATTTGGTCGCCGAACTGCGCCGAGTGGACGATTGCGCAGTTTGCGACGGCGAAGGCCGGGCTGATACTGGTCAACATCAATCCAGCCTATCGCTTGAGCGAACTGGAACACGTCTTGCGGGCAGTGGGGTGTCGCGCGTTGATCACCGCTACCCGCTTCAAGTCCAGCGACTATATCGCGATGATCCGCGAGTTGGTCCCCGAACTGGCAGGCGCAAGCGACGAACTGCACAGCAAGCGCCTGCCGCAGCTGCGACACGTCATCTCGATTTCAGGAAATCATGACGGCTGTTTGGCCTTCGACGCGATATTGCAGAGTGGCAGGCAGGCGGATGGCAAACGCCTGGAATCGGTGGCGGCAGCCGTACAGATGGATGATGCCGTCAACATCCAATTCACCAGCGGCACCACGGGCTTGCCTAAAGGCGCGACCCTGTCGCACCACAACTTGATCAACAATGCGTTCTTCGTCGGTGAAGCGACCGGGATCGAAGCAGGCTCGCGCGTCTGTATTCCCGTGCCGCTCTACCACTGCTTCGGAATGGTGATGGGTAATCTCGGTTGCGTCACCCATGCTGCGACCATGGTCTATCCGTCCGAGTCCTTCGATCCTCTCAAGACCCTGCAGACGATCGAAGCCGAGCGTTGCGATGTGCTCTACGGCGTGCCGACAATGTTCATTGCCCAGTTGAACCATCCGGATTTTTCACAGTTCGACTTGCGGTCGCTTCGCCGAGGAATCATGGCCGGTGCGCCGTGTCCGATCGAAGTGATGAAAGAGGTGGCGTCGACCATGCATATGGGCGAGATCACCATCGCCTACGGCATGACCGAGACCAGCCCCGTCAGCTTTCAGAGCAGCCGCGACGATCCACTGGAACTCCGCGTCTCCACGGTGGGGCGGATCCAACCGCATCTCGAGGTCAAGATCGTCGACCGAGAGGGTCGGATGGTGCCGCGGGGAGAGGCGGGGGAGCTATGCACGCGTGGATATTCCGTGATGCTCGGCTATTGGAACGACGACGCGCGGACCAAGGAGGCGATCGACTTTGCGGGTTGGATGCACACCGGCGACCTAGCGACCATCGATGAAGACGGCTATTGCCGGATTGTCGGCAGAATCAAGGACATGGTGATCCGGGGTGGCGAGAACATCTACCCCCGTGAGGTCGAAGAGTATCTGTACCAGCACCCGGAAATCCAGGATGTCCAGGTCTTCGGCGTGCCTGACACGAAGTACGGCGAAGAGCTCTGCGCCTGGATTATCGCCAAGGGTGGCGCTGGGATCGACGAGGAAAATGTCCGCACCTTCTGTCAGAATCGGATCGCGCATTACAAGGTTCCGCGTTACATCCGCTTTGTGGAAAGCTTTCCAACGACGGTGACCGGCAAGATTCAGAAATTCGCGATGCGCGAATCGATGATCGACGAATTGGCGCGTGCGCCGAAAGTCGGCGCGTGAGCTTCGCCCAAAACGACTTGGGAGCCTTTCAGTACACGGCGTTGCCGGGGCGCGTCGTGTTCGGATTTGGCACGCTTGCGAAAGTCGGCGACGAACTCGCCTCGATCGGGCGTAAGCGGGCGTTCGTCGTATCCGATCCGCACCATGCTACAGGCGCCGCGGCGCGCGTTATGGAAGTCCTGGGCGAAGCCGGGGTCCATCTCTCGACCGATGCCGTAATGCATACGCCGGCGGACGTGACCGAGCGCGTGCTGGCGAAGTTGAAGGCGTGCGATGCCGATTGTATCGTGGGACTAGGCGGCGGCTCGACAACGGGCCTTGCGAAAGCTCTGGCGCTGAGGACGGACCTCCCGCAGATTGTGTTGCCGACCACTTATGCGGGTTCGGAGGCAACGCCGGTGCTCGGCGAGACCCGCGATGGGCAAA
The DNA here is from genome assembly GCF_049519115.1 of Bradyrhizobium sp. Classification (GTDB taxonomy): domain Bacteria; phylum Pseudomonadota; class Alphaproteobacteria; order Rhizobiales; family Xanthobacteraceae; genus Bradyrhizobium. The sequence goes on from NZ_JBEKRB010000041.1 coordinate 40,647, forward strand.
AGTCCACGGTTCGCTCGATGAAGGTGCTGCCGGAAGTCATCATCTATGATGTGGAGCTTACGTGTGGTCTTCCGCCGGCGATCTCCTTGGTATCTGGAATAAATGCCATCGCGCACGCCGTGGAAGCGCTTTACGCCAAAGATGCGAACCCCGTCACCTCCAGCCTTGCCGAACAAGGCATTGCGGCGCTGGGGCTTGCGCTGCCGCTGATCGTTTCGAATCCGGCCGACCGCAATGCGCGCGCCAATGCTTTGTTCGGCGCCTGGCTTTGCGGAGCGTGCCTCGGCACGGTCGGGATGTCGCTGCATCACAAGCTATGCCACGTTTTGGGCGGAACCTTTGGTCTTCCTCATGCCGAGACCCATACGGTGATCCTGCCGCACGCGGTCGCGTACAACGCGGCCGCTGCGCCGGTCGCCATCTACCGTGCGGCCCGTGCGCTTGGCGCCGACGCTGCCGCGCAAGCCTTGTTCGATCTCGCTGCGGCCAACGGGGCTCCCACATCTCTCCGAGAACTCGGCATGTCGTCCGGCGATCTCGATGCGGCGGCGGACGCCGCGGTCCAATCGCCTTATTGGAATCCGCGCGCCGTCGAACGGCACGCGATCCGCAAGCTCCTGGACGATGCCTTTAACGGACGCCGGCCCGTCTGAAAGGAGGATGCCAATGACATCGATCATCACGGCTGATGAACGTCACGACGGTGAGATTTTTCCCGAACTGACACGCGATGTCATCGACCGCATGAAGGGTGCCGCGAACCCAAGGCTGCGGGCGATCTTGTCACTTATCGTCAGTCACCTTCATACGGTCGTACGGGAAGCGGGTATTACGCATGACGAGTGGTGGCAGGCGATCGACTTCCTGACGCGAGCCGGCAAGATGTGCTCGGACAGCCGTCAGGAGTTCATTCTTTTGTCGGATATTCTGGGGGTCTCGATGCTGGTCGACGCCATCGATAACGCCAGCGGACCAGGGCTCAGTGAATCAACGGTTCTGGGACCGTTCTATGCGGGAAGACAGCGCGAACTCGCAGCCGGGGAGAGCATTCTGCTGCGCGAAGAAGAAGGTGACGCGCTCGAGATGCGCGGCCATGTCTCCGACGCGCGTGGGCGTCCGATTGTCGGCGCGCTCGTCGAGGTCTGGCAGACCGCGCCCAATCAAATGTATGACGTTCAGGACGAGGACCAGCCCAGCGGTCATCTTCGCGCCAGCTTCCGTACGGACGCAGCGGGTGCTTATCGATTTCGCACCATCCAGCCCGTAAGCTATCCGATCCCGAACGACGGTCCGGCCGGCCAGTTGCTGGCCGCGATGGGGCGCCATCCGTTTCGGCCGGCCCATATTCATTTCATGATCAGTGCGCCCGGATACCGCACGCTAGTGACGCATCTCTTCATGGATGGCGACGACTATCTCGACAGCGATGCGGTTTTCGGAGTCAAGCCATCGCTCATCCTTCGCCCCAAGGAGATCGATGGGCTCAGCATCGTCGAATATGACTTCGGGCTTGCCGGGGAGGAGGGTGCGGTGCGCCTTCAGGTCGAGGCGCTTCGCGGCGGACGTGAAAGTGTTTAACTCGCGACCTCAAACGGCTCCCGGCGACGGAGGCTATCCGAAGCATTTCTTGGCGATCGGTTGGAACCTATGCTAATCGACAACCAAATGGTAAAGAAAACCAAGATGATAGCCGTTCGGTCCGGTCGTCCGCGCAAGCGAGCCGAACAGCAACGCTCCATCGAGACGCGGGTGTCGATCCTCAACGCCGCGATCGCTGAATTTGCCGCGTCGGGTTTCGAGGGGGCAAGTATTCGTGCGATTGCCGATCGGGTCGGATTGCAACATCCGCTGATCACCTACCATTATCGCAGCAAGGACATCCTCTGGCGTGCCGCGGCCGAACACGCCTTCGCACAAATTCGCAGCGAATGGGATAATTCTGCCGAAGGTGGGGATTTGTCGCCGCTGGAGCGGTTGCGCGAGGAGTACACGACCCTGTTTCGCTACACGGTCGCCTTTCCAGAATTCCATCGCTTCATGCGCCAGGAAACATTGACGAACAATCCACGTTTGAAGTGGGTGGCGAAAGAGGTTCTGGCGCCACTGCTGGGACGGTTGCTTCCTCAGATCATCGAGGCACAAAAGCGCGCACTGCTTCCCGCGGTCGACCCGATCCTGTTCCACTATATGATGGTCAGTCTGACCGCCACGTTGTCGGAGTTCGGGCCTGAGATGCAGATCACCGGCGGCCTATCTTCGGAGGATCCGAAGGTGGCGGCGGCTTACTGGCGGCTAGTCGATGAAACCGTCTTCTCAGCACGCGAAGCGGACGCCGATAGCGCCCAAAAGGTCGCCAAGCGCTGAATGTCACGCTTGGCGGCATGCGCTTTGAGTTGCGCTGCCACCTGTGTGCGATGTGCCATTTACGACAGACTGAACAGCTGCTGAGCGTTCTCGCGGCCGATCTTCTTGCGATCATTCTCACTGATCTCGCAATGGTCGAACCATTGCGCCGCCTCCTCGAAGCTTTCGAACGGATAGTCCACCGCATACAGAATGCGATCGCTGCTTAATTCAAGCATGGTCGAAAGCAGGGAAGGCGTGCGGAAATTTCCGCTGGTCGTGACGTAGACGTTCTCGCGGAAATACTCCCCCATGGTACGTTTGCCGGGGTAACCGCGCGGCGCTTTCTGCATGATGTTGTCGATCCGCCAGATGTTGAATGGAATGCATTCGCCGAGGTGACCAAGGATCATCTGAAGTTTGGGATTGCGATCGAACAACCCTGTGGACATCAGACGCAGCGCGTGGATGCTAGTTTCCATCGTGAAGGCCCAGGTGGCCGCCGTTAGCCATGGAAAACCGTCGTAGATCGGTTCTCGGGACGGCAGCGGGTCGCGCGGATGCATGTAGAACGGCTTACCGAGCGCATTCGCCGTGCTCCAGAAGTCGTTGAACTGCGGCGCATCGTAGTAGACGACCGTCTCCGCATTGCCGACCTGCGAGAAGCCGTTCACCATAAAGCCGTGAAAGCCGAGCTTCTTGATGCAGCGTTCAAGCTCGCGCGCTGCCGCCTCCGGATCCTGCATCGGCAACGCGGCAAAGCCGCCCAATTTCGTCGGGTGGCGCGTGACATGTTCGGCAAGGACGTCGTTCGCCCGCCGCGCAACATCTACGGCTTCCTTGACGTTTGGAATGCCTTGGGTGCCCGGGGAATTGAGCGAGAGGATCGAGAAGGCGGTGCCGCCGGCGTCCATTCGTTCTAGCCGCTGCTGTTCGATATCGAGGAGGTTGGCCTTCAGCCGCGCCCAAACCTCGGGCAGCGAATAGATTTTCGACTGATCGATGGTCAGATCGATGGCGAAATGCTCTTCCAGTGCAATCTTGTTCTTCAACTTGCTACTCCGCAGCGAAGGGGACCCGGGACGCGGCAATACAAATTCGTTCGCGGTCGCCGGGTTTGGCGCGCGTGAACGGCTCCCGCAGGGGTGAGCGAGGTCAGGATAGTCGTGAGCGGAGAGATCCGGCTTGATCGCAATCGGCGCGTTTGGACTCGGTCCCGGGAACAGGAAAGCTCTGGTTCAAACCACTCATCGCAGTGCCAAAAGATTGACCAGACCTGTTGATGTCAGTATCATGAAAGGCAGAAATAATATGTCCGATCAACGGATTTAGACGGCAGAGATTGGTGTCAAGCCGCTGCTTTTGTAGGCGCCTCTCCGGGGAGGAGGATCGTATCCGTGGATCACGGCAGCAGCCGTCCGCATAATTTGGGAGCCGTTCGGGTACGGAGCCATACCCTATGCGGCATCGAAGTGCACTGCGTCCAACAGGACGCTTTGCCGGGGTGTGCTTGGCATCAGCTTAGCAATCAGCACCCGATGCTCGCGGTCGTTGTGAACGAAACGGGCGGCCGATGCGAGGCTCGTCCTTCCTTACATAGCGCCTCCGATAGGTCGAACGTTCGACGGCACCGGCATAACGGCCATACAAGCCTTATTCCCGCTGGGTTGCCGATTTGGTGTTACTCCGATCAGATCGCCAGGGTCGATGCGGTTCGCCTGATGCTCGATGTCGAGCGGGTTTTCGAGGTCATGGATGGCGAATTCCCGGCTGCGAGGCTCGCCGAACCGCGTTTGACGTTTTTTGACGAGAAGCTTCAGGTGTTGGGGCGTCTTCTCGCTTCCGGCCAGGACGAAATGTCGAGTTTCCATTTGTTTGGGGACAGCGTAGTCGCGGCCATCATTGCTCGGCTTTCATACCTCAGTGCAGCAAACCAGCCGATGCTCTCGCGGCGTCTGGGTCTGACCAAGCGGCAACTGACGCAGGTGAGCGAGTTCATGCAGGACAATCTTTCCAGATGCGTTCGCTTGTCGGAATTGGCGTCGTTGGCGGGACTTTCCGCGTCTCAATTCGGTAGAGCCTTCAAGGTTTCTACCGGAATAACTCCACATCACTGGCACCTTGCTGCCCGCATCGAGTATGCCAAGCGCATGCTCGAGGATCGGGAAAAGAGTCTGGTGGAGATCGCGCTGGAGGCAGGCTTTTCCGAGCAGAGTCACTTTACGCGCGCCTTTACCTCGGCGAACGGTATTTCGCCGAACGCATGGCGGCGGAGCAGATTGGACTGACCACGTCCTGTCGATGTCTAGGACCTCAAGTGTGTTGGCGCAGCCACGCACTCGGTGTCGTTCCGACGATCTCGAGAAACGCCCTTGAGAAGTGGCTTGAGTCCGAAAAGCCGACGAGCGATGCGATTGCGGTCAGTGTTTCGCCGGGGTCGTCCAGCATAAGTCGCTGGGCGCTCCTGATGCGAGCGTCCATTTGCCAACGCTGAAGCGACAGACCGGTCGCCTCGCGAAAACTTCGATTGAATTGCGCGGAAGACAAGTTGGCCGCCTGCGAGAGCTCTTCCGCCGTAACGCTTTGATCGAGGTGATCGTTGATATAGTCGAGCACGCGGATCAGAGGCTCGCCTGTCAGCTTGACGGATGGCTTCGAGTCGACTGGACGGTTCGCCAAGTCAAGAAATGCAGCCTGTAGAGCGCGGGCCAACGAGATGGCGTACATTTCCTGGCCGCTCGTGACGTCGTGCTCGCTGAGAAGGCGGGCGCATTCGTATAGACGGTCATCCTTGAACATGTGGCGGGTCTCGAGGCTGCCGATCTTCATCGTCTCGCGCGATGTAAGACGGTCGGCATTGCCCAGATCGAATTGGTAGCACGCGATGCACGCTTGCCTCATCTCGGAGGCATGAATTACGAACGATTGCGCCGCAGCGACGAAGCTCAAGTGCCCCATTCCGAAGTAGTCGCCTTGTGCGGGCTGATCTGGCTGGACCCGCGTCTGACAGTGTCCCCCGGTCTCGCTAAGAACGATGCACAATAACGGCCTGTCGAAAGTCAACGAGATCCATCCGGGCTCTGTCTCCCATCGCAGATCCAGAATTGTGCACGCGACGCCGGGCCATTCCTGATGGTTCTGACCGGATATCCGGACACCGTGTTCCTTTAGAATCATAACCCGCGACCCGGATCCGATGCACATCGAAAGCTTAGTCCGGTCGTCGCGGTTCCGTAAATCCCCTGTCGTCGGCGCCGAACCGCATCCAAATCGCGCGGTTTCTAATCAATCTTTGTTGCCCGCTTTGGTCCATTTTCGAAAACCTGGGGTTCAGACGACGCAACGGGGGAATGAATGAGTGGGCTTAGGCAAACGACATTACGTGGTCTATTTGGTGCCGTATTGCTGACGGCAACGGCGGGAAGCAGCTTCGCGACTGAACCGGGGAATATTGGCAACCTGCTGGCCGGCGCAACGATGGGAGCGCCTATTGCGGCCGCGCCGCCCGAAGGCGTGTTCTTCAACAACACCTTTTACTATGCCCCGGTGTTGGCGGGAGACGGCAACGCTGGTTGCGGCGTCGGATGTAAATCGCGGTACACGGGTGGCGTCGATTCGGCCACAGTGTCGTGGGGCACCGGTATGACGTTCCTGGGGGGCGTGTGGTTTCCGACCATCAATATTGTTGGCGATGAACTTACTGAAACAAATACGCCGTATCCGCCCGCTGGGGGAATCGGCGCCTCTCCGGTTTACGGCAACGTGCTCGTAGAGGAAATTCGTAATCTGTACGTGAACCCGATTAACTTCTCGTGGAGGATTGGTGGCATTCCCCTGTTCGTCAACGCAGGATTGGGCTTCGTTGCTCCTGTGGGCACGAATTATCCGGGATCAACGGTTCCCGACTACTGGACGGTCCGGCCCCATTGGGCCGTAAGCTATCTTGGCCAAGGTTGGAACCTGACGGCGAATTTCACCTACGACATCAACACAGCCTCGCAAGGTAAGACGGGTCTATATCAAATCATTGCGCTGAATCCCGCAACACCAGTCCCGGTGTCGACGCTGCTCACAGGTCCCGCCAATCCCGGCAACGGTTATACGACGGGCAACTACCTCTATATCGATTGGACCGCGACCAAAAAGTTCGACAAATGGGAACTTGGACCTGTCGGGTTCTTCAAGTTTCAAACGACGGACGATACGCCAGGTGGCATCAACCCCGCGACGGGTGCGGCTTGGACCTGCAATCAGCTGACCGCTGCTAAGCTTCCGACCTGCGGCAAAGACGTCAACGTGGGAGCTGGGTTGCTGGTAGGCTATAACTTCGGACCGGTCGACATGAAATTCATTTACACAAACGCGTTCTATTCAAAGGACACGGTCGGCTCGAACACCGGCTCCAGCTTCTGGATCAAGACGTCATTCAAATTGTGGTCACCCGACGATCCGCCGGCGAAGAAACCACTATACACCAAGAACTAGTCGGTCTGGCGGCATAGAACCCGTGGCCGATCGAGGCGAGCCTGGCTTCTCCCCCTACTGTCCCCCGCCGGCGAATGCGCCGGCGTTTTTTTAAGATCAGACCGACTCCCGGTATCCGTGCCAACGAAACTGAGGCGGGTAGGCCGAATTGACGCGGTCTCCGAGGAATTGTCGGGACATTTCATATTCTGGTGGGCTCGGTCGCCGTCCCAAAGATGCGCATTGGCATCAAGACTTCAGCCTTGGGGTGCTGATAGCCCTCGTCGAAGCATAGTTCTTCGAAGTTCGGTCGGCCGCTGTAATTCTGGCTGGCGGTCCCCCAGGCGTGGACAGGTTTGTATGGATACACAGGTTGTTATTGTCGGCGCCGGCCCTGTCGGCCTGACTCTAGCCATCGATCTCGGGCGTCGCGGCGTGCGCTGCACGCTCGTCGAGCAAAAGGCCGAGCCTCAATTCCTGCCGAAGATGGAACGCTGCAACGCGCGTACCATGGAGATCTTTCGGCGTATAGGTCTTGCGGATCAGATTCGTGCAGCCGGATTGACCACCGATTCCGCCATGGATGTGTACATCATCCTGTCCATGACGCAGGCGCCGTTGCTGCATCTGAAATACCCTTCCGTCGATGCGGCGCGTGAGCAAGCCCGCGAGATCGATGATGGCTCAGCCCCGCTTGAGCCCTACCAACTGATTTCGCAATACACGCTGGAGCCTTTGCTCAAAAGCGTCGCAGAGAAGATACCGTGCGTTACCGTCCGCTACGCCGTCGAGCTCGTGGAATTCGAACAACAGGAAGCCGGGGTGGTGGCGACCGTCCGGGCGGCGGGCGGAAGGTCCGAGAAGATCAACGCGGCCTACCTGGTCGGCTGCGACGGCGGCTCAAGCTTGGTGAGGAAACAACTTGGCATACGACTCAGAGGCGAAGCCAACTTGGCTAAATTTCGTCAGGGACTTTATCGTTGCGACGAGCTCTTCGATCGTCTCCCACTGGGTCAAGGGCCTGGTCGCGGTCGGCACTACCTTGTTGCAGACCAGTGGTCGTCCTTTCTGATCATGCAGGATTCGAAGCGCTACTGGACGATGCATGCCGCCGTCGAGTCGGACGAAGAGATGAAGCATCGGTTCGAACAGGTCGTCGGTGTGCCGGTGCGGTATGAGATGGTCTATTGCGGCGAGTGGCGTCAGAACCTGCTGCTTGCCGATCGCTACCGCGACGGGCGGGTATTCCTTGCCGGCGATGCTGTCCACCTGGTCATTCCCGCAGGGGGCCTTGGCATGAACACCGGCGTCGGCGACGCCATCGACCTCTCATGGAAGCTGGCCGCGACGCTCGAAGGCTGGGGTGGTCCCGGACTACTCGAATCGTATGAAATCGAACGACGCCAGATCGGTGAACGCAACATCGGCGCTTCGCGCTACGCGACGCTCGGCTACCGCAAATGGCGTTCCCAATGGCGCCCGGAAATCACCGATGCGACCGCGGTAGGCCAGGCGATTCGCGACGATCTCGGCAAAGTCGCGGATGTCGAACAGCGCAAGGTCAATGAGATGATCGGCGCTGAGCTTGGTTATCGCTACGTCGACTCGCCCGTTATCGACAACATGCCAGGCGGTCCAGAACACCTCTTCCGCGATTACCGACCGACGACCTGGCCTGGCGCGCGGCTGCCCCATACGTGGCTGGCTGATGGCACACCGGTCCAGGATCACATCCCGACGGTGGGCTACACTCTGTTGCGTCTCAGGAATTCGCACAAGACCGATAACTTGAAGAAGGCATTTTTTGATCGGGGCGTGAGTTTGACAGTATTGGATATCGCTGACGAGTCCGTTCGGGCAGTTTACGATCGGGATTTGCTGTTGCTGCGGCCGGACATGCATGTCGTTTGGCGTGGAAACCAGGCTCCCGAGAACGCGGCTGAACTGGCCGCCTTGGCGACCGGCCATGCTCCCTGAACCACCTTATCCCTACAACGTCCGGAATCTTGTCGCCACGGTTCTCAAGATTACCGGCCACCGACCGATTTCTTGAGCGTCGTCCACTCACGCTGTTCCTGGTCAGAAGCTTCCAACTTAGTGAGTGCGTTGTCCTCATCTTTGGTCAGCGAAGTGATTTCTCCACCCAACCGATAGCCGTCGAGTAGAACCTTGGCATTCTTCGCGGCGTTCAACGCGCGGGTGGTCGCAATGCTGACGCTTGGTCCAACGATGACGTCACCGTGACCTCGAATCAGTATCATCTGGTTATCGCCGAGCGCAGCAGCGAGCCGCGTCCCAAGTTCATTATTTGCGATCAGAAGCGTCGGGTTCTTTCCCTCGGGGTCCCCCTCGAAGACGGCCGCGCGGTCGCCAATGAAAGCACCGAAGTGGGTGACCGCTCGCAACGGAACTTTTGAGATGCTGAACGTAATCGAAGTAGGAGAATGGCTGTGCACGATAGCCATCACGTCCGGGCGAGCCCGATAGATTGCCGAATGAATGAAGCGCTCCAGGTAGACTCGTTTCGCGGCACCGCCGACAACCGTTCCGTCTAGGTCGAACTCAAGGATATCCTCGGACGTGACGGATCCGGGCGCAAGCGATCGGGACAGTAGAAAGCGATCTGAACGAGCCGGAGAGCGCGCGCTAACGTGGCCATAGTTATCGAGGACGCCTTGCGATGACAGGATGTGGTTTGAAGCGACTAGATCCGAGATCGTTGTCGCCATTACGTCATTCGCAAGCGACCTTGTAGAGAAGCTGAGAACGCCAAATGCTGACGCGCCCCAGAGGAATTGGCGGCGATTCGGCATGGCAGAGGGAAAATCCTGACAGTCTGGATCATCGAGCGAATATGCCCGGCTGTTCGTCCCTGTGATTTTGCCAACTCCACTGTTGCCCATTGAGCGTGTTCTCGACTGGTGCAATGTCGCCACCGATTGTGGCAGGCGCAGTTTCGACAAAAACCATCGCGCTGGATTGACGGCGATCGGCGCGATTTGAACGAGCTGCGGTTCCTGTCGAAGATATGGGGCAGAAATACAAGTTCTGCTTGCGATTTGCCGACGGCGGCTCTGGCGGACTAACTAAGCGTGATTTTTCGATCCCAAACGCGCGTATTCGCGTCAAGATCGCCTTGCTTGGCAAGCGTATGTTACGGTCTCGGGCAAGAGTCTGTGGAACGATGCGCCTGTGGCTGCAACTTCCCTGATCCGTGAAGGCTATCAGCGAAGGCTCGCCGGGCTTCATGATTAGAGGATCATATGATCGTCGCTGTCTCTCGTTCGATTGAGGTCGATCACTCGTCGACCGGAGACATCGCCGCGTTGATCGACGCGCATCCGCTCAGCTCGTTCCAGAAGTGGATCCTGGTCCTGATCGGCTGCGTTGTCGTGATGGACGGATTCGACGTCCAGGCAATAGGGTTTGTCGCGCCGGCCTTGATAGTTGACTGGAAGATCGAGGCCTCGGCGCTCGGCCCTGTCTTCGGCGCGGGACTGTTTGGCATGCTTGTCGGCTCGATGCTGCTGACCATGCTCGCGGATCGCCTCGGTCGACGGCCAGTCTTGATCGCGGCGACGGGGCTCTTTAGCATCTGCATGCTGGCTACCGCGGAAGCTCACTCCCTCTCTCAATTGGCCCTTCTTCGGTTTGCGACCGGGTTTGGCATTGGGGGCGTCATGGGGAACGCCGTTGCGCTCGCGAGCGAGTACAGCCCGCAGCGGCAACGAGCGTCGCTATTGATGTGCGTCTCGTGCGGGTTCACCGGCGGCGCCATCGCAGGCGGCTTGATCTCGGCCGTGATGATCCCTTGGGGCGGCTGGCAGTCCGTCTTCGTCGTCGGCGGCATCATACCGCTCTTCATTGCCTTGGTGATGTACTGGCGCCTGCCAGAGTCGCTTCAGTTCCTGGCATTGCAGCGCCGGGATCCGGAGAAGCTCGTTCAACTGCTCCGCAAAATTGCGCCGGACGTCGATCTCATTCGCGGCCAACATCTGGCTCAAGCTGATCAGGTCCGTAAACGGGGCTCGCCCGCGATGCTCTTCCGTGACGGCCGAAGCCCGATGACGTTGTTGCTTTGGGTCGTCAGTTTCGCGAACCTTCTGAACCTGTTCTTCCTCGCCAACTGGCTACCGTTACTGGCGACTCGTATGGGGTTCGGTTCCTCAACGGCGGTTCTGATGGGCTCGACGCTCCAGGCCGGCGGCCTAATCGGTGCGCTCGTAATGGGGCCGCTGCTTGACCGCTTTGGGTTCTACCGGGTGCTTATCCCTCTGTTTTTCATTGCGGGCTTCGTGGTTGCCGCCATCGGACAGTCGGCTTTGCCGATTTATGTGTTGTACCTCGTCATCTTTACTGCAGGGATTTGCGTCGTCGGCGCTCAACCGGCGCTGAATGCCCTTGCTTCGACGCTCTATCCGACGGAGATACGCGCGACAGGGGTTGGTTGGAGTCTCGGCATTGGACGGGCCGGCGCCATCGTTGGGCCAGTCGTTGCCGCCCAGCTTATTGGTTTGAACTGGTCGAGCCAGGCCTTATTTTTGGCAGCCGGCGTCCCTGCCTTGCTGTCCTGCTTTACAATCCTGGCGCTGGCGCGCGTCGTCCGAAACAGGACGCTTGCGAACCCTGAAGGTTGAATGAACAAGGGTTTCATCCGAGCGACTGGCACCTCGCGGTTGGCACCGGCACCTGCAGCGCGAATATCCGATTCTAAAGCGGCCTGAGAACCTCGATCGCTGCTCAACACGGTCCTCCCGACACGGAAAAGACCCCCCTCGGTTTTTCGCGCTCAAAAATGGGCAAAAAAAATCCGGGCGAAATTCGTCAGTTGTGTCAGCGGGATCTGGAATCGAGTCGTTCTTAAAACGAAATCGAGTCGTTCTTAAAGGTCAAATCGAGTCGTTTTCAAAGTGTCCGCACACGACTGATTTGATTGGTGGGCCCGGCAGGACTCGAACCTGCAACCAGACCGTTATGAGCGGCCGGCTCTAACCATTGAGCTACAGGCCCCGCCGGAAACCGCCGCAAAGCGCGGGCGGGCCACGGTGCGACTGACCCCTTACAATGCGCCAGCCGATCCGGCAATGCCGGGTTTGCCCCTCGCCACCAACTTCGGATTTTCCGAAACCTACTTGACGTCCCGGTAGAAACAGGAATATCCCGATTCGCATCCCGTGCTTCTCTTGAGGGGCGTTTCGCGATCGTCACGGACGTTGGGCGCGGGATGCGGTGGACGCCTCACATGCGACGGACGAGCGCAAGCGAGGCGTACGACGAAGCCATGTGGTTCTGACGTCTCGATGCTGACGTTCACCTGGCGATGAAGCTAGCGCGTCACGCCGGGTACGGTGACAAAAAGCCGATCGCCGGGAAGAGCGTGGAATAAGTCGTTCAAACCATTGCGCAGGGAATGCCGGCGTGATCGGCGAACCTGTGGTGACTTACTCGTGTGCTTTCTACTTTGCACGCAAGGCTTCTGTAACGGGCCTCGAAGATTCAATCCCTATTTGCTGATCCACTTGCCGGGGACTTGCTTCTGTCCGGGATCGGCACAAGGGCCGTCGCCTGATGGGGTTCGTGGAGGATAGGCCGGCCAATCTGCGGTGGGCGTGATCGCATCTTGAGATGGCGTCGACGACTCGCGTGGCGGCCTGACCTGATCCATCGTCCCGGCAAGGGGACTTCGCTTCGGGAAGGCCTGGTGTGGTGGCCCGCTCGAAAACTGTGTTGCGCCTCCTGGTCAGGCTGAAACTGTGTTGCGCCTCCTGGTCAGGCTGCCGCGGCAGCGTCGTTGAATGGTGTTGCGGTGACGAGCATGCGATGTAGGATGACCGCGAGTTTGCGCGCCAGTGCAACCTTCGCCTTCTTCATGCCGGCGCGCCTGGCGATCCGCATCGCCCAGCTCTTGAGCCGCGAGCATCCCTTGATTGATTTGGTTAGCATGATGTGGGCCGCCTCATAGAGCGCAGCCCGAACCGAGGCATCGCCGATTTTGCTGATCCGCCCGGAGCGGTCGGTCGTCGTCTCCTTGATGCTTGGAGCGAGGTCAATCCTCGACTCCGTCACACCATCATGTGAGGGACGACCGCCCGCTGGGCCAAGAGGCCCGTTACCCCATCTGCGGGTGCGCTGACGCACCCGACGTTCCCTGCTCCCTCTATCCTGGGCGAGTGCTCCTTCCAAAACTCGGGCACATCAGCCGCGAGAACGCGCCTTCATGCCTGCGTTGCTGTTTGACAAGTGAACCCCGGCTATAACGAACCTCGATGGATTCGACCCATCCAACGTGCCTCCGCGCATTGCCCCCTCGCCAGCCACATGCCAGCAAAAACCAACCGCCTCCGCACTCGCCTTCGCCGCTGGCGGCGGCACGCACGTTGGGCGCGGGAAAAGCTCGCAAGGGTGCCGCTGATCGTTCACATCGCCGGCAGCGTGGCGATGCTGCTTGCGGTGTTAGCGATCGTGAACCTCTCCTATCACGTGATGCACAAGCCAACCGAGCTGTTCGCCTTCATCGGTCACCGGCTCGACAAGGAGCCGCCTGAGACGTGGCGGCAATACGGGCCGCTGTTTCGTAAACTGTCCACCAGCACGATCCCGCCGGAATTGCTGGCCGCGCTGGCGCAGGTCGAGAGTTCGGGCAATCCGGTGGACCGCACCTATTGGCGCTGGCGATGGAGTTTCAACCCGCTTGCGATCTACCAGCCTGCGTCGAGCGCGGTCGGCCTGTTTCAGATGACCGATGGCGCTTTCGCCGAGGCCGCGCGGTCCTGCATCCGGGATCATGCGGTGGTGGATGACGGCTGCAGTTTGACGAGCCTCTACATCCGCGCGATCCCGAGCCATTCGATCGAGCTCGCGTCCATCTATCTGGACCGCCATGTCACTGAGGTTCTCGCCCGCACCGGCGAGGCGAAGGCCACGGCCAGCCAAAAGCAGGATCTCGCGGCCTTCATCCATCTCTGCGGCGCGGGGCCTGCGGCGGCTTTCGCACGCCGTCATTTTCAGATGATGGCCGGGGAGCGCTGCGGCGATCATCTCGTCGCGGCCTATGTCGCCCGCGTCAATGCGCTGAAGCGGCAGTTTTTAAGCCTTGCGGCCGATGGCGGGAACTAGAAAGCGCAGCTTCGGACGAGTCGAATTGCGCTTGCGAAGCAAGATATCAACTTTCGTCATTCCGGGGCGCATCAAGATGCGAGCCCGGAATCCATTCCTCCAGATATTCAAGCGGCTCGATGGATTCCGGGTCTGGTCCTTCGGACCATCCCGGAATGACGAAAGAGGCTGAATACCGTCTCGCGCGAGATAAGCCATCGCGGGTTGTCGTCCGCCGCGATCGGTGGCAATGAGCGCACATGCACACCCTGTTCGCCATCGCCGGCTCCGTCGTCAATTTCGTCGCCTGCCTCGGTTACGTCCGCGCCATCCTCAAGGGCGAGGCATCGCCGAACCGCGTCACCTGGTTCCTCTGGGCGCTGGTGCCGCTGATTGCGGGTGCGGCGCAGTTGCGTGCCGGCGTCGGGATTTCGACGCTGGTGGTGCTGTCGGTCGGGGCCGGTCCGGCCCTCGTGGTGCTGGCCTCGTTCGTCCGGCACAGAGGCTCATGGAGCCTCGGCCCGTTCGATTATGTCTGCGGCGCCTGCGCGCTCGCAGCACTTGCGCTATGGGCCGTCACCGGCGATCCCGTCATCGCCATCGTGCTTTCGATTTTGGGCGATTTCGCCGCCGCGCTTCCCACCCTGCGCAAGGCGTGGCTCGCGCCCGCGACCGAGAACCGCTCGACCTATCTGATCTCGTTCGCCGGCATGATCCTGGGCATCCTCTCGATCAAGGAGCCGACGTTCGCTGCGTATGCCTTCAATGCCTATCTGGTGGCGATGAGCAGCGCGCTGGTGCTGGTGCTCTATTGGCCGCGCGGGCGTGGCGTCACCGCCACCCATCCCACGAACTGACTGCCGTTAATGGCTCTGAACCGATGGCGCGGCGCCAAGCTGCGCGCGCACCCAATCCGAGATCGCGCTCGCGCAGTTCTCGTGTTCGTAAATTCCGTGCCGGAGTGATTTGACGTATTTCCGGGAGACCAGTGTGACGATCTGCGACAAATCGGCGGCGTCGGGCGCGGACTGCGTGTTGACCTGACACTCCATCGGGCTTCTGGCGAGCTCGCGGCCGTGGACCATTCGCGATACCATGAGCGCACCGAACAACATGAACGTAAGCACTATGAAGCCGGCAAGCGTGACTGGATAGGCCCAAGGAGAAATCGTAGCCGGCCACCATTTATTGCCAAAAAGTGCGATGACCGTCAGCACGGCGAACAGGGAAATTGAGCCCGATATCAGCCTTTCGGTCGCGTAATTCAGAATGGTACCGAGCGCCAATGCCAGGGACGCTTCGTCGTCGATCGCCCTGATCACCAGCAATCGTTTGGCCGATGCCAGCTCGCCCAATCGCGTGACGTTCTCCAACGCGGCAACCTGTTTCTGCCGGTCCCGGACGATCCACCGCCAACCCACGCCACCCACGGCAAGACAGACGATAATTTCATACACCCCGATCACCAGCGCGCCATCCGAAGGCATCCGAGCGGTAAGAGCGGGAACCAACCACATCACCAAAAACAACAACCCCATCGCCAATATCAGCGAGACGAACAACATGGCCATCGTCAGCGCAACCCTTATGTAAAACGGCCTGCTGCCGAAATCAGCCCGATGAATCTCGACAAACGGCGTGGCCAGCGTTGCAACAAGCGGATGCGCGCCATCCGGCACCTCTGACCCGGAGCCATCGCGCATTTGCAGATGGTGAAGCGCGCGGAGCGCGATGTTGCCGCCGTGGCTGTGGGCGATGATGAGTTGGCTGGCCAGCGGGTGTTCGGCGTGTTCGGCCGCAAGATATTCGGCGAGAAGCTGAGCCGTCCTGTCCCGCTCAAAGATCGAGTTCGCGCCGGACCAAAGCATTGGCTTGATCCGGTGCGGAATGTCAGCGATCCCGGCGGAGAGGCGTGCGAGAAAAGGGCTTCCATCCTCGAACCACCATGGCGGCTGGCCTTCGCGCCGTCGCCCGGGGAAGAACCCACGGCCCCACGTTCCATGGACGAGCGTGATGAGGAGCTCGTGGCGACTGAGTTCGTGCATCTGTGGCCGCGGCTTGAGCTGGCGATCTCAATTCCGTTGGGGATTTTATACCGACGGAGATCACGCACACAACCGATTGTGCGCGCACCAAGTGGCAAAGCGGACGCGCGGCAGCTTATTTCCTCACATATTTCTGCACGCGCCAGTTCAGCGTGTCGGCAACAAAAATCTCGTCGCGTGGGCTGACCGCGATGTAATGCGCCTCGCCGTATTTACCTGTTGTCTTGCCCGGCCCGGCGCCTGCCATCACGCCGATCACGTTGCCGTCGAGATCGAGCTTCATGATCTGGCCGGTGTGGCCGTGCGCCAGCCAGATGTGGTCGGCGCCCATGAACAGCCCGCACGGCGTGCCCGGATGCTTGGACTCGCGGATATAGTTGAAGTCCGCGTCGAACACCTGGATACGGGCGTTGTTCCGGTCGGCGATGTAGAGCAGGCCTTGTTGGTCGAACACCAGCGAATGCGGCAGATCGAACTCGCCGGCCCCTGTGCCCTTGCCGCCGAGCGTCTTGATGAAGTTGCCGTCGCCATCGAACTTCACCACGCGCGACTCGGCTTTGCCGTGCCCTTCCAGCACGTAGAGATCGCCGTTGGGACCTACCACCGCCTCGTTCGGTTCGGCGAACAGACGCAGGTGTCCGCCCGGATGCCATTCGCCGGTGCGGCCCTTGACGCCCAGCACCACCTCCATCCGCCCCGTGGGATTGAACTTGTAGACCAGGTTCATGGCGACGTCGGTCGTCCAGATGTTGTCGTGTTGGTCGATCCGCAGCCCATGCGGGCGGTCGAACAGCCCGTCGCCGAAGCCGCGGATGAAATTGCCGTCGGCATCGAATTCCATCAGCGGCATCGGCCCGCGATGAAGAACGAAGATGTTGCCTTTGGAGTTGAACGCGACGCCCGAGGTGCCGCCGAAATTCGCACCTGGCGGAAGCTTGAAGGATTCGGGAACCGCGACGTAGGGCAGCGGCGGAAATTCCATTCCTTAAAGCCTTTTTCTTGTTCGTGCGCCCTCCTCCATACCGGAATTCGGCTGGTCGCACAAAGCAGACGTTGAATGACTCGTCGTGGCCGGGCTTGACCCGGCCATCCACGTCTTTCTTGCTCGACTTGAACAAAGACGTGGATCCCCGGCACAAGGCCGGGCATGACGAAAACTAGTTCATCTTCAATCGGTGGGAAACGCCCTGCAAAATGCTAGTCTCCCCTGCCGCGCCAAACCAGGATTCGAAAATGAGCGATTCCGAAACTGCCGAAAAAGTATTCAAAGCCTTGAAGCAGGCGGAACATGCGGCGCCGCAAGACGCCTTGCCGATGCTGAACGCACTTGCCGGGCTTATTCAGGGAAGTGGCGAACAGCCTTTGGAAGTCGAAGACGCCCGCGCCGGCGCGTTCCTGGCGATTTGCGAAGTCGGAAAGGCGCTGCACCGCGGGCAACCGGCGGATGGCCTGTACGCGACTGCGATCGATGCGACCGAGCGATGGCTGCGGTTGGCGAGGTGACGTGACGGATGCGTTCCCTCCCCCCTTGCGGGGGAGGCTTAGGGAGGGGGGTAACTACAGGCGCTTGCGTTCGTCACACCCCCCCTCTCCACCTCTCCCCCACAAGGTGGGAGAGAGCAGATTGCGTCGTGTGGCAACCTCACTGTCATTGCGAGCGAAGCGAAGCAATTCAGCAAATCGGTGAGGACTCAGGATTGCTTCGTCGCTTTTGGTCCTCGCAATGACGGACTAATTCGCCCTATCCCGCGACCATCCGGCGTGCTTTGCTCAACCGACAAAAAACAAAGCCGAAATGATCGGGAACCGGAGGGTCAAATGTCCAAAGAGCCGAAGATCGAGCATGAATATCACGCGCACAAGGACAGGCTGACGATCAAGATTCACCGCTATTCCCTGAAAAGCAAAAAGACGCGCGATGCCATTTTGATGAAGCTGATGGCCGATCTGGAAAGCAAGCCCGATCGCCTCAAGGCCGGCGCGAAGAAAAAAGCGAAAGACGGACCCGGTAAAAAACTGCGCGGTCAGCCGAAGGATTCGAGGCTCGTCGAGGTTGGCGATTAGTCTTTCGTTTTGACGCGTTTTCTACCGCAGATAAGTCTACGCAATCTGCGTAAATTTGATTGCTATGCGAACCGGTTCTCACCCCGGATCGCTTCCGGGGCAGGCTTTCGCGCGAAAACGCTATGGAGACGAAATAGAGAATGCCGACCAGACCCGCCGCGCCAAAGACTGACAACTATTCGATCGTTGCCGGCTCGCTGGGTCCGCGCCGCGATTTTCGGATCAGCGTCGGCTTGCGCGAGGGCTGGGACGCCGAGGGCCGTGTCTTCGACGTCTCGGAAGCCGTCCGCACCGCGCGCGCCTGGATGAAGCGCCGCGTCGAAGCGGGCCAGCCTGCCTTGTCCGGCATGTTCACCCGCGCCGAAGTGACCTATGCGTGGCCTCGGCCGGACGGGACCGTCGGGTCCGACCGCGAACCGGTCGCGCTCTTCACTGGAGAGGCCGTCCACGCCTATCTCGGCCATCTGTCCAATGAGGCCATCGAGGCGATGCTGAACGAACTATCGATAGAGTTAGGCACGGCGCTTGGGCAGGAGCGGATTTATGTCGCGTTTGCTGACCGGACGTGGATCCTGGATGCCGGAGAGCGCAAGAAGCAGGATTGATCCGACGCTGCTTTACACTCCGGAAAAAAAGGGCCGGTTTTCACCGGCCCTCTGACTCAGTTACTTCTGCTGTTGGCTCTTGGAATGCGCCGCGTCGGACTGCTGGTGCGCCGACTGGGAATGCTGCTTAGCACTGGCTGCGTGCTCCTTGCCTTTGGCGTGGTCGCCCTTGCCGTGATGTTCGGCGGCGGAACGATGCGCCTTGGCAGCGGTTTCGTGGTGTTCGGCTGCCTTGTTGTGCTCGTCTTTGGCCATGAAATCCTCGTTGGTTGTCAGCTCCCAGCCCGAACGAACTCGCGATTCCCTACAACGTTCCAACAATCGAGCCGCCGGAGGTGAAATAGATTTCGCGATGGAGGCGGCGTTTGGGTCTAAGGTCGAGCCCTTCAACGTCGCAAAGGGAACTCCAATGACCGGTCGCATGCCGCCGATCCCACCCGCCAATCGCAGCAACAAGGGCGTTCCGCAGAATGCCGACGCTGAGAGAGACACGTCTCACAAGAAGGACCATACGGAAAACACCGCCGAACAGGGCGAGACGGCCAATATCAAGCAGAACACCACGAACGCCGGCTTCTTCAAGGGCCGAAGGGTCAAGTAGAGGTTTCCGGTCTCGCGAGCCCTTGTCGCGACGCCTGCCCGCGACGGCTTTTCCTTGCGCAAATGCGTTGCGTCTGTCGGGGGCGATGACGGGCTTGACCTAGGTATTTCCACGCGGCCGGGATTTACGCCTTCGTTTACGACGACCTGATCGACTCGCTTCTTTCCATGGCGGTTGCCGGCGTGTCTGCCGGTCATATTGAACGGAAGCGCAGGCCATGAGTCAGGGCGATCCGATTGGCGATTATCTGAAGCAGCTGACGGCGCAGGCGCGCAGCAGCCTTCTGATCGAACTCGAACGGCTGGAAGCGTGCGGCGCGGAACTGCCCGGCGCGGCCTCGATGCTGGAAGTCCTGCGGGCTGAATTTCGCAAAAGCGGAAAATCGCATGATCGAATCGCCAATCCGTCGCGCCATTTTTTTCTACCGGTAGAGCCGCTGCTGGCGGACGGCGCGCCGGCGCATGACAATTCGGGCCGCATCCTGCGCGGCTCGCTGAGCGCGATCTGGGAATGGATCAGCCACGATCTGCTGCCGACGATGGCAGCGGAATATGTCGTCCAGACCCGATCATTGATCGCCGCCGACAAAAAAGCGGAGGTCCGCAAAGTCGCGGCCGCCTTTCAGACCAAGATCGTTGGCTATCTCGATAACGCGCTTGGCTCCCCTGAGGGCACGACGCGGGCGCGCGGAGGCCTTGCGACCTATACGACCTCGAGCGCTGCCTTTACAGATCTGCTCAAGCTGATGGACGTGCTTCGCTCGCGCGACGCGCTCACCAAGTTCGGCGATCAGTTGCCGGCGAGCATCGCCAAGCTCGAGCGGGCGCAGGTCGCCAAGGTAACCGCGCTGCTCGCCGAATGCTGCGAGCGTCATCCGGAGGCGCTTCCCTTTGCGCTCACCTTGGTGGGAAACCGGCTCAAGGCATTCTGGCAATTGATCCGCCTGGCGACCAAAGGCGCAGCAAGCAAGGATGCGGCCGATGTCGCCGCGACGCGTTATGCGATCGCCGTCTCGATGGTACTCGACCGGCTGGAGGACAAGATAACGGCGTTGCGCACGGCGCTGAAGACCGACAGGGTTACCGTTGCGAGGGACCTGCTGGCCGAGCTGTACGATACCGAATATGCCTTGCGGGTTCGCATCGACCATCTCGATCGGTCGGAATGGGGCGCGCGGCTCGACAGCGTCATGAACCGGATCGCGGCGCTGGTCGACGCAGAGCTGAGCAGGTTTCCCGACGGCGTCGCCCATGTGCTCGGATCGCAAAGCCTGCGTCGCCACCGGTCGCTTTCCGGCCGCCTGAAATATTTCGGATGGAAGGCCCATGACCTGTTGACCAACGGACTTGCGCGCGGCCTGAAGCTCGTCGGCCGGTATCAGCCCTCGGGCGGTCCGGCGGCATAGCAAACATGAGAAAACCATCGCGGCGATCTGGAACGAACCGTCGATCGAATCCGGCGTCGCGCCTGATCGGAGCGCCCGTGCGCGATCTGAGAATGTTGCTTTGCGCCCGCAGCGTGTCCGTTGCCCTTGGCGTCGTCGCCCTTGCCGTGATGTTCAGCGGCGGAGCGATGGGCCTGGCCGGCGTCTTCGTGACGTTCGGCAGCCTTGTTGTGCTGGTCTTTCGCCGTGAAATCGTGGTCGAATTGTCAGCTCCCGCTGCCGGCTGGGACGAACCCGCGATACAAGACAACACTCCCGCGCTCGAACGGCCTGAGACGAATAGAGTCTCGGGTCTCGCCGCCGTCATTCCGGGACACATCGAAGATGCGAACCATGGTGCGCCCCGGAATCGCGGATACAGCTTTGCGCCAAAAATCCGATTTCGCCAGCGCACTCAACGCTGAGTCTACCGTCCAGTCCGGCTCGCAAAAATATTTCGCTTAACCCGTCGGGCAAATCACGCCTACAGCCTCGCCCGTCCCGCCTCGATAAGAGGGCGTTTGCCATCGTCACGAACGTTGGGCGGGATGCGGTGGACGCTTTGGCGGCGCAAGACGAGCGACGCAAAAAGCGGACGGCGAAGTCGTGTGGTCCTGGCCTCTCGATCCTGAGGTCAACTCGCGACAATGCTTCGCATTGCGTGGGGATGGTGACAACAAAGCCCGATCAAAGGGAGAGCCCGAAGGAAACCTTTAAAACCACTGCGCAGGGAAAGCCGGATGTTCCGGCGCACCTGTGGCGACTAACTCGTGTGCTTTTTTGTTGCACACGAGGCTATGGGTGTCGGCTCGGCACCCGGCTTTCCCTGCGCCCTCTGTTTTTTGGGCGGGTGATTTTTTCATAACTCCGGCGGAATTCCGTCGCGGGAAGTTGAAACTGCGTCTCAACTTCGGCCGTCATTCCGGGACGCGCCTCTTGGCGCGGGCCCGGAATCCATTTCTCCAAGCGCTCTAATGGCGCTATGGATTCTCCGATGTGCCATTGCACATCGTAGCTCGCATCTTCGATGCGCCCCGGAATGACGACAACTGAGCCCACGACATGCCTGACCTCAAACCGTCAATCACCTATGACGACTTCACCCGCCTCGACATCCGGATCGGAAAGGTCGTCGAGGTCCAGCCGTTTCCCCGCGCGCGCAATCCCTCTTACAAAGTCGGCGTCGATGTCGGCGCTGACGGGATTATGTGGTCGAGCGCGCAGATCACTAATTACGACCCCGCCGAACTCCTCGGCTCGCTCGTCGTATGTGTTTGTAACTTCGCACCGAAGAACATCGCCGGCTTCACGTCAGAACTGCTCATTCTCGGGGCGAAGAACGCGGAAGGAAAAGTGATCGTTCTCTCACCCCGCAGCGAGGTCGCAGCCGGCGAGCCGGTGTACTGACGAGGCGGCTTGCGCGAAAGCGATTTACGACTGAAAATAGCTGAGCTTTTTGCCAAGGAAAATTCCAAGCGGATTTCCAGGGGACTTTAAAAAGGGGCTCGCGGGTCATGGGCGCAAACCCATTTCGCACAATTTTTCTGGGTTTGCTCGTTGCCGTCATCGCAAGCGCCGGTGCGGCGCAGGGCCAGACCACCGCGCGGCCGCCGGTCGGCGGCTTCGGTTCGCCGACGGACGCGATGATCTTCTATGTCGCACATGGCACTGAGGGTGCTTGCGGTCCGGGCTGCGCCGACTGGATCGCGGCCGAGGGCACGGTGCAGTGGGACACCTTCAAGCGGCTGATCGCGATCCTCGACCGGCAGAATGGACGCAAGCTGCCGCTGGTGATTCATTCGTGGGGCGAATCCAGTCTCAATGTCGCGGTCGGCCTCGGACGCATCCTGCACGATCGCGGCATCGACACCACGGAAGGCACCACCGACGTCGCGGCCTGCAAGGACAAGTCTGATGCGGATTGTTTCGCGCTGAAGCGGCCGGGCGGGCCGCTGGAGGCCACGCTCACCACGTCGAAATCGCTGTGCGATATCGCCTGCGTTTTGATTTTGGCCGGCGGCGTTCATCGCACCCTGCCCGCAGGAAGCCGCGTGATCCTGACCGGCATGACGATTCACAATCGCCTCGCGCCCAACGTCTCCGACGAGCACCGCGAAAGCCTCACCACGATCTATGGCGAGCAATTCCGCGTCTATTTGCGCGAGATGGGGGTCGACACCGAATTGCTCGACATCGTCGATCGCAACAACGCGAACGCGCGCGCGAGCGAAGTGCCGCCGTCGGACTGGACGCGGCTGCACCTCGTCACGGCGGCGCCGAAATGATCGGGCTTACCTTTAATCTTCAAAAAAAACGGACCCGCCGCAGCGGGGCCGTGACAGAACGATGACAAGACAACAAATCGCTAGTCCGCCGCCTTGCGCGAGACCGGCAGGCCACCTGGCCGCGACTTGGCCATCTCGCGGCGCGAATACCCCACATGGTGGGAATACCCCATATGGTGATGGTGGCGCCTCATTGTGTCGTGGTGCATGGAAGCCATCGCGTTGGATGTGGCGGGCGCACGCGCGGCCGGCTCCGTCTGCGCGGATGCGATTGTCGTGGCGGCGAATAACGAGGTGATCACGAGGACCGGGAAAGCAAGCTTGGAGCGCATGGAAATCTCCTGGATCAATCACATGATGCAGAGACAGGAACTTGCGAGACCGAGTTGTGTTCCATCGTGCACAGAACCAACCGCTGCTGCGCCGCACCCTGCGCGGCCTGATTCAGATCAAAACCTCGTCCGCGGCTATGGATGAGACTTCGTTGTTCCGCTAGATTCCTTTGACCTCACGAGGGTATGCCGCATGACCGACTTCACTTTGTTTTCCGCAGCCGAGCTTGCCAACCGCATCGCGATCCTGCGCGACAATCTTCGCCAGCTCACCGAACAGGCGGCGGCGCAATCGGGCGCTGCGAACGAAGAGCGGCTGGCCGACCGGATCGAGACCCAGAGCAAGGAGCTCGACGAGCTTTTGAAGGAGCAGGAGCGCCGCGGCTAGAAGCGATCCGCACGGGCCGCTTCATCCGGTATTATTTTCCCGACGTCAGTCCGCTCCCACCGCAACGCGGCGCTAACTTTCTGCCCTTATGATTGCAACCCATTAAGCGCGTTAACGCGCGATTTACGTTATTGCGGGGCCAGGATGCTCAGAATTGCAGTGATTGCCGCAGCGCTTTTGCTGTCGGCCGGCGACGTTTTTGCGCATGGCGAAGAGCCGGCGCCGCCGCCGAAAAAAGTAGCCCCGCTGTTTCCGGTGAAGGTAGCGCAGACCCGCAAGGGGCAAATCTTCGTCGATAATAATGGCATGACGCTCTACACGTTTGACCGCGACACCTCCGGCAACGCATCGACCTGCGACGGAAAGTGCACCGAGCGCTGGAAACCATTGGCCGCGGACAACGAAGCCGAGGCCAAGGGCGATTTCACCGTGATTATCCGCAGCGACGGCAGCAAGATGTGGGCCTATCGCTATCGCCCGCTCTACACCTCGCAATCCGACAAGGCGCCCGGCGACGTCAACGGATTCGACGGCGCCGATCTCTGGCACGTCGCGCGCCCGGCGCTCTAACGCCGTTACGATCTCACCATCGATGTCGAGGGAAAAGTCAGTTTGAGGGAACGCGAGGCCCGGTGAGCCTAGGAGACCGGGGCCTCGCGAACATCCCCCACACCCACATGGCCAAAGCCGACAGGGTCTGTGGTCTTCGATTACGCAAATTCCGCCATACGCGAAAGACCGTAGCACTACGGTGCGTGCGTTGCGTCTCAAATCCTCAGCGACTGGATTGCTTCGCTTGCGCGCGCAACGACGCTTTTTCCGAAATCCATGAGTCAATCGAATCGGTTACCGCAAACCGTGAAGTCACATGCAAGCAGTGTTGAAGAAAATTGGCTGAATTCCCCGCAGTTTCACTCCGCAATCTTCCGGATTTTCCGACTCACGCGGTGCTGCTATGTGAATCCATGCATCACGTTTTCCGGTGAGGAGACGGACCATGGCCCAGCTCTTTTTTCATTGTTCCAACGACGCCGGCATCTGGATCGATCGACGGTTGGCGCCGGAAGGCAGCCTGACCGAAGCGATGGAACAGGCCACGAAGGTCGTGCGCTCGCTGGTGATGGCGCCGTCAGGCGAAGACTGGCGAAGCTGGACTTTGCATGCCAGCGACGATTTCGGCGATGAGATCTTCGCGATGCCGTTCGCCTCCGTCCTCGGCAAGTCCCATTGAGAGGTACCATGCTGGTCACGCTGTTCGCCTCGCTTCCGTTTAGCCAGCACCTCAGTGCGCTCGTCGGGGGCTGGCAGCGCCTGCTTCGGATGGCGGGCAATCCCTATCGGCCCGAACGTCACTACATGCGCGGCCCCGGCCCCAAATGGCACGCCAAACACCGCGACCAAGGGCTCTGAACGTTCCTCCCAGGCTGGTAAAGCCCACCTCGAAGGCACCGTCGGCGACAATGCGGCGGTGCCGTTTTCTTTTCATTAAACAAGTCACTTCGCCAAAAGCCTTAAGAGCGCACCTCCGGCCAAAAATCGCCAAATTGTTTTTTTATTTAAGGGAACTGATCCCAACCATTTTGCGGAGAATTTCCCATGCGGATCGCGCTATCGGTCTTCGTCAGATCGATCGCCGTTTTGGCTGCCCTCGCCTTACCTGCACTCGCCAACGGCTCGAGCCCGAATTCCCACGCCAACGCCAATGCGCAAGCCGTCGAGGAAGCGCCGGCTACTTCGGGTTGTCACGCTTATCAGAAGGGCTCCGACGGCTCCTGGGTTGAAATGGCCTGCCACGAGGGCAGCGGGAGCTACGCTGCGCCGGCGCCGGTGCGCAAGCCCGCCAGCCACGCGAGCGGTCAGACCTTGCGCTAACCCCTGATCGACGGGCGGCATCGGCCTCGACAAGGCGGCAAAAACCGGGATTATCGGAAGGACTGTCTGCACCAGGAGACCGCATGCCTTCCATGATTGACGTTCATCTCGTCAGCCATCCCCTTGTCCAGCACAAGCTGTCGCTGATGCGCGAGACCGACCGGTCCACCAAGGGTTTTCGCGAGCTTCTGAACGAGATCGGCATGCTGCTCTGCTATGAGGTGACCCGCGACCTGCCGCTGGAGATGGTCGATATCGAAACGCCGCTGATGGCGATGAAGGCCCCCAAAATCGCCGGCAAGAAGCTGACGTTTGCGCCGATCCTGCGCGCCGGTGTCGGTTTCCTCGACGGCATGCTAGCGCTGGTGCCGTCTGCCCGCGTCGCCCATATCGGCCTTTACCGCGATCCCGAGAGCCTTCAGGCGGTCGAATATTACTTCAAGGCACCGACCGATCTGTCGGACCGCACCGTGATCCTGATGGATCCGATGCTGGCGACGGGCAATTCGGCCTCGGCTGCCGCGTCCCTGCTGAGGACGCGCGGCGCGCACGACATGCGCTTCGTTTGCCTTTTGGCCGCGCCCGAAGGCATCAACCATTTTCAGGCCGAACATCCGGACGTTCCGATCTGGACCGCGGCGATCGACGAGAAACTGAACGATCACGGCTATATCCTGCCAGGTCTCGGCGACGCCGGCGACCGGATGTACGGCACGAAATAGCGAAACGCGCCGCCGCACGCGACTTGAAGGTGCCGAGATTGCGCCGTCTGCCGGTCTTCGGATTGAGTTTGCGCGAATAGAGCCAGTACTCGCCCGACTTGAGTTTGCGGATCATGCAGCGATCCCCGTTTGATAGAGCCTGGTTTGTCAATCACACTCACGACGGGTTGTTCCGCGGGCGCCTAAGCCAGCCGCTCCAGTCCGGACTCGATCAGCGCGGGCGTCGCGTCAAGAGAACTGAGAAACTTCAACAAGAGGTCGGCTGCGGCAACGTTCTTCGATGTCGCCATCCGGCCGGCGGAAAACACCGCCGGTATCTGCAAATGGAGCGGCAGTGGCCCCACGACCTCGATGCCGTTGACTTGCTTCAACTCGCTGAGCTGCTGGATCGCGACATCCGCCTCGCCGGTGACGAGGCGCTCGGCGGTGAAGCCCATGGGAACGACGGTGGCGCAGGCGTTGACCTCGGTGGCGATGCCCATTTTTACAATCAACTGCGCGAAGAAAATGCCGCTGGCGCCCAGCCGCGAATAGGCGACCGAACGCGCCGCCAGCAGCGTTGAGCGCAGTGCGGGCTCGGTCGAGATATCGGGATGAGGGCTGCCTGCCTTGACTGCCAGCCCGATATAGGAGCGCGCAAGATCGACGCAGCTTTCCGCGGCCACGCTTCCCGCCGAGGCGAGACCCGCAAGCCCCTCCTCGGTCAGGATGAGGACGTCGGCGGTCTCGCCCTCTTTCAACCGCTCGAGCAGCCGCACGGTCGGCGCGAAATCGGCGTCGATGCGCGCGCCGCTCACCGCCTGATATTTTTCGGCCAGCGCCCGAACCGCGCCAGCCAAAGCGAGCGTCGACAACACCCGCACCGAATTTTCCATGCCAGGAACCCCGCAGAAGCAGCGGCTGCTTTTAGCACGGAGATCGCGCGCTCAAAACGCAATGATCCGCCAGAGCAGGCACTCTGGCGGATCATGTTGAAGGTCGAGCCTAACAGCCCGCCCTACGTGAACTTATTACGCCGCAGCCGCCTTTGCGCCGGTCGGAACGGAGGCCACCGTCTTCAGGATCTGCGAAGCGATCTGGTAGGGGTCGCCTTGCGAATTCGGACGACGGTCTTCGAGGTAGCCCTTGTAGTCGTTCTTGATGAACGAGTGCGGCACGCGGACCGAGGCGCCGCGATCGGCCACGCCATAGCTGAACTTGTTCCAGGGAGCGGTCTCGTGCTTGCCGGTCAGGCGCTTGTCGTTGTCCGGCCCATAAACGGCGATGTGGTCCATGAGATTCTTCTCAAAGGCTGCCATCAGCGCCTCGAAATAGGCCTTGCCACCGGTCTCTCGCAGATAGGTCGTCGAGAAGTTGGCGTGCATGCCCGAGCCGTTCCAATCGGTGTCGCCAAGCGGCTTGCAGTGATACTCGACATCGATGCCGTAGGTTTCGGTCAGCCGCTGCAACAGGTAGCGGGCCATCCACATCTCGTCGGCGGCTTTCTTGGAGCCCTTGCCGAAGATCTGGAATTCCCACTGGCCCTTGGCGACTTCGGCGTTGATGCCTTCGTGGTTGATGCCGGCCGCGAGGCAGAGATCGAGGTGCTTCTCAACGATCTCGCGGGCAACGGCGCCGACGTTCGAGTAGCCGACGCCGGTGTAGTATGGGCCCTGCGGCGCCGGATAACCGGTGGTCGGGAAGCCGAGCGGACGGCCGTCCTTGTAGAAGAAATATTCCTGCTCGAAGCCGAACCACGCGCCGGGGTCATCGAGAATGGTGGCGCGCTTGTTCGTCGCGTGCGGGGTGACGCCATCCGGCATCATGACTTCGCACATTACCAGCACACCGTTGGTGCGCGCGCTGTCGGGATACACCGCAACAGGCTTGAGCACACAGTCCGAGCTTCTGCCTTCCGCCTGCATGGTCGAGCTACCGTCGAAGCCCCATAGCGGCAGCTGCTCCAGCGTCGGGAACGATGCGAATTCCTTGATCTGCGTCTTGCCGCGCAGATTCGGCGTCGGCGTATAGCCGTCGAGCCAAATATACTCGAGCTTGTATTTGGTCATTGAGCCTCTCATGAGTTGATGATGCGAAAGGCGTGAGAACGAAGCCGCCAAATCGGCTCCGGCCCCCACACACGTACCCGGCCGCGTGGGCCAGTCATGAATAAGCAATAAAAGTGCCAATTATTGCAGCGCGGTAACCCGGGCTCCCTGGAATGGCTTCACTGGTTTTAGTACCGGAAGGGGTGCGGCAAAGGCGCGCGGCCGAATCGGTCCATGATGGTGGTGAGAGCCGCCCTTACCTCGCATCGACGCCTGTTTCCTCGGCATTCGCTGCAAGGCACATCCATAACGGTCAACGATGCGGCAAGCTCACGCAACATTACGCAAGAAAACCGGGGTCGCCGGCAACCCCACCCGCGGCGATCGCGCCCCTCGGCCAGAAACTGCTCTGCAAGGTGCAAAGGCAAATCTGCATCTATTTTAGTCAGTTGATGAATTCGTTTTAATCAGGTTGCGCCGTGGGCGTGCAGGACCGATATCGGCTTTCCAGTAACCGCACACGAACGAGTCGGGCGCAGCATGAGTTGAGTCTGTCTCGACCAATGGAGATATCGATGAATACCAATCGCAGTCAGGAGTCCGCGCGCATCTATCAATTTCCCGCCGGGGGCCGCGCAGCTCTCGGCGTCAAGCGTCGCGAAGAATTTACGCCCGCCACAGCCCGCGTGCATGAAGCGGCTGTCGGAGAAAGCTGGTACCACGAAGCCGCCATTCGGGAAGCTGCCGAACGCGGTCGCGATAACTAAAGCTGGTTTAGCTTAAGATGATGCGGAGCGCCGGTTGAGCACGGCTTGCGAGGTTTTCAAGAGAGCTCGCACGCCGTCACCGGGCGCCGCAGATGCCGGATCAATACGCCGGTAGCGGTCATAACGAGACTTACCCCGCTGCCGGAATAGCGGCCGCCAGGCATGGTCAGGCTCTTGCTCAGCGTCACGGCACGTCCGTCAATCTGCAAATAGGCGCGCTTGTCACTGGGGTAAAACGCCAGGATGAAATGCGTGCCGTCGGCGCAACGATAGGAATCAAACGTCTGGGCCGATGCTGGCGATACCTGGATAACAAAGCCCGCGACGAAAATTGCCGCCCCGCCCAAAATTCCTGCCCAGACCAAGGCAGCCTTTTGCCATCTCATCGTCGCCCTCGAAGCCCTGCATCCTCGGATGCAGGCCTGCAATAGCGCCGGAGAACGCAGGTGTATAGTCCACGGCCGCGGAAGCGCTTGGGCTGGGCTGGCGAAGCGATCAGGCGGCCGCTTCCATTTCCATTTCAGCGTCGAGATCGGTAATGACATCCTCGAACGCGGAAATCGCCTGCTGAACGGCTGCGATCTGCATCAATTCCCAGGCGTTGACCGGGCCGTTACGGTTTTGCAGAGCGACCACCAAATCGCGCCGCTGTTCTTTGAGCTGGACCAGCGGCAACCCGTGGTCGGGCAGATGTTTCAACATGATGCTTCGACCCTTCATTGAGCGAGACCTAGCCATAGCTCAACTAGTCTGCGTTTCACTTACAAAACTCCGGCAAATTTTAACGATCGCCAACAAGTGTCGGAATATGGGCGGTTCTTTCGCGAAAACGTGTATGCGCCGGAGTGCTTTGGCCGCATTGCCAACTGATTTTACGCACTCATAGTAAGGTCGCAGTTGCATTGCCTCGCTTCGGAGATTCCGTCATGGAAGGAAAGATCATTGTCGTGACCGGCGCCTCCGGCGCGCTCGGCAAGGTCGTCGTGGCGACAGCTCTCGCCAAAGGCGCTCGGGTCACCGCCATTGACCACGCCGCATCGACGATGAAGGCAACGCCCGACCGGATCGAACTTGGCGGCGTCGACCTCACTGACGCAAGCGAGGCCAAGAAAGCGATCGATGCGGCGGCTTCGCATTTCGGCAAACTTGACGCCCTGGTCAACATCGCCGGCGGGTTTGCCTTTGAGACGACCGCCGAAGGCGATCCGAAAACCTGGCAACGCATGTATGCGCTCAACGTTTTGACCGCGCTCAACGCCTCACGGTCGGCGATCCCTCACCTCTCGGCCTCGGGTGCAGGTCGGATCATCAATGTCGGCGCGATGGGCGCGCTACAAGCCGGCGCCGGCATGGGCGCCTATGCGGCATCCAAGGCGGGCGTGCACCGCCTCACCGAGGCGCTGGCCGCCGAATGGAAAGGCAAGATCGCCGTGAACGCGGTGCTGCCGTCGACCATCGATACCGCGGCCAACCGCGCCAGCATGCCGAATGCGGACTTTGCAAAATGGGTCAGGCCGGAAGAACTGGCTGACGTCATCCTGTTTTTGGCAAGTGACGCGGCAAGCGCCGTCACCGGTGCACTGCTCCCGGTCAGTGGACGGGTTTAAGGTGCCCAAGCCCGCGCGCGATATGGGGTAAACTGGGCAGTGAGTCGTTAGGTCACTGTGCAGGGATGCCTGGCCCTTGGAAACCGCGCTTTATTTGCCCGTCAAGAAATTTCTCGAGAAGCTCGGCTTAACGGTCAAGGGCGAGATCGGCGGCTGCGATCTCGTAGCTCTTTCCGGTGACGAACCTCCAATCGTGGTCATTGGCGAATTGAAGCTCGCCTTCAACCTCGAACTGATCCTGCAAGCGGTTGACCGCGCGAGTGCCAGCGACGAAGTGTGGCTTGCCGCCAAATTCTCCGAACGGGGCAAAGGACGGGAGAGCGATGCGCGGTTTCGCAATCTCTGCCGCCGGCTCGGCTTCGGCATGCTCGCGGTCACCACAACGGGCGCGGTCGAGGTGATCGTCGCCCCGACCACCGTTCCTCGCCGGGATCCGAAGCGGCGCTCGCGCCTGATCGCCGAACATCGAAAGCGTCAAGGCGACCCGGCGCTCGGCGGCAGCACCCGTGCCCCGATCATGACCGCCTACCGTCAACAGGCCCTGGCCTGCGCCGCGGCGCTCTGCGAAGGTCCCCGCAAGGTGGGCGAACTCAAACCCGCCATTCCGGACGCGCCGAAGATTCTGCTGCACAATGTCTACGGCTGGTTCGACCGCGTCGAGCGCGGCATCTACGTCCTGACCGATTCGGGTCGTGCTGCGCTCAAGCGCTGGCCACAGCAGCCGCTCGAGATGACTGGCGCTGCCGAGTAAGCGCTATGAGTCACATACCGGGAGAAATGCGATGATCCTTGTGACGGGGAGCGTGACGGCGCGGGAGGATTCCTTCGATGAAGTCCGACGATTGAGCCTGGAGCACGTGCATCGCTCGCGGCTTGAGCCGGGTTGTCTCGCTCACGCGGTGCATATCGATTGCGAGAATCCGCTTCGCCTGGTGTTCGTCGAGCAATGGGCTGATCGCGCCGCGCTGAGTGTTCATTTCGTGGTGCCGGCCTCGCGGGACTTTGTTCGGGCGCTGAAATCTCTCGCGGCCGGCGCTTCAACGATCGAGATTTTTGACGCTGCACGGGTCGAGGACCTTTGACGTCAAACGAATGCATAGCTGTATTGCCACATCAATTTCATATTGCAATGCAACATACGCATCCCTAAATATCTCCCGCGAGACTAAGGGGTCGGCGATGAGCCAGGATTGGAACACCAAATACGGACCGCGGCGCGTTCGGCGTGATCCGCCCACCCTCGAAGAGGCGATCTTCGCGGCCGCTGGCATCACCGAAGACCAAAGCGAACAGGCTGAAATTGCCTCATCGCTGATGGGCATGCCGATCGAAGCCGTCATTGCCGAGGTCAGAAAGGCTGGACGCGTGCAGGCGCGGACTGCAACGCGTGTGATCGCGGGTGAACAGGGCGCTCAACGCTCGATCGTGGTCGAGCGCCGCGTGGTGAGGAAATTCGGCAACGACAAGCGGACCGGCACCTAGAGAGCCGTCGGCGGCGCTGACGATTAATTGCGTCTGCCCGTCAGCTTGTTCACGCGATCTGCTTCCAGCCGTACAGCCGCAATAAAAACTTCCAGTAAGCTCGATTAAAGTGGATGACCGCGCGCGCGGCATCGACCGGCGTGATGATTGCGGGCCGCTCAAGCTCTGGCCGCGGCTGTTCCTTCACGTCGATCGTTCCGGTGGATTCGCCATAACGGAACGTCAGATGGGCGCCAAACTTGTTGGCAAGCGCGCGCATGGGGTCGTTTTGAGCGCCGGTCGTGATCCGCAGGAAGCGATAACCCTTGGCGCGCGCTTCTTCGATCAGCTTGCGGAACAACAGACTTCCAACCCCCTGGCGGCGCAGACCGGCTTCCACGCTAAACGCGATTTCAGGTAGTACATCGGGCGACGTCTCCGGCGGATGAAGCTCCGCTGCACCCCGCACCACGCCATCTTCGAGATAGGCGATGATAACGGTTCCGTCGCTCGCGCATTTTTCCGCGTAACGTTCGACGAAGCTATCGTCCATGAAGCCGTGAAAGCGATCATGCCGGCTTTGGCGGTCAAGCCTCAACAGATGATCCCGGAGCAGCGACAGTTCTTCCTGCCGGCTCAACGTCCGAACGATGCCCCTGGAAACCGTCGAACCCGAAACGTCCTGATAGTTCACGTCCAATCTCCTCTTGGTAGCCCTCGAGGAGGCGCCGAATCCCTAGACCATTCATATTGTGCATCGCAACATGAAATTCAAGGCCGTTTTCGGCCGCAAAAGCGGCCTGTGGTTGACCCACGACGCGCAATTGAGGTCACACTCAGAGAACCATCTGGGTCTGCGTTACGATCGCGACGAGCTTTCCCTCCTCGGTTTCCAGGCGCGTTTGCCAGACCTGGGTACGCCGCCCCCGATGAATCGGCGTCGCCGTGGCAATGACGGTAGTTCCCTCCTTCGCTCCGCCAATGAAATTGGTCTTGCTTTCGATGGTGGTCGTGCCCTTGGCATCTTCTGGCAGATTGATCACGGTCGCCGCGGCACCGACGGAATCCGCGAATGCCATCACCGCGCCCCCGTGAATGCTGTGACTGACGGTGCAGAGATCGGGACGAACCAGCATCTTGGCCATGACGCGGTCCTTGTCGGCTTCAATGAAAGTCACTCCCTTCAATTCCGCAAACGGAATTTTCATCGAGCGTATTTTTTCAAGCGGCGTCATCCTTCGATGCTCCTTGCGCAGTCACTTCACCGGTGCCTAAAAACCGGAAATAAGATCTTCAACCGGTGCGGCCCGTGACAAGCCATCTTGTGTTCTGCATAACACTTCCATGGGCCAGTTCCCTCCCCGCCGCATCGTCTGCCTCACCGAGGAAACGGTCGAGACCCTTTATCTGCTCGGCGAGCAGGACCGGATCGTTGGCGTTTCCGGTTATGCCGTGCGACCGCCGCAGGTCCGGCGCGAGAAGCCACGGGTTTCCGCCTTCATCTCCGCCGATATTCCGAAGATTTTGGATCTCAAGCCCGACCTCGTTCTCGCCTTCTCCGATCTGCAAGCCGACATCGTCGCCGAACTGGTCCGCGCCGGCGTCGCGATCCATGTCTTCAACCAGCGCGATATTGCCGGCATTCTGGCGATGATCCGCACGCTGGGCGCGCTGGTTGGCGCCAACAGCCGCGCGGACGATCTCGCTGCCGGCTATGAGAAGCGATTGGCGAGCATTGCGTCGATCGCGCGCCCTTCTCCCAAACCGAAGGTCTTTTTCGAGGAGTGGGACGATCCCTTGATCAGCGGCATCGGCTGGGTGTCCGAGTTGATCGAGATCGCGGGCGGCGAGGACATATTACCCGACCTGCGATTTCAGCAGTCGGCGAAGGACCGGATCATATCGCCGGATCTGGTTCGAACTGCTGCGCCCGACATCATCCTGGCGTCGTGGTGCGGCAAGAAAGTCGTTCCGGACAAGATCAAGCGGCGGACAGGATGGGATGACATTCCAGCCGTTCGTCACGATCGGGTGGTCGAGATCAAGTCGCCGCTGATCCTGCAGCCTGGCCCCGCCGCGCTCACGGACGGATTGGACGCCATCCTCGCGGCGCTGTGGCCTTGAGATGAGCAGCGTTGCGTCGACGATACGTTGATCGCTTTGAGAATCGCCGCCGTCTCAATAGACTTGGTTAGAAATAGACTTGGTTAGAAATAGACTTCGCTAGAAACAAGACTTGGCGAGAAATAGATTTGGCGAGACGTTACCGACGATGGAAAAGCTCCGATGACGATCGATCGCAATCTCCCATCCGCAATCGAAGCGTTCGGCACGCGCGTTTTGTTGAAGGCCTCCCGTGTTCTGGCCGCCTTTGTAATATTTGCGCAGTTGCCGGCGATGGCGGCGCAGCCTCTGTCCAGTGAACCAGCTGCCGGCCAGTTGAGGCTCGGTCAGCGCGTCAAGGTGGACGATGGGACGTGTCCTGCCGGCCAGATCAAAGAAGTATCAGGCACCAAGATGACATCCACCGGTGTGGTTCCCGCCCGAAAGTGTGTCTCCCGTGTCGGGCCGAAGACAAAATAGCAAGCGGTTCGCATCGGCCTCGGCGAAGCCAGACCCTCTTAAAAAACAACGATTTCAACCATCGCCGTCAGTCATTGGACCGCCGATGCCGATAATCTCGCCAGGGAAAAGGCACCGCAAAATTCGTTCACTTGGTTGGATTCGCGACCCTCATGCTGGGAAAGCACCGGGGGGTGCGCCCCGGCCCGATCGCTCCAAAATCCTGAGCACTGAGAGAATCTTGTTCCTATTCGATGAACTCGCCGCACTTCTGGATCGTCGTGTCGCCAGTTCCCCAAGGCATGATCGGCACCGATGAGGTCGAGTTTTTCGGCGAGCCTTCGATCAGCCTGTCCGAGTAGACCATATAGACCAGCACGTTGCGCTTGGTGTCGCAGCCGCGCACGATCTGCATCTTCTTGAAGAAAAGCGATCGCCGCTGCCGGAATATGTCGTCGCCCTGCCCCATCTTGCTCTTGAAATGGATGGGGCCGATCTGGCTGCATGAGAGCGAAATGTCCGACACCTGCTCGGCTAATCCGAGCCAGCCTTTGACGCCGCCCCGCTCAGGCACGGTGAAATGGCAGGCTACTCCCTCAACCTCCGGATCGTCGATGCCGTAGGTCGCAAGCTTGTCGTTAGGGCTGAGCCACTTGAACACCGTGGAACGGCGAAAGATCAGATCCGGGTCGTCCGCCGCCAGCGCCGGCGATCCGGCATGCGCCAGCAACGCGATCGCCAGCAGCAGCGTGATTCGCCAACCCCCGTCACGGGGTCGGCTTGTAAGGCATGTCATGAAGGTCTCCTGATACCCGATTACGACACGACAGCGGCATCCCTCGTCTGTTGAACTCCGGAACCAAAGCGCATCAGCAAGCTATTGATCCACCGCGGATTAATTCAAAAACCCGCCGTGAGCCACCAAATGAGGATATTCGATAAGGAACTCAACTGCCCTGACGGGTTTCCCCGATGTAGGGGCCGGCCACGGTCACGGGAAGGCTAAAGCAGCCCGGTTGTTAATATTGGGTGAGGCTTTTTTGTTACTCTTGGGGCCAAAATCGCGGGCCTGAAAGCGTTACGCTGGTGAACGCGTATCTCGTCTGCAACATTCGATCGGAAGCTGAAAGATGGAAGGCACACGCGTGAGTGGACAAGGGATTGGGGGCAAACGATTTTGGCAACTCGCCGTTTTTGCAGCAACCGGAACGCTCGGAGTTACATCGCAGGCGGAAGCCGCCATCTACTACTGGCAAGATTCTGCGCCCGCTGCTGTCGCAGAACCGGCACCGAAGGCTCCGGCGCGACACCCCAAAACTCATCGCCTTGGTGAAAAGAAATCGGCTGCCGTCGAGAAGGACTCCAAGCCGCAGGGACCGCTGATCATCTCGATTTCGATCGCCCAGCAAAAGCTTCGCCTTTACGACGCCAACGGCCTGTTCGCGGAGTCGCCGGTTTCGACCGGCATGCCAGGCCACCCCACACCCATGGGCGTGTTCAGCGTCATTCAAAAACAGAAATTCCACCGCTCCAACATCTATAGCGGCGCCCCGATGCCGTTCATGCAGCGGATCACATGGTCCGGCGTCGCGATGCATGCCGGCGTGCTTCCGGGATATCCGGCCTCGCACGGATGCATCCGCATGCCGGCGGCTTTCGCCGTCAAAATGTACAACTGGACCAGGATGAGCGCGCGCGTCATCATCACGCCGGGCGATGTTACTCCGGCGAGCTTCTCGCATCCTCTGCTGGCGGCGATAAAGGTCGGACCTCAAGCGGTCGCGGTGGAAGAGACGAAAGCGGATGCCGCGGCGGTTCAGATGCCCGAGCGGCCTGCGCAGGTCGACGCCGGCACGGCGCAAAAAACGGTCGACGCCGATACCAGGCTCGAGCTGCGTTCGACCGTCGGTCACGCCGACATGAAGCCGGCAGCCGACGAGAACCATGCCTCGACCTCGCCAAATGTGAAAACCGCTGACGCCAGCGGCGCGCTGCCGACGACGCTGTCTGCAAACGGGATGTCGGACGCCGCACCGCTCAGCGAACACGGGTCGCAGCCGGCGGAAGCTTCAGCTTCCGACAAGCCGAACTCATCCGCGACCGCAACCCAGACGGACGCTCCAAAATCGGAAATCGATCCGGCTGCCATGAAACATGACGAGGCAGCTTCGGCGGAAGCGAAGCCGGCCGGCAACAGTCCCGCCGAAGCGCAGCCGGCGAAGATCGCGGACAGTGAAGCCAAACCGGCTGAAGCTGCCGCCAATCAGCCCGCAATGCCTGACGCAGCGGCCAAGCCCGACGATAAAACGGTGGCAACCGCGCCGGCGGTTGCGCCTGTCGGTCCGACCAGCATGCCGCTCAAGGCAGACCCGAAGAGCGATTTCGCCAAAATGGGGCTTCCCTTGAAGAAGACGGAACAGATCGCGGTGTTCGTCAGTCGCAAGGATTCCAAACTTTACGTCAGGCAGAACCTCGCGCCGCTGTTCGACGTGCCCGTGAAAATCGCCGCCGACGAGCGGCCGCTTGGCACGCATATTTTCACCGCGCAGGTCGACAAGAGCGACGCCAACGTCCTGCACTGGTCAGTGGTCTCGCTGCCCGTGCCCGCCAAAGCCGCCAACCGGCGCGCCGAAGAGCGCATGACGCGCAGCCGCAAGGTTGCAAGCGAAGGCCCGATCGAGGCGAAGGCGCTGCCAACCCCCGATAGCCCGGCCGAAGCGTTGGACCGTCTCAGCCTCCCTGCGGAAGTCATGGCGAAGATCTATGAGGCGATTTCGACCGGTGGGTCGATCATCATCTCCGATCAGGGCATTGCGGCCGGAGAGACCGGCGAAGGAACGGATTTCATCGTTTCGCTGCGTTAGCCCGTTAAGGACGGTTTGGGCGTTTGTTCAGCGCGCGGCGGCCGAAAAGCGCGTTCATTTTTCCGGGTCATGCATTAAAAGACCGGCGGCATGGACCCATCCCCGACCTCAGCGCCCCGGCCCGCATCCCGCACCGGCTTCGACGCGCTCATGCCGCTGACCTTTCTCGGCTGGTGGCCGGGACTTGCCGCGATCGTCTTGAGCGTCGCGGTATCCTTCTTCCTCTACGGTTACGCGGTGGCCTATTGGCGCAACGCCGATATGGACT
Source organism: Bradyrhizobium sp. (assembly GCF_049519115.1). Classification (GTDB taxonomy): domain Bacteria; phylum Pseudomonadota; class Alphaproteobacteria; order Rhizobiales; family Xanthobacteraceae; genus Bradyrhizobium. The sequence continues at coordinate 78,442 of NZ_JBEKRB010000041.1, forward strand.
TCATGGTGATCTACAACGCGCTTGTCCTCAATGACGGCAAGCCGCAGCAGTTCTTCGACCACACCGGTTATCTCACCATCCTCATCGTCAAAGTCTGGTTTCAGATTCTGCACGGGCTCGGCCTGCTCAATTCCTATTCGCTGTCGAGCATGCCTCCGGCGTCCGATCCTCACGGATTTGATGCTGCCATGACCAATGTTGTCCGCGCTGGCCGACTGGTCGCCTGGCTGATCGCAACGGCCAGCGTTCTGGTTTTCGCAGGCCTCATCCGTGCGGTCGTGCGCGACTGGCGCCTCGCTTTGATCGCAACCTTTGCATTTGCCTTTTCCGGCGGGCTCGCCGTGCACGAGCGTATCCTGCGCACCGAACTTGTCGCCGCCTGTCTGGTGATTTTCGCACTGATGATCCTGATCGTGACCGGGCGCCGCGCGAGCCTCGTACGTCCGCTTTGGATAGCGCTTGCGGCCGCGCTTTGCGTGCTGGGCCTGGAGAACAAAGTGCAAGCGATCCTGCTGATCGCAGCATTGCCCGTGCTCCTATTGCCATTTGGATCCACGACAAGCGCCAGCGTTCCGTTTTGGCGCAACGGCCGACCAGCCCTCGCGCTCGCCATTGTCTCCGTGGTCGCAGCCGCAGTCGCGGTGAGCCTCGCGTGGCCACTGATCACGACAGGCCTCGATCGCACACTGCTCGACACCGCGGGATTTCGTCCGCTGTTGTTCGGCCGCTTTGGAGTTTATCAGGCCGTACTATTGCTTCTGATTGGCGGTTGCATGTTGGCCTATGCCGCGATCTGGCGCGTCAGCGCCGCGGAAGCTTTGGCATCGATGGCCGCGGTCGTAGCGGGCGCCTTGGTGGCGCTCCTCGCGCTCAACCTCGACTACAACGCCAGCAATGTGATTGCGGTGTTCAATCCGCTGGAAAAGATGCTGAAGTTTGTCGACGGCGGAACGGCAGCCGCCGCCAACCAATCAGGCCTTTCGGACATCTTCTGGCTGCTGCTCGACGGCATCGCCTCGGTGGCCGCGCGGTATTCCTTCGTACTGCATTCCTCGCCGCGTCCGACCGTGTTCCTGACCTGGCTGATCGTGCCCGGGATCGTCTATGCCTGGATGAAAGGCGAAAGGCAGGTCGCGATCCAGGCCTCGCTCCTGCTGATGGCGGCGGTTGGCATCGACGCGTTGGGTGTGCGGCGGGGATTGAAATCGGAATATTTTATCTTCACCGACCCGCTGATCATCCTTTCGGGCGCGCTTTTGCTCGCTTCCTTCAGCGATCTGCGCTTTCACACATGGGCCTTTCCGGTAGCCTTGGTTCTTTTTGCATTGCAGATCGTGGTCAGCCAGTCTGAACCGATCAAATATGCGCTTCAGCGCCGCGGGCCGGAATCGATGTGCGACTGGAACCAGTATTACATGCCGCTGATGCCGCTGCCCTGGTGCCCGCCAGCGCGGTCCTGAAGATTTGTCACGCCCGGAACCGAAGATATCCCCAACCCGGCACCCTGCCAAAGCCGATATGGCGTAACGCTGCAACTCGGCTATGATGACGCGGGGGAAATCGCGCCCGGCCACGAGAAGGCCCGGCGCGGTCAGAGAACAGGGAAAACCACGATGCGTATTGCGGCAGCACTGACCTTTGCAGGCGTGATTTCACTCTGCGCGACCGGGGCGGCATGGTCGCAAACCCCGCCCGCCAAGCCCGGCGCCGCACCTGCCGCTGCCACAGCCCCCGCTCCCGCCGCGGCACCTGCACCGGCCAAATTACCTTGCGCCAATCCCGACGCGCTCGGGATTGCCCGCGTCGTCGAGATCGACACGACGGGCGGACCGGGATTTGGCTTCGAGCATTTCAAGCAACTCGATTTCCTCCGCGAGAAGGAAGTCGTGCTGACCTTTGACGACGGTCCGTGGCCGGAGAACACGCCCTCCGTCCTCAAGACACTGGCCAACGAATGCACGACCGGGATTTTCTTTTCGATCGGCAAGCACGCCACCTATTATCCCGAAATCCTCAAGCAGGTTGCCGCCGCCGGCCATACCATCGGTACTCACACCTGGTCGCACGCTACGCTCACCAACAAGAAACTGACCGAAGATCAGCGCAAAGAAGAAATCGAGAAGGGATTTTCCGCCGTAAAGTGGGCACTGGGCGGTGTGTCGCCGTCGCCGTTCTTTCGCTTCCCCGCCTTGCAGCACCCGCCTGAGATGGTGACCTATCTCGGCACGCGGAACATCGCGATGTTCTCCTGCGATCTCGATTCCTTCGATTTCAAGGCACGCAACGCCCAGCAAGTGATCGACGTCACGATGAAGAAGCTCGACAAGCAGGGCAAAGGCATCATCCTGATGCACGACTTTCACAAGCACACCGCGGAGGCCCTGCCCGAGTTGCTGCGCAAGTTGAAGGCCGGTGGATACAAGGTGGTGCAGATGAAGGCGAAGGCGCCCGTTCAAACCCTTCCGCAATATGACGAGGAAGTCTTGAAAGACGCCAAGCTGCCCACCGTCAGTTCCCGGCCGGTATCGAGCGTGGTGCAGACGATTTCGGAATAATTGTCGTGTAGAACGGTCGTGCCGGTATTCCGCATCGAAGCCTATGTGATCGTATCCGCGGACGGCAGGTTGGCGGATGAGCGGCATGTGATGCCGGAAGCGCTGAAATTCGAGGGTGACAAGGAGTTCTTCACGGCGGCGCTTGATCGCGCCGACTTGATCGTCCACGGCCGCCGCTCGCACGAAGGTCAGCCAAACTCGCCGCAGCGAAAGCGGATCGTGGTGACGCGCAAAGTCGCTGACCTTGCTGACGACCCTTCCATCCCCAAAGCGACGTTGTGGAATCCCGCAAACGCCCCCTTCGAGGCCGCGTGCGACCACGCCGGCGTTCACGAAGGGACCATCGCCATCATTGGCGGACCCGACGTATTCGACATGTTCATGGATCGCTACGACACGTTCTGGCTTTCGCAGGCCCCGAACGTCAATTTGCCCGGCGGCGAACCGGTCTTCTCCGGCGTACCGGAAAAAACGCCGCAGGAAGTTCTCTCAAGTCACGGCCTCAAGCCCGGCCAAGGCCTGGTTCTTGACGCAGCGAACGGCGTCACCGTCACGCCTTGGCAACGGACGCCTCAAACGTCGTAAGCAGGCTCTTGGGATTTGGCGAAGCGGCTGGTCCCAACGATCATGAACAAGGCGCCGATGATCGACAGATTTTTCAAAGCATGGACCAGATTGTTTCTGGCGTCGGCACCAGTCTGATTCCAGAAGTCGTGGTAGTAGAACGTCGCGGCCGCCACAAACAGGATCAGCACGATCGCAAAGAAACGCGCGCCAAGGTTCAGCGCAATCATAAGACCGCAGACCACCTCAATTCCGCCGGCTGCAATCGCCAGCAGCTGCCCCATCGGCATTCCCGTGATGGTCTCGAGCTGCGCGGTATAGGGAGCCACGATCGCGGGAAGCACGATCTTCTCGGTCATTTGGGCCGTTGCCGACAGGTCCAGGAGCTTGGAGGCTCCGGAGAAAACGAAAAGCACGGCGAACAAAATTCGTCCAAATGTAACAAGCGCTGGCATTTTCGGCCCCTCTAGGTCGCAAAGCTGAGGAATAGCGGAGCGATTATGGTCGTTTCGCACCGGCTTTTCAAATATTCAATCGATTTCCGGCTGGTGTGTCGTCTCCGGCTCAAGCGAATAGCGAGGGCTGTTGGCGGCCCGCGCGCTCCTGCGCCTCGACGGCGGCAATCGCCGTCATGTTGAGAATGCCACGCGCCGTCACCGACGGCGTCAGGATATGGGCAGGTCGTGACGGCCCCATGAGGATCGGTCCCACCGGCAACGCGTCGGCCAATGCCTTGATCATCTGATAGGCCACATTGGCGGTGTCGAGGTTGGGCATGATCAGGATATTGGCCACGCCTTCAAGGTGCGAATGCGGCAAGACCAGCTTGCGTGCCGCTTCCATAAGTGCGGTGTCACCCTGCATTTCGCCGTCCGCCTCGATTTCCGGATGCTTCTCGCGCAACAGTGCGGTGGCGCGACGCATTTTCCGTGACGATTCCGTGTCATAGCTGCCGAAATCGGAATGTGACACGAAGGCGACTTTGGGTTTGATGTTGAACCGCTGAACGTGGACGGCGGCCAGCGCCGCCATTTCGGCAAGTTCTTCCGCACTCGGATTTGGCCGCACTTGGGTATCGGCGATGAAGTAGGCGCCCTTGCTCGTGATCATCAGCGACAGCGCCGCAAAATCACTTAAGCCCGGCCGGAAGCCAATGATTTCCCGAACGTGGCGCAGATGGCTCATATAGCCGCCTTCGACGCCGCAGATCATGGCGTCGGCCTCGCCGCGGCTGACCGCCAGCGCGGCAATCACGGTGGCGTTGGTTCGCACCACGGTGCGTGCGGCATCCGGCGTCACGCCGTGCCGGCCGGCCGTCGTGATGTAGGATTGGACGTAGGAGCGATAACGGGGATCATCCTCGGGATTGATGAGGTCGAAATCCTTGCCGGCCTTGATGGCGAGACCAAACCGCTTGATCCGCGCTTCGACCACCGACGGACGACCGACCAGTATCGGCCGCGCCACGTTTTCTTCGAGCACCACTTGGGTCGCATGCAGCACGCGCTCGTCTTCGCCTTCCGCGTAGATGACACGGACCGGCTGGGTCTTGGCCTTGGCAAAGACCGGCTTCATGACGAGCCCGGAGCGGAACGCAAAGCGCTCAAGCTGGATGCAGTATTCCTCGAAATTCGGAAGGGGCCGGCTCGCCACGCCGGAGTCCATCGCCGCCTTGGCAACCGCAGGCGCGATGCGCAGGATCAGGCGCGGATCGAACGGACTTGGGATCAACGAACCCGGGCCGAAACCTTGCGCCTGCCCGCTGTCGAAACCAGGCGCCAGCGCATCCACCGGCGGATCGCGGGCCAGTTGCGCGATCGCGTCTACCGCCGCCTTTTTCATTTCCTCATTGATCGCGGTCGCACCGACATCGAGGGCGCCACGGAAGATGAACGGAAAACAAAGAACGTTGTTGACCTGATTGGGGAAGTCGGACCGCCCGGTGCAGATCATGGCATCGGGACGGGCTTTGCGCGCCTCGTCCGGCATGATCTCCGGGTTCGGGTTGGCCAGCGCCATCACCAGCGGCTGATCGCCCATCTGCTTGACCATTTCCGGCTTCAGCACGTTGGGGGCAGAAAGGCCGAGGAAAATGTCGGCGCCCGGAATCGCGTCAGCGAGCACGCGCTTGTCGGTCTTCTGGGCGTAGACCGACTTCCAACGGTCCATCAATTTCGTGCGGCCCTCGTAGACCACGCCCTCGATGTCGCAAACCCAGATGTTTTCCCGCTTGGCGCCCATCGACACCAGAAGATTGAGACAGGCGAGCGCCGCAGCACCTGCCCCCGAACACACGATCTTGACGTCGGAGAGCTTCTTTCCACTCAAGAACAGCGCGTTCGTGATGGCCGCGCCGACGATGATGGCCGTGCCATGCTGGTCGTCGTGAAACACCGGAATTTTCATCCGCGCCTTGAGCTGGGCCTCGATCTCAAAGCATTCCGGACCCTTGATGTCTTCAAGATTGATGCCGCCGAAGGTCGGCTCCAGTGCCGCCACGGTTTCGACCACGCGCTCGATGGTGTCGGCAGCGATCTCGATATCGAAAACGTCAATGCCGGCGAATTTCTTGAACAGGACCGCCTTGCCCTCCATCACGGGTTTGGAGGCCAGGGGGCCGATGTTGCCGAGGCCGAGCACCGCCGTCCCGTTCGTGACCACCGCGACCAGATTGGCGCGGGCGGTCAGCGTAGCCGCTTCCGCCGGGTTGTTGGCAATTTCGGTACAGGCAGCCGCGACGCCGGGCGTATAGGCCAACGCAAGGTCGCGCTGGTTGGCGAGCGGCTTGGTCGCCTGGATCTCGAGCTTGCCGGGCCGCGGCAGCCGATGATAGGCGAGCGCTGCAGCGTGAAGGTCTTCGGAATAGGACATTCGCTTCCCCCGGGGGCTTCGTTGTCGCCCCGAAACAATCGATCTCGGTGGTATTTGCTATCAGTTTTGCGGCAGATTGAGCCGGATGTGAAGCTCGCGCAACTGTTTCGCGGTCACCTCTGAGGGAGCGCCCATCATCAGGTCTTCCGCCCGCTGGTTCATCGGGAATAGCACGACTTCGCGCAAGTTTTCCTCGCCACATAGCAGCATTACGATCCGGTCGATGCCGGGTGCGATGCCACCATGCGGCGGGGCGCCCAGCGATAGTGCCCGCAACATGCCGCCGAACTTTGCCTCAAGGACATCTTCGGGATAACCCGCGATCGCAAACGCCTTCTTCATCACGTCGGGACGGTGATTACGGATCGCGCCCGACGACAGTTCGGTGCCGTTGCAGACAATGTCGTACTGAATGGCCTTGAGGCTCAGCAGCTTTTCATGGTTGGCGGGATCGAGCGCCAAAAATTCCTTCGGCTCGATGTTCGGCATCGAGAACGGGTTGTGCGAGAAGTCGATCTTCTTTTCTTCCTCATTCCATTCGAACATCGGGAAGTCGACGATCCAGCAGAACTCGAACCTGTCCTTTTCGATCAGGTTCAATTCCTCGCCGAGCCTGGTGCGGGCAAGGCCGGCGAATTTCCAGAACTTGTCGGGATCGCCCGCGACGAAGAACGCCGCATCGCCCTCCTTCAAGCCGAGTTGCACGCGGATCGCCGCCGTCCGCTCCGGCCCGATATTGTTGGCGAGCGGACCTGCTCCCTCGCCGCCTTCGCGCCACATGATGTAGCCGAGCCCGGGCTGGCCTTCGCCTTGCGCCCAGGAATTCATCCGATCGCAGAACGCACGAGATCCGCCTCCCTTCGCAGGGATTGCCCACACCCGGTTCTTGGGATCTTCGAGTATGCGCGCGAACACTTTGAAGCCGGAGCCGCGGAAATGCTCCGAGACCACCTGCATCTCGATCGGATTGCGCAGGTCCGGCTTGTCGGTGCCGTATTTGCTCACGGCGGTCGCATAGGGGATCAGCGGGAATTTGGCGGTGACGTGCTTGCCTTCCGCAAACTCCTCAAAAACGCCGCGCATGACAGGCTCGATGGCGCTGAACACGTCGTCCTGAGTGACAAAGCTCATTTCGACGTCGAGCTGGTAGAATTCGCCGGGCGAGCGGTCGGCGCGCGCATCCTCGTCACGGAAGCACGGCGCGATCTGGAAATAGCGGTCGAAGCCGGCAACCATCGTCAGCTGCTTGAACTGTTGCGGGGCTTGCGGCAGCGCATAGAACTTGCCCGGATGCAAGCGCGACGGCACCAGGAAGTCGCGCGCGCCTTCCGGCGAGGAGGCCGTCAGGATCGGGGTCTGGAATTCGAAGAACCCCTGCTCTTTCATGCGCTTGCGGATCGAATCGATGATCTGGCCGCGCTTGATGATGTTTTGGTGCAGCTTCTCGCGGCGAAGGTCGAGGAAACGATACTTGAGCCTGATGTCTTCGGGATATTCCTGTTCGCCGAACACCGGCATCGGCAGTTCGGCAGCCGGCCCCAGCACCTCGATTTCGGTAGCGTAGAGCTCGATCAGGCCTGTCGCCAAATCGAGGTTGTCGGTGCCCTCGGGGCGCCGCCGTACCTTGCCGTCTATCCGCACCACCCATTCCGAGCGCAGGCTTTCGGCGACCTTGAAGGCCGGCGAATCCGGGTCGACGACGCATTGCGTCAACCCGTAATGGTCGCGCAGATCGATGAACAGAACACCGCCATGGTCTCGAATGCGATGACACCAGCCGGACAAACGAACGCTCTGGCCGATATCGCTCTCCCGGAGCGCGCCGCAGGTATGGGACCGGTAACGATGCATCGAATTTCCATGAGTCAAATGTCGGAGGATCGAATCGAGCGCCCCAAAGGGCCTCCCCGAAGAGGTTGAGGGTTTACCCGAGGCCGCGAGGGGCGGCAACCGACCAACGCCCTCCCGAGAGCCACGAAAACCGGGAAATTTCGCCCTTTGTTGGCAAGCGGATTGTCTAATGACCGCGTATGCCTATCTTGATGGCATGACGGTGCATTTCGCCTTCCAAAACACCTATGCCGCGCTCCCGGATGGCTTTTTCGCGCGGGTGGCACCAACGCCGGTGGCCGCACCCCGGCTGATCAAATTAAATCGACCGCTTGCGGTCCGGCTCGGGCTCGATCCTGACCTTTTGGAGAGCCCCGAGGGCGCCGAAATCCTCTCCGGAAAGCGCCTTCCCGAGGGCGCCCAACCGATCGCCATGGCCTATGCCGGCCACCAGTTCGGCCATTTCGTGCCGCAGCTCGGCGACGGACGCGCCATCCTGCTCGGCGAGGTCATCGATATCGACGGCATCCGCCGCGACATCCAGCTCAAGGGCTCGGGGCCGACGCCATTTTCCCGCCGCGGCGATGGCCGCGCCGCGTTGGGACCGGTGTTGCGCGAATATATCGTCAGCGAAGCGATGGCGGCGCTCGGAATTCCGACCACGCGATCGCTTGCCGCTACCATCACCGGCGAAAGCGTCATGCGCGAGACGGTGTTGCCGGGCGCGGTGCTGACCCGGGTGGCCTCGAGCCACATTCGCGTCGGCACGTTTCAGTATTTTGCAGCCCGCGGCGATACCGAAGGCGTCCGCCGCCTCGCCGACCATGCGATCGCCAGACACTACCCGCAGGCAGCGCAGGCCGAGCGCCCCTGTCATGCCTTGCTCGAGGGCGTCATCGCGCGCCAGGCCGAACTGGTTGCTCGCTGGCTCCAGATCGGGTTCATCCATGGCGTCATGAACACCGACAATACCTCGATCTCGGGCGAGACGATCGACTACGGCCCTTGCGCCTTCATGGACCATTATGATCCGGCAGCCGTGTTCTCCTCGATCGATGAGCAAGGCCGGTACGCTTACGCCAACCAGCCGCGGATCGCGCTCTGGAATCTGACGCGGTTCGCCGAATGTCTGCTGCCGCTGTTTTCCGACGACAAAGACAAGGCGATCGAGGAGGCACAATCTGTTCTCGCGGAATTTCCGGGAAGGTTTACCGCCGCCTATCAATCCGGCCTGCGCCAGAAGATCGGCCTGTTCACCGCGCGCGATGGCGACGAGGCCCTGGTGCAGGACCTCCTGGATGCCATGGCCAAAAATAACGCCGACTTCACACTGACCTTCCGCGGCCTGAGCGCCGCCGCCGAGGATGCTGCCCGTGATCAGGACGTTCGCGCCCACTTCGCCGATCCTGTCGCTTACGACGAATGGGCGGTGCGCTGGCGGCAACGCACCAGCGAGGAGCCGCAAACACCGGCCGAGCGCGCTGGCGTGATGCGAACCGTCAACCCCGCTTTCATTCCCCGCAACCATCGGATCGAGGCGGTGATCCAGGCCGCGGTTGCCCGCGACGACTATGCGCCGTTTGAAGAACTCATTGCCGTGTTGGCGAAGCCCTACGAAGAACAGCCGGCATTCGCCGATTACGCCAATCCGCCCGAGCCGCATCAGCGCGTGCTCCAGACGTTTTGCGGCACGTAAAGCGTTAACCTTCCGCGAGACATTGGGTGCCGCGCGCGTGGCGAGCCGCCATAAATTAACAAGCGCTCAATCGCTTCCCGGCAAATCTATCGGTTTGTTTGGGAGATTTTCCTCGTGGACGCTTTGGTTTTCGAATTCATGGGCCTGGCAATCGTTGGGCTGTGCGTCATCGTGCTGGTGGTTCCGTCCACCCGGCGGCAACCCGGCCGGCAGCTGCGCGATTTCTGATCGAACTGACCGTCAGAATTTGGTGAGGATGGCTCCGCCAACCGGCGGCCGTTTGCGTTGGACCCGACTGTTTGCGTTAAATAGCGCTCTAAGCGTAGATTCGGGTCTCGATTTTGCCGCAACGCCCTTGACATATCAGCGCTTTCGGCCGAACGCCCTTCGGGAAAGCGTCATGGACCGTTCATGGATCTGATTACCACTACTGCGGAACTCTCCGCCTTTTGTGATCGCCTCGCCAAACACCGGGTCATCACCGTCGACACTGAATTCCTTCGCGAGACCACCTATTACCCGCTGCTGTGCGTGGTGCAGATGGCCAGCGCTGACGAAGCGGCAGTGATCGATGCGCTCGCGGAAGGCATCGACCTCAAGCCCCTCTTCGCGTTGATGGCTGACGAAAAGGTGCTCAAGGTCTTTCATGCCGCGCGCCAGGACATCGAGATCGTCTGGCACCGCGCCGGCATCGTGCCGCACCCGATCTTCGATACGCAGGTCGCCGCCATGGTGCTCGGTTACGGCGACTCGATCGCCTACGACCAACTGGTCGAGCGTGTCGCCGGTCACCGGCCGGACAAGACCCACCGATTCACCGACTGGTCGCGCCGGCCATTGACGGACGAGCAGATGCATTACGCGCTTGCCGACGTCACCCACCTGCGCGACGTCTTCGCAGCGCTCGATGCCGACCTCAAGAAGCGCGGCCGCAGCGACTGGGTCAGCGAGGAGATGGAAGTCCTTACAAGCCCGAGGACGTACGACTTCCACCCCGAGCGGGCGTGGGAGCGGCTGAAAACGCGGGTGCGCAAGCCGAAGGAACTGGCGGTGCTGATCGAAGTCGCCGCGTGGCGCGAGCAGGAAGCCCAAAGCCGCGACGTGCCGCGCGGCCGAATCCTGAAAGATGATGTCGTCGGCGATGTCGCTACTCACGCGCCGACGAGTCTGGAGAAGCTCGCCAATTTGCGCTCGCTGCCGAAAGGTTTCGATCGATCGAAATGGGGCTCCGACATTGTGGCCGCCGTGCAGCGCGGCCTCGCGCGCGACGTTGCGACGCTTCCGAAAATCGAGAAGCCGCGCGGCAACTCCAACGGTGCGGCCATCGTCGAACTACTCAAGGTCCTGCTGCGCATGACGTCGGAACGTCACGCGGTCGCAAGCAAGGTGATCGCAACCGTCGACGACCTGGAACAGATCGCAGCCGACGACAATGCCGATGTCGGCGCGTTGCATGGTTGGCGCCGCGAATTGTTCGGCGAAGCCGCGCTGGCGCTGAAGCAGGGCCGGATGGCCCTGGCAATCGAAAAAGGCAAAGTTGTGAAAGTGGAGCGAAGCTGACTAGAACGCGTAGATGAACTACGACGTTTTGCCGCCGTCAGGCTTGTTGGCAGCCGCTTTTGCGGCCTTCGATACTTCCGCGAGCGCCATCGATAGAATATAAGCGCTGGTGTGCATGTTTAGCTGGCGTGCCTTCTCGATTGCAGCTGAAATCATGTCGGCCAGTTCGTCGAGATCATTTTCAGGACTCGCCATTTTTACCGTCTTCCGGAGCACCTACGGTGAACATCGAAGATCCCGATCACCCCGGGGACAAACTGCTGCAATTGCTTCGCGACAATGAAATCGACCTGAATGTCGTCGAAGGTTTGCGGCTCGTCGTCGCCTTTAGAAAAATCAAGGACCCGGCCGATCGGCGCATCCTGATCGAACTCGCCGAGCGTCTCGCCAAATAGGCCCTGACCGGCGCTAATTTCGTTTTCTGGAGATCGCCGCGTTTTGACCGCGGCAAGCACGAAAGGCCGTGCAGAGCCGTGTTGAGTCGCACATGCTGCAACGGCCAGTCGCCCAACAGGCGCTGCTCGTCACCCCAACCCCGCATCGAAAGCTACCCCAAATCGTGGTAACTACTTTACCGGGCGTTCGGTTTTATTTTCAACCGGTTTCCGTTGCACGGCCAAGCATGGTTGCTGTGCGAAAAAGGCAACACAGGAAGACTTACCACTTCACCTCGATGCCCGCGGTGGCTTGATGCGATTGCAGCGCGGAGCGGAACTTGCCGTCGTAGTTGAGATATACACGCACGGCATTGGTCAGGCTCAGCGAGAGTGCCGCGCCGGCATCGGCGCCATACCTGCTTTCGCCGATACCCTGAACGCTGATGCTTTGGGGGCCAAGGCTGACGGTGACCGAACTGAGATTTTGTTCGAAATTATCGACGAACTTGCCGTAGGCCGAGAGGTCGAGAATTTTTTGATCTACAATCCAGTAGTGGCCGATCTCGGCGCCAACCAGTATTCGCGAGCGGTCGAGCGTGGCGCCGCTGGCCGAAACCGGATCCGAGCCGCCCATCTCCTGGAAAGAGCCCGTCGACGCGTGAACATATTCAAACGCAGCTTTCGGCACGAACCGGCTCTGGTTCACGGTCCAGTAGTAGCTGAGTTCAGTCAGCGCACCATCGATCTGTCCGTTGTAACCCGCGCTGGCGATACCCAGCCCGGTATCGCGACTGGAATTGATCTTTCCAAAACCGTGAACGAGCGCAACCGCCCAGGTCCACGGTCCCTTGTCGATCGAGGCGTTGAAGCCGAGCTGGGTCAGATCGAGGGTCGCCGACTGCATCGCCAGCGGCACGTCGATGCCGGTCCGGCTCTGGTCGATCGAGAAGCCGACATTGACGCCCGGAGCGATCCGGGCGCCGAAGCCAGCCACTCCGCCGGTCGTCGTACGATCATCGCCGACGAAATTGGCTTGCGGGCCGGTCTTGCTGGAAATTCCATAGGCTTCGCCCCACGTCCGGAAAGCCGGACCATCGAAGGCTTCTGAGGCGCCCCCGCCCCCGGGGTTAGTCCGCGACGCGCGGCCGAATCCACCGCTCGCCTGGTCGCCGAGCCGCTCGAGAAAGTTGCTGCCGAGATTCGTGATCGCAGCACCAGAGGAAAGGTCGGACGCCGGGATCGATGGGCTCGGCGGCGGAGGTGGCGGCGGAGGCGGTGGCCCGAAGGCTTGCGCGTGGGCCTGCTGCGCCGAAAAGCTCAGGACGAGCACAACGGCCGTGAAAAAGGCCCTGCCGGCCCACCGGCCGACTCCGGTCTCCATCGCTCGCGAAGACCGCAGTGACCAGCCCATCCACGCCATTCCCAAAAGCGGGCACTCCCGCCCGAAATATCAAATTACATTCAATTGAAGGATTTGGTCGCAGTTCGGCAACAGCGTCAATCGTCCCAAGCCTGACATTGCAGGCAATTGGCGCGCCATGTTGTAGCCCGGCCACAAGCCCTTGACGGCAGTCTGAGCCCACCTAACGATTTTCCCAAGCCGTTCCAGAAGCTTGCTAACGTGCAAATTTCGTGTTGCAATCCCTGTCACAATCGGAATTAGGCCGATCGACTGTGCGTTTCGCGACTGGGAAATTTAGCAGACATCCGGAAAGCCCGCTTGTGGCGCGGCATGCAGATCGCGTGCTGCGTCTTCTTTACGTCTAGACCAGGAGACAGGCGATGCAAAAAGGCACCGTCAAGTGGTTCAACCCGACAAAGGGTTATGGGTTCATCAAGCCGATGGTCGGCGATAAGGACGTCTTCGTCCATATCTCTGCCGTCGAGCGCGCTGGGCTCACCACCCTCAACGAGAATCAGGTTATCGAATACGACCTTGTCGAAAATCGCGGAAAAACTTCCGCCGAAAATCTCAAGGTCTCCTAAGCCTCGTCACGATCCGCGCAAGCAATCCTGATGCACCCCCGGCCCTGCCGGGGGATTTTGTTTGATCACTCTTTGCTGGCCGGCTGCGGCGATATCAGGGTATCGGTGCTGCTCGCATTGCCGTTCAATTTGCAGACCGTACCTTCAAGGCGAAGCCTTCCACTCGCCAAAAGACGCAAGGCTGCCGGGTAAATCCGGTGCTCGATTTCGAGAATTCGCGCCGATAGCGCCTCGGGCGTGTCGTCATCGCGAACCGGCACCACTCCCTGCATCACGATCGGTCCCGCGTCGGTTTCCGGCGTGACGAAATGGACCGTCGCCCCCGATACTTTCACGCCCGCATTCAGCGCCTGCCCGTGGGGATCAAGGCCCGGAAAAGACGGCAGCAGCGAGGGATGGATGTTGAGCATCCTGCCATACCAGGCTTGCACGAATTCGGCCGTGAAAAGCCGCATGAATCCGCCGAGGCAAATCAGCTCGATCCGGTGAGCTTCAAGCGCCGATTGCAATGCCTCCTCAAAGGCTGAGCGATCTTTGCCAAACGGCTTGCTTTCGATCGTGACCGTAGGGATGCCTTCCACGCCCGCCGATGCAAGGCCCATCGCGTCGGCCCGGTTGGAAATCACAACCGCGATTTCCGCCGGGAAATCCTTAAGCCTCGCCGCCTTGATCAACGCGGCCATGTTCGAGCCGCGTCCCGAAATCAGGATTGCCACGCGCGGCCTTGGAGCCCCGTGATGTGGATCGGACTTCACCATGAAAGGTTGAGATGCCCGTTATAGACCACGCGATGCTCGCCCTGCGCCGGAATTACTTCGCCCAGCAACGTCACGCCCTCGCCGGCTTCGGCGAGGATGCTGCTGACGGCTTCGACTGCATCGGCTTCGACGACCGCGATCATCCCGATCCCGCAATTGAAGGTGCGCAACAGCTCAAGCTCGGCGACGTTGCCCTGCTCTGCCAGCCATTTGAAGACCGGCAATACCGGCAAACGCGCGAGATCAATTCCGACGCCCAGATGCTTCGGCAGCACACGGGGGATGTTGTCGGTGAATCCGCCGCCGGTGATGTGGGCGAGCGCCTTGACGGCGCCGGTTTCACGGATCGCGCGCAGGCAAGACCGAACATAGAGTTTGGTCGGGGCCAGCAACGCACCGCCCAGCGTCATGACCGGCGAAAACGGTGCCGGCGCATCAAAACCGAGGCCGGAGGCCTCGACGATTCTTCGTACCAGGGAAAAGCCGTTGGAGTGGACACCCGACGAAGCCAGGCCGATCACGGCGTCGCCGGCACGAATATCGGCACGCGGCAACAAAGTACCCCGCTCGGCGGCGCCGACCGCAAACCCCGCAAGATCGTAATCGCCATCCTTGTAGAGGCCAGGCATCTCGGCCGTCTCGCCACCGATCAAGGCGCAGCCGGACTCGCGGCAGCCTTCGGCGATGCCGGCGACGATCGAGGCGGTCGCGTCTGGGTCCAGTTTGCCGCAGGCGAAATAGTCGAGAAAGAATAACGGTTCTGCGCCCTGCACCACGAGGTCGTTGACCGACATCGCCACGAGATCGATCCCGATACCGCCATGCAATCCGGTGTCGATCGCGATCTTGACCTTGGTCCCGACCCCGTCGGTCGCGGCGACCAGAACCGGGTCCTTGAAGCCCGCGGCCTTCAAATCGAACAATCCGCCAAAACCGCCGATTTCCGCCTCGGTGCCGGCACGCGCTGTGGCGCGAACCATCGGCTTGATCAGATCGACCAGGCGGTTGCCCGCATCAATATCGACGCCCGAATCCGCGTAAGTGAGCCCGTTTTTGCGCTCGGCCATGGCTTTTTCCAGTTGATTCCGGCTGGTTACGTCGGATTTAGCTTATGTGCAATGGTCGCTCGCGCGTACTATGTAGACAACGGCCACTTCGCCCCGCAAAGGGGGAAAATTATGGAAAATGAGGCCGGTAGCCGGGAAACGACCGAGTTGAGTATTCCAAATATCATTACGTTGGGGCGCATCATTTTAGTGCCCGTCATCGTCTGGGCGATCGCTTCCAACCAGATGGAGATCGCGTTTACCGTGTTCGTTATCGCCGGCGTCAGCGACGCCGTCGACGGATTTTTGGCCAAGCGCTTCAACATGACGAGCGAGCTCGGCGCGTTGCTCGATCCGCTCGCCGACAAGGCGCTTCTGGTTTCGATCTATGTGGCGCTGGGTATCTGGGGCGCGATGCCGCGCTGGATCGTCATCCTCGTCGTCTCGCGCGACATCATGATCGTGTCGGCCGTGATCGTGTCATGGCTATTCGGCAAACCTGTCGAGATGAAACCGTTGATGGTTTCCAAGCTCAACACGGCAGCGCAGGTGGCGCTTGCGGCATTGATCTTGGCCGCGCTTGGTTTCGGTTTCAAACCGATGCCGTATGATGCCGTGCTGATGGCGCTGGTAACCGTCTTTACTTTGGTTTCCGTATCCCTCTATCTCGTCGAGTGGGTACGGCATATGGGCACGATCGAAGCCCGTTAGATCCCTCGAGGATCTCTTGTACCGGCTTAGGCCGGGAATTCGGAGCTCTAGCGTGGCAGGCCGCGTTCAACCTCGTCAATTGGCATTTGCACTTCCGCATGCCGAGAGCTTGACGCGCGATAACTTCCTGGAAGGACCGGCCAACACCGCCGGCCTCGCGCTGATCGATAGCTGGCCCGACTGGCCGAACCGCGTGATGTTTCTGGTTGGCCCGGAAGGCTCCGGCAAGAGCCATCTCGCCGCGATCTGGGCCGAGCAATCCGGCGCCCGCTCGACTTCGGCGCATGCCTTGACGGCTCCCGAAGTCCCGGGCGCGCTGGCGACAGGTGCGCTCGTGATCGAGGATTTGAAATCTGCCGACATCGACGAACGCGCGCTGTTCCATTTGTTGAACCTGGCGCGTGAAGACGGGGCCTTTGTTCTGATGACCGCGCGCATGGCGCCGATCGAGGCCGAACTACGCGACTTGCGCTCCAGACTGCGTGCGGTGCCGAGTGTGCAGTTACTGCCGCCCGACGATCATCTGTTTCGCGCCCTGATCGTCAAATTCTGCGCCGATCGCCAACTCACCGTCGACGAGAGTGTGGTGAGCTATCTGGCTACCCGTCTGGAGCGTTCCTACGCCGCCGTGCGGCGGGCGGTCGAGCTTCTGGACACCGAAGCCCTGCGGCAGGGGCGGCCGGTCACCCGGGCCCTGGCGGCCGAGCTGCTTCGAAGCCATGCCTCATCAGGCTAGTCGCACCTTGACGGGACTCTTGGGGCGAACATCAATGTCATTGAAACGTCGCCGCCAAATCCCATGGTCCGTGCCATCCCTTCGCGGCTTGATATGAAATGGATTGAAACTTCATGGAATCCACCCAAGCCATTGTAAAAACAGAAAAAGATACCGGCACCAGCAGCCCGCCCGCGATCAGCAGCAGCCCGGAACGCTTCATCAACCGGGAACTTTCCTGGCTGCATTTCAACCGCCGGGTGCTCGAGGAATCGGTCAATCCGGGGCATCCGGCCCTGGAGCGGGTCAGGTTTCTGTCGATTTCCGCCAATAACCTTGATGAGTTCTTCATGGTCCGGGTCGCCGGTATCAAGGCCCAGGTCCGAGAAGGCATCGCCGAACGCAGCCCCGACGGGCTGACGCCGGCCGAGCAACTCGTGCTGATCAACGAGGCGGTCTCCCAGCTCGCCAGCGACCAGCAGGCGATCTGGCGCGACCTGCACAAAATTCTCGCGGACGTCGGCATCGTGCTCGTCGAAGGCCGCGAAGTTACCAAATCAGAGCGGGCCTGGATCGAGGATCATTTCCTTCACAACATCTTTCCGTTGCTGACGCCGCTCGCGATCGATCCCGCCCACCCTTTCCCGTTCATTCCGAGCCTCGGCTTCACGATCGCGCTGCAACTGGCGAGGGTTGCCGATGGCAGGCCGATGAATGCGCTCATTCGCATGCCCGGCAAGATCGATCGATTCATTCGCATGCCCTCCGGCAAGGATAGCGCGGTGCGGTTGATCACGCTCGAGCAGGCCACGGGCCTGTTCATCGGCCGACTGTTTCCCGGTTACACCGTCAAGGGCCAGGGCGCGTTCCGCATCATCCGCGACTCCGAACTCGAAATCGAGGAAGAAGCCGAAGATCTCGTTCGCCTGTTCGAGACGGCGTTGAAGCGGCGACGCCGCGGGTCGGTGATCCGCCTCGAAATGGAAGCCAAGATGCCCGAAGAGTTGCGCGCCTTTGTTCAGCGCGCGCTTTCCACCGCCGACGATGAAGTGCTTCTGGTCGATGGCGTGCTCGCCATGAACGAGCTGTCGCAACTGACGCGGCTTGACCGGCCCGATCTCGAATTCACGCCCTATGTGCCGCGCCACCCCGAACGGGTCCGCGATCACGGCGGCGATATCTTCGCCGCGATCCGGCAGAAAGACCTCATCGTTCACCACCCTTACGAATCCTTCGACGTGGTCGTCCAGTTCCTGCAACAGGCCGCGCGAGATCCCGACGTTGTCGCCATCAAGCAAACCCTCTACCGCACGTCGAACAATTCACCGATCGTGCGGGCGCTTGCAGAAGCCGCCGAAGCCGGAAAATCGGTGACTGCTCTGATCGAGTTGAAAGCGCGCTTCGACGAAGAAGCCAATATCCGCTGGGCACGCGACCTGGAACGTGCCGGCGTGCAGGTCGTGTACGGATTCATCGAATTGAAGACCCACGCCAAGCTCTCGATGGTCGTCCGGCGCGAGGGCGGCAATCTCGCCACCTATGTCCACACCGGCACCGGGAACTACCATCCCGTCACCGCGCGCATCTACACCGACCTGTCCTACTTCACCTCCGATCCGATCATCGGACGCGACGCGGCGCGGGTGTTCAACTACATCACCGGCTACGCCGAGCCGAGCGACATCGAGAAGATGGCGGTGTCGCCCCTCACCTTGCGCAAGCGGATGATCGAGCACATTCAGGGCGAGACCAATTTTGCCCGGCACGGCAAGCCTGCCGCGATCTGGCTGAAAATGAATTCGCTGGTCGATCCCGACATCATCGATTCGCTTTATGAAGCTTCCCAAGCCGGTGTTTCGATCGAACTTGTCGTACGCGGCATCTGCTGCCTGCGGCCGGGCATTCCCGGGCTTTCCGAAAACATTCGCGTCAAATCGATCATCGGCCGCTTTCTCGAACACGGCCGAATCTACTGTTTCGGCATGGGACAAGGCCTGCCGAGCGCGAAAGCGGCTGTGTATATCTCCTCTGCCGACATGATGCCGCGCAACCTCGATCGCCGCGTCGAGGTGCTCTGTCCGTTGCAGAATCCGACGGTGCATCAGCAGGTTCTCGAGCAAATCATGCTCGCCAATCTCAAGGATACCGAGCAAAGCTGGCAATTGTTGCCGGACGGTTCTTCAACGCGTATGAAGGCCGCGAAGGGCGAGGAACCTTTCAATCTGCACAACTATTTCATGACGAATCCGAGTTTGTCTGGCCGTGGAAAGTCACTTCAGGAATCATCACCCCGTCGCCTCACACGGCGCACCGAGCGTCAGCAACCGTCATAAGGGAATTTCCCTATGACGCGGGCGCGCAAGCGCGCGTCAAGCGTTGCAGTCATCGATATCGGCTCGAATTCGGTACGTCTCGTCGTCTACGAGACCATGGCCCGCAGCCTGATCACGATCTTCAACGAAAAGGCCCTGTGCGGTCTCGGCCGCGAGGTGCAATCGACCGGGCTGCTTGCACCTGACGCTGTCACGAAGGCCCTCACCTCGCTGCGGCGCTTCCGGGCGCTGTGCAGGGTCATGAAAGTCGGCCGCGTTCATGCGGTTGCCACTGCCGCCTGCCGTGACGCCAGCAACGGCCCGGACTTCATCGCCAAGGCCGAGCGCATTTGCGGGACGAAAATCGAAATCCTGTCTGGTCCGCGCGAGGCGAAATTGTCGGCACTCGGCGTCGTGTCGGGCGTGCATCGGCCGGACGGCATCGTTGGAGATCTCGGCGGCGGTTCGCTGGAGCTGATCGACGTGCATGGCAACCGCGTTCGCGGCGGGCTGACGCTTCCGCTCGGAAGCCTCGCGTTGCAGGATTTGTCGCACAAATCGTTGAAGCGCGCCGAACGCATCGTCAAGACCGAGCTTTCCGATGTCGAGCAGATCAAAAGGGGCCGCGGCCGCACGTTTTATGCGGTCGGCGGAACGTGGCGTGCCTTGGCGCGCATCCACATCATTCAGAGCGAATACCCGCTCGGCGTGATGCACGGTTACTCCATTCCCGCCCAGGAAGCGCTCGACTTCGCTCGGCGGCTGCGCCGTCTGGTCGCAGCCGACATGCTGGCCAATATCGAGGTCATCGCCGACGCACGGCGGCCATTGCTCGCCTATGCGGCGCTGGTGCTCGAATACATCATCCGCGTCGTCCGGCCGAAAACCATCGTGTTCTCGACCTTCGGTGTGCGCGAAGGCCTGCTCTACGAAATGCTTCCCGACACTGAGCGCACCAAAGACGGTTTCATCTGCGCCGCCCAGACGCTCAACGAACTGCTGTCGCGATCCGCCAGGCATGCCCAGGAGCTGATCGAGTGGACCGACCGCTTCGTGCGGATCGTCAAGCTGCGCGAGACGGAAGAGGATCGCCGCTTGCGCCACGCCGCCTGCCTGTTGTCGGATATCGGATGGCGGGTGCATCCCGATCATCGCGGCGAGGAGACCCTCAACCTCATCACCAATGGAAACTTCGGTTCGATCAGCCATCAAGGCCGAGTCTTTGTCGCACTGTCGGTTTTCTATCGCTATGCGGGCTTGAGCGAACAGAACGAACCGCCGGAGACCATGCGGGCGCTGGTGCCGCCCGCGATGCTGGAACGTGCACGCATGCTGGGGGCGGCGTTCCGTGTCGCCCATCTGATTTCGGCAGCACGCCCCGGTGTGTTGTCGGCAACGCATTTTCGCAGCCATGGCCGCAAGCTGACGCTGGTGTTCGAGCACAAGCTCGTCGACCTCGTCGCCGACCGCGTCGGCAGCCGGTTCAAGCAGCTCGCGCGGCTCGCCGGCCGTTCCGGATCCATCGTGAGGCGTTAAGCCGGCTTTTCAAGCTGTTTCAGCCGGCGTCGCCGCCAAATCGTTCCAGCCGCCAAAACCGTGATGGCTCCGAGAACCGACGCCAGATATCCGACGAATTCATTCGGCGACACACCTAAGATAGTCGAGTTCGCATCAAGACGAAGTGCGCTCGTGCCGTCGAGCAGCCGGTGTAGCCAAGGTTGCACGGCAGGATCGGTTTTGATGACGTCGCCCGCAATCCAACCGAGCAGCATTGCACCGAGCCATACCAGGATCGGAACACGGTCGAGCACCATCATGATGAGAGCAGCGCCCGCGATGATCATGGGAATGCTGATGGCAAGGCCGAGGATGAGAAGCGGGAGTTCACCGTTTGCGGCGGCGGCAACCGCAATCACATTGTCGAGGCTCATGATGATGTCGGCAACGACGACAATGCGGATCGCTTGCCAGAGCGTGGCGCCGGCGGCGATCTCATTGTTTTCGTCTTCCGGCACCAGCAGTTTGGCCGCGATCACGAGCAGTGCGAGACCACCGGCGAGCTTCAGATAGGGCAGCGCCATCAGCGTGGCGACGACGCCGGTGAAGGCAATCAGGAGCACCACCGCAATGCCGGCGCCGATGATCATGCCCCACAGCCGGTGCCGGCCATGCAGGCCGCGGCAGGCCATCGCGATCACCAGCGCGTTGTCGCCGGACAACAGAACGTTGATCCAGATGATCTTGCCGACCGCCAGCCAGAATGCGGGCGTCTGCATGTCGGCCTGAACTTGCGCGAGGAACGCGCCGATATTGGCGGTACTCAGCCGACAATCTCGTTGCCGGAAAAGAACTGGGCGATTTCGATTGCCGCCGTTTCCGCGGCATCCGAACCGTGCACCGAGTTCTCACCGATCGATTTCGCATGAACTTTGCGGATCGTGCCTTCGGCGGCCTTCGACGGGTCGGTCGCGCCCATGACGTCACGGTGTTTGAGAACGGCGTTTTCGCCCTCGAGCACCTGAACGACCACAGGACCCGAAGTCATGAAATCCACCAGTTCGCCGAAGAACGGACGCGCCTTGTGGACGGCATAGAAGGTTTCCGCCTGTTCGCGTGTCATCCGGATTCGCTTCTGGGCGACGATGCGAAGTCCTGCTTTCTCGATCAGCGCATTGACGGCGCCGGTCAGGTTGCGAGCCGTCGCGTCCGGCTTGATGATGGAAAAGGTGCGTTCGATCGCCATGATTTCATCCTTGAAAAGCGCCGATGGAAGTTGCGGGCTTATATCGGTGCGGCCGGTACACGGCAAGCGACGCAATGGACTGGAATGGCCCGCGCCGGCCTGTGACGGGAGTCAGGATTACGACGATTTCACCTAAATGAACCCTTTCTGAAACGATCGTCCGGCTCTCATTCACCTGCCCGGGCGTAGGTTTGCATCATCTGGACGCCGCTCCACTTCGAAAAGGCGTTCAGGGAAAAGTCCTTTTCACCGACGGCGCTTTCAGGCGCCCAAGCTTGAGGAGACGACGATGTTACGCAAACTTTCGCTCGCTTTAATTGCCACCGTTTCACTCGGTGCGGCTGCGCTGGCGCCCACCTCCGCCTCGGCCTGGGGCGGCTGGCACGGTGGGTGGCATGGCGGATGGCATCATGGCTGGGGCGGACCGCGCTTCTTTGCCGGCGGCCCTGTCTATTACGGCTACGGCTACAATGACGGATATGGCGGCTGCTACGTGCGGCGGCTGGTGCCTACTCCCTTCGGACCCCGCTGGCGTCTGATCAACCGCTGCTACTGAGTCTGCGTGAGAGCAGCATCAGGGGCCCCGACTTCACGCGGTCGGGGCCTGCGGTGTTCCCTTCCAATGACATAGATAATTTATATAGAATTAGCCAAAACAGCCAAGAACCCATCGATAAACGGAAACAAATTCCGATCCGAAGACTTGGTACGCTGTCACCTGATTGAGATCGTCAGGGCACGGAACCGGTCATGAAAAGCCTAAACGCAGACAATAGTGAACCGCTCGATCACCGGTCCAGCCGATCGATCTGCGACGCTGTGGGCGAACGCCTGCAGCAGGCGCTGCGCCCGGATTCAGGAATCACGCCCTATCTACAGCATCTCGTGGATGAATTGCGAAAGCGCGACGAGGCTGACGATCAGAAGTCTCATTAGGATGATGTGCGGCATCGGTTGGTATTTTTTCCGGGCTGCCTGATCAATATACGGGGTTGCGTTTTGCAGCGGCTGCGGTGAAAAGCCCGCATGCTCGCCATCAACGATATCTCGGTCCGGATCGCCGGGCGGCTTCTAATCGACCAGAGTTCGGTGCAAATCGTACCCGGCGCACGCGTGGGCTTCGTCGGCCGCAATGGCGTCGGCAAGTCGACGCTGTTTCACGCGATTCGTGGTGACCTGCCGACCGAATCCGGCACCATTGCCATACCGCCCCGCTGGCAGATTGGCAGCCTTGCGCAGGAGGCGCCAAACGGCCCGGAAAAGCTGATCGAGGTCGTATTGAAGGCCGACCGCGAGCGCGAGACGCTGATGCGCGAAGCGGAAGTTGCCAGCGATCCCACCCGCATTGCCGAAATCCAGACCAGGCTTGTGGATATCGAGGCACATTCGGCGCCGGCCCGCGCGGCCGCGATCCTGAGCGGCCTCGGATTTTCCGCCGAGGATCAGAACAGACCCTGCTCGGAATTCTCCGGTGGCTGGCGGATGCGTGTGGCACTTGCGGCAACGCTGTTTGCGGCGCCCGACCTGTTGCTACTGGACGAGCCCACGAATTATCTCGACCTCGAAGGCACGCTTTGGCTGGAAGATCATCTCGCCAACTACTCGCGCACCGTCATCGTCATCAGCCACGACCGCGATCTGCTTGAGACCTCGGTCGACCAGATTCTGCATCTCGATCGCGGCAAGCTCACCCTCTACAAAGGCAGCTATTCATCTTTCGAGGAGCAGCGTGCCACGCGCGAACTCCTGGATGCCAAGCATGCCAAACGCCAGGCCGACGAACGCAAGCGCCTGCAGGCCTTCGTCGACCGCTTCAAGGCCAAGGCCTCGAAAGCCCGTCAGGCCCAGTCCCGCGTCAAGATGCTGGAACGAATGAAACCGGTGACGGCGCTCGTCACGCAGGACGTGCGCGAGATCGCGTTTCCGCGGCCCGAAAAAATGCTGTCTCCGCCGATCATCGCCGTCGACGACGTATCGGTAGGGTACGCCCCGAACAAGCCCATCCTCAACCGCGTAACGCTGCGGATCGACACAGACGATCGCATTGCGCTGCTAGGGGCCAACGGCAACGGCAAGTCGACGCTGGTCAAGCTGCTTGCGGGCCGGCTTCCGCCATTTTCGGGGAAAGTCATCCGGGCCGAAAAGCTCTCAGTCGGCTACTTTGCCCAGCATCAGGTCGATGAACTCAATCTCGACGCTTCGCCCTACGATCACATTCGCAGGTTGCTGCCCGATGCCCCCGAAAGCAAAGTGCGCGGGCGCGCCGGCGCCATCGGCTTCTCCGGCAAGGCCGGCGACACGCTGGTGAAGAATCTGTCGGGCGGTGAAAAGGCCCGGCTGCTGCTCGGACTTGCGACCTTCTTCGGCCCCAACATGATCATTCTGGACGAGCCCACCAACCATCTAGACATCGACAGCCGCGCGGCGCTTGCCGAGGCCATCAACGAATTTCCCGGCGCCGTCATCATGGTCTCCCATGACCGGTATCTGATCGAAGCCTGTGCCGATCAGCTGTGGGTCGTCGCGGACGGCATGGTAACGAGCTATGACGGCGACCTTGATGACTACCGTCGTGCCGTGTTGTCCACGCGCGGCGCAAAGGTCCCGACGCGCGAGCGCCCGCCGAATCGCAACGAGCGAAACGATGCGAGTACGCGAGCAAAGGAAAAACGCGTCCCGCTCAAACAGCGGATTTCGGAGGCCGAAGCCGAAATGGCGCGGATCAGCGGCATCATCGAAAAGATCGATGCGGCACTCGCTTTGCCCGATCTGTTCACCCGCGATCCAAAGCAGGCGGCTCAGCTCAGCAAGGCACGCGCTGGCGCGGCCGACGCCCTCACCCGCGCTGAGGAAGCCTGGCTAGCAGCAAGTTCGGAATTCGACTAGTGCCCACTTTCCGAAGTTCGTGCACCACCTCAGCGAGCACCTTTCACGAACTTCGGAAAGTTAGGGCACTAGCAAATCTATGATTCTAGTGCCGCTTTTCTGTTTGAAGTTCCTGGATCGAAGTCGCGGCTTGTTGTGCAGGGACTTCAAATGGGCGGCACTAGGCGGCCCGCTGGTCGAAAGGGGATTGAATGCGAGATGCGATCAGGTCGGTGCCGGCGCCGGCTTTTTCTTTTTCGGCTTGACGGCTTTCGGCTCAGCTACCGGCTCGGCGCCGCGCTCGATCGAGGTGAGCCGCCCGGCGGTGAAGGTGTAAATGCCGGCGCGTGTGCCTTGCGAAAAATTGACCACCGCGACGCGTTCGCCGCGTGGGCTGTTGGAGATGTTGACGGCGGTGGGCGCGCCTATGCCGCGGACGACATCACACTCGGTGTGACCCAGCGCCACCGTACCGGTGGCCAAGGGCGCAGGAGCGGCTGGGCCATCCGACAACGCATTGGCATTCGTCGGGATATTTGCAGACGCCATTCCCGGGCAGGCGCCGTCGGTGCTGACAAGATCTTCGGCCGTGACCGGCTTGTCGGGCGTGAGCGGCGGCGTATCAATCGAGACGTTCTTGATGAAGAGGCGGCCGCTGCGGGAAAACCATTCGGCATCCTTCGATATCATATCGGGGGCAAAAATATCGGAGGCCGTCGCTCCGCAACCCGCCAATACAGGGGCGAGCAGAAGCAATGCCGGTACTGATTTCCAGTGAAGGTATTTGTTTCGCACGATGAACTAGACTCACCCTTCGCCCTAAGCGATTGTCCGAGCATCACTTTGCGGCACGACCGTGGCCTTATACAGGCTCACGGGCCAAAACCATAGTTTATCATTAGTAGCGGAACCGGTTAATCCCGTTTCTGCCACCGGCCGCGTTCGTCGGCTTGCCAATAGGTTACATCGAATCCCCGTGCCTTGCAGTCGGTCCAGGCTTGACGCGCTGCGGCAAGTGCATCTGCGTCGTCGCCATTGAAAAGCAGAACGACGCGGTCGTAGAGGTCCGAGTCCGCCGGCAGAGCTGCGTTGTCGACCAGAAATCTCACATTGGCCCGATTAGGATTGCTGTCCTCGACTGCCAGGACAATCGGATGATCCCCGACATCGGCGACGCGCGAGGTCGCGTGGGGCAGAAAGGAATCTTCCCGATAGGTCCACAGATGGGCATCCAGCGCCTCGGTGCGTTCTTCCGAGGTCGACTGCACGACAACCCGCCAACCGCGCTCGAGGGATTTTTCGAGCAACGGCGGCAGCACGTTCTCCAGCGTCACGTCTTGCAGATGATAGAACAGGACTTCCGTCATCGCTTGGCTTCGTAATGCTCCGCCACCAGCCGGTCGAGCAGGCGAACGCCGAATCCCGAACCCCAGCTCTGGTTGATCTCGGTTTTTGGCGCGCCCATCGCCGTGCCGGCAATGTCAAGATGAGCCCAGGGCGTACCGTCAACGAAGCGTTGCAGGAACTGCGCGGCGGTGATCGAACCGCCGTTACGGGTGCCCGTGTTCTTCATGTCGGCAAATTGCGAATCGATCTGCTTGTCGTATTCCGGGCCGAGCGGCATGCGCCAGACGCGCTCGCCGGTCGCAAGTCCAACCTTCATCAGACGTTCGGCCAATTCATCATTGTTGGAGAACAGGCCCGCATATTCGGTGCCAAGTGCAACCATGATGGCGCCGGTCAGCGTGGCGAGATCGACCATGAATTTCGGCTTGAACTTTTTGGCCACGTACCAGAGCACGTCCGCCAGCACGAGCCGCCCCTCGGCGTCAGTGTTGATGATCTCGATGGTCTGGCCGGACATCGAGGTCACAATGTCGCCCGGACGCTGGGCGTTGCCGTCGGGCATGTTTTCGACCAGGCCGATCGCGCCGACCACGTTGGCTTTGGCTTTGCGCGCCGCCAATGCCTGCATCAGTCCGACGACACAGGCAGCGCCACCCATGTCGCCCTTCATGTCTTCCATACTGCCGGCGGGTTTGATCGAAATGCCGCCAGTATCGAAGCAGACGCCTTTGCCGATAAAAGCCACCGGCTGATCGCCCTTCTTGCCACCGTTCCAGCGCATGATGACCGTGCGTCCGGGCTGGGTTGAGCCTTGCGCCACGCCGAGCAGCGCGCCCATGCCGAGCTTCTTCATGGCGTTGACGTCGAGGACATCGACCACCACGCCAAGCTTGCGCAGTTGAGCGGCACGGCGCGCGAATTCGACCGGAAACAGCACGTTGGGCGGTTCGTTGACGAGGTCGCGCGCGGTGATGACGCCTTCTACCAGGTGGGCGTTGGGCGCGAAGGCCTTGCGGGCGGCCGCGACGTCGTCCACCGCGATCGATACGCTGGCCCGCAGCGCCGTTTCCTCGCCGTCCTTTTTCTTGGTCTTGTAGCGATCGAACGTATAGGCCCGCAGGCGGATGCCGGCGGCGATCGCGGCGGCCTGATCGGCAGACATAGCGGCCTTGGGCAACTCGGCGACGATCGTCACCGTCTTGGTCCCGGCTCGGAGCTTGCCGGCCACCGTGCCGCCGAGCTTCAGAAAATCTTTCTCCTTGAGTTCGGCAGGCTTGCCCGCGCCCACCACGATGAGGCGCTTCGCTTTAAGACCCTGCGGCGCCAAAATATCGAGGGTCGCGCCGTTTTTTCCCTTAAATTGATTGGTTTGGGCCGCCTGCTTGATCAAATCGGCCGCGGCTCCCAGCGTCTTCCGGGTCGCAGGACCGAACTCGAGCCCATCGTCGCAAAAAACCACCAGAACTTCGCTCGGGGCGCCAGAAAACGAGACAAAGCCGACCTTGACGGCGTCGGTCATACGTAAGTCCTCCAAAGAATCAGGGGCTGTGAATCAGGGCCGCTGCCGGGGGGCGAAAACGGCCGGATGATCGTGAAATTCTCTCCCCGGCTGTAGCCAACATCCGTCAAGAGCGTGCTTTGGCGCAATATGGCCCGCCTTCGGCCAAACTGCCAACCATAAGCGTGGCGGCAGCGCCACATTGCGAGAATTATTAACCATATCCCAAGCCCGCCACGGCCAAGCCATTTTGTTGATGGATCAAAGGGATGGTAGTGAGACTATATGCGAGCCTGAACGAGAGCGGACCGGCCAAAGGGGATCCCATCCGGGATTGGACGGAAACCGCTCTAAAGGCGCGCCAAGGTGGGATCGTGCGATAACGATGGGGTCGATCGACAGGTATATTTTCCGCACGACGCTAGCGTCGTTTGCGGTGGTCTTGATCAGCCTCACGGGCGTGATCTGGATTACGCAGGCGTTGCGCGGCATCGATCTCATGACGAGCCAGGGTCAGACCATCCTGACCTTCCTCGGCATCACCAGCCTCGTGATTCCGGCGCTGGTTCTGATCATCTCCCCGATCGCACTGATGATCTCGATCTCGCACACGCTGAACAAGCTGGCGACCGATTCGGAAATCATCGTGATGAACGCGGCCGGTTTCTCCCCGATCCGCCTGTTCCGTCCCTTTATCTTTGCCACCTGCGTGGTTGCGTTGCTGGTCGCCTTTATCGCCGCTTATCTGGCACCCGACGGCCTGCGCCGAATCAAGCAATGGGATGCGGAGATCACGGCCGACGTTCTTACCAACGTCTTGCAGCCGGGCCGCTTCGCCCAGTTGGATCAGAATTTGACGATCCGGATCCGCGAACGGCAACCGGGCGGCCTGCTCAAGGGCATTTTCATCGATGACCGCCGCGATCCCAAGGAGCGCGTCAGCATCGTCGCCGATCACGGCACGGTCGTGAAGAACGAGGGTGGTTCGTTCCTGATTCTCGAGGACGGAAATCTCGAACGCTTCGAAGTCGGCAAACGCGATCCGGCACTGGTTGCGTTCGGCCGCTATGGCTTCGACATGTCCAAGTTCTCCAACCAGGGCCATGATGTCGCGCTGGGGATTCGCGAGCGCTACCTCTGGGAATTGCTCACTCCTGAAGATTCGGACCCGATCTATCAGCAACTGTCCGGACAATTTCGCGCCGAGCTGCACGATCGCTTCATGTCGCCGATCTATCCGTTTGCCTTTGCCGCGCTTACCTTTGCCTTTCTTGGCGCACCGCGCACGACGCGACAGAGCCGAAACTTTTCGATGGGCGGCGCAATCCTCGCGGTGTTCGGATTGCGGATGGCCGGATTCGCCTGCTCGGTCTTGACGGTGAAGTCACCGCTTGCAGCGCTCGTCCAATACCTGATGCTGGCGACGGCCATCGGCGTCAGCTTCTGGATCATCATCGACGGCGTCGTCGTCGAACCGCCGGCAGGGCTGATCGAGGCCATCAACCGGTCGAACGAACGAATCCTGCGGCTCTTCGGACGGCCGGCCGCCGCATGAGCATGGTCACCAACACGCTGGGACGCTACTTCGCCGGCCGCTTCGTGGTCGCGGCGATCGGCGTCTTTGCCGCCATCTTCGTACTGCTGGTGCTCGTTGACTACATCGAAATGGTGCGGAAGACGTCAGGGCTGGTCGATGCCTCGGCGATTGCGGTCGCGGAAACCTCGCTGTTCCGCGTTCCCCAATTGCTCGAAAAGATGATGCCGTTCTGCATCCTGATCGGAGCCATGACCTGCTACCTCGCGCTTTCCCGGCGGCTGGAACTCGTGGTGGCGCGGGCGGCAGGCGTTTCAGCGTGGCAGTTTATTGCGCCGGCACTGGCCAGCGCGATGGTGCTCGGGGTCCTCGCCACCACGGCCTACAATCCGATGTCGGCCAACCTGCGCGAACTCTCCAAGCGGATGGAAGCGGAGCTGTTCGGCAACGCGCCCGGCGGCGGCGGCGTGCAGGATGCGGCGGGTTTCTGGATCAATCAGGTCAATAGCGATGGACAGGCCATCATCAACGCCGCTCGCAGCGAACAGCAGGGAGTGCGGCTGACCGGCCTCACAGTGTTCCGCTTCGACAACAACGATCAGTTCCAGGAGCGAATCGAAGCGCAACAGGCAACCCTTGAGGAAGGGCACTGGCTGTTCAAATCGGTGCGCCGATACACTCTGAATAACCCGCCTGTCGACCAGGACAACTTCACGTTGGCCACCAGCCTCACGCCTGCCCAAGTGCGGAACAGCTTTTCCACGCCCGAAACTGTGTCTTTCTGGCAACTACCGGGCTACATCCGCTCGTCTGAAAGCTCCGGCTTCGCGACGGCCGGCTACCGGTTGCAATACCACAAGCTGATTGCACTGCCTTTTTTGCTGGCGGCGATGGTCATGTTGGCTGCCAGTGTAAGCCTGCGTTTCTTCCGTTTCGGCGGTGTTCAGAAGATGGTTTTGAGTGGCGTGGGCGCCGGCTTTCTGCTCTACGTTTTGTCCAAAGTAACTGAAGATTTGAGCAAGGCTGAGTTGATGCATCCGATCGCTTCGGCGTGGCTGCCGGTATGCGTTGGCGGCCTCACCGGCTTTTTGGCCTTGTTGTACTTGGAGGACGGGTAGTGGCTGTGATTGCCGCCCTCCGCGGAAGATTGCTCGCGTTGCGCCAGGGTGCTGTCGTGCGTCGTCGCGCGCGCGCGGTGGCCGTAGCTCTTGGCTTGCTGCTGTCTGGCGCCTTCGGGCTCGCCACGGACGCGTTCGCGCAAAGCTTCACCTACAATCCACGACCGCCCAAGCCGGTCACGCAGCGTCCGGCGAATGACGGGCAGATGCTGGTGCAGGCCAACGAGGTCGACTACGACTACAACAACTCGCGGGTGTCGGCGGTCGGCAACGTGCAGCTGTTCTACAACGGCACCAGCGT
>NZ_JBEKRB010000042.1:0-54498 GCF_049519115.1 Bradyrhizobium sp.
GGCGCAAATGGTACTGCTTGATCCAGCGGCCCAATCGCGTGCGCGGCTGATAGGGAATGTGGGCGACGTAGTGCACCCATTCATAATGCAGGATCGCCAGCATCATGCCGAACAGCGCGGACGCTGAGCCTTCCGCGCCGAACACCAGCGCCACCAGAGCGGCAGCGACGGCGAGGTTGGGCACCAGAAACCAGATCGGCAGAAACAACAGGTCGAGCCGGCTGGGCTCGACATGGTGATCGTAATGCAGGCGATGTTGCAGCTTGCGGGCCGGCGGCCATGACAGCGGCGGCGCATGAAAGGCAAACCGATGCATGCCGTATTCGCTGAGGTAAAACAACAGCGCGCCGAGCAGGATCAAGGCGAGCCTCGGCTCGATCCAACCGGACAAAAACGCCAGCCCCAGGATGGCGACACCTGCCAGAAGCGCGGCCACACTGCCGTGACGAAGAAACACGAGGAACATTTCCGGCCGTCCTCCCGCAATTGCCCTGTATTTTATTTTTCTTCCTCGGGCGATGAAGCGAAAATATAGGAGAAGGCAGCCGGCCGCCAGCGTCTCCTTCGGCGGTCTGAAGATGTGCGGCTCATTTCTGTTCCGGGTGCAGCGCGGCCTTCTGCGCTTCCAGTTCAGCAATCAGCGCCTTGATCCGTTCGATGGTCAGCTGGTCGGTCATCGCCACCCTTACTTTCTTGTAGTGCTCGATCTTTTCGTCGAGCTCGTCGCATACGTCGCACATCCAAAAGTTCCCCGCCGGCAGCCGACAAGGGCTGTTGCTGATATGACGTCCGAAAAACAAATTGGTTCACCGTACACATCACCGTCAACGCGCCAAATCCCCTCTCGCCGATGTCGTATCCAGCCGATACCTTCAGCTTTGACAAAACGAAAAGGTGCCAAACATGAAGCGACCCGCGGCGACAGCGCCGGAGATTTCCAGCGCGCGGCGATTTGACCTCGTTCGACGATCGACGCCGGCGTTGTGTGTCGCAGTGTTGCTTGCGGGTACGATCGCGACGCTTGCCTCGATTTCTGCTTTGGCCCAATCGGCACCGCTGACCGGATCGGCCGCGTTCGGCGACTGGCGGGCCGACAGGCCGGGCCTCGCTCGCCTGATCCGCCCATCCGATTTGCCGAAACCCGGTGCCACCGCTTCGTCCGCCAATGTCTCGCATGTGGTGCCGCGGCCAGCTGCCGCGATGCCCAAGGTGCCGGATGGGTTCAAAGTTGAACTGCTCGCCGAGGGCCTGAGCGGACCGCGCGAAATGCAGACGGCGCCGAACGGCGATATTTTCGTTTCGGAAACCCGCTCGGGGCGAATTCGCGTGCTGCGGCTTTCGCAAGACGGTTCAAAGCCGGTCAAAAACGAAATCTACGCGGGCGGCCTCAACCAGCCGTTTGGAATCACGTTTTTCCCGAGCGACAAGCCGCAGTGGGTTTACGTGGCCAACACCGACAGCGTGGTCCGCTTTCGTTACCAGGACGGCGACCTGAAAGCCAAAGACGAACCCGAGACTGTGGTCGCCGAGCTGCCGCATGCGGCCGGGCATTCGACCCGTGACATCGTCTTCATTGAGAACGGCAAGCGGATGCTGGTTTCGGTCGGTTCGGCCAGCAACGATGCGGAAGGAATCAAGAGCAACCCTTCCGACGACTCAAAACTCGCACTTGGCGCAAGCTCCGGTTATGAGGCCCGCCGCGCCGACGTGCTTTCCTTCAACCCGGACGGAACGGAACCAAAAATCTTTGCCACGGGAATCCGCAATTGCGTCGGGCTCGCCGTTCACCCGACCACCGGCGACGCCTATTGCTCGACCAACGAGCGCGACGGTTTTGGCGATGACCTCGTCCCCGACTATGTCACCCGCGTGCGCGAGGGCGCCTTCTACGGCTGGCCCTGGTTCTATATCGGCAACCATGAGGATCCACGTCACGCAAGCGAACGGCCAGACCTGAAGGACAAGGTCACCGTTCCCGACGTGCTGATTCAGGCGCATTCGGCCTCGCTCGGGCTCACCTTCTACAACGCCAGCGCATTTCCTTCCGAATACCGCGGCGACGGTTTTGCCGCCGAGCATGGTTCCTGGAATCGTGCGAAGCGAACAGGTTACAAGGTGATCCGCATCCGCATGAAAGACGGCGTCCCGACCGGCGAATATCAGGACTTCATGACGGGCTTTGTCGCCGGCGATTCCGATGTGTGGGGACGCCCGGTCGGCGTCACGGTCACGCGCGACGGCGCGCTATTGGTCTCGGAAGACGGCAACGGCACGATCTGGCGCATCAGACATTAGCGCATCATCCGGAACAGTGTGTAGCGGTTTTCCGTCGCGACAAACGCGAAAGCGCTTGCGCGGAGATCATGCGCAAAAATAAGTGCCAAGGCGAGCGCCAGCGCGGACGGCTACTCACAATATTCCCTGCCGTTGAACACGAAACACTTCGGATTTTCCACATAGGGAAAAGCCCGGTGTACGAAGTATCGCCGGTGGCTACGCGGGCGCGTCTGCTCCGGATAATGTTGCACCGTTGGCCTCGTACAGCGGTCGTTGATGTCTTTGTCGGCAACCGGCTTCCATGACATGCGATCGCCATCGGCCGTACACGTCAGCATCAGCGACTTCTGAACGCAAACAAAAGCCCCCTCGCTGTAGGTCTTGCTTTCATAGAGGCAGGCCGGGCTAGCGTCCGGCTTGGGCTCAGGGGCAGCCCAAGCCGTATTCCAGGCCCCGCCCAGGCAGGTTGCTAAGGCGAGCGACAGGATCAAGCGGCGCATCATCTCGGCTCTCCCTTCAGGGGCAGCTTGCCGGTTAAGCCCCCGATTGATATGAAAAAGCGTAACAAATTTTTGGGGGCCCGGGGTGCGGTCCGCATTCCTTTTTTATTTGGATTTTTATTCTGCCTTTCGACAGATCCGGCGCTCGCTGACAAGCGCGTCGCCCTTGTCATCGGCATGTCCAAATATCAGCAGGCGCCCCGGCTCGCCAATCCCGCGCGCGATGCCGACGTGGTCGCGGCCCTGTTCAAGCAGGCCGGCTTCGACACCATCAACAATCAGCGCGACCTCGGCATCGTCGACCTGCGCCGGGTCATCCGCGAATTCTCCGAAACCTCGCGCGACGCCGATATCGCGGTGGTCTATTACGCCGGACACGGCATCGAGGTCGATGGCACCAATTATCTGGTGCCGGCGGACGCCAAACTCGTCAGCGACTTCGACATCGAGAACGAGACCGTCTCGCTCGACCGGGTGCTCAAGGCGCTTGAGGGCACCAAGCGGCTGCGGCTCGTGATCCTCGACGCCTGCCGTGACAATCCTTTCGCCAATACGATGAAGCGAAGCCTCGCCAGCCGCTCGGTCGGCCGCGGCCTCGCCAAGATCGAACCTACCATGACAGACACGCTGATTGCCTTCGCGGCCAAGGCGGGCGCGGTGGCGAGCGACGGCGATGGCGCCACAGTCCGTTCGCGACGGCGCTGGTGAAGCACATTGCCGAGCCGGGGCTTGATCTGCGCCTCGCCTTCGGCCGTGTGCGCGACGATGTGCTCAAAAGCACCGGCAACCGGCAGGAGCCGTTCGTCTACGGTTCGCTCGGCAGGCAGACCATGTCGCTGGTGCCGCCTGCGGCAAAGCCGGTTGATCCGGAAACCGAAGCCCGCGTCGATTATGAGCTTGCCGCCCAAATCGGCACCAAAGAGGCCTGGGATTCCTTCCTCGCCAGCCATCCGAACGGCCTTTATGCGAACCTGGCGCGGGCTCAGACCAGCAAGCTCGCGGCCGCACAGGAATCCCGCACCAAGGCCGACGATGCGCGGCGCGATGCCGAAGAGCAGGCCGCGTTGAAGGCTGTGGAGTTGCGCAAGCAACTGGAAGAGCAGAGCCAGCGTCAGACCGCCGAGGCCAAGCAGAAGCTGTCGGAGCAGGCAAAGAAAGACCTCGAAGAAGCCCGGCGCCAGGTCGCCGAGCAGGCCAAGAAAGAACTCGACGAGGCAAAGCGGCAGGTCGAACTGGCGCAGCAACAGGCCGAGGCCGCCCGGCAACAGGTTGAGGAAGCCAAACGCCAGGCAATCGCTGAAGCGCAGCGCCAGGTCGAACTCGCCAAAGCCGAGCAGGCCAAACGCGCCGTCAAGGAAGCCAATAAGGACGACGCCGACAAGCTTGCGAGCCTGGCGCCAGGCCAGGCCGCGCCCAAAGCGCCGACAGCGCCGCAAATCGACCAGGCCGACGTCACGCGGCTGTTGTAGGCGCACCTGAAACGCGTCGGCTGCAATGCCGGCAATGTTGACGGCACCTGGGACGACAGTTCGCGCAAGGCGCTCGAACTGTTCAACAAGAACGCCAATACCCAGTTCGACGTCAAAGTCGCGAGCCTCGACGCGCTGGATGTGGTGCGCAGCAAGTCCGACCGCGTCAGCCCGCTGATCTGCGCCAAGGGCCAGAAGGAGGATGGCGGCCGCTGCGTCCAGATCAGCTGTGGCAGCGGCAGCTTCCTGAATTCGAGCGGCGTCTGCGAGAAACGCCCCGATCCGGTGTCAAAGCCGCGCACCGCGACACAAGACCCGGCGCCAAAGCAGCGTGCGGCCCCTGCGGGCGGTGGAGGCGGCGGAAAGTGCTTCTCCTTCAACGGGAAAAGCTACTGCGAATAATCGGCCGCTGTTATTTCCTTCAAAACGTCTCTCTCGAAAATCGAGTCCGATAAAATTTCACGCCAAATGATTGGGGCCAGACCAATGATTGACCGTATCTCCGCCGCCATCCTCACGCTCGCGATGACCACATCGACGGCCTTTGCTGCACCTGCCCAGCTTTACGGCAAGTCGGTGATCGTGAGTTGGACCGAAAGCCGGATGCAGACCACCGACCGCGACGCTGCTCCGACCGCGGTGACAGCGTCGGGACAATTGTCGGTCTATGTCAGCGACAAAGGCCGCGCCTTCAGCCGCGTCAGCATGTCGGTATCGAGGGGGCGCGGAACAAGGTCGGGACAACGCGACACCGTGCAAGGCGACGGCTCGGCGAGGGCCGTCAGCTTTAGCGGCAACTCGATGAGCACGACCATGCCGCGCGGCAATGCCGGCGCGCTGCTGGTCTCGGTCAGCTTCGATTCGGGCTTTCAGGGCTGCAGCGCGCATGTCGTGTCAGGCAAGACAGGCGGCGCACAGTCCACACGCATCACCAGCATATCACCGGCCGTGAGTACGATTTCTATTCGGTCAAAACTAGCGGCGAGAGCTGCTCGATCCAGAGCGGCAACGTTTTCGGTAACTGATTTCGGCGAATGTCAAGCCTGTTCTTCCTGTGCGTAACTCCCCGGTCGCGGGGTCGACTCGGCGGCGGGTAATGGCGACAATCTGCAGGTAGCTTTGGTTTTTCGAGTTCACTGCAGGACGTCGTTGTTGAGTGTGTCACATACCCGGACCGTCTTGATGGCCGCGATGATCGGCTGTGCTGCGCTGTCGTGCGCGCGGGCGGGCGCGCAGTGGTGGTCTCGCGGGCCGTCCGATTTCGAGGAATGCGCCGACGTCGCCGAGAAGGCTGCGAGCAAGGACGCGAGACGGACCGCGCTTTCCGAATGTAACGCGAGATTCGCCGGCCGCCGCAAACCAAGCGGCGGCTACACCTATTTCGATTTCATGCAAAATCGAAGCTTCGACATCGCAGGCCCCAACCCGACGCCGGAAGAGCAAAAGCAGATCGACGAGCAATATGCGATCTATCTGGAAAATCAGCGGCGTCGAAACATCGCGGCGGCCTTTGCCGCGAAACAGCAGCAATTGCAGCAGCAGGCCTCGTTAACGGGCGAGAGCGATCGCGCGGCTCCCACGACCGGCGGCATCGCCAAGCCGCCAGTGCCTGCAAGCGACCCCCGGCGCGTCAAGCAAGCTGCTTGTCAGCAGCATTCCTTCTCCTGCGAATGGCCACGGCTTTCGGAAGGCATCAAGGACCTGAAAAAGGCCCTGTTCGGATCTTCGTCGAGCAAGGATAAGCGAAGCTAGTGTGGCGGTTCAGAAGTCCGCATCATTGTCGCCGCGAGTTCGTTATGCGGACTTCTGAACCAAAGCCACACTAGATCACTAGGTTTGCTAGTGTCCTTTCGATTCCGAAGTTCGAAACGTGGCTCCGTAAAATGCTACGAACTTCGGAATCGGGACACTAGCTCTTCGAAACCCCCGCCCGAACCTGCGCGACCGTCAGCCGCGGCGAACCTTGTTTCGCCGTCTCGGCCGCGGTGATCAGCGCCACGATGCGGCGCGACAGCGGGACGTTCAATCCACGACGATCGGCGATGGCGGTGATGACGCCCTGAAGGTAATCGATCTCGGTGCGGCGGCGGCGATCGAGGTCTTCCCACATCGATGAGCGCGCTTGCGGATCGATCTTCATGGCGGGCGCCAGTGCGATCGCAAACAGCGCATCGGGCAGCCGCAACAGATGCGGCACCAGGCTCAGCGGCACCGGCGTCGGCGATACCGGCTTGATGCCTTCGGCGCGCACCGCCATCAAGCCTTCGGCAATCTGGTCGGCAAACAATCGTCGCCATTCGCGGTCGCTAAGTTGCTCGCGCAGCGGCAGGCCGGACAGCGCATTAATGGCGTTGTTGAGGTTGACGAGCAGCTTGCCCCATTGCACGCCCGCGATATCGTCGGTCGGGCGCATCGCAAGCCCCGGCACTGAGAGTCTTGCGGCAGTATCGGCCGCATCGCGCTCGATCACGATATCGCCCGAGGTGGCACGATGAAATCGCCCCTCGCCCGCCGCGATGACATTGAACGGCACCATGGCCGCGAGCACCGTCCTCCCCGGCAGCCGGCTGCGCAGCAGCGCAGCATTGGCGACGCCGTTCTGCAAACTGACGATGACGGCATCGGGCGGCGCGTGAAGCGCGATCGCGTCGGCGATTTCGGCGGTATCGGCGCTCTTGACGGCGACCAGCACGACGCTCGCCTCGGCGAGAGCCTCCGGTTCCCCGGACAACTTCAATTGCTGAGATGCCACATGCCAGGACGAGCCCTCTAGGCACGTCAGGGTCAAGCCGAAGCGCTCGATCTCCGCGATCACGCGTGGGCGCGCCAATAGCGAGACGCGACGGCCAGCACTGGCCGAAAGGCCGCCGACAAAGCAGCCGATGCTGCCGGCACCCGCCACGACGATCGGCCGACCCTGTGCCATTTGTTGCTCCGCCCAACCTTCAAGCAGATGGCTCTGGTAGCCGACCACAGCAGGCTTGTCGCCTTGTAACCGTCATACCGCGCCGATAAGGTTCCTCCCCGGCGGGGCGGATGATCGGCAGGAGATGACGATGGGCTTACTCGACGTATTGAACGGAATGCAGAACGGACCGCGCGGCCCCTCCACCCCGAGCACACAATCCGGCGGCGGCATGTCGCCGATGACCATGGCGATCCTGGCACTACTCGCCTACAAGGCCGTCAAACATATCAGCGGCGGCTCGGCCTCCACGTCGGCACCAACGCCGGCGCCAACCCCTGGCGAAGTTGGCGGCAGTCTGGGCGGTGGAAGTCTTGGCGGGAGTCTTGGCGGTCTCGGCGACGTTCTCAAAGGCGGCCTTGGCGGCGTACTCGCCGGAGGCGCGGCGGGCAGCATCATCAGCGGCGGCCTGGGCGATCTGCTCAAGCAGCTTCAGCAGAACGGCCATGGCGATACCGCCAATTCATGGGTGAGCCCGGGTCCGAACAAGCAGATCGCGCCCGGCGATCTTGCCAACGCGCTCGGCGCCGATCAGATCAACAGCCTGATGTCGCAAAGCGGCCTGTCGCGCGATGAATTGCTGAACGGCCTCAGCCAGCATCTGCCCGAGGTGGTCAACCACCTGACGCCGGATGGACGGCTGCCGACAGAAAGCGAATTATCTGACCGGCTCTAAGCGAGCCGTTATTTTTTAGTCTGGCTTTTCGAGGAGGACGATAGTCATGGGCGGCATCATCTGGATCATCATTGTCGGCTTTATTGCCGGCATCATCGCGCGGCTGCTCTCGCCGGGCCCCAACAATCCGAGCGGCTTTATCCTCACCACGGTGCTCGGCATCGTCGGCGCGTTCCTCGCCACCTGGATCGGCCAGGCGATCGGTCACTATGGCCCGGACCAGGGCGCGGGCTTCATCACCTCCACCATAGGCGCGCTGATCGTGCTGTTCATCTGGAACAGGCTGGTGGCAAGCGGCGTGGTCCGGGACTTCAACAGGTAGTCGTCTTCATTCCGGGGCGCTGACAGCGCCCCGGATGTTTTCCCGAGCGTGTGGTCTTTGTTTGACGCGTTTTCTTCTTTATTCCCACTTCGCTCGAAAACGCTCTAGGCGATGAGATGTGCGCCGGCGTCGATCCGGACGATCTCGCCGGTCATGTTGCCCGACTGCGGCAAGGCGAGGAAGCAGACGACGCCCGCGACATCCTCGGCGGTGGAAGCCCGCTTCAACGGCACCTTGGCGACCACGGAATCGCGGATCTTCGCCGCTCCTTCGACGCCACGGCCCTTGGTGAACCAGGGCGTGTCGATATAGCCGGGACATACCGTGTTGACGCGGATCAGTGGGGCGAGCGCACGCGCCAGCGAAAGTGTCATCGTATTCAGCGCCCCCTTGCTCGCCGCATAAGCGACCGAAGAGCCGACCCCGCTGATGCCTGCAACCGACGAGACATTGACGACGGACGACGCGCGGTTAGACGCCTTCGCGCCCGCTTCCAGTAGCGATCGCGCGGCCCGCACCATCTGGAACGGCCCGATCGTGTTCACACCGAACAGGCGCTGAAAGTCCTCCGCCGAGAGACCGTCCATATTGTCGTGCGGAACGTGCTTGGTGGTGCCGGCATTGTTGACCAGCACATCGAGCCGTCCCCACGGAGCGGCTGCGGCCGCAATCTTCCGGCAATCCTCGTCGCGCGACACATCGCCCTGAACCACGACCACCTCGCCGCCGGCCGTGCGGCAGAGATCGGCGGTCTGTTCGGCCTCTTTCTGGCTGGAGGAATAGTTGATGACGATGCGCGCGGCGTTTTTGGCCAGAATGGCCGCCGTCGCGGCGCCAAGACCCGAGGCCGAGCCGGTGATAACAGCGCACAAACCATCCTTCGACATCGCATTTTCCTCAGCTTGATTTTGAATGTTTGTGGCGATCTACCACACGATTGCACCCTAAAGAAACTCCATTGCGCGGAATAACCCGTATGCCCGAACCGGCGTCGCTTCATTCCGCACCCGCAGGGGGCATTGCGGTCACTAACGCTTGTCAGGTCTACGCCTTTTCCCCATCATGGCCGCAACAAAAGCCTGCCGAGGAACGCCGTGATAGAAGCCGAGAACATTGTTGCGCAAACCGCCGAGCGGATATTTGCCGATCTGGCCGATGCGCAAACCATCAACAGCGACAAGAAAGACAGCTGGAAAGCGCCGCTGTGGCAGGCGTTGAGCGAAGCCGGCCTGCCGCTGTCCTGGGTTACCGAAGAATATGGCGGTTCCGGCGCCTCGCTGGCCGAAGGCTTTGGCGTCCTGAGCGCCGCGGGGCGTTTTGCGATTGGCGTACCGCTCGCCGAGACCATGCTGGCGGGCTGGCTGTTGTCGCAGGCCAAGATTTCGTGCCCCGCAGGCGAAATGACGCTCGCGCCAGCCGGCCCGAAAGACCGCATCACGCTCAACGCCGACGGCACCTTGTCCGGCCGCGCGCGCGGCATCCCCTTCGCGAGTGAGGCCAAACATATCGCGGTGCTCGCGCAAGGCGATGGCGGAAAGCTTTCGATTACGCTGATCGAAGCGGCCAAGTGCCGGATCGAATCCAGCCGCAATCTCGGCGGCGACGGCAACGACACAGTAACCTTCGATCGCGTCACGCCGGTTGCCGTCAAGCCCGCGCCCGACGGCTTCGACCTGACCGCGCTGCTTCTGATGGGCGCGGTCGCCCGCGGCCTGCAGATTGCAGGCAGCCTTGAGACGATGCTTGAGATCAGCGTGCGCTATTCCAACGAACGCGTTGCGTTTGAGAAGAAGATTTCGAAGTTCCAGGCGGTCCAGCACAATCTGGCGAAGCTGGCCGGCGAGTCGGCGGCGGCGTTGGCCGCGGCAACCTCGGCGGCGGACGCGTTTGCAACCGGCGCGTCGCCTGACGCTGCCTTCCTTGAAGCGGCGTCGGCAAAAATCCGCTGCTCGGAAGCGGCCGAGAAGGCCGCAGCGATTGCCCATCAGGTTCACGGCGCGATCGGCTTCACCATCGAGCACATCCTGCATCGCTACACGTTGCGGGCGCTGGCCTGGCGCGACGATTTCGGCTCCGAGAGCTACTGGGCGGTCGAACTCGGCAAACGCGTGGCCGCCAACGGTGCCGACGAACTGTGGCCGCTGGTCGCTTCGCGCTAACTCAATCAACCTCGTGAGATTCCCGGACGTAACCCAATGACCGCAGCCCTTCGTTTCGATCCGATCCGCCTTCCGCCCGAATGCGTCGCGCTGCGCAAGGAAGTGCGCGCGTTTCTCGCCGAGGAAATCGCCGCCGGCACCTTCGATCCGCACCAGCCGAACCGCGAGGACAGCGACGCCCCGGAATTTTCCCGCCGCGTCGGCGCGCGCGGCTGGCTCGGCATGACCTGGCCGAAGAAATATGGCGGCCACGAGCGCACGTTCCTCGAGCGCTACGTGGTGACCGAGGAGATGCGCGTCGCCAATGCGCCGACGCGGCGCTTCTTTGTCGCCGACCGCCAGAGCGGGCCGGTGCTTTTGAAATACGCGACCGAACGCATCAAGATGGACATCCTGCCGCGGATCTGCCGCGGCGAGGTCTGTTTTGCGATCGGCATGAGCGAACCGAATTCCGGCTCGGACCTGTTTGCGGCCAAGACCAAGGCGACCAAAACCGACGGTGGATTCCTGATCAATGGCACCAAGATATGGACCTCGTCGGCGCATATCGCCGATTACATGATCGCGATCTTCCGCACCTCGCCGCCCACCAAGGAAAACCGCCGGCACGGCCTGACGCAGTTTCTGGTCGACATGAAGAAGCCGGGCATCAAGGTCAACCCGATCGGCCAGATCACGGGGCAGTTCGAATTTAACGAAGTCGTATTCACCGACCATTTCGTTCCGGACGACCAGATGCTGGGCGAAATCGACGGCGCCTGGAAACAGGCGACATCCGAACTCGCCTATGAGCGTTCCGGGCCTGAGCGTTTCCTGGAGACTTATTACGTGCTGACCGAACTGGTGCGTGCGGTCGGGCCCTCGCCCGATACGCGTGCCGCCGAAGGCATCGGGCGGCTGGTCGCGCAGCTTCACACCATGCGGCGGATGTCGGTGTCGGTAGCGGGCATGTTGCAGGCCGGCAAGGAGCCGGTCGTGGAAGCCTCGATTGTCAAGGACATCGGTACGATCTGGGAACAGCAACTGCCGCACCGGGTCCGCGACCTCGCCGCCTTCGTCGACCCTGACGCCTCAAATCACGAGACGCTGGAGAACCAGCTGTCTTTCGCGATGAAGACCGCGCCAAAACTCACCATTCAGGGCGGCACCACCGAAGTGCTGCGCGGCATCATCGCGCGCGGGCTTGGTTTGCGCTAGCCGCGCGGGCTTGGTCTGCGCTAATTCCAGTTTATTGAATCGAGGATCGCATGAGCACCTACAAGGACATCGGCGTCGAGAAGATCGGGCATGTCGGCGTGATTGAAATCCGGCGGCCGCCGCTGAATTTTTTCGACATCTCGCTGATCAACCAGATCGCGGACGCGCTCGAGGAATTCGACCGCGACATCGAAATCCGCGCCTCGGTGCTGGCCGCGCAAGGCAAGGCGTTCTGCGCCGGCGCCAATTTCAACGATCCGGCGCGGCAGGAGCAGGAGGCGCGCGCCAAAGCCGATCCGGCCACAGGGCTTGGCCCGATCGCGCACCTTTATATCCAGGCCGTACGCATCTTCCGCGCCCAAAAGCCGATCGTCGCAGCCGTGCATGGAGCCGCGATCGGCGGCGGGCTTGGATTGGCGGTGTCGGCGGATTTCCGCGTCAGCTGTCCGGAGGCGCGCTTTTCCGCCAACTTCACCAAGCTCGGCTTTCATCCCGGCTTCGGGCTGACGGTGACGCTGCCCGAACTGGTCGGCAAGAACAACGCCGAACTGATTTTCTACACGTCGCGCCGGGTCACCGGCGAGGAAGCCACCCGGATGGGCCTTGCCAATGAATGCGTGCCGCAGGATCAGGTTCGTGAACGCGCCATGAAGCTCGCGCAGGAAATCGCCGAGTGTTCGCCGCTTGGCCTGCTCTCGACCCGCGCCACGATGCGCGCCGGGCTTGCCGACCGCGTGCTCGCCGCCACCAACCACGAACTCGCCGAGCAGACGCGGCTCCGCGCCACCGAAGATTTCAAGGAAGGCGTCAAGGCGACCGAAGAGCGGCGGGTCGCCAACTTCAAGGGGCGGTGAGGCAAGCGCCGCTATATCAACATGTCGTCCCTGCGGAAGCAGGGACCCATACGCCGCGACCTATCAAGGGTGCACTGAGGTAGAGACCATCTGTAACCACAAACAGCTGTGGTTATGGGTCCCCGCGTTCGCGGCGACGACGACTGTCGAATATTTTATATTGATGGCTATTTCTTCAATGATTCTGAAACACCGGCTTGCGCTTTTCGACGAACGCTTTCGCAGCTTCCTTGTGATCGGCGGTCTCGCCCGCGCGTGAATGATGGAACGCCTCGGCGTCGAAGCAGGTTTCCAGCGGCAATCGCTCGGCGTTGTTGATGTTGCGCTTGATGTAGCCGAGCGTGATCGTCGGCCCCTGCGCCAGCGACATCGCAAGTTCACGCGCCGCCGCGTCGACTTCGGCGTCAGGAACGACGCGCGTGACCATGCCGAGCGCCAGCGCCTCCTGCGCGGTCAATACCGGCGACATCAGATAAAGCTCGCGTGCCTTGGCGCTGCCGAGCATCTGGGTCAGGAAATAAGTCCCGCCGTAATCGCCGGACAGACCGACTTTAGCGAAGGCCGTCGTGATCTTGACCGACGTAGAGGCAACGCGAAGATCGCAGGCAAGCGCGATCGAAAGTCCGGCGCCGGCGGCCGCGCCGTCGAGCTGAGCCACTACAGGCTTCGACATCTCGTGTAGGACCCGCGAGACTTCCATGCCACGCCGCAAGTTCACCATCTTGTTCTCGAACGACATCGGCGCCCGGCCTTCCGCCATCGACTTGACGTCGCCGCCGACGCAGAAGGTGCCTCCAGCGCCTTTCAGCAGAACCGCACGGACCTCGTGATCCTCAGCCGCGCGCCGCGCCGCCGCCACCAGACCCAACGTCATGTCCGGATTGAGCGCGTTGCGCCGCTCAGGCCGGTTCATGGTGATCGTCAACAGGCCGGATTCGAGGTTCTGCAGGACGGTTTCGCTCATCGCGGTTTATTCCTTATTGTTATTGGTTGGCGTAGTCCCTGCGAACGCAGGGACCCAAAATCCCGGACGCCAGTTGTTGCCAAGCTATCTCGCCGCGTCCGAAACGATAGGCCACGGCGTACGGGTCCCCGCGTTCGCGGGGACGACGAAAGGCCGTCACTTCTTCACCAGCGGACACCGAGATTCCGAGAGCGGCTGGAACGCCTCGTCGCCGGGAATGGTCGCCAGCAGCTTGTAATCGTCCCAACGGCCCTTCGACTCCTGCGGCTTCTTGACCTCGAACAAATACATGTCGTGCACCATGCGGCCATCCTCGCGAATCCGGCCATTTTTCGCAAACATGTCGTTGATCGGGGTTTCCTTCATGATTTTCATAACGGCGGCGGCGTCGGTGGTGCCGGCCGCCTTCACCGCCTTCAAATAATGCGTGACCGACGAATAGACGCCGGCCTGCGCCGCGCCCGGCACACGTCCCACCCGCTCCATGAAGCGCTTGGAAAAAGCGCGGGTGTCATCGTTGAGGTCCCAGTAAAAGGCTTCCGCGAGCAGCAGACCCTGCGCGGTATCGAGCCCGACGCCGTCGATATCGGTGATGAAAGCCAGCAGCGGCGATATCTTCTGCCCGCCCTT
The DNA here is from genome assembly GCF_049519115.1 of Bradyrhizobium sp. Classification (GTDB taxonomy): domain Bacteria; phylum Pseudomonadota; class Alphaproteobacteria; order Rhizobiales; family Xanthobacteraceae; genus Bradyrhizobium. The sequence goes on from NZ_JBEKRB010000042.1 coordinate 14,014, forward strand.
CATGATGCCGAATTCCGCCGCCTGCTTGATCGTGTTGATGGTATCGCCGCCCGCATTGGCAAGCCCGATCACCTTAGCCTTGGACGCCTGCGCCTGGAGCAAATAGGACGAGAAGTCCGACGAGTTGAGCGGATGCCTGACGTCGCCAAGCACCTTGCCGCCGGACTTCTGCACCACGTTGACCGTGTCTTTCTCGAGGTCATGGCCGAAGGCGTAATCGGCCGTGATGAAGAACCAGCTGTCGAGGCCTCGCTTGACCGCGGCGAGCCCGGTCACATTGGCCTGCGAATAGGTGTCGAACACATAGTGCACCGTGTAAGGACCGCAGGCTTCGTTGCTGAGACGGATGGATCCGGGGCCAGAGAACATGATGATCTTGTTACGGGCCTTGGCGATCTCGCCGGCGGCGAGCGCGGTTGCCGAGGCGGCGACGTCGTAGATCATCTCGACGCCCTGATTGTCGATCATGTCGCGGGTGATATTGGCGGCAAGGTCGGCCTTGTTGAGATGATCGGCCGCGAGTATCTCGATCTTGCGGCCCAGCACTTCGCCGCCGAAATCCTCGGCCGCCATTTTCGCGGCCATCTCGGCGCCCGGCCCGGTGATGTCGGCATAAAGCCCGGACATATCGAGGACGCCGCCGAGCTTCAGCGGCGGTTTGCCTTGCGCGAACGCAGCGGTAGCCGTCGCAGCACACGCCACGCCGAGAAAGCCGGCAAGAAAGCCGGAAAGAACCCGTCTCATGAAAAGCTCCCTGCCCTGATCGCACTGCGGTAGAAACGCAATTGCCGTTATCGCAATCATGCCGCAAGCGTCCGGCAGCGGCAAGCTAGGTCCGATTCTAGCATTTGCATCCCGGTGTGGCAGGCACTTTTGCAAATGTTATAATCAAAGAACCACTGGGCAAATATAGGTTTCTGGTGGAGTTTTGGATTTGACATTCGCATTGCGAATTCCTGGCTAGCGGGTAGCGAATGTCACATCCACTCCACTAGCGCTCGAACGAACGTCGTTCGGTCGGATAGAATGACTAGATGGTCCGAGCCGCGCACGGTTAGATCCCAACCATGTCAAACCAGCTTCAATGGGCGACGACAATCGCGTTGGCTTTGGCTAATGTCGCAACCCTGGCTGCCGCGCCGGCTGCGCCTTGCGCGTTTGAGTTACAGGGCGAAGGCCGCGTGACGGAGGTGACCGACGCACGCAGCTTTCGTCTCACGGACGGGCGCGACGTGCGTCTTGGCGGGATTGAGCCCGCTTTCCCCGCGGAGGCGGACGCGGACGCCCGACCGTTATGGCCGTCAGACCGCCTTTGTGTGGCTATTGCCGCAGCAGACCCTGGTGCAACGGGAGCTTTTGGCGGAAGGCACGGCTGTGGTTTCCGCAACCGTGAACGACAGAGAATGTGCCGCGGCGCTTTTGGCTGCCGAGGCCAGCGCGCGTGAGGCTAAAAGAGGCATCTGGGCTGATCCCGCTGTCATAAAAAACGCGGAAAGTCCGGGCGATATCTTGGCTGGGATTGGGCGTATCATGCTGGTCGAGGGCAAGGTTCTGTCCGTCCGGCAGGCAGGGGCAACCACCTATCTGAATTTTGGACGGAACTGGACACGGGACTTCGCTGTGACTATTCCAAGGCGGGCGCTCGCCAACCTGGCGGCCGCTGGCCTTGAGCCTAAGGCGTTGGAATACAAACGTATTCGTATCCGGGGGATTGTTGAGGCGCATACCGGACCACGGATCGAGGTGGTTCGGGCGGGACAAATTGAGCTGCTGAAATAGCTCGCCGGGACAATTAGAACAATTAGAATGGCTGCCGTGGTGGACGTTGTGGGACGTCGCAAGACAAGCGTGAGTTGTCGGCCTTGGGCTTTACCGCTGGCGCCGGCCTTTCGAAGCTCGCCAGTGGGCCGAGCGATACCTCTTTGCGAGCTGCGAAAAGCCAAAGGCGCCGGCCAGTTGATAAATTCAGTGCCGCTTATCGATCTGGAGCCCCCGATACGAACTCGCCGCTTGCGGTGCGGGGGCTTCAGATCGGCGGCACTGGTTCTGGGCGCTACGTTTTTGCTTGCCGGTTGCGGCGACGTGAACCGGTTTCAAACTGCAGTCCCCTCTGCGCCAACGACCCCGGCCAAACCCAAGAGTACGTTCGTCCAGAGTCCGGCGGCCGAAAAGGAGCACGAGCGCATCCTGTCCAGTTACGGCGGCGCCTATGACGATCCGAGGCTGGAAGCATTGATCGGCAAGACCGTCGACCGGCTGGTGGCGGCCTCCGAGCGGCCTGATCAAGCCTACAAGGTGACGATCCTCAATTCCGGCGCGGTGAACGCTTTTGCGCTGCCGACCGGCCAGCTCTATGTAACGCGCGGTCTGATCGCGCTGGCCTGCGACACTTCCGAATTGTCCTCGGTGCTGAGCCACGAAATGGCGCACGTGCTGGCCAAGCACGCCTACAGTCGAGAGGATCAGGCGCGGCAGGTGGCTGCGGCTGCCGCGACCCGTGTCGTCACCGACGTCGGCAACGATCAGGATCCGACGGCGTTGGCGCTGGCAAAAACCAAACTGACGATGGCGAGCTTCTCGCGGCAGCAGGAATTCGATGCGGACAAGATGGGCGTCAGCATCTCGGCCAATGCGCATTTCGATCCCTACGGCGCGGCGCGGTTTCTGACGGCGATGGAACGCAACGCCGAACTGAAGGCAGGCAAGAATTCGGCCGATCCACGGGCGCAGGACTTCCTGTCCTCCCATCCGGCGACCCCGGATCGCGTCGCCAACGCCCAGAACACCGCGCGGCAATACACCTCGTCGGACGCCAACGAGCGCGATCGCGATACCTATCTCGCCGCGATCGACAATATCGTCTACGGCGAAGACCCGAGCGAGGGCTTCGTCCGCGGGCGCAGGTTCCTGCATCCCAAGCTCGGCTTCACCTTTACGGCGCCGGAAAACTTCACCCTGGACAATACCGCGCAGGCCGTGATCGGCGTGCGCGACGGCGGCGCGCAGGCGATGCGCTTCGACGTCGTACGGGTGTCGGCCGAGCAAACGCTCAGCGACTATCTCAATTCCGGCTGGATGGAAAACGTCGACAAGGCCTCGACCGAGGACATCACCATCAACGGTTTTCCGGCGGCCTCCGCCGTTGCCAGCGGTGACCAGTGGCAGTTCAAGGTCTATGCACTGCGCTTCGGCAGCGATGTCTACCGCTTCATCTTCGCCACCAAGCAGAAGACGACAGAGAGCGATCGCAACGCGCGGGAAACCGTGAACTCGTTCCGGCGATTGTCGCTCGATGAAATCCAGACCGCGCGACCGCTGCGCATCAAGGTGATCAACGTGCAGCCCGGCGATACCGTGGAATCGCTGTCGCACCGCATGGCCGGCGTCGATCGTCCGGCAGACCGCTTCCGCATCATCAACGGGCTCGAGGCCCATGCCCAGATCAAGGCCCGCGACCGCGTCAAGATCGTGGTGGATTGACCTGCGAAAGCAGGTCATCCCCGCGCGCGTTTGACGCGAACCGGGGATCTCGAGAAACAAACAGGGTAAGAATACGGGTCCGACAGATTCTTGTCGTCCCTGCGAAAGCAGGGACCCATAACCACCGACGTTGATCGTGACGATAGTCGTCGAACACATTGTACTATTGAGAAGCCGCGGCGTATGGGTCCCTTCTTTCGCGGGGACGACACATCGATAGGTTTCGCTAAATCACGCACCCAAGCAAAAAAAGCCCGGTCTCATCGACCGGGCTTTTTCAATTCGCTTGGACAGGAAAAGCTTACGCGGCTTCGTCCGCGACAGCAGCGTCGTCACCATCGGTGTCGGCATCCGTTTCACCGTCGGCCTCGGCATCCGCCTCAGTATCGGCCTCGGCCTTGGCGCCGCGGCGCGGGCTCTTGGCGAGCTGGCCCTCGATTTCCTTGACCGCTTCGGTTTCCGTCACGTGCTGCACGACGGCGATTTCGCGCGACAGGCGATCGAGCGCGGCTTCATAAAGCTGGCGTTCGCTGTAGGACTGCTCAGGCTGCGATTCGGAGCGATAGAGATCGCGCACGACCTCGGCGATCGCAACGATGTCGCCCGAATTGATCTTGGCTTCGTATTCCTGGGCGCGGCGCGACCACATCGTGCGCTTCACGCGGGCACGACCTTTCAGGGTCTCCAGCGCCTTCTTCACCAGCACGGGCTCCGACAACTTGCGCATGCCGACATTGGCGACCTTCGCCGTCGGCACCCGCAGTGTCATCTTGTCCTTCATGAAATTGATCACGAACAGCTCAAGCTTCGCGCCGGCGATCTCTTGCTCCTCGATGGCGAGGATCTGGCCGACACCATGGGCCGGATACACCACGAATTCGTGGGTCTTGAAGCCCTGACGCTGGGTCAACGGCTTCTTGTCTTCGACGCGCGGCGCGGCTGCCACGGGCTTGGCGGCAACAACGGGCTTGGTGGCGGCGACCGGAGCCTTGACGGGCGCCTTGGGCGCAACCGCCTTCGGAGCGGGCTTGTGGGCAGCAGGCTTGTGAGCAACAGGCTTGTGAGCAACAGGCTTGGAGGCGGCAACCTTCGAAGCAGTGGCCTTCGAACCGGTCGCTTTCGCGGCAGTTTTTGCAGTCTTGTTTGGCATTGAGCTTCTTTTGCTTTTTGAGGACTTGGCAGCCGAAGCCTTGGTTGTTTTCCGGGAATCCTTCGCGGACGCCGGGGCACGGCCCTTGGATGCACCCCGGCTCGTGGCCGCGGCGGCTTTCTTCGAAGCCTTCGAAGTACTCTTTGTACGCGTTTTTTGTGACACAGCCTGCGCGCGGAACTACCACGCCCCTGTTCGATGTTTTCACGGGAACCCATGGGGGCCGGCAAGCGGGCTGACGGGTTCGGCTAGCTACCGAAGTAACATAGCACATTTCCCGCGAAAATCAATGATTTATGCCTTCCCAGCGCCGTCCGGAGGCCGTTTTGTTATCGAAATCCGGAACAGGGTTAAGCCAATCGGCCATCCACAGCCGTTATTTGCCTGTGGAAAAAAATTAATATGACCTGTGCATAAGGCGGAAAACCCGCCCCCGGCGTCAGTCGCCGGTGCCGGCGTTCGGAGAAAAATATTTCTCGAACTTGCCTTCTTTCCCCTCGAATTCCTTAGCGTCGGCCGGGGAATCCTTCTTTTGGGTAATATTTGGCCAGGATTTGGCATATTCGGTGTTAACTTCAAGCCACTTTTCGAGACCCGGCTCGGTATCCGGCTTGATGGCGTCGGCCGGGCATTCGGGCTCGCACACGCCGCAATCGATGCACTCGTCCGGATGGATGACCAGCATGTTCTCGCCCTCGTAAAAGCAATCGACGGGGCAGACTTCAACGCAGTCGGTATATTTGCATTTGATGCAGGCTTCAGTGACGACGTAAGTCATCCAAGGCTCCGGAACGGGTCAGTTTTTAAGTCAGATTTAAGAGGGTTGCGTAGCCCAGGAACACCTGCGCTGCAAGGGAAGCCCCTCACCTGCAGGAGTGCAGATAGTCACTCCGGGCGGCCCTGCAAATCGACATAGAGGGCGCGCGCGGACGCCGCATCGCCCCGCCGCTCAGCAAATCCAGTCACCTTCAGCACGCGCACGGACCGGTCGAGCCCAACGGTGAGGACGTCACCCGCTTTGATCGCGCGACCGGGCGAGGTCTCGCGCACGCCGTTGATGCGCACGTGGCCCGCCGCCACCAGCGCGGCGGCATTGGTGCGGGCTTTCACCAAACGCGCATGCCACAGCCATTTGTCGAGACGTTGGCGCTCCACGCAACACCTAGTGCCCACTTTCCGAAGTTCGTGCTCCATCGCAGCACCCGCCTTCACGAACTTCGGAAAGTCGTGGGCACTAGCAAACTTATTTTTTCTAGTACCGCTTTATCGATCTGAAGTCCCTGATCGATTTCGCCGCTTGTCGTGCAGGGACTTCAGATTGGCGGTACCAGGCGGGAAGGTCTTGATCTGCTTCGGCGCGTTTTCTTCACGCGAACCGGTGCCCACTTCGCTTGAAAACGCTATGGGTCCTTGCGGCTCGCGCTCATCTGCTCCTTGAGCGCGGCGAGCTTGGCAAAAGGCGAATTGGGATCGATCGGACGATCACGCTCGCGCGGGCTCGCACTCGACGCATATTGCCGATGCGACGGCCCGCTTTCCCTTCCGCCCCGGTCGCGGTCGCGTCCGCCTCTGTCGCCGCGACCCTTCTCACGGCCTTTGTCCCGACCCTTGTCGCGTCCACCGTCTTCGCGTGACTTGCCCTTATTCCTGTCTCCGCCGTGTCCCTTGCCATCGACGCGATCGCGTGGCGGCCGGCCCTGCTCGCCGTCACGCGCTTCCTGTGCCGGTGCGCCATCGGGCGCCGGTGCGGCCGCAACAGCGCCATCTGCTGCCGGTTGACTGGGGCGGAGTTTGCCGAAATCACGGTGACGGTCGCGCCGTCCATGCCGATGACGTTCGCGCTTGGCGCCCTCGCCAGGCTCGCTCGCTCCAGCTTCACCGGCGGCAGCAGGCTGCGTGCCCTCGGCAGTGCGATCGGGGCGACGATGCCGATTGCGATCGTGACGTTGTGGCCGACGCTCCTCAGACCGGCCACCGGGACGCCAGACTTCGACCAGTTCGGGCTCGGCGGGTACTGCGGCCGCGTCAGTCGGCGAAGCAGCGCTCGCGCTTGCCGCTTCAGGAGCGGCTTCCGAACTCGCCTCGACCGGAATTTCAGCAGCGACAGATGGCGCCACAGCCGCGGCCTCGTCAGGCGTTGCTGCGCTCTCAGGCGCCGCTTCGGATGCGCCTGCTCCTTGTGCGAAATCGATCGCGGGCAGCAGCGTCGATGAAGCCACAGCCTCTTCGACGACCGGCGCCTCCGTCACTTCAGCGCTCAGCGCGGCATCAATCGTCGACGCGGCTTCGCTTGTGGCCGCCTCTGCAACAGGCTCGGCAGGAGTCTCGGAAGAAACAGCTTCGGAAGAAATGGCTTCAGATGAAGGCACCTCGGAGGCGGTCTCCGCCGGTGCGGCTTCAGCCGCAGGTTCAACCACCACCGGCTTCGGCGGCGGCGGACGGCGTTCCATGCGATAGCCGAGCGCACGCAGGATCGAGGCGAAATCTTCGCCCGCCGAACCCGTGAGCGACGTCATCGCCTGCGTCACCACAAAGCTGCGGCCATCGAACGCGCCGGCGGGTTTTTCTCCGGGCGAGGTTTCGCGCCAGGAGAGCGCCGGACGAATGAGATCGGCGAGCCTCTCCAGAATATCGACCCGCACCGCGCGTTCGCCGCATTGACGATAGCCGAGCACGCGATAGGCATCGCGCGGCAACGTCTTGTCGATCGGGAACGACGTGCGACCGCTGGACGCCAGATGCTGCGCGCCCGACAACGCGGAGAGATCGACATTGGCCTCTTTCAAGGCCCACAGCAGCGAAGCCAGTGCGCGCGCCGCGGGCTTGAGCAGCGGCGGCACGTAGATGTGATAGGCGCCGAAGCGCACGCCGTATTTGCGTAAAAGCGCCCGCGACGGCTGATCGAGGTCCTTCATCTCGGCCGCGATCTTGGCGCGCTCGAGCACGCCCATCGCTTCGACCAACTGAAACGCGATGCCGCGCGCAATTCCCGTGACGTCCTCGGCCTTGCTCATTTCGAACAACGGCCCGAGCAGCTTTTCGATATGGGTCTTCAGCCACAGATCGAGCCGGGTTTGCACGGCTTCGCGCGGCGCACCGCTCAAGCGCTCGTCGGAGATGATGCGGACGCGCGGATGAAGCGCGTCGTCGGCCGCCGTTAGCCGGCCGACCGCATCGCCGGTCCAGCGAATGGTTCCTTCCGAGGTCAGCACGAATTGATCGTCGGGAGCCGCGGCCAGTTTCTCGGCGCGCGCGTCGATTTCACCGGCGAGCGCCTTTTGCGCGGTCGCCTGCAAGGCCTTGGCCTCTGAGCCGGCTTCCGCCGCATCTGGCGCAAAGGTGAAACCGTCCAGACGGCCAATCACATGGCCCTCCACGATCACTTCGCCGGTCTTGCCGATTTCCGTATTCAACATCGCATTTTCCCGCAGGCGGCGCATCAATACACTGGTACGACGATCAACGAAACGCTCCGTAAGCCGTTCATGCAGCGCATCGGATAATTTATTTTCGACCTCGCGTGCGATCCCTTGCCAATGTTCGGGGTCGGCGAGCCAGTCCGGACGATTGGCGACGAAGGTCCAGGTGCGGATTTGCGCAATCCGGCCCGATAATGTGTCGATATCGCCGTCCACCCGGTCGGCCTGGTCGACCTGGGCGGCAAACCATGCATCCGGGATACGCCCTTTTTGCATCAGGAATCGAAACAGGCTCGTGACAAGTTCGGCATGGGCGGCCGGCGCGATCCGGCGGTAATCCGGGATCTGGCAGGCCTCCCACAGCCGTTCCACCGCGTCCGCCCCCTCCGCCATCTCCCTGATATCGGCGTCGCGCGCGACATGATCGAGCACGCGCAGGTCCTCGGCGATCGGGGCGCGGGTCAGAACCTCATGGTTGGGCGAGAGCGCGAGCGACACCTGAAGCGCGCCGAGCGAGGAGAAATCGAGCTTCGAATTGCGCCATTGCAGCATCCGCACGCTTTCGAAGGTGTGGTTCTGCAACGCATTGACCAGTTCCGGCTCGAATGGCGCGCAGCGGCCGGTGGTGCCGAAAGTACCGTTTCGTGTGGCGCGGCCCGCTCTGCCTGCAATCTGGGCAAATTCGGACGGGATCAGGCGGCGGAATTGATAACCGTCATATTTGCGGTCGGACGCAAACGCCACGTGGTCCACGTCGAGATTGAGGCCCATGCCGATCGCGTCGGTCGCAACGAGATAATCGACATCGCCGTTCTGGAACATCTCCACTTGCGCGTTTCGGGTGCGTGGGCTCAGCGAACCGAGTACCACCGCAGCGCCGCCATGCTGGCGGCGGATCAATTCGGCGATGGCGTAGACCTCGTCGGCCGAAAAGGCGACGATCGCGGTACGCCGCTGCTGACGGGTGATCTTGCGGTCGCCGGCGAATTCGAGTTGCGACAGCCGTGGCCGCGTCACGATGTTGGCGGCGGGCAGCAGCCGTTCGACCATGCCGCGCATGGTGGCCGCACCAAGCAACAAGGTCTCGTCGCGGCCACGCCGGTTGAGGATGCGATCGGTGAAAACGTGCCCACGTTCGAGATCGGCGGCGATCTGGATTTCATCGACGGCGAGAAACGACACGTCGAGATCGCGGGGCATCGCTTCGACGGTCGACACCCAGAACCGCGGCCGCGGCGGCTTGATCTTCTCTTCGCCGGTGATCAGCGCGACGGATTCCGCACCGGCACGGTCGACGATCTTGTTATAGACCTCGCGCGCGAGCAGCCGCAGCGGCAGACCGATCACGCCGGAGGAATGCGCCAGCATGCGCTCGATGGCCAGATGCGTCTTGCCGGTATTGGTCGGCCCGAGCACGGCGGTGACGCCGGAACCGGCCGCCTTTCCGTTATTGGCATGCGAGAAGGAAGTTGACGAAAGAGCCATGTTTTAAAGGGTTTCTGTGGCTTTCGGCGTTGAGCGCAAACCGCGCAAAATCAGTGACGAAGGTTCGGACCGGCGCACCTGCCGGCTCAAAAGTGTTTCACAATGCGACGCTTGTGAGGGTGGATTTAAGCTTCGGAACGAGTGCGGAACGAAAGGCGCCCGAATCGCTGACTCCTGGGATCGTCCTGCTTCGTTCACGCAACATATCGCGCAGATAGCCTCTTGGCGCACTAGATCAAGTTTGGCGTCGGCCTTCAAGCGACGGTTTGACGACGAAAACGCTTAACGCAGGAGTCGAATCAGAAGTGACCAAGAGTCAACAGGGATTCGGTGAGATCGTTATTCCGGGATGGTGCGTTGGCACCAGACCTCAGATGCGCAATTGCGCATCGGGGAATTTCGGGATTCCGGCCTCGCACTTCGCGCGCTCCGGAATGACCGTCAATTCGTCTTGGCGACCCGGGGCGGGGTTGGCGTCGTGATGAACTGGGTCGCTTCCAGCATCGCGATGCCGAGATAGGTCGGGATCACCACCCGAAACGGCACCAGGATGCGGGTGCCCGCGACCGGCGCGAAGGCGATTTCCATGTTGCGCGCGGAGACGAGATATTTGATCACCGGACGATCGGGGATGTAGCCCGCGACCGGCGTGAAATAGATCGCGCAGACCACGACCGGACCCTGATAGCCCTTCTCGGCCCTCACGGTCTCCATGCGCTTGAAATCGAGTTTCAGGTCGTAGCGCATGCGGCCGTCGAACACCGCGGCGCTGCCGCGGCAGGCGTCGGGCGAGAGCGGATCGGCGGTGCCGGGCACGCGCAGCATCGAGCCGGTCATCGGATCGAACACGCCCTTCTTGTGCGCCTCCGTCACCGGAATGCGATCGGGATCGACCGGCGGCTCCGGCTCGATCGCGTATTCCTTGATGGTACCGTTGCTGAGCACCATGTGGATGGCTTCGGATTTTTTCGACGTCGTGGTCGAGGCGCTGTAATTGGTCGAGACCAGCGCGCCGTTGACGACGCGCCCCTGCGCCGAGCCGGTGCCGGAGCTACTTGAAAAGCTTTTCAGGAGCCCCGCGGTGCCGCCGACGGCGGACGCCGTGAATTGATCGTCGGAAATTTCAATATTCCAGGCGCCCCTGCCGACGGGAATGCCGGCCAGCGTGGCCTCGTATTGCGCCTCGAGCTTGCCTTGCGCCGAAGCGGGCTGTGCGCCTGAGACCACAGCAATGCCGCATGTCCATGCGAGCGCCGCGAGCAACCAACGGGCCCGCCGGGACAACATCCTACGCAGATCGGTCACGGAAGCAGCTGTCCTCACAAGAGAGCGGGATCTTTGTTTCATTTAAACCAAAAAATCCGGCGAACAACGCCTGCACGCGCCTTTAGTTAAATCAGGGGCCGCTAAATCGGGGAGCAACCAAGTCACGGCCCTGGCGCTGGGCATGAACCCCCTTGGCATCTCAGGATATCAGCCCGGAATACGCCGTTTATGTGATAGCGAACCCGGCAAAAAGCCTGCCAAACCGGCCCTTTGGGACCCTTCCGAACCTTGACGGCTTGCCGATCTGCCCCTATACGTCCGCCGCTCCTCATGAATGGACGAGTTTTTGACCCTTGGCGCCGATCCGTATGATACGGACGAGAGCCGGGATGGAAGGATTTTTCAAGATGTCGCGGCGTTGCGAACTGACGGCCAAGGGCCCGCAGGTAGGTCACAAGGTGAGCCACTCCAATATCAAGACCAAGCGGCGCTTCCTGCCGAACCTGTGCAACGTGACCTTCATCTCGGATGCACTAGGCCGCAACGTGCGCCTGCGCGTCTCCACCAACGCGATCAAGAGCGTCGACCACAATGGCGGCCTGGATGCTTTCCTGTTGAAGGCCCGCGCTGCCAATCTCTCGCCCCGTGCGCTCGACCTGAAGCGGGCGATCGAGAAGAAAGTCGCCGCCGCGCCGGTCGCCAAAGCGAGCTGAACTTTCGCAAAACCTCTAGAAATTGAAACGGCCGGGTCAAAGACCCGGCCGTCTCGTTTGGGCTTTGTCCCGCCTTCGTGCGCGCTACTCGGCTAGCTCATCCAGAGCTGGATCGTTCACGGCCGGATCGTCCGGCAGCACCGAGAAGTCCTTGGACTTCTGCCCATCCATGACTTCCGCAAATCCTTCGGCGGCCATGCCGCGCTTGAGCAGTTCCCGAATGGCCGCCGCCCGGCTCGGCATCCGCCTCGCAAAACGCCAGGTATCGACGATCCGCAGTTCGTCGTGGGTCAGCATGATCTGGAGCCGTTCGCCTCGGTTGAGTTCGCCCATCTGACACTCCCCTCGAAAACTCACCCCATCAACGCAAGAGACCCAAAATGAGTTCCTTACTATTTATACTCATTGATCTAACTTTTTGGTTTTGACAAATAGAGCCAAAAAGCCACCCAATATGCCAATAATGCATTGAACTTATTATTGTTTTCTTGATCTCCGCTGTTTCGAAGCGCACCATCCCGTTTTGAGGGGATAGGAAAAAATGGCAATCTTGATCGATCATGGAGATATCGGACTGGCCGAGTCCGATCATCGGATCGCCAACAATCTCGCCAGGCTCAGCGGTGCCATTCGGCTGCAGCGCAACGCCGTTTCCAGAAGCGGCAAGCCCCTTACCGCAGACCAGGTTTGCCAACTGCTCGACGATATCAGCGCGCGCATCGAGGTAACTGCAAAACTTCACAAATCGCTCGCGGTGGCCGGCAACGGCAACGGCGTCCATCTCGGAAATTTCCTGGAGGAAATCGCCGAGATGATTGGCACGCTCGGCCCCGAAAGAAAGATGAACTTGACCGTCGCGTGTTCCGGCGAAAATCACATCGAACCGCGTCACGCACTCCATGCCGGGCTGATCACCGCCGAGCTTCTCACCAACGCCGTCAAGTATGCGCATCCAACAGGTTTGCCTGTGAGCGTGCAGGTCCGCTACGAGACCAATGACGATGGCTCGTTCCTGGTCGAAGTGACCGATGACGGCGTCGGCTTCCCGGAGAATTTCGACCCCACAACCGATGGCGGGCTCGGCTTTCAGCTGATGCGGGCGCTCACGAGAGGGCTCAACGCCGAACTTCAATTCGAGCACGACTGTCTTGGTGTTTGTGCCCGGCTTGTGAAACCGGGGACATTTGGCGGCGCAAACATCGAAAGTACGCCAGCAGTGAAAGGAAATTAACGTGGCATCTATTCTTCCGTTCAACCGCAAAGCGGGCACCGTGTTTGACGATCGAATAACCGAAATCATGGGCGAAGCTTTCGACAGCGCCTGCAAAGAGCTTCACGATAGTGGGCAGCCGTCCATTGTGTACGAGGTAATCGCCAGGCGTATCATTGATGCGACGAGGATCGGCGAGCGCGATCCGGTGCGCTTGCGCGATGTCGGATTGGCTGCGTTTGGGCGCCAGGACGACGGCAAGCAGGCGAGTTAGGCGGCTTCGGCTGCTTGCGTCTTGATTTGAATTTCTGGGATTCGGTTTTGCATGGCTTGTCGTACCAGCCTTGTGCTGCTCAGCAGGGCGCCGCAGTCCGTAGAGGATCTCTATCGTTTGGCTATTCCCAACGGATCCCGCCGCTTCCAAGAATATTAATCCGACAACCCCCCTGCAAACGCGACGACATCGGCGATCCCTTTCGCTCGGGAAACGCCGTTCGCCGACCTGCCTGGTGTGAGCAAAAGTGCTCACATTTAGATTGGCTCTCAGCCGATGCAGCCATCGGCACTGTGTTACAAGAGTGTGCACTTTCGGTTTTTGACGAGCCCGATTGCGTGTTCGAAGCCATGAGCGACCAGCGGCACGGACTAATATTAGTCGCCAAGAAAGCGCCGAGCCCTTCATGGTTTTGCATTCCGTCCCAACGCCACCCAAAGTTCTGGTCGTCGAAGACGAGATGCTGCTGCGCATGTGCGCAGTGGATATCGTAGAGGATGCAGGCTTCACCCCGATAGAAGCCGTGAACGCCGATGAAGCCCTCGCCATTCTTGAGTCCCGCTCGGACGTCGACCTTCTGTTCACGGATATTCAGATGCCCGGGAGCATGGATGGCCTGAAACTGGCGCATGCCGTCCATGAACGGTGGCCATCGATCAAGATCATCCTCGTTTCCGGCAAACTGACGCCGACCGACAGCGAAAGACCCACCGACAGCCGCTTCTTTGGCAAGCCGCTCGAGGTGAAGCAGATGATCGCGGAAATACGGGAGATGATCGGTCACGGCGCCCTGAAACTCGTACCCGCCGATATCTCCGGGCTTATTGCATGGGCCGGCCCCGTTGAAACTCAAAGCCATCGTGCCCCGCGAACGTCGAACGGTTACGCTTCCAATGAATTCCTGACGGCAGAAAACGACAGTCTTCGCCTGTTGCTTGAACAGGCGGGCATCGACGCAGAGGTTTTGTTGGCCCAGGCGGGCATCGACGCCAAGGAACGTGAGGCTGCCGATAAATTGCAGAAACTCATCCTGGAAGAACTGCACCACCGGATCAAAAATACCCTTGCAACCGTAACCGCCATTGCGTCGCAAAGCCTACGCACCGCGACAAACATTGAGGAAGGCCAACATGCTATTGAAGGGCGCCTGATCGCGCTCGGTCGAGCGCACGATCTGTTGTTGCAGGCCCGATGGGCTAACGCAGATCTCGCCAATACGATTCGGGGCGCGACCGAGCCGTATGACAGCGAAGGCGGAGGCCGATTCTCGATTTCGGGACCTGATATCAAAGTTACATCCGGCGCGGTGATCGCGCTGGCAATGACGCTCAACGAGCTTTGCACCAATACGACGAAATTCGGTGCGTTGTCGGTGCCAGGGGGAAGCATCGACATCGCGTGGAAGGTCGACGAAGGAAAGCAACGGCTGCAGATGATGTGGTCCGAAAAAGGTGGCCCCTCGGTATCCGCGCCTTCCCGCCAAAGCTTTGGGACACGCTTGATCGGATCTCTCGGCCAACAATTGAAGGGCCAGGTGAAACTGGCCTATGACCCGACCGGCTTTGTGTATGCGTTAGACGTCCCCATGACGTCGCTCGTCGCGGCGGCCTGAAGTCGCTGGAACCGATGTTCCCACGACACCCCGCGCTGAGGCCGTCATCTATTTCCAAATGTGAGCAAAAATGACCACTGGCTCAGCACGAAACCGGGCTACGACTGCCTGTCACCGCACTGCACTCGGCCTCTATCGGTGACGAGAGCAAAGCTTCCGCCTGACCCAAAGGGGCGTCATGCCGTCTGAAAGCCGACGGGCAAAGCCCGAAACCGACATCCGCTGCGAGGTGGCGCATTTTATCGAGATGCGGCGCAATGTTTTGCGGTATGCCCGGACGTTCCCGCCGGGAGGCGAACGCAATCAGCACCGGCAAATTGCGCTATCGCTTCGGAGGCTCTTCAGGAATAAGACATGGCTCGAAAGCCATACGTTGGACGGCTGACGCTGAATACGTTTTCCTCTTCCCAATTCCGCGCACCGCGAGACACAGCCGCTCAGCCAGCAAGCGTTGACGACGTTCGTCCGGGCCAAAGGAGGCCTTATGAGCAAGCCGCCTAAGGACATATTTGAAGCGAAGGTCTTTCTCGCCAAAGTCGGCGACGGGAAAACGATCCTCGAACTTCACAAGAACCAGAAAATTTTCGAACAGGGTGACGTCGCGGAGACGGTGTTTTACATTCAAAAAGGAAGAGTCAAGCTCACTGTCTTGTCCGAACAGGGCAAGGAAGCGGTCGTCGCAATCCTCGAGCCCGGACATTTCTTTGGCGAAGGCTGCATGAACGGCCACAAGCTGCGCATATCGACGACAACGGCAATGGAGGATTGCGTGATCACCTCGATCACCAAAGCCGCGATGATATCAGCGCTTCATGATGAGCCCAAATTCTCCGAACTGTTCATGGCCTATCTCCTGACCCGGAACAGCCGGATTGAAGAAGACCTGATCGACCAGCTGTTCAATTCAAGCGAGCGGCGGCTGGCCCGGCTGCTGCTACTGCTCGCGAATTTCGGCAAGGACGGCGAGCCACAGCGGATCAGCCCGAATATCAGCCAGGAAACACTGGCGGAGATGGTCGGCACCACCCGATCCCGGGTCAGCCATTTCATGAACAAGTTTCGCAAGCTCGGGCTGATCAGCTACAACGGCCATATCGAGGTCAACAACTCGCTGCTATCTGCGGTTCTTCACGAAAAGCCCGTGCTCAAAGAGCGTGATTAGGGCCGTTCATTAACTTTCGGAATGTGAGCTGTATTGAACAGCATCCCGGAACTGAAAGCGGGCATGGTTGCTTCATCACCGCGCCCTATCGGCTACCATCGGTGACTGAGAGTTCGGTAACACTCCCGCCTGACATGGAGAAAAGCCGTGACTTTACCCGACCAATTCTTGACCGATATCGAGCGCGCCCGCTGTTCTCGCTGCCAAACGCGGATGATGCTGGAACGCGTTTCAGCGGGGCCAATCGGCTTCGAGCACCGGCTGTTCGAATGCCCCAGATGCGACCAGGTTGAGATGCGGGTTATTGCATCGGATCCCTTCAACTCCAAGGCGGCAGGCTGGCTCGCCGGCGAACTCAGGACGCCCAACTGACGCTGACTTCCGGGAGCAATATACATGCTCGATAAACAAAACCAGGGTCCGCAATGCACCGCCTGTGGCTCTCCCATGAGGTTGGCCGCGATTGAGCCGAGCATGCGGGGCCAGGATCTGCGGACGTTTGCTTGCCCTCACTGCAAGAGAGTTCAGCGGCACATCATCGAAAGCAACGTGATGGAGGCCTGGGTATCTCCAAGGAAGTAAGATAGGCGGTCGCCGACGATCTTTCGGCTTCACGCTCTTGCCGAGGCGACACGATCAATGTGCCGCTCGCGGCAACAGATAGCGTACGGTCATGCCCATCAGGTTTTCCCGCGTCACCACCATGACGTCGCCTGCTTTCATTTCATTGCGCATCACCAAACGACATGAGACTAGTTTATCGTCCGAGTCTGGAAAGTCCCCGAGAGATGAATGCAGCTCGCGTGCATTGATCAGAATGTGCGACATGCCTCGGGAGACCGCACGTCCAAACTGGGCATTCAGTTCCTGACTGTAGTGGTCTGGCGAAACCATCGACGCTCTCCCTCAAGTGTTTGTTATTCTCTCAGTCAGTGCAGAAGATGCCCAGCGCGTTCACGGTAACGGCTCTACGCTCAATCGGCCGCGAAGTCGCTGTCTTTGTTTTGCCGTACCGGGCGGAGTTTTACCGTATCGGTCGGAACCGGCCAATCCCGGTTGGGATGCCGGTTTGCGCTCGATGCGCGCGGCTGAAGGACCCGACCTCTTTGTTTGACACGTTATCTTAAAAATGAACCGCGGCTGAATCGAATTCGCACTCGCACATCTGTGACGACACGTGATGCGACGGTTCCCCGGCGAAGCTTACGGATCCTTCATTGGAACTTCGTTGTAATCGCGCCTCTCGCTCATACGTATCCGTTCAACAGGGAAGGACACCATGAAGCAATCCGTAATTTTTCGCGAAAATGCCGAAAACTGCGTGCATCTTGCCGAGGGCGCGGACAACGAACCCGCCTTCCACCGTTACAAGCGCATGGAGGCCGCGTGGCGTGCTTTAGCCGACGAACAGGATTGGCTCGACGGCGAAGTTTCTCCCTCGCGTATTCCAGTCGTTCACGCCGGCAACGGCCATGCGCCGGCAGGACTGGCACAGCTCGATTCCGTTTCATGAGCGGCCGGTGAAAGTATCGCGATGAAAATTCTCGAACACTCCGAGAGCCACATTGTCAAAATGCATGATGGATCGGCTTGGCAGATTTTTCCCGGCGACATCGATCAGACGCTGACCTGGTTGCCGACGACGGAGCTTCGACTGTTTGAGATCAACGACGAGATCGCAACCCACGCGCTGATCAACACCGATGACGGGACGCGGGTTCGCGTCCGCGCGCTCGGTGAACCCTGGCCGGCAACGAAAACAAAGAAAATCCTCAAGCAGGGTTGAGCGCCGTTAGCCTGCCCTCAGCCGTCATTCCGGGATGCGCCGCAGGCGCAGGCCAGCATTCGTGCGGCACTATGGATTCCGGATAGCCGCTACCGCGGCTTCCGGAATGACGATTGAGTCTTGACACCCTTTTTGGCGCGTCAACTGATTTGCCCGTCGTGCCAATATATCGCTGGCTTTTTTCTTGTGACGACGGGCAAATCACCGGCAGTTTCCCGCGCGTCTTCTGCTCTCACGAGGGGCATTTCGCAATCGTCCCTAAACGTTGGTCAGAAGATGCGGTGGACGCAACAGGCGCATCAGACGAGCGCATGAGGCGGACGGCGAAACCATGTGGTCCTGACGCCCCGACGCTGGCGTCAAATCGGCGACGATACTTATCGCATCGCGCTGGTGACGGTGACAAAAACAGTCCGATCGCCGGGGAGCGTGGAATAAACTGTTTAAAACCATTGCGCGGGGAATGCCGGACCGATCCGGCGTGACCGCGGTGACCAACTCGGGATGCTTCCCTGCGCCCTCCATGAGGGATAAGGTTTTGTGATGGCTCGGGCGTTTGGCGTCGCGGGGCCGCGGAATTGCGCCTTCCGCTGGCACCACGCATGTGGTGAGATACAAAAAAATTCGGGGAGAAAACTGTGCCTCAACATAAAAGCCCGCTGCCCACGCGCCGGCAATTTCTGAAAAGCGCGAGCCTCGTGGCGGGCGCCGCGGCGGCTCCGGTGCTCAGGCCCGGGCGCGCTTGGGCGGCCGGCTACCCGGAGCGGCCGATCAAGATCATCGTGCCGTTTGCGCCCGCGGGCCCGACCGACATCATGGCGCGAATCCTGGGGCAAAATCTCGGTGCGGCGCTGCCCGGCCATGTGATCGTGGAAAATCGCGCCGGTGCCGGCGGCAATCTCGGGATCGGCTATACCGCGCACGCCGAAGCCGACGGTTACACGCTGCTCGTCACCTCGAGCGCCTATGTCGTCAATCCCAGCCTTTATGCGAGCGTGCCGTACGATCCTTTCAAGGACTTCGCGCCGATCGCCGAACTCGGCACCTCGCCCAATGCGATCCTTATCGATCCCAAGCTGGGCATCAATTCGATCGCCGAACTTTTCGCACGCGCCAAGGCGAAGCCAGACGAGCTCAACTATGCAAGCCCGGGCGCCGGGACCACGCCGCATCTTTCCGGCGAACTGCTCAAGATTGTAGGCAATGTCGAGATCACGCATGTGCCGTTCTCAGGCGCAGGGCCTGCGATCCAGGCGCTGCTTGGCGGCGTCACGCAATTGGCGGTCACCGCGTTGCCGCCGGCCCTACCCTATATCGAGTCCGGTGCGATCAAGGCGCTCGCCGTCACCGGCAGCCGCCGCTGGGTCGATCTGCCAAACGTGCCGACCATGGTCGAACTCGGCAACAAGGACTTCATCGCCGAGACCTTCCAGGCCTTCATGGCGCCGGTGAAGACGCCGCCCGACATCGTGGCGCGATTGTCGGCAAAATCGGTCGAGGCCCTGAAGAAGCCTGAAATCGTCGAGCAGCTGCGCGTCAACGGTTTCGAGGTGATCGCCAACGGCTCGGACGGCTTGCGCCAGCGCATCGAAACCGAAGTGCCGAAATGGCACGATGTCATTGCGAAGGCCGGCATCAAGCCGGTGTGATTGTGAGGGCAGAAATGGACGAAGTAATACGACCATGTCGTCCCTGCGAACGCAGGGACGACGAACACCTTTAAAGAAAGGACCCCCGTGAAGATCGTCGACCTCAGCCGCGAGCTTTATCACCGCACCCCGAATTATCCCGGCCATTCCGCCATCATCCACGGCACCTGGAAAACGCACGAAGAGTCGTTCGCCGACGGCGGCAACGTGCACGGGCTCGCCTCGATGTATTTCGCCATGCCCGACCATGGCGGCACCCATATCGATGCGCCTTCGCACTTCGACAAGCGCGGCGAGGGAATCGACAAATATCCGCTGGAAAAATGCATCGTGCCGGGCATCTGCGTCGATCTGCGCCATATCGCGCCGCGCGCGGAAATCACGCCCAGCGATCTCGAAGCGGCGGTCGAAAAATCAGGCCATCCGGTGCCGAAGGGCGGCACGGTGCTTTTGTGTACCGGCCATCACGAGCGAACTTTTCCGCGCAAGGAATATGGAACAGAAAATTCCGGCGTGAACGTAAAAGCGGCCGAGTGGCTCGCACACAAAGGCGTCGTGCACTTCGGCATCGATTCAATGCGGCCGGGGCCGGAAGGCAAAGAAAACCTTATGGTGCACAAGGCCTGCTTCGAACTCGGCATCACCCATATCGAAAGCCTGTGCAATCTCGAGACTTTGTTGGGCGCGGGTCCCTTTACGTTTATCGGGCTGCCGATGAAATGGCGTGGTGGAACCGCTTCGCCGATCCGCGCCGTCGCCGTGTTCGGGATGTGAGATGTGTTTTGTCTGTTATCTGGCTTCTTCACCTCTCCCCTTGTGGGAGAGGTGAAGCGAACTCGCCGTGACAGCGCGACGGCCTAAGGCGTCACCGGAAAGCCCGCCGGCAGCGCGATGCCCTTCTCGCGGGCCGCCTGGCGCAACAGATCCGGCCGGTCGGAGATGATTCCGTCGACGCCCATCTCGATCAGGCGCGCCATATCCGCGGGCTGGTTCACGGTCCAGACCACGACCTTCAGGCCCAGTGCGTGGGATTCGGAGACGAGCTCCGGCGTGAGGTCGCGGAGATAAGGCGACCAGACCGCGCCGCCCGCCGCCTTGATGGTGCGCGGAGTCGATCTTTCGTGCTCGGCCGGATTGAAGCCGGCAGTCCATTCCGACGCCTTGTCGCGAAAAACCGTCGGATCCCTTCCGCTTTGCACGGTCAGGTACACGGTCGGGATTTCCGGCGCGAGCTTTTGCACCAGCTGCAACGTTCGCCAGTCGAATGACTGCACCATGACGCGGTTTTCGAATTTCTCGGCCCGCAGCAGCTCAAGCAGAACTGCGACGAAGCGCTCCGGCGGAAGCGACTCGTCGGGATGGTTCGGGTCGATCTTGGTTTCGATGTTCAGCCGCACGTGGCTATCGCCGGACCGCCGCACCAGATCGATCAACTCCTTCAAGGTCGGGATTTTCGTGCCGGGCACCGCGTGCTGGTCCGGGAATTGGGCGGCATAAATGCTGCCGGGACGGATTTGCCCGACATCGAATTGCTTCACCTCATCCAGCGAGAGCTTGACGAGGGGAGTGCCGGGTTCAGCGACATATTTGCCGTCGGCGCCGCGTGCGAGATCGGGATTCAACCAGCGCTCGTGAGAAACCACAATCGCGCCGTCGCGCGTCACGCCGATATCGAGTTCCAGCGTGGTGACGCCCATCGAGAGTGCGTTGGCGAATGAGGCAAGCGTATTTTCCGGAAACAGCGCGCGGCCGCCGCGATGGGCTTCGATATCGAACGCAGAGACTTTCACGTCGGTGATGCCCGCCTGTTCTCCGCCCATCGCCTTTGGCACAACCAAGGCCGCGGCCACCAGGACCGCCAAGCACCGAAAGATCGATCGTCGATTGACTGATAGCACGATCTTACCGCGCACCGAATGTCGTTTCCCCGAACAGCGTCTTGTGCGAAGACGGCTGCGAGCGCCAATATTGCGGCGGGGCAAACACCTCACCGCCGAGTTCTGCCGCAGCGTGCCAGGCCCAGCGCGGATCATAGAGCATACCGCGGGCAAGCGCGACCATATCGGCCTTGCCGGAAGCGACGATTTCTTCCGCGTGACTCGCTTCGGTGATCAGGCCGACGGCCATCGTGGTCACGCCGGTGGCCTCCTTGATCGCCTGCGCAAACGGCAGCTGATAGCCCGGCGACAACGGAATTTTCTGCAGCGGCGAGATGCCGCCGGAGGAAACGTCGATCCAGTCGACGCCGCGTTTTTTCAATTCCTTGACAAGCTCGATGGTCTGTTCGAGATCCCAGCCGCCTTCAACCCAGTCGGTCGCGGAGACCTTGATGCCGACCGGTTTTTTCGACGGGAACACCGCACGCACGGCATCGAACACTTCGAGCGGATAACGCATCCGGTTTTGCAGGGAGCCGCCATATTTGTCCGTGCGCTTGTTGGAGATCGGCGACAGGAACTGGTGCAGCAGATAACCGTGCGCGCAATGCAGCTCGACGGCGTCGATACCCAGTCGGCTGGCCCGCCGCGCGGATTCGACAAAGGCCTCGCGAACGCGCTTGAGCCCCATGACATCGAGCGCGAGCGGCTTCAGTTCGCCGTCCTTGTGCGCCACATCGGACGGTCCCACCGTCTGCCAACCGCCCTCGGCGAGCGGTATCTGTTGACCCCCATCCCAAGGCTTGTGGCTAGATCCCTTGCGACCGGCATGGGCCAGTTGAATCGCGATCGCGATCGTCGAATGCCTGCGCACCGAAGCGAGAACCGGCCGAAGCGCCGATTCGGTGGCGTCGTTCCACAGACCGAGGCATCCCGGCGTGATCCGGCCGATGGCCTCGACATGGGTTGCCTCCATGCAGAACATCGCCGCTCCCGACAACGCAAAATTATTGATGTGGGTGAAATGCCAGTCGTTCGCCCTGCCGCCCTCCGCCGAGTACTGGCACATCGGCGCGACCATGATGCGGTTTGGAAGCGCCAGATCGCGCAGACTGATCGGAGAAAACAGGGCACTCATAAAACGGTATCCGGCATTGGAAATAATCGTTTACAACGATCTATAGTTCACTCCGATGACGGACGTCGAATGTCGAATGGGTAGAACGGGCTTCCGTAAACGCAACGGTCTTAAGGTTTGATGCCGTTAAGGTTTGATCCCGGCGGCCTTGATCACCTCGAGATTCTCCGCAATCTCGCGCGCCACGAAGGCATCCATCTGTGCTGGCGTCATCGGGAACGGCTCGACGCCCAGTTTCATCAGGCTTTGCTGCATCGAGGGCTCGGCCAAAAGCCTGGTTCCCGTATCGTGAAACTTGTCGATGATGTCGCGCGGCGTCTTCGCCGGCATGAATACGCCGAGCCAGAACACGCTTTCCGCATTTTTCAGGCCGGCCTCGGCGGGCGTCGGCACGTCGGGCAATTCGGCCGCGCGCTTCGGCGTCGAGATCACGAGCGCGTGTACACGGCCCTCCTTGATCAGCGGCAGCGCGGTTGCGAGCGGGCAAAAGTAGAAATCGATTCGCCCGCCGAGAATATCGGCGATCACCTCCGCGCCGCCGCGATAAGGCACATGGGTGGTTTCGATTCCGGCCGCGAGACGGAATTTCTCGGCGCTGATATGCACGGCGCTGCCGACGCCGACCGAGCCGAATGCGATCGAACCGGGCCTGGCCTTGGCATCCGCGATGAAGTCCTGCACGGTTTTCCATGGCCGCGAAACCGGCACGATCATCACATTAGCACTGACGCCGATCATCAAGGCCGACGTCAGGTCTCTGCTGATGTCAAACGGCAGCTTGGGGTAGATCGCGGGCGAAATCGCCAGTGCCGAGGATTGGGCGAGGATGCTGTAGCCGTCGGCATCCGCCTTCACGACGGTCGCCGTGCCGATCGTGCCGCCGGCGCCCGGCCGATTTTCGACAACGATGGCCTGGCCGAGTTCGGCCGCGAGCCGGTCGAACACCACGCGCGGCACGACGTCGGCGGCACTTCCCGCGCCAAAGGGGATTGTCGCCTTGATCAGGTGCGAGGGCCAGTTATCGGCCTGCGCCGTGGCCGCAAACACCACGATACCCGCCACGAACCCCCAACGCACGACGCCACGCATTCGTCACTCCGGTTTCCGCACCCGCCCCGACGAAGATTTCGTGCACAGATTTGCCCGCCGGCGCAAGCGGCGGCGCGGTTACCAAATCAGGCGGCTGGTCCGCATGGACGGGGCCTTAAGGTCGATGACGCGATAGTGATCTCACCGCTTAAGCGTGAATTGCAGCAGCAGGGTGCGCTGAATCAGCGAAAAATTATCGTCGGATACCATGGTCAGCACGGTCTCGCCCTCTTCGGTGACATGGGCGTCGATGCCTTCCATGTTGTCGACCTCATTTCCGAGATCGGCCTCGAAAATCGAGGGACCGTCGATCACGGCACCGGGCGCCACCGAACCGAGCGGGATGCGCCGGATGCGGATGCCAATTCCGGACAGCCATGAAAATTTCCGCTCCAGGATCAGGAGATCACCGGCCGGCAACAGCACGGCGTCGCTGACATCGAAATCTTCGGTGCGGCGAACGCTGAACTGCCCCGGCGTCGGACCTCCGACCAGAAACGCGATCAGATTGCCGCTGGCGTCGAGGCCGTGCTCAGACATCGCGATCAGCGTTCCCGAAAGCGGATGACCCTTCGGCACGAAGACCAGCGCTTCCAATCCCTTGTTGTTGGGCAGTTTGCTCGCCGCTTTCGGCAGCGGCACGACTTCGCCCCGCGCGCGGGTAAAGCCCTTGCTGAAATCGAAACGCAGCACTTTGTTGACCCGCTCGAGGCCGATGTACACGAATGAGCCGTCGATCGCGATCGACTCCGAATCGTACCAGCCGCGGGCCGTGATGGGTTTACCTTCGGAGCCCAGCATCGGCGCGGTCTCGACATCGGCGAGCCCTGTCATCGCGCGGCGTTGGTACTCGATGCGGCCGTTGAACCAGTGTCCCTTGTCGCTGAATGAAATGAAGCGTTCGCCTTTGGCATCGAGCCGTAGGCCCGACAGTCCGCCGAAGCGCGGGAAAGGCGAGGTCAGAACCAGCCCGCTTCGATATTCCAGCGCGCCGAATCTTAACCGATCATGGTCGTGGCGATCGAACCAGGGAATAGGCCGGGCTTTGACCTCGATCGAGGTGGCAGCCCCGGTCGATGCGTCTTCGCTGGAGCCGGGCGTCGGGACAAATTGCGCCTTGGTGGTGCGGGATGCGGCCGCAACCGACAGGCCTGCGGCGGCCATTTGGAGGAAACGACGACGCGAGCCAGCGAAATGCGGCATTGTTCTTCCGCACGGGTTCACGCCGGAATCAGGAATGCAGCCGGCGCCGCGGGGTTTTTGCGGCCGGCGCGGCCCCTTGGGTTTCGCTGAACAGTTCGGCCAGCTTTTCGGTGATGGCGCCACCAAGCTCTTCAGCATCCACGATCGTAACCGCGCGGCGATAGTAGCGCGTGACATCGTGGCCGATGCCGATGGCGATCAGTTCGACCGGCGAACGCGTCTCGATCTCCTCGATGATGTGGCGCAGATGCCGCTCGAGGTAGTTGCCGGGATTGACCGACAGAGTGGAGTCATCGACGGGCGCGCCGTCGGAGATCATCATCAGGATCTTGCGCTGCTCGGTCCGGCCGAGCAGGCGCTTGTGCGCCCAGTCGAGCGCCTCGCCGTCGATGTTTTCCTTCAGCAGGCCCTCGCGCATCATCAGGCCGAGATTCTTGCGGGCCCGCCGCCAGGGCGCGTCCGCCGATTTGTAGATGATGTGCCTGAGATCGTTGAGACGGCCGGGGTTGGCCGGCTTGCCCGCGGCCAGCCACGCTTCGCGCGACTGCCCACCCTTCCAGGCGCGGGTGGTGAAACCGAGGATTTCCACCTTCACACCGCACCGCTCCAGCGTGCGCGCCAGAATATCGGCGCAGGTCGCGGCAACCGTGATGGGGCGGCCGCGCATCGATCCGGAATTGTCGAGCAGCAGCGTCACCACCGTGTCGCGGAAGGTCGCCTCCTTCTCGTGCATGAAGGAGAGCGGGTGATAGGGATCGGTCACGACCCGCGACAGACGGGCCGGATCGAGAATGCCTTCTTCGAGATCGAATTCCCATGCACGGTTCTGCTGGGCCATCAACCGACGCTGCAGCCGATTGGCGAGCCGCGCGACGATGCCTTGCAGATGCGCCAGCTGCTTGTCGAGATAGCTGCGCAACCGCTCGAGCTCGTCGTGGTCGCAAAGATCCTCGGCCGCGATCACCTCGTCGAATTTCGGCGCAAAGGCGTGATATTCGGGACCGCGCGGCTCGTTCTGGCTGCGCGAATTCGGCCGCGTCGCTTCGCCCGGCGTCTCGTCGTCGCCCAATTCGCCATCGTCGAACGTGTCGGAGGTGGAGGCCTGCGCGCTTTCCATCGCGCTATCCGACATCTCGTCGGTCGTGGCCTGCGCCTGGTCGGCGCTCATCTCCTGCGCGGCGTCGGATTCCGGCGAGCCCTCGGCGCCGGACTGGTCGTTTTCGCCGTCGCGGCTTTCGTCCTGATTCTCGTCTTCATCGGCTTCCGCGTTGCGGTCGTCGCCCAATTCAAGCGCAGACAACAGATCATGGACCGCGTCGCCGAATTTCAACTGATCCTCGGCGAAACGGTCGAGTTCGTCGAGCCGTGCGCCAATCTTGTCTTCCAGAAATGGACGCCAGAGGTCGACCACCTTGCGCGCCGCGGTCGGCGGCGCGAGACCGGTCAGCCGCTCGCGCACCAGCATGGCCAGCGCATCGGACAAAGGCGCATCGGCGCGATCGGTGATCTCGTCGAATTTGCCGCGGTGAAAATGATCGTCGAGCATCGCGGTGAGGTTTTTCGCAACGCCCGCCATCCGACGCGAACCGAGCGCCTCGACACGGGCCTGCTCGATCGCTTCGAACACGCCGCGCGCCTGCGGATTGCCCGGCATCAGCTTGCGATGCACTTTCGGATCGTGGCAGGCGAGCTTCAGCGCAATCGAATCGGCGTGCCCGCGCACGATGGCAGCATCCTTCCGCGACATCTTGCGCGGCGGTTCCGGCAGCCGGGCCTTGCCCGGCGACAATCCCGGCCGCTCGGCGGCAAAACTGACCTCAAGCTCCGGCTTTTTCGCAATCGCGCGCAAGCACGCCGTCACCGAGCGCTTGAACGGCTCGGTCGGCGCTTCCTTGGGTCCGGTGCGGAACTTGCTGTTGGATGTGCTCATAGTGTCTTCGTAAGCCAATGGCGCGTCACGCCGCCAGGATAGCCGTCAATCGAACCGAACGCCTTGTATCCGCACTTCCGGTAGAAGCCGGGCGCTTGAGCACTCATCGTATCGACGTAGGAGCGTACCGCACCGAAGCGGCGAGCCTCGTCCTCGATCTTTTTGATCAACCCCGTTCCTCGGCCTTTGCCGCGAAATCGCTGGTCGATCCAGAACAGCTGGATGAATAGCACCGTCATCCAGACTTCGCCGACGACCCCGCCGACGATCTTTTTCTTTTCACGGAGCGAGACGGCGAAGCGCCGGTGGTGCTGCTTCCCCATCTTCTCTTCGTTGTAGCGGATGAGGCCGCCGAGCACCGCGCGCTTGGTCTCGCCGATCGTACGCTCGACGGCAATCGCCGGCATGGCTTCAGCTCAGCGCTACGTTGACCGCAGATTCGGCAAGCTCCGCGTTGAAGCAGCGCTGATAGAATTCCGCCACCAGCGACCGCTCCAGTTCGTCACACTTGTTCAGGAAGGTGACGCGGAAGGCAAAGCCGATATCGCCGAAAATCTCGGCGTTTTCAGCCCAGGTGATCACGGTACGCGGGCTCATCACCGTCGACAGATCGCCGTTGGCAAAGGCGTTGCGGGTGAGATCGGCGAGCCGCACCATCTTGTTGACGATGTCGCGGCCCTGGGTGGTGCGATAGTGATGGGCTTTCGCCAACACGATCTCCACTTCCTCGTCATGCGCCAGATAGTTCAGCGTGGTGACGATCGACCAACGGTCCATCTGACCCTGGTTGATCTGCTGGGTGCCGTGATAAAGACCGGACGTATCGCCGAGGCCGACGGTATTCGCCGTCGAGAACAGGCGGAACGCCGGATGCGGCTTGATCACCTTGTTCTGGTCAAGCAGGGTCAGGCGGCCGGAAACTTCCAGCACGCGCTGGATCACGAACATCACGTCGGGACGGCCGGCATCGTATTCGTCGAACACCAGCGCGATATTGTTCTGCAGCGCCCACGGCAGGATGCCGTCCCTGAATTCGGTAACCTGCTTGCCGTCCCTGATGACGATAGAGTCCTTGCCGACGAGATCGATGCGGCTGATATGACTGTCGAGGTTGACGCGCACGCACGGCCAATTCAGCCGAGCCGCGACCTGCTCGATATGGGTCGATTTGCCGGTGCCGTGGTAGCCCGTAACCATGACGCGGCGATTTTTCGCAAAGCCGGCGAGGATTGCGAGCGTCGTGGCGCGATCGAACCGATAATCGGCATCGACATCGGGCACGTGCGGATCGACTTCGGAATAAGCGGGCACTTCAAGATCGCTGTCGATGCCGAATACCTGCCGCACCGACACCTTCATGTCGGGCATTCCGGCGGGCTCCTGAGCTTTGGTCATGGCGGCGGTCGTCATCAATCCTCCGAGGTCTCGGGCGCTCCCGAAACCAGATTTATTGGGTGTGGCTGCGGATGTTTACCTCACGAAACCGTATCAGAGAGCTGCGATTGGCAGAAGCCCAGACGCCAATCAAAGTTCCGTTGGATTTTCATGTAGATAAGTAGGCAGTCGCAGTTTTGGAAGGCTGCTCTGCAAATCCTGACAAGTTTTAGTCGTGTGCTCGCGCGACTAAGGCGAGGGGAGCGGCGGCACTATCCTGCCTCTCCGTGAGTTGTGATAGGTCTGTGCGCCGGGCGACCGGCCCCAAAACTCAAGGATTTCCGTGGCTTCATTGATCGACCCATTTATTTCGTTCGTCTCGACCCATGCCTGGCTTGCTTATTTGACGCTGTTTTTGGCAGCACTTCTGGAGGCGGTTCCGATCGTCGGCGCCGTGATTCCGGGTTCGACCATCATCTTTGCGCTGAGTGCGCTGGTGCCCGGCGGCGAGCTAAAATTGGGGTGGGTTTTGCTGGCCGCGATCGCTGGCGCCTTGCTGGGCGATGGGTCCGCCTTTTTGCTCGGATACCGCGAGAAGCGCGAAATCCTGAAAGCGTGGCCACTTTCCAATTATCCGCGGCTGGTGTCCCAAAGCGAGGCCTTCTTTAACCGTTGGGGGACGCTCGCGGTATTTTTCGCGCGCTTCGTGCCGCCGATCCGGGCTTTCGTTCCAATCACCGCGGGCGCGCTCGGGATGGCGCCGCCGATGTTCTACGCCGTCAACATTCCGGCGGTTTTGCTATGGGCGCCCGCCCATGTGCTGCCGGGCGTGCTCGCCGTTTCAGCCCTGCACCGTTACGGAGGCTTTGCGCCCCACGAAGGAATCGCCAAGCACTACTGGATCCTCGCGGTCGTTGTCGGCGCTTTGATCGTTGCCCTGGCAAGTTGGGTGATCCGCCGCAGGCGTGGCGGCGGGGCGATAGAGCCTGCGGTTCAATCGGAGCACGGAAAGCCGTGAGGCGATCCCGTCTGGCCTACGCGCGGACGACCGTCTTCAGGTAATTATACGCCTTGATGATCTCGATCAGGCGGTCTTCCGTGGACCGGTCGCCGCCATTGGCGTCTGGATGATGTTGTTTCACCAGCGCCTTGTACTTGGCCTTGACGTCATCGAGCGTGGCTCCCGCGCCAAGTCCCATCACTTGCAGCGCCTTGCGCTCGGCGTTCATGACCTTGCGCGCTTCCGGCTTGGTCTGCTCCTGCGCGCCCGGGCCCGGTCGCCAGCGGCCTCGGCCGTTGAGTTCGCTGAACATCTGGAACGGATCGGACGCACCGTCCAGGTCGCCGTCGCCCTTCTTCGCACCGCTGTTGGCGCCCATTTTCCAGGTCGGACGGTGGCCCGTCAGCGCATCCTTCTGGTAGCGCGCAACGTCGTCCGGATTCATGCCCTGGAAAAAATTGTAGGACTGGTTGTACTCGCGGACATGGTCGAGGCAGAAATTCCAGTACTCGCGCGAATTTTCACGGCCCTTCGGCGCGCGGTGCGCGCCCTTGTTCTTGCACCCAGCCCATTCGCAAGCCGCGGCTTCGCTACCCGCCTGCGCCTGGCGCTTCGCGTTCACCTTGGTAGGCTTGATGCGAATGGAATCGAAGAATTTGGATGAATCGATTGGCATGCTGTCTTTGACTACGCAACGCTCCAGGCTTCAAGTCTTGACATTGCGAAACCCTTCACTCCCGGGATGACATTGACGAGAGGCAGCCAAAAGACGTATTGCCGCCACCATGAACACCAAAGGCATTATCACAAACAAGTTGAGCGAAGCTTTCTCTCCGGAAAGCCTCGACGTGTCCGACGAATCACATCTGCATGAGGGCCATGCAGGCCACAGGCCCGGCGGCGAGACCCACTTCAGAGTGTATATCGTGTCGGCGGCCTTCGAAGGAAAGAGCCGGATCGAGCGCCACCGCATGATTAATTCGGCGCTGGAAGCGGAACTGAAGGGCGGCGTGCACGCGCTCGCGATCAAGGCGCAGGCGCCGGGAGAAAGTGGCTAGTTTGACCGGGTCGCCGAGATCAAAACGGCTTTCCGCTTAAAACGCCTTGCCCGCCCGCCTCGGCTTTTTTTCGGCGGCTTCGGACTCGCGCGGCACCGCGACGATCCGAAGCGCCGTGATGCGGTTGCGCTCACGCCGCAACACACGGAAACGAAAGCCGTGGAAGGTGAAGCTCTGGCCCCGATCGGGGATCGAGCGCGCCTCGTGGATCACAAGGCCTGCAACCGTGGTCGCCTCTTCGTCGGGCAGGTGCCAATCCATGGCGCGATTGAGGTCGCGGATCGGCACCGAGCCGTCGACGACCACCGAGCCGTCAGGCTGGGCGCGGACGCCGGCTACCACGACATCGTGCTCGTCGGAAATATCGCCGACGATTTCCTCCAGGATGTCTTCCAGCGTCACCATGCCCTCGACCTCGCCATACTCGTCGACCACGAGCGCGAAGTGGGTTTTGCGGCGGCGGAAGGCCTTGAGCTGTTCGGAAACGGGACGCATTTCCGGCACGAACCAGGGTGGCAACATGATGGTTGAGACGTCGATCTTGGACGTATCGCCGTCGGCGGCCCGGATGGCGCGGAGCAGATCCTTGGCGTGCAGGACGCCGACGATATTCTCGGGCTTGTCGCGCCATAACGGGATTCGCGTGTACTCGGTCGCGAGCACCTCGCGCACGAGCTCTTCCGCCGGCAGGTCGGCGTTGATCATCACCATTTCGGTGCGGTGAACCATCACGTCGGAGACCTCAAGCTCACGCAGGTCGAGGAGCCCGCCGAGCATGTCGCGGTCCTGCTTTTCGACCTTTCCTTCGTGATGAAGCAGGTCGACCGCACCGCGCAGCCGTTCGAACGGCGACAGGATCGGCTGATTGTGGTGCGCCGTAACGTCAAACAATCTCAACAATAGCCGCACCACGGCTTCGACGACCGTGACTACCGGCCCGAGCAGGAACATCGCGATCTTCATTGGTCGCGCCACGGCGAGCGCGACGCGATCCGGCGCATTGATGGCGATCGTCTTCGGCAATACTTCGGCGAAGATCACGACGAGGACCGTCATGAAGGCGGTGGCATAGAGCACGCCGACTTCGCCGAACCATACCGTAAAGATGCCGGTGGCGAGTGCCGACGCACCGATATTGGCGATGTTGTTGCCGAGCAGGAGCGCGCCGATCAGCCGCTCGCGCATGGCCGAAAAGCCCGAGACGATCTGGGCGTCCTGATTGCCCTGCTTCGACAGCCGCAGCATGCTGGCGCGCGAGGCGCCGGTCAGCGCGGTTTCGCTGGCTGCGAAAAACGCCGACACCAGAAGGCAGACCAAAACGATGGAAACCGTGATCCAATCCATGCGCGTCTATCTATTTGGCCGGATCATGTCCGGCGCTCTAGTGTTCCGATTCCGGAGTTCGTATCACCTTGCGGCCCCACGTTTACGAACTTCGGAATCGAAGGAACACTAGCAAACCCGTTGATATAGTGTGACTTTGATTCAGAGGCCCGCATGACGAAATCGCGGCGCTAATGATGCGAACTTCTGAATCGTCACACTAGCTTGGCTTTCAGAAAATCACGAACCAATGACGGTTCGACCTTGGGCGCGATGACGGCGCGGCCGATCGCCTCAAGCAGGATGAAGGTCAACCGCCCGCGCTTGACCTTTTTGTCCTGTGCCATCAGCGCCATCAGGGCGTCCGCATCGGCAAGGCCCTCCTGAGCGAAGCCTGCGATCTCCTGCAAAGCGGTCGGCAAGCCGACGTCGGCCAGGTGGCGCTTGATCCTGATAGCGTCGGCCTCAGTAATCATCCCCAGTTGCGCCGATAGTTCCGCAGCCAGCACCATGCCGACGGCAACGCCTTCGCCATGAAACAGCCGGTCGGAGAAACCGGTTGCAGCTTCAAGCGCGTGGCCGAAAGTATGACCGAGATTGAGCAGAGCCCGCTCGCCATTCTCGCGCTCATCGCGCGCGACGATCGCAGCCTTGGCGCGGCAGGAAGTTGCAATCGCATGTTCGCGCGCGGCGCCGCCTGAGAAAATATCGGCGTGATTTTTTTCCAGCCAGGCGAAGAAGGCTTCGTCCCCCAGCAGCCCATACTTGGCGACTTCGGCGTAACCGGCGCGGAACTGGCGCGGCGACAGGGTATCAAGCACGGCGGTGTCGGCGACCACCAATACCGGCTGATGGAACGAACCGATGAGATTCTTCCCTTGCGGCGAATTGATGCCGGTCTTGCCGCCAACAGAAGAATCGACTTGCGCCAGCAACGAGGTCGGCACCTGCACGAAATCGACGCCGCGGCGCAAGATAGCAGCCGCAAAGCCCGCGAGATCGCCGACTACGCCGCCGCCGAGCGCGACGACAAGATCGTTGCGCTCGATCTTGGCCGATATTAGCGCCTCACTCACCTGTTCGAGAACCGCATAGCTTTTCGAACCCTCGCCTTCCCCGACGACGACATGCGACGCCGCAATTCCGGCCTCCGCCAGCGACGCTTCGGTCTTGGCGAGCCAGTGCCTTGCAACGGTCCGGTCGGTGACAATGGCGGTGCGTGCGCCCGGCCTCAACGCAGCGATGCGCTTGCCGAGCGAGGCGAGGGTGTCGCGGCCGATCACGATGTCATAGGTGCGGTCGCCGAGCGCGACATCGACGATGACTGAATCAGTATGTTTCAGCGGTGCGGTCATGATGAAACGCCCAGACTACCGCCGCTTTGTATGGCGCGGCCGGCACAAAGCTTTTCGTACAGCGCGCCCAAACATTCATCGACGATTTTTTCATGCGGAACGTCGCGCGACCAGACCGTCGCATCGGCCTGGCCGTAGACCGGCTCGCGCTCCCTGATTAGCCGCTCGACGGTGGCCTCGGGATCGGCGGTCTGCAACAGCGGACGGTCGGAGCGCCGCTTCACCCGCCGCATGATCACGTCGGTATCGACCTTGAGCCAGATCGAGACGGCCTTGGCACGGATACGATCACGGGTCTCCTGCCGCATCACGGCGCCGCCGCCGGTGGCGATGACCGCCGGTCCGCTGTCCAGCAGCCTTGCGATCACCCGCACCTCGCCGTCCCTGAAATCGGCTTCCCCGCGGGATTCGAAAATATCGGGGATCGACATGCCGGCCGCGGCCTCGATTTCGACATCGGCATCAAGGAACGGCAGAGCGAGCCGGACCGACAGCCTGCGTCCGATAGTGGATTTGCCGGCCCCCATCATCCCGACCAGCACGACCGAACGCCCGCCCAAGGCGGCCGCAATCGCGGCATCCTGGGTCGTACTGACAGCACTGGGCGAGACGATATCGGGCATTTCCTCGATCGATATTGTGCGGCGATGGGGCGACCATACTACCGCCGCTCATACCGTTGCTAGTGCGGCGAATTTGAAGTTCCTATCAGGATTGCGGCCGGGTCGTTATGGGAACTTCAAATTCAAGGCCGCGCTAGCGTTAATAGGTTGCTAGAGCTTCTTTGATTCTGAAGTTCGCATCAGAGGTTGCCGCGACACCAGGCGACCTTCGGAATCGGAGCTCTGGTGCACCGGCCAACAGAGCCGTAAACCCTTGCAACGAAATGTCGAACATGGTGGTAGTGAAATTGGGCCGATCCCGATCAATCCGACGGTTAATTCGCCTGTTCTAGGTGACGAATCGGACACCTGACGAATCAGGGCACTAGCTATGCCGAGCCTGTTCCGTTTTTTAACCGTCGTGGCGGTCATCGCAGGGGTCGTCTACGGAGCAATTTTTGCGCTGGCGAACTTCGTCAACCCGAAACCGCGGGAGATGACCATCAACGTTCCCCCGGACAAGTTCCTCAAGAAATAGAGGCGGGAGGCGGACCTCACCAAGAGAGGGTTCGTCAAGCATTTGGGAGTTAGGGTTTGCCGATGCGCGCCAAACCTTCCGACGCCAAGCTGATCGACCTGTTCCTCGACATGCTCGCCGCCGAGCAGGGCGCCGGCGATAACACGCTCGACGCCTACCGCCGCGACCTCACCGATTTTTCCGAATTCCTGGCCGCCAAAAGCCAAAGCTTTGTCGGCGCCGAGACGCAGTCCTTGCGCGACTATCTGGCAGATCTGGACACCAGAGGCTTCAAATCCTCCAGCGTGGCGCGGCGGCTGTCGGCGATGCGGCACCTGTTTCGCTTCCTGCTCAACGAGCGAATTCGCCGCGACGATCCGGCCGCCATCTTGTCGGGGCCTAAACGCGGACGCGGCCTGCCGAAAGTGCTGTCGATATCAGATGTCGATCGGCTGCTGACACGCGCTAAAACCCTGACCGAGGAAGCCGACACGTCGCCCCAGGAGCGGCTGCGCACGATACGGCTCTATTGCCTGCTCGAAGTGCTCTATGCCACTGGTTTGCGCGTCTCCGAACTCGTCGCATTGCCATTGTCCGCTGCGCGCAGCGACGCCCGGATGATCGTGGTGCGCGGCAAGGGCAATAAAGAGCGGCTGGTGCCGCTGAACGAAGCTTCGCGCCGCGCCATGGCCGACTATCTTGCGGCGATGGAAGCGCTGAAGGCGTCGAAAAAGAAAAACGCGGCCGCCTCGAAATGGCTGTTTCCTTCCTTCGGCGAAAGCGGCCATCTGACACGGCAGCACTTTGCGCGCGACCTCAAGGAGCTCGCGGCTTCGGCCGGTCTGGCGCCGCGGCTGGTCTCACCGCATGTGTTGCGCCACGCCTTCGCCAGCCATCTTTTGCACAACGGCGCCGACCTGCGCATCGTGCAAACGTTGCTCGGCCACACCGACATATCGACGACCCAGATCTATACCCACGTGGTCGAAGAGCGCCTGAAAAGTCTAGTGCGCGATCTGCATCCGCTGGCGGAAAGGTAGCTTCGAAAATCCGGTCACTGGCCACGCGCTCCGCGCCGGCCGGGTTCGATGGTTATCCCCATGATAGTGAACTCCTTGACTTCAGCAGCTTCTCCCCCGAAAGAGCCCTTCCCGCTCACTCCCGAACCCGATGTCGGCCTAAGGGAGCCCGTGCTGGCCTTGGAGCGCACGCTAAATATATGAAGATGCGTGCTTTCTTCGCGCAGCCCTGGAGCCGCTTCGCTCCAGGGCAGCTTCGCCCCTATATTGATTTGATGCCGGATCACATGCGCAGCTATCTCGATTTCGAAAAATCCGTCGCCGAACTCGATTCCAAGATCGACGAGTTGCGCGTGCTTGCGGCATCGGGCAGCGACATCGGCGAGGAGATCACCCGGATCGAGGAAAAGGCTGCGCAGGCGCTTGGTGACCTCTACGCCAATTTGACGCCGTGGCAGAAGACGCTGGTGGCGCGCCATCCGCAGCGGCCGCACTTCACCGATTTCATCGCCGGTCTCATCGCCGAGTTCACGCCGCTCGCGGGCGACCGCAAGTTCGCCGAGGATGAGGCACTCGTTGGCGGCTTTGGACGCTTCCGGGGCGAGAGCATTTGCGTGATTGGCCAGGAGAAAGGCGCCAGCACCGACTCCCGCATCAAGCATAATTTCGGCATGGCGCGCCCCGAGGGCTACCGCAAGGCGGTGCGGCTGATGGAGATGGCGGATCGCTTCGGCATTCCCGTGCTGTCGATCGTCGATTCCGCCGGCGCCTATCCCGGCATCGGTGCCGAGGAACGCGGACAGGCGGAGGCTATTGCACGCTCGACCGACGCCTGCCTGTCGCTTGGCGTACCGAATATCGCGATCATCACCGGCGAGGGAATGTCCGGCGGCGCCATCGCCATCACGACGGCCAACCGCGTACTGATGTTCGAGCATGCGATCTATAGTGTGATTTCGCCGGAAGCGGCCTCCTCGATCCTGTGGCGCGACGGGACCAAGGCCCAGGAGGCGGCAACCAATATGAAGATCACCGCCCAGGACATGCTGCGATTCGGCGTGATCGACCAGATCCTGAAAGAGCCGGTCGGGGGCGCTCACCGCGATCCCGCCGCCATGATTGCGGCTACCGGCGAGGCCATCGCCCAGGCGTTCGGCGGCCTCGCGCAGCTCGACGCCGACGCCATCCGCAAGCAACGACGGCAGAAATTCCTCGATATCGGCCGAAAACCGTTCTGAAGGCCGCTTTTACCGAATCGGAAGCGTGTTCCGCTGCCCCATTTTTTTCCCATTTCCGCCATCTCGGCCCCAATTGGGCCTTCAGCCGCTTGTTTAAATTTGATTCACCACGCCCGAGTGAGCACGGGTCGCGCGGCCAGTCGCGGCTTGCGACGACGGGGGCTTTAAGGATAATATTTTACTTAATGGCTTCAGGGCGTCGACGCTGGTTTGGGGTGCGAGAATTGCCCGTTGGGTGTGGAGCTTTGCATTGACCGGCCGCTCATTGGTTCGCGCGCTCATGACGTCTGTTGCGCTGTCGGCAGCTGTGCTGCTGGCGGGCTGCAATAGCGACGAGATCGGTTCGCTGGCCACCAATGCCAAGGCCAACCAGCCCGTCCCGCCCAAGCTGCTCGCGGCGATGGTCGAAAAGAACATGGATCTGCAATCGCCGATCCTGGTCCGGCTGTTCAAACAAGAGGCCGAGCTCGAGGTCTGGAAGCAGGACCGCACTGGCCGCTTCGCGCTGTTGAAGACCTATCCGATCTGCCGCTGGTCCGGCGATCTCGGACCGAAGGTCCGGGAAGGCGACCGCCAGGCGCCGGAAGGCTTCTATGCGATCTCGCCGGCGCAGATGAACCCGACGTCGGCCTACTACCTCTCTTTCAATACCGGCTATCCGAACGCGTATGACCGATCGCTCGGACATACCGGCTCGGAGCTGATGGTCCATGGCGACTGCTCGTCGCGCGGCTGCTACGCGATGACCGACGAACAGATCGCGGAAATCTATTCGCTTGGTCGCGAGTCGTTTTTCGGCGGCCAGAAATCATTCCAGTTCCAGGCCTACCCGTTCCACATGACGGCGATGAACATGGCGCGGCATCGCAACAGTCCGCACATGGCGTTCTGGAAGATGATCAAGGAAGGCAACGATCATTTCGAGGTGACGCGGCAGGAGCCGAAGGTCGATTTCTGCGAAAAGAAATACGTGTTCGATGCCGTAAAGGCGCCCGACGCCAAGCGCGAGCCGGTTTTTGACGCTTCGGCCAAATGCCCCGTTTATGTGGTGCCGGACGAAGTCGCCGACGCGGTGCGTGAAAAGCAGCAAGCCGATGACGCCGAATTCGCCAAGCTGGTCGCGAAGGGGACGCCGGTAGCTCAACTGAACACCGGCATCGACGGCGGCATGCACCGGGTATTCGCCGCCAGAGTCCCCAACGGTAACACCGGCCTTTCGGAAGCGGGTCCGGGTCCGTCGCTGTTCGCTGCGACCGAGGAGAAGGCGCCCGGCACCATTCCAGACACCGTCAATCCGCCGCGCGGGCCTGTGACCTCGCCGAGTGAACCTCTGGCGGCCTCACTGGGACGCGCCCCCTCGACGACCGCCTCATCGACGCGCGTGGCTTCTGCCGCCCCGGCGGCACAATCTGCAGCCCCGGCGCAAAATGGCGAGTCTGAAGGTTTCTTCTCCAGCCTCGCCCGCAAGGTCGGCCTTGGCGGCAACGCGGCGGCCGACACGACCGCCACCGCGACCCCGCAGCCGACAACAACTCCGGCCAAACCCAAGGTCGCCGACGCCAAGCCAAAGCCGGCGAAGGCGGACACCAAACAGGCTTCCGCCAAGCCGGCACTCAAGCCCGTGACCGACACCGCAGCTGATACTCCTGCGGCTGCGCCCGCCGCTTCGAACAGCCTTGTGGCCGGCGCCCAGCCGGTCGTGTCGGCGAACTCGTTCGAGAGCCGCTTCTCGGCGGGCAAATAAACCACAAGTACGCCAATCAAGGCACGATTATCACGATCGCGCTTTCGGGCTGTCTTTCACGCATGATCTCCGCGCAAACGCGTTCGCGTTTGTCGCGAGGAAAAACCGCTTCCCCCTTTTCCGGATCATGCTTTAGTCTCTCCCCAACGAATAAGAACGCCGGACCATCCTCGCCGATGGCCGGTCGAAAAAACGGGAGAAGGCTTATGGCCAGATCGGAAACGTCAGGCCTGCACCGCCGCAGGTTCCTGAAAGGTGTGGTCGCGGCCGGCGGAGCCACCGTAGCCGTTCCCCGAACTGCCGCCGCGCAGGCTTCCCAACCGGCGAAAGCCAATGCTCCAACGCCGACCGCCGCGGCGCAGGCCAAAGAGCGCGACCGGCCGCCGGAGGTCGAACGTCTAACGACCGAAAAGACCGGTTCCGACTTCATGGTCGACGTCTGCAAGACGCTCAACCTCGACTACATCGCGTCCTGTCCCGGCTCGACCTTCCGCGCCTTGCAGGAAAGCTTCATCAATTACGGGGCGAACAAGAAGCCCGAGTGGCTGACCTGCCTGCACGAGGAAGTCTCGGTCGGAATGGCACATGGCTACGCCAAGGTGGCCGGCAAGCCGATGGCCGCGATCATGCACGGCACCGTCGGCACGCAGCACGCCTCGATGGCGATCTACAACGCCTACTGCGACCGTGTTCCGATGCTGCTCTTTACCGGCAATGCCGGCCCGCTCACCGAGCGGCGGCCCGGCGTCGAATGGTTCCACAGCGTGCAAGATGGCGCGGCGACCGTACGCGACTTCGTCAAATGGGACGACTATCCGATGTCCCTGCAGCATTTCGCCGAGTCGGCCGTGCGCGGCTATGCGCTTTCCTGCGCGCAGCCGCCGGGGCCGGTGTTTATCGTCGCCGACGGTAAGCTTCAGGAAGATCCGCTCGAGGAGCGCGAGGCGCGCAAGCTCAAAATTCCCCGTCTGACCATGGCCTCGCAAACCGCGGGCGATCCGAACGCGCTGCGTGAAGCCGCGAAAATGCTGGTGGCCGCCGAATCGCCTGTGATCATCGCCGATCGCTACGCGCGTTCGCAAAGCGCCATGGACGACCTGGTGCGATTGGCCGAGTTATTACAGGCGCCGGTGATCGACAACCGCGCGCGCATGAACATGCCGAACACGCATTACCTTTGCCAGTCTGAGCGCGCAGGAACCTTGATCGCGCAGGCCGACTGCATCCTGTCGCTCGAGCC
This sequence comes from Bradyrhizobium sp., assembly GCF_049519115.1. Classification (GTDB taxonomy): domain Bacteria; phylum Pseudomonadota; class Alphaproteobacteria; order Rhizobiales; family Xanthobacteraceae; genus Bradyrhizobium. Next base: position 52,927 of record NZ_JBEKRB010000042.1, read on the forward strand.
GGTCGATCTGTTCGGCCAGCTCAACACCATGCGCGATCAGATCGAGCGCACGGACTCGCCGAGGGTCAAGCCGGGCGTGAAAGTCATCAGCATCTCGACGCACGACCTGCTGATGCATGCGAACTACCAGGATTTTCAGCGTTATGTCGGAGCCGATCTCAACATCACCGCGGACGCGCAAACGACGCTGCCCTTCCTGATCGAGGCCGTGCAGCGAGAGGCTTCCTCCAACAGCAAAAGCGCCAACGAGATGCGCGGCGAGAAGCTGCGTCTGGCCTATCGCGGCGCCTTCGAACGCGCGCGAACCGAAGCAACATTCGCATGGGACGCAAAGCCGATCTCCACGGCGCGGCTTTACATGGAGCTGTGGGGACAGGTGCAAAAAGAAGACTGGGCGCTGGTCGCCGACGGCGACTTCTCGTCGCGATGGCCGCACCGGCTGTGGCCGCTGGAAAAACACTATCGTTTCATCGGCGGCTCGGGCGCTTACGGCGTTGGCTATCAGCCGGTCGCAGCATTAGGCGCAGCACTTGCGCATCGCGACGCCGGCGGCGGCCGCGTCGTGATCAATGTCTGCGGCGACGGCGAGTTCAACATGGCGCCGCATACGCTGTGGACCGCCGCCCACCATAACATTCCCTACCTGACCATCATCCAGAACAACCGCGCCTATCATCAGGAGATCATGCACGTCCAGCGCATGGCGAACCGGCACAATCGCGACATACGCACGGCGCCGATCGGCACGACCATCGACAACCCGAACATCGATTATGCGAAGATCGCAATGGGCTATGGCGCGCTCGGCATCGGGCCGATCGAGGACCCGAACGATCTCGCCGACGCCTTCCGCAAGGGCATCGCCGCGGTGAAAGCCGGTCAGCCCGTCCTGATCGACGTCATCACGCAGCCGCGATGAGGAGCATGCCATGAAGCAGTCCAGCCTCACGCTCCTGGCCCTGACGCTGACGATCGGATCGGCCTCGGCCCAACAAGCGCCGGTGCCTTCGGGCAACGCCGAGCACGGCAAGACGATCTATCGCGAAGTCGGCTGCTATCAATGCCATGGCCTGGCAGGGCAAGGCGCGCCCATGACGGGCCCGCGGGTGTCACGCACGGAATTTGCCTTCGACGGCTTCCTCAATCAGCTCCGTCATCCCGCCAATCAGATGCCGCCTTACGAGGCGGCCGTGCTTTCCGACAGCGACGCCGCCGACATCTACGCATATTTGCGGCAGATGGCGGCGCCGCCCGATCCGAACAGTATTCCGCTGCTGAAGATAGCGCGGTGAAAATTGACGAACCTATCTCGCCGTCGTCGAAGGATGACGGCGTGAGCGCCTCGGCTCTCACGCGTACTTGCCGTGGCAATGCCTGTATTTGTGGGATGTCTAGTCGGTTGTGAAGAACTCGGAGCGACGGGTTATGCGAGGCGCGGCGGTGCGAGGGTCTGACCGAAGATCAGTAGCAGGACGCGCAAAAATTGCCGGAACCAGCGCAGTAGCAAGCTGAAATTGTGGCCAGCGGCGGCGAGCACAGCGTTGATGCGGTCGCCTTCGCGGCCCTTGAGAT
>NZ_JBEKRB010000043.1:0-53531 GCF_049519115.1 Bradyrhizobium sp.
GCTCTTCATCGAAACGCCGCGGATCGGCACCGCCGACCAGCGACGCATCGCGGCCGTCCTCGAAACGCTCGGCTGGCACCGGCTTAAGGTCGACTGGCAGGGCAAAAGATGGTGGGGGCCGAGGGCAAGATGAGTCGCACCCCTGTCCGCTGCACCCGGGTTGATCTCGCTCGCTCGATTCCGTGGCCAGGCATTCATGGCGCCGGTGATGGAGCCGTTGTTGCCGAAGATGTTACCGCCATCACCGCATCAACATCCGCAAGACGCAGGCGGAGCGCGGCGGTCGCTTGTAGCAACAGAGCGCGCCCTCCATGTTTGGCCGCAGCGTAAGCTGACTTGACGGATTCCCGGGTTTCCGTATGACTAAGCGTAGTTACCCAGAGTGCTTCGAACCACCACCGCGCGAGGTGATCGCGGACACGACGCCGCTCAGACTTTCCACGGCGGCTCGCATTGCTTTTCCGGATGGGTCGGTATCCGGCGACACGCTGGGTCGGTATGCTCGTGCAAAGTTGCTCACAATCGAGAAGATAGCGGGCAAAGTGTTTACGACGCTAGCGGACATTAGGGAGATGAGACACCGATGCCGCGTCCACGCAAAACCACTCGCCTCTGGCTCCGACCAGGCCGCGCCGATAGAGCCGCCATCTGGGTCATCCTCGACGGAGGCCGGGAAGTCAGCACAGGCTGCGGCCAGGGCGATCCTGAAGGAGCCGAAAGAGCCCTCGCCGACTACGTCGCGCAAAAGCACGACCCGAAAGCCGCGCGCGGAGGTAATCCCAATCAGGTAATGGTGGCCGACGCGCTTGTTGTCTACTATACCGACCGCGTCTTGCGCGATAACTTGCCCCGACCGAAAGCCATCAAGAAGCGGCTCGACAATCTCAACGACTTTTTCGGCGCGTACACCATCGGCCAGTTGACCGGCGATCTCCAGCGCCGATATGTCGACAAGCGCGGCTTCTCCTCGGCCGCGCGGCGCGATCTGGAAGACTTGGCCGCCGCCATCAACTTCTACAATCAGGACAAAGTCGGCGGCGTGAACATGCTCTTCCGGCCGGTGTTGCCGGATGCGCCATTGGCACGCGAGAGAAACCTCACGCGGGACGACGTCGCCAAGCTTGTTTGGACGGCATGGCGCGCCCGGCAAACCAATCGCGGCGGCGGCGAAGGCCGATATACCCAAAAACACATTGCTCGGTTCATTCTGGCCAGCTTTACACCGGCAGCCGCGCCGGAGCCGTTTGCGGCGCGGCTCTGATGCCGACCATCGGTCGCGGTTATGTCGACGTCGATACCGGGCTCTTCCATCGCAAGCCGATGGGCCGGAAAGAGAACAACAAGCGGCAACCAACCGTCGAGCTTTATCCCGGCCTCCTCGCCCATATCCGACGCTGGAAGCGCATTGGCATCAGCAATCACTCGGTCATTGAGTACAACGGCAAGCCCATCAAGCGCATCAAGCGCGGCTGGGAGACGCTGCGCACCAACGCCGGACTTGGCGACGATGTCCTGCAACATACCCTGCGTCACGCCGCGATCTCATGGATGCTCTGGAAAGGAATCCCAGCCTCCGACGTCAGCGAGTATTGCGGCGTGAGCGAGGCCATCATCAAGAAGCACTACAAGCATTTCATCCGCGACGGATTCCGCCGCGTGTTCGCTGGAATGCGGAGTCGGGAGACGGCTTGAACAGCGGCAGCCTTGGGAGGGCGACTATGCCAAGCGAGCATCGCTGGGAAGAGATCAGCAAAGACGGCCCGATCGACGGGTACGCTTCGATTGTTCATCGAATGAGGGTCGCGGGCGGATACATCTACAAAGACACGACTATGTATCTTCGTGGCCTGCTTGGCCCGAAGTTCACTACGTCTCTCGTTTTCGTTCCTGATTCAAAATGAAGATGGCCGACGATTGGTGCCGCGATGCCTAAACGTCATTTGAAATCGGACAACGGCGAAAAGGATTCCTTTTGGTATGGCAACAACGCCGCATTCACATGCCCATGCTGTGGCCGGGTCTTTTTGGTAAGTGGGCATCTAAATCCGCACGGCCTTCATTGCCCTCCTCCGGGCTGTGGCAGATCGTATGCCTACGTCGAGGGCGGCAAGGATTCGCAGGGAATCGCCGTGATCACTTAGCCAGTTCGCCCCGGCTCAACCGAGGAAGATGGTGCGCGGTGAGAGGATCGAACTCCCGACCAGATGCGTGTAAAGCACCTGCTCTACCGCTGAGCTAACCGCGCGGCCGTGCCCATGGGTTTCATGGGCGGTATCATGGGCGTACACCGGCAACCATCGAAAACCTGCCGCAAACTGTCTCAAAGGCATCGCGGTGTAAACGAGATGCTCTAACCAGCTGAGCTAGCCGCCCATGGCCCTGTGTTTAGCCTCGCCAGGCCCATCCGTGCAAGGTCCGACACAGCCGCATCGCGTTGGATAGCGGGCAAAAAAACGGCGCCCGAAGGCGCCGTTTATTGATCCAATGACTTTTTCGCGTCAGTGAGCGGTCAGACCGCCCGGGGCCTCGTCGCCGGCGTCCGGGTTGGTCACCGGCACCTTGGCGGAGTCCTCTTCCCAGACGATCGGCACGGGGGTCCGTACCAGCGCCCTGGAGACAACCTCGTCGAGCCGGGCCACCGGAATGATGTTCATCCCGCCCTTGATCGCATCGGAAATCTCCGTGAGATCCTTGGCGTTGTCTTCCGGGATCAACACCGTCTTGATGCCGCCGCGCGCGGCCGCGAGCAGCTTCTCCTTCAAGCCGCCGATCGGAAGCACCCGTCCGCGCAGCGTGATTTCGCCGGTCATGGCGACCTCATGCCGAACCGGGATGCCGGTCATCACCGAAATGATGGCCGTTGCCATCGCCACGCCGGCCGACGGTCCATCCTTCGGGGTCGCCCCTTCCGGAACATGGACGTGGATGTCGCGCCGGTCGAACAGCGGTGGCTCGATGCCATAGGTGATCGCCCGCGAGCGGACGTAGGACGCCGCCGCCGAGATCGATTCCTTCATCACGTCGCGCAGGTTGCCCGTGACCGTCATCTTGCCCTTGCCGGGCATCATCACGCCTTCGATCGTGAGCAGCTCGCCACCGACATCGGTCCAGGCAAGGCCCGTGACGATGCCGACCTGGTCGTCGGTCTCGATCTCGCCGTAACGATATTTCGGCACGCCGAGGAAATCCTCGAGCGTCTTCTCGGTGACCTTGACCGACTTCTTCTTCGAGATCATCAGCTCCTTCACCGCCTTGCGGGCGAGTGTCGAAAGCTCGCGCTCCAGATTCCGAACGCCCGCTTCGCGGGTGTAGCGGCGGATCATCAGGAGAAGCGCGTCGTCGTCGATCGACCATTCCTTGGCGTCCAGACCGTGCTTGGAGATCGCGTTCGGGATCAGGTGCTTGCGCGCGATCTCGACCTTCTCGTTCTCGGTGTAGCCGGCGATCCGGATGATCTCCATGCGGTCCATCAGCGGGCCGGGAATATTGAGCGTATTCGCGGTCGTGATGAACATCACGTTGGACAGGTCGTAATCGACCTCCAGGTAGTGGTCGTTGAAGGTCGAGTTCTGCTCGGGGTCGAGAACCTCAAGCAAAGCCGACGACGGATCGCCGCGGAAATCGGCGCCCATCTTGTCGATCTCGTCCAGCAGGAACAGCGGGTTCGAGGTCTTGGCCTTGCGCATCGACTGAATGACCTTGCCCGGCATTGAGCCGATATAGGTCCTCCGGTGGCCGCGGATTTCGGCCTCGTCGCGCACGCCGCCGAGCGACACGCGGACGAATTCACGTCCCGTGGCCTTGGCGATCGACTTGCCGAGCGAAGTCTTGCCGACGCCAGGAGGGCCGACCAGACACAGGATCGGGCCGGTCAGCTTGTTGGCGCGCGACTGCACGGCGAGATACTCGACGATGCGGTCCTTGACCTTCTCAAGACCGTAGTGATCGCTGTCCAGCACTTCCTGGGCGGCCACCAGATCCTTCTTGACCTTGGACTTCTTGTTCCACGGAATCGAGAGCAGCCAGTCGAGATAGTTGCGCACGACGGTGGCTTCCGCCGACATCGGCGACATCTGACGCAGCTTCTTCAGTTCGTGCTGCGCCTTCTCTCGCGCTTCCTTGGAGAGCTTGGTCTTGTTGATCTTCTCCTCGAGATCGGCGAGTTCGTCCCGGCCCTCGTCGTCGCCCAGTTCCTTCTGAATCGCCTTCATCTGCTCGTTGAGATAATACTCGCGCTGGGTCTTCTCCATCTGGCGCTTGACGCGCGAGCGGATGCGCTTCTCGACCTGGAGCACGGAGATCTCGCTCTCCATCAGGCCGAGCACCTTCTCAAGGCGCGCGGTGACCGACAGCGTTTCCAGGATCGCCTGACGATCGGCAATCTTGACAGCCAGATGCGAAGCGACGGTATCGCCGAGCTTGGCGAAATCCGTGATCGCCTGCACGACGCCGACGACCTCGGCGGAAATCTTCTTGTTGAGCTTCACATAGCTCTCGAAATCCGACACGACCGAGCGCGCGAGCGCCTCGGCTTCGACGGAAGTCGCGTCTGTATCGGCGAGCGCAACCGCGGTCGCTTCGTAATACTCGCTCCGCTCGGTGTATTTCTCGACGCGCGCGCGCTCTAGCCCTTCCACCAGCACCTTGACGGTGCCGTCGGGCAATTTCAGAAGCTGCAGGACGCTGGCAAGCGTACCGGTTTCGTAAATGGAATCCGGCGCCGGATCATCGTCCGACGCGTTCTTCTGCGTCGCCAGCATGATCAGCGCATCGTTCTTCATCACCTCTTCAAGGGCGCGGATCGACTTCTCGCGGCCGACGAACAGCGGCACGATCATGTGCGGGAAGACGACGATGTCGCGCAGCGGAAGCACCGGATACGCGTGGCTTTCGCCGTGAGTGATTGATGGCCGGGGTTTCGGGGTGGTCATGGCCTTTTCCTTTTGTTGTGCCCCCTTGCACGCCATCCGCAAACAAGCGCAACGGCCACAAGGTGCCAGATATGCCGGAACCGTGAGGCCCGATGAGGCCGCCTCTTCCGGTCTATTGAGGACGCGAATCTTGAAGGTGATGTCACGCCGCCAGTGACATTAGGTGGCTATCGACTGGGGGGGTGTCAAGTCGCCGAAAACCCCTATTACACAGGGCTAAACACGGCTTTCACGATGATACAAAACAGCCGCCGAAAGGCTCGGCAGCCACAGCGATACGCCATTTTCAGACGCCAGGCACATGATCCGGAAAAGCCTGTCGCGTCTTTCCAAAAAGACCATGCGCAAACAACGAACTAAAGCGCGATGGTGATAAGCCATCGCGCTTGGAAGAGTCTTTAGGCGCTGGCGCTGCTCTCCACCGCCCGGTCGGAACGGTCGGCATAGATGTAGAGCGGACGCGCCGTTCCTTCCACAACTTCGCGCGAGATCACGACCTCTTCGACACCTTCCAGACCGGGAAGATCGAACATGGTCTCAAGCAGGATGCTTTCGAGGATCGAGCGAAGGCCCCGCGCGCCGGTTTTGCGTTCGATCGCCTTGCGGGCGACCGCTCCAAGCGCCTCGTCGGCGAAGGTCAGTTCGATATTCTCCATCTCGAACAGGCGCTGATACTGCTTCACCAGCGCGTTCTTCGGATCGGTAAGGATCTTCTTCAGCGAAGCCTCGTCGAGATCTTCCAGCGTCGCCACAACCGGCAAACGGCCGACGAATTCCGGGATCAGGCCATACTTCAGCAGATCTTCCGGCTCGACATGGCGGAAGATTTCGCCGGTACGGCGGTCTTCCGGCGCCAGCACCTGCGCGGCAAAGCCGATCGAGGTCGAACGGCCGCGCGCCGAGATGATCTTCTCAAGCCCGGAGAACGCGCCGCCGCAGATGAACAGGATGTTGGTGGTGTCGACCTGCAGGAACTCCTGCTGCGGATGCTTGCGGCCACCTTGCGGAGGAACCGAAGCCACCGTGCCTTCCATGATCTTCAGCAACGCCTGTTGCACACCCTCGCCCGAGACGTCGCGGGTGATCGAGGGATTGTCGGACTTGCGGCTGATCTTGTCGATTTCGTCGATGTAGACGATGCCGCGCTGGGCGCGCTCGACATTGTAGTCGGCCGACTGCAACAGCTTCAGAATGATGTTCTCGACGTCCTCACCGACGTAACCGGCTTCGGTCAGCGTGGTGGCGTCCGCCATCGTAAAGGGCACATCGAGGATACGCGCCAGCGTCTGCGCCAGCAGCGTCTTGCCCGAACCCGTCGGTCCGATCAGCAGGATGTTCGACTTCGCGAGCTCGACATCGTTGTGCTTGGTCTGATGGTTGAGCCGCTTGTAGTGGTTGTGGACGGCGACCGAGAGCACCTTCTTGGCATGGCTCTGGCCGATCACGTAGTCGTCCAGAACCTTGCAGATTTCCTTCGGGGTCGGAATGCCGTCGCGCGACTTCACCAGCGAGGATTTGTTTTCCTCACGAATGATGTCCATGCAGAGCTCGACGCATTCGTCGCAGATGAAGACGGTCGGACCCGCGATCAGCTTGCGAACTTCGTGCTGGCTCTTGCCGCAGAACGAGCAATACAGCGTGTTCTTGGAGTCGCTGGCGCCAACCTTACTCATTCTTATCTCCGTCCGCAGTTCGTTCCAGCACGCCCGCCCTATTCCCGGTGGTTACCGGCCCCGACTTCTGAAAAGTCCAAGAGTTTGTAAATAGAGCAAAATTCGTACCAAAAAAGACCCTATTCCCAGATTGTCCGCGAGAATCGCGATCACTCGAATCCCATGCAAGCATACCCAGTGAGACCTAGCCAACCATGCTCGCACCCGACTATCAAGAATTCGCTAATTCGCGGGTCACTGAATATCCGTGACAATACCGTGATTTGCGCTTTCATCGGTGAATTATCAGCCGAAATCGACAAAACGTTGCGCGATTGCCACGCCGAAAAGCCCGGACGAAAGCGGAACTTTCATCCCGAACGGCGCCAAAAAGGACCGCTTCGGGACCTTTCCGCAATCAAGCAATCGTTAACGCCAGATCAACCAATTCGCCGGCCTGAACAAGTTGCCTGTCAGGTTGTCTCGTCACCTTGTCTCTCGTCAGCTTGTCTTGGCGGGAGCGGGTTCTTCGGCACGTTTGTCGATTACCTTGTCGACCAGGCCGAACGCCTTGGCGTCATCCGCGGTCAGGAACTTGTCGCGCTCCAGCGCGTCCTCGATCGCCTTGAAGGTCTGGCCGGTGTGCTTGACGTAGATCTCGTTGAGCCGCTTCTTCAGGTTCAGGATCTCCTGGGCGTGCAGCATGATGTCGGTGGCCTGGCCCTGGAAGCCGCCGGAGGGCTGATGCACCATGATGCGCGAATTCGGCAGCGAAAAACGCATGTCCTTCTCGCCGGCGGCGAGCAAGAGCGAGCCCATCGAGGCCGCCTGCCCCGTACAGAGCGTCGATACCGGCGGGCGAATGAATTGCATGGTGTCGTAAATCGCCAGTCCCGAAGTCACCACGCCGCCGGGCGAGTTGATGTACATCGAGATTTCCTTCTTCGGATTCTCGGCTTCGAGAAACAGAAGCTGCGCCACGGTCAGCGTGGCCATGCCGTCCTCAACCGGGCCGGTGACGAAGATGATCCGTTCTTTGAGGAGGCGCGAGAAAATGTCGTACGCCCGTTCGCCGCGGTTGGTCTGTTCGACCACCATCGGCACGAGGTTCATGTAGGTTTCAACGGGATCGCGCATTAGTCACCCAAAGGTTGGCAGGAAACGAACATCCGTCGGCGGGGCGATACGAACCGAAATCGCAAGAGCGGAGGAGCGTTCCGTGATGCAGGACGTGGTAAAGATAATTGACAAGATAGGCTAGGGTTTTCCGGCCACAAGACCAGCCCACCCGGCCACAAGACCGGGCAGAGCCCCTAGTTCAGCTGGCGCACTTGAAGCTGATTCTGGCAGGCACGCAAAGCTGCCCGCCGCGTGGCGGAGGCGCTTTCGCGTCTCAACCTTAACGCTGGACTTACAAGGGCCTATAGCGTTTTCGAGCGAAGTGGAAACCGGTTCGCATAGCAATCAAGTTTACGCAGATTGCGTAGACTTAATCTGCGGTAGAAAACGCGTCAAAACAAAAGACTAAGCGGCGCTCTTCTCGGCCTCGTCATCCTTGTAAAGCTCTTCACGCGAAACCTTCTTTTCGGTGACGTTGGCGAGCTCAAGAATGAAGTCGACCACCTTGTCTTCATAGATTGGCGCACGAAGCTGGGCCAACGCATTGGCGTTGTTGCGATAGAAGTCCCAGACTTCCTTTTCACGGCCCGGCATCTGACGGGCCCGCTCGATCACCGCGCGGCCGACTTCATCGTCGGTGACCGTGATCTTGTTTTTCTCACCGATTTCGGAGAGCACCAGGCCAAGCCGAACGCGGCGATCGGCGATCTTGCGGTATTCCTCTTTCGCCGCCTCTTCCGTCGTGTCTTCGTCGGCAAAGGTCTTGCCGCTGGACTCCATCTCCGACTTGATCGAGTTCCACATCAACTCGAATTCCTGGTCGACCAGAGACGGCGGCGCCTCGAAGCGGTGGGTTTCGTCGAGGCGATCGAGCAGGATGCGCTTGACGCGCTGACGCGTGGCGCCGGCAAATTCAGCCGTGATCCGCTCGCGCGCCGCGTCCTTGAGCTTGTCGAGCGAATCCAGACCAAGCGTCTTGGCAAACTCGTCGTCGATGACGGGCTCCTGCGGCGCCTCGATCAGGGACGCCGTGGTTTCGAACTCGGCCGGCTTGCCGGCGAGTTCCGTATTGCCGTAGCTCGCGGGGAACGTGACCTTCAGGACACGGGTTTCGCCGGGCGCGATGCCGACTAGTTGTTCTTCGAAGCCGGGAATGAAGGTGTTGGAGCCGATGGTCACGGGGATGTTCTCGGCGGTGCCGCCCTCGAACGCCACGCCCTCGATCGTCCCCTTGAACGAGACGGTAACGCGGTCGCCGTTTTCGGCCTTGGCGCCGTCACCCTTGGCGGCAAAGGTCTTGTTCTGATCGGCGATGCGCTTGACGGCATCCTCGACCTCGACGTCGGTGACTTCGGCGACCGGCTTCTCGACCTTGAAGCTCTTGAAGTCAGCCAGGGCAATCGCCGGCACCACCTCGATCGCAACCGTGTAGGTGAGATCGGATTTGCCCGACAGCAATTCCTCGACCTCTTTCCCCTCGGTCGGCATCGTAATCTTGGGCTCGGTAGCGAGGCGGAAGCCGCGATCGGTGAAGAGCTGCGAATTGGTATCGCGAATGGTCTGGTCGATGGTCTCCGCCATCACCGAGCGGCCGTAGACCTTCTTGAGGTGGCTGACCGGGACTTTACCCGGACGGAAACCGTTCAGGCGGACCTTGTCCTTCAATTCCACCAGACGCGCATCGGCCTTGGCATCGAGATCAGCCGCGGGAACGCTGATCTGAAACTCGTGCTTTAATCCCTCGGCGACCGTTTCCGTTACCTGCATGGCTTCAATCTTCTTCTAACGAGGTCCGGCCAAACGCCGGACGGCTTGTATTTGGTAGCGCATGGCGTCATGCCTTGCGCCGGCGATTTCGATGACTTCCAGAACCCTTTGAAATTCTTGCCTTATCTTGGCGGCCCGGCGCTCGAGGTCGTAAGGCTCCCAAGCAACCGGCGGCTCAAGGCGATGGGTTGACGCTCGTAACCCAATGGCGGTGCGAGATCAACAGTTCCCGAAGGGGCCGGGGCTCAAAATGGGCCTGGGTCGGGATGTGGCGATGAACGACGATGATCGCTAGTACCGCCGATCTGAAGTCCCTGCACTGCAAGCGGCGAGTTCTTCCAGGGACTTCAGATCGAAAGCGGTACTAGAATCACAAATTTGCTAGTGCCCTTTGCTTTCCGAAGTTCGCGCAAGAGAGTGCTGCGACGTTTCACGAACTTCGGAAAGAGGGCACTAGGCGGACCGCACGGTTCCGAGGAACCGGCCCATTTCCGACTTCAGCCGGTGGCTTTCGCTGGTGAGTGCGCGTGCCGACGACAGCACCTGCGAGGAAGCCGACCCGGTTTCGTTGGCGCCACGCTGGACGTCGACGATGCTTGCCGACACCCGCTGGGTGCCCGATGCCGCCTGCTGCACATTGCGCGAGATTTCCCGCGTGGCCGCCCCCTGCTGCTCGACCGAGGCTGCGATCGTCGCCGAAATCCCCGACAGCCGTTCAATGGTGGCGCTGATCTGGCCGATCGCGCCGGCCGACTGCCGGGTTGCGGCTTGAATGTCGGCAATCTGCTGGCCGATTTCGCCGGTCGCTTTCGAGGTCTGTTCAGCCAGAGCCTTGACCTCGGAGGCGACGACCGCAAACCCCCGGCCCGCCTCACCAGCGCGGGCCGCCTCGATGGTGGCGTTGAGCGCCAGGAGATTGGTCTGGCCGGCAATGGTGTTGATCAGTTCGACGACGTCGCCGATGCGGCTTGCGGCCTTGGAAAGCCCGCTGACATGCTCGGTCGTGGCCTGCGCCTCCGCGACGGCTTCACTCGCAATCCGCGCGGTCTCGTTGATCTGCCGGCCGATCTCACCGACGGAGGACGACAGCTCTTCCGTTGCGGCAGAGACCGACTGAACGTTGCTTGAGGCCTCTTCCGAGGACGCGGCCACCGTCGTACTGAGTTCCTGGGCGCGTTCGGCAGTGCTTGCCAGCGAACCTGCCGAGCACTCGAGTTCCTTGGAGGCTGTTGAGACGGCTTCGACGATCTGGCCGACCGCATTTTCGAAATCGTCGGCGAGCTTCAGCATATCCGACTTGCGTTGCTCGGCCGCGCGCAGCTCGGACTTCGCCTGATCGGTCTTCATGCGCTCGGCCTGGACCATCTTCTCTTTCAGGATCTGGATGGCGGAAGCCACCTTCCCGATTTCGTCGCTTCGTTCCTGTCCGGGGACGTTCGTGGCGGTGTTGCCTTCCGCCAGTTCGCCGATACTGCCGACAACGCCCATCAAGGGCCGCGAGATGGTCCGGCTCACCGCCACCATGAAAATCACGGCGCCTGCGACCGCCGAGAACGCGAGTAGCCAGGTGACCATCCAGCCGGTCCGCTGTGCGCCTTCGGAAGCGAGCCTTGCGTCCTGATCGGCAACCGCAATGAAGCGTGCTTTGGCTTTGCCCAGAAGCTCAGTCGGCGCGCGATCGATACCGGCCACCGCCGCATCGCCGACGGCGGAGTCAAAGCCACGATCCTTGAAAGCCTGAAGTCCGCGCCGGTAGGCCTCGCCCATCTGCTGATGAGCCGTGACGAACTGGCCGATCAGTTGCGAGGCTTCCGTATCGGTGACGCCCGCGCGCATTCGCTCGGTCGCGCCGCGGACATCGCTCTCACGTTGCTGGAACGCGCTCCAGTGTTTGTCGAGGGCTTCCGGCTTCTTGCCGCGGAGCAGCGTGTCCTTCCACTCCTGCACTTGTTTCTTGAAATTGGTCTCGACCGTCAAAACGTCGATGGCGTTGGCCTGGCTCGCCCGGACATCCCGGTCAAAGAGCTGAACGCTCGCCGCATATTGCCAGAAACCGTAGGCCGAGGCCGCGAGCAGAACGGCGATGCAAAGACCGAATAGGGTAAGGATACGGCCGCGAATTCCGAGCGAAAAGCCTGTCGTCGGGGGCATTCTCAAAATCCATCATTCAGAATCGGGGTCGTTAAAAATTGAGGCAGTATGTCCCGGCATGCTTTCACATTCCTTAAGCAAACCCGGTTTCTCAAGTAGAACCCGATGCTTGGCGGGAACGCCGCCAGCTGCAAGTTGTATGGTTTTGAAAGGTCAGCCTTCGGTAGCCCGAATATTTCACGAGGAGAAATTCGCATGGCGCGTGCCCAAGTTTAACGGGCGCTGCGCGGGCAGGATGTTGAAAGCGATGAACAGTGGTGCGGGCGGAGGGACTCGAACCCCCACAACTTTCGTCACTGGAACCTAAATCCAGCGCGTCTACCAATTCCGCCACGCCCGCAAGAGAAGCATCAAGGTTGGCCGCCATGTCGCGGGCGGCGTATACCATGAGCCTTCGCTTCGCAGCAATTTCCTATTCGCGTCTGCCGCTTGCCATATCATGCGGAAAATGGTCCGCATCAACGCTAGTGGAGTGGATTTGACATTCGCTATCCCCGGGCCGGAACTTCGTAAAGCGAATGTCAAATCCAAACTCCACTAGAAACCTAGATTTGCTAGTGGTCCTTTGATTCTAACATTTGCAAAAGTGCCAGCCACACCGGGATGCAAATGTCAGAATCGGACCACTAGGTACATGGCAGATCACATTCTTCGACCGAACCGCCGCGCGGTGATGGCGGGACTGGCCGCCGCCGCTTGCCAGTGGCCGGACCAGGCTGCCCATGCCGAACAGGCCTCCCGGCTGCGTTGCAAGGAAGACGTCCTCGACTTGCGCGAGGGCCAGCCGGCCACGCCCGTCTGGTCGCTTGGCGATCAACCTCTTCGTTTCAAGCGCGGCGATCGCCCCGAAATCACGTTGACCAACGATCTCCCGGTGCCGGCACTTCTCAACTGGCGCGGCCTCGATGGCGCAGCAGCAGCCGAACCAATGCTCGCCCGTCCCGCGCTCGCGCCCTCAGCCAGCGACACATTCCAACTCACGTTGCGGCACGCCGGAACGTATCTCAGCGATCTTGCTTTGCTCGGCGACGGCGCCGCGCGAGCCACGCGCGCTCTGCCGCTAATCGTCACCGAGAGCGAACCGGTCCAGGTCGATCGCGACGAGACTTTCCTGATCGAGGGCTGGCGGCTGAAGCCAGACGGCAGCGCCATTACTCCCGGCCTCGATCCCGAGGGGACAGTTTCGGTCTACACCGTGAATGGAAAGCTCACGCGGGAAATCAAAGCGCGCGGGCGCGAGCGTCTCAGGCTGCGCTTCATCAACGGCCTTCAACGCCAGGTGATCGCGTTGAAAATCGAACACCATGATGTCACCGTCATGGCGCTCGACAGTCAGCCGGCAGAACCGTTTCTGGCACGCGGCGGCACGTTTGCGCTGGCGCCGGGCGGACGGGCGGATGTTTTTGTCGATATGGCGCCGGAGGCGGGCAGCACGCCGATCCTGATGCATGACGGCGAAGCGGCACGGCCTGTCGCCGGGCTGGTCACGTCGGACGAAGCGCCGATCCGCCGTGAGACGCTTCCCCCGCCGGCCGCGCTGCCGTCGAACGGCCTGCCCGCGCGGCTTGATCTGAAGAGCGCGCTGCGGACCGATCTTCCGATCGGTGGCGATCCAAAAGACTGGCTGACGCCGGATACGTTCAAGGCGACCACGCCGCCGGCCTTCCGCACCAAGGCCGGCCGCGCGGTCGTGCTATCGTTGATCAACCGCGCACCAACGACATCCGTCTTTCATTTACACGGTCATCATTTCAGGCATCTCGACCGGCTCGACGATGGCTGGAAGCCGTTCTGGCTCGATACGATCGCGATCGATGCCGGACAGACACAACGCATCGCTTTCGCCGCGGAAGTTGCCGGACGCTTTTTGTTGGAGGCCGTCGAAGCAGATTGGAAAGCGCCGCGGCGCCTGCGCTGGTACAGCGTCGAATAAATTCTGCTCGCTCAGTATTCGACGCCCAGTTCGTCGTAGAGACGGCGCGTCACCGCAGGCAGCGTCTCGGGCAAATCCTCCGCGATCAGCCCGGGCCCCGCTTCTTGCGCCGCCTCGCCATGCATCCAGACCGCGATGGAAGCGGCCTCGAACGCCGGCACGCCTTGCGCCAACAACCCTGCAATCATACCCGACAGCACGTCGCCTGCGCCGGCGGTCGCAAGCCAGGGCGGCGCGTTGGCGGCGATTGTCGCGCGGCCGTCCGGCGAAGCCACCGTCGTGTCCGGCCCTTTCAGCAACACCACCGCGCCGGAGCGCTCGGCCGCCGCCCTCACCCGTTCGAGTTTGGAGCGCAATGGATGTTTGTTGCTGATGTCGCTGAACAGCCGCGGAAACTCGCCGTCATGCGGGGTCAAAACCACCTGGGCGTCCGGGATGCGCTTGATCGCCTCGAACAACCGCTCGGGGTTGCCGGCAAAACTCGTCAGCGCATCCGCATCCAGCACCACCGCCCGCTTCACTGAGAGCGCCGTCAGCACGAAATTCTCGGTGCGTTCGCCGACGCCAGCGCCCGGCCCGATCACGTAGGCGTTGAGGCGTTTTTCGTTCAGCAGTTCGGCGAATTCGACCACGGTGTCGATGGGTCGAACCATGACCGCCGTCAAAGCCGAGGCATTGACCGCCAGTGCCTCGCGCGGCGTGGCCAGCGTCGCCAGTCCTGCGCCCGCACGTAACGCACCTCGCGCCGACAGCCGCGCCGCGCCGGCTGCGGCGATCCCGCCGGACACCACGACGACATGGCCGCGGTTATACTTGTGACCCTCCATCGTCGGGACCGGAAACGCGCCGCTCCAGGACGATGGAATGTTCTCGAAGGTTTTGGGCGCGATCTCGATCAGCACGCGCGCATCGATGCCGATATCGGCGACACGCACGCGGCCGCAATTCAGCCGTCCCGGCAGCAACAGATGCGCCGGCTTGCGGCGAAAGAAGGTGATGGTCTCAATGGCGCGCACTGCCGTGCCCATGACGGCGCCGGTGGTGCCATTGATGCCGCTCGGCAGATCGACGGCGAGAACCGGCGCACCGTCGGCGTTGATCGCCTCGATCATATCCAGCGGCTCGCCCTTGACCGGCCGGTCGAGGCCAGCCCCAAACAGCGCGTCGATGATCAGCGCCGGTCTCCCGATCGCCTGGGGGTTGAACGGCAGCACCGGATATTTCCAGCCACGCGCGGCGGAGGCCGCATCGCCCTGCAAGCTGTCGCGCTCGCACAATAGGATGACGGAAACGTCCCGGCCGCGCGCGGCGAGTTCAGCCGCGGCGACAAAGCCATCGCCGCCGTTATTGCCGGGACCGGCGATCACCAGGATCGGCCCCTCCGCGACAAGCTCCATCGCTGCGGTGGCGACCGCCTGGCCCGCGCTCAGCATCAGGGAAAAGCCCGGCGTGCCGGCCGCGATCGCAAGCCGGTCGGCCCGCTCCATCTCGGCGGTCGTCAGAACTTCCATGCCCAATCCCCTGACAAAAACGCCCTTTTCGAAGGCACTTTTCGCATTGTCAAACGGCCGAGCCCGGATGGGCGCACACCATTTGACCTATTTGCCTAATTGCAGTGCTGCACTATGATTGGTCGATTCTCACCGATGGTCTTCCAGTGCCCGTTAAAAGATTGATAGTATTCCAAAATCGGGCGTCTTAACAATTTGGCATAGACCCTGCTTTCGAGGAAGCGAGTTCCGGATCGGCGAGCTTGAGAGAGCCAACCTCAGTCTAGCCAACCCGCGGACCCAACCATTCGCGCCATCGCGACAACAAACCTGAACGTCTTGAGACCCTAGAAAGTGCCGGGAGGCAACCTGTGAAGAAAATCGAAGCCATCATCAAGCCGTTCAAGCTGGACGAGGTTAAAGAAGCGCTGCAGGAAGTCGGACTTCAGGGCATTACCGTCACCGAAGCCAAGGGTTTCGGGCGCCAAAAGGGCCATGCCGAGCTTTACCGCGGCGCCGAATACATCGTGGACTTCCTGCCCAAGGTGAAGATCGAAATCGTTATTTCCGATGAACTGGTGGAGCGCGCGATCGACGCCATCCGCCGCGCGGCGCAGACGGGCCGCATCGGCGACGGCAAGATTTTCGTATCCAATATCGAAGAGGCCATCCGCATCCGGACCGGTGAATCCGGGCTCGACGCGATCTAGGCGAAATCCACTGCGATAGATATCTCCTACGATATTCCGTTGTTGCGGGACGGATTTCCTTCCGGCAGCGCTGCTCTGCCTATTTTCATGCCTTTTCCGATATTGTGTTGAGCATCCCCCGATTGTATTGACCTTGTGCCGGGTGCCGTCCTGCGGCCCCAAACCAAGACAGTCACCAAAAGGGGGATTCATGAAGACCGCCAAGGACGTCCTCAAGTCGATCAAGGACAACGACGTCAAATACGTCGATCTGCGCTTTACCGATCCGCGCGGCAAGTGGCAGCACGTCACCTTCGACATCACCATGATCGACGACGATATTTTCGCCGAGGGCACCATGTTCGACGGCTCCTCGATCGCGGGCTGGAAGGCGATCAATGAATCCGACATGTGCCTGATGCCCGATCCGGTCACCGCCACGATCGATCCGTTCTTCGCCGAGACCACCATGGTCATAACCTGCGACGTGCTGGAGCCGACCACGGGCGAGCCCTACAACCGCGACCCCCGCGGCATGGCCAAGAAGGCCGAGGCCATGGTCAAGTCGATGGGCGTGGGCGACACCGTGTTCTTCGGCCCCGAAGCCGAATTCTTCGTGTTCGACGACGTTCGCTTCCAGACCACGCCTTACAACACCGGCTTCAAGCTCGACTCCTCCGAACTGCCGATCAACTCCGACACCGAATATGAGGGCGGCAATCTCGGCCACCGCATCCGCACCAAGGCCGGTTATTTCCCGGTGCCTCCGCAGGACTCGGTGCAGGACATGCGCTCCGAAATGTTGGGCGCCATGGCCAAGATGGGCGTCAAAGTCGAGAAGCATCACCACGAAGTGGCCTCCGCCCAGCACGAACTCGGCATGAAGTTCGACACGCTGACGCTGATGGCCGACCAGATGCAGATCTACAAATATTGCATCCATCAGGTCGCGCATATCTACGGCAAGACGGCCACCTTCATGCCGAAGCCGGTCTATGGCGACAACGGTTCGGGCATGCACTGCCACCAGTCGATCTGGAAGGACGGCAAACCGGTGTTCGCCGGCAACAAGTATGCCGACCTCTCCGAGATGTGCCTGAATTACATCGGCGGCATCATCAAGCACGCCAAAGCAATCAACGCCTTCACCAACCCCTCTACCAACTCCTACAAGCGTCTGGTGCCGGGTTATGAAGCCCCAGTGCTGCTCGCCTACTCCGCGCGCAACCGCTCGGCCTCCTGCCGCATCCCCTATACGTCGAACCCGAAGGCCAAGCGCGTCGAAGTGCGTTTCCCCGATCCGATGGCCAATCCCTATCTCGGCTTCGCCGCGATGCTGATGGCGGGCCTCGACGGCATCAAGAACAAGATCGATCCGGGTCCGGCGATGGACAAGGACCTCTACGATCTGCCGAAGGAAGAACTCAAGGCGATCCCGACGGTGTGCGGCTCGCTTCGCGAGGCGCTCGAAAATCTCGACAAGGACCGCGCGTTCTTGAAGAACGGCGGCGTGTTCGACGACGACTTCATCGACGCCTATATCGAACTGAAGATGACCGAAGTGGAACGTTTCGAAATGACGCCGCACCCGGTCGAGTTCGAGATGTACTACTCGCTGTAAGTCGGCGGGCGAATTTACAAAAACAAAAGGGGCGCCTCATGGCGCCCTTTTTCATGCTAGTGGAGTGGATTTGACATTCGCTACACCTCAGCCGAGGATTCGCAATGCGAATGTCAAATCCAAAACTTCACTAGAAACCCATATTTGCTAGTGGTCCTTGGATTCTAACATTCGCAAAGGTGCCCGCTGAGAAGGGATGCGAATGTTAGAATCGGACCACTAGACGCAATGTGGCAACGAACTTCAGTTAGCCTGTTCGACATTCGTCGCGGCTGGCGCGAACGAACGCCGCCAGCATTGAAAATTGATGACAGCCCCCACGACCACCATCGGCACGATCGTCACAACGATCATCAACGGCGACAGCGGTACTGGCGAGATCAGTTCGAGCACCATCCCGGTGACCATCCAAAGCACCGAAAAACACACCGCAAAATCGATCCTCGGCACTTCCAGCCAGTACAGCAGCGCCGATATCGCGGTCGCAGGCGCGAGCGCGGCTCCGATCGCGCAAACCGTTAGTTCTTGTGGGGTCAGGACGTCAAGCACCATCGAGGCGAGCAGCCAAAGGCTCGCAAACATGACGATCATGTCGAAACGTTTCATGCCAGCCCCCGAGCGGCAATCGGCACTCCGCCATTGTTCACGTGAGGCGAGTGCCAGGTCAAGGGTTAACGGCAAAGGCCAACGCTCCGCTCGCGATGCGCGTTGCCTGGTCCAGTTTTACGGCATTTTCGAAACCGGCACACCTAAACCATGCGGCGCACCACGATATTCCGGCCGCGCCGATATTTATAGCTCTTCGAAATCCACGATGGGCTTGTAAATCCATCGCCGGCCATCGTGTCGGCGCCACACGCGGCCCCACACGATCGCGCCATCGATGGCACGCCGCGGAATCATCAGGTGCCAAATATGCCAGACGCGAGCCCAGGCGGGACGGAATCCGGAATTAAATTGATCTTCTAAATCGTTCAGCACGAGACCACGCTCGTTAATCTATTCACTAAATGGAGCGAGGCCGCTGCATATGGCCGCGGCACGCGACTGAATTGATTTTATCGCGGGCAAAGTCCCCCGCAACAAAACCCCTTCGTTAAGCTGAATGCCGGCTGAAAGCGTTAAATCTGGAACTAGCGGGGAGACCGACATCGGACACCGAGCTGCTCCAACGCGGCGCGGAGTCTGGCCGCGTTGTACGGCTTCTCGATGATCGCGACACGACGGTCATCGAGAAACCGCGCGCTCAGTCCCTGATCCTGTCCTGTGCTGGCGATGAGCAGCGGCAAATCGGCATGCATGGCGCGAAGCTCTCTGGCCAGAGCCTCGCCTTTTTTATCGCGCAACATCTCATCGATCAGAACCGCATCATACCGACCCTGGGCAGCTCTTACCCTCCCGACGGCCTCCGCAGCGGCGCCAGCCTGATCGGCGAGCAAGCCGACAGCCGCCAGCGCTTCCGACACAAACATCCGGACCGTTGGATCGTCCTCTACGAGCAGAACCCGTCCGGTTCGACCGATGTCGAGCACGTCCGCAATCTTTTCCGCGAGCGCCTGGTAAGTGAACGGCTTGCTGATGATTTCGACGCCCGGGTCGAGCCGTCCATTGTGCACGATGGAATTTTTTGTATAGCCTGACGTAAACAGCACCTTGAGCGATGGCCGGATGCGCCGGGCTTCGTCGGCGAGCTCACGGCCGGACATCGCGGGCATTACGACATCCGTGAACAGCAAATCGAGCCGCTGGTCCAGCATTTCGATCAGCCTGAGCGCGGTCGGTCCATCGTGAGCCTCCAACACGCGATAGCCGAGCTCGCGCAAGATCTCGACCGTGTAGGCTCGAACGTCGTGATCGTCTTCGACAACCAATATCGCATGGTCCTGTCCGCCGCGATCGACTGCCCTTTCGATCTTCTCTTCATCTTCCGCCGCGTTAAGAAGACGTGGCAGGTATATTTTGACCGTCGTGCCCGAATTTGGCTCCGAATAGATTTTCACATGCCCACCGCTTTGCTTGACAAAGCCGTAAACCATTGAAAGTCCGAGACCCGTGCCTTTTCCAACTTCCTTGGTGGTGAAAAACGGATCAAACACGCGAGCGAGCGTATCGCGGTTCATGCCGTGCCCGGTATCGGTGACGGCAATGACGACATAATTACCGGGGGAAACCTCGGCGTGGGCGGCAGAATATTCTTCGTCGAGGCGGGCATTCGCCGTTTCGATCGTTAGCGTCCCGCCCCGCTCCATAGCGTCTTTCGCATTCACGGCGAGATTCAAAAGTGCGCTTTCCAATTGATTGGGATCGGCTTCGACTTGCCAAAGACCGGGGCTGGAGACGGTTTCAAGTTTTATGGTTTCTCCGAGCGATCGATGCAGCAGATCAGCCATGCCGGAGACCAGCCGATCGACGTTGATGGGTTTGGGCGCCAGCGGCGAGCGCCGCGAAAAGGCTAGCAGCCGCTGCGTCAGCGAAGCGGCACGCTCGGCGCCTTTAAACGCATTATCCATCGCGCGGGTGGCGCGAACGCTTTCTCCGGTTGAAAGAGCCCGTCTCGCCATTTCGACGTTGCCCGTAATGATCGTCAGAAGATTATTGAAATCGTGCGCGATACCACCGGTCAGTTGACCGACAGCCTCCATCTTTTGCGATTGACGCAACGCCTCTTCCATTTTCTCGCGCTCGGCGATAGCCGCAGCGACCTTCGACTCCAGCTGCTCATTCAACTCCCGCAGCGCACTCTCGATCTGGCGTCGATGCTCGATGTCGATCAAGACGCCCGGAAAGCGCCGGGCAGCTCCGTTCGCATCCTTGTCCACGCGGCCGTTGGCTTCGATCCAGCGATAGTGGCCCTCGCGCTGCCTCACGCGATATTCGCAGCGGTAGGAACCGCCGCGGGCCAACGCTTCCTCGACCGCCTGCTCCACTCTTTGGAGGTCGTCCGGATGAACCGAGGCAACGGCGTCGGACAGGCGGATGCCGTTTCGGCATTTTTCAGCGTCGAGACCAAAGGTCCGTGCGAAGCGCTCATCGGCGGTAAGCTGATCGGCCTCGACATCCCAGACCCAGGTGCCGACGATCGCGCCGGCATCGAGCGCAAGTTGGACGCGTTCGGCCTGCTCGCGTTCGCGCGCTTCGCTGGCCGTGATCGCGGCAGCCGCCTGCGCGCGAATGCGGGCCATGCCGATATTGGCTGAGACTCGCGCCAGCAATTCGCGGGCGGAGAAAGGCTTGATCAGATAGTCATCGGCGCCTTCGTCCAGTCCTTCGACCTTGGCCTCCTCGCCTGCGCGAGCGGACAGCATGATCACCGGCAGATCAACCAACTTCGGGTCCGCTCGCACCTCTCGAAGAAGACCGAAGCCGTCCAGGCCCGGCATCATCACGTCGGTCACAAGCAGATCGGGCCGGCTTCGTCGCAAAATCTCAAGGGCCGCATTTCCGTCAGGAGCAAGCTCAACCGTGTAGCCGCTCTCGACCAACAGACGGGCGATGTAGCCTCTGAGATCAGCATTGTCGTCAGCCACGACAATCCGGCCCTTGTATTCAGATGCAATCAATGGTGCTGCGGCCGGGACCTCGTCGACGATATCGACGCCTGCATTACCGCCGGGCAGCCAACGCAATGCCTCTTCGACAAACGATTGGGTTCGCACCGGAGAAACGACCTCCTCGTCCGCGGCCTTGATCCGATCGACTGGGAGATGCGCGGAGCCTAACGGCATCGTGACCGTAAACGTCGTTCCCTTCCCGACCCCGCTTTCGACCTCGATGCGACCACCGTGGATCTTCACCAGCTCCTGGACGAGAGCCAGTCCAATGCCGGATCCTTCGAAGCTTCGGCCTTTGACTCCCTCGACGCGATGGAAACGATCGAACAATTTGGGAAGCTCGGCTGCGGGTATGCCCACGCCCGTGTCGGACAAAGTCAGGACGACGGAGGAAGCCGCCTGATGAAGTTCGACGGAAATCCCGCCTTCCAAGGTGAACTTGAAGGCATTCGAAAGCAGGTTGAGGACGATTTTCTCCCACATGTCGCGATCGATGTAAGCCGGCTGGGAGAGCGGCCTGGTATCGACTTTCAGCGTCATGCCGGCACGTTCGATCGCCGCCCTGAAGGATGAGGCCAGTTCCGCGGTCAGGCCGGCAAGATCGGTGGGCTGAAATCTCACATCGATGCGGCCGGCCTCGATGCGGGAAAAATCGAGCAGTGAATTGACGAGCCGAAGCAGGCGCAATGCGTTGCGCAGCACCGTATCCAGGCGCTGCTTCTGCGGGCCTTGATCGGATTCGGCAGCCAAAGCGTCTTCCAGCGGCCCGAGCATCAGCGTCAGAGGGGTGCGAAACTCGTGGCTGACGTTTGAGAAGAAGGCGGTTTTCGCGCGGTCAAGCTCGGCCAAAGACTCGGCCCGCTTTCTCTCGCGCTCGTATTCGTCGGCACGCGCAACCGCCGCCGTGATTTGCGATACCAACAATCCGATAAAGCCGCGATATTCGTCGTCCAGCAAACGATGCGGATTAAGTCCCGCGACCAGAAAACCGATCGGAGCATTTCCCTCCGTCGTAATCAGGGGCGATATCAGGGCTTGCGACGGCGGCTTTTGCCAATGCGCGGGCTGCAGATTGTTCACGAGTTGCGGGGCAACCGACACGATCGTGGCTTCGCTCAATCCGGAAAACGACCACGGACATGTCGCGGGAAGTTCGAGGCCGTGAACAGCCGCCAGCGCCGGCTCGTCACCGGAGCCGACGAAATAGAGGGCTGCGAACGGAATGTCTTGCGGATGCTTTTCGAGACTCTGCAAAAGAGCGGACATTACGTCTGACCTGACGGCGCCGGCGGCCAGTCTCGAACCGAGATCGCGCAGCGTCGCCAATTGCCGCTCGCCGATCACGCGCTCGGTAACCTCGGCAACTACACACAACATCCCGTTGATGGCGCCGCCGTCGTCCGCAAGCGGCGAATAGGAAAAGGTGTGATAGGTCTCTTCGGGAAATCCGCTCCTTCCCAGATAAAGCAGCAGCGCCTCATCCCAGGTGGCTTCACCGGTCTTCAGGACCTGATCGATGCGCGGACCGATGTCGGGCCAGATCTCGGCCCACACGCGGTCCGATCGGCTTCCGATCACCCAATCGCGCTTGATCCCGACTGTCGGCAAATAGGCGTCATTGCAGAGGAACGTGAGTTCGGGCCCCCATGCCATCCACATGGCAAATCGAGACGTCAGCATCACCCGCACGACCGCAGACAGGCTGGCCGGCCAGGTATCTGGAGGCCCGAGCGGGGTCTCTGACCAATCGCAAGCGCGCATCAGAGCGCGTACCGGCCCCGCCCCCTCGGTGACGCCAAAGCTCCGGCTAATAAGTGTGTCCATACAGCCACCCGGTGAGAGCGCCGCTGGAACTCCGAGCAGCAGCGAGATTCATAATCAAAACAGAGAGTAATCGTTCAGAAAACGATCGAAACGGAGCTAATTATTTATCAGAACGCTTTCGACGAGCAAGCTCGCGAGGCGCGCTGCAGCGGCAAAGACCTCACAGTAAAATCAGTCTGCATGGAACCTGAAAGCCCGTTCTGGCGTTGGTTCGGGTTTTTCTTCGTGCAACGAAGTATGCGACCTCGACATCCTACCCTTTTTCGGACACCGCCTTTCGCAGGATGCGCGACAGTAATTCAACGGAGTAAGGCTTCTGAATCAGCTCAAAGCCGCTATGGGCATTTTCCGCAAGCACGTTGCTGTATCCGCTCGTCAGCACCACTGGAAGACCGGGATAGCGCTCACGAAGCAGGATCGCGAACTCGACGCCGTTCATCCCGGGCATGATGACGTCGGAAAAAACCAGATCGACGGCAAACTCGTTTTCGGCCAAGAGCGCCAGGGCTTCCTTGGCGTTTGTAACGCGTCTGACGATATATCCCAGGTCCTCCAGCAGCTCGGCGGAAAACCGCCCAACCTCTTCATTGTCATCGACGACCAGCACGGAATGCCCCCGGCCGGAAGATGAAGTCTCACTGATGATGGCGTCCATCTGTGCCGCCGGTGCAGGTGGTGCAGCTCGCGGCAGGTAGATGGTGAATGTGGCGCCCTTGCCGAACTCGCTCACCACAGCGACGTCGCCGTCGGACTGCCTGGCGAAGCCAAAGGCCTGGCTAAGGCCGAGCCCGGTACCCTTGCCGACCTCCTTGGTCGTAAAGAATGGCTCGAAGATCGCTGCGAGATTTTCCGGCGCGATTCCTGTTCCGGTATCCTCGACCGAAATGGCGACGTAAGCTCCACTCCTTTCACTCTCGCCACGCGACGCTGGAATTGAATCGACTTTCCTCACCGCGATGGTCAGCCGGCCTTCTCCCTCCATGGCGTCTCGCCCGTTAACTGCAAGATTGATCAATGCGGTTTCAAATTGTGCAACGTCGGCAATCGCAAAGCATTCCGTATCGGCGATATCGGTTTCAACCCGGATACGGCTGCCGACCAGCGGACGAATGAGCTGCACAAAGCTTTCAACCTGGCCGCTCACATCAAAGATCTCCGGCTTCAACGGTTGCCGGCGAGCGAAGGCGAGCAGTTGCGTCGTCAATTTGGCGGCGCGCTCCACGGTATCGGAGATCGCGTCGATGTAGCGACGACGACGCTCCTCGGGCAAATCGCGGCGGCGCAGAAAATCGGTCGCGGAACGGATGATGGTCAGCAGATTGTTGAAGTCGTGGGCAACGCCGCCGGTGAGTTGTCCGATCGCCTCCATTTTCTGCGACTGACGCAACGCCTCCTCGCTTTGCCGCCGCTCCGTGATGTCGATCGCCTCCGGCACCGCTCCGGTAACCTTGCCGTATCGATCAAAGACTGGCCGCATCGTGAAATCAAAGAAACGGCTGCCGATGGGTAGATCGAGCATGAGATCATCCATCAGGACGTTTTCACCCCGCATCACCCGAACGAAGCCTTCACGTATGGCTTGGGGCACCCCCTCGGTTCCGGCAAACCATGGCGTGTCCCAATAGAGCTTTCCAATTACGTCGGCTGCTTCGGCCCCGATGCCTGCCAGCGCTGTCCTGTTGGCATAGACCACACTTCCCTCGGGACTCAGCAGGACCTGATATTGGTGGCTGCTTTCGAGAATGGCTCTCATTCTCGCTTCGCTGGCCTCCAGCTGGGCGGTTCGCTCGAGGATGCGCTGCTCGAGGGTTTCATTGAGCCGCCGTAGTCCCATCTCCGCGTTCTTGGCCGCGGTGATGTCGTGGGCAACGCCGATGAATCCGATATGTTTTCCGGTCGAAGCCCACCGGGGCTGCGATTCCGAGCGCAGCCAACGCCACTCGCCGTCGGCGCGCTTGTACCGCGCTTCCAGCACAAACGGCTTCAGGGAGGATTCGCCTTCGATCTGCTCTTTGAGAATCCGCGCCAGATCGTCCGGATGGAGCGCCTTGCGCCAGTCGAAAACGACCGCTTCCTCGTAGGGAAGCCCGACAAAATCGACATAAGCCTTGTTGGCGAAGGAGCGCGTCCGGTCAAGCTTGGTCACCCAGATCGGCACCGGCGCGCTATTCGCGATCAGACGAAAGCGCTGCTCGCTTTCACGTAAGCTCTGCTGCGCCAGCATTCGGTCGGTGATGTCGATGTGAGCCCCGAGCAGCCGGATGGCCCGTCCGCTTGGGTCACGCTCAATCCTGGCCACCACGCCGATCCAGCGCAACTCGCCGTCGCTGGGCCGTATGATGCGATATTCGGCCGTGTAGTCCTCATCCCTGCCCGCGATAGCGGTAAGGAATTGTTGCTCGGTTGCTTCCCGATCGTCGGGATGAATGCGGTTGACCCAGTCCTGGTGACTCTCGCCGGCCGCCTCAGGCGGCAGCCCATGGATCAGCAGATATTCCGGAGAGCGGCGATTGCGAAATCCGCTGCGGAGATCGACCTCGACCCCACCCACGCGGCCGATCCGCTGGATGCGCGCAAGCTCGGCTTCGCGCTCCTGCAACGCCTGATAGGCGTTGTCGCGCTCGCGCGCGATTTCCAGCACATGCTGGCGTAGATTTTCGGCTGCCGCCGCCCCGCCCAAACCGTCGTTCAAGTTTCTGAACTCGTCATGCCCGTCTGCGGGTGTAAGCCGCAAATGATTGTCAAAAACAGAGATGGATGCAACGTCGCTGATTTGTGCGGAAAATCGCACGAGGCCAAACCATTAACGGTCAGCCTGGCGGCGAGTTCCATCACGGCACGCAGAATAAGCAAGAGACGCCGACCTGGGTGCGCCTGCTATTTTCACGATGTTAAAATCGGTAACCCGAAACACCCATAGGGCGCACTTTTCAGGCGAGGCGGACGGCCAATTCGTTCCATTCCAAGCTGCATGCGTAAATCCCTGGGCCTGCCATTGCCGCCGAAACGTCATGGGGCCGGGAACGTTGACCGTGATCAAAAGCAGGCGACGGGAATGGCGAGCAAAACAAATGGAAACTCAGGAGATTCAATCGCTGACGCCGTTGCGTGGAATAGCAGCAATCTGGGTCATCTGCTTCCACTATGCCGTTGTCTACTTCGCCTTTCGGCCGGAGCAATTCAGCTGGGTGTTCAATAAAGGATATCTCGCCGTCGACATCTTTTTCATGTTGAGCGGCTTTGTTTTGAGCCACGTCTATTGGTTTTGAGCCACGTCTATTGGCGCACGTTTACCTCGGAAGCTGTCGCCCAGGCAAAGACTATTGGAGCTTCATCGGTGCAAGGGTAGCGCGGCTATATCCGCTGCATCTCTTTAACCTCGGCCAGTTCGTGGTCGCGACGCTGGCTTTCAGCTTTTACGAATATAGCACCGTCGGAAAATTCGACTCGATACCGGTCTACGGCGCCCGGTCTTTGACTGCTCTTCTTGCAAACGTGGGCATGCTTCAGGGGTTAAAGGCGCGCGAACTGGCCTGGAATTTTCCGGCCTGGTCAATCAGCGTGGAATTCTTCGCGTACTTTCTTTTCCCTCTCGCGCTTCCCTTTATTGCGCAGGCCAATAGATCGAGAAAAATGCTGTTGGCGGGGGCTGCCCTGTTGGCCTTGTGTCTGTTCGCCTGGTTGGGCGGCGGCGATTTCAACCAATGGGATGGTCCGATTACCCTGCTGCGTTGTCTGCCCGAGTTTGTTTTCGGCGCGTTGCTCTACGCCGGTTTCCGAGAGAAGCTTTGGCCTGATTGGTTGAAAAGCGACACCGCGATCGTCACAATTTTTTTTGGCGTGCTTGTGCTCCTCCATTTCGGCATTTCGGATTTGATGATCGTGGTAGGATTTCCGGCCGTCATCCTGGCGGCGGTCATGAACACCGGACGCGCAGCGCCGATTCTGAACGCCGCACCATTAGTGTGGCTCGGAAACATTTCGTATTCACTTTATCTGGCGCATGGGTTCGTGCAGTTTCTTATGACCAAGCTGCTCGCCAGCAATGGGTCGAAAAAGCTGACAACCTGTCGTCGATGAATTCCGCCTGGCTTCTGCTTGCCATGCTTGGCGCCACGTTATTGATCGCTATCTTCACCTATCGGGAAGTCGAGGTCGCCGGACGTTCTTACCTGCGCAAGCTTTTCCGGGCGCGATCTGAACAATCGCCACAGCAAAACAGCGTGGTCGCCCGCGCGGAGCTCAACATTCCGGCTACGTCATAGGCTCCGATATAATCCGAAGCCGTAGAGTTTCGGGGCACCTTTCAAACCCTGAACACCTTCGCGTAATGCGCCTTGAGTTCTTCGCTGGCTGCCTGCACCGCGACTGGATCGGATTTTAGCATTTTCACTTCCGACATCGGCCTTTGTCCGGCCCGCGGCTTGACCTCGGCATGGAACGAGCGATGGGCAAATTCGTCGACCATCATCTGTTGGGCCTCGCGGCTGAAAAAGAAGCTCTGGAATAGCCGAGCCGCGTTCGGGTTCGGCGCGTCCTTGAACACCCCGCTCGGCACGATGATCAGCGGCGAGCCCTCGGCCGGATACACCACCTCCACCGGCTTGCCCTGATCCTTGAACAGGATCACGTTGTAGTCGTTGCCATCGGCCATCACGGCGCGTTCGCCGAGCGCGATCTTCCTTGGCGGGTCGCCCGCCGACTGCACCTGCATCACCTTTTGCTGTGCCAGCTTCTCCAGATATGGCCAGCCGAGATCGCGCGACAGCACAAACGTCGTCGTTAGAATGGCGCCGCTGTAACTGGGATGGCCCTTGACCATCTTGCCCAACCATTTCGCATCGAGCAGGTCGGCATAGCTTTTCGGCGCGTCCTCCGCCTTTACCAGGTTGGTGTTGTAGCCGATCGCTTCCAGCCAGGCGCATGAGGTCGCGTACAGCCCTTCGGAATCGAACTGATCGGCGGGGAAATACTTGATGACGTCTTCGGGGAGAAAAGCCGCGAGCCAGCCGTTCTTCTTCCATTCGAGATAATGCGAGACGTCAGTGGAGTTGGCGATATCCACCGCATGGATGCCGCTGTCGTTCTCCTGTGCGATGCGCTGAAAAATACGCTCGGCGCCGGACCGCTCGACCCGCACGGACATGCCGGGATATTTGGCCTCGAACATCTTTCCCAGGCGTTCGGCCACGTTGAGTTCGATCGCCGCGTAGTAGTTGACCTTGCCTTCCTTGCGCGCGGCTTCGATCAATTCGGGCGTAACGGCGGTCGCCGGCGGCGCGGCTGCTCTCAACGGCTCGGCGAAAAGCGTCGCGGCCACAGAGCCGGCGGATACTCCGAGCATCTCCCGGCGCGACCAGTTTCGTTTACCCATGAGCCTCTCCCAACCGATCTTGTTTTTATTGGTGCGGCCACGTTAGCCGACCTTGCGCGCGGCAACACCATTACAATGGATCAGTAAGTTGCCAATTCGCCGCACCTAACCGTCGTCATGCCGGGATGCAGCCTGGAGCTGGGAAAACGGCGGCGTGCTCAAAAATCGAAGTGCCGGCCGGGCGCTAGCGTTGTCCTCGCCAAGATCCTGCTTGCTACTTGCCGGGGGAGTAATCGGTCATCTTCATAAAGACCCGCTCGGGTGGCTTGGCGAGAATCTTACCATCGGCCTCACTTGCCTCGCGGGCTTTGATCCATTCTGGATCGGCCTGGAATTCCTTCCAGTTCTTGTCAGCAGCCTCCTGGCTATCATGCGACAGAACATAAATCAGCGTGTTGTCCTTTCGCGCGTCGTCAGTCGGAATCCAGTACGTCTCACTCTTGATTCCGTGTCTCGCGAATAGCCGTATGGTGTGATCGGCAAATCGCTTGTTCAGCGCCGGAAGCCGCCCTGGCAACGTGGTGTAGGTTCTGAGTTCATATATTCGATTGCCTATATCCATCGACTGGGCCATCGAAACCTCGGCCGAAAAAACACCGGCCCCAGTTATCAGGAGAGCGAAAAGCGCCCGTACGATCAACTTTGTCGTCATGATTGTTTCCCCACTTAAGTTACTAAATTGCCCCTCGGAATAACACGAAGTGGTTACGCGCGCGTCCTTTTTTAGGGTGTCGTCGCGCTTCCTAACCAGAGATGGCCCTTCGCCGAACAGAGATGTCGGCTTCGGCCCCGATCGCAGACATCATCGGCTAGACCGCGCATGCCCGCTTCGTGCCACAGACGATTATCGTGCCCCTTCCGCACTTGCCGTCGGCCGTTGTAATCTAATCTGAGAGCTGCCATTCGGGACTTGCCGACGTTCCGTGAAGTCAAAGGCAGCGATTGTGCCTCCGGCGGGCGAGCCGTCCCAAAGCAAATTGACGTTTCGTTCCTATGGCGCTCGCGCGGTCAGCTTCCTTAACCAAGCTGTCATCGCAAAAGCTTTAAGGGCATCATCATGAAATCTTCCCGTAGAATTTTTCTGCATCTGACCGCGGGTGCCGTCGTCCTGCCAGCCGTCTTGCGTATTGCAAGGGCAGAGACCTATCCAACGCGGCCGGTGCATTTGATCGTGGCTTTTGCGGCCGGCGGCACCAACGACATCGTCGCGCGTCTGCTTGGTCAGGCGTTATCGGAGCGGCTCGGCCAGCGGCTGGTTATCGAGAACAGGACGGGCGCTGGCAGTAATATCGGCACCGAGGTGGTCGTGCGCGCGCCACCGGATGGCTATACGCTACTGATGGCCGGTACACCGAATGCGATCAATGCGACGCTCTACGACAAGCTGCCCTTCAATTTCAGCCGCGACATCGCGCCCGTTGCAGCCATCTTGAGCATGCCAGATGTCATGGAAATCAATCTCTCTTTGCCGATCAAGACCGTCCCGGAGTTCATCGCTTATGCCCGGGCCAACCCGGGCAAGGTCGCCATGGCGTCGGGCGGCACCGGCGGCGCCACTCACCTGGCCGGCGAGTTGTTCAAGGCGATGACCGGCATCAACATGGTTCACGTTCCTTATCGCGGGGAGGCACCCGCGCTGGCCGATCTGATGGGAGGTCAGGTCCAGGTGATGTTTTGTGTCACGCCCGCGACGATCGAATACATCAAGACGGGCAAGCTGCGCGCCTTGGCCGTTACCACGGCCGCGCGCTCGGAAGTGTTGCCCGACCTGCCGACGGTGGGTGAGTTCGTGCCGGGTTACGAAGCGAGCGCCTGGCTCGGCGTCGGGGCTCCCGCGAAAACCCCCGTCGAGATCATCGACAAGCTCAACCGGGAGATCAATGCCGCCCTTTCCGATCCCCAATTCAAGGCACGGCTCGCCGACCTCGGAGGCAGTGTGTTACCCGGCTCGCCTGCGGAATTCGGCAAGCTGATTGCAAATGAAACCGGGAAGTGGGGAAAAGTAGTCCGGGCAGCCAACATCAAGCCGGAGTGATTTCCAACGGTTTCATCTTGCCGGAAAAGTGGCGTCGAGCTTGTGAGAGCGGCGGCGCCTTTCTTCTCTTGACTCTCATTCGCGACGACATGAACTGATTTGCCCGTCGTGCCAATTCGCCGCATCGGCGTAGTGCTGCTTCCAAAAAAATAGCTTGTGCCGTCGGGCAAATCACCTCCACTTCCTTTGGCCGTCCCGCGCTCTTCCAGGAGGGGCGCTTCGCGGTCGTCACGAACGTTGGGTGCGGGATGCGATGGACGCGGAGGTGCCGAACGACGAACGGCACCTTTCGCGGACGGCGAAGTCGTGTGGTCCTGGCCTCTCGATGCTGAGGCTAACTCGGCGATGAAGCTGACGCTTCACGCCGGGGATGGTGACAACAAAGCCCGGTCACCGGGGAGCGCAAAGGAAACCGTTAAAACCATTCGCGCGGGGAAAGCCGGCGTTGCTGGCCAAACCTGTGGTGACTTACTCGTGTGCTTTTTACTTTTGCGCACGAGGCTGCGGGTGCGGCTTGGCATCCGGCTTTCCCCGCTCCTCTGCTGAAAAGGGGGCAAATTTCCATAAGAACTCGGGCCTAGCGGCCGCGAGGCCGCCGACGCGTGGCTCGCGTTCGATTGATGCAGTGCATGATTGCGAGGAACGGGATCGGGACTAAGATGGCCGCCAACGGATGGCGCCCAGCAACGACGCCACCGACATCATCGGGAGGCAATCAATGGCCAAGTGGGTTAGGTTCGAGCAAGCCGGCAAGAGTGGCTTCGGCATCCTGGAAGGCGATACGATCATCGTGCATTCCGGCGACATGTTCGGTGGCGCAAAGCCGGCCGGCGAGGCGCTGAAACTTGCGGACGTGCAGCTTCGAACGCCCTGCGATCCCTCGAAGATGATCTGCCTCTGGAACAATTTCCACCAACTCGCCGCCAAGAACGACTTCAAGGAGCCGAAAGAACCGCTGTGGTTCCTGAAAGCACCGAACGCCTACCATCCGGCCAACAAGCCGATCGAGCGTCCGGCGACCTACACCGGCAAGATCATCTATGAAGGCGAACTCGGCATCGTCATCGGCAAGAGGTGCTTCAACATCACCGAAGCCGAGGCTGGCGACTATATCTTCGGCTACACCTGTGTGAACGACGTCACCGCCGTCGATCTGCTGCGCAAGGACAAATCGTTCGAGCAATGGGCGCGCTCGAAGAGTTTTGATACCTTCGGCGTGTTCGGCCCGGTGATCTCGACCGGCCTCGACCCGATGAAGCTGTCGGTCAAGACCGTGCTGAACGGCAAGGAGCGGCAGAACTATCCCGTCGCCGACATGTTCTTCCCGCCGCATCGCCTCGTGGCCGCGATCTCGAAGGACGTCAGCCTGATGCCCGGCGACATCATCGCCTGCGGCACCTCGCTCGGCGCCGGCACCATGGGCGACGCCCACAACGTCGTCGATATCGTCATTAACGGCGTCGGCAGCCTCTCCAACGCCTTCGACCAGGTGCTGCCGAGCCCGTATCTGTTGGGCGCGCCGCCCAAACCGAAGAAGATCTGCGTGGTCGGCGCCGGCGCGATCGGCGGTTTGCTGGCCGCGAAATTTGCGCTCGCGGGCGACGAGGTCACCGTCATTGACCAGGGCGCGCATCTGGCCGCGATCCAGAAGAACGGCCTCAAACTCGAATGGCACGACGGCAAGGTCCAGACCGCCAAGATGAAGGCCGTGAACAAGGCGACCGAAGCCGGCAAGCAGGACATCGTCGTGCTGGCGGTGAAGGCCCATTTCCTCGAGCAGGTCGTGCGCGACATCGACAGCCTGCTCGGCCCCGATACCATTGTGCTCACGGTACAGAACGGGCTGCCGTGGTGGTACTTCCAGAAGCTCGGCGGCCAATACGATAATCAACGGCTGCAAAGCCTCGATCCCACAGGCGTGCTGACCAAGCACATCGACGCCAGCCGCATCATCGGCTGCGTCGTCTATCCTGCGGCCGCGGCAACCGCGCCGGGCGTCATCCACCATGTCGAAGGCGATCGTTTCCCGATCGGCGAACTCGACGGCAAGGAGACGCCGCGGGTGAAGGAGTTGCACGACGTCTTCATCAAGGCCGGGCTGAAATCGATGGTGCTGCCGGATATTCGCTCGGAAATCTGGCTCAAGGCCTGGGGCAATCTGTCGTTCAATCCGATTTCGGCGCTGACGCATGCGACGCTGGTCGATATCTGCCAGTTCGCCGAGACGCGCGATCTCGCCGCGACCATGATGAAGGAAGCGCAGGACATCGCGCAGAAACTTGGCGTCAGCTTCCGTGTCACCATCGACAAGCGCATTGCAGGCGCGGAAGCCGTCGGCGCCCACAAGACCTCGATGTTGCAGGACGTCGAGGCCGGCCGTTCGCTGGAAACCGAGGCGCTGATCGGCTCGATCCTGGAAATGGCGAAGCTGACCAATACGCCCGCGCCCGCGATCCAATCGGTCTATGCGCTGGTGAAGCTGCTCAACAAGGTGATGGTGCTGGAAGGCGGCGGCGTGAAGGTCGAGAAAATCAGCCAGGCGGCGTGAGGAGACGGAGCCGGTCCATAATCGTCATTCCGGGCGCGAGTCCGCGACAAAATTGACTTCAATTTTGCGCTGGACCAGCGAGCTATGGTGCGCAATTGCGCACCTGAGAATCCATGGCGCCACATGAATATTGGGAGAAATGGATTCCGGGTTCAGCCCGGAGCCTGTCATCGGGCGCGCATTCGCGCGACCCGTTGGGGCTGCCCTGGAATGACGAAGAGAGAGTGAGGTGAAGGCGCCCGCGACGAAAACCTACGCCACCCGCTTGGTCTCGAGCAGCGCCTTGCCAAAGGCCTGAAACAGCGCGCGGTTGATCGGATTGCGCTGCGGATCATATTCGGCATGCCACTGCACACCGAGCGCAAAGGACGGCGCCTCCGCAATTCGAATGGCCTCGATCGTGCCGTCTTCCGCGATCCCCTCCACCACGACCCGTTCGCCGGGATCGAGGATGCCCTGACCGTGCAGCGAATTGACGCGGATGGTGTCGCAGCCGAACAACTCGGCAAAGGCGCCGCCGGCGAGAAGCCGGACCTCATGGCGGTCGGCGAAGATCACCTTGGGATCGGGATGGATTTCGCCGGTCTCTAGCCGCGGCATCCGGTGGTTCATCCGGCCCGGCAATTCGCGGATCTCCGGATGCAACGATCCGCCGAAAGCG
Source organism: Bradyrhizobium sp. (assembly GCF_049519115.1). Taxonomy (GTDB): domain Bacteria; phylum Pseudomonadota; class Alphaproteobacteria; order Rhizobiales; family Xanthobacteraceae; genus Bradyrhizobium. The sequence continues at coordinate 33,347 of NZ_JBEKRB010000043.1, forward strand.
ACGTTCATCTCCTGAAGGCCCCGGCAGATGCCGAACAGCGGGATACCCCGGGCAACGCAGGCCTCCGACAGGGTCAACGCCACCTCGTCGCGCTTGATATCGTAGGGCTCGTGCTTGGCGTCGGGCGTGGACTTGAAGCGGGTCGGATGAACATTGGCGCGGGCGCCGGTCAGCACAATGCCGTCGACCACGTCGAGCAGCGCGGAAACGTCGGTGATGTCGGGGCAACCGGCAAAGATCAGGGGCAAAGCGCCGGCTACTTCGGCGATGGCGCGAAGGTTTCGCTCGCCAACCGCCTGGACGTCAAAGCGAGCTTCGAGGCGGTGCGAATTCCCGATCACACCAACAACCGGCTTCCTTCTCATGCCCCTTCCATCGCGTAACCTTTCGACAGGAGGATAATGCACTTGCATCTGCGCCGGATCAATAATTTAGGATCATTTTCCACGGCTGCCCTGCCCTGCGACATATTCATTCCTCACCGGCCCAAAGTTCCCTAGGCCGCGGATCGGCCCCAAAACCCCTCGCCCGGCTTGATCCCCGGCCGTATTTGACCAAAGAGTGGGTCTGCAACTCCTGGAGTTAAGAAAACGTGCCGCTGTCATCGGACGATCGCCGTGAGCCTCGAAACGATCTCGCCTGGGCCATTTCCGTTGGCGGTATCGCCGCCGTGGCCTTCGCGAGCCTGTTGCTATTCACCTGGGCCTTTGCGGCGACGCTGTTTCTGATCTTTGCCGGCGTGCTGCTCGGCGTGACGCTTAACGCCATGACGCACCTGCTCGGCCGCCTGGTCGGATGGCCGCACTGGCTTCGGCTCGCCATCGTGTGCCTGGTGTCGGCCGGGCTGTTGTCGGGCGCGATTTTCCTAGGCGGTACCACCATCGCCCAGCAGGCGACCGCGCTCAGCGACACGATCAAATCTCAACTCGTCAACGTCAAAGCCTTCCTCGACCGCAACGGGATCGACACCAGCTATCTGGATCTGGCAAAACCGTCGTCGGGTCCGTCCACCCCCGCCACACCCAGCACGAGCCCGAGCCCGACGCACAGCCTTCCCGGCGCGGACGCCCTTGCATCGAGCGGCGGCGCCATTGTGAGCCAGACGCTGAAACTCCTCTTGGGCACGCTGAGCGCGGTCGGCAACTTCTTTATCGTGATCTTTCTCGGGCTGACCTTCGCCGCACAGCCGAGCGTCTACCGGAACGGCCTGCTGTATCTGGCGCCGGCCAAACACCGCGCGCGGGCAACGGTCATCATCGACAAGATCAGCGACACGCTGGAGCGGTGGCTGATCGCGCAGATCGTCGTGATGACGGCCGTGTTCGCCGTAACCTGGCTCGGGCTGGCCATCATCGGCATCCCCGGCTCGTTCATTCTGGGCATTCAGGCGGGCTTGCTGGCGTTCATTCCGACCGTCGGCGCGATTGTCGCGGGCGTGATCGTCCTGCTGGCGAGCCTATCATCCGGATGGATCGCGACCGCCAGCGCCTTCGGGCTGTTCCTGGGCGTCCATGCGCTGGAGAGCTATATCCTGACGCCGATCCTGCAGCGGCAGGCGCTGGATATTCCGCCTGCCACGCTGTTTGCGTTCCAGATCCTGCTCGGCATCGTGTTCGGAATCTGGGGCATTTCGCTGGCGCTGCCGCTGATGGCGATCGTCAAAGTGCTGATCGATCACTTCAAGACCGAGGAGCCGTTACCCGAGACAGCAACCGCTTGAGATCAACTCACCACCGTTTCGGTATGCTCGACCTCGGGCGCGCTCGCGAAATATTGGCCGACCAGCCCGCGCCAGGCCTGAAAGTCTTCCGAGCCGCGGAAATCGACGGTGTGGTTCTCCAGCGTCTCCCATTTGACGAACAGCCGGTAGCGCGTTGGCTTTTCGACTGATTTGTGGAGCTCCATGCCCTTACCGCCCTTGGCGCGCGCGAACAGCGGCTTGGCCTTGGCGACGGCGGCCTCAAAATCCTTTTCGGTGCCGGGTTTGACTTCGATCTGGGCGATTTCGGTGACCATTGTTGTGCCTCTCGATTGGGGAGGCTAGTGCGGCGAATTTGAAGTTTCCTATTAGTATCGCGGCAAGTTCATTATAGGAACTTCAAATTCAAGGCCGCACTAGAATCAATAAGTTGCTAGAGTTCCTTTGATTCCGAAGTTCGCATCAGAGGCTGCCGCGGCACCGTGCGAACTTCGGAATCGGAACTCTAGTCTGTAACCGAGCCAGCGAAAAAGAAAAGGGGCGCCCGCGAAAGGCGCCCTTGCATTCGCTTGAAGAGCAAAACCGTACCGATGATCATCATGGAGCAGCCGATGAACATGATCGCGGGCCATCTGTTCGATCTGGCATTGTAACGACCACTGGCGCGACGCTCGGAAATCAGCGCCGCCTCATACTCTTCCGCGGTCGAGAACATGCAGGCGAAGCCGCCACGGGCGGATACAGCGGCTGCTTCGAGCGAGCTCAGAAGGACTTCGGGATTACGCCTGCGGATCGACTCCATGTCCGCAAGGGTACAAAGCAGATGGTAAATAGCGGGTTACCATCCGCATCCGTGTCTACGCCAGCCGCGGCACTCCCGTGACCGGCCGCGCGGAGCCGGCGCTCTTGCGACGCCAGTGTTCCAGCGACAGCGGCAATTCTTCGGCGGCCTCGACACGGTTGCGGCCGCCGCGTTTGGCCTGATACAGCGCGGTGTCGGCGGCGGCGAGCAGTACCTCGAGTTCGGTGCCGGCCGGGCCGCCGGCCACACCGATGCTCACGGTGGTATCGACCGGGCCTTCCTCGCAAACGATGCCGGAGGCCTCGAAAGCTTCCCGCACGCGTTCAGCCACGATCACGCCTTCTTCGAGCGGGCATGTCAGAAGGGCAGCGAACTCTTCGCCGCCGACGCGTCCCGACAGATCGGCGATACGCAGGTTGTTCACCACGACGGCCGAGAACAATTTGAGGATCTCGTCGCCTGCGGGATGGCCGAAGCGATCGTTGATCGACTTGAAGTGGTCGATATCGAAGATCATCGCCGTTACCGGACGCCCGCCATTGGCTTCGCGCTCGATGACCCGCGAACAGGCTTCCGCAAAACCGCGGCGGTTGAACATGCCGGTCAGCGGATCGACCGAGGCGGCATTCTTGTGCACGGTCACGGCGCGCTCGGAAACCAGCATGAAGATCAGGAAGACGGTGCCGACCGCGTAAAGCACCAGTTCGATGGCGAACACCGTGACCCAGATGCTGTCGTCAAAGGCGCGATCATGCGGGTGCAGGAGATCGCCAAGCAGAATCGGCAACATCAGCACGAACCCGTGCAGCACGGGGACAGCGACCGACGGCCAGCGCTTGCGCAGGGTCCGGCGGCGTTCGCTCCACAATTCGGTAGCCGTCAGCGCTGCATAGACGGCGACGATCCCTGCTCCGATGGTCATCCGCAGCGCTGTCGCGCCGGGCGACAGCGTCATGACCGCAGCAATCCAGACCAACGCGCCGAGCACCAGGCCCGGATAATTCGGTTTACGACCGTGAAACAGCCGCGACGCATTCCAGACCATGCCGCAGGTCAAAAAGCCAACGGCGTTCAGCGCCAGCGCGAACATATTGCCGAACCTGGCGGTGCCGAACGTCCACAGCGCCACGGAGACGGCTCCCAACAGGTAGGCCGATCCCCACCACTTCAGCGCGGCAATCTTCTCCTGAAGACCAAAGAACAAAAGCATCATTCCCAGCAACGCCGCGATCATCGCAGCGACGGCATAAAGCGTGGAAGTATCGAGCGACATGGTGTCACCGAAAAGTTTGTGATGCACAATTGCAACGCGCGCAGGCCGAAACGGGACCTTCGCATTTGCCAAGCTAAACCCGCCACCTTGGCAATCCGTTTGACTCGAAGCGCAAGTTTTCAGGAAAAACTGCGTCAACTCATCATTAAAATGCGAAAAGAAAAAGCGCCCGCAGGGGGCGCTTTTGGATGTTCGTTATAGGCCGCGCTTGCGGCTAATTTTAACGAAGCAATTAGCGCTTCGAGAACTGGAACGAGCGGCGAGCCTTGGCGCGACCGTACTTCTTGCGCTCGACCACGCGTGAATCGCGGGTGAGGAAACCACCCTTCTTCAGCACGGTGCGCAGATCGGGTTCGAAATTGGTGAGCGCCTTCGAAATGCCGTGGCGTACCGCACCCGCCTGGCCCGAGAGGCCACCGCCGGTAACGGTGCAGATCACGTCATACTGGCCGGCGCGGGCGGCGGCGATCAGCGGCTGCTGAATCATCATCCGCAGCACGGGGCGGGCGAAGTAAACTTCGACCTCGCGGGTATTGACGGTCACCTTGCCGGCGCCGGGTTTGATCCAGACGCGAGCGACCGCGTCCTTGCGTTTGCCGGTGGCATAGGCACGGCCGAACTTATCGACCTTCTTGACGTATTTCGGCGCTTCGGGAGTTGCCGGCTTGAGTTGCGACAACTGATCGAGCGACTGCACAGTTTCAGCCATCTTATGCGGCCCTCATGTTCTTGCGATTCATCTTGGCAATGTCGAGCGGTTCCGGCTGCTGGGCTTCGTGCGGATGCTCGGCACCCGGATACACGCGCAGATTTCCCAGTTGCACCCGGCCGAGCGGCCCGCGCGGGATCATGCGCTCAATGGCCTTCTCCACCACACGCTCCGGGAAGCGACCCTCGAGGATCGACTTTGCGGTGCGTTCCTTGATGCCGCCGATGAAGCCGGTGTGATTGTAATAGACCTTGTTGTCGCGCTTGCGTCCGGTCAGCACGGCATGCGCCGCGTTGATGATGATGACGTGATCGCCGCAGTCGACATGGGGCGTGTAGGTCGGAAGATGTTTGCCGCGAAGGCGCATGGCAACCAGTGAAGCGAGGCGTCCGACCACCAAACCCTTGGCGTCGATCAACACCCACTTCTTCGTTACCTCGGCCGGCTTTGCCGAAAACGTTTTCATGTGAGTAATCCGTGAAAAAGGGAAAGGCGCGCATTAGTCGCGCGCCGAACTGCGACGGTTTCTAGAGAGGTCTTGCGGCGGCGTCAACGCCAAATCGAACTAATTATTTTAGCAAAAACAATGGCCTGTAAATATGGTTTTATATTACCTTTAAATTTCCTTAGCAACGGGAATGGAATAGGTCGCGGTCACATGGGCGATGGGTTCGGGAGATCCACTCGACATCAGGTTAACTTCCCCGACCGCCAATCGCTTGCCAAGCTTCAACAGGCGCGCCGCCGCGAGCACATCCTGCCCAGCGATACCCTTGCGCAGGAAGTTGATGCTGAGGTTGGTCGTGACCGCCAGACCGACCGGGCCGATCGCCGAAAGCAGCACGACATACATCGCGAAATCGGCAAGCGCCATCAGCGTGGGACCAGAAATCGTTCCGCCCGGGCGCAGCATCTGATCGCCATACCGCTGCCTGAGCCGGCAAGAGACGCCATCGGCCGCCTCGATCGTGATATCGTCGGCACTGAAGGCTTGCGGAAACTCCTTCCGGAGGAACGTCTCCAGCTCCGGCACCGTCATTTTTGCTATGGACATGTTCTCCCGCCTGCCCTCGCCTCTCCCGGCTTGTTACATTAGGTTCGTATATTACACCCAGTCAGATGGCGAATATTTCGATGACGAGCCGAACAGCACGCGCCCCCGTTTCGCAACCGCCGATCCTGTTGCGCGAACGGGTTGGCAACGTCGCCATCCTCACACTCAACCGGCCGGACGCCCGCAACAGCCTGTCGGAAGGCCTGATCGCGGCGCTCGACGCTGCCCTGCGGGAAATCCACGACGACGCAGGCGTGCGCGCGGTCGTGATTGCGGCAACCGGCAAAGCGTTCTCGGCCGGCCACGACATGAAAGAACTGACGGCGCGGCGTAGCGACGCCGATCGTGGCCGAGCCTATTTCGCCGAGATCATGACCGCATGCAGCACCATGATGCAGGCGATCGTCCATCTGCCAAAGCCCGTGGTCGCCGCGGTCCAGGGGGTTGCTACCGCCGCCGGATGCCAGCTGGTCGCCAGCTGCGACCTCGCAGTCGCCTCGGAAGCGGCAAGCTTTGCAACGCCCGGCGTCGATATCGGCCTATTCTGCTCGACGCCGATGGTCGCGCTGTCGCGTAACGTGCCGCGCAAGCAGGCGATGGAAATGCTGTTGACCGGCGAGCCCATTTCGGCCACGACCGCACGCGACATCGGTCTCGTCAATCGGGTCGTGGCAGCCGGCACCGAACGGGATGCGGCGATTGCGCTGGCGCAACAGGTCGCGCGCAAATCCGCCTACACGATCAAGATCGGCAAGGCCGCCTTTTATCGTCAGGCTGAAATGAGTCTCGCTGAGGCTTATCGCTACACGGCCGAAGTGATGACCGAGAACATGATGGCGCGCGACGCCGAGGAAGGGATTGGCGCCTTCATCGAAAAGCGCGAGCCGAAATGGCAGGATAAATGAATCACGATAACTATGACGACAACTACATCCGTTCGATTCTCAACGGTGTGAAATCGATCGCGATGGTCGGTGCCTCGCCGGTCAACGTGCGACCGAGTTATTTCGCGTTCAAATATCTCGCCCAGCGCGGCTACGACATGATCCCGGTCAATCCCGGTCACGTCGGCAAGAGCCTGCTTGGAAGACCGTTCGTCGCCTCGCTGCTCGACATCGATCGGCCGGTCGACATGATCGATATCTTCCGCAACTCCAGCCACATCATGCCGGTTGTGGACGAGGCGCTGAAAATGACGCCTGTGCCGAAAGTGATCTGGATGCAACTCGGCGCGCGCGACGACGACGCCGCCGAAAAAGCCGAAGCCGCCGGCCTTAAAGTGGTGATGAACCGCTGTCCCAAAATCGAATACGGCCGGCTTTCTTCGGAAATTTCGTGGATGGGCGTGAATTCGCGCACCCTGAGTTCCAAGCGTGCGCCGATGCCGACACAAGGCATGCGGCTTTCATTGGGCCGCAACAGTGTCAGCGGCGGGGCGACCGAAGCATCCGACCGGGCGTCGAAAAACAGAACCGATCTTTCCTGACACTATTGCGAACATTTTTTCTGCGACACGCTGCCGCGAAGCGCAGCCATCACGAATAATGCCTGATTTGTCCTGCTGTCTTGACGGCTGAGGCCGCTAACGCGATTGTCCCCCCAAGGGAGGAGGCGCAACGGCGTCTCGGATGATATTCGCCTTCTGATCTGACGCGGCTTGCGCCCGTCTAGCATCGAGAGACCTACACAAAGGAAACAAGAATGACCGATCGTATCCCCGGGTTTTCGACCCTTGCCGTGCACGCCGGCGCACAGCCCGATCCCACCACCGGCGCCCGGGCGACGCCGATTTATCAGACCACGTCATTCGTGTTCAACGACGCCGACCACGCCGCTTCGCTGTTCGGCTTGCAGGCCTTCGGAAATATCTACACCCGGATCGGCAACCCGACCCAGGCGGTGCTGGAAGAGCGCGTCGCAGCCCTCGAGGGCGGCACCGCGGCGCTGGCGGTAGCTTCCGGCCACGCGGCGCAGGTCGTGACTTTCCAGATGCTGCTCAATCCCGGCGACGAATTCATCGCGGCGCGCAAGCTCTATGGCGGCTCGATCAACCAGTTCACCCACGCCTTCAAGAGTTTTGGCTGGAACGTGGTGTGGGCCGATTCCGACGATATCGAAAGCTTCGAGCGCGCGGTAACGCCGCACACCAAGGCGATCTTCATCGAGTCGATCGCCAATCCAGGCGGCACGATCACCGATATCGAGGCGATCTCTGCCGTCGCCCGGAAGGCCGGCGTTCCCCTCATCGTCGATAATACCCTGGCGACACCCTACCTGATCCGCCCGATCGACCACGGCGCCGACATCGTCGTGCACTCCCTGACTAAGTTTCTCGGCGGCCATGGCAATTCGATTGGTGGTATCATCGTCGATGCCGGCACCTTCGACTGGTCGAAGGACAATAAATATCCGATGCTGAGCGAACCCCGACCGGAATATCACGGAATCAAGCTTCAGGAGACGTTCGGCAACTTCGCATTTGCGATCGCCTGCCGCGTGCTGGGCTTGCGCGACCTCGGTCCGGCGATCTCGCCGTTCAACTCATTTCTGATCCTGACCGGCATCGAGACGCTGCCGCTGCGGATGCAAAAGCATTGCGAGAACGCCAAGGCGATCGCGGAATGGCTTGCCCCGCATTCGGAGGTGGCTGCCGTCAATTATGCCGGATTGAGCGGCAACAAATACAACAACCTCGCGCGCAAATATGCGCCGAAGGGCGCGGGCGCCGTCTTTACCTTCAGCCTCAAGGGCGGCTATGACGCCGGCGTCAACCTGGTCTCGAAATTAAAGCTGTTCTCGCATCTCGCGAATGTCGGCGACACCCGTTCGCTGGTCATTCATCCGGCCTCGACCACCCACAGCCAATTGGACGATGCCGCCAAGATCAAGTCGGGCGCGGCCCCCGATGTGGTGCGGCTGTCGATCGGCATCGAGGACAAGGAGGACCTGATCGCCGATCTCGATCAGGCGCTGCGGCCGGGCTGAGATTCTGATCTCGTTAACGCTCGCTCCGCTCAAAGGTGCTTGAATCATCGCTACGATGATTCGGAGTGGAACCATGTTGCGCGGGATGCTGCTGCTAACGGCCGCGATATTTGCTTTCAGCCCAGTGCTTGCCGCCGACATGCCGGATTCCGGCGCGCGCGTGTATAACAAGGCACCCCGGCACGGCCGAACCGCCCATGTCGAAGAGGAGTCTGATCTCCTCTTCATGCCATCGGAGGCTTTTCCCGAGGTCCATTTGCCACCGCATACGCCGATCCTGCTGGGATCGGCGACGCTCCCCGGCTATTACGGCTCGACGCATTCCTACGACTATCAGGGCCCGTATTACGGCGGCCCCAATATCAATTATCGCTTCCAGTTGCCTTACGCCTGCGGCGTGATCGGCTATTGCTAAGCATAATCCGGAAAAGTGTAGCGGTTTTCCCACGCGACAAACGCGACGGCGTTTGCGCGGAGATCATGCTCAATCAAAGAGCCAAAGCGCGGTAACGATTCAACAAAACCTTATCGCGCTTTAGCGGGCAGCCGTGACCGGCTGACCGATCTCCTGCGGGGACAGCCCGCGACGAATCCGCGTCAGGCGTTCCACTTGCGAGACCGCCAGCGTCAGCACGATGATCGCGACCGCCTGATGAGTGAGCGCAAGATCCATCGGCGCCTGATTGAGCAATGTGAGGATGCCAAGGGTGGCCTGTAACGTCACGACGCCGAAAAGCCACAGCGCGCCGTCGATCACGGCTCGCTCCGCGCGGGAGCGCGCAGCGTCGATCGCATGCCACACCGCAAGCGCAAACAGCGTATAGGCCACCATCCGATGCTCGAACTGCACAGTAAGCGTGTTTTCGAACAGATTGCGCCACCACGGCACATCGAAGAACAACCGCGCGGCCGATGGAATAAGCCCGCCGTCGATATCGGGCCAGGTGTTGTAAATCTTGCCGGCGCGAAGCCCCGCCACCAGCGCACCGAGATAAAGCTGCACGAATGTCAGCGCCAGCAGAATGATCGCGCTGATTTTCAACCGCAGCGGCGCGCTCGAAGGCGCGCTCTCGACGAGCCGTCGCTGCGTCCAGACGATGCCTGCAAAGATCAATAGCGCGAGCACGAGATGGGTCGCGAGACGATATTGGGAAACTTCGACCCGCTCGGATAGCCCGGAGGCGACCATCCACCATCCGACGGCGCCTTGCAGCGCGCCGAGAGCGAAGATCCCCCACAGCCGCCGCTTCAGATCGCCACTGAGAACGCCGCGCCACAGGAACCAGAGGAATGGCAGCAAATAGGCTGCGCCGATCACGCGCCCCAGCAGCCGATGGCTCCACTCCCACCAGAAAATCGTCTTGAACTCGTCAAGCGACATGCCGGCGTTCATTTGACGGTATTGCGGAATCGCCTTGTAGGCATCAAAGGCCTGCGTCCATGCCGCCTCACCAAGTGGCGGCAAGCTACCTGTGACCGGCTTCCACTCCACGATCGATAGTCCGGACTCCGTCAGCCGGGTCGCCCCGCCGACCAGTACCATTACCGCAATCAACGCGGCAACCGCGATCAGCCACCCGCGGACGGGGGCGAGATTTCGAGTTTGAGCGGCAGAAACAATTACCATTGGCGTCGCACTTTACTCCACGAGTGCGCACCTTATAGTCCGCGCGTTCCGGCGCGGAAAGCGCGCATTCAAAGGCAAACCACTCATTTACGTGATGAAAATACGCACCCGAAAACTGCTTGGAACCGTCGCTTTGCTTTTGCTCGCGGCGGTGTGGTCGCTGATGGGAATGACGGTGGCGCAGCTGCCGTGGCTGGCGAGCTCGGGCCTGCGGCAAGCGATTTTCTATGTCGTGGCCGGCATGGGCTGGGTGCTGCCGGCGATGCCGATCGTCAGCTGGATGTTGCGGCCCGATCCCACCTGATTCCAGCGCGCCTGCTCCTTAAAGGGCGGCGCCCGCCAGGAGCACGCGCATGGCGCGCATCGAGCGCAGCCTTCCGTCCCAGGCCATTCTGGGGAGCGCGAGCAGAGGCGTGTGGCCGGCCGGCTCGATCACGCCCGGGAAGGTCGAAACGGCACTGACGAAGCCCGCTTCTTCCGCCATCGCCATATGCTTGCGCTGCCAGGATTTCCGGTCCCCGAAGGGATAGGCAAAGTGCCGGACGTCACGTCGCAGCGCGGCCTCGATGACCGCCTTCCCCATCGTCATTTCCCGCAGCGCTGCCGTCTCCTTCATATTCGCCAGAACCGGAAAGTTGACGGTCGCCCCGCCGAACGTCACCAGCGGATCGGCCGCCAGGGTCTCGAGGTCGCGCCAGTCGAGCGAGGCCTCCCGCGACAGCGCCGCAAGATCGACAGCATAGCGAGTGCAGAGATCCTTGATGGCGGCACTCAGGTCTGCCGGTTCAAGCGAACGCATCCAGCCCGACAGAAATTCGTAGAGTTCATATTTTTCCGCCGTCGACGGGACGTTGAAGTGCCTTTCGCTGCGGCCCACCATCAGGCTGATGCGCCGCTCCTGCGCGATCACCCGTTCGAGTGCGAGCCACCAGGCTTCCCCGATGCCGTCGGGAAACGCCGTCGGAACGTAGACGGTGAAGGGAACACGATGTCGCGACAGCACCGGATAAACGGATGCGGCGACGTCTTTGTACGTGCCGTCAAACGTCAGGCAAACGAACCGCCGCCGCGAGGCCAGCGTAACCGCCCTGCGGCAGACCTCGTCGATTGAAACAATGTCATATTTCCAGCGCTTCAAAGCCCGGATCGTTCGATCCAGAAAAGCGGGCGTGATCTCGTTGGACAGAAGCGGCTGAAATCGGCCGGAATGGCGGGGCCGGACCCGCTCAAAGCGCAGGATGACGCCCGCACCTCGCCGTTTCAACCACACATGACCGCCGAAATAAGCGAGTTCCAGTTTGAGGCTTGTCAGAAATCCGGCAGCAGATGACAACGTCTCGTCTTTCAGCGCGTGTTTCAGATGAGGCCGCGGCTTCGCCGCGTCCATGTCATTACCCTTTGTTGACACTTCTTTGCAAAGGTCGGCTGAAGCAAAAAGTTAAGTAATCCCTTAAACGGATATTTGCGGACGGGTATTGCGATGACCATGGCTGCCGCGATCGAAAGCCGTAACGCTGGCGCGTCGGCGTGGTCGAAATCAAGCCGCATCGCCGCCGTCGATATATTTGCCGATATTGACCAAGCTGAGACGGTCTGGCGAAGTCTCGAAAACCAGCACCACCTTTCCACGCCGTACCAACGATTTGATTTCCTGCGCCCCTGGCAACAGAAGGTCGGGACACGCGAGGGCTTGACGCCTCTTGTCGTCGTCGCCTATGACCTCGACCGCGTGCCGTTGCTGCTGCTCCCGCTCGTGCTCAAGCAGGGCTGGGGTGTGCGCAGCGCCCATTTCATGGGCGGCAAGCATGCCACCTTCAACATGGCGATATGGAATCGGGATTTCGCCGCTGTTGCATCCCGCGCCGACCTGGATGTTGTCTTCGCGGCGATCCATCAGCGCGAAAGCATCGACCTTTTGGCTTTCCAACAGCAACCGCTCACATGGCAGGATCTGCCAAACCCGTTTGCGTTGCTGCCGCACCAGACGTCCGCCAACGACTGTCCTGTCATGGCGATGATGCCGGGTGCCTCCGAGACGACGCGCATCAGCCATTCGATGCGCCAGCGCCTGAAGACCAAGGAACGCAAACTCAAGGCTCCGCCGGGTTATCGTTATCTGCTCGCCGACAGCGACGCCGACGTCAAGCGCCTGCTCGATGCGTTCTTCCGGATCAAGCCGTTGCGGATGGCGGAGCAGAAACTGCCAAACGTGTTTGCTGAACCGGGCGTCGAGGATTTCATTCGCGACGCCTGCATAACGCCGCGGGTAGATGGCGGGCGGGTAATCGAGATACACGCCCTGGAAAATGACAGCGAGGTGATCGCGCTGTTCGCCGGCGTCGCCGACGGTTACCGTTTCTCGATGATGTTCAACACCTACACGGTGTCGGCAGTTTCGCGCTACAGTCCCGGACTCATCCTGATCCGCCACATCATCGATCATTACGCGGAGCACGGCTACCGCACCCTCGACCTCGGGATCGGATCGGACAGTTACAAGAAACTGTTTTGCAAAGCGGACGAACCTATTTTTGACTGCTTCGTCCCGCTCGGCCCACGCGGCTCCGCTGCGGCGATAGCGATGTCGGCCGCCAATCGCAGCAAGCGTCTTGTGAAACGCAATCCGGCACTTTTGCTCCTGGCGCAGAAACTGCGGCGCGCGTTCGGCTGACGCGTCAGCATTTTCGACTAAGAAGGCTACGCCGCCACGACCCGCGGGGCCGGCTCAACCGCATCCGGCGGCGGGACCGGCTTGCTCAACATTATCACATCGCTGAAGCCGACCGCCTTGAGCTGATCGCACATCAGATTGCGCGCCTCGGCAGCCATGGAGGCATCCGGCACCACCACCGCGCGCGCCTGCGTCGTCAGCAGTTCGGCAGACAGATCCGAGGCACTTCCGGCATCCAGGAGGACGTGATCATAGACCTTCAGCAACGCATCGATCGCAAGGCCAAGCCGCGGCGATTGCAACAAAGTGCGGTCCGATCCCGGCCGTCCTGAACTCACAAGATGGGTCCGTGACATCATATCCTTGGTGATAACTTGGGTGAAAGAAGCCTCACCCTGCATCAATTCCGCCAACCCCGGCGCGTTCGGATCGACGGATGCGACCGAGATGGTCGGCGACGTCGCTGCCAGATCGACCACAACGACCCTCGCGCTACGCGCGATCAGGCGCGCAATGGTCAGCGCGGTCAGGGTAATGCTCTCGCTCGCGGCGGTGCCGAGGATCGTGACCTTGCGCGCCCCCGCACCGGCGGCAAGCAGCCTGTCGGCAAGTTGCTCGACCTCCGAGAATTCGGATTCAATCTCCGGCGCCAGCGGAGCCGCAACGGGCTCAACCGCACGCCTGGACTCAACAACAGACCTGGATTCGACCGCAGGCCTGGATTCGGGCGCAAACTTGGGTTCGACGGGAGCCGCAAAAACCTTCGCGACCGGCTCGCGCAGCGGGGCCGAGACCGACACGAACGCGGCGGCCGCGCGCGGGATCGTCGTGCGCAGCAATTCTCCCGTGACGGTCAATCCGGTCGACAGCATCAACGTTGCGAGCGTCGCAATCAGCACGATCGGCAGCTTCTTCGGATAGGCCGGGCTGTTGGATACGCTGGCGCGGGAAATGATCCGGCCATCGGCCGGCGCGGCCTCGATGTTTTCGCGCGTCGTAGCCTCGCGATATTTTGCCAGATAGGATTCCAGGAGGTCGCGCTGCGCCTTCGCCTCGCGATCGAGGGCGCGGAGCTGAACATCCTGGCCGTTGGCCGAGCTGGCTTGTTTTTTCAACTGATCGAGATTGGCACTAAGGCCTTCGACCCTGCCGCTGGCAATTCGCGCATCGTTGTCCAGCGAGCGTGAGAGCTTGCTGGCTTCGTCGCGAATCTGCCGATCGAGATCGGCAAGCTGCGCCTTGAGTTCCTTGATCCGTGGATGATTGTCGAGCAAGGTCGAAGACTGCTCCGCGAGTTGCGCGCGTAACGTCACCCGCTGCTCGCTCAACCTGCGGATCAATTCCGAATTCAACACCTCGGAGGCTTCGATCGGCTTGCCGGTCTGGAGCATTTCGCGGATCAAGCGCGCCTTGGATTCGGCATCGGATTTAAGTGCGCGCGCATTATTCAATTGCGTGTTCAGCTCGCCCATCTGCTGATTGGAGAGCGTGGTATTGTTGGTGCCGACAAAGAGGCTGGACCCGGATCGAAAATCCTCGACGCGGGATTCGGCATCCGCGACTTTCTTGCGCAGGTTTTCGATCTCACCTGCGAGCCACTGCCCCGCTGACCTCGCCTGGTCGCGCCGCGCGCCCTGCTGAAGCACCAGATAGCCGTCGGCAATGGAGTTGGCGACCCGCGCCGCGAGATCGGGATCGCGTGACTGAAACTCGATGACGACGACGCGGGATTTGTCGACCGCATAGGCCGTGAAACGCTCGTAGTAAGCATCCAGGACGCGCTCTTCCGGCGTCAGCGAGATGGGATCGCGGCCGATCCCGATCAGTGCCAGCAGCGATTTCAGTGGAGAAAAACCTCTCAGGACCGGGTCGAACTCGGACAGTTCGGCGAGCCTGTTCTTCTTGATGACCTCGCGTGCAAGATCGCGTGACAACAGAAGCTGCACCTGGCTGGTGACGGCTTCCGCGTCGAGCGCGTTGCGGTCGTCATTGCGCTCGCCATTGGGCCGCAGAAAGACATTTTCCCGCCCATCGATGAGGATCCGCACCTCGGACCTGTATCGTGGCGTGATCATGTTCACGACCGTGATCGACAGCACGGCTGCCAGCACGGTCGGAATGATAATCCAGTTCCGCTTGCGCGCGAGCGCCTGACCGATCGCCACGAAATCCAGATCGCCCATTGGCGCGGTCACCGGTTTGTCGGCGACCGGCGTTACTTCAGGGTCGGTCGGCTCGCTTACAGCCTTGCCCGAACGCCAGAACGCTAAACGCATCGCTCACTCCCCGTGGCACGCCACGACTCTACGGATACAGCATGATTACAGTCCATTAAGGTTGCCGCTGGGTTAATTCGTGCATTTTTGGCCCTATCGGCGGAGCCATCCATCCGCCACGGTCATGTTTTGTTAACCATGAAAGTCCTTAATCGGAATCAAGAATTGACCGTGGGTTCTCCAATGCGAGGCGTTCGCGCCCAAATAGCCTCTCTCCTGGCCGCGCTCTCGCTCGCGGGCTGCATGCAGACGGGCGATCAGGTCGCGATCGGAGCGCGCGGCGACCTCGATGCCATGGCCTATGGCCAGCCGGCTAATTATACGTCCTCGCCCAACGCCTATGCCGCCGCAACGCCCGTGGCCTATGCCGCTCCCGTCGCCGCCCGGCACGATGCGCCCTACCGCCTCGATGCCGGCGACAATCTGAGAGTTGTGGTCTTCGGCCAGGAAGGCCTCACCAACACCTATGCGATCGATGCCGGCGGCGCGATCACCATGCCCTTGATCGGCGCGGTTCCCGCCCGCGGACGAACGCCGGCGGGACTGGCCACCGAGATCGCCGCCAAACTCCGCAACGGCTATATCCGCGAGCCTTCCGTGGCGGTCGAGGTCGAAGCCTATCGTCCGTTCTTCATCCTGGGCGAGGTCGCCGCTCCCGGCCAATATCCCTACGTGCCGAACATGAGCGTCGAAAGTGCGGTCGCGATTGCCGGCGGCTTCTCACCCCGCGCCAAACGCGACAGCGTCACGCTGACCCATAACGCCGACCGCGTCATCGTTCCGCTCGGCACCCCCATCGGTCCCGGCGATACCGTCCTCGTCGGCGAACGCTGGTTCTGACCGATGTCCGAGACATCAGACCGGCCACTTCGCATTGTCCACGCGGTGCGCGCGCCCGTCGGCGGAATCATCCGCCACATCCTCGATCTTGCCAACGGGCAGATCAACGCAGGCCACCACGTCGGCATCATCGCTGACAGCCTGACCGGCGGCGAACGCGCCAGCGCAGCGCTTGCCGAGATTGCGCCGCGTCTGAAGCTTGGCGTCCGGCGCCTGGCCATCCACCGCAAGCCCCACCCCACCGACTTCCTGGTGTGGGCGCGCTTCATGTACCTGATCTCGCATCTGAAGCCCGACGTGGTGCACGGACACGGCGCCAAGGCCGGCGCGTTCGTCCGCATGAGGGGCGGGTCCAAGCGCTTCATTCGCGTCTACACCCCGCACGGCGGTTCGTTGCATTATCCGCTCAACACGTGGCAAGGCGCATTCTACAGCCGCATGGAACGCGCGCTGATGAACAATACCGAGCTCTTTCTGTTCGAGAGCGCATTCGCCCGCGACACCTACCAGCGCACCATCGGTGTGCCGACCACGGGATTGGTGCGCTGCGTCTTCAACGGCGTGACCGCGGCGGAGTTCGATCCCGTAGAACTGGCGCCCGACGCCTCTGACGTCGCTTACGTCGGCGAGTTCAGGCACATCAAGGGCGCGGATATCCTGATCGATGCCGTCGCGCGGCTGCGTGCCGATGGCAGACCGGTGACGCTGACGCTCGGAGGCGACGGCGAAGAACTCGGCTCGCTGAAAGCCAAGGTCGAAAAAAGCGGATTGACCGAAGCGGTGCGCTTCATCGGCCATGTCAAAGCGCGCTTCGGCTTCTCGAAAGGCAAACTCCTCGTCGTTCCCTCGCGCGGCGATTCAATGCCTTACGTCGTGATCGAAGCCGCCGCAGCCGGCGTTCCGATGATCGCGGCCAATGTCGGCGGCATCCCCGAAATATTCGGTTCCCATACGGAAGCGTTATTTGCGCCCAACTCCGCCGGCGCCATGGCGGACGCAATCGCTACTGCGCTGCAGGATCCAGTCGGCGCCGCCGCCCGCGCCAAAACGCTTCGCGAGAGAATCTTCATGCACTTTTCGCAAAAGGCCATGGTCGAAGGCGTTCTCGCCAGCTACGGCGAGGCCTTTGCCAAACGTTAACCATCCCTTACGCCGATAACCGTTTCTTCCGATTTCTCATCTAAGCCGAAGACTTAAAGACTTAGGCGCTTCACGCGCCTGCCCATATGTGTTGCGGCGAGAACGGATAGAAGAAGGTGGAACCGGTTAATGCACGCTCGATATTCGATGCCGCCGCCGCGGCCTCATCGACGGCTGCCGTAGGGGCCCCGGTCGAACGCCGCCGCAGGCTTTCGCAAGCTGCCCTTGTCGTCGCCAGCCAGAAGGTCCGCCGGGCCTACTCGCCGATCGTGATCGCCGGCGTGGTTCGCCTCGCCGATTTTGCCCTGTTGAGCGTGATCGGGATTGGGCTCTATCTGGGCTATGTGGCTCCGCTCGCCGGCTTTCACTGGGAATATATCGCCGCCATTCTGATGATGACGCTCGCCGCCGTGATCTGCTTCCAGGCCGCCGATATCTACGACGTTCAGATTTTCCGCGGCCAGCTTCGCCAGATGACGCGCATGATTTCGTCATGGGCATTTGTTTTTCTGCTGTTCATCGGCGTGTCGTTCTTTGCCAAGCTCGGCAACGAAATATCCCGGCTCTGGCTTTCCGCGTTCTTCTTCATCGGTCTTGCCACCTTGATCGCCTCACGCCTCGCGCTGCGCACGCTGGTCCGGTATTGGGCCCGCCAGGGCCGGCTCGATCGGCGCACCATCGTGGTCGGCTCCGACGAGAGCGGCGAGAAGCTGATCCAGGCTTTGGACGAGCAGACCGATTCCGATATCGACATCCTCGGCGTGTTCGACGACCGCAACGACAATCGCGCACTGGAGAACTGTGCCGGCAAGTCCAAGCTCGGCAAGGTCGACGATATCGTTGAATTCGCCCGGCGCACCCGCATCGACCTCGTGCTGTTCGCGCTTCCTATTTCGGCCGAAATCCGCATTCTCGAAATGCTGAAGAAGCTATGGGTGTTGCCGGTCGACATCCGTCTGTCGGCGCATACCAACAAGCTCCGCTTCCGTCCCCGCTCCTATTCCTATCTCGGCAAGGTGCCGACGCTTGACGTGTTCGAAGCGCCGATCACCGACTGGGATCTGGTGATGAAGTGGATATTCGACCACCTCGTCGGCGCCATCGTGCTGTGCCTTGCCGCTCCCGCGATGGCGCTGGTTGCACTCGCCGTCAAACTCGACAGCCCGGGGCCGGTGCTGTTTCGCCAGAAGCGCTTCGGGTTCAACAACGAGCGCATCGACGTCTTCAAGTTTCGCTCGCTGTATCACGATCAGGCGGATCCCTTGGCCGCCAAGGTCGTGACCAAGAACGACTGCCGCGTCACCCGGGTCGGCCGCTTCATTCGCAAGACCAGCCTCGACGAGTTGCCGCAGCTTTTCAATGTGGTCTTCAAAAGCAATCTTTCGCTGGTCGGGCCCCGTCCGCACGCCGTGCAGGGCAAGTTGCAGAACCAGTTGTTCGACGAGGCCGTCGACGGCTATTTCGCGCGCCACCGGGTCAAGCCCGGCATCACCGGCTGGGCGCAGATCAACGGCTGGCGCGGCGAAATCGACAATGAAGAAAAGATCCAGAAGCGCGTCGAGTTCGATCTCTATTACATCGAGAACTGGTCGGTGCTTTTCGACATCTACATTCTCCTCAGGACGCCTTTGGCGCTGATGACGAAAAACGAAAACGCCTATTGATACCGCACCTCGGCGTAGTCAGGTGTTTGTCGCGTGAGTTTGAGTATTTGAAATGTCGATGGCGTACACGGGGATCGCCGGGCCGACTGCGGCAATAACGGGATCGCCACGCCTTTTGGCCGTCCAGCGCCTGCTGGTGTGGCTTGTCGCGGCAAGCGGCGCCATTGTATTCATCGAACCGAGCCCCTACGAGATCATGACGCTCGGCGCAGCCGTGCTGTTCTGCGCCACGGGCTTGCGAATGCGGCTCGTGCTGATGCCGCTCCTTTTGCTGCTCGTCCTGATCAATATCGGTTACAGCATCGGCGCCATCCCGTTCTACGACAAGTCCGAGGTCGCCAACTGGATCGCCACGTCCTGGTACATGGCGGTGACCGTGATGTTCTTCGCCATGGTCATGTCGGAGGACACGCCCGCGCGCCTCGACATGCTTCGGAGCGGACTGGTCGTGGGCGCGGTGGTTGCCGCCGCATCGGCCGTCGCGGGCTATCTCAATCTGGTTCCCGGCGGGTACGACCTGCTGACACTTTACGGGCGCGCACGCGGCACCTTCAAGGATCCGAACGTGCTGGGCGCTTTCCTGATCCTGCCGGCCTTGTTTGCCTTGCAAAGCGTCGTCTCCGATCATTTTGCAAAAGCATGCCGCAACGGAATTGCGTTCGGCATCATGGCGCTCGCGATCCTGCTTGCCTTTTCGCGCGCCGCCTGGGGCGGGCTTGCAATCACCGCAGCCTTCATGCTGGCGATGATGATCTTGACCAGTCGGACACCAGCGCAGCGTTCGCGGATCGTGATGACTTCAGTCGTGGCGATCGTCCTGGTGGTGCTGCTGATTGCCGTGCTGCTTTCGTTTGATTCCACCGCCGACATGTTCCGGCAGCGCGCGAGCTTCGACCAAAGCTACGACGAAGGCCGCTTTGGCCGGTTCGGCCGGCATATTCTCGGCGCCGACATGGCGCTGGACCTGCCGTTCGGCATCGGCCCGCTGCAATTCCATAATTACTTCCCCGAAGACACCCACAACTCTTATCTGAATGCCTTCATGTCGGGCGGCTGGCTGGCCGGCCTTTGCTATCCGACCTTGATCGCGGTGACGGTGGTCCTGGGGTTTCGGCATCTGCTGAAACCTGTGCCGTGGCAACGCGCCTATCTGGCGGTCTTCGCGGCGTTTCTCGGAACCGTCGGTGAAGCCTTTATCATCGACACCGACCATTGGCGTCACTTCTGGATGATGCTGGGCACGATGTGGGGCTTATTCGCCGCGGCGCAGGCTTACAAGACGCAGCCCAATTCCACCGTCAGCGCCGCGCCTGTCGACGCGCCCTAGTACCTCGGCACAATGATTATGACTGGTCGATTTCGAGCCAATCTAGGATGGGGATGTGCTTGGGATCAACGAGGAGTTGGATGCTTCGGGCGACGCCGGGTTGACGGCGAATGAGGCC
>NZ_JBEKRB010000044.1:0-51236 GCF_049519115.1 Bradyrhizobium sp.
AATGGTGGGCGCACAAGGGATCGAACCTTGGACCTCTCCCGTGTGAAGGGAACGCTCTCCCGCTGAGCTATGCGCCCGGCCGCCATGGGTGAGGGCCAGAGCCGGGATTTACGAAGCACGGGGCAGGGGTGTCAAGCGCAATACTGGTGATGGCGGCTTCAATTGCCGTCGTCCCTGCGAAAGCAGGGACCCATAATCACCGGATCACCGGCCGTTGCTACGGGCAGAGAGCCGTCCAGAAGCCTGCGTCAAGAGAGGTCCCGGCGTATGGGTCCCCGCGTGCGCGGGGACGACACTTGAGGTGGGTGATGCCCAAGCAATTGCCGATCACTTGACACGATTTCCGCCCGCGCACCTGATTTGCCCGTCGTGTTAATCGGTCGCAGCTGGTTGCGGCGCTCTGCCAAATCACCGGCAGAATCCGGCCCATCCCGTGCCCGATCAAGAGGGACGTTTCGCGATCGTCACGAACGTTGGGCGCGGGGAGCGATGGACGCTTTGGGCGCGAAACGACGAGCGCGTGTGAGGCGGACGGCGAAGTCGTGTGGTCCTGACGTCTCGACGCTGGCGTCAACTTGGCGATGATGCTTCGCATCACGCCGGGGATGGTGACAAGAAAGCCCGATCAGAGCTCGGAATAAGCCGTTAAAACCATTCCCTGCGCCCTCTGATGTTTCGAGGGGCGTTGTTGTGCAAAACTCGGGCGGGAAGCGTCGCGGGAATGTATCAGCGCGTCATTGCGAGCGCAGCGAAGCAATCCAGTCGTACCAAAGAACAGATTCTGGATTGCTTCGTCGCTAACGCTCCTCGCAATGACGAAGAAGAGGCGAGATTCTCAGGTGCGCAATTGCGCACCATAGTTCGCGCTATCGCGCGCCCCGGAATGACGGAAGACGAGAAGGCTGCGCATCGCCCCAGCAATGACAGAAGAAAGAGCCCCGGAATGACGGGAGCGTCACGCCCCTTGCTGGCGGGCGCGGGAGGCGTGGGATTGCAGCGCGCGGATTCGTTCGGCGAGCGTGCCGCCGCCCTCAGTCGGGCTGCCATGGGGCGCTGTGCCGTTGACCGCGCCGTTGGCGGGTTTGGCGGGCTCCGCCGCAAGCAGGGCCTCGATCGGCGAGTTCGGCCCTTCAAGCTGCATCGCGAGCTTGGCGACTTCGGCGGCGATGTCGTTGATGCGTTCGCGTAAGAGCGCATTTTCCATGCGCTCGGTGGCCCAGGAGCTTTCCGCCTGCTGCTGGATCGCGTTGACGTCGCGTTGCAGCTTGGCGCGCTCGTCGCGGGCGACGCGAAGCTGTTCCTCGACCGCGGCCTTCTCCGACTTCAACTTGTCCAGCGCCGGCCACGCGCCCGAATTGGTCTGCGCCAGCTCATCGCGCAGGTCCTTGATGGTGCGTTCGGAGACGTCCTTGGCCTGACGCAACTGGTTGGCTTCATATTCGCGCTCGGCCAGCAGTTTGCCTTGCGTCGACAACCGCGCCTCGAGATCGTTGACTCGATTGCCGAGTAACTCGGCTTCCTTGACCTGAAGGATCAGCTGGCGATCCAGATCCGTGACCCGCTGGCTCAGGTTCTCGACCCGGCCGCGCGCCTCGGTAAGTTCGCGGCTTGCGGTCTCCGACGCGTTGCGTTCCTGCTCGAGCCGGGCTTGCGTCGCCGAGAAATCCTTCTCGGCATCGCCGACGCGATTTTTCAGCGCGTCGATCTGGGCGTGCACGGCGACAAGCTCGACCTGCCGGCTTTCCGCCATCACCGAACGGTCGTTCAGCTGGGTGTTGATCCTGCCGAGTTCGCTTTGCTTGTCGGTCAGCGCCTTTTCCGCCTGGCGTAGCGCCTCGGTCTTGGCGGCGAATTCCTCTTCAGTGGCGCGAAGCTGTTCCTTCACCGCCTTCTCGCGCGCTTCCAATGAGAAGATCGTCGCGTTCTTCTCGCCGAGTTCGAGCTTCATGCGATTGATCGCGTCGGTCTTCTTGCCGAGTTCGGCGAGCTGGCTCGTGGTCTTGTGCTTGAGCTGGTCGACGCTCATCTCGAGCCGCCGCGCCGACATGGCAAATTCCGCGCGCAGCTGGTCCTTGTCGGCCTGGATCTCGGCCATCGACAGCGGGGTTGCCGCTTCCATGCGCCGCGTGGTGAGCCGCACCGCGCGGTTATGCACCAGCGGCACGATCGTCAGACCGAGCAGCATCGCGACCAGAAAACCGATCGCCAGATACATGATCGGCTCGACCATGGGACCTCCACACGACGACACTTACAGTATTTGTTAACAATGCCACGAGGCGCAGGGTGAAGGCCAGCCCCAACACCATTCGAGCGCCGTTAACATTGACCGGGCTGCATCACGCGTTCCAATTTGGAAACCCGCACCTTGTTACGGCTGCAATCTCAGAACGGATTCCAGGTCGCGCGCGGGGTGTATTTCAGGTAGCCGATATTGGCGCCGAGACGTAAGCCCAGGCCGGAGCGGATCGGAACCAGCACGATGTTGTTGGCGGTGAGCGCCGTCATGCCAAAGCCGCCGATGATGTAAGCGGAACCGTCGATGCCGGCGAAGCGCTGATAGATCGCGGCTGTCGCGGGCAGGTTATAGACAAGCGTCATGGTGCGCGCGCCGTCGCCGCCCCAGTCGAAGCCGACCGACGGCCCCTGCCAGTAGACCCGCAGATCGCCGGCGTTCTTGGTGTAAAGCGTTCCCTCGCCGTAACGTAAGCCGGCGACAAACGCGCCCGAGCCTTCCTCGCCCAGCACATAACCATTCGGCAGGCCCCACTGGCTGACCGCGCGTTCGATCACTGATGCGAGACCCCGCGAGACATTGCCGAAGAACTTGTGGCCGGCGCCGACCAGTTCATCCGGCCCGTAGGTGGTTGGACCTGGCTGACGTTGCGGCGGCTGCAGATCCGGCGGAGGTGCTCCCGGCGGTGGTGCCCCCGGCGGCGGTTCGTAAACCGGCGGCGGTAGCGGCGGCGCGGCCTGCTGCGCCGAAACCGGCACAGCCCAGCACGTCAGCGCGGTGAGCGTCGCGGCAAGCGTCACAGCGGCGAAGCGCGTGGCGAAAGTCATGAAAAGTCCCCTAGGCGTCGATTCCGAGTGTCGTCCTTAACCTAATGCTGACCAGCATGAACTTAGGCTGAACCCGATAACCCCCCGACTCGGACGTTATCAGGGTCAACTATGACGCTACAACGGCAGGAAGCAAACGCCATCGCGGCGAGGCCGCAATTCGGTCCCCGGATGGCCCTGATTGCGGTCAGCCTTCTTCTGGGATTGGGCGCAACTGTGGCATTCGGATGCTTGGCGGGATCCCTGGCCCTGGCCCAAACAACGGAGCGGGTCATCACCAACCGCTATAGCGGTCTGGCCATCGGGGGCTATGACGTGCTGGCCTATTTCATCGACTCCCGTCCGGAACTCGGCCTGCCGGACTTCGAGGCCGCACAGGGCGGCGCGGTCTGGCGTTTTCGCAACGAGGGCAACCGCGACTCCTTTGTCGCGCATCCCGAAGTTTATGGCCCCCAATTCGGCGGTTATGATCCCGTGGATTTGGCGCGTGGCATTACGGTCGCCGGAAACCCGCTGTTCTGGCTCGTCTCCGGCGATCGGCTTTATCTGTTCGGGCACGAGGACGCCCGCGACGCCTTTGCCGCCAACCCGGCGCCTTATCTGAAGGAAGCCAAAGCGCGCTGGCCGGCGATTGAGGAGCAACTGGCGCAGTAGACCTGCTGCTAAGCGCGATTGCGTTTGGTTGAGGTAGCCTATCGGCCGAGCAGCTCACCTCTCCCAAGGGGAGAGGTCGGATCGCATCGCGATCCGGGTGAGGGGGTTCGGTACCAACAGAAACCGTAACCCCTCATCACCCCACCCCTCTCCCACGGTGAGAGGGAGCCGTCTTCCGTTGTCGCGCCATTCGAATCAATCCTGTTAGCTCCTAACCCTCCGTCGGATCGCCCCAGGCGATGAAGGCCGGCACGATAAAATCCTTCGCGCCTATTCCGGATCCTTGTCGAAGGCATCGGCCGTAGCGCAAGTCGCCTCCTTCCGCATCGGTGACCTTGCCGCCGGCGGCCGTGACGATGGCGTGACCGGCCGCGATGTCCCATTCGCTGGTCGGCGCCAGCCGCGGATAGATATCGACCGTGCCCTCCGCGACCTTCGCCAATTTGACCGCCGAGCCGAGCCGCTCGCGGATCGCGCCGGGACGGGCGTCAATAAAGGCTTCCGTCGCGGCGTCGCCATGCGAACGGCTCACCGCCGCGATCCAGGGTTTTCCGGGCGACGGGAAAGGCCGGGTGCGGATCGGTTGCGCAAGTCCGATCTCAAGTCCGATCCCAAGTCCGATCCCAAGTCCAATCCCAAGTCCAACTCCATGGCCGGTCCCGTTGTTGGTGACGACAAGCCGCTCGGCGTGCTTGTCAGTGCCTTGCTTGTCAGTGCTTTGGCCGACCAGGCCGCGCCAGATCAGTCCGAGCGCCGGCGCGCCGATAATGCCGAGCAGCGGCGTTCCATCGACCACCAACGCCAGATTGACCGTGAATTCGTCGCGGCCGGCGACGAATTCCTTGGTGCCGTCGAGGGGATCGATCAGGAAGAACGCCCTTGGGCAGTCCTTTGGGCAGCCGCCGCTTCCCGGCGCTACGCGCTCTTCCGACAGCGCCGGAATATCAGGCGCCAGCCGATCGAGGCCCTCGGCAATGACGCGATCGGCGGCGAGGTCGGCTTCCGTGACCGGCGAGCCATCGGCTTTGCCGTCGATGCGCATCCGCGTGCGATCCGCTTGAAGGATCGCGGCTCCCGCGTGCGCGACGAGCTCGGTCAGGGGCGCCATCAAGCGGGCCGCGGCTTCCCGGTCGATCGTCGCGGACAAAACGGGTCGGTCGGTTGGCAAGCCCATCAAAAGCCTTATCTCGTGTGTAATTTTCTCTCGTATGTAACCAATTGTCGCACCCGGCGGGTCCGTGCCGCGACGATTGCGGGCGGAAGACCGAAAGGATCCGGCGTCCCGCCGTGCTGGCACCACGGGGCTGCCCAGTGTATCAAGCCTACCGGCCGGATAGTGGTCCGATTCGCATCATCCGCGCTGTCATCGATTTTCAGGAACACTCTATGTCCGATGCCCCGTCCTCCGGTCCCGCCCCCGATGCCCTTGAGCTGGCGGCGTTGCTCTGCTCGCGGGTATGCCACGACCTGATCAGTCCGGTGGGGGCCATCGTCAACGGGCTGGAAGTGCTGGACGACAATCCCAAGCCCGAAGACCGTGACTTTGCGCTGGACCTGATTCGCAAGAGCGCCAAGACCGCATCCGCCCGTTTGCAGTTCTGCCGGCTGGCGTTCGGCGCGGCCGGCTCCGCAGGCGCCCAGATCGATCTCGGCGACGCGCAGAACATGGCTCGCGGCCATATCGAAGACGGCAAGATCACCATCGCCTGGAACCTGCCGCGGCTGCTGTTGCCCAAAAATCGCGTCAAGCTGCTCTTGAACATGATGGTGATCGCGCAGCAGACCATTCCGCGCGGCGGCACGCTCACGGTCGACCCGATCGGCGAAGGCGAGGGGCTGAGTTTCCGCGTCACCGCCAACGGATTGAATGCCCGGCTGCCGCAAAATATTGCCGATCTGTTAAGCTCCGAGCAGCCGCCGGCGAGCGACGCGCATTCGGTGCAGCCTTATTATACGCGCCTGCTCGCGCAGTCCTGCGGACTGAAGGTCAGCCTTGTGCCTGAGGGCGAAGCCGTGGTGGTCACCGCTTCGTAGAGGCGCGCCGGCGCTTGAAATGACGGCATTTTTCGCGCGCGTGGCCGATCGTGCGGCTTTGCGATTCGCGCTCGGCCCGCGGCAAAACGTTAATCAAAGGTTGATCGATCAATGACCCCGGTATTTTACGGGAGTACCTTATCTCTTTGTTGAGCCCGTTCTTTTCCATTTGCTCAACCAATATTAAACGCTTTGCATAGAAGCTGGCCACACTCGGAAAGCGCATCGAACGCGCGCGCGTGGGTGAAGGCCAGATTTCATGGACGATCTTTTGAGAGAGTTTTTGACGGAAACCAGTGAAAGCCTGGACACCGTCGACAATCAGCTGGTGCGGTTCGAACAGGAACCGAACAACGCCAAGATTTTAGACAACATCTTTCGTCTGGTCCACACCATCAAGGGGACGTGTGGTTTCCTCGGCCTGCCGCGGCTGGAAGCGCTGGCGCATGCCGGCGAAACCCTGATGGGCAAATTCCGCGATGGCATGCCGGTCACCGCCGAGGCGGTGACGCTGATTCTGGGCAGCATCGACCGCATCAAGGAGATCCTTGGCGGGCTGGAGGCGACCGAAGCCGAGCCCGAGGGCAACGATCAGGATCTGATCGTGCAGCTTCATCAGATGGTCGAACGCGGCATGGCCGCGATGGAGGCTTCTCCTGAAGTGGCGGCGGCGCCGCCGCCGCTTGCGCCTGTCGCGCCGGCCCCTGAAAAGGCTGCCACCGAAGGCAAGTTGACGTACCAGGTATTGGAGCGCGAGTTGCGACCGGGCGAAGTGTCGCTCGACGACCTTGAGCGCGCTTTCCGCGAGACGGCACCTGAGGTCGCTCCGCCAGCGCCGGCCCCGGCGCCAGTATCAGCGCCCGCGCCGGTCGCAAAGTCGGCCGCGCCGAAGGCCGAGGTCGCCGCTCCGCCGGCTCCCAAAGCTGAGGCCGAGCCACATGCAGCGCCTGAAAAGGCCGAGAAGGCCGCGAAATCCGTGGCCAAGAAGGCCAAAACCGCGGTCGAGGTTGACCCGGCCGCAGCCGACGGCGATCGCGTCGCCAACCAGTCGATCCGCGTCAATGTCGACACGCTGGAACACCTGATGACGATGGTGTCCGAGCTCGTGCTAACGCGTAACCAGCTCCTGGAAATATCGCGGCGTAACGAGGACACCGAATTCAAGGTGCCGTTGCAGCGGCTGTCGAATGTCACCGCCGAACTGCAGGAAGGCGTCATGAAGACGCGGATGCAGCCGATCGGCAATGCGTGGCAGAAGCTGCCGCGTATCGTCCGCGATCTCTCGAGCGAATTGCACAAGCAGATCGAACTCGAGATGCACGGCGCCGATACCGAACTCGACCGGCAGGTGCTGGACCTGATCAAGGATCCCCTGACCCACATGGTGCGCAACTCGGCCGACCATGGGCTTGAGACCCCGGCCGAGCGTGCCGCCGCCGGCAAGCCCGAGACGGGTACGATCCGGCTGTCCGCCTATCACGAAGGCGGCCACATCATCATCTGCATCGCCGACAACGGCCGTGGTCTCAACACCGAGCGGATCAAGGCCAAGGCGGTTCAGAATGGCCTCATCACCGAGGCTGAGCTGGAGAAGCTGACCGAAGCGCAGATCCACAAATTCATCTTCGCGCCGGGCTTCTCGACCGCAGCCGCCGTCACCAGCGTGTCGGGCCGTGGTGTCGGTATGGATGTGGTGCGTACCAATATCGACCAGATCGGCGGCACCATCGACATCAAGTCGGTGGCCGGCGAGGGCTCCTCCGTCACCATCAAGATTCCGCTGACGCTTGCGATCGTCTCGGCCCTGATCGTGGAAGCCGGCGGTGACCGCTTTGCCATTCCGCAGCTTTCGGTGGTCGAACTGGTTCGGGCCCGCGCCAATTCCGAACATCGCATCGAACGGATCAAGGACACCGCGGTGCTGCGTCTGCGCAACAAGCTGTTGCCGCTGATGCACCTGAAGAAGCTGCTCAAGATCGACGACGGTTCGTCCTCCGATCCGGAAAACGGCTTCATCGTCGTGACCCAAGTCGGCAGCCAGACCTTCGGCATCGTGGTCGACGGCGTGTTCCACACCGAGGAAATCGTGGTCAAGCCGATGTCGACCAAACTGCGTCACATCGCCATGTTCTCCGGCAACACCATTCTGGGCGATGGCGCCGTCATCATGATCATTGACCCGAACGGCATTGCCAAGGCGCTCGGTGCTTCCGCCAACGCGACCCACGAGATCAACGACGAGAACGCGGCGCATCGCGCCGCCGGTGCCGAGCAGCTGACCTCGCTTCTGGTGTTCCGCGCGGGCTCGAATCAGCCCAAGGCCGTGCC
The DNA here is from genome assembly GCF_049519115.1 of Bradyrhizobium sp. Lineage (GTDB taxonomy): Bacteria > Pseudomonadota > Alphaproteobacteria > Rhizobiales > Xanthobacteraceae > Bradyrhizobium. The sequence continues at coordinate 8,080 of NZ_JBEKRB010000044.1, forward strand.
GCTGGGTCTGGTCACGCGTCTGGAAGAAATCGCCGCCGAGAAGATCGAACTCTCCAACGGCCGTTCGATGGTGCAGTACCGCGAGCAGCTGATGCCGCTCGTGCAAATGAACGGCGTGACCATCCGCACCTCCGGCTCGCAGCCGATCCTGGTGTTTGCCGACGACGGCCGCTCGATGGGGCTCGTGGTCGACGAAATCATCGATATCGTCGAGGAGCGCCTCCACATCGAGGTCGCCGGGTCGAGCGAAGGCATTCTTGGCTCCGCCGTCATCAAGGGGCTGGCGACGGAAGTGATCGACGTCGGTCATTTCCTGCCGATGGCGTTCGCCGACTGGTTCCACCGCAAGGAAATGCGGCCCTCGCTGTCGGCGCAGCAGGTGCTTCTCGTCGATGACTCCGCGTTCTTCCGCAACATGCTGGCCCCGGTGCTGAAAGCGGCGGGCTACAAGGTTCGCGTGGCGCCCAACGCCCAGGAAGGCCTTGCGGCATTGCGTTCCGGCCAGACCTTCGATGCGGTGCTGACCGACATCGAAATGCCCGACATGAACGGCTTCGAATTTGCGGAGACGATCCGGGCCGATGCGCATTTTGCGTCGATGCCGATCATCGCGCTGTCCTCGCTGGTATCGCCGGCGGCGATCGAGCGCGGACGTCAGGCGGGATTCCACGACTACGTTGCGAAGTTCGACCGCCCAGGGCTGATCGCGGCGCTAAAGGAGCAGACCGCCGAGATGAACCGGGCGGCGGCATGAGTTCGGGCATAGGGATGACAGTATGAGCAGCAAAACCGACAACGTCGAAGGCACTGTGGCCGAATACGTCACCGCCATGATCGGGGGACAGTTGTTTGGCCTGCCGATCTCGCGGGTACAGGACGTGTTCATGCCGGAACGCGTCACCCGCGTTCCCTTGTCCTCGCGCGAAATCGCCGGCGTTCTCAATCTGCGCGGCCGCATCGTCACCGTGATCGACATGCGCGCCCGGCTCGGCTTGCCGAAAAACGACGACGGCAAGCCGCCGATGGCGGTTGGCGTCGATCTGCGCGGCGAATCCTATGGCCTGTTGATCGATCAGATCGGTGAAGTGCTCAGGCTTGCCGACGAAAGCCGTGAAGAAAATCCGGTCAACCTCGACCCTCGCATGACCAAGCTCGCCGGCGGTGTGCACCGCCTCGACGGTCAGTTGATGGTCGTGCTGGACGTCGATCGGGTACTCGAAATTCAGCCCGACATGATGGCGGCTTGAGATTCGACGAACGCATAACGGAAGTGTGGTTTGGGAACAAAGGCAACGACAATGAAAACATGTCTGGTCGTGGATGACTCGAGTGTCATCCGAAAGGTCGCAAGGCGCATTCTGGAAGGCCTGGATTTCCAGATCGTGGAAGCCGAAGACGGCGAGAAGGCGCTCGAGATCTGCAAGCGCGGATTGCCCGAAGCGATCCTTCTGGACTGGAATATGCCGGTCATGGACGGGTATGAATTCCTCGGCAATCTCCGCCGCATGCCCGGTGGCGACCAGCCCAAGGTGGTGTTCTGCACGACGGAAAACGATGTGGCTCACATCGCGCGTGCGCTTCACGCCGGTGCCAATGAGTACATCATGAAGCCGTTCGACAAGGATATCGTCACGGCCAAGTTCCAGGAAGTCGGCCTGATCTGATTTTTATGCCTGCCCGGGGGCTCGCCAGCCTCCGGTGATATTGCGGAACAGTGCGTTTTAGTACGGCCATCGTGTCGCGTTCGGCGGCTGATTTGAGTTCGGTGAGTATGAGTATTGCGTTGACAAATCCCGTGGCTGCAAGCCCGGTCCACCAAGAGCCCCTGCGGGTCATGCTGGTTGACGACTCCGTCGTCATCAGGGGCATGATTTCCCGCTGGCTCAGCGCCGAGCCCGACATCGTTGTCGCGGCATCGTTGCGTACCGGCCTTGAGGCGGTCAATCAGGTTGAGCGCATCAACCCCGACATCGCCGTGCTGGATATTGAAATGCCCGAGCTCGACGGCATTTCCGCGCTGCCGCAGCTCTTGGCCAAGAAGCGCAATCTGATCGTCATCATGGCGTCCACGCTGACCCGCCGCAATGCGGAGATCAGCTTCAAGGCGCTGTCGCTCGGCGCATCGGACTATATCCCGAAGCCGGAAAGCACCCGCGAATCCTCCGCCGCCGAGACATTCCGCCATGATCTCGTGCAAAAGATCCGCCATCTGGGCGCCAAGGTTCGCCGCTCGTCTTCCAATACGCATGCACACCCGCATGCGCCTGTCGCGGATCGCGCGCTTCGTGCGCCGGTCGCACCGGCCGTCGCCGCCCCGATCGCGCGCCGCAATTTCTCGACGCAGAATCCCCGCGTGCTGCTGATCGGTTCGTCAACGGGCGGCCCGCAGGCGCTGATGAGCGTCATTGCGGAAATCGGCCCGGTGATCGACCGCTTCCCCGTGCTTATCACCCAGCATATGCCGCCGACGTTCACGACCATTCTGGGCGAACATCTGGCGCGCGCCAGCCATCGGCCGGCCCGGGAAGCGATCGACGGCGAAGCCGTCAAGGCGGGCCATATCTATCTCGCGCCCGGCGGTCGTCATATGCGCGTGGCACGTCACGGCACTGAGACGGTGATCGTCCTAGACGACGGCGCGCCGATCAATTTCTGCAAGCCCGCGGTCGACCCGCTGTTCACCTCCGCGATCGACGTCTGGCACGGCGGCATTCTGGCGCTGGTTCTGACGGGAATGGGGTCGGACGGAATGCGCGGCGGCAAGGACATCGTTGCCGCCGGCGGCAGTGTAATTGCGCAGGACGAAGCGACAAGCGTGGTGTGGGGCATGCCGGGCGCGGCCGCCCATGCCGGGATTTGTTCGGCCGTGCTGCCACTCAATCAGATCGCACCAAAACTGGTGAGGTTGTTTTCAGGAGATCGCTCGTGACGCCGTTGGATTATGAGTTCTTGCGGAAGCTCCTGAAGGAGCGTTCCGGACTCGATCTGTCTGCCGACAAGCAATATCTGGTCGAAAGCCGGCTGGTGCCGCTCGCGCGCAAGGCGGGCCTACCCGGCATCAGCGAACTCGTGGTGAAAATTAAGGCGGGATTTGCCGAGGCGTTGACGGCGGAAGTGGTCGAGGCCATGACCACCAACGAAACCTTCTTCTTCCGCGACAAGCTCCCCTTCGATCATTTGCGGGACACCATGCTGCCGGCGCTGTTGCAGGCGCGTAGCGCGCGGCGCTCTTTACGCATCTGGTGCGCGGCTTCGTCCACCGGACAGGAGCCTTATTCGATCGCGATGTGTCTGAAGGGCCTTGGCGCCGCTATTGCCGGCTGGAAGATCGATATTGTGGCGACTGACCTCTCGCAAGGCGTTCTGGAAAAATCGAGGGCCGGCATCTTCAGCCAGTTCGAGGTTCAGCGCGGACTGCCGATTCAACTGCTGGTCAAGCATTTCACGCAGATCGGCGACATGTGGCAGCTCAATGCCGATATCCGCTCCATGGTTCAGCACCGCCAGCTCAATCTGCTGCAGGACTTCGGTCACCTCGGAACGTTCGATGTGGTCTTCTGCCGCAACGTCCTGATCTATTTCGATCAGGATACCAAGGCCGGCATCTTCGAGCGCCTTTCCAGGGTGGTCGAATCCGACGGCTTCCTGGTGCTGGGCGCGGCCGAATCCGTGGTGGGCATCTCCGATGCCTTCAAGCCCTATCCGGAGCGGCGCGGGCTCTATCGTCCGAACGGCACCCGCAACGCCAAGCCCAGCTTTGTCGGCATGATACCGCAAAAGGTCTCGGCGCTGGCGGCGCGATAGATCTGCTCTTTTGTTTGACGCGTTTTCTACCGCAGATAAGTCGACGCAATCTGCGTAAACTTGATTGCTGTGCGAACCGGTTTCCACCCCCGGATCAAGTCCGAGGGCATGCTTCGCTCGAAAACGCCCTGGCTCAAAGGATCGCGTGCGGCAAAAAGCGCGATGTGTTGCCCGTGATCGGATTTTCGTCCTCGCGGATCGATAGCCCGCAAGGCACGTGATCGACAAGCCAGCTTCCGAGCACCGGATATTGGCCGGAGAAATTCGGCAGCGGCGCGAGCGCTTGGCGGATGTAGCCCTCAGCCCCGTATGGCCCCTGTTGTGAGGCGACGACATCGCCGTGACGCACGATGGCGATATTGGCGCCTTCGCGCGATAGCAGCGGCTTGCGCACAAAAGAAGAGCTGAGGGTTTTTGCGCCCGGCTCGTCTTCGAAGAAAGCCGGCAACAGATTCGGGTGGCCCGGAAACATCTCCCACAGCAGGGCCAGCAGGCCCTTGTTGGACAGGATCGCTTTCCACGGCGGCTCGATCCAGCGGGTAGAGGCGCCCGCGAGTTTTTCGCCGAACGCGTCGTGAAACATCCATTCCCAGGGATAGAGCTTGAAGGCGAGCGCGATCGTCTCATCGTCGAGACCGACGAAGCCGCCAGGCTCGCGCCAGCCGATGCTTTCGATGGCAAGTAGAGTGGTTTCGAGGCCGGCTTGTTTCGCGGTGTCTTCGAGATAAGTGAGCGTGGTTAAGTCTTCCGGATTGTCGAGCATTCCCGCCAGATGCAGATGGCTTGCGGCGCCAAGCTTTTTCCACGCCTCGATCAGGCGCTCATGCAGCGAGTTGAACTGGTCGGCGCCGCCCTCAAGCAGACGCCGTTCGATCGCCTGTTCGAGCCATGTCCATTGAAATACCGCGGCCTCGAAGATCGAGGTCGGGGTGTCGGCGTTATATTCGAGAAGTTTTGCAGCGCCACTACCGCCATAGCTGAGATCGAGGCGGCCATATAGGCTGCCATCGTGGCGGCGCCAGGAGTCGCGGATCAACGGCCAGAACGCCTCGGGTATTCGCAGTCGCTTCAGATGCCGCTCGTCTTCGACCACCGAACCGCAGAGCTCGCGGCACATCGCGTCGATCTCGCCGGTCGGCGCCTCGATCAGGTCCTCGATCTCGGCGAGCGTGAAGGCGTAAAAGGCGCGCTCGTCCCAGTAGCGCACACCGTCGATGGTATGAAAATCGAAGCCGCAGGCTTCGGCCGTCGCCTGCCAGTCGTCGCGCTCTCTGCAGGGGATACGCTGCACGGGAGTTTACCCGCCGCCGGAAAAATGCGCCGAAATGGCGTGTGCGAAGCCGCCGAATCCGCCACGCGTCGTTTCGGTTGAACCTGAGGCGCCCGACGTGCCGGACGATGACGAACCATAGAAATTGCTGTGCGACCACCATCCGCCCGAACCGCCGCCATGGGCGCCGCCGGAAGATGAGCGCGTGCAGGCGGCGGCCGCTTCCGGCGACGCCGGCGCTGCCATGCCAGGGCTATTCGGCTGGCAATTTCCGCGCGGCATCAGCGCATAGGCGCCGCCACCGACCGCCATCGTGCCCATCACCAGAAGCGCCACATGGCTGGACCGCTTCACCGGCGGCGATGCCACCTCCGGCATCGCCGGCTTGCGCTTTCCGAATTCTCCCCGCGGCGGGCTTTCCATGTCGGCCGGCCGCCGTCAGTAGATCATCGAGGCGGCATTGAGCGCGCCGGCTGCGAGCGAGGACAGCCCGAGCCAGATCGCCGGCGCCAGCTCACCCGCCGCGATCTTGGCCGACAGGTTCGGCACCGGAATCTTGATTACGAAATAGACCACGATCTGAACGATCAGCGCGATCAGGCTCCAGATCAGGCAATCCACGATATTGGCGGAATGGGCGATGGCGCTGACCAGCGGCAAGGTGAAGCCGAGCAGGCTCAAGCCCAGCGCAACCGCGGCTGCCGGATCGTTGTCGCGGATCAGCTTGAATTCGTCATGCGGGGTGATGCGCGTATAGACGAACAGATAGACCACGACCGCAAAGATCGCCGTGCAGAAATAGACCAGGAAAGCCGGCAGGCCGGTGAGCGATTGCAGGATCATTCATTGCCCCTTGGAGTCGCGGGAATAGTGCACCGGCTTGAGATTCGCACAAACCCATCCGTCGCGACACGCTAGTGGAGTGGATTTGACATTCGCTACCCACCTGGCCACGCGCTTCGTCAGGCGAATGTCAAATCCCAAACTCCACTAGAAAATTCGAATTTGCTAGTGGTCCCTTGATTCTAACATTCGCAAAGGTGCCTGCTGAGAAGGGATGCGAATGTTAGTATCGGACCACTAGGAGCCGGTTCAATCCCCAAATAAAAACCCCGCCGTTTGCGGCGGGGTCAAGTCTTGGGAGGAGTGGGCCCAACGGCCCACTTAACGTAAGGATCAGGCGGGAATGCGCTCTTCGACCTCGTGCGGCTCGCGCAGCACGTAGCCGCGGCCCCACACGGTTTCGATGAAGTTGCGGCCTTCGGAAGCGTTCGCAAGCTTCTTGCGCAGCTTGCAGATGAAGACGTCGATGATCTTCAGTTCGGGCTCGTCCATACCGCCATAGAGGTGGTTGAGGAACATTTCCTTGGTGAGCGTGGTGCCCTTGCGGAGCGAAAGCAGCTCCAGCATCTGGTATTCCTTGCCGGTCAGATGCACGCGCTGACCGCCGACCTCGACCGTCTTGGTGTCGAGATTGACCACGAGATCGCCGGTCTGGATCACCGACTGGGCGTGGCCCTTGGACCGGCGCACGATCGCATGGATGCGGGCAACCAGTTCGTCCTTGTGGAAGGGCTTGGTCATATAGTCGTCGGCGCCGACGCCGAGACCCTTGACCTTGTCCTCGATGCCGGCGAGGCCGGAGAGGATCAAAATGGGTGTCTTGATCTTGGACACCCGAAGCTGCTTGAGCACGTCGTAGCCGGACATGTCGGGCAGGTTGAGGTCGAGAAGAATAATGTCGTAGTCATAAAGCTTACCGAGATCGACACCTTCTTCACCGAGATCCGTCGTATAGACGTTAAAGCTCTCGGATTTCAGCATCAATTCGATCGACTGCGCGACGGCGCTGTCATCTTCTATCAGCAATACGCGCATGCCAGTCCCCTATCGTCGCCGCTCCGGGCGTCAGGTCGGCCGCACTTGCGGCACTCAAAACGCCTTTGAACAACTGATTCGGATCCTGACGAGATATGGTTAACAAAATCTGATTCTGATCCGCAAGATACTTCAGTGCAATTTTTTTCGAATCGCCCTAAGATATTGCGTCGAAGCAGCTTTTCGTATCCGATCTCGCTCAAGCTCTACATTAAGAGGCGGGTTTAACCGACTCTCAAGACTCGCCCTTCCTTCGCAGGTCGAGCGTCCTCAGTCACCAAAGACAGTGACGTAATGATTAACGATGCGGGTAAACACCAAGTTAAGGTCCGGCCGCTAAGTCGCGAAAACTTAAGGTTTTCGCAATGAAGGCGCTTGCCGAACAGATCGGCGATATCGACGGCATCAACATCTATGGCCGCGTGGTCGGGGTTCGCGGCCTGATGGTGGAGATCGCAGGCCCCATCCACGCCATGAGCGTGGGGGCGCGTATCGTGATCGATACCGGCGGCAACCGCCTCATCCCCTGCGAGGTCATCGGCTTTACCGGCAACAACGCCGTCGTGATGCCATTTGCCGGTCTCGACGGGGTGAGGCGCGGCTGCCGCGCCGTGATCGGCAATTCCGGCAATCAGGTGCGGCCGTCGCCGCTGTGGCTGGGACGGGTTCTCAATGCCATGGGCGAGCCGATCGACGGCAAGGGGCCGTTGACGCAAGGCGCTTCTCCCGTGCCCTTTCGCAATACGCCGCCGCCGGCGCATTCCCGCAAGCGGGTCGGCAACCCGCTCGATCTCGGGGTGCGGGCGCTCAATACATTCCTGACCTGCTGCCGCGGCCAGCGGATGGGTATCTTTGCCGGCTCCGGCGTCGGCAAGTCGGTGCTGCTGTCGATGCTGGCGCGCAACGTCGATGCGGATATCACCGTCATCGGGCTCGTCGGCGAACGTGGCCGCGAGGTGCAGGAATTTCTACAGGACGATCTCGGCGATGAGGGCCTGGCGCGTTCGGTGGTGGTGGTGGCGACCTCCGATGAGCCTGCTCTGATGCGGCGGCAAGCCGCCTACCTTACGCTTGCGATCGCCGAGCACTTTCGCGACGAGGACAAGGACGTCCTGTGCCTGATGGATTCGGTAACGCGTTTTGCGATGGCCCAACGCGAGATTGGCCTCTCCGCCGGCGAGCCGCCGACCGCCAAGGGTTACACGCCGACCGTGTTCACCGAACTGCCGAAGCTGCTCGAGCGCGCAGGCCCCGGCGCCGGCGGGGGTACCATCACCGGCATCTTCACGGTGCTGGTCGATGGCGACGATCATAATGAGCCGATTGCGGATGCGGTTCGCGGCATCCTCGACGGCCATATCGTGATGGAGCGGCGGATTGCCGAGCGCGGAAGGTTTCCGGCGGTTAACATTCTCAAGTCGGTCTCGCGCACGATGCCGAAATCGGCCGATCCGGCCTTTCTCCCGGTTATCACCAAGGCTCGCCAGGTGATGTCGACCTATTCCGACATGGAGGAATTGATCCGGCTCGGAGCCTATAAAGCAGGCTCAAGCCCGGAGGTTGACGAGGCGATCCGCCTCCACGAGCCGATCGAGGCCTTTTTGCGTCAGGCCAAGGACGAATCGACTGGCCTTAAAGACGGTTATGGGCGGTTACAGCGAATCCTTCAGGGTTTGGAAACGGAACGCTAACTTTGTCAGGCCATCATCCGCGCCACAGTTGGTATGCCGGCGGGGCCCCAGTGGGGAGCCGGCCCTGTCCCGCGAGTAAATCGGGACTTCTGGGGAGTACGAGTCGATGAAGTCACGTGAAACGCTGATCCGTCTGAAGAAGTTTCAGGTCGATGAAAAGCGCCGTCGGGTCTCGCAGATCGAAGGCATGATCGCTGACTTTCAGCGCATGTCGGTCGACCTGGAGCGCGAAATCCAGACCGAACAGGAACGCGCTGGAATCAATGATCCCTCGCATTTTGCCTATCCGACCTATGCCAAGGCCGCGATCCAGCGCCGGGAAAATCTGACCCGTTCCGCTGAAGAGCTGCGCGTCCAGCTCGAAGACGCGCGCGGTCTTCTCTCTGAGGCCTTCGATGAACTGAAGAAGGTCGAACTGCTCGACGAACGCGATCAGGCACGTGAGCGTGCCGAAGAGAGCGCCCGCGAACAGGCCGATCTCGACAGCATCGGTTTGATGCGTGCGCGCATCGGGGCGATCGCCTAAAACCTTTCGCCGCTCACAACGCCGTTTTGAATTGTCGAAACCCGGGTCTTCCAAGACCCGGGTTTTTGGCTTGGCGTTATACCGTCCGGGTGTTGCGAAAGCGGCCCACGCGATGCCGTGCGCACTTCGGAATCGGAACTCCGGCCGCTTTCCCGATGGACGGTTTTGGCCCAAGATGTGATACGACACGCTGATGCATGCGGAAACGACGGGCATCGCGATTTGGGGGACGCTAAATGCTGACGCCAGCTGAGCTGGTCTGGCTGATTGCCGCCGTGGCGAAGGGTGATGAGGCCGCTTTCGAGCGGCTCTATGCCGCCACGCGGGCGAAACTCTTCGGCGTCGTTCTCCGTATCTTGCGGCGACAGGATCTCGCAGAGGAGGTCATACAGGAAGCCTACGTCAAGATCTGGCACAGCGCCGGATCGTTCGATCCTGGGCAATCTTCGCCGATCACATGGATGGCGTCGATTGCGCGCAATCGGGCGATCGATGTCGTGCGCAAGCGCAGTGAGGCGTCGATCGAAGACGAGCCGTCTGCGATGGAAGTGGCAGCCGACACGCCGGATCCGCTGGCGCGGCGGGAGATGACGGAAGACCTGAAGCGGCTTCTGGAGTGCGTCGGCCGGCTGGAGCCGGATCGTCAAAAGCTGGTGCTGCTCGCCTATTACAACGGCTGGAGCCGCGATCAACTGGCGGAGAAATTCGCGGCGCCGGTGAACACGGTGAAGACATGGCTGCGTCGTAGCATGATGGACATCAGGGAGTGTCTCGGACTCTAGGGTCCCGATTCCGAAGTTCGTAGCATTTTACGAAGCCACGTTTCGAACTTCTGAACCGCCACACTAGCAGTGCCTTGAGGAATGGTTTGGACTTTGAGGAGTGATTTGGATTTTAGATGATGGCCTATAGCGAGGACCATATCGCGCTCGCCGCGGAATACGCGCTCGGCACACTCGATGCCGACGAGCGGGCGCAGGTCGAAACCATGATGTCCGCCGATCCGGGCTTCATAGCGGTGGTCGTCGCATGGGAGCACAAGCTCGGTGCCCTCAACCAGATGGTCGGTTCGGTCGAGCCGCGGCCGGAATTGTGGGAGAAGATCAGAGCCGCGGTCGGTCACGTCGAACGCCAGTCGCAGGTCGAGCCCCCGGAATCTGCGTCGTTGTCCGCCATAGCCGAGGCTCTGGCGTCACACGGGGTTGTCGGCCCCGTCGCTACCCCCGCTGTCGTCGATATGCCTAGCGTCGATACGCCAAGCATCGACGCTTCTGCTGTCGATCCTTCCAACGTGATCCGTCTGGCCAGAAGTGCTCAACGTTGGCGCATGATTGCGACCGCGACCTCGGCCATTGCGGCGGCGCTGGTCGTGATGATCGGTGTCGGGGTTTCGCTACCGGACCTGCTTCCCGACGGCATGCGGCCGAAGCCGAAGACGCAGGTGGCAGCGGTCCAGGCGCCGCCACCGGCGCCGAGAGCGTCGGGACAATATGTGGCCGTGCTTCAGAAGGATGGGGGCGGACCGGCCTTCATTCTCACGGTGGACCAAGCGACGAGGAATTTCACGGTGCGCAAGGTCGGCGCGGCCGCAGAACCCGGCTCGAGTTTCGAACTGTGGCTGATCTCAGACAGACTGCCGAAACCGCGCTCGCTCGGCGTGATCGGCGCCAACGACTTCACCTCGCGTCCGGTGCTATCGTCGTATGATCCCGAGCTGGTCAGGGCTGCGACTTACGCCGTGACGGTCGAGCAGGCCGGTGGATCGCCGGACGGCAATCCGCATTCGACGCCGATCTTTGCGGGCAAGCTGATCGAAACCGTGCCGCCGCCGCGTTAAATCGACAATTTGATTGATTTTCAAGTGAAGCCGCATCGGCCAACCTCCCCTTGAAAAGGGGAGGTCGCTTTGCTCTGCCAAGAGCAAAAGCGGGTGGGGATCAAATATCCATCCGAAATTCTGCCCCCCTCCCTAACCCTCCCCCTTGCAGGGGAGGGGACTCACGAAAGCTATCCCACAAAAAGAAAACGCCCGTGGGGGGCGGGCGTTTTCGTGGGGCCAACTTGGGGACAGTTGGGTCTTCCATTATCCACGCTGCGTTTTGGGGGCTGGTAAAGCGCCGCGTGAATTCGCAAAAACTCTTATCTTACCACCGACGTGTTCGAACTGGTTACCACCACCGGCTTGCCTGCTTTGATGACCCGCGCGGTTTGCGTCGAGCCGTCGTCTGAGAACGTGCGAGCCGAAATTCCAAAACCTGCCACTACTATGCCTGCGACGAGCGCCATCACGACGATCTTGAGGTGCGTCGTACGGTCAGCGCTGTAAATCGAGTAGTTCATCACAAGCCTCCTGCCGCCTACCCCTTTGCCGGATTCGTCGCGATCACCCGCCGTCAGGTTCATTATCTTGTGTCTAGAAACGTAGGAACTAGCCCGTTGTTTCCAAAGAGGCGATCACAAGGCAGTGATAATACGTGATCTTTCGAGAGCTATTTTGCGCCAAAAAGCTATAAAATCATAAAAATCGTAGCAATTACAGATATTTATGAATTTTGTCATGGTGAAATTTTAAAACGGGCAGATTACAGAAAATCAAGAAATCAGTTGCCTGTGGCTAAAAAACAAGCGCTGCGCCGCACTGATTTGCGGGCCAAGGTTTGCGGGCCAAGGGCTTCCTGGGGCTTTCGGGCTTGGAATCTGGCTAGACGCTGCCGACGGTTTTCAGCCGGGCGCGGGGATGGATTTCCGCCTGCGACAGCACGGTGGTCTGGGCGCGGAAACGCTCGACCAGCGAACGCACGAAGGGCCGGATCGAAGCGGACGTGACCAGCACCGGCGCCTCGCCCTCGCGTGCGGCCTGCTCGAACCGTTCGCGCACGATCGTCATGAATTCGGACAGGCGTGACGGCTGCATCGCGAGGCTGCGCTCCTCGCCCTGGCCGATCAGCGATTCCGCAAATGCCTGCTCCCATTTCGCCGACAGCGCGATCAGCGGCAGATAGCCGTTGATCGAGGTGTTCTGCGCGCAGATCTGGCGGGCCAGGCGGGCGCGGACATGTTCGACCACGGTCGCCGGGTTGCGCGAGAAGGCGAGCGCGTCGGCGACGCCTTCGAGGATGGTGGAGAGATCGCGGATCGAGATGCGTTCGGCCAACAAAAGCTGAAGCACGCGCTGGATGCCGGAGATCGTGATCTGGGCCGGCACGATGTCCTTGACCAGTTCGCCCTGCTCCTTCGGCAGTTCCTTGAGGAGTTTCTGTACCTCGCCATAGGACAACAGGTCGGACATGTTGTTCTTCAATAGCTCGGTGAGATGGGTCGACATCACAGTGGCGGCATCGACCACGGTATAGCCTTTGAGCGAGGCTTCTTCCTTCAGGCTGGCATCGACCCAGGTCGCGGGCAATCCGAAGGTCGGCTCGGTGGTGTGGATGCCCGGCACGTCGACCTGGCTTCCGCCGGGGTCCATCGCCATGAATTGGTTGGGCCAGATCCGCCCCGTGCCCGCATCCACTTCCTTGATCTTGATGATGTAGGTGTTGGCCTCGAGCTGCACATTGTCGAGGATGCGCACCGAGGGCATCACAAAGCCCATCTCGATGGCGAGCGACCGGCGCAGCGCCTTGATCTGTTCGGTCAGCCGGTCGGTGCCGTCGGGGCCGTTGACCAGCGGCAGCAGCGCGTAACCGAGTTCGATCTTGAGATCGTCGATCTTGAGCGCTGCCGAGATCGGCTCTTCGGCCGCAGCCGCCGCGGCGGCGGCCGCCGCTGCAGGGGTCGGCGCCGCAGCGCTAGCGGCCTCAGCGGTCGCCGTGCGCTTGCGCTTGCGCGCCGAAAACGCCAGCACGGCCGCGCCGCCGCCGAGCGCCAGGAACGGCAGCATCGGAATGCCCGGCAGAAGCGAAAGCACCAGCATTACGCCGGCCGACATGCCGAGTGCCTGCGGGTAGCCGGAGAGCTGCTTCATTAGCGCCTTGTCGGCCGCGCCGGAAACGCCGGCCTTGGAGACCAGCAGGCCCGCCGCGGTCGAGACGATCAGCGCCGGGATTTGCGTGACCAGGCCGTCGCCGACCGTGAGCAGCGTATAGGTGTGGCCGGCTTCGGCAAAACTCAGGCCCTGTTGCGCCACGCCGATGATGATGCCGCCGACCACGTTGATGAACACGACGAGCAAGCCCGCCACCGCGTCGCCGCGCACGAACTTCGAGGCACCGTCCATGGCGCCGAAAAATCCGCTTTCGTCTTCCAGCGCCTTGCGGCGTTCCTTGGCGACCTTCTCGTCGATCAGCCCCGCCGAGAGATCGGCGTCGATCGCCATCTGTTTGCCCGGCATGGAGTCGAGGTGGAAGCGGGCGGCGACTTCCGCGATACGGCCCGAGCCCTTGGTGATGACGACGAAATTCACGATCACCAGGATCGCAAAGACGATGATGCCGATGACGAAATTGCCGCCCATCACGAAGCTGCCGAAGGCCTCGATGACGTGGCCGGCCGCGTCCGTGCCCTCATGCCCGCGCGAGAGGATCAGCCGCGTCGAGGCGAGGTTGAGCGACAGCCGCAGCATCGTCGAGATCAGAAGGATCGTCGGAAACGACGAGAATTCCAGCGGCGCTTGAATGAACAGCGACGTCATCAGGATCAGGATCGACAGCGTGATCGAGATCGCCAGAAACAGGTCGAGCACGATCGAGGGCAGAGGGAGGATCAGCACCACCAGAATGGTGAGGATGCCGAAGGCGAGCGCGAGATCGCCACGCTTGAGGATGGCGCCGATTTCACTGAGGCTCGGGAAGTTGGTCGAGGGGGCGGCGACACCCTGACCTGCCGTGACGTCAACCATGGAGCCTACACCCTCTCGCGACTGCCGTTCACGGCGGCCAAACGTCTGCGCGGCGGCCGCAGGACCACCGTTTCGAAAGTGAGGCACCGCACTGGCGTCCACGGAGTACTCCCCCGTTTTACGCGGCTGACGACACTCGACTTCGCAACTGGGCAAATTTTGCCCGGTGTATGGTTAGTAAAGGGTTAATGCGGGGGTGATTTCGGCGAATCGGCCGCAAATGGCGGCCATTCGCCGCTAGTGCCAGTCAGATGTGCTGTCGCACATCTGGAAATCTCGAGATTCCGGGTTCGCTTCGCGCTTTGCGCAAACGAGAGCTGCAATCAGGCGAACGCCTTTCCAGGGTTTCGATCACGACTTTAAACGACCGGTCGTGACGGGTGATGGCAGGCACGGGACGGGCGATTTTCAGGAGTTGGTAGACCGCCATCTGCGCCGCCCGCACCGAATATTCCACCGTGAATACGACGTCGTCCGCGATTTCGACGAACTGGCTGACAAAAGCCAGATTCCTGGAATTTGCCGGCACTGGCAACGGCCGGTCGGATTTCTGGCGCGGCATGAACATGCTGGTGATGTAGGGCATCCGGCAAGGAATGCAGCTTGCCTGCTCGAAGACGGCCGAATCGAAGTTCAGATGGCCGCACAGTTCGCGCAGGATATCCGCACCGCCGCAGTCCGACATCGGTTTGGCGACGAAGTCGCCGACCTGGTCCGGGTGCAGAGCGTAGCCCCAGAACACCTGCTCGTTGTCTGATTTATCCGTAAAATGCGGCTGGCGATAGAGCACGACCGACATCAGCCAATTGGAGTCCTTGAAAGTGAGGAGGCCGCCGGTGCCGGCTTCATTGCCGGTAAACGCCTGCATCTGGTCGAAGAAGCGGCTGTCACGGCAGGTGACGGTGAAGGAAGCCCAGTAGGATTCCGGGATCGAAGCGTTGAAGGCGGCTGGATTGCCGAATTCGGGGTGGCCGATCCCGATCTTCTCCCAGAGTTCCCATCCCCGGCCATCGGCCTTGGTCAGCCGCGGCGGCGGCGCCGTCATCGAACCGAGACCTGAGGCGTCCGTCATCGAGCCGTTCTGGAAGAACACGAGGCCGTCGTCGTCGAGCGTGACCTTGCGGCTCGCACCGTCCTGTTCAATCGAAAGAGTCTTGACCGCGAGCTTGCCTCCTGCGTCCGCGAATTGCATATCGACCACCCGGGCGCCGCGCTCGAACCGCACGCCCTGTTCGCCGAGCCACTTCGTCAGGGGCCGAACGATCGCGTCGTATTGGTTGTAGACTGTGCGCTTCACGCCGGCGAGCGTCTCGACGCGCGGAAACTCGTTCATGAAGCGATGCAGATAGCGTTTGAGCTCGACCGCGCTGTGCCAGGGCTGGAAGGCAAAGGTGGTCTGCCACATGTACCAGAAATTGGTCTCGAAAAATGGCGGCGACAGCCAGTCGATGATGCGGCTGTTGCCGAGCTTGTCCTCCGAGGCTTCGACCAGAGCCAGCAGTTCGATGCGGTCGTGCATGGTAAAGCCCATGGCCGCGACATCGACCTTGAAGCGGTTGCGGTCGACCAGACGGGCGCGCGAATGGGCCGGGTGTTCTTCGTTGAAGGTGATGGTCTCATCCCGCACCGAGCGCCCGGGATGGGCGAGCGAGGGAATGGGCGAGAGCAGGTCCCAGGTGCATTCATAGAGGTCTGTCGTCAGCATGCGGCCGCCGCGCAACGAGTATGAACCGTCCGAAAGTCTGGCGCCGTCCAGGCTGCCTCCGAGCAAGGGCGACTGCTCGTAGATGGTGACGTCGGTGCCGGCGACGCCGCCGTCGCGGATCAGGAAGGCGGCCCGCGGCAAGCGATCCGATGCCGCCGCCGATAAAGTGAGCTTTCATTGGAGAATCCGGTCAATTGGAAAAATGCCAAGTCGGATTGTCCGTCTCCGGACCCGGCCACTGCCGCGCATTGTTCAGAGGCCGCAGCCTCACAGGTTGAGCTGGATCAATCGGAAAATCGCGCCGTCGTGGCTGCATATGCATGCCTAATATCGCGGCAATGTGGGTTGACCTTGAGCAGCGTGCCGACCAAGTTGCCCGCGCCGTGGACACTTCCGTTGATCTAAGCCGACCTTCGCCGCTGTTCATTCCCGATTCGCGCCGGGCATGGATCCGGCTTGCCGTGGCTGTGCTGATCGGCTCGCTCGGCAGCGTCGGCATGTGGTCGGTCGTGGTGACGCTGCCCGCCGTCCAGGCCGAATTCGGCGTGGCGCGCGGCACCGCCTCGCTCGCCTTCACGCTGGTGATGCTTGGTTTCGGCATCGGCCAGGTCGTGACCGGCAAGATCAGCGACCGCCACGGCATCGTTATCGCGATCGGCGTCGGCATCGGTCTTCTCGGCGTTGGCTATGTCGGCGCCGGGCTGTCGCCTGCGATCTGGCAATACATCCTGCTGCATTTTTTCATCGGCCTGTCATCGGCGGCGACGTTCGGACCGCTGATGGCCGAAGCCTCGCACTGGTTCGAGCGCTATCGCGGACTCGCCGTCGCGATCGCCGCCAGCGGCAACTACATCGGCGGCACGATCTGGCCGCCCATCGTCAACTGGGGCATGCAGACTTACGGCTGGCGTCCCACCCACATCGCGATCGGGATTTTCACCGCGGTGGCGATGACGCTGGCGCTGATCGTGCTGCGCATGCTGATGGGGGCGGGCATTCGGCGCAGCCATGCCAATGCGCCGCCGCCGCGGATTGACCTGCGGCTTTCCACCAATGCGCTGACCGCCATTCTGTCGCTGGCGAGCATCTCCTGCTGCGTGGCGATGTCGATGCCGCAGGTGCATATCGTCGCCTATTGCGGCGACCTCGGCTATGGCGTGGCGCGCGGCGCGCAGATGCTGTCGCTGATGCTGGGCTTTGGCATCGTCAGCCGCATCGGCTCAGGCTTTCTCGCCGACAAGATCGGCGGCATCCGCACCCTTCTGATCGGCTCGATAGCGCAGGGCTCGGCGCTGTTGATGTACCTGTTTTTCGATGACCTCGTCTCGCTCTACATCATCTCCGCGATGTTCGGCCTGTTCCAGGGCGGTATCGTGCCGAGCTATGCCATCATCGTGCGCGAGGCGATGCCGGCGTCGGAAGCCGCCACGCGTATCGGCATCGTGATATTTGCGTCGGTGTTCGGGATGTCGTTCGGCGGCTGGGTGTCGGGCGTGATCTTCGATGCCACAGGCTCTTATGGCGCGGCGTTCCTCAACGGGCTTGCCTGGAATGCGCTCAACATCACCATCATGGTCGGGCTATTGATCCGCGCCCGGCAACGATTGGCGATGGCGTAACGCGCCCGAGCAGGCCGAGCGATAGCGAGGCCGTTAGCGAGCGGCGCAAATCAAACGCTGCCCGAGCAGGCCGAGCGATAGCGAGGCCGTTAGCGAACGGCGCAAATCAAACGCTGCCCGAGCCGTTCGTTTCATCATGGGGATCGGAGCGTATGGAAAACGACGATGTCAAGCGCACGGTTTCAATAGGCTACGACCGCGTAGCCGACGATTACCTCGAACTGTTCGGTGTATCGTCGGTTCGTCAGAGGAAACTCGATGAATTCATCGAGCGACTTCCGCCGGGAGCCGCCGTACTCGATCTTGGATGCGGCGCTGGCGTGCCAGTTGCAAAGGCACTTACTGAACAGAACTTCGAGGTAACTGGCGTCGATATCTCGATCGGTCAAATCGAGCGCGCCCGTCGCAATGTGCCAGCGGCAACCTTCGTGCAGGGAGATATGGGTTCGCTAAATTTCGCGCCAGACACTTTCGACGGCGTTTGTGCGTTCTACTCAGTCACGCACGTGCCCCGCGACGAGCATCGCACTCTTGTCCGTCGCATTTCCGAATGGCTTCGGCCCGGGGGTATCTTCATAGCCAGTCTCGGAGCGTCTTCCGGAGATTGGACGGGGTCTTGGCTGGGCGTGCCCATGTTCTTCAGCCACAGCGATCCGAGCGAGGCCGAACAGATCATTCGGGATGCCGGGCTTGTTCTCGAACTGTCTGAACTGGTTGAACAGGATAATGAAGCGGCGACCTTTCTATGGATGATCGCGCAAAAGCCTTCGCGCCCATAGCCCTCCAGAATTCTACCTCTTACACACCCTGGCCGGTCTTGATCAGCGCGCAGCCTGAGATTTTGAGGCTGCCGTCGCCTTGCTGCTCGAGCGTATAAAGCGCTTCCCACGGCACGCCGTCGGCATCGACGATGTGAACCTGCTGGGCGATCTTGCCATCAGCTGAAACCGCTTCGCCGAATTCGAAACTCTTGTGGCGATAGACCGGGGCATAACTGTGCGCGACCATGCCGAGGAAGGCGTCGGCCTGCGGATACAATTCGTGGATTTCCGGCGCGGCGTAGGCATAGGCGGCTGCCGCATCGTCGCGGGCAAAGGCCTCGGCCTGCGAGCGGATGATACCTTGCGCAGCGGCGACGTCATCACCGGCGACGGCTGGCGAAACGCTGACGATCAGAAACGCGAAGAGCAAAGCGATGATGCGCATGGGATCGGCTCGCACGCGATGGCAATGTTCGAGCCTATATCCGGCGGGGAGGTCGCGCAAACGGGGCGAGCCGTCTTCCACGCGATTGTGAGAGCTTCGTTGTCCCGCCTGATGCCGAAATAGGCGGGATAAGTAGAAGGATTGGGCAGGCGAACGCGGTCTTCGGCACGACTCTTGTATTCATCGTCAATTGAGTGTCACTGCTAGACTTTATTTCAGCGTGATTCGCCTCGGGTGTTGAGGCCTTCTCTTTTTGCATTCAGCTTTTGGATTTCATGACCGATCTCATTTCGACGTTGCCGACGCCGGACGAAACAGAAGATAGTTTGCGGTTCTTGCGCAGATTTGCCGACCTGATGTCGAGCGGCAGCAATTCGGACAATCTGCTCCGCGCGGCCACGACACTCGAAGCGCAGGCCGAACTCCTGAAGGAGACGCGGGAGCTGCTTGGGGTCGAGCGCATCCGGGGCGATGCGAATGCCGAGACGCGCAAGACGCTCGAGGCCAGGATCGGTGAGCTCGGGCGCGAAATCCTCGCGCTGAAATCAAAGCTCGCCGAGCAGCAGTCGCACGCCAATCAAATCGTTGTCGAGATGGAGCGGCGGCAAGGCGAATTTCTATCGCGCGCCGAAGCGGCCGAGGCGGAACTCGCAGCGATCAAGGCGGCGCCTCCCGCGATTCCCTTCGGCTCGATTGCCGTGCCGCTGTCGACCTTGCGGGTAGCGAAAGCCCAGTTTGAATCGCTCGCGGCGGCGTTCGAAAAGTCGGGCAATATCGTCTCGCAGGTGAGGTGCGAAGCCAGCGCCTCGCACCTCGAGCGCGTCATGGCGGATTCAGGCGCTGCTGAAGACGCCGAAGACCGCTCCCAGCACGCGGCCTGATAAATTTCGAAACGCTTTACGCGAATTTGGCGGCCTTTTTGGCGGCCTTGGCGCGGTGCGGTCGTGATTTGTTGGCGACGAAGGGCTCGAAAGCCTTCATGCGCTTGATCAAATGTTGCAAGAGGCCGAGCGTGGCCGGAGGCAATCTGCGGCCGTGGCGGGTGATGATGTGGGCTTCGGCGCTCCGCAGAAGCGGATGATCGATCGGAAGCGCGATCACTTCTCCATCCTGCACCTCCCTGGCGGCCGCGAATGCCGGCATGAAGGCGATGCCGAGATTGGCGCAAACGAAACTCTTCAGGACCAGGAAGGAGTTGGTCCGAACGACGGGATTGAAGCTGGTGCGTTCGGATGCCGCTGCCACTTCCATGAGCTTCTGGGTGCCGAAGGACCCCCGTAATTCGGCGATCGGATAGAGCGCCACGTCGGACAGTTTCGGGGCGCGTCCCAATTTCGCCAGCGGATGTTTCGGGTGAACGATGGCGCAGATAGGCTGTCGGATCCTGGCGTGCGATTGCAATCGCCGGTCGGCGGGTGGGAAATAGACGATGCCGATCTGCGCCTCGCCCTCAATGACGGCCTGCACGATGCCGTCGGTCCCGGTGATTTCCAGCGAAAATGTCAGATCGGGAAAGCGCCGGCAAAACTCCTGAAGCGGTCCTCCGAGCAGGTCCCCGATATAGCCTTCGCCGGTGACGAGTTCGATATGGCCGCGTTTGAGCGTCTTCAGGTCCGCGAGTTTCGCCAGCGTATCCTTGCGGGCGGAGTCTTGAATGCCGGCGTATTCGACCAGCAACTGGCCGGCTTCCGTTGCCCGGACGCCGCGGCCATACCGCTCCAGCAGCGTCGTCGATACCTGCTTTTCCAGGAGTGCGATCTGCCGGCTGACCGTCGAGGGATTGACGTTCAACCGCTCCGCCGCGCCGCGGATGCTCCCGAGCCTGACGGCCTGGCGCAGATAGTGAAGTCGTTCCTGGTCGAAATCCGAGGGCATTGCAACGATCAGAATGGTTGAGGGTAAAGCGTTGCGATTTATGCAACGATAAAATCCGAACACGGCCATATCACGCAACAGCGGAATTCGCAATCATGCCGGCGCACCGAACAGGGAAGGCCGCCTCGATGAGTATTTCAGCCGTGCTGCTCGACACCGGAAGTCTCGACGTTGGCAGCCGCTCGCGGGTACTGGCGCTGGCCTTGCTCATCGTGGTCGCGGCCGAGTCGATCGGGAGCTTTACCGTTCAGGCGGGGCCCGGCCAGATCGTGCTGCTGCCGCTATTGTGGGCGCTGTTGCTCGGATGCGCGGTCGGCCTTGCAAAGGACCATCTTCCTCGGGTCGTGAAGATGGACGCTCGCTCGCAATGGTATGCGTCCGCTGTTCTGCAATCGGCGTTGCTGCTGTTCATTGCCAAGCTGGGCCTTCTTGTCGGCGCGTCGCTGCCGAAGATATTTACTTCCGGCTATGCGCTCTTGCTTCAGGAACTCGGTCATTTCTTCGGCACCATGGTCTTCGGATTGCCGGTTGCACTCCTGCTCGGCATCAGACGCGAGGCCGTCGGCGCCACCTTCTCCGTCGGCCGTGAGCCTAGCCTTGCGATTATCGGCGAAAAATACGGCATGGATTCTCCTGAAGGCCGCGGCGTGCTCGCCGAATACATCACGGGCACGGTGGTCGGCGCTGTCTTTATTGGACTGCTCGCAGGTTTTGTTGCAGCACTTGGTATCTTCCGGCCGTCTGCTCTGGCGATGGGCGCGGGTGTCGGCTCGGGCAGCATGATGGCCGCGGCCTCTGCGGCGATTGCCGCGCAGCAGCCCTCCGAGATCGCGAAGGAGGTCGCGGCATTTGCCGCGGCGAGCAACCTGATCACGACGACGATCGGTACCTACTTCACGCTGTTCGTGTCGTTGCCGTTCGCGAACTGGTCTTATGGCGTGCTCGAACCGGTGCTGGGTCGTATCGGGCTCAAGCCGCGGGTCCCATCGACCGATGCGGGCGCTGACGCCGTGATGGACGTTGCCCGGATAGAACTTTCAGGGCCGGAACGTGCGATCGCCTGGATCGCGACAGGTGCTCTCGCGATGATCGGAAATTGGCTGGCCTACAGCAACGCTCCGCTGGATGCGTTGCCGGGATTGGCGATCATGCTCGTGACTGTGGCTGTCGGATACATGCTTTATCGATCGACCGGCTCGCGCATTCCGGCAGTCTGCTGGGTCTCGCTGGCAGGCATGATCACGACCTACCCCGGCGTCCCCTACGCGGCTGCGATCGCCGCGTGGACCGGAAAGATCAACTTTCTGGCGTTGACCACGCCAATGCTGGCGTTCGCGGGGTTGTCGATCGCCAAGGACATACCGGCGTTCCGCAAGCTCGGTTGGCCGATCGTGGTAACGTCGCTGATGGCCAATGCCGGCACTTTCATTGGCGCGACCCTGATCGCCCAATATTTTGGTCACTGAGATGGTAAGATAGATGTCGTCGGCGGAGACCGCCGATGTTGCCCGCGTTGACGTCATCCGAGACTTGATGCCATGACCAAGAATACGAAAACATCCCCGACAAAATTGCCGGTCACCCTCCGCGACGTCGAGGCCGCGGCAGTGACGCTCGCCGGTTTCGTCAAGCGAACGAATTTCGACCATAGCCGGACGCTGTCGGACATCACCGGCGCCGATATCTGGCTCAAATTCGAGAATTTGCAGTTCACCGCGACGTTCAAGGAGCGCGGGGCGCTCAACCGGCTTTCGGCTTTGTCCGCCGATCAGCGCCGGCAAGGCGTGGTTGCGGCTTCCGCCGGCAACCACGCCCAGGGCGTGGCCTATCACGCCGCGCGTCTTTCAATTCCGGCGACCATCTTCGTTCCCGCCGGCACGCCGACCGTGAAGATCGAGAACACCCGCCGTCATGGTGCAACCGTCATCGAAGGCGGCGCGACACTGGAAGACGCCGCCAATCTGGCAAAAGAACACGGCGCGAGCTGTGGCCTCACCTATATCCATCCCTACGACGATCCCCTGATTATCGCAGGCCAAGGCACGATCGCTCTCGAGATGCTGGCGGCGGTGACTGATCTCGACGTGCTGATCGTGCCGATCGGCGGCGGCGGTCTCATCTCCGGCATCGCGGTCGCGGCCAAGTCGCTCAAGCCGGACATCGAGGTCATTGGCGTGCAGGCCACGCTTTACCCGTCAATGTATAATTTGATCAAGGCGCAGTCGCTGCCGATGCGCGGCGATACGCTGGCGGAAGGCATTGCGGTCAAGGCGCCGGGCGCGATCACTTCCGAGATTGTGCGGGCGCTGGTCGACGACATCGTTCTGGTGACCGAGCAGCATATCGAGCATGCGCTCAGTCTGTTGCTGACCATCGAGAAGTCGGTCACCGAAGGCGCCGGCGCGGCCGGCCTCGCCGCCGTGCTCGCCGACCCCGATCGCTTCAGGGGTCGCAAGCTAGGCCTGGTGCTGAGCGGTGGCAACATCGACACGCGGCTTCTGTCAGGCGTGCTGACCCGCCAACTCGCGCGCGAAGGCCGCCTGTCGCGGCTTCGGTTCGACATTGTCGACCGCCCGGGTCAACTGGCCGCGGTTGTCGCGGTACTGAGCAATGCCGGCGCCAACATCGTGGAAGTCTCCCATCAACGAATCTTCACCGATCTGCCGGCCAAAGCGGTGGTGCTCGAAGTTGTTATCGAGACACGTGATCGCTCTCATCTCGCGTCGACGATCGGGGCGTTGCGCGCGGCGGACATCCGGGTGGATGCAAATACCTAACCGACGTTTCGATTTCTGAAGGAGACACCTATGAACGTTAGAGATGCTAGACTTCTAATGAAATCGTTCGACGTCCTGGTTGAACAGCTAAATCTGCCTTTCTACGTCGCTGAGAATTTCTGCGACAGCGACGTCAAGGAGGCTGTCTTTGCCGTCTTCGCCAACGTGATAAAAGAAATTGACTATGAAATCCTACCGAAACTCATCTCGAAGTTTCCTGAACTTAAAGAGGACCTAAAACGATCGCAAGAAATGATGACATAAAGATCGCCGCGCGAGTTCGTCAGCTAATTGAAGTCCGCTTAAGCCAGATGGCGCCATTGCAGATGACGTGTTTTCTTCAGGCGAAGCAGCGCCGGCGCTCTAACCGCCGCCCGTAAACGTCTCGCTGCGCACCGCCCAGCCCGTCACCCGGCCTTCGATCAGCGAAAAGCCCGCATAGAGCGCCACGCCGAGCGCCGCGAGGATGAACAGGCCCGCGAATACCAGCGGCACGTCGAAGCTCGAGCTTGCGATCATCATCAGATTGCCGATGCCGCGGTTTGAGGCCACTGTCTCGGAAATCACTGCGCCGACGAATGCCAACGTGGCGGCGACTTTCAGCGAGGCAAAGAAGTAGGGCATCGTGCGCGGCAGCCCGATATTCCAGAGGATTTCCCACTTCGTCGCCCGCAACGTCCGCATCACGTCCTGCAGCTCCGGTTCGGTGGCCGCCAGCCCCGTGGCGACGTTGACGACGATCGGAAAGATGCACATGATCATCGCGGTCAAGACGGCAGGCACTGTGCCGGCGCCGAACCACAACACGAAGATCGGCACCACGGCGACTTTCGGGATCGAGGAGAACCCCACCAGCAGCGGATAGGCGACGTCATAGGCGAGGCGGGAGGAGCCGATCAGGATTCCCAGCAGCACGCCGATGATAATGCCGAGCGCGAACCCGACCAGCGTCGTGTAGAGCGTCTGCACCGCGTGCGGCCAGATCGCCGGAAAGCGGGTCCATAGCGTGATCAGGATCTGGCTCGGCCGTGGCAGCACGATGTCGGAGACATTGAAGATCAGGCACAGCACCTCCCAGCCCATGAAAAAGCCGATGATGCAGACGATCGACAGGATGCGGCGGCGGGTGGTCTCGTTCATGATTGTGCCTCCTGGACGGCGCGGGCGGCCATGATGCGTTCACGAAGCCGCTGGGTGAGCGAGACGAATTCCGGCTGGAAGGAAATGTCGATGATGCGCGGCCGCTCGAACGGCACCACAGAGTCGTCGACAATACGTCCGGGCCTTGCCTGCATCACACAGATGCGGCTGGCGAGATAGGCGGCTTCCTTGAGGTCATGCGTCACAAGCAGAACGGTGGGACGCTTGTCGATCCACAACTGCTGCATGATTTCCCACAATTCTTCGCGGGTGAACTGGTCGAGCGCGCCGAAGGGTTCATCGAGCAGCAGCAGCGTCGGATCGTGGATCAAGGCGCGGCACAGCGAGGCGCGTTGCTGCATGCCGCCGGACAATTGCCAGGGAAACTTGTCGCCAAAGCCGGCGAGGCCAACGCGAGCCAATGACTGTTCGACGCGGTCGCGGTACTCGGTGCGTTTTTTGCTGGAAAACTCTTTCTTGAACGGCGGCACGATCTTGAGCGGCATCATGACGTTGTCGCGGATGTTCAGCCAGGGCAGCAACGTCGGGTTCTGGAACGCCATGCCGACCCGCGCGCTCTCGGCGCCGACCTCGCGCCCCGCCACGAACACATGGCCTTCGGTGGCTTTGAGCGTGCCGGCGACGAGTTTCAGAATGGTCGACTTGCCGCAGCCCGAAGGCCCGACGAGGGCGACGAATTCGCCATGGCTGATGCGCAAGGAGGTTTCCGCCAGCGCCGTGACCTGATTTTTGGCGCCGCCGAACGTCACCCGGACTTTTTCGAGATCGATGACATTCCCTACCGGCAGCGCGAGCGCATCGGACATCGTGCTAGCCTTTTTTGCCGGCGGTGATCGCGGCCATGGTGGCGTCGGTGTTTTTCGGTGACGGCGTCGGCATCCGCTGGATCGCATGGACCGAACGGCCGGTGCTGCGGGCTTGTTCGTTCAGCACGCGGTTCTTCATGACAAAGTTGCCGCGCACGATGGTGTGGATCGGCAACGCGGTGCATTGCCAGCCCTGCCACGGCGAGATTTTCGAGTGCGACTGGATTTTGGCGTCGTCGATGGTCCAGCGTCGGTTCATGTCGACGATCGCGATGTCGGCGTCGGAGCCGACCGTCAGCGTGCCTTTGCGCGGATAGAGTCCCCAAAGCTTGGCAGGATTGGCGGCGCTCCAGCGCACGTAATCGCGGATGGTGGCGCGGCCGCGATTGATCTCGGTCAGCATCAGCGGCATCTGGGTCTCGACGCCGGGAAAACCGCAATCGACGGTCCAGATGTCGTTGCGCGTCTTTTCTTCCGGTGTATGCGGGGCGTGATCGGTCGCGACTATGTCGACGGTGCCGTCAACAAGCGCGTTCCACAGCGGCTGCTGGTTGGGCGTTTCGCGCACCGGCGGATTGACGCGCACGACGCCGCCGGATTTTTCGTAGTCCTTTTCCGACAGCAACAGATAATGCGGGCAGGTCTCGCCGGTGATATCGACGCCGCGCGCCTTGGCTTCCGCCAGCGGCCGCAATTCGGCGGCCGAGGAGATGTGAAGCACATGAATGCGCGCGCCGGTCCATTCCGCCAGGATGGCCGCGCGTGCGACCGCCTCAACGGCGACAACTGCGGGGCGCGACGCCAGATGCGCGATCGGCTCGGTACGGCCGGCGGCACGCAAACGTTGCTCCCGTCGCTCCATGATCGAGTTGGTCTCGGCATGCAGCGAAATGCGTTTTCCGGTCGGAGCGACGAGTTCGAACAGCTCTAACATCGCGCCGGTGGAGGGGGAGGGGATGCGGCCGAACGTGTTCCCCATGTAGCACTTGAAGCCGATGATGCCGCCTTCGACCAGCGAGGGAATGTGTTCGAGGCTTTCTTCGCCGAGCACCGCGTAGAGGCCGTAGTCGACGTACGCCTTTTCCGACGCGATCTTGTGTTTCGCGGAGAGCGACTCGGCGTCGGCAATGGTCGGCAGTGTGTTCGGCATGTCGAACACGGTGGTGACGCCGCCGAACGCAGCGGCTGCGGTACCGCTGCCGAAATCTTCCTTGTGCGGGTACCCAGGGTCGCGGAAATGCACGTGGACGTCGATGGCGCCGGGCAGGACATGCATGCCGGTCGCATCCAGCGTCTCGGTTGCGGCCGGCATCGCCTCTCGCGCGCCGATCGTGTGAATTTTCCCGTCCTTGATGGCGATGCTGGCGCGAACTTCCGCATCCGGCGAAACGAGAACACCGCCGAGGATGACGAGATCGGCTTTGTCAGGATTGGTCATGATGGCCTCTCGTCACAGCATCGCCCAGCCGCCGTCGACCGGCAAGTCGACACCCGTGATCTGGCGCGAGACGTCGCTGGCAAAAAACAGACAGGCGTTGGCGACGTCGTCATCGACGGTGATGCGCTTCAACGCATAGTCGGCGGCATGCCGTTGCGCGGCTTCTTCTTCCGTTATGCCGAGCTTTTGCGCCATGTCGCGGCAGACTTTTTCGCGGAAACGGGGACCGTCAACCATGCCCGGCGCGACGCAGTTGACGTTGATGTTGTGCTGGCCGACTTCGAGCGCAAAACTCTTGGTGATGCCGCGCAGCCCCCATTTGGAGGCCGAATACGCCACGCGTCCGGCGCGGCCGCGCATGCCGAAGGTGCCTCCGACATTGACGATCTTGCCGTAGTACTGGTCGATCATGGCCGGCAGCACCGCGCGCATGGTGTGGAAGCAGCCGTTCATGTTGAGCGTGACGATCTCGTCGAACTCTTCCGGCGTCGTCTGCACGCCGGTCTTGCCGATCGGGCCTGAGCCGCCGGCAATATTGACGAGCACGTCGATCCGCCCGCCGAACGCCTCTTTGGTGGCCGCGGCCGCAGCGTCGCATTGTTTCGCATCGGTGAGGTCGCAAGCGATCACGATGGCGTTGCCGTTGTGGGACCTGACTTCTTTGGCAACGGGCTTGATCGCGTCGGTGTCGCGGCCGATCAGCGCCAGTTTGCAGCCTTCGCGCGCGAAAGCGTGGGTGACCGCTGCACCCATGCCTTTGGCGGGACCCGTGATCATCACGACGCGATCTTCTAGCGAGAGTTTCATGGCTCTGGTCCGTTTTTGAGATGATGCGTCAGGTCGCGGGCCGCACGGAGGTCGGGCGCTCGCTCGCCGGCGGCAGGAAGCTGCGGTCGAAGATTTCGGTGACGGTGGGCGTGCGCGGCAGTTCCTTGGCCTTGACCAGGATGTCGATCGCCTTCGCCATGCGGTCGTCGCTGATGTCGCCGATGCCGATCTTGGCGATTTCCGGATGGCTCATTTCGTCCGCCATCGTCGCATCGATGCGTGCGCGCTCGATCGCCGGCTTGATCAGGGGCTCGCGTTTGGCGACCGCGTCGGTCGCGGCCTGCGGATCGGCGATCGCGTCCTTGATGCCGTGATTGATCGCCTTCAGGAAGCCTTTCACGGCTTCGGGGTGTTCCTTGACGAGCTTGCGCGAGACGATGATGGCGTTGGAATAAAGGTCCATGCCGTAGTCCTCGAACTTGATGAAGCGGATCTGCTTGTCGGGATCGATGCCGGTGAGTTTGGCGCTGAAGCGGATGGTGGTGACGTAGCCGAACACGCCGTCGACCTGGCCCTGCATCAGCATCTGCTCGCGCAGACTGGGCTGAAAGTTGACGATCTCGACCTTGGTGCAGTCGATCTTGGTCGCGGCACACAGCGCCGGAAACAGTTTCAGCGCGCCGTCATTGGCGGCGCCGCCGAGCTTGCGCCCGACAAAGTCGGCGGGGGTCTTGATCGGGCTGTCGGCCTTTACCGCAACCGTGAACGGCGGTCGGTTGTAGAGCATGAACACGCCGACCGGCGCGTCTTCGGGTTTTTTCGCGGCGAGCTCGATCAGCGCGTTGATGTCGCCGAAGCCCGCGTCATAGGCGCCATTGGCGACCTGGGGGACCGCGGCGCCGGAGCCATTGCCCTGGTCGAAGGAGACTTCGATGCCCTCTTGTTTGAAATAGCCGCGGTCGTCGGCGAGGAAGAACATTCCCTGCGGCCCCTCATATTTCCAGTTCAGCACCATCCTGATTTTGGTCTGCGCCTGGGCCGCGGCTCCAAAGCCGGCGGTAAGGGTGAGAGCGAGGGCGAGCGCCTGCATTCCACGAAATGCGTGGGTCCTGATCATCGGATTTTCCCCTGTGGCTGAAGCAGATGGTTTTCAGGCTTCGCTTTTTCCGTCCGAAGCCGCATTGATGCAAAGACTACAGACCAAAAACTACGCCTTTCCAGTGAGCAAATCTGTTGCTATCTTTTGACTTGAGCGGTGCAAAAAAGGCATCACTCGCTGGAATTGGACCACCGGAACCATGCGCCATTTGAGACTGCTGAGCCATGTCGTGGAGGTCGCTCGCACCGGCTCGATCCGGAAAGCCGCCGAGCAGTTGAACCTGACGCCATCGGCCATGAACCGGCGCATTCAGGATCTCGAGGCCGAAGTCGGCACGCCCTTGTTCGAGCGGCGTCCGCGCGGGGTGAAGCTGACGACCGCCGGCGAAATGTTCGTGCGCTACGCGCAAAGCCAGATGGCCGACGCGGAGCGGATGAAATCGCAGGTCGAGGATTTGCGAGGCTTGCGCAGGGGTCCGGTGCTGATGGCTTGCAGCCAGGCGCTGGCGCTCGACTTCCTGGCCTCGCGCATCGCGGGCTTTCAGAAGCAGCACCCGCGCGTGACGTTTGACCTGAAGACCATCGACCACGAACGGGCCCTGGCCGCGCTCGCCGCCTATGAGGTCGATCTGGCGCTGATTTTCCGCCCGTCGATGCGGCCGACCTTGCGTGTCATCGCGAGCGTCCCGCAGCGGCTGGTCGCGGTCGTTCGCGCCGACCATCCGCTGGCGGGGAAGAAATCCGTGCGGTTATCCGAATGCGCCGCTTACCCGGCGGTCTTGCCGGATCGCTCGCTCGGCGGGCGGCAAATTCTCGACGAGGTTTCGGCGCGGCGCGATCTGCGCTTCAACGTGATGGCTGAATCCAATTCATTCGAGATGCTAAGGGGATTGGTGTATCGCTGCAACGCGATCTCGTTTCAGATCGAGATCGGCGCGCCCTCCGGCGATCTCGGTATGAGCCTGGTTGGATGTCCGATCGATACCCGCGACGTGCCGACCGCCGAGCTGGTGCTGTGCCAGTTGCGCGGCCGGGTGCTACCCATTGCGGCCGCGGCCTTCTCGGAAACCCTGTCCAAGAGCCTGCACGACATCAAGGCTTCCTAAATTTAGTTTTAGGCGACGAATATATTCCGTCCGCTCGGGTTTATCCTTGGATCGGGAGGAGAAGCTCATGAGCCCATTTGCGATCCGGCTATCAATGCTGACCATTTGCGCGACCGCGCTGGTCGTGGCTCCCGCGGTGACGCCGGCCGAGGCGGCCCAAAAGCATATGCATATCAAGAAACATCGCGGACACAGGCAACATCTCGGTGCGGCGTGGTCAATCGGTCCGGCTCAGCCGACCGCCGGATACTACGCTCCGTCCGAGCCGATCTGTCCGGCGATCGGCAAGAGCTTCGACTGCAAGATATGGCCGCCGCCCTATGCGGACGATCCCGATCGGAAAACGTCGCGGTACTGAAGGCTTCGATCGCGCGGCTTCAGTCGACTTTCGTCTCCGTCCCGGACACTGGCAGACCGGACCGGACGGAAGCTTGGCCGGCCCCGCGCGGAAGGCGGTAGCCAGCGACGATCAAAACGAGCTGGAATCCGCACAGCAGCGCAAACGCGTCGCCATATGCGCTCGATACCGGCGCGGCTGCCTGCGCGGCCAGCCGCCATCCGAGAAACGTTGCGCATATCGTGGTTAGCGTCGGCCCGCCCATGCGCATGATGAGGTTGAGCGTGGTTGTCGCCATCGGCAGGTCTTCGCGTTTGACCGACGCGTAGGCGGCCGAGATCGAGGGAATTCCGATGCAGCTCAAGCCCATGCCTCGAACGAACAACGCGCCGGCAGCCAGCGAAATGGCGAGGCCGTGGCTGGCCAGATAGATGAAAGGGACGATGCCCGCGAGCGCTGTCACCGCGCCGCCAAGCAGGACGTTGCGATTGCCAAACCGCTCCACAAGCGATCCGACCAAAGGATAGGTGCAGATCATTCCAAGCCCCTGCGAGCCCAGCAGCAAGCCGACGTCGCTTGGCGAGAGACCGCCGGCGCGCGCGAGGTACGCGGGAACAAGCAGCTGACTGGCGAACGAGACCCCCTGCGCCAGGAAGAGCGCGATCACGGCGGCGGAAAAAGTACCGTCGTTGAACAGGCGCAGGTCGATGATGGCGCCGTCCTTTTTCTTGGTTGCCCACCAGAAAAAGACGGAAAGTAGCAGCAAGGACAGCGCGATCGCCGTCAGACCGAACGGGTCGGTCGTGCGTTCCGATCCGTACAGAAACAGCGCGACGCCGGGACACAGCAATACGAGACCGAACAGGTCGAGACGGCGCGGCCGCTTCTCGTGCCCGTCATGGGGCAGAAATAATGCGGCAAGCCCGATTGCGAGCACGCCGAAAGGAAGATTGATCAGGAAAAGCCAGCGCCAGGAGGCAAACCGCAAAAGCGCGCCGGCGATGACGGGCCCCAGAAGCGGCGCAAGCAAGATCGGCATGGCCGCGAAACCGAAGACACGCGCCATTCTCTGCCCGGCGGCGCGAACCATGATCAACTGCGCGAGCGGCGCCAACAGGCCGCCGCTGATGCCTTGCAGGACGCGAAACCCGATCAGGGAGTTCGCGGACCATGCCAAGCCGCAGAGTGCCGAAGTCAGCGTGAAGGCCGCAAAGGTCCAGAGGTAGACGGCCTTGGTACCGGCGCGGTCGACGATCCAGCCGCTCAGGGGCAACGCGAGCGCAAGCGCGAGCAGATAGCCGCTGGTCACCCACTGAATGTTCGAAAGTGTCGTATGCAATTCAAGCGCAAGGCTCGAAAGCGAGACATTGACGACGGTCGCGTCCATTTGGGACAGAAACGAACCGAGGATGGCGACGGACGAAATCTTCCAGAGGTGTGGATCGGGCGGCGCGGCGTTGAACTGCTCATCGGATGCCATTCGTCTACTCAGGGGAGTTGCCGCCGTGGAAACGGCCGAAGTGGCGCGCGGCGAACAGGCCGATCAAAAGAAAACCAAGCCCGAGAACCGCCACGTCAACGGTGGAGCGCAGGTTGAAGTCTCCGACACGGCAGATCAGGACATAGGCGACAGCGAGGTTGAAAAAGCCCCACAAGACGTTGACGGTCGACGAGGAGAGGCCTTCGCCGCGCGGCGTGGCGAAGGGGCTTTGAAACGGCCGCCCCATCGAGCCAGCGGCGAGGTGGGGGATTGCGTTGCAAAGAAACACCCCGCCGAAAAAATACGAGACGAGCGTCAACCAGTTCATCGTGCACGGTCCTTTGGTTTGATCAGAAGTCGGCAAGCCGGCTGAGTAATTTCACCGCAACGGCGAGCTGCTCATGCTCCCGTGGCGATAGCTGCGCCTGAAGGGCGCGGAACAGCCAGTCCTCCTTCGCCGCGCGGCCGGTCTTGATCGTCTTGACGAAGGAAGGCGTGAGACTGACGAAGGTCTGCCGGCCATCGTCGGGATCGGGCTTCCCGCTCACGGCGCCTGCCGTTTCCAGCGCAGCAACCGTCATGCGCATCGATTGCGGGCGCACGCCTTCGGCGCGCGCGAGCATCGAGACGGTTGCGGGGCCGCCGCGCTCCAGACGCAGCAGAACGGATTTCTGCGCATTGGTGAAATCCCCCGCGTCCGTCTGCTCCCGCGCGCGGCGAACGAGCTTGCCGATCGCGACCCGCAGTTCACCCGCGAGGGCGGTAAGCGGCAGGGATTCCGGCGTTTGCGAGGTCTTGATCATGATGAGACTTATATACAGTTTATCTGTACAGTTATTCTGTATGTTGCCGCGCCGGTTCCGTCAAGGGCTGTTGGGGGCGTAACTCGCTGCGATGCCGTCGCATCAACAAGGCTTCGCGGGGCAGGGCGTTTGGTCTGCACCACGGGCGCGAGGTGCTGCTATGCGCCTCATGGACAGCGGCATGCATGACGGCCTCCGCCCTCTGGACACAGACCTCGGGCAATGTCCTAAATCGCGCAAAACAAGAGGAGCGTCCGGATGCCGATTATCGATTCCCAGGTCCATGCCTACGAGGCCAACACGCCGAAACGGCCCTGGCACAACGTGCCGAACTGGCCCGATCACGTCACGGGTGACGAGATGGTGGCGGCGATGGACAAGGTCGGCGTCGATGGCGCGATCTTCATCTCGGCTTTTTCAATGTACAAGTATGACGCAAGCTATGCGGTCGAGGTGGCACGCGCGCACCCCAACCGGATGGCTATCGTCAAGCCGGTCGATCCGGACGATCCGGCGGTCGATGACGTCATCGCCGAGTGGAAGAAGACGCCGGGCACGGTCGGAATCCGCATCATGCTGACGAAGGAGAATAAGCGCGACCCGAAGCATCCCGGCCTCGACCGGATCGCGAAATCGGCTGTGCGCTATGACTTTCCGGTCAACGTGTTGTGCTGGGACAACCTGGAAGCAGCCACCACGCTGTTCGATCGCAATCCCGACACCCGCTTTATCATCGATCATCTCGGCATCTTGCAGCCGCGCGTGCCGCCCGCGCCGGCGGAGCGGTTTGAACCTTGGGCCGATCTGCCGAAGGTGCTCGATCTCGCAAAGCGGAAGAATCTGGTGATCAAGGTCTCAGGCGCCTGCACGCTGTCGAAAAAGCTTTATCCTTACCCGGACATCTGGGATCCGCTTGCCCGCGTGTTCGATGCCTGGGGTTTTGAGCGCTGCCTCTGGGGGACCGACTGGACGCGCGCGTTTGCGGTCGTCAATTACGAGAACGCCGTCAAACCGTTCTTGGAAACGGATCGCCTGAGCGCCACCGAGCGGGCGATGCTGATGGGCGGTGCCTGCGCCAAGGCCTATGGCTGGTCGCCGGAGAAAAGTTAGCGGCTTACGGCGGACATTCCGCGCCGCTGTCGATCCAGGCTTGCACCAGTTGCCCGGCGGCCTCCTGGTTGCCGGGCGCGGGCTCGCGCCCTTCACCGGGATCCCAGCCATGTGCGACGAGGTCGTCCTTGGCGATGTGTTCCTGCAGCAATGCGAGATCGCGCCCGCCGTTGAGATTGACGTCTTTCAATTGCCGGCAGATCTCGCCCAGCGACTTGTTTTGCCAGGTCATTGATACCGGAGCGATTGCCCAGCGTGGATTGCCGGGGATGCTTTTATAGCTTGCGGCTTCGTGAAGCGTGACGTTTCGCTCGGTGTGACAGCCAGCGCAATTGGTTTCGAGATGTCCGGTTTCGCCGCGCCACACCGGCGGCATGTGTTCGTGCTGGTCGTCGCCCTGCAACGGATGATCGCCCGCCGGATGGCAATTCATGCAGCGGGGGTGCGTGACGAGTTTGCCGATTTCGCCGAACATCGCGCGCGAACGTTCGGTCCTGTTCGTGATGGAGGCGAATTCAGCCGGGCTCTTGAGCGGTTCACCGCTTGATGGGACCGCCGCCAGCGCCGACGATAGCAATACGAACGCCGCGGCGATTTTTCCTCGCGCGATGAACTGGTGCGGCTGGTTTCCAAGATTCGCGGTCATGAGGCAGTAACCGCTTGATCCGCCGATAGTTCCGCGCGGCGCGAAAATCGTGTGAGCGTGCTGGAGGTCTCCATCGAGAATGCTTCGCGATTGATTGCTATCCCGCGTTGCTCGTATTGGAAGTCGAGAGATGGAGGCCGTCGACGGTTGAACCGAATGCTATCGTGTTTCAGCTATACGTGTCTTCCTTGACGAAATTATTTTGTCGCAAAGGTGCGCACGCCGGACTTGCTCCAGGTAAAGACGTTTATTCCTGTGCTGAAAATTTTTTATTCAGGAATAAATTGTGATGTGAAACGGTCGCGTCACAAAATGGCATAACAAGTCGACAATATTGCGCGACGTTTCTCGTCGTTGCGGCTCGTTGCGCCGCGCCTCGCTGTGTCACGTCTCCTCGTGTCACGGCGATGCTTGCGCGCAAGCCGCGCTCAATCCGCGCCTTTGGGGTAGTCAATGATTGGCAAGCGAGTGGCTCTGAGCCTCCTACTGGCTCTTGCCGTTGGCGCGCGCGTGGCCGATGCCGCCACGCTCGACGAGGCGGCCGAGCGCTATCGCCCGTTTGCGATTGAGGGGATCGGATCGGCGCTGGCCGGCGCGCGCGATCTGCGCGAGCGGGCGGCCGCCAAGGATCTCGCCGGCGCGCGGAAAGCCTGGCTCTCGGCCCGCGCCGGTTGGGAGCGTTCGGAAGTCTTCACCGCGGGCTTCGTTCCGGAACTCGACGCGCTGATCGATGCATGGCCCAACGCCGATAGCGGCTTCCACACCATCGAAGCGAAATTGTTCGGCACCGGTCAAACGGATATCGGACCCGATGCCGACGCGCTGGTTCAACATCTCGACGAACTTCACACCAGGCTCCGGAATATGCCGCTTTCGCCACAGGGCCTGCTCGATGGTACGGTGCGGCTCGCTTATGAGGTCGGGGAGAGCAAGGCCGACGGCGGCGAATCCCGAATCAGCGGCACGTCGCTCGACGATATGCGCAACAACGTCGCCGGCGTCGAATTCGCCTATCGCACGATTTTCGCCGACCGCCTCAAAGAGGTCGACGCGGCGTTAGCCGACAGAGTGACGGCGCGGATCGAAGCGCTCAAGACCATAGTGGCCGCGCCCGACCTGCCGCATGTCAATGTTCGCGCGCTGCGGCGCGTCAGCGAGGAACTGGTGATCACGCTGCAGGCTGCTTCAGCCAAGCTGGGATTGCGGCGGTCCACGCTGGAGGCTCAATCGCGATGAGCGTTCGTCGGTGGAGCGGCATCGCTGCCGTCATTGGACTCCTGATGGTGGGCTTGCATGAACGCGTGCTGGCGTTCCCGGTGGACGGCGATCAGGCGGCGTTGCCGGCAAAGACCGAACTGAACGAGGACGCGCTGCGCCGGCCGCGTGAGGTCTTTCATTCGGAGATTACCGGCCGCAGGTCGGAACTGATCAAGCTTGGTAATCTGGCTTTCTCGTCGCCATCGATCCTCGGCAATGTCGCGCAGCAGGCCGGCATCAGCTGCGAGACCTGTCATGTCAACGGCGCCGGTAACGCCAGGCTTTTCGTGCCGAAGATGTCGACGCGCCCTGGTAATTTCGACACCACAGGCCCCCTGTTCAATCCGAAGGCGGACAACGGCGTGCTCGACCCGGTGCGGATTCCCAGCCTGCGCGGTGCGCGCTATCTCGCGCCCTATGGCGCCGACGGGCGCATGCCTTCGCTCCGCGACTTCGTTCGTAACGTCATCGTCAACGAATTTGCCGGAGCCGAACCATCGCCGGCCATTCTCGATGCCATCGTCGCCTACATCCAGGACATCGATTTTCTGCCGAACCAGAGTCTTGGTCCCACAGGCCGGCTCGTCGGCAAGATCAGCGACTCAGAACGCCGCGGCGAGGTGCTGTTCACAAAGCCGTTCCCGCACGATTCCGGATTGAGTTGCGCCGCCTGCCATATTCCTTCCGCCGCCTTTGTCGATCACAGGCAGCATGACGTGGGCTCGGGCGGACTGTTCAAGACGCCGACGCTTCGTAACGCCGATTTCAATGCGCCCTATTTTCACGACGGCCGCTTCGACAGCTACGATCAGGTGGTGGCGCATTTCGACCGCGTTTTCGAACTTGGCCTGAGCGCGCAGGATCAAAAGGACCTGGTGGCCTATCTCACCGCCGTTGGGGACGCGGCGATGCCGTATGACCAGGGGGCCGGCGCCACGCTGAAGGAGATCGACGACTTCGCGAGCCTGCTGGCGACCGCGATCCCGGCCGGCGACAAGGAAACCGTCGCCCTCGCGGTCGACACCATCGGGGGAGAATTGCGCGAATTGACCGAGCATTATCCCGATCGCAAGGACACCAGCGTGCCGGGCGGTGAAGACGAGCGCGCCATGGCGCGTGCCTCGCTCAAGGAAGTCGTGCTGCTGCTGCGGCGAATCGACATGGCGGTCGGCGAAGGACGGACCTCCGATGCGGCCGCCGACTACCGGAATTATCGCTCGCTGATGTTCGCCGCCGTTCCTTCGATATTGGCCCGCGCCGATCGATGGTCGCTCTTTAATGCCGCGGTGCACGACCGGCACTATGAGGCTCTTCGTCAAGTCATGCAGTCGAAGCACATGTCGCAGTAAAGGCGCGCCCAACGCTGAGACTTGACCGACGTGTTTTGTTTTGAGTCCTGTCGCCGATAAAATCCTGCGCGAACTAGCGCGGCATGAACTGAATCTCGCGTCGTCGCGCAGACGACGCGAGCAATGTGCATTGCGATCACATCAGAAAAAATCAACTAAACATATTTCGATCGTCATACCAAGGCCGTTATCGAAAAAGTTTTTGGAATAATACTGATCTTTTCACGCGCGTTCACAACCTTGATACGCGTGCGTCACGTTGATGCACTACCTAGCGCGTCGTTAACAAACCTCTTTTGGAGTCGATGATGACTTTTAATTTCAAAACTAACTGGCGAACTAGCACGGCGCTGTGCATCGTTTCGACGATCTCATTCGCCACCGCAGCCTACGCCGCCAACCCTGGCGGCCTCATCCAGCAGTTGATCGCCGATCTCGAAAGCGACATCAACAAGATCGAGAACGACAACAGCGGCAATAAGGGCGGCAGCAAGAATCCGAGCGACGGCGTCAAGACCGCCTCTCCGATCAAGCACGTCATTGTCCTGATCGGTGAAAACCGTGGCCTCGATCACACCTTCGGTGTCTACAAGCCGAAGGGTGCGGGACAAACGATCTCCAACCTGCTGTCCAAGGGCATCGTCAATGAAGACGGCACGCCGGGTCCGAACTTCGCTCTCTCGCGGCAATTCTCGGTCGCGGGTCAGCCGTCCTATTACATCGGCGCCCCCTCCAACGCGAAATTCGCTTACACTCCGTCGACCAACCTGATGCCGCAGCCGAACACCAACGGTGCGCCTGAGGCTCAGAGCGCGACCGGTGCGCCGTTCCAGACGATTGCCGAGGCAAGCGTCGAGAAGGACATCAATCCCGCCAGCCTCAACATCCTGACGACCGGCGCTGTCGGTCTGACAGCCGACGCGCTCGACACCCGCGTTCCCGGTGCCGGCACCGTCAACGGTTCGTTCCAGTTGCAGGGCCCACAGCTCACTGACGACGACTACACCGGTGACACGACGCACCGTTTCTACCAGGACTGGCAGCAAAGCGATTGCAGCATCGGCTCAGTGACGAAGAGCAACACGTCGGGCTGCCTGGCCGATCTGTTCCCGTTCGTGATGGACACCTATGACCGTTCGAGCGCCGCGGTCCAGAAGAACTTCAGCGAAGGTAACTCGATGGGCTTCTACAATGCCCAGCAGGGTGAAGCCTCCTTCCTGAAATCGCTGGCTGACCGCTTCACCCTGGGCGACAACTTCCATCAGTCGTTCCATGGTGGCACCGGCGCCAACCACTTCATGCTCGGCACCGGCGATGCGGCCATCTGGACAGACGGCAACGGCAACATCGTCACGCCGCCCGCGAGCCAGATCGCCAACCCGAACCCGTTGGCGGGCACGGTCAACAAGTATACGGCCGACAACAACTTCTCGGCTTGTTTCGACGTCACTCAGCCGGGCGTGGGTCCGATTGTGGACTATCTGAACAATCTGCCCTATGCGGCCGAGCCGAACTGCGCGCCCGGTGCCTACTACATGCTCGACAACAGCAACCCCGGCTACCTGCCAAACGGCTCGCTGGCCAACGGAGAAGGTGGCATTCCTCCGTCGCCGGTTCGTACGATTGGCGATTCGCTGCTGGCGGCCAACATCTCGTGGGCTTACTACGGTGGTGCGTTTAACCACGCGGTAGCGCTCTCGAATATCGCTGTTGCGGCGAATGCGGCCAACCCGAACCTGAGTGCTGCGGCGGTCACTGATCCGGCCGACGCACTTGGCGTTGCCTACTGCCAGATCTGCAACCCGTTCCAGTACGCCACTTCGATCATGGCCAATCCGGCTGTGCGGACGGCGCATATGAAGGACACGAGCGATCTGATCACGGCGATCCAGAACAACACCCTGCCTTCGGTGTCGTTCGGCAAGCCGGACGGCCTGCTCGACGGTCATCCGTCAAGCTCCAAGGTCGACCTGTTCGAGGCCTACGTTACCAACATCCTGACGGCGCTGGATGCCAATCCCACGCTCAAGGCCGAGACCGCGGTGTTCATCACCTGGGACGAGGCCGGTGGATACTGGGATTCGGGCTTCATTCAGTCGATCGACTTCTTCGGCGATGGACCGCGTATCCCGATCTTGATCCTCTCGCCGTACTCGACCGGCGGCAAGGTCTACCACAACTACGGCGATCACGTCTCGATCCTGAAGTTCATCGAGCGCAACTGGAGCCTCCAGCCGCTGACGGGCCGCAGCCGCGACAATCTGCCGAACCCGACCTTCAAGAAGGGCAATGCGTATGTGCCGACCAACAGCCCGGCGCTTGCTGACCTCTTTGACGCGTTCGACTTCAGCAACGCGGTCAATCTCTCCTACACCGAGTGATCCAAAACCGGATCACGACGTGAAGTAATACTCGAAAACTGGTGCCGATCGAACCCACGCGGTTCGGTCGGCGCTTTCTTGTTTAATCGTGTGATTTTTCCGGATGTCGAAGATGATCGGAGAGGCGATACCAGTTCGGTTGCGTAAAACGTCGTGGCGCGTGCTTGCCGTGGCCGCTCTCTTTGCAGGCGCTGGTCTTGCGGCCTCTTCGGCTATTGCTGCGCAGGCCCGGCAGTTCTCCGCGGACATTGTCACGCGGCAGGATGACGTGCCGGCGCCTGCGGGACGTTTGCGTGTGCTCGATGGCAAGGTGAGGATCGAGACCACGGAAAATCAAGACGGCTTTTTCCTGGTCGATACCGAGAAACCGTCGGCTTACCTCGTGCGGCCCGGCGCGCGCCTTTATATGGAGGCGCGCCAGTCAAGCCGGCTGACCCGGCTGTTCGTTCCCGTCGATGCCGATGCACCGTGCCGGCAGTGGCAGGCGATGGCGCGCCTCGCGGGCGTGGTCGCTGAAGGCGAATGGCGCTGCGAGCGGACAGGCGAAGAGACGATCGATGGCCATAGCACCGTGGCTTTCCGGGCTTTGTCCGCTGAGGGCCAGGAATTCTTCGGCTGGATCGATCGCGAACGCCGGTTTCCGCTGCAAATCAGAACCGAAGACGGCGTCCTCTTCAAACTCGAACGAATCAAGGACGAGTCTTTGCCGGAATCTTCCTTTGAACTCCCGGCTGGCTATCGGAAGTTCAGTCCAGAAGCGCTGATCGAGCGGATCAAGCAAAGTGACGTCTGGGTTGCCAAACCTGGCGAAGATAAGCCTGGTGAAGCCAAACCTCGCGAAGCCAAGCCCGGCGGGGGAAGCCCATAACAAAAATGGCGGGCCAAAATCCTGGCCCAACATTCCCTCACAGGACTTAAGTTGCCGCTATCGCGCCATCAGATGCGATGCGGCGACAATTATTCAAGTTCGATCGGCTGGAAATGGCCGGTCTCATCGAGCGCGGTTCCCCAGATCTTGTGCGAAGCCTGGTGCTCGCCACGGCCGAAATTGAGGGTCGCGCCGAGGCCGAGATCGAGATTGTGAAGCTCTTCCAGACTGTCGACCAGTCTTTCGTTATCGAGCTGCGGGCCGACGCGCTTCATGGCCTGGATCAGGACATTGGCGGCGACATAGCCCTCCAGCGATACGTAATCCGGTGCCTCGCCTGGAAAATACTTGGCAAGGGCGTTCTTGTATTCGAGCACCACGCTCGAATAGCCGGCAACGGCCGGCACCACCTGGGTGACGACCACCCCATTGGCGAAACGCGGGCCCAACAGCGTGAGTTCGTCGGCGAGCGCAGTAGAGCCCACGAACGATACGTTGGTGTAGACCAGGCCCGGAAACTGGTCATGCGTCTTCTCGATGAACTTGGTCGCGGCCCGGTAGGTCGCCACCATGACCACCGCCTTGATCGCCGGCTTCTGCAGTTTCAGCTGATCGATCGCGTCGTCCACGTCGACCGAGTTGCGCTGGTAGTTGAGCCGCACGATGGCAGAGTCGCTGATGCCAAGCGCACGGAAGGCCTTTGCGACCCCGGCAAAGCCGGCATCGCCGTAGGAATCCTGCTGGGCGAAGACCGCGATCTGCTTCGGCGGAATCCGGCGCAGCTTCACCAGATAGTGCACGGCCGCGTCGGTTTCCTCGGCATAGCTCGCGCGATAATTGAACACGTAGCGGTCCGGAGGATCGTGGCGCAGGATGTTTGCGCCGGTGAAAGCGCTGAAGAACAACATCCGCCGCTCGAGCGCATAGGGCACCGCGACACCGGCCGTCGGCGTTCCGACATTTCCGATGATGCCGAACACCTGGTCCTTTTCGTAGAGCTGCTTCATGGCGTTGGCGGTCCGTGTCGGCTCATAGCCGTCATCAGCCGCGAACAGTTTGAGCATGCGGCCCTCGACGCCACCGGCCTCGTTGATCCGGTTGAAGGCGGTGTCGATCCCGAGCTTCATCTGCCGCCCGAGCTCCTTGGACGCGCCGGAGAAGGGGGCTGCCATTCCAAAGCGGACTTCGTGATCGGTGACGCCGCGGATCGCGCCGCCTGGTAAGGCGGCGATGGGCACGGGGGCGACGGCAACGGGAGCGGTAACCACGGCCGCAGCCCTAGCCGTAGCAGTTGCCGCAGCCGTAGCCGTAGCCGTAGCAGTTGCCGCAACCGGAGTTGCAGCGGGGACGGCAGCGGCCGGCACGGCCGGTATCCCGAGCGATTGTTCGAGATCGGCAAGCTGGCGTCCTGCCGTGCGGCAGTCGATCCGGCCCGCGGTCACGGCCACGCGGCCGTCCGCAACGGTGCGATCGAGCAGCCGGGCAAGATCGCCGCGCTCTGCGTCATTGGACGCGGATTCCCGGATCACGGCGGTAAATTTTCCAGCGATGGAATCAATTCGGGGCCGGGCGATATCGACGCAGGCTGAGGCCGAGCCAATGATCGGCCCGACGCGGCCGGCCAGGTCGCGGACGACATCCGCCCTGCCGGCGGCGTGCGCTTGCACCGAGGCGCCGGCAAGCAAGGCGCTATAAAAAATGGTCATCCAGCGCGGCGTCATTGCGGCCTCCGCGCGAACATCAAAATGGTTTCGCTATTTGACAAAATCGCTCTCCGTATCGGCTATTGCGGTGGTGCATCGGTCGAGTCGAGCTTCTGCTGCCATCGAACAAACTGGTTAAGCAGTGCTTCTGACTGCTCATGCGTTCCGGCGTTCTCTGCCGGTTGGGCGGCCCGATCGGCCGCCAGGATCGTCTCGAACTGCGCCAGGGAAGGCTTGGATTCTGCGGGCCTGGATTCCGCGGACCTGGATTCGCTCGCGCGGGGAGCCTGCGTTTGGGAGGCGGTCTTCGACGATGCGGGCACAAGAGAGGCGGTGCTGTCCTGTACTTGATCCTGGACACGATCTTTCGAAGCCGGAATCACGGAGACAAAGAACAGCGCCACCAAGGCTGAAACGCCAACGGCCGCCGCGAAACGCATCGCAACCGGGATCAGCTCCCGCCATTGGCCAAATCGGTTATCGTATCCGGGAGGCTCATCCATGACCTCGGGGTCGAGCCGATTGCGAAGGGACTTGCTGACCGCTTCGCTGAAGGTGTCGAAGGAAGACGGCGAGGTCGCGCTGCGCTCGGGCAATTCCGGCCTGGTTTCATTCGAAGCGATTGATCGGGATCTCGCTTCCTCCCTGATCCAGCGCGGTGCATAAGACATCGGATTGTTCGGATCGAAATGATCCTCTTGGGTACTCATACGTCACTCCCGCTCACGCTCGAGATTTGCACCGGTGAGCGGCGAAATGAACTCCCAGTACGCGTGCTGAAATTAACTCTAAAAAACCGAGACATTGTAACCGTCATCCGATCGAAAACTGGCGCTCTGTTTTGTTCGCCGACAGTTCGCCGCATGCATCGAAAATGTTAACTACGCAATTGCGATTTCGTATCACAACGCGCACCGGCGGCGGGAAAAACGCCGCAATGTAGTTAACTCGTCTGGGTCGGGAAACGGCCGTATTGCGGCGGCCGCGCGCATGTTTGCATCATATTCGCCGCAGCCGTCATGATAGGTTCAGCATCATGCAATCGGTGGCGCAAGCGCGCGGATAGCGCGACGCTCGATCTGACTCCGACAAGCGTCCGCGCATTAAGGATGCAAGGGGCGAAGCGTTAATCTTCCGATGCGCCGTTGAAATCAGCGCTCCATGGCTCGCGGTCAGTACGCGGGTGGATGGAGATCGGGATCTTCGCCGCCGATCCTCGTAGGGGTCGCGGCCTCTGAAGTCGTCTGTGTTGCGCTGAAACTGCGGGTTCGGATCGAAATGATCGGTCCGCTGGTTATAAGCGCCGCGAAAATACCGATCCTGGAGGTCGTGATGCGCCGGCCCGCGATGGATCCGCAAAGGCATGCCTCAAATGCTCATGGCTCGCGTCACGCGCAAAAACGGGTGCCGCAAGTGTGGTCGAAAGAAGTGCCATCACGTCAGCGCTCTTGCCACCGCCATTTGATTTCTCCTCGCGCCAAGCCGCACGGCTGAGCAACCATAGTTATCGATACTGAGACTTCATCGATACTAAGTGTCTGTCCGGGAAGAAGTTGAATCCTATGAATCATTTGTGATTCAAGAGAGGTGGCCTGATTCGGAGGGGCCGCCGATGTGGACGAATGAAAACCGCGCGCGGTATGACCGCAGCCAAT
>NZ_JBEKRB010000045.1:0-48085 GCF_049519115.1 Bradyrhizobium sp.
CCTATAATGTCGGCGAGTGATTTCAGTCCAGGCCATCGTGCTCTCCCTCGAATCTTTGCAAATCCGAAGGAATCACAACTGGCTGAAATCACTCAGCTTCTTTTTCAGTCCGGCTCTTAGCCAAATCCGGTGGGTTCGCCTTGAACAAAGTTCACGCAGTGGCCGCTGCGCCATGGGCATTTTCGTGGACGGTCACGTAGCCTGTTTCTTGCATCGCCTCGCTAAATAGACAAATCGCGCGGAACAGACAAACAGGGTGAGGTTGACCATGCGGTTCTGGATATCGTTCGTTTTCGGAGTCTGGATCGCGGTATTTTTGAATCCGGCGCAAGCCGAGTATCCGGAGAGGCTGATTACCTTGATCGTCGCCGTACCTCCGGGAGGTGCGGGCGATCTGGTCGCACGGCAGTTTGCGAAGCGGCTTTCCGAACTGCTGAATCAAAATGTCGTCATT
Organism: Bradyrhizobium sp.; assembly: GCF_049519115.1. Classification (GTDB taxonomy): domain Bacteria; phylum Pseudomonadota; class Alphaproteobacteria; order Rhizobiales; family Xanthobacteraceae; genus Bradyrhizobium. The sequence continues at coordinate 455 of NZ_JBEKRB010000045.1, forward strand.
GAAAATCGGGGTGGGGCGGCTGGCACCATTGCCGCTGCGGTCACGGCGCGGGCGGCGGCGGACGGTTATACGCTTCTTCTCTCGTCGAGCGCTACTCACGGCACTGCCCCAGTCGTCTATTCGAATATCACCTACGATCCATCTCGGGATTTCTCGCACATCGGCTTGATCGCGACAGCACCGGCCATGCTCAGCGTGAATTCCACGCTACCCATTCATTCGGTCGCTGATCTCGTCACCTATGCCCGAAGTAAGCCTGGCGAGCTAAATTTCGGATCTTCCGGCAACGGCAGCGGACCGCAGCTGTGGGGAGAGATGTTCATGGCTGCGTCCGGCGTAAAGCTGACCCACGTGCCATACAAGGGATCAGGTCCGGCAGTGGTCGACCTGATTGCCGGCAGAATCCAATTGATGTTCGATGCAGCGGCGGCTCAAATTTCGGGAATACAAACCGGGCAATTGCGTCCGCTGGCTGTCATGAGTGCAGAACGCTCGATTTTTTTCCCCGAGGTCCCGACGATGGCCGAGGCCGGCTATCCTTCGATCACAGCCAATTTGTGGTACGGCCTTTCCGGTCCCGCGAAGCTGCCATTGGAGATCGTGGTTCGGCTTGAGAATGCTTTGCAGGAAATTGCGGTCATGCCCGATTTTCAAGAAGCCTTGAAGCAAATTGACATGCTCTCCACACCGATGTCTGCACAAGCATATTCCAGGTTCATTCTGGATGAGAACGACAAGTACCGAAGAATTGCACGATCGGCCAAAATAACCATCGAATAACGGTATCGCAGAGCGGCGCGTCTGAATGATCGCTCAAGGGTCGACATCACCCCGCGCCCAGCGTCACCTGGTCATATATTTCCGAGGCCCACCTCGCGCGATCATGTGGTCGTCGTGGCTGGCCATCGGCTTGACAGGTGCCCCCGGTCGATATTGACTAACCAGTTAGTCAATATAGGTGAAGGCAAATGGGTGCGATCAGTCGCTTTCGGATTGCGGTCGATATCGGCGGCACGTTCACCGACATCGCGCTGTTGACCGATAGTGGCCTGATCCATCAGAGCAAGATTTCATCGACGCCGGCCGATCCCAGTATCGCCGTCGTCGAGGGCGTGACGCAGCTGCTTGCGGAGCTTTCGATCGATCCTTCGGCCGTCGCCGAGGTGCTGCACGGGACCACCGTCGGCTCCAACACGATTCTGCAACGCAAGGGCGCGCGTACGGGCTTGATCACAACCCGCGGCTTTCGCGATGTGCTGGAAATCGGGCGCATCCGGATGCCCGACATGTTTGATCTCACCTGGGATAAGCCGGCGCCGCTGGTGCCCCGCCGCCATCGGCTCGAGGTGGTCGAGCGCATGGCGGCTGACGGTTCGGTGGTCGAGCCGTTGTCGGAGGCAAGCGTCGTGGCCGCCGGTGAGGCGCTGATGGCGCAGGACATAGGGGCGGTCGCGATCGCCTTCATCAACTCCTATCGAAATCCCGCCCATGAGCTCGAGGCGGCCGCCATCCTGCGGGCCCGCTTCCCGAAATTTCTCGTCACGACCTCCTGCGCCGTACTGCCGGAGATGAAGGAATATGAGCGCACCAGCACCACGGTGGTGAACGCCTATTTGCTCGTGACCATGCGCGAATACCTCCAGCGTCTGCAAAGCGGTCTCCGCGACATCGGCATCAAGGCGCCCATCCTGGTCATGACGTCCAACGGCGGCATGCTTGCGGCCGATGTCACCTGCGAAAAGCCGGTGATGGTGGTGGCGTCGGGACCGGCGGGCGGCGTCGTCGGCGCGGCGCGCCTCGGCATCGCCCGCGACGACCGCGATGTCATCGTGTTCGACATGGGTGGGACCACCGCCAAGGCGGTCATCATCGAGGACGGTCGGCCGACCATGACGTCGGAATATGAATTCCGCGACGGCATCTCGACGTCGAGCCGTTTCATCAAAGCGGGCGGCTACATGCTGAAAGTGCCTGCGATCGATATCGCCGAGGTCGGAGCCGGTGGCGGCTCGCTGGCCGGGATCGACCAGGGCGGGTTGCTCGTCGTCGGTCCCCAGTCGGCCGGCGCTATGCCGGGGCCTGCCTGCTATGGCCTCGGCAACGACCGGCCGACCGTGACCGACGCCAATGTCGTGCTCGGCTTCATCAATCCGAACTCGCTCGCCGGCGGTAAACTTCAAATCGACCGCTCGCGCAGCGAAGCCGCGATTCACAACCACGTCGGCGAGCCGCTTGATCTGCTGCTCGCCGATGCGGCGCATGGCATCCGCGCGGTCGCCAACGCTGCGATGGCGCGAGCCGTGCGCGCGGTCACCATCGAACGAGGCCGCGATCCGCGCGATTTCACGCTGATGGCGTTTGGGGGGAATGGCGGGGTGCATGCGCCGGATCTGGCGCGTCAACTCGGGATTCCGCGCATCGTCGTGCCGCCGATGTCCGGCGTGTTCAGTGCGCTCGGCATGCTAGCTTCCGACGTGGAGCATACCGGACTGAAGACCGTGGGCCAGCGCGTCGATCGGATGACGATCGATGATCTCCGCGCCGTCAAGCGCGAACTGCAAACCCAGGTCGCTGCCCAGTTGGCCGGCGATGGTTATCATGCCGAACGCACGGCGTTCCTGTGGGAGGCGGACTTGCGCCACGAAGGTCAGGCGACCGAACTCACCGTGCCGTTCGAAGGCGAGGATTTCGACCAGATCCGCGAACGTTTCACCGCCGAATATCTCAAGACCTATGGCTATCGCGACCACACACCGATCGAACTGATGAAGGTCCGTGTCGCGGGCAGAGGCCTGCGCGACAACCGTCTCGATTTTCGCGCCATGAAAATCGCTCCGCGCGCCGGGGCGCCGAGCTCGGGCTCGCGGCAGATATCCTTTGCGCGCGGCGAGCCGGCGCGCTCGGTGGACATCGTCGATCGCGCGGCTATTGACGGCACGCCGCGTTCGGGTCCGCTGATCATCGAAGAATTCGATGCCACGATCGTGGTGCCGCCGGATGCACGCGTGCACAAGGACGCGATCGGCTGTGTCGTGCTGGAGTTTGCGCCATGAAGGTGGATCCGATCACGTTTGCCGTCATCAAGAGCGGGCTGGATTCAATCGCCGACGATATGGCCTACACCGTCGTGCGCATCGCGCGCTCGGAGATCGTCAAGGACGTCATGGATTTCTCCGCAGCGTTATGCGCGGGCGACGGCCAGATGGTGGCGCAGGCCAAGACCATTGCCCAGCATCTTGGCGCCATACCGGAAGCGATGGCGTCGGTGTTGCAGAAATTTGAGGGCGATCTTCACGAAGGCGACGTCGTCATCATGAACGATCCGTACCATGGCGGCATGCATCTGCCCGACATCTTCATGTTCGTACCGATCTTTTACGGCGGCGCAAGACGGGCCTTTGCAGTCGTGATCTGTCATCACACCGACGTGGGCGGCCGCGTGCCGGGTTCGAATGCCTCGGATTCCACCGAAATCTATCAGGAGGGTCTGCGGATCCCGCCGCTCAAGCTCTATGACCGCGGCGTGCTCGACAAGACGCTGGAGGCGCTGATCAAGATCAATGTGCGGGTACCGGACCGTGTGTGGGGCGATCTGTCGGCGCAGTTTGCCGCCGCGCAAGTCGGCAAGCGGGGTTTAGAGAAGCTGATGCAGCGTTACGGCTCCGACGAGGTCGACGCCTATATGCAGGAGTTGCTCGACTATGCGGAACGGATGACCCGCCAGGAGATCAGGGCCTGGCCCAAGGGCACCTACCGCTTTCTCGATCACATCGACGATGACGGTTTCTCTGATCAGTCAATCCCCATCAAGGTTGCGATCACGGTCAACGACGACGGAACGTTGCTGGTCGATTACACCGGTTCTTCGCCGCAGGTTCGCGGTGCGCTCAATTCGACGCTGAGCTTCACCCATTCGCTGACCTATCTCAGCGTGCGCTGTGTGCTCGCAAAGGACCTGCCCAACAATGTCGGGCTATTCCGCTGCATCAAGGTGAAAGTGCCCGAGGCATCGGTGTTGAATCCCGTCATGCCAGGTCCATGCGCGGCCCGGGCGTTGACGGGTTACCGGGTGTTCGACGCCATGCTTGGCGCGCTCGCCCAGATCGTGCCGGACCGGGTGCCGGCCGCGGGCGAGGGCGGCAACAGCGTGATCTGCATCAGCGGCTTGCGCCCGAACCGGCAACCTTTCATCATCGTCGACATGATCTGCGGCGCCTGGGGCGGCCGCCCGGACAAGGACGGGGTCGAGGCCGTGACGAATGCGTCGCAGAATTTGTCCAACATGCCGGTCGAGGTGATGGAGGCGGAGCACCCGGTGCGGATTGAGGATTACTCCTTCGTGCCCGACAGCTGCGGCGCAGGGCGTTATCGCGGCGGCGTCGGTATCCGCCGGAGTTACCGCATCCTCGCCGACGAAGCGCTTCTGCAGATGCGCACCGATCGCGTGCGGTTCGCGCCTTACGGCCTCTCCGGCGGCAGTCCTGGCGGGAAGTCGCGCAATTTCATGGAAATCGGCAACGAGCGGACCGCATTGCCTGGAAAGATCACGACCCGTATCGGCAAGGGGACATTGATCATTCACGAGCAGGCCGGAGCCGGCGGTTTTGGCGATCCGCTGGCGCGCGATCCTGAACTGGTTGTCGAGGACGTGCTCGACGGCAAGATCACACAGGCTTACGCGGCTGAGCAGCACGCGGTCGTCCTTTCGCCTTCCGGTCAGCTCGATGTGGTCGCGACCGGGCGGCTTCGCGCGTTGCGTGCAGATGTTCCCGATGGCAGGCACCATGGCGGTTGAGGTGGCTGAGGTTGTCACGCGCAAGGCAACGCGCAATCCGAAAGCAAGCCGCGCCAGGATTCTGGCGGCAGCTCGCAATGAATTCGTCTCTTATGGCTTAAGCGGTGCCCGCGTCGATCGCATCGCCACCCATTCCGGTGCGAACAAGAACCTGATCTATCATTATTTCGGCTCCAAGGACGCGCTCTACCTCGCCGTGCTGGAGGGCATCTATGCGGGCCTGCGCGAGCGTCAGCAGGACGAAGACTTGCGCGAACTGCCACCGGTGGAAGGAATCAGGCGGCTGGTCGAGAGCACCTTCGACCACTTTGTGGCGACGCCCGAGTTGATCCGGCTGATGAGCATCGAGAACATCAATTTCGGGCAATATTTGAAGCGCTCGCAATCGATCAAGCCGCTTTATCGGGGACTGCTCGATACGATCGAGGTCCTGCTCAAGCGAGGGCAGGCCACCGGCATTTTCCGCTCCGATGTCGATGCGATCGACCTCTATCTGTCGATTTCGGGATTGGCGTATTTCTTTCTCTCAAACCAGCACACCCTGTCATGGTTGCTCGACCGTGATTTGACGGTACGGCGGCGTTTGCACAAGCGCCGTCAGCATGTCGTCGAGATGGTGCTAGGTTATCTGCTTGGGCCTTCGCGATCCGATGCGAAGGGCAATCATATTGATCCGATCAAACCGGAGTCGAAGACATGAGGCGATTGCTGCTAACCACGTTGCTCTTTCTTGGCTGTGTTGCCGCCGCCGTTGCACCGGCATCGGCAGCGGACAAGCTGTCGGTCCGGCTGGATTTTTCGCCATGGGGCGTGCAGGCGGCGATCCATCTTGCTCAGTTCAAAGGCTGGTTCAAGGAGGCTGGACTCGACGTCGACATCCAGGACGGCCGTGGCTCCGGCAACACCATTCAACTCGTCAATGCCGGCCAGGCCGATGTCGGGCAGGTGCAGGTCGGGCTGGTCGGATCGGCGCGCGCCAAGGGAGCGACCATCAGGTCCATTGCGACCTTCCAGCGCCGCACGGATCTGTGCATTCTCGTCGACAAGGATTCCCCGATCGGCAAAGTCGCCGATCTCCGGGGTAAGAGGGTCGTTGTATTTGCGGCAAGTCCCTGGTCACCCTTCGTCGATGTCTACCTGAAGTCCGGCGGTCTGACGCGCGACGATCTGAAGCTCGACGTGGTCGATCCGGCCGCGCTATGGGGTACCTATATCGCGAAGCGGGCGGATGGGTTGATGTCGACCGTCGGCTCGGCGCTGCCGATCGCCGAGCAGTCACGGCCATCGAAATGCCTGCTGGCCTCCGATGCCGGCATCGCCTTTCCAAGCTATGGCCTGGTTGCGCGCGAAGACACGATTGCAGCCAAAGGGCCGGCCCTGCGCAAATTGATTCAGGTCGAGCAGCGCGCATGGCAGGCGCTTCACGAGAATCCAGAGGAGGGCGTGAAGGCCATGATCGCCGAGCGCCCGGATGCGCGTCTCGACGAGAAGATTTTGCTTGGCCAGATCAAGCTGACGCTCGACTATTTTGAAACGCCGGCCAGCAAGGGCAAGCCGATCGGCTGGCAGGCCAAAGAGGATTGGGAGGCCGCGCTCAAATCTATGGAAGCAGCAGGCGTCGTCAATGCGGGCTGGAATGTCTCGGATTACTACACCAATGTCCTTGTCGAGTGAGATCGCGGTTCCCGTGCCCGACGCGACTGATGCCTACGTCTCTCTCCGTCAGGTTGCCAAGACCTACGCGTCCACGCGCGGCTCCATTCCCGCGCTGCTTGACATCGATCTCGATATTCAGCCGCAGGAGTTCGTCAGTGTGGTCGGCCCATCCGGCTGCGGCAAGAGTACGCTTCTGAAGCTGGTTGCGGGGCTGGAAGGTGTGAGCGCCGGATCGGTGCGGGTGGCCGGCCGCCAGCTCGACGGGCCGCCCGACAGGCTCGGCGTCGTGTTCCAGCGCGACGTGCTGCTCGACTGGCGAACCATCCTCGATAACGTGCTGTTGTCGATCGAGTTTACCCGCAAGCCGACGTTGGCCGAACGCGACCGCGCGATGGCACTCCTGATGCGGTTCGGCCTCGCCGGCTTCGAGGATCGATTTCCGTTCGAACTGTCCGGGGGCATGCGTCAGCGGGCGTCGATCTGCCGCGCGCTGCTGGCCGATCCAGAGTTGCTCTTGATGGACGAGCCGTTCGGTGCGCTCGATGCGATGACGAGGGACGACCTCAACGTCGAGCTCGCGCAAATCTGGCAAGACACCCGAAAAACTTTGCTGTTCATCACCCATTCGATTGTGGAAGCGGTGTTTTTATCCGATCGCGTGGTGATGATGAGCAAGTCGCCCGGCAGGATCGTCGATACCATCCGTATCGATCTGCCGCGCCCGCGCCGGCTCGCGGTCCGCGACAGTGCCGAGTTTGCCGGCTACGTTCATCGCATCCGGCATCATTTCGCCGAGCTTGGGATCGTCAAGGAATGATGGGACGGATTAGACGGCTGTTCAGCGGTGAAAGCGAAACGCGCGATATTATCGCCGTGCTCGCCGTGGCACTTCTGCTGTGGGAGGCCGGCGTGCGGGTATTCCATCCGTCGCCGCTGATATTGCCGTCGCCGTCGATGATCGCGGCCGCGTTTCTGGAGGCGCCGGCGTTGTTCCTGCGTCACCTCACTTTTACGCTCGCCATGACCCTGCTGGGCTTTGTTCTCGCGGTCGTGCTCGGCGTCGCGCTGGCTGTCGGCATAATCTATTCGCGATTTCTCGAGCGGACGGCCTATACGCTATTGGTCGCCCTCAACTCGATCCCGAAGGTCGCGCTCGCACCTCTATTCGTGATCTGGATGGGCACGGGCCCCGAACCGAAGATTGCCATCGCTTTAATGCTGGCGATCTTTCCGATCGTCATCGATGCGGTGCTTGGCTTGCGCTCGGTCGATCCCGATATGCTGAATCTGGCGCGGGTATCGAAGGCGTCGTCCTGGGCGGTGCTGACCAAAATTCGCTTTCCATGCGCGCTGCCGAGCCTATTCGCCGGAATGAAGGTCGGGATTTCATTTGCCCTGGTGGGCGCCATCGTCGGCGAATTCGTTGCCGGCAACTACGGCATCGGATTTCAGATCCTGGTGGCGCAGGGGCAGTTCGACACCGTGCGTGTGTTCGTCTCGCTGTTGCTGCTCGGAATCGTCGGCACGGTGCTATTTTTCCTGGTCGATTATGCCGAACGCCTGCTGCTGCCCTGGCACATTTCGCATCGCGCCCGGAACGATCGATCGGTCGGGCAGTTCGCTAACTGATGAGACTTCGCCGCAAGGCTTGATGTCGACCAGTTCTTGCCGCCGCCTGCTTCCAAATCAGGAGTAAGTGTGGATGGCCGACTAGGTCGCGTCCGTGAGTGGGATCGACCAGGCGTTATAGCCGTAGACCCAATCGGCATTGACGCCTTCCTTGAGCCATTCGTTGCCGCGCGAGCCGATCTGGACCCGGGAGGTCCGTTCCTTGCGCGAATTTTCGTAACGTGCCAGCGCCTCTGGCACGTTACGTTTTGATACCCCTTTGAGTGCCCGGCCGAGCACGACCGCATCCTCGATCGCCATGCCGGCGCCCTGCGCCATGAACGGCGTCATGGGATGGCTGGCATCGCCGAGCAGCGTTGCATGACCGAGCGACCAGCCTGGCAGCGGATCGCGTACATAGAGCGCGGATTTCATCACTTCGCTGCAAGCGTCAAGAAGCGCGCGGGCCTCGGGGTGAAATGCAGCGTAGGCCTTGCGCAACTCCGTGACGTCGCCCGGCATCGTCCAGGATTCCTCGCGCCAATCGTCCTGCGCTGTGGTGGCGAAGACGAAGGTCTCGCGGCCGCGATTGAGCGGGAAGGTGACAATTTGCAGGTCCGGCGTCGGCCCCCACCATTTGGTGAAGGCCTCCATGTTGGGTACGGACAATTTCGCGCTATCGACCACGCTGCGATAGGACACGAGCCCGGTGAACTCTGGATATTCCGGACCGAACAGGGCAGTGCGGGTCGGTGAATGAATTCCGTCAGCGCCAATCAGAACGTCGAAGGTGTCTTCGCCGCCCTCGATGAAGGCGACCTTGACGTGGTCGTCAGCTGTCTCGACACCGCCAACGCGACATCCGAGCCGGATGGCGTCGGACGGCAACTGCGTCCGTAATGCATTCAGCAGGTCCGCGCGATGGATCGTCAATTGCGGCGCGCCGTATCGCTGTTCGGCCGCCTGCGCCATCTCCAGCCGCGAGGTTTCCGCGCCGCTATCCCACATCCGGCTGATGCGGTGGGTCGGCTTGGCCGCGGTCTCCATGAGTGCCGGCACCACGCCAAAGCCGTCGAGCGCGCGGACGACGTTCGGCGTCAGATTGATGTCGGCACCAACCCTGCGGAACGAAGAGGCCTGTTCAAGCACCTCGACGTTGTGGCCGGCTTTTCGTAACGCAATGGCAGAGGCGAGCCCTCCGACACCGCCTCCGCTGATTCCAATTCTCAGTCGCGCCATTTAGCCTGCCTGCTCATTCCAGCGTATGATCGTCGTGCGGCCTTGACCTGCGCAAACTGAGACCTGCGTAAACTTAGACTTGCGCAAACGGCATGGCACGAAGCCGCTTGTTGGTGGCCCGATAAACAGCATGCGCCACCGCGGGCGCAACCGGCGCCAATGACACCTCGCCACATCCTTGCGGCGGACGATCGCTGTCCATCAGCAGGACTTCGACACGGGGCATCTCCGACAGGCCAAGCAGCGGATAGTCGTGGAAGTTGCTCTGCTCCACCCCACCGTTGGCGAAGGTTATCTCGCTCTTCAGCGTATTGGTCAACGCAAAGCCGATGCCGCCTTCGATATTGGCCATGACGAGCCCGGGATTGATCACGGTTCCGGTGTCGACCGCGCAAACGATACGGCGAACCGCGATCTGGCCCTTCACCATCTCGATCTCTACAACTTGGGCCACATAGGTTTTGAACGCGCCACCTCGACCGGTGTAGAGGTTGAAGGCGAGCCCGCGGTGAATGTCGCGCGGCGCCGGCTTGTTCCATTCCGACGCCTCCACCACCCGATCGAGCACAGCGACGGCGAGGGGATCATGGGCAAGCAGATGGCGGCGATAGAGATACGGATCGATGTTCGCAGCATCAGCGAGTTCATTGACAAAGCTCTCAAGGAAGAACACCGCGGACGTGCTTCCCACGCTTCTCATGAAACTGACAGGAATGGGCTGCTTCACGTTGACGTTGTCGACGATCAGGTTGGGCACCGCGTAAGCGAGATCGTAGATGGCGTCGAGCATGGTTTCGTCCCACCCGCCGGCGGCCTCCATCGCCTTCGGCTTGATCATGGCGTAGAGCGATTCTCCGACCACGCGGGCATGCATCGCTTTTGGATATCCATCGGTCCCAAGCACCGTTCGGAATCGCGCCGACGCGCAGGGTCGATAATAGCCGTGACGAATATCTTCCTCGCGGGAGCGGATGACTTTGACGGGACGGCCGACCGCTTTCGAGGCGACCGCGGCGTGAAGAACGAAATCCGGCACATATTTGCGGCCGAAGCTCCCGCCCAAGAAAGTCGTGTTCACGATCACCCTGTCGGGGGCCATATTAAAATACCTGCCGAGTGTCTTGCGGACCATGTCCTGGCCCTGGATCGGGCCCCATACTTCGATCTCACCGTCGCGCACGTGTGCGGTTGCGACCACCGGCTCCATGGTGGCATGAACCAGGTAGGGCGTATGATACTGTGCCTCGATCACCTTGTTGCTGGAGGCATTCAGGATGGAGGCAGCGTCGCCTATGTTGGTCGCGACCACTGCCTTGTCCGAGTCCAGCGCGGCAAGACGCTGGTCCATGATCTTCCGGCTGTTCAGGCCAGCCGCCGCACCGTCGTCGAACTCGACGACGAGCGCATCGGCGGCCTGCTTTGCGATCCAGTAGCTGTCGGCAACAACAATGATCGTCGTGTGGGCAGGTTGCGGCCAGAACGGTGCGCTGACCACGGCCCTGACGCCGGGGCGGGCGAGAATCTCCGCCTCGTTTTTTACCGCGACAAACTTGCCGGTTTGCGTCGGCGCCATCCGGACCGCACCAAACAGCATGTCCGGAACACGGACATCGATACCAAAGATCGCGCTGCCGTCGACCTTGGCGGGGGTGTCGAGACGTTTGAGACTTTGACCGATGAGACGCCGTTCCGACGCCGGCTTCAGCTGCGGGGTCGGGTTCAGTGGAAGCTTCGCAGCGTCGCGGGCGAGGTCACCATATCCGAGCGAACGGCCGGTTTGCAGGTGTGTAACCCGTCCGTTTTTCGCTTCGCACTGGGTCGTGCGAACGCGAAGCCGCGCGGCGGCGGCCTGAATCAATGCCTCGCGCGCCTGCGCGCCCGCGATCCGGACCCGCTGATGAAATTGAGTCATCGACATCGAGGCGCCGACGAACTGCTGAAGCTCTTCGTTGGCGGCTGCGGTCCGGTAGGCGTCGCGGCCGGTAACGAACTCGACGCTGACCGACGCCCAATCCGCTTCAAGTTCGTCGGCGACGAGCTGCGACAGACCGGTATAGATCCCTTGTCCAACCTCGCACTGCGAGACGCCGATGATCGTGCGGCCGCTCGGTTCAATCCGGATCCAGTCGGTGATTTCGTAGCTGGATTCTTCGGAAGCCGTGATTTGCCGCATTAACGAGACTGGAACGATGAGGGCGCCGGCGGCGAGAGCTGCGCCCTTGAGAAAGCCACGGCGACTGGTGGCGCCCGCTTGTTCGCCGAGATCAAACACCGGCCGCTGCATGGATCGCCTCCCTGATGCGGTGATAGGTCGCGCAGCGACACAGGTTGGTCATGGCCTCATCGATCTGTGCGTCGGTTGGCTCCGGATGTTTTTGCAGTAGCGCTGCGGCCGCCATGATCATCCCGGATTGGCAGTAGCCGCATTGCGGTACGTCCTTTTCGATCCAGGCCTTCTGCACCGGATGCGAGCGATCCTTCGACAAACCCTCGATCGTCGTAACCGTGTGGTTGGCCACGTCTTCGATCGGCAACCCGCAGGATCGGACCGGTTCACCATCGACATGCACGGTGCAGGCTCCGCATATCGAGACGCCACAGCCGTATTTCGTACCGGTCAGCTGTGCCCAATCGCGAATGACCCAAAGCAGAGGCGTTTGCGGATCGCCGTCAAAATCGACCGGCCGGCCATTGAGTTTGAACTGCATTCTGCTGTCCTCCGCCCGTCAATGGAGGCGCGCGGGACGCCGCGCGCGGCGTTTAAAAGAAAAACTATCGAGCAGGCTGAGGCGGCGGACAATATTTCAAACTGAAAAGACTGAGTTTCCAAAACGTGGATAATGGCCGATGCACTTCATTTAGCCTGCCATCGGTCCCAAGGCGGGTTCGGGCCGAAACGCGAGGCAAGCAGATCGATGAAGCTGCCGAGTTTTGCCGATCGATGGCGGCCTTGCGCGTGGACGGCGTAGGCGCTGAGCTCGGGAATCGAATATTCGGTCAAAATCGGCACCAGCCGGCCGGCGGCGAGGTCGTCGCCGACTGCGTAGGTCGGACATTGAAATATGCCGGCGCCTTGAATGACGGCTGTGCGCAACGCCAAGGTGGCAGATGCGAACCGCGGCGAGATTTGGATGCTCACCGGGTCGCCGCTTGGTGCCACGAAGCGCCATTCGTTCTGGCTCCAGAGAAAGCCGGTGTATTGCAGGCAATCGTGATGCGCCAATTCGGACGGATGCTCAGGAATTCCGCGTCGCGCTAGATAGGAGGGCGCGGCACAGGTCGCAAATCGTATCGGGGCCAGCCGTCGGGCGGTCAAGGAGGAGTCAGGCAACTGGCCTACGATCACTGCGAGGTCGTAGCCTTCGCCGAGAACGTCGACATAGCGATCATTGATATCGAGCCGGATGCTGACATCCGGATGTTCGGCCATGAACACGACTGCCGCGGGCGTGACCAGCTCGACACCGAACAGGCCGGGCGCGCTGACGCGCAGCCGCCCGCGAAGCGTGGTCTGTAGTTCGCCCGCCATGCCCGCAGCATCTTCAACATCGCTGAGAATTCGCTTGCAGCGTTCGTAGAAGGCTTCACCGGCTTCCGTCAGGGCCACGCGCCGGGTCGAGCGGTTGAGCAGTTTTACACCGAGCCAGTTTTCGAGCGCTTGCACATGTTTGCTGACGACGGTCGGCGATACCTGGGCCTGGCGCGCTGCACCGGCGAAGCTGCCATTTGCGACGATACTGGCAAAAACGTCCATGCTCGTCAGGCGGTCCATACCTAAATCCTCGCCTCAGGTATGTGAGCCGAAATACTCATGGAGCGTCAGCTGCAAGCGAGGCCGCGTGGCTGGTCTCTCCCGTCCTTCTGCCGAGCCTCGCGACCAGGACGAGACCTGTGACCGCGGTCAACAGCTGGGTGCCGACCAGAAGCCAGAAACCTTGCGCCAGATTATCGCCGGAGCGGGACGTCATCGCAGCCCCCATCATCATCGGCATCAGCGCCGAGACGAGATTACCAATCCCGTTGATGATGCCGTAGGTCGTGCCGACAGTGCCGTCCTTTGCCACATGCTGCACCAGGCTCGGTATGGCAGGCGACTGAAAGCCCCATCCGGCGCCGGCAAAAATCAGCGCGGAAGCGGCGACGTAGGGGTTTTCGGCGAGTATCGCCAAGGTGACGCAGATCGCGGTGATGATGCCGCCAATGACGATCACGACCGGCGCCTTCGACCTCGGGAGAAGATCGACGACCGATCCCCCGGCAACGTTGGAGACGACGCCGACGAAAAAGGGAAGGCCGGCAAAAATACTCATCTCGTTGAGCGAGAAATGCCGTGCCTCCTTCAAATAGGACGGCAGCCAGGTGCTGGCGCCCCACAGATAGCTCAGCGTGCAGATTTCGACGATGAGGATCCAGAACAGATGCGGCGTTCGGAGTGCGGACAGAAACAGCGAAACGGCCGAGCCCTCTTTGCGGCTGGCGGGACGCGGGGCGGCAGAGGGTCGAATGAACAGCGCAATCAGGGGCAGGCCGATGGCAAGATTGAGTGCCGCGAGCGCCCAAAACGAGTCGCGCCAGCCGAAATGCACGATCAGGAAGCTGACGATCGAATAGCCAAGTCCGAGGCCGATACTGACACCGAGCGAACTTACCGCATTCGGTTTGCCGACCTCGTTCGGGGCGAAGTGTTCCCTGACATACATGGTTTTGAGCGAGAATAGCGGGCCTTCCGCGCCGCCAAGCAGGAGCCGGCAGACCAGGAAAGCCGCCATGCCGGAGGCGACCGCGGAGGCGCCCGTGAAAATCGTCCAGAGCAACACGCTGATCAAAAGGCTGGTGCGCACGCTCCAGCGGAATTCAAACAGGGGCGTGATGAACCATGCCGAGAGGCCGTAGCCGAACAGAAACAGCGAAACGAGGCGTCCTTGCGCGATCCTGTCGCCCTCAAGCCCGAGCGCGTGAAGGAAGTCGGCATTGGTGATCATCAACGACACGTTGATGCGGTCGACGTAAGCGATGCTCACGACGATCATCAGGACGATCACGCCCACCCACCGTTTCGACTGCAAATCATTCTCCAGTTCTGGTGAGATCAGGCGAGTGGTGTCCCCACGGTCTCGAAGACCTCAGTGCATGGAAAATCCGCCGTCGACGGCGAGCGTCTGTCCGGTGATGAATTTTGAATCGTCCGACATCAGGAAGGCGACGACGCCGTCGACGTCATCAGGCATCTGTTTGCGCTTCAGGAGCTGTTTCTGCGCATAATCGTTCCAGCGTTCCTCGGGAATTCCCTTGGTGGCCTCGCCGACGGTCAGCCCCGGCAGCAGGCAATTGACGCGGATCATCCGCTCGCCAAGCTCACGCGCGAGCGAGCGGGTCATGCCGACAATGGCGGACTTGCTGGTGACATAGTGGAGCAGGCGAGGGGCGCCCCAGTAAATCGTATCCGACGAAACCGTCACGATTGAGCCGCCGTCGCGCATCATCGGCGCGATCGCGCGCACCGTCAGCCAGGTGCCGCGGACGTTGATGGCCATCATACGGTCCCAGACCTCGGTAGTCAGTTCGTCGTAGGTCTTGCCGCCGACGCCATTTGCCCATCCGGCATTGGTGACAAGACCATCGATGCCGTCGCAGCCTTCACGCGCGATCCGCGCCATCTCGGCCACGGAGCTTTCCGAGGAGATGTCGACCTGCACGAAGCGCGCATCGAGACCCCGGGCTTTCAGGCTCGCTTCCGCCTCAGAGCCAAGCGCCGGATCGATCTCTGCGATGATCACGCTTGCGCCTTCGCGGCACAGCCGCTCGGCATAGGAGAAGCCGAGGCCTCGCCCGGCTCCGGTAACGACGATCCGCCGCCCGCTGAATCTTTTGTCCATACTGGTCCAGGCCTCCGCTAGATCTGTACCGCTTTGGTGGCGACGGCATATTGAAAATAGTTAGTCTGGTCGCGATCGTAGATCGTGACCGACGTGCCACCACCGGCGCGGCCGGTGAAGGCCTCGTCGCTGATGTGATCGTAACCGTCGAAGGCGACGTCGCCGGTCAGATGCAGGTCGATCGCGCCTCGTTTGCCGGCGAGCACGATCCGGCCTTCCGCCGTCCACGCGCTCACGCCCGAGGTCATATCGACAAAGCCATCGGCGGTCGGATTGATCTCGAAGGTCTCGCCGGTTCCAAGCGAATAGAGACGCACCGGGCAATGCCCGGATCGTCTTCGATGCGCCTCTACCGCAATGATACGTCTGATTTCGGGGGGCATACTCATTCGCTCTATCGGTTTGGCGCTAAGCGTGACCGCGGCCGCTCTGATCAATCGCCGTTCTCTGGCGGCGGGTCTTGCCGTCGATGCCACCGGCGATAGCCCACTCCGCAAACAATTCCGGCTTGCGCTCGAAGGTGCCGGATTTCCAGTCGGCGGTGCAGTAATCCTCGTCGGCGTAATATTCAAGCGGCGCCGCCAGCGGATTTTCAAAATACCAGAAGTAGGCGGATGAGATCGGGTGGCGGCCGGGACCGATTTCGGTCTTCCAGCCCTTTTGGCTCATGGCGATGCCGCCGCCGATCAGTTCGTGGATGTCTGTCACGGTGAAGGCGACGTGATTGATGCCCGCCTTGCCCGGCCGGTTGAGAATGAACAGGTTGTGGTGATCGCCGACCTGCTGGCAGCGTGTGAATGTGCCGTGGCCGGGGTATTCGTCACTGATCACGAAGCCGAGCTTCTCGGTATAGAAGGCACGCATGGCCGGAAAGTCCGCCGCGAATACCACGACGTGGCCGATATTGATGGGATGTGCCTGGGTGTGGATCGGCGAGCGCTGGTTGACGCGCTGATGCGAACCTGGCGCGTTCGGCAGCGTCGGCTTGATCGTGACCGGCGTTCGCTGGCTGACGCGGAAGGCAACACTGAGACCATTGGGATCGGTGGCGCGCGACAAGCCGTCGGCGCCGATGCGGAAGCTTTCGAGGGTCCGAATCGAGGCAAGACTCTTCTCCAGTTCCTCCTTGTTCGCAGCGCCCCAGATCACTTCGCGCACCGTATTGCCGCTCTCGATCGGCGGCGGCAGATCGGGCGCGTCGTACGGGCGGACGATCACTTCCGCGCCGTCGCGCGTCCGGTAGACCAGGCGGTCGTCCGTGGCCGATACCTGCGTCACGCCCCAGTCGTCCAGGAAATGCGCTGCGGCGGCCATGTCAGCTACACCGAACACAATTGCATCAATACCAACGAGCGCCATGATCGCCATTCCCTTCATCATCAAACCTGCGCGCCGGTCTCGCGCCATGCCTTGCCGGAACGAGGCGCGCGCCGCATTTTGGCTAGCGCGCCCGTGAGTTTCGGAACGATCAGCCGCGCTTCACCTTGGCCAGCGGGTGATCCGCCGGATAGGTCGGCGTCACCGGCTTGGGCGAACCGATCATCACCATCATGATCGCGTCCTCTTCGCCGACGTTGATCTCGCCGCGGTAGACTCCGGGCGGCACCGAGATGCAATCGCGCTCACCGAGGATCGATTCCCAACGCTCGCCGTCTTTTTCGACCATGACCTTGATCTTGCCGCGCAGGACGAAGAAGACTTCCTCGGCATCGACGTGGAGGTGCATCGGTCCCTCGCCGCCGGCCGGGATGATCATGTTCGAAAGCGTGAAGTGCTCGGCCGGAATCACGTTGGTATCCGAAGCAACGCCCGTGCCACCCGTGCCGATAAAGCGCTTCTGGGCCCGGCGATATTTCGGATCGAAGTCGGCTTGGAACTTCAATGCGTTCCAGTCGTAAGGACGGTCGGAGACGCGCGCGACACGGCTTTTCATCCAGTCATCGAAGCTTGTGCAGTCCGGGCGGTCCCAGGAATGTTTCTGTGGTCGGGTCGTATCGTCCATGTTCGGTCTCCTTTGCTGGTGCGGTTCTCGATGGTTTGAGCAAATCGATCAGGGCGGCGAGCCCGACGATTTGCGGGGTGGCGCGGCTCCGCGGCCTGCCGCGTGGCGGCCGAGGTCTTTGGAGCCTAGGTCTTGGGAGCCGAGGTCTTGCGAAATGGCCTTCGCGGTCGCGATCACTTCCGCTTTGAGCGCGCCGTTGAGTTCGGCATCGTTGGTAAAGAGCGCCACGGCCGAAATGTTGATCGCCGCGACGACGCGATCGGTCATGTCGTGGATGGGCGCCGCCACACTGGCGACGCCCGGCTCGTAGACCGAATTCTGCACCACGCAACCTTCGCGGCGGTCTTCTGCAGCTTGTTTCAAGAGGTCGGCGAGATTGGTGGGCGGGGTGTCCCCGGCAAGCGCGGCGTCGTCGTAGAGATTGCGGATCTCAGCCTCCGGCAGCCCGGACAAAAGCACGCGGCCCATGGTGGTGCGGCGTGCCGGCAGCCGGGTGCCGACATGAACGGTGCTTGCGATCGAACGCCGCGTCGCCACGCGCGTCAGGTAGACGACTTCGCGCCCGTGGAGTTCGCCAAGATGCGCGGACCAGCCGGTGCGATCGCGCAAGCGAAGAAGATGCGGCATCGCCACTTCCACCAGATCGCGCGCGGCGAGATATCCGAATCCGAGGTTCAAGACCTGCGGGCCGAGGCGATAGCATTTGGTGCTGTTGTCAAACGCGACGTAGCCGAGCGCACCGAGCGTATAAAGCAGCCGGTAGGCGGAGGAACGGGTCAGCCCCAGCGCTGCGGCGACTTCCGACAAGGTGAGAGTCTGCTGATCGCCGGAAAGAATGGTGAGGATGTCCAAACCGCGGATCAGCGCCGGCACCAGATAGCGCTCGTCGATATCGGCCGGCAGTTCGGCGGTCAGCGACGTCAGGTCTTTTTCAGGGGAGCGCTTGTTCGTCACTTCGATCTCTCGCCCGTTTGCGCCGGTACGATCGCATATGGCTATTTCGCTAGTAAAACATAGTATAGTATATTAAACACGGACGCAAGATGGATTTCGAGGTTCGATGGATGACGATGCGGGGGTATCCGGCTCCGATTTCCGGGTGCCACTTGACAAAAGGTTAACAACAGGTCCTTTATATTCACTATCGAACGGTTGGTTCATATTTGAACAGGTGCAGTCGTGGCATTAGAGCGCGGGCTTGCCGGGGAGATCGAGGTTTTCCGTCGTCGTGCCGACAAGGCGCGTTGCACGTTCGTGCTGCTGCATGGCGTCGGCAGCCATGCGCTCAGTTTCGAGCCGTTGATGCAGGCGTTGCCGCTCTCGATTGAAGCGATCGCCTGGAATGCACCGGGCTACGGGGAATCGAAGCCCCTCGCCAAGGCGTCACCAACACCGCGCGACTATGCCGTCGCATTGGCAGGTGTGCTGGACCTGCTCGGCATGTCCCGCGCCGTCCTTGTCGGGCATTCGCTGGGTTCGCTGTTCGCCGCAAGCTTTGCAGCCAACTATCCCGGGCGCGTTTCCGCGTTGGCGTTGCTGTCGCCGGCGCTCGGTTATCGCGTTGCCGCAGGTGAACCTCTGCCATCAGGCGTGCAGCAACGCATCGATGAATTGAATGTGCTCGGCCCGGTCGCGTTCAGCCAAAAGCGAGCGGGGCGGCTGGTCGGCGATCCCTCAACGAAGCCGCATGTGCTCGCCGGCGTCGAGCGTGCGATGGCGGCGGTGCATCCGCACGGTTATGCGCAGGCGGTGCACGCGCTCGGCGCGGGCGACATGGTCTCCGACCTCGCCACGGTGTCGGTACCGGCCCTTGTCGCCGTCGGCTCAAAGGACGTGATCACGCCGCCGGCCAACGCCCAGGCCGCACGCGACGCCTTCAAGGCGAAGCCGCGCTACCACGAGGTCGAAGGATCCGGACATGCTTTGCCGCAGGAAGAGCCAAAGATCGTCGCGAACTTTCTGACCGCCTTTGTGGAAGAAGACGCTCATGTCTAAACGATTTGATCTCGATGAAGATGCGGATAGCGGCGATCAGTATCTGTCGCCACCGGTCCAGCGTGCCGCACGCCTGCTGCGGCATATCGGCGAGGGTGATGCGGTCACGAATATGTCGGAGACGGCAAGGGCGCTCGGCATCAACCGCACGACGTTGGTGCGCCTGCTTCGCACCCTGAGCGCCGAACGTTTCATCGAGCCGCGCCCTGAAGGCAATGGCTGGCGCATTGGCGTCGGCTTGATCGGCCTGACGGCGCAGGCGTTCTTTTCCGAGGATCTGGTGCAGACGGCGGTTCCGGTCCTCACGAGGTTAGCCGAAACACTTGGGCTGTCGGCCCATCTCGGTGTGCTCGACGGTCTGGAGATCGTCTATCTGGTTCGCCGGGTTCCAAACCATGTGTTCGCAAGCAACATCCGTGTCGGTAGCCGGCTTCCGGCTCATGCCGCCAATATGGGCCGCGTCATCCTTGCCAATCTTCCTGCCGCGCAGGTCGACAGACTTTACGCCGGCGCGACGCTGACGCCGGTCACGCCGCATACCGCGGTCACGCTTGCACAGTTGCATGCCCAGCTCGAGGCCGACCGCGCGGCCGGACTGGCCTGGAGCGACGGCAATTATGAAGCAGACATCAGTTCGGTGGCCGCGGCGATTTTCGACGCCACCGGCACGCCGATTGCAGCCATCAATGTCAGCGGCCACGCGACCGATTTTGCCGGTGCCGCTCGCCGTGCGCAAATTGCGACCAGCATGAAAAGCGCCGCCACCGAGATTTCGCAACGGCTCGGCTGGCGCGGCGACCAGGGAAACCTTGCCGAGACGTCCGGGACCGGTGAGCCGCATCGCGCCGCTGCGCGACGTAGCCTGGCGTAGGAGGCGGCTTTGGACCTCAAACTTGCCAATCGCATCGCGGTCGTCACCGGCGGAAGTTCGGGCATTGGGCTTGCGACCGCCAAGCTGCTTCTCGAAGGCGGGGCGCGGGTCGCGATCTGCGGGCGCAACGAAGCGAGGCTCGCGAGCGCCAAGACATTCCTCGACGACCTCAAGCCGGGAAGCGTGCTCGCGCAGACATGCGACGTGCTCGACACCGGGGCGGTCAGTGCGTTTGCCCGCGAGGTCGGGGCGTGGAGCGGTGGCAGGGTCGACCTCTTGGTCAACAATGCCGGGCAGGGGCTTGTTTCCACGTTTGAGGCCACGTCGGACGCGCAATGGCGGGAGGAATTCGATCTCAAATTCTTCAGCCAGATTCTGCCCATTCGCGCCTTCAAACCGTTACTGGAAGCAAGCGATTCCCCCGCCATCGTCGGGGTCAATTCCTTGCTGGCGTTGCAGCCGGAGCCGCACATGGTCTGCACCTCGGCGGCACGCGCCGGCGTGCAGAATTTACTGAAGTCGCTGGCGAGCGAGTTCGCGCCGCAAATTCGCGTCAACACCGTGCTTTTGGGACTGGTCGATTCCGGCCAATGGCAGCGGCGTTTCGAGGCGCGGACTGACAAGACGCAGTCCCGCGAGGATTGGTTTTCGAACCTCGCGCGCGAAAAGAAAATTCCACTTGGGCGGTTGGGCGTTCCGGAAGAACCGGCGCGGGCCATCGTTTTTCTCGGCTCGCCCGCCGCAAGCTACATCACTGGCGCCAGCCTCGAGATTTCCGGCGGCGTGTCACGACACATCTAACGGATCACGATCATGAATATTCCTTTTGCCAAAGAGCATATCACTCCTTCCGATACCACGCTACATGAGGAAGCCGTTGGAGATGCGATTGCACGTGCGCTCGCCGATCTCGGTGTCACCACGGTCTTCGGCGTGATTTCGATTCACAATATGCCGATTCTTGACGCCATCGCGCGGCATGGACGAATCCGTTTCGTGCCGGCCCGCGGCGAAGCGGGCGCGATGAACATGGCCGATAGCTATGCGCGGGTCTCGCGGTCGCTCGGCGTTTGCATCACCTCGACCGGCACGGCAGCGGGCAATGCCGCCGGCTCACAGGTCGAAGCGCTGACGGCGGGCTCTCCGGTGCTGCATATCACGACCCAGGTCGATCGCGAGTTTGTCGATCGCGATCGAGCCGCGATCCACGACGTGCCGCGGCAGCCGGACATGCTGAAGGCCATCAGCAAGGCGTACTTGCGTATTTGGGAGCCGTCGGCTGCGGTGGAAACATTGCTTTCGGCCGCGCGTCAGGCGCTGACGGCGCCGACAGGACCGGTCACGCTCGAAATCCCGGTCGATGTGCAGCGGCTGAAGGTCCAGCGCCGCGACGTTGGCGGTACGTTGGACATCCCGCGCGCCGTGCCTGTGCCTTCTCAACTCGATGCGCTGGCGGCGCGTGTGCGGCAAGCCAAACGGCCGCTGCTCTGGCTCGGCGGCGGATCGCGAGGGGCGGCTACTGCTGCGCTTGAACTCGTCGATCGCGGCTTTGGTGCGGTGACCAGCACCAATGGGCGCGCGGTCGTGCCCGAAGGCCATCCTCGAAATCTCGGCGCCTTCAACATGACGCGCGATGCCGAAGCGATCTATGCCCGCGCCGATCTGATGATCGTGATCGGTTCGAGATTGCGCGGCAATGAGACCAAGAATAACCGGATGGCGCTGCCGCCGCTTGTTCAGGTGGATGCCGACCCGCTGCAAAGCGGCCGCAACTATCCGGTCGAGCAGTTTATCTGCGGCGACGCGAGGCTGGTCCTGGAAGGCCTTCTTCAGCGATTGCCGAAGCAACTTGATACCGACGCCGTGTTTCTTGCGGAGATCGCACCCACGCGCGGCCAGTCCGAGGCGGCGTTACGCGACAATCTCGGTCCTTACGGGACGCTCGCCGATACGTTGAGCCGGCGGGTCAGCGGCAACGGTCATCCCTGGGTGCGCGACGTCACGATTTCCAACAGCACCTTCGGCAACCGCTATGTGCGGTTGGCCGCGCCGCATCTTGGCGTGCACGCGTTGGGCGGCGGCATCGGTCAGGGCATCGCGATGGGCATCGGCGCGGCCATGGCCGGCATTGAGGCAAAGACCATTACGCTGCTCGGTGACGGTGGCTCGCAGTTGATGCTGGGCGAGCTTGCCACTGCCGTCGAAATGCAGGCAAACATGGTTTTCCTGCTGATGAACGACCAGGGCTATGGCGTCATCCGCAATATCCAGGACGCGCAATATGGCGGCCGCAGGGTTTACTCCAACATCCTGACGCCGGACTTCTCGCACGTCTGCAGGGCGTTCTGCCTGCCGCACGAGACTGTGCGGCGGATCGAGGACGTCGATGCCGCGCTCGATCGCGCCATGGCCGTGAAGGGGCCTTGCCTGATCGAAATCGACATGGTCGCGATCGGACCGTTCCGGCAAAGCTTTGCCGGTCCGCCGGCCGGTGCAGCGGGAGGGCGTGTGTGATGCTGCGGGGTATTCAACCGCGCCGGCACCGTCGTGATCCAGGGGCGCGCCGATGAGCACTCTCATGGAAACGCAGGACAGGATTTATATCGGAGGCGAGTGGTGCCGCGGTCGCGGCGCGGAAATCGTCTCGCATTTCCCGGCGGACGGGTCGTTGAACGCGAGGCTATCTGGAGCTTCGCCCGCGGATGTGGATTTTGCGATCGAGCGCGCCGAAGAGGCCGCCAACGATCCGGCCTGGCGGAAGCTGCTGCCGCATGAGCGTGCTACATTTCTCTATCGGATCGCTGACGGCATTGCGCGGAACGCCGAGCGCATCTCGCAGGTACAGTCGCGCGACACCGGCAAGACCCTGACCGAAACCTTTGCACTGGCGATGAGTGCGTCCGGAACCTTCCGCTACATGGCGGCAGCGCTCGAGACCATGGAAGAGGCGCTCACCCCGTCGCGGGGTCAGTACCTGACATTTTCGGTGCACGAGCCGCTTGGCGTCACCGCCGGCATCACGCCGTGGAATTCGCCGATCGCCTCCGATGCGCAAAAAGTGGCGCCGGCGCTGGCAGCCGGCAACGCGATCCTGCTCAAGCCGTCGTCCTGGAGCCCTTTAGTCTCGCTCGAGCTCGCACGCATCATCGATGAAGCGGGCTTGCCGCGCGGATTGTTCTCTACGCTGCCCGGCGCCGGCGCGATCGTCGGCGAGCGGCTGGTAACGCATCCGGCGGTCAAGAAAGTCTCTTTCACGGGCGGCACCGAAACCGGTCGCGCCTTGGCGCGCAAGGCCGCCGACAAACTGATGACGGTGTCGCTTGAACTTGGCGGCAAGTCGCCGACGATCGTATTCGCCGATGCCGATCTCGACATCGCCTGCGCCGGCGTCTTGTTCGGCATTTTTTCTTCGACCGGGCAGTCCTGCATCGCCGGTTCGCGTTTGTTCGTCGAACGCAGCATCTACGATACATTCGTGGCGAGGCTCGTGGCCGCGACCGAAAGCTTGCGGATCGGTCATCCCTTCGACAAGGCGACCCAGGTCGCACCTCTGATCAGGCCACAGCATCGCGACGAGGTCGAGGCCCATGTGGCCCGGGCGCGGTCCGATGGCGGGCGTGTGCTGACCGGCGGCGAGCGTCCGCAAGGGGCTGACTATCAGCAGGGCACCTATTATCGGCCCACCATCATCGCCGGTCTCGACAACCGTGCAGCGCTCTGCCGCGAGGAAGTGTTCGGCCCTGTATTGGCCGTGCTGCCGTTCGACGACGAAGCGGAACTAATGCAGGAAGCCAACGATAATGCCTATGGCCTTGCCTGCGGCATCTACACGCGGGATTTCCCGAAGGCCTGGCGCGTGGCGCGCGGCATCGACGCGGGCACCGTCTGGATCAACACTTACAAGCAATTCTCGATTTCGACGCCGTTTGGCGGGACCAAGGAGAGCGGCGTCGGCCGTGAGAAGGGTCGCAACGGCATCCGCGCCTGGATGGCACAGAAATCGCTTTATGTTGACCTTGGCAACCGGCCGCATCCCTGGGCGGCGATCGCGGTGTGAGGAAGGTGAGATGTCAGACACCGCAGAAATGACCACGCCTGCAGGGACCGATGCGAACGCGCCGAGCGTGGCCGCGCCATCGAGCTTGCAGGTCCGCGTGCGCGCCATGCGCTGGGAAGCATCTGGGGTGCTGTCGCTGGAACTTTCAGCCGTTGACGGCACGCTATTGCCGCCCTTCGAACCCGGGGCCCATGTCGATCTTCGCCTGCCGGACGGCACTTTGCGGCAATATTCGTTGTGCGGCGATCCGTCGGATCGTTCGCACTATCGGCTTGGCATTCGCGCGGTCGGCGGCGGCGTGTCGTCGACCTTCGTGCACCGGAGGCTTCGCCCCGGTGAACTCGTGACCGTGAGCGCGCCGCGCAACAATTTTGCGCTTGAAGACGCCGAGAGCTACATCTTCGTGGCAGGCGGCATCGGGGTGACGCCCCTGATCCCGATGATGCGGCAGGCCAGCGCCGACGGTAGGCCGTGGACATTGCTCTACTGCAACAAGCGGGATAGCGACGCGCCTTTTCTCGATGAGATCCGCGCGCTCGGCGGCGCCATTTCACTGCACAGTTCCGAGGCCGGCACACGTCTTGACGTCGAGGCGCAGCTCGCGGGCGTTCAGACCGGCGCGATGATCTATTGCTGCGGGCCCGAGGGGCTGATGACGGCTGTGGAGGAGGCGACGACGGCCTGGCCGCAGGATGCGGTGCGCTTCGAATGGTTCGCACCGCGCAGCCGTGCCGACGAGGGCGCCTCCGGCAGTTTCGAAGTGGTCTGCAACATCTCGGGCCTCACGCTCACCGTGCCTGAAGATCGCACAGTCCTCGATGTCTTGAATGACGCCGGCATCGAAGTTCCCTGTTCCTGCCAACAGGGAATTTGCGGCACCTGCGAGACCCGCGTTGTGTCCGGCGAGGTCGACCATCGCGACAGCATCCTGTCGTCGGCCGAGCGGGCGGCAAACCAGACCATGATGACGTGCGTGTCGCGGGCCAAGGCGGGCTCGCGCCTTGTTCTGGATATTTGATTGCATTGCTGCCACGGCGGATGCGCCGAGGTTTTGAACGATATCGAGTGAACCCTGATCGGGAGGAAGCTATGGAATACCAATTTCCCTACCTCAGTCCGCATCAAACCCGGACTCAACCGCCAACCGCATGGCAGCAGGAACTCGCCAACGCGATCGAGGGCGTGTTCAGCAAGGGCGCCCGAGAGCTTGACGAATTGATCGCTGGACTGAACGCCTCGCGCGTGCGGCCGCCGAGTGGCGGCGCGTGGACCAGAGAGAATTTCACCGCTGTGATGCAGGAACTGGGAGCTTGATCATGAGCGTCGCGACACTGGACCGTTCCGCTAATAGCACCGCACCGACCGATCAGCAGGTTCAGGCCTATTTGCGCACCGGGTTGCGCAATCGCTGGTGGCCGATCCTTCCCTCGCGCTTTGTCGAGGCCGGCGGCAAGCCGCTCGGTCTCACGCGGCTCGGCGAGCAGCTGGTGCTGTGGCGTGACTCCGGTGGCACAATCCACGTGCAGGTCGATCGTTGTCCGCATCGCGCGGTGCCGCTGTCGCGCGGCATCAACGAAGGCGATCGGCTGCGTTGCAATTATCACGGCGTCGAGGTCGGACCCGACGGCAAGGTGCTGAAGGTCCCCGGCCAGCCCGGTTGTCCGCTCGAAGGCAAGAAGGCGGTGAAGACCTATCCTTCGTGTGAGGTCGCCGATGCGATCTTTGTCTGGTTCGGCGACGCCTTGAATCAGGAAGCTCCCGCATTCGAGCCGCCCGAGCAACTGGTCGATCCGGAATACTCGCACTTCCTGTGCTATGCGGATTGGGAGATGGCGTGGCGTTATGCCTTCGACAATCTCATGGATCCCATGCATGGCACATTCCTGCATGCCAACTCCCACACCATGTATCAGGGCGACACCCAGGCCCACTTCGTCACCCGCGATACACCGCACGGCTATTTCTTTGAGAAGGAAGGCCAGCGCGATGTGAATTTCGATTGGAGCGAATTCGTCGATAAGGGCGCGATCTATGTTCGGTTGGAAATTCCCTACCCGCCATCGGGCGGACCTGGCGGCAATTTCGGAATCGTCGGTTTTGGTACCCCGATCGACGAAAACACGATGTGCGTGTTCTTCTGGCGCGTCCGCAAGGTGAGCGGCTGGCAACGCGATGTCTGGCGCTTCCTGTACAAGACCAATCTGGAGCCCCGTCACTGGGCCGTTCTCGAGCAGGACCGCGAGATCCTTTCCGGCGTCAAGCCGGGCCTGGAAAAATACGAGATGCTCTACCAGCACGATGCCGGCGTGATCCGGTTGCGCCGCTATCTGGCGCAGCAGGCGCGCAAGCAGTTGGTCGAACTTGAAGTCGCGGGAAAATGACGGGCGCGCGGAGCCGCGCGCACGATGCACGGCGGAAACATGCGTAGCGGTACGGCTACGAACGGAGAAGACATCATGGATGATCTCGCAAAACAGAATGCGGTCGCAGCGCCGGCGCACAACAAACTGAGCCCGCAGGCGCGTCACGCAATCGGAGGCGCCGCGGCGGGATTTTTCGTGGACAATTACGACATCTTCCTGCCGGTGATCGCGCTGGCCCCTGCCATGGCCTACTTCATCCCAGCAGATCTACCGCCGGGTATCGCAGCGGTTGCGTCCGCGATGATCTTTGCGACGACGCTGATCGGCCGGCCGCTGGGGGCGTTCATCTTCGGCCACTTCGCCGATACCATCGGCAGAAAGCGGACGACCATCATCTCGGTGATGGGTTTTGGCGTGGTGACGCTGTTGATCGCCCTCTTGCCCGGCTACCGGACCTTGGGTCCAGCCGTGATCTGGATTTTTATCGGTTTGCGGTTGATCGATGGAATCTTTCTCGGTGGGGAATACACCTCCGCCAATCCGCTCGCGATGGAGTATTGCCCGAAAGAAAAGCGAGGTCTTTATGGCGCGGTGATCCAGAGTGCCGCGCCGCTTGGCACCGCCGGCATCTCGCTGGTGACGCTGGCGGTGCTGTTGGTGTTTTCGGCCAGGGGGCCCGGCTCGCCTTACGTGGAGTGGGGTTGGAGAATTCCCTTCTTCGTAGGCGCCATCATGGCCTTCGTACTCGCCTACTACTACAAGAACTCGGTCGAAGAATCCGAGATCTGGCGCAAGTCAGACAAAACCGCGCATACCAGCTCGCCGATCAAGATGCTGTTCACCGGTGAAAACCTGAAAAGCTTCTTGCAGGTGTTTGTCGTGATGACGGGCTTCTGGCTGCTCCTCAACGCATCGCTCGCCGTCATGCCCGGATTGCTGGCGGTGCAGATGAAGGTCGGAAGCATCGAGACGACGAGCGCGCTCGTTATCGCCTATCTCGCGTTGAGCGTCGTCTATATTGCCGGTGGCGCGTTCAGCCAGGTGATCGGGCGTCGAACCTACCTGCTTGTTGCAAGCGTATGTACGGCGACGCTCGGGACGCTTTGCTACTACTTGCTTCTCAATACCGTTCCCGGCGATCTGCCGCGCGTGATGCTGTTGACGACGCTGACAACCGTGCTGGTCGTTGCGCCCGGCGCGCTCGGAACGGTCTATGTCAACGAACGCTTCAGGACCACGGTCAGGGCCTCCGGCTTCGGCCTGGGCTACAGCCTCGCAATCATCTTGCCGGCGTTCTACGTTTTCTATCAGACTTGGCTCTCATATCTCATGCCGTTCAAATACACCGTCCTGGTGTTGGTGGTGGTCGGAGCCGTCCTCGTGTTCGTCGGAGCAGCGTTGGGGCCGGAAACAAAGAATGTCGACTTTGGGTCCGCGGCTGCCGGGCCGGAGAAATAGTCGGGCTAGTGCTTAACTGCATTCGTTAGCCGCAAGCTGTTTGCGTTGTCACGAATGCGTTGCGTTGCAGGCCGAAAATTGCGCGAAACGGCGTAGACACTACTTCGAGTGATGCGATATCGCATTGGGAACCCGAGGTGTCGGCAGAAAGCCTATCGGGTTGTCGGATAACAGCGTTGGTTCACGCTCGTTCGTGGATATTTGCACCTCTGTATCGTCCAACTTCACTGTGCTATCGTGGGTGAGCCTCGGGAACAACGCCCGCAGCGAACCGAAGGAGTACAGGCATGACAGTTTCAGCGGAACGAGCAATCCTTGCCGGCGGCTGCTTTTGGGGCGTGCAGGATCTGCTGCGCCGATATCCCGGCGTAATTTCCACGCGGGTAGGCTACTCCGGCGGCGAGGTGCCGAATGCGACCTACCGCAACCATGGCAACCATGCGGAAGCCGTCGAGATCACCTTCGATCCGAAAGTCATCAGCTATCGAAAGCTATTGGAATTCTTTTTCCAGATCCACGATCCCTCGACGTTGAACCGCCAGGGCAATGATCGGGGAGCGAGCTACCGGTCAGCCATCTTCTATACCAACGACGAGCAGAAGCGGGTCGCTGAAGACACCATCGCCGATGTCGATGCTTCCGGCCTTTGGCCGGGCAAGGTCGTCACTGAGGTAGCGCCCGCCGGACCGTTTTGGGAGGCAGAGCCCGAGCATCAGGATTATCTGGAGAAATATCCGGACGGCTACACCTGTCACTTCGTTCGGCCGAACTGGACGCTGCCGCACCGGGCGGAGAAAGCTGAAGCTCGGACTAGCGGAGCTCCGGCAACGTGACGAAAGGCTCCGATCTGCTGTTGGCCGCCCTCGAGAACGAGGGCGTAGAATATATCTTCGCTATTCCCGGCGAGGAGAATCTCGACGTGCTGGATTCGCTGCGGCGCTCGAAGATCAAGCTCGTGCTGACACGACACGAGCAGGCTGCCGGCTTCATGGCGGCTACTTACGGGCGTCTCACCGGACGTGCGGGCGTCTGCCTGACGACGCTGGGTCCCGGTGCGCTCAATCTGACGACGGCTGCGGCCTACGCACATTTGGGCGCGATGCCGATGGTCATGATCACCGGACAGAAGGCGATCCGAAGCAGCCGTCAGGCGCGCTTCCAGATCGTTGATATCGTCGCAACCATGCGACCGCTCACCAAGATGGCGACGCAGATCGTCGCTGCGCAAAGCATACCGACGCTGGTTCGCGACGCCTTCAGGGTTGCGCAGCAGGAGCGGCCAGGCCCCGTGCATCTCGAACTCCCCGAGGATATCGCGGCCGATGAAGCGGTTGCGGAGATCATTTCCCCGCATGTCGTCGAGCTTGCGGTTGCGCCGGCGGTGGCAATCGAGCGCGCCGCAGCCATGATCGTGGGCGCCTGCAGGCCTCTTGTCATGCTGGGCGCCGCCGCAAGCCGCCCGCGGCTCGCCGAGCCGCTGTCGGCGTTCGTACGGCGATGCAAGATTCCATTCTTCAACACCCAGATGGGGAAGGGGAGCGTCAATGCGGGCTCCAATCTCTATATGGGCACGGCCGCTCTGTCGGAGCGGGATTGGGTTCACGAGGCGATCGACCAGGCCGACCTGATTATTTCGATCGGCCATGACACCGTCGAGAAGCCCCCTTTTCTGATGGGCCATGATGGACCGCAGGTGATCCATGTCGGCGCCACGCCGGCGACGGTCGAGCAAGTATACTTCCCGCAGGCGGAGATCGTCGGAGACGTTGGCGCCAGCCTTGCTGGTCTGGCCGATCGCCTGGAAGGCAAACTCCCCAACGCCTCGGCATTGCTGGGTCTGCGGGACGGGATTCTCGCCCGCCTTGCTGAGGGCTCGACGGAGGATCGATTTCCTCTGACGCCTCAGCGCATCGTGCACGACGTCCGCCAGGTCATACCGTCAGATGGCATCGTTGCTCTCGACAACGGCATGTACAAGATCTGGTTTGCCCGCAATTATCGCACCAGCGTCGCCAATACGCTGCTGCTCGACAACGCGCTTGCAACCATGGGAGCGGGTCTCCCTTCGGCGATTGCGGCGTCGCTGATCCATCCTGACAAACGCGTGCTCGCCGTCTGCGGCGATGGCGGCTTCATGATGAATTCGCAGGAGCTTGAGACGGCCGTGCGGCTCAAGCTGAACCTTGTCGTACTCGTGCTGGAGGATCACGCCTATGGTATGATCCGATGGAAACAGGAAGTCGACCGGTTTCCCGACTTCGGCCTCGACTTCGGTAATCCTGATTTCGTCGCCTATGCGAAGTCATACGGCGCCAAGGGCTCACGCGTCGGCAAGGTTTCTGAACTCTCGACGATGCTGGAAGCTGCGTTCAGAGAAGGCGGCGTACATCTCGTCGTAGCGCCCGTCGACTACAGCGAAAACATGCGCGTGCTTGTCAACGAGTTGCATTCGGTAGCCCGGGCTGGGTGAATACCCTTTTACAGAGCCTGGGTCAGAAGCCAACGTTCAGGGAACGTCGGGCTTTGGGGAAAGCGGACGAGGGCAGGGCGCCGTTTGACTTCCGTTGAAGGTTAATCAGGCCGCCACTTCAAAGGCCAAGCCGATCAGCGCTTCTGTACGCCACACGACGCGACAGTTCTGGCTGATTTCACCGTGTGGAATGTTGAGCTTGAATTCGTGAGGAATACAAAGCCGACGGTCTATTTGTAGTGCCGCGCCCGCTGGGGAAATGTTTCGTAAAACGCATTCGACTGTCCTGCCGTCGAACTCAATCGATCCGCCTTTCAGAACCCGCCGCCGCTGTGTTGCTCGTCGCTCCATTCGGTCAAGTTAAGCCAAAATTCTCATAAATGGGCTAACCGCGACCTACTGAAACGGCGCCATCCAATAACGAATTGGCAACCAAGCAAAATCTCCGCTTCTGGAGAGCAGACATCAAATTCTCAGGGGTTGAACCGAAGGCGATATCAGCTATCGCCCGCAGCTCAATTGTCGCGCGCATACCGTGCTCTTGCTGGAACATGCGATGGAGGGTGAACTTGCGTCGTCGGTTGCTTAAACTTGCATTGTTGGAAGCTTTAGAATGCGGCAGTCTGGTCCCCAGGGAAACAAACAATCGGAGATACAGCAACATGGACACATCGAGGCAGGACATGCTTCTCGTGTCCCCGCTGGCGACGCTGCCCGCGATTCCACCGAAAGTAAATTGATGAAAGTAGCCTCGATCGGAGAATGCATGGTGGAATTATCCGATGCTGGCGCTGGATCGTTCTGTCGAGCTTTCGGCGGTGACACGCTCAACACCGCGCTCTATCTCGCCCGGCTTGGCGTCGAGATCTCCTATGTTACCGCTCTAGGCGACGATCCGCTGAGCGGTATGATGCTCAGCGCCTGGAGCGCAGAGGGAATAAATATCGATGAGGTGGTTCGGTTGCCGGGTCGTCTACCGGGCCTTTACATGATCGAGCGCGATACCTTGGGCGAGCGAAGTTTTCTATATTGGCGCGACCGGGCGCCGGCGCGGGAGTTCTTCGAGCTCGTCGATGACCTTGCGCTCGAACGCCTGGCGCACTTCGATTGGCTTTATCTGTCCGGCATTACCCTGTCGCTTTATAGTGACAGAGGGCGGGCACGGCTCATTGAACTTTTGACGAAAGCCCGCTTCAACGGCGGCCTCGTCGCGTTCGATGGCAACTATCGTCCGCGCGGCTGGAGCGATGCAGCGACGGCGAGGCGGGTGTTCGAGAACCTCTTACCCTATGTCGACCTCGCG
Source organism: Bradyrhizobium sp. (assembly GCF_049519115.1). Taxonomy (GTDB): domain Bacteria; phylum Pseudomonadota; class Alphaproteobacteria; order Rhizobiales; family Xanthobacteraceae; genus Bradyrhizobium. Next base: position 32,148 of record NZ_JBEKRB010000045.1, read on the forward strand.
CTTCCGACGTTCGATGATGAGCAGCTTCTGTTTGGCGACTCCGATGCCGATAGCTGCGCTGAGCGTCTGCGTGCCGCCGGCATCGCCGAGATTGTCGTCAAGATGGGTCCACGCGGCTGTATCGTGTACTCGGAAGGTAATCGCATCGAAGTCTTGCTCGACGCGGTCCTTCAACCGGTCGATACGACGGCTGCCGGTGATTCCTTTAACGCCGGTTATCTTGCTGCCCGCATAACCGGTGCATCAGTGGTAGAAGCGGCGCGCGCGGGCCATCGCCTTGCGGGCGCGGTGATCCAGTGGCCCGGTGCCGTAATCCCAAGGGACGCCATGCCCGTTCACCTGATTATGAAAGGAACAATCGCATGAGTTCCGACAAGGCCCGCGCCCGGCTGGAAGCCATGTTCGCAGTTGCTCCGGTCGTGCCCGTCATCACAATCGAAAAGGTCGACGATGCGGTTCCCCTTGCCCGTGCGCTGATCGCAGGTGGCCTGCGCGCCGTCGAAATTACGCTGCGCACGGATGCAGGCCTGGCGGCGGCGGAGGCGATCCTCCGCGGTGTGCCTGAAGCGATCGTTGGCCTGGGAACCGTTGTGACTCCGGATGACATGAAAAGCGCTGCGAAAATTGGCGCCGCGTTCGCGCTCAGCCCGGGCATGACGACGGACCTGCTCCAGGCCGCGGTGGATTTCGACATGCCTTTCGTGCCGGGGATCCAGACCGCCTCGGAATTGCTCGCCTGCACGACGCGCGGCTTCGAATTGGTGAAATTCTTTCCCGCCGTCCCGGCCGGTGGCCTTGCGGCGCTGGGCGCCTTGAGCGGGCCGTTCCCTACCGTGCGCTACTGTCCGACAGGCGGCATCAATGAAGCCAACATCGCCGAGTGGCTTGCGCATCCGCAAGTGGTCGCGGTTGGCGGATCGTGGATTGCGCCTGCTTCAGACATTCGCGCCGGCGCGTGGTCCGCCATCGAGGCACGCGCCCGGTCTGCGGCTGCGCTGCGGCGCAGAACTTAGGACTGACGGGATTGCAAATCGATCACTCGGCCAACGACGTCTTCAGAATCTGGCGAGACGATCGACTGCTTGTCGGCTACCCAAAGAATAAATATTGCTCAAAGCGTCGCTGACCGCCTGCCTAAAGCGTTGATCGGCGGGGAGATCGTCGCCGAAGATAGCTTTGAGGTCCAATAAGTCTCCAACGATGCGCACGGCATTGCCGCCAGCGCCGTGAAGTCTTTCCTGAAAGGAGTTCAGCAGCGGATCGCGGACGTCGATCGGCCGGCCACGCTCGTCAATGCCGGTGACGTAGCGCATCCAGCCGGCAACCACGAGCGCGTGGCGTTCGATCAGCAATCCCTTTGCGAGACGTTCGCGTAAGGGGCCAAGAATGCGCTGCGGCAGCTTCTGAGAGCCGTCCATCGCGATCTGCCATGTGCGATGATGCAGCGCCCCGTTGCGGAACCGCGTCAGCAGGGATGACCTATAGGCTTCGACGTCGATATTTGAAGGCAGATCGAGCGTCGGTATCGTGTCGGTCATGAGACCTTCCACAAAACCGGCCAGGGCGTCGTCGTCCATCGCCTCTGCCACGGTGTCGTGGCCCGCAAGATAGCCGAGATAGGCCAGCGCCGAATGGCTGCCGTTGAGCATGCGAAGCTTCATGGACTCGAACGGGGCCACGTCGCTGACGAACGTCGCGCCGGCTTCATCCCAGGCCGGGCGGGCGCCGGAAAAACGATCCTCGATCACCCATTGGGTGAAGGGCTCGGCGACCACCGGCCAACGATCGTCGATGCCGTCGGTTTCGCTCAGGTGCTGCCGATCGTCATCCGTCGTTGCCGGAACGATTCGATCGACCATGGTGTCGGGACAGCGGATTTCGTTACGCACGAAGCCGCCGAGATCTGGCGACACGAGTTGGGCGTAACGGGACAGCAGGCCGTGCAATGTGCTGCCGTTGGCCGGGAGATTGTCGCAGCACAGGACCGTGAAGGGGGTGATACCGAGCCGGCGTCGGCGAAGAATGGCGGCGGCAATGAAGCCGAAGGCCGTGCGCGGCGCGTGTGGATGGGCGAGATCATGGAGGATATCGGCATCGTCTTCGTTGAGTGCGCGGGTCGCCGGATCGTAGTGATAGCCTTTCTCAGTTACCGTCAGGCTGACAACGGCGACCGATGGCTGGCAAAGCGTTTCGATGAGAGCTGCGGGGTTCTCGGGCGCAACAAGGATATCTTGCAAACTGCCGATAACACGCAACGTTTCCGTCTCAGCCCGCAGGTTTAGCGTGTAGAGATAGTCCTGCGGTTTCAATGCGTCGCGCGCATCGGAATTTCGCAAGCTGGCACCGACGATACCCCAGCGCAGATCGCCGCTTGCAAGCACGTTGTCCGTGTAAACCGCTTGATGCGCACGATGAAAGGACCCGACCCCAAGATGCACGATGCCGGTACGTAAGGCCGAACGATCGTACACCGGCCGCGCCAGATTTGCAGGCAGTGCAGAGAGGTTGGCGGCTGACAGGCGCAAGCGGGGAGACAACCAGTTGCTCCTAAATCGGAAAACCGTGTTCGGCCGCAAGCGCCGTCATCACACCGCGGATTTCCGCCAGTCCTCGCATGCGGCCAATCGCGGGGTAGCCGGGATGCGTCGCCTTGCCGACGTCGTCCAGCAGTTCATGGCCATGGTCAGGGCGAAACGGAATGCGCCAGTTTGCCTCGCCCGCATCGCGCCTGCGTTTTTGTTCACCCAACAGCACTTTGACGACGCCCACCATATCGTTGTCGCCGCCGAGGTGATCGGCTTCCATGAAAGAGCCGTCCTTCTCTTTCGTGACATTGCGCAGGTGAGCAAAATAGATGCGCGGCGCAAACCGATGTACCATGGCCGTCAGATCGTTGGTGTAGCTGGCGCCGAGTGAGCCCGTGCAAAAGGTCAGGCCGTTCGACGGCGAGGGCACCGCATCTAGAATGAAGGTGATATCCTCGGCGCTGCTGCAGATGCGCGGCAAGCCGAGCAGGGGCCTTGGTGGATCATCTGGGTGGATCGCCATCCGGATGCCGACTTCCTCCGCCGTCGGAATAATCTCGCGCAGGAAATGGGCCAGGTTCTCACGCAGGCGAGTGCGGTCGATGCCACGATAATACGCCAGCATCGTCTTCAATCCATCGACGTCGTAGCGGTCGAAAGCGCCAGGTAGTCCAGCCATGATGGTGGCAAGCAGTTGACGCTTGTCGCCTTCGGTTGCCTTGGCGAACCAGGATTTTGCCCGGTCGAGAACCTCGGCGCTATATTCGCCGTCCGCGCCGTCGCGTTGCAGCATGTAGCAGTCGAAAGCTGCGAATTCATGCACATTGAAGCGGAGCGCGCTGCCGCCGCCGGGCAGCGGAGCGCGAAGTTGTGTCCGCGCCCAATCGAGCACGGGCATGAAATTATAACAGATGGTCGTCACGCCATGCTGGGCAAGGTTTCGCATAGACTGTCGATAGGTGTCCAGCAATTCTCCGAGGTCGCCCTCGCCGAGTTTGATCCGCTCGTGAATCGGCAAGCTTTCCACCACGCTCCAGCGCAGGCCAAGGCGGTGGTCTGTCTCGATCGTCCGCTTGCGTTCGGCGACGGCGTCCGATGACCAGAGTTCTCCGGTCGCGATGTCGTGCAAGGCCGTGACAATGCCGCTTGCCCCCACTTGGCAGATATGTGCCAGGGTGATGATGTCGTTCGGGCCCCACCAACGCCAGGTCTGTTCCAAATTATTCGTCCGTTGTTTGAGGGTGTTGTTTCGTCGACCTCAGCCGCTCCAGCCGAGGTGGCTTAGAAAATCCCGGGTCCGCTCGACAGTAGGGGTTTCGAATATCTGCTGCGGTGGGCCCTGTTCGAGCAGTTTTCCACGTTCGAATACCACGACCCAATTGGCGACGCGTCTGGCAAAGCTCATCTCGTGCGTGACGACGATCATGGTCATGCCTTCCTGCGCGAGGTTGCGCATCACGTTCAGCACCTCGCCGACGGTTTCGGGATCAAGTGCCGAGGTTGGCTCGTCGAACAACATGACATGCGGCTCCATGGCGAGCGCCCGGGCAATCGCCACACGCTGCTGCTGACCACCGGAGAGGTTCGCGGGATAGTTGGCCGTCTTGTCGGCTAGTCCGACTTTCGTGAGTAGCGCCAGGGCGCGCGCGTTGGCTTTCTCGACCGGCATCTTCTTGACGGTGGTCAGTCCGATGGCGACGTTCTCCAGTGCCGTCTTGTGCGGGAACAGCTCGAAACTCTGGAATACCATCCCCATCCGCTGGCGTATCAGGCGGATGTCGGCTTCCTTTTTTGGCAATCGCTTGCCTTCGAAGCGGATTTCGCCGCCGTCGATCGTCTCCAGCGCGTTCGTGCATCGGAGCAGCGTCGATTTGCCGGAGCCGGAGGGGCCAATCAGGCAGACAACTTCGCCGGTATTGACGTGCAACGAGACGCCGTCGACAGCGACGAAAGTGCCGTAGCATTTCTGGACGTTCGCATAGACCAGTGTCGGTGATTTATCGGCGTTCTTGCGCGCGAAAGCGGTCATTCCCGCACTCCATATTTCCGATGGATCCAGTCGACGATCTTGGCCTGCGGGTAGCCCATCAACCAATAGATCACGGCCATCGCCGTCAGCATTTCCAGCACCCGGAAGCTCTGCGAGCGAATCTGCATGGCTGTATGCGCGAGCTCACCCACGGCAATGACGGAGACGAGCGAAGTGTCCTTGAATAGCGAAACCCAGGTGCTGGCGAGGATCGGCAGTACACGCCGCCAGGCCTGCGGCAGCACGATTTTACGCAAGACTTCCGATCGGCTCATGCCAAGCGCAAGTCCGGCTTCCGACTGGCCCTTGCGGATCGAGTTGATGCCCGAGCGAAATGTTTCCGAATTGTAAGCCGAGACATTCAGACAGAGTGCGGTCAGGCCCGTGGCAAAGGGCGGCAGACTGAGGTCAGTCAGCACCGGCATGACATAGAAAGCCCAATAGACCAGCAGCAGAAGTGGTAGGTTGCGGAAGAGTTCGACGCAGCCTGTCGCAAACCACGCGATGGCTTTGAAACGCGAACCGCGCATCAACGCCAGCGCGATACCGCCGGGTACCGAGATGATCATGGTCAGTGCGGTCAAGACGATGGTGACCAGCGCGCCTTCGAGCAGGGGCCAACGGCTTTGCCAGACGATGGACCAGTCAAGGTTCATGAACGGCCCAGATGCGCGACGCGGATATAGTATCGGTCGATCAAACGTGTGACGGGAAAAATCAGCAGGAAATAGATCACCATCACGGTGGTGAAGACTTCGATTGGCCGGTAGCTTTGGCCAGCCACGGTCTCGGCCTGGCGCATCAGCTCGGGCACGGCGATGACGGCCGCGATAGCCGTATCCTTGATCGTAACCGATACGATCGAGCCGAAGGCCGGCAGCATCCGCACCGTCGCCTGCGGCAATAGAACTTTTCGGACGATCTGAGCGCCTGACATGCCGATGGCGAGACCGGCCTGGATCTGTCCTTTGCGAATGGACGTGATTCCGGCGCGGACGACCTCGGCGACATAGGCAGCGACGTGAATGGTGATGCCGGTCAGTGCAGCCCAGAAGGGATCGAAGCTATAGCCGGAAATGATCGGCACCGCGAAATAGATCCAGACCAGCACGACAAAAACCGGAATCGCGCGCATGGAATCGATATAGAAAACCAAGGGCGCGCGCAGCCATACTGGCCCGTACATTCTGCCGAGAGCGACGGCCAGACCGAGAGCAAAGCTGCAAACGACGGCGGCGACCGAAAGCAGGATCGTCAGGACAAGGCCTGAGGCGAGGAAGCGCCAGCTATCGATCAGGGGTGAGAAGTCCAGATCCATGATGCGGCCAGTGATCGGTCGGGGCGGGACAAGCCTGAGGACTGCGGAGCAGTGGCCCGGCGGGCGCTACATCTTTTCAATCATCCGGGATTCATCAGCTGCAAGCTCAGGCTGCATGCGCGCCGCGACAGCTTTCAGCCAGGTGAGGAACTCAGGTTGGTTCTTGTCGATGGCCGAACCGATGTCGGTGCCCATTTCCTTGCTGTCCTGGCAGTTGTTTCCCTCCGGCAGCGCTTTCAGACCCTTGACCTTCTTGTTGAGCGCCACCCAGGGAATCCGGTTGATGGGCGTGACGTCAGCACGCTTGCCCATGATCTCCTCGACGGGCGCCGCCGTGCCGGCGGTGGAAACGCCGCGCAGTGTCGCGTTCGGGAAGCGGGTCTTGACCCAGTGCTCCTCGCCGCCTCCGGTGTAATAGGCGACGATCACGCCTTCTTTGTTGAAGTCGTCGATGGTTTTGGCGTTGGCGACCTTCGGGTTATCCGCGCGGCCGAACACGCAAAGGCTGGTTGCGGAATAAGTAATGAAGTCGATCACCTTGAGGCGCTCCGGAGTGACCGAAAGCGGGGAAACGGTCATATCGACCTGATTGGAAGCGAGCACCGGCACTTTCGTCTCGTGTGAGACCGCGATCGGTTGCAGCTTCACGCCCAGCAGGCGGGCGTATTCCTTGGCAAGCGTCCAGCCGGGCCCAGACCATTGTTCGCCGCTGCCGCTCGTGTTCTCGACGAGCCATGGCGGGTTGGCGAGCACGCCGACGCGAAAAACGCCCGCCTTCTGGATCGCCTGGACGCGGGGGCTGCTGGCGGGTGCGGCTTCGTCGGCTTTGACCGGAGAAGCCAACGTAGCGATGCAGGCGACAACGGCCAGCGCAAACACGCTGCGTTCCAGTGACGGCATCAGGCAATCCTCCCGCGTGACTTTGTTGCGACGGCTTTATTTTTGAAGGCTCGGACGATCGGCCCTCGGCGATCGGAGCATGGACATACAACACGTATACTTGTATACAAGATGCTGTCAAGGCGGTGTTCTGCGGTCGTTCGAGGAGAGATATGGTTCAGGAGAAGCGGACTCTACCCCGACGGGGCGAGACGCCCGTTAGCGCGGCGACAATCTATGAGACGATCCGGAGAGACATCGTCCGCATGAGATTGCGCCCGGGCGAGAGGCTCTCGGAAAATGAACTCGGCCTCCGCTTCGGCACCAGCCGCACGCCGGTTCGCGAGGCGATTGTCCGGCTGGTCGATGATGGATTGATCGAGGTCTGGCCGCAGCGCGGCACCTTCGTCAGCCGTATATCGCTTAGGGCCATCAAGCGCGCCCGCTTCGTGAGGAACGCGTTGGAACTCGGCATCATCCGCGAGGCAGCCGAGCTTGGGTTACCAGAGGTGGCGTTCAAGCAAGCCGAACGTGCGATCGCCGAACAGCGAGAGGCCGGCAACGATCCGGACCGCTTTACGGACGCGGATGACAAATTTCACCGCACCTTTGCGAATGCGATCGGTTATGGTGATATCTGGTCGATCGTCGAGAGCCAGAAGGCCGAGTTCGATCGTATCCGTTTTCTCAGCCTGCCCGAGGTCACGCCCGTCGATTTGCTGATCCGCCAGCATCGCGCCATCCTCAAAGCCGTGGTTGCGCGGGACGCCGAAACGGCCGAGAAAATCCTGCGCGCGCATCTATCCATTGTGGTCGAGACGACGGTCGCCTTGATGCGAACCAATCCCGATCTCATCAACGATGACGCTGGCGAAAGTCTCTAATCGATGCCACGACTCCGTCCGGCGCCGCCGTAGCGGAAGCCCTTGCAAGGTCAAGGCGCCCGATTTGGTGGAACCGTGTCTGACTGCTTTGCCGCCACTTGAGCCGAGGCTAACGCCTGTTCGAGGTGGCTGCGCATACGAACAGAAGCCTCCGCGAAATTGCCGGAAGCAATCGCTTCGATGATTCCGAGGTGTTCGCGACACCATTCGCGCACGCGACGGCTGTCGAAATAGCTGCCGAATTCCAGGAGCCGTCTCAAACGGTTTTGGGATTGGATCGCCTGAGCAAAGAATGCGTTGCCGCTGGACTCGGCACACATTTCGTGAAACGCCGCATCGGTCTCAAACAGCTGCATGCTGCTGACCGACGCGATATCCGGGTGAGAGGCGAGATACAAATGCTGCAGGCGCATGCGTTCGATTGCGGCGTGATCCGGTTTGAACGTAGGCACCAGGAAGCCGGCGGGCTCGAGGGTGAGTCGGAACTCGTAGCTCGCGCGGAGCGAGATGAATGAATCAAGGGTAGGTGCGAAGGTCCAGCCGTGGCCAGGGTTGCGTACGATCAGGCCGGCCTCGGCGAGGCGCGAAAGCGTGCGCGTCACCGCAACGCGGTCGACGTCATAGCGGCGTGAGATCTCACTTTGCGTGACCGAATTTGGGATGCGAGTTGCGAGCCGATCGCGAACGAGCTTGGTATAAAGTTCTTCTTCGATGGTCGAGGGGATCTCGATTTCGATCCGATGCAAGATGTCGAATGGCTTCCGCAGAAAGAACCCCTGGTTCTTTCGCGTTTCGACGACGCCGCGCTCTGCGAGAAGATCCAGTGCGGAACGGATGGGCGTCCGCGAAACGCCGACGAGGTCCGCGAGTTGCTGCTCGCGAAGGTGATGGCCCGGCTCCATCCGTGCGTCACGAATGACGTCGAGAATCTGATTGGCCAGGCGGAATCGGGTTTGCTGGGTCGATCGAGTCATAGCGGCGAAGCCCTGCGGTACGGTATATTCCGTTTCATTTAATACAATAGAAATGCCGGCTCAACCGAGAACAAAAGCTGTGTGGTGAACGTTTCATCGCAAACTGCCGAACAAAAGAGCTTGACGGGGTAACATGAGATTGTACATTATTTTACAATAAAACAATCTAGTTGATAGGTGTCGTCATGCCACGCTCGCGCCTTGTCTGCGGAATCCTGTCGATCTTCCTGGCCGCCCCCTCCATGGCGGCCGATCTCTCGGCCGTAACGCTGGTCGAAAAAGGCACTCTGACGTACGGCGTCGCCGCGACCTTTTCGCCGTTCGAATTCACCAAGGACGGAAAGCCGGCGGGTTTCGACATCGACATGATCGGCCTGCTGAGCAAGAAGCTCGGTGTTGCGACAAACCCGATGAACATGGAGTTCAAGGGCCTGATCGTGGCGCTGCAGGGCGGGCGCCTCGATATCATCAATTCGGCGATGTATATCAACGAACAACGGGCTAGCCAGGTCGACTTCGTCCCTTATCTGAAGCTCGGTAGCCTTGTCATCGTGCAGGCCGCCAATCCTTCGAAAATCACGGGCCGCGACGACACCCTCTGCGGCAAGACCGTTGCGGTTACGCTTGGCGGCATCCAGGAAAGTTACGCCCGGAACGACGACAAGCAATGCCGCGAGCGGGGGCTTGCCGGAATCACGGTGATGACAATGCCGACCGCGCAGGATTCAGCGCTAACGGTTCGGCAAGGGCGTGCCGATGCTTTTTATAATTCGACGCCTGGCGCGGTCGAACTGATGGACAAGGTTCCGGGAGTCTACGCGGTGGCGGGTAGTGAGTTCGAAAACAGCACGCGCATCGGTATGGCGGTTCGCAAAGGCGACACGGCGATGAAGGCGGCGCTCGAGGCCGCCCTTAAGGAGATCGCCGCCGACGGTTCCTACAAAAAACTGATCGAAACATGGAAATTTCCGGCCTCCGTGTCGCTGTTCGACTGAGGAGGGTTTTCCATGTCGATCGATCTCGTCTTCCACTATCTGGTCTCGCCGAACTTCCTGCGCGGAGCGGGAATGACCCTGATGCTGACCGTTGCGTCGCTTTTCTTCGGAGTCGTGATCGGGCTCGTCCTTGCACTGATTCAGGAGAGCCGGACGCGGGCCGGGAGAATAGTCACGCTCGCCTATCTGTGGCTGTTTCGCGGGACGCCGGTCCTGTTCCAGATCATCTTTATCTACAACGTGCTGCCTTCATTCGGAATCAAACTGTCGGCCTTCGTCTGCGCCGTTCTGGCCCTGTCCTTGAATGAAGGGGCTTATATGGCGGAAATCCTGCGTTCGGGTTTGCAGGCGGTGAAGAAGGGCCAGCGCACGGCCGCTCTCGCGCTCGGCATGACCGCCGGTCAGATGATGCGCCTCGTTGTTATTCCGCAGGCGGCGCGAATCGTGCTGCCGCCGATCGGTAACCAGATGATCGGCATGCTGAAACTCAGTGCGCTCGTCTCGGTGATTGCGGTCGAGGAACTGCTTCTTGTCGCCAATCAGACCGCAAGTGCGGATTTCCGCTATTTCGAAGCGCTGACCGCGGCGGGAATTTATTACCTGGCCATGACGACAGCCTTCATGGTTTTCCAGGTTCTGATCGAGACCGCGCTCGACCCCAAGAAGCGCCAGCGGATGCGGAAAACTTCTTTGACCGAGCGGATGCTCGGAATCACAGAACCATTTGCGGTTCGCTAGATACAGAGGCAACCGGTCGCCGCCATGCAGCATCTTCTTGAGATCGTGGGAATCAATAAGAGCTTCGGTTCGTCGCGGGTGCTCAAGAACTGCAGCCTCACGGTCGGTCCCTCCGAAACCGTTGTCATGATCGGGCCGTCCGGTTCCGGCAAGTCGACGCTGTTGCGCTGTGTCAATCTTCTGGAAACGCTCGACAGCGGCGACATTTTTTTCGAAGGCGAGAACATCACCAAAAACGGCCGGCCGGCCCATTTCGTGCGCCGGCAGATCGGCATGGTGTTTCAGAATTTCGAGTTATTCGGTCATCTCTCCGCCATCGAAAACATCATGCTCGCCCCGGTCAAGATTCTCGGTCTCAGCCGCGACGACGCCCACGACATTGCCACGGAACTGTTGCGCAAGGTCCAGATTCCGGAAAAGGCCGATTCATTCCCGGACGAATTGTCTGGCGGACAGCAGCAACGCGTGGCGATTGCGCGGGCGCTGGCGATGAAGCCAAAACTGATGCTGTACGACGAACCGACATCGGCGCTCGATCCCGAGATGATCCGGGAGGTGCTCGATGTCATGACGACGCTCAGCGCGGAGGGCATGACCAGCATCGTGGTGACGCACGAGATGGGATTTGCGCGCCGTGCGGCGGATCGGATCGTCTTCATGGAAAAGGGCGAGATCATCGAGAGCGCGAATAGCGATCAATTCTTCAACGGCACGGTCAACGAGCGCGCGCGGCGCTTCCTCGACCAGATCCTCCACTGATAAAGACCGGAACGCCGCCTATGTCCTTTTCCCCCGATGTCGGTCGTATGAAGCGAGAACTCGCCGCTCTCATCGCGATCGACACGCAAAACCCTCCGGGACATGAAGCCAGGGCTGCACAATATGTACACGATCTGCTCGTGGCTGAAGGATTCAACGTCTCGCTTCAGGAATACAAACCGGGTCGTGTCAACGTGATCTCGCGAATGGAGAACGGCGCCGGCCCGGTTTTCGCTTTCAACACCCATATGGACGTTGTGCCGGTGGGGGAGGGCTGGTCTTCAGATCCGTTTTCTCTGAAAGAGGCCGATGGCAAGCTTTATGGGCGTGGCGCCTGCGACTGCAAGGGGCCGCTGGCGTCGATGCTGGAAGCCATGCGCATGCTCGCAGCCGATCGGGCCGCATGGTCCGGTACTCTGCTGGGTGTCTTCGTCGCGGATGAGGAAATCGCGAGCGAGGGCGCCAAGTTTTACGCCGTTGGACGTCCAAAGATCGATGCCGCCGTCGTCGGCGAACCAACTTCGAACGCGACGTTTTCCGCGCATAAGGGCAGCCTGCGGCCGGTCGTGCGGGTGCACGGCGTGGCCTCTCATTCCGGTACGCCGCATCTTGGCGAGAATGCAATCTACCGCGCCGGCGAATTGCTTGGCTTGATCGCGGAGCATCACGAGAAGGTCGTGCGCCATCGGAGCCACCCATTGGTCGGCGCCGCGAGCCTGACGGTGACGAGGATCAACGGCGGTCACGCCGACAACGTGCTGCCGGCTGGCTGCGATCTCTTGCTCGACCGCCGGATGGTGCCGGGCGAAAACGAGGATGCGGTCAAACGTGAGATCGGTGATCTGCTTCTGCTTGCTCGTCAGCGTTTCAGTTTACGCGCCGAGATCATCGACTACAAGGCGACCACCGGCGGTGCGACCGAGACCCCGATCGACCGCCCCATCGTTCAGGCGAGCCTTGCCGCGAGCCGTGCCCACGGCGTTGCCAAGCCGGGACCTTACGGCTTTCAGGGTGGCTGCGACCTCGTGCACTTTTCCGGGATCGGGGCCGAAGGAACCGTCATCGGCCCGGGCGACCTGGCCGTCGCCCACAAGCCGGATGAATTCGTGCCGACGGATGAATTCATCACCTCAAGCCTCATCTATCGCGACGTCGCGGTCGCCATGCTGAAAAACGGAGCCTGAGTTGCGCGCATCGCTCTATTCGGGGGCTCTTCACTATGGCGGCAATCTGGTGCTGCACACCGCTTCGTCCGGCAGCATCTCGCAGCTTTCGGAAATCTATTTGCGTCTCGACGATGGGGCGACCTCCGGCGTCGGTGAGGTCAGGGCGAATATCGCCTATCTCAACGGTTATGCGCCCGAAACCGTGACGCAGGAGACGATCGCCGCCGTCAGCACCGTCGACTGGGCGCGCGATCCGGCCGACATGCTGGCGAAGCTGCCGGAATGGGGCGCGCGCCTGATCACGCCCGTGCGGGCGCTGATCGACTGCGCATTGCACGACCTGGTCGCGCGGCGCGCCGGCGTGAGCGTTGCGGCGTTCCTTGGCAGCGGAGAACGGGTGATGGTCTGGCCGACCAACCAGTCGCTGTTCATCTCATCGGAGGAGACGTTTCTGGCGCAGGCGCAGGCCTACGTCGATCGCGGCTTTCGGAATCTCAAGGTGCGCGTCGCCGCCGGGCACTTTTCCGAGGATCTGCATCGGATCGCGGCGTTGAGGGTCAAATTCGGCGACCAGATCAAGATTGCCGCGGATGCGAATGGCCGCTGGTCGGAGGCGGAGGCGCTGGACAATCTCAAGGCGCTCGCTCTGTTCGGTATCGTCTATGTCGAACAGCCCGTGGCCGCTGGCGACTGGAAGGCCATCGATCGCCTGGCGGCGCAAAGTCCTGTCCCGGTGATGCTGGACGAGGGCGTTGCAGGTCTCGACGATGTCACCAGGATCTGCGGTTATGGCGGCAAGATCTACGCGCATCTGAAGCTCGTGAAGTTCGGCGGCATAGCCCCGACCATGCACGCGGCGCGGCAGCTTGCTCGCTCGAATGTGCCTTTCATGATCGGACAGATGAATGAAGGCGCCGCCGCTACGGCCGCTACGCTTCACGTCGCCTGTGCGACCTCGCCCGCCTTTGCGGAGCTCTACGGTGCCGACGGACTGATCGACGATCCTGTTTCGGGCATTTCTTACGATAACGGCACGGTGCGGGCGAATGATGCGCCCGGTCTTGGCGTCACCTTCAATCCCGCGACCACACGCTTCATCGGAGACTACGGAAATGGATAGTGCAGGCGTCCTGCAAGGTGCAGAATCGGCTTTTCCCAAAGCGGAATATGAACAACGGGTCGCACGAGCTCGCCGGTTGCTCGAAGCTGCCGGTATCGACGCCATGATCGTGACCGGACCGGAAAATATCTTCTATCTCACCGGTCAGCAGACGCCTGGCTACTACACCTTCCAGGCGCTGGTGCTGCCGGTCGATGGCGAGCCGGCCTTCGTCGTTCGCCAGCTCGAATATTTCAACCTCGTCGCCAACACTTTCATCTCCGGCGCCCAGGTCTACCAGGATGGCGATCAGCCGGTAAATTTTCTGGTCAATGTCATCAAATCGCGCGGCTGGGCTTCCAAGCGCATCGCCATCGACAAGCGCGGCTGGTTCTTACCCGTTGCGACCTATGAAGCGTTGCGCGACCAGCTCGGCGAAATCAGGGATGGCGCCGGCATCATCGAGCAGCTGCGCATCGTCAAGTCTGCGGCCGAACTCGAGAAGATCGCAACGGCGGCGGGCTATGTCGATGCCGGCATGCGCGCAGGATTGGCCGCGATCAAGGCCGGCGCCAGCGACAACGATCTGGTCGCGGCCATGATGGGGCAGGCGATCGCCGCAGGCTCCGAATATGTCGGCATGGAGCCGTTGGTATCCGTCGGCCGCCGCTCCGGCGTCCCGCACGGTACCTGGCGCCGCTCCAAAATCGCCGCCAACGATCCCGTGTTTCTCGAAATGGCCGCGTGTCACGACCGTTACCACGCGGCGCTGATGCGATGCGCGTGGCTGGGCAACGCACCGCAGGTTGCGATCGACATGGAGCGGACCTGTCAGGATGGCTTGCAGGCGGCGATCGATGCCATCAAGCCCGGAGAGCCGTGCGCGGCGCCGCATCTAGCTTGTCAGGCGGTGATCGATCGCGCCGGCTACACAGAGAATTTCAAGAAACGCGCGGGCTACAGCATCGGCATTTCGTTCGCGCCCGATTGGGGCGAGGGTGGCATTCTCAGTCTTTATACGGGCGTCACCACCGAACTGCGCCCGGGCATGACGTTCCACATCCCGGCGGCGGTGCGCATCTACGGCCAGTTCACGGTGGGCGTCAGCGAAACGGTCGTCGTCACGGAGAAGGGATGCCGTCCGCTCGGCAAGGTCGCCCGGCCGATGCTTCGGCTCGCCGCCTGATCACCCAATACGCACACGAGGACAAGAGATCATGAAGGATATCAACGAGTGTCAGGCGCGACTGCGTGGCCTGTTCAATATCACCGTGACGCCGTTCAAGACCGACGGCAGTTTCGATCATGCGGGCCTTGCGCGGAACATCGAGCGCGTGATCGGCCTCGGCTTCGACGGCATTCTGATCGGTGGCACCTACGGCGAGTTTCCGGCGATGTCGACCGATGAGCGCGCCGACCTGTTCCGCCGCGTCATGGACGTTGTCGGCGATCGGGTTCCGGTAATGCTGTGCACCGCCGGCTCGGATGTTCGCGTGGTCCGCGAATTGACCACGCTGGCCGGTGAGTTCGGTGGTCTGCCGATGGTGACGCCGCCGTTTGTATCTGAGGTGACGGATGCGCAGATCGTCTCGTTCTTCCGCGAAATCGTTCCGCTTTCGCGCACCGGCGTGCTGGTCTACAACGCGCCGGGCATCGGCATTACGCTGTCGCCGGCGATTCTGGAACAGCTCAGCGATATTGACGGCGTGGTTGGCGTCAAGCAGGGCGACCTGTCGCCGACCGCGATCGACCAGATAGCGAACCGGATCGGTGGACGAATCAAGCTGTTCTGCGCCTCCGATCTCGCGTTCCTCGGTCCGATGATGTGTGGGTTCGACGGCATTAGTTCGACCAATAGCTGCGCATTGCCCGAACTCATCCTTGATACCTATCGCGCGATCGAGAACGGAGATGCAGCGAAAGCGCGTGACCTTCACCGGCTTTGGTATCCGTTTCGCGCGCTTGCGCGCGAACTTGGTCAGCCGCAAACCACCAAAGCTGCGATGAACCTTCGCGGCTTCGACGGCGGTTCGGTCCGTCGGCCGTTGCGCGATCTCGATCCGGCAATGGTTAAGCAAGTGGCGGAGGTCTTGCGCTCGATTGCCAGCGACCGGCGATCGAGCGTCGCGTTGGCGGCGTGACGAAGAAGCTCGGCTTGGTTGTGCACATTCCGACGGACAAGGGTTTCCGCTGGCGAATGCAGGTCGATGATGTCGCCGGAGGTTGGGGCTTTCACGGCAGCGCGCGGCTTCGGTGACCCGCTACGATCAATATTGCACTCCATCTCGAGCGTCCATTTCTCGCCGTCCTTGCGGCGGCGAAAGGTCTCTGCCACGTAGCGGTTCTTCCTTCGGACCTGGACGCGCCAGTTTCCAGATGGCGACTGAGTGAAGGTCGTGTGCACTCCCTATTTGGTGTGAGCTAAGTGTGCACCGAGAGGTCAAAACGGGTACAAACGTGTGCAATTTTCGTCTAGTTTGGAGTGCACACGTTCTTCTCTTATCCTATTAGGAGTGTAGGTTAAACTATTGAAATACCAACACTATCTATTTTCCGTCGCCCCGATGATGGA
>NZ_JBEKRB010000046.1:0-52691 GCF_049519115.1 Bradyrhizobium sp.
GGCGTATGACGAGGTAATACGGAGTATCAAATTCGGCGCGCACACTTGGAGCTCGTTAGGCAATCATCTCAAGGTGCTCTCGGCGGCCGTGGCTAAGAATCCCGATCGTGAGGTTGAATTCCGTGTATTTGACGATTTTCTATCCGAATTGCGCCAGCGCGGATTCGTTGATTGACCGCTCGCTGCTATCCCACCTTCTCCGCTAGCCACATCTTGATCAGTGATTGATACGGAACGTCGCGCTTGTTGGCGGCGATCTTGATCTGCTCCAGCAGGCCGGTAGGCAGCCGGATGGAAATTGCTGTCGTGGAGGGCTTCAGGTTCGGAAAGCGCACGCGCTCTGCTTTGCTCCAGTCGACGTAATCGGTGGAGTCATGGGTCTCCCAAAACTTCCGTTCTTCGGTCTCCGTTTTGAAGCGAGGGATCGTTTTAGGCTTGCTCATAGAGTTGTCGCTCCTTTCGGTTCATATCTCGCGCCGATATCACGCGGATCAGTGTTTCGTTTTCTCTCAGCGTGAAAGAGACATGTAGCGCGCGTCCCTGAATGGTCTGGCCCAAAGCATGGAAGCGCCGCTCTTCGGTGCTATGTTTCGAATTCTCGACCACGATCAGTGGATCGCCGAAAAAAATGCTTTCCGCTTCCGCCTGACTAACGTCATGTTTATCCGCACTCTTGTGGCTGTTGCCTTCGTCCCAATCGAAGCCGACAATTTTTTCAAGGCTAATCATTGTATATGATCAATATATACGGCCTTGGCCGATGGTTCAAGGTGGGCATGCTAAGGCCAGCCTTAATTCTGCTCGCGCTGTTGATCACGCCGCCCCCCGTCCACGCCGCAGCCGATCCCGCCTTCACCCAGTTCATCGCCTCGCTGTGGCCGGAAGCCGAGACACAAGGTGTTTCGCGCGCCACCTTCGATCGCGAAACCAGCGGCCTTGAACCCGATTACAAGCTGCCTGACCTGATCCTGCCCGGACGGCCCGCCACCGGCGCGCCGTCGCAGGCCGAGTTCGTGCAGGTGCCGGCCGATTACATCAAGGAAGCTTCGATCGCGCGGCTTGCCACCGAAGGGCAGAGGCTGATGGCGAAATATCGCGCCTCGCTCGACGGCATCGAAAAGCAATTTGGCGTGCCGGCTCCGATCGTGCTCGCGATCTGGGGCCGCGAGACGGATTTCGGCCGCTATACGTTGCCTTACGACGGCCTGCGCGTGTTGGCGACGCAGGCCTATGTCGGCCGGCGCAAGGATCAATACCGCGACGAATTCATCCTGGCTCTGAAGCTCATCAACGACGGCGAGGTCACGCGCAAGGATCTGCGCGCTTCATGGGCGGGCGCGACCGGGCTGACGCAGTTCCTGCCCTCCGAGTTCTACAAGCACGCGATCGATTTCGACGGCGACGGCCACAAGGACATCTGGCACTCGGTGCCGGATGCGCTGGCGTCCGCCGCCGCGCAACTCGTCAACAAGGGCTGGCAGAAGGGCGTGCGCTGGGCCTATGAGGTGACCCCGCCGGTCAATGTCGATTGCACCTCGGGCGTGCCCGAGGTGACGAAGCCGCTTCGCCAATGGCTACGTGAAGGTTTCGTGCCGGTGCGCGGGCAACAGTTAAGCGTGGCCGAGCAGGCCGAGGACGCTTCGTTGCTGCAGCCCGAAGGCATTTACGGCCCGTCTTTTTTGGCCACGAAGAACTACTTCGTGATCAAGGAGTATAATTTCTCCGATCTCTATGTGCTGTTCGTCGGCCATCTCGCCGATCGCATCGTGAGCCCGCTTGCTTTCGCCACGCCGTGGTCGGCGTCGACCCAGCTGCGCACCAAGGACGTCGAGGCGATGCAGCGCGGCTTGACGCGCATCGGACTCTACGCCGACAAGGTCGACGGCAAGGCCGGGATGAAGACCCGAGCAGCGCTTGGCGCCTATCAGAAAAAGGCGAGCCTGAAGGTGGATTGCTGGCCGAGCGAGGTCGTGCTGCGCTCGATCGAATCTGCGCGTTAAACCTTTTGTAAACGGCCTCCCCCCTTCGAGACGCGGCATGTGCCGCTCCTCAGGATGAGGCCTGAAAAGTAAAAACCCGGCCGCTGGGGCCGGGTTTTCGAAGATCAGATTAGACTAGATCAATCGCAGTACTGAACGCGGCGGTAGCGCCAGTCGTAACCATCCCAGAAGCGCTCGCGCACCCAACGGCAGGGCGGGCCCGGAGGCGCCACGTAAACCGGAGCGGGCGCTTGGCTGGCAGCAACCGCGCCGCCAACGATCGCACCGCCGACGATGCCGCCGGCAATTGCGGCGCCGAGCGCGCGCTGGGCGCTGGCCGGGGTCGTGGTGAGCGCGCCGGCGACCGTTGCGACCGCAAGGAGCGCAGCAAATGTCTTCTTCATGTTTTGGACTCTCCTGGAAAGATGCGGCGCCTGTCAGCGCCAGTGGTTAGTTATGAGGGTTAAGTTGATTCGTACGCTGACGCTGAGCCTGGAATTTACCCTGCCGCCGACGACGCGCACAACGGCCAACCAAAAGTGAACGTCCTGAAGGACATTCGTTCTAAAAACGGTTTTTTCAGGCCTTTATTCCCGGGCGTTTTCGAAATCATGCGGAACTAGCAGCTAGCTCCGCATGATTTAATGAAGATGAACAGCTTAGCCGCAAACTCGAACGCGGCGGATGCGCCAACCGTAGCCATCCCAGAAGCGCTGACGCTGCCAGTAACAGCCATAAGGATCCTCAGCCGCGACATAGGCCGGGCCGCCGTAGTAGGGGCGGGGTCCGTAATATCCCGGACCTGGGCCGTAGTAGTAAGGATTCGCAACGGCGCTGCCGACGATGGCGCCGCCGATAATTCCGCCGGCAATCGCCGCGCCCAAGGCGCGTTGAGCATGGGCGGGCGCCGAGGCCGAGAAGGCCAGGGTGGCAAGAGTGGCCAGCGCCACCAGCATTTTCCTCATGGCATCACCTTTCTGATTAAACACGAGACTGCGCATTCCAAGCTGTCCGTCCCCCAAACGTTCCATATTCCACTTGAATGATCAATGAACGGCGCAGTCATAATGCCGGCTCAATCCAGCAGTGTTGCGAAACAATTGTGCATTGCACAAAGAGCTATCATGGAAGGAGACGGGGGTGAAGGACGGGCTATTGGCGGGCGTCGTCGTCGGCGGCGCAGTTTTTGTCTGCTGGATCGTGCTGCGGGACCAGCGCCGCAAAGATCAGCACCGCGGATCGGGCTATGACGGCTCGTCCGGCTCCGATGCCGGTGGCGAAGGCGGCGATCACGGCTGGTTCAGTGGTCACGGCCACTCCGGGGATCACGGCGGCGCCGATGCCGGCGGTAGTGATGGCGGCGGCGGTGATGGCGGTGGTGGTGACGGCGGCGGGGGTGGTGGCGATTGACCCGTCGGCCACTTTAGATTCATTCCAGTGTGACCGGGCTATCAGTTTGGAATTGTTTCAAAACGCTGCTTTTTGCTTTGCATCCGGTTGCATCCGGCGCGCCCATTCAATATCGAAAAGGTCCACATTCTCGATGGGCTTGCTGCTGTAATGATCGTCTGTTCCTGCAACGTGCTTAGCGACCAAGATGTCCGTAGTGTCGTCGAGAGTTCGCAACACCTTCCCCGCAATGCCAAGCAGATTTACGGCTGTCTCGGATGCAGTGCCGAGTGCGGCCGTTGCGCGCGCACGATCAAGACCATCATCGACGAAGCGTTAGGCGCCTGTGCCAAGGCCTGCTGCGCCGGTTGTCCGCACAGCCATAGTCACGGTCATGGCCAAACCGGCTCACACGCACCTGCCGATTTCGCCATCGCGGCGAGCTGACGGCCTCATATCATATTGAATAGTTGTCCCTTTTGTCGTTTGGGCAAAAGGGTTGCTCCTGCTCGAGATCTCATTTAGAAATGTTCTAAATTACCGCGTGAGACCCGGTCCGCGGTCTTCCAACCGGAGTGCATCATGCAAGGCGACGCCAAGGTCATCGACTATCTCAACAAGGGTTTGCGCCACGAACTCACGGCCATCAATCAGTACTGGCTGCATTACCGGCTCCTGAACAATTGGGGCCTGCTGGAGATGGCCAAGGTCTGGCGCAAGGAATCCATCGAGGAGATGGAGCACGCCGACAAGTTCACCGATCGCATCCTGTTTCTCGACGGCTTTCCCAACATGCAGGTGCTCGATCCCTTGCGGATCGGCCAGAACGTCAAGGAAATCATCGAGTGCGATCTGGCGGCCGAGCACAGCGCGCGCAACCTCTATCAGGAAGCCGCAACCTACTGCCACAGCGTCAAGGACTATGTCTCGCGCGACCTGTTCGAGAAGCTGATGAAGGACGAGGAACACCACATCGACTTCCTCGAGACCCAGCTCGACCTGATCGGGCGGGTCGGCCTCGAACTCTATACGCAGAAGCATATCGGCGGGCTCGAGAGCGGGAGCTGACGGCTACTCCAACGCGTCGTCCCTGCGAACGCAGGGACCCATACCGCGGAATCTTTCGATAGAGCGCTCTGCGCAACGCTCTTTGCACTAATGCTGCTGTGGTTATGGGTCCCGACTCGCACTCGCTCTGGACAACGCTTTGCGTTGCTACAAGCTCGCTTGGCCGGGACGACAGCGGTGAGATGCTTACAACTGCGTCTTGTAACGCGCTTCAACTTCGACCTGCGTTTCCGCTTCGCCGAGGCTGGTCTGGTCGTGGATCACCTGGCTGATCGAAGGAAACACCTCGCGTTCGACCTGGGTGTCCCTCGACCATAGCTTGGAGCGCATCAGGGCTTTGCCGCAATGGAAATAGGCTTCCGCGACGTCGATGCGCAGCACGGCGCGCGGCAGCTTACCGAATTCTTTCATCGCTTCGAGCAGCGCGGGGTCGGTCGTGATCGTGCCGCTGCCGCCGACGCGCAGGGTCTCGTCGATGCCGGGCACGAAAAAGATCAGCTGCAACAGGCCCGAACCCTCGACGATGTTTTTAAAACTGTCGATTCGGTTATTGCCGGGGCGATCGGGCATCAGCAGCGTATGCGGCCCCTCGACATGGATAAAGCCGGGATGGCCGCCTCGCGGCGAGGCGTCGACGCTGCCGTCGGAGCCTGACGTCGCGAGCACGCAGAACGGCGACATCTCGATGAATTTTCGGGCGTGAATATCGATCTCCGGCCGTGCTTTGGCGATCACGCGCGCGGTCGGAGCCGGGTAGATCGTCTTGAGGTCGTCGGCGCAAAAGTCGCTCACCATCGCTCTCCGAAATCACAAAGGCGAACGCAAATTATCACCGCCGCGAAACGGCAGCTACCCCAAATCCTGCCGCCACGGCCAGTTGATAATATCAGCGCTGAACAGCGCCCACCACACCAGTACGGGTTGGAAGGCGAGCCGGGGGCCGTGATAGAGCCAGCTGCCCGCGATATACGGCAGGTCGATGCCATCGATGGCGTGCTTGAAATTGGCCGGCCACACGCAAATCGCATAGGCCGCAAGCGCAAATCCGGCCCAGCGCCGCAACGGCCGCGTCACCAGCGCGATTGCGCCAGCCAGTTCACATAAGCCGGTCGCGAAGATGACTTGCGGCGCGAACGGCACCCATGACGGCGTGATCGCGAGCAATTGATCCGGCGCGACAAGATGGGCGATGCCGGCGGCGGCATAGAATGCCGCCATCACCCATCGCATGACGGCGCGCGCAGTCGAGAAACGATCGAATTGCATGGCGTGCTTCAGACCGCGTCCGCCGGTACGAAGCAAGAGATCACGATGCCGCCGCGATGATGGACGTACCACACCACGGCCTGACCCACCGGGTTGCCGCGGTCGCGAATGATGGCATGGGAAGGCACTTCCATCCACTGGCCTTCGATCGGCACCCAATAGGCGCCGGCGCGAAAATCATATTCGGTGGTATGGCCGTCGGAGATGTCGCAGCAGGGGACGCCGTTCGGCGCCATCACGCCCTTGAACCAGGCGCGGATATCGGCGGGGACATTTTCATACTGGCCGTTGTCGAAGGCGAGCGCGGTGCCCGCACACGCGCAACAGGCGGCCAGCAAGGCGATTGGCGCGAACCTCCGCATTCGATCCTCCACACGCTATCAGGCGAATCAAACAATGCGATTAGGCCCGAGCTCGCTTGCGGATGCACGCTCAAATAATATGCGTTTGATATGAGTTGGCGGCGCAGCGTAAATTGATGCGGCGCGAAATGACTGGCTTCTCCACATCGCGCGCGAAGGCGCCAGCGTCACTAGTGTCCCGATTCCGAAGTTCGTAGCATTTTACGGAGCCACGTTTCGAACTTCGGAATCGAAAGGAAGCTAGCAAACCTATTGATCTAGTGTGACTTTGGTTCAGAAGTCCGCATAACGAACTCGCGGCACAATGATGCGGACTTCTGAACCGCCACACTAGCGCAGCAATTCTTCCAATTGCTGTTTGTAGAATTTCGCGCTTCCCGTGGTGCCGTGGCCGCGCGTCTCGATGGAAGCCGGTATCAAATAGAGCTTGCCGTTCTTGATCTGCTTGATCGCGTCAACCGTGACGCCAGTTTCCGGCGGGTTGCGCTCGTCGTCCGCCGAGTTGATCGCAAGCAGCGTCGCCTCGATCCTCGAAAGCCGCGCGGACGCATCGTAGTCGTGCGAGGCCTGCCACTGATAGATGAAATCATTGGCGTCAGTTGTCACCGGTGCTGCCAGCCGTTCGTCGATCATGCGATCTGCCTGCTCTGCCGTCGGCGCCTGGTTCTGATAAGCGAGGGTGCCGCCGGAACTGGCAAAGCCGTACGCCGCGACGGCATATTTCATCATTCGTGGCTGGCTTACATAGTTGCCGTCGTTGTAGCCGGGGTCGTTGCGAATGGTCTCGATCATCATCCGCCGCAAGATCCAGTTGCGCGCCGCCATCGCGGCCGGCTGCGAGGCCATCGGCACCACAATGTCCATCATGTCCGGATATTTTTCGGCCCAAAGCCAGGCATGCATGCCGCCCATGGAATTTCCGATCACAAGCCGCAGGTGCTTGATGCCGAGGCCTTCCTTCACCAGGCGAAATTGCGCCTCGACCATGTCGTCGTAATTGTAGTTCGGAAATGCCGTCTTCATCCCGTCTGAGGGTTTGGAGGATTTTCCGTGGCCGATGCCGTCGGGAATGATGATGAAGTATTTCGAAGCGTCGAGCGGCTGGCCTCTTCCGAACAATTCGCCGGCAAAGGCCGGCGTCAGCATGCTGGCGGCTGAGCCGCCGGAGCCGTGCAGTACCAGCAACGGCTGGCCGGTCGGCTCGCCAACGGTGGTGTAGTGAAGCCTCAACTCCTTCATCCACTCGCCGCTGTGGAATTTGAAATCCAGGGCGATAAAGTCGGCCTGTCGGGGCGGTGGATACTCCGCGGCCATTGCTGCCGAAGAGATGGCAGCCAAGATCACAGGCAGCACCAGCCGCAGAGCTCTCATGGCGTCGTCCTCACGTGATGGCGTGTCTTGTTGTGATTTGTCTTATGGTTTGCCTTAAGGCTTGTCTTAGGGCTTGTCCTGGACATCGGTCTCCGGGCGATCGCTGCCGGCAGCCGTCTCGGTGTGCCATTTGCCGTCGGCGGTCTCGTATTCGATCGCCTCGGTGCGTCCGGGCACGCGCTGTTCGGCAGCGGCGCGCCGGGCGGCGGCCAACGCCTTGGCGTGGGTCGGAAAGCTTTCCGAGAACACACCATCGACGGTATAGGCCCAGCCGCCATCATGCTCGACGATCTTGTAGGTGACATGGCTCATCGGGAACTTGCCTTTCGTGGTTCAGCCGGGCTTACGGAAAGCAAGCGCGCCGGTTATTCTACGACAAAATGGGCAGTGAGCCAGCCGGTTGCCATCCGGCTAGTGCCCCGATTCCGAAGTTCGTAGCATTTCGGGGAGCCACGTTTCGAACTTCGGAACCGCCACACTTGCAACCTTTCGCAAAAGGGGAAATCAAAATGTGCCGAAACATCAAGACGCTGTTCAACTTTGAGCCGCCGGCGACGGATGACGAAATTAACGCCTCCGCCCTGCAATTCGTGCGCAAGCTGTCCGGCTTCAACAAGCCGTCGCAGGCCAATGAAGCTGCCTTCGACCGCGCGGTCGAAGAAGTCACCGCTGCCGCGCATCGGTTGCTGACTTCGCTGCATACCCACGCGCCGGCGCGTGACCGCGCAACGGAAGCCGAGAAGGCCAAGGAGCGTTCGCGGTTGCGCTTCGGCTAACGTCTCTGGTTCAGCGTTAGATAAGGATTTGCGATGGTCCGTGTCCCTTGAAGCGCACTACTTCTTGTCTTTATGCTTCTTCTCTTTGTCCTTCTTGTCCTTGTGTTTCTTGTCCTTGTGCTTCTTGTCCTTTTTCTTGGGGTGTTCGTCGTCCTCTTCGTCGAACATGTCGTCGTCGGGTTCGGTAAGGGCTGCTTGCGTCGAGGCCTCGCGTTCGGCAGTCTCAGCGGCCTCGATCGCCTCTCGTTCGCGCTGGCGCTTGTAGTCTTCGTAGGCATCGAACAATAAATGCAGCCACGGCATCGCCTGTTCGATCGACGGTAACTGGCCGGCCGGACCGGCTTCGCCGCGCGGACCCTTTTCGCCTTGTACGCCCGGCTTTCCCTGCGGACCGGCTTCACCGCGTTTGCCTTGCAGTCCGGCTTTTCCCGGCTTGCCTTGCGGTCCCGGCTTGCCGCTCGGGCCTGCGGGACCGGGCCGGCCGGGATGCCCCTGCGGTCCGGGCGGTCCGCGTCGGCCGGCGGTGTTGTTTGCCACGTGCTTAACTCCTGGTGAATTTCTCAACTGTTTAGCAGACGATGAATGGCACCAGCAATTCTACGGGAGAGTGATCAACATCAATCGTAAACCTCGCCGGCCGTAGTATGAGCGAAAGTAGCGGGTCCTGGTGCGAGGAAAAAACAATGAATGAAGGCTGGAAGGTGTTTTGGTTGTTCTCGATCGTATTCGCCGCAGCCTTCGGCGCCGAGCGGACGTTCGTGCCTGACATCGTGCCGGTCGCGTTCGCCGACGTGCCGCAGCCTTTGTGGGCGGTCGGGACAGCGGTGGTGTTGCGCGCGCTCGAACTGATATCAGGCAGCGTGTCGCTGATTGCGCTGATCTTAATGTGCGGCGTCTGGGCCGAGCACTTGCGGCAGGTTCAGCTCCACGCACAGGACAGGCTGAAGGCCCGGTTCATCGAAAAGTAGCGCTGCGTCAAATCGCGCGGTAGCCGCCATCCGCCATCACGATCGATCCCGTGACATAGGCTGACAGGTCGGAGGCGAGGAAGATCGCCGGTCCCACGATGTCTTCGGGTTTACCGGCGCGCCCCAACGGGGTGTGATCGATGAAAATCTTCACCAGCTCCGGACTGTTGGCGCGCGCCGCGGCATTGAGCGGCGTTTCGATCAGGCCGGGGCCGATCGCATTGACGCGCACGCCGAACTTGCCGAGTTCGGCGGCCAACGCGCGGGTAAAGCCGAGCACGCCATGCTTGGAGGTGGTGTAGGCCGGCGAGTTCGGCGTGCGCACATGCACAAAGGACTGGATCGAAGCAATATTGACGATGCGGCCCTTGGCGGCGCGAAGCGGCTCGAGGAAGGCATGCGTCACGTTGAAAACGCCGTTGAGATTGATCGAGATAATATCTTCCCAATCCTTGATCACGGCCGCAGCCTCGCCGGTAAACGCGTTGCGGCGGTTGATGCCGGCATTGTTGACCAGGATCGAAACGCGCCCGACCCGTTCACCGACGCTTTTGGCAACTACCACGCAATCCTCGCGCTTCGTGACGTCAAGGCGGAAACTTGAGGCACGGCCGCCTTCGCGACGGATTTCCTCCGCGGCCTCTTCGGCGGCCTGTTCGTTAATATCGAGCAGCGCGACCTCGGCGCCTTCGCGGGCATAACCGGCCGCGATCGCGCGGCCGATGCCGGACGCGGCACCGGTGACAACAGCAATATGGTGTTCGAGCAGGGCCATGAGATTTTTCCTTGAGATCTTCCTTGAAATCTTCTTTGGGGTTTTCTTCGAGCCTTGAGATTTTCCCAACAGGTTAATTCAAATCCGCGCCAACAGAAACGAAAACCGTAAGTCGGGCGTAGTATGGAAATGGCCTACGGTACGCGTGTCATGGAAAGACGTCTGGCGGAGTGGAAGACTGAGCTCGATCGCATCTGGTCGGCGCATGCGCCGGACTACGTTGAGGCGGTGCGGCTCGCGCAACAAATTGCGGGCAGCGTCGAAGAGGAAATGCTGCGTCAGGCCGCTTCCCAGGCGCTGCCGATCTTGCGCCGCGCCACGGACGAGGATGCCGACCACACCACGCACGAAGCCGCGCGGCGGCGGATCGCCATCATTCGCGAGGTCCTGTCGGCGCTTACCACGCCACAATTCGGCCGGCGAACGGCGGCGCGGAAAATCCTGACGGCGGAGGAACGTTGCCGCGAGCTTTTGGGCTTGCCACTCGACCGCCGCTTGTCCGAGGGCGAAATTCACCGCGCCTATAAGCTACTGGCCAAGCGCGCCCACCCGGACGCAGGCGGCGATGCGGAAGCCTTCCTGAAAATATCGGCCGCGCATGAGGTGCTGATGAAGGAGCGGCGAATGCCGCGTCACTGACCGGTGTTCAGTGGTAACGGGCCCGGTCGTGATAGAAGGGTAGGCAGCTTTCCCGGATTCGCGCATCGCCCTCATCATCGAGAAAGACGACGTCGAGATGCGCCTCGGTGTTGAACAGCGCCCCGAAGACGCGGTCCATCTGCAACGCGAGCTTCCCGCTCTCTTTTTTGTCGTGAGTCACAAGACCAAGCATGACGCCGCCGGCGATGCCGCCGGTGTTTGCGCGGACGAGATAGGCTCGCGCAACGGTCGCGCTGAGATCGAGCAGCACGGAAATCGCTTCCTTGAGCCGCAGCTCGTGAGCGCCATCCCGTTCGCCGATAAAGCCAACCGTGGATCTGGAGAACTGATGGAGCAATCAAGCCTCCCGTTGAAGAAAAGAGAAAATGGGCAGGATGCATAACGCGCACCCGTGCCCATCGTTCCAGTTCGTTGAGTTAATTGGGCATGATCTCCGCGCAAACGCGCTTCGCGTTTGTTGCGAGGGAAAACCGGTGCCCACTTTTCCGGATCATGCGGCTTACAGCGTGCAGTAGTGCTTGTTCATCAGCCAGCCCTTGACGGCGACCGCCCGCTCGTAGGTCGGCTGGCGATGGGTCATGACAGTGTAGTGCGTCGGCCACGGGTTGGTCCGGAAGCCGTTGTCCCAGACCTGGCAGAAGCCGGTGTCCGCATAGCGGATCACATGGAAGGGGGCGGCTGCCGCCGGGCTCGCGGCGGCAAACGCAGTGGCGGCGACAATGGCCGCAGCAGCAAGGGTGCGGATGTGATGCAGGGGTTATCTCCTGATGGGGTAATTGTGTTTCTCTGCCAGTCCCGTTGAAGAGGGCCTTGTGCGGAGGTTGTGTCGTTCGGACCTGTGGGATCGACCCGAATGCCCTTGAGTGTCGTCGACCGCAGAAGTGGTTCAATCAATCGGGTTCCAGTGCCCACTTTCCGAAGTTCGTGCTCTATCTCAGCGCCCACCGTCGCGAACTTCGGAAAGTCATGGGCACTAGCAAACTTATTGAATCTAGTACCGCTTTATCGATCTGAAGTCCCTGATCGAACTCGCCGCTTGTGGTGCAGGGACTTCAGATCGGCGGTACTAGTATGGCTTCAAAATGGTTTCTTCTGGGAGGTTGCAAAGCCGCTTGCGTTGGAGCAAAAGCGACGTCCGTTGGCGCATGGCGCGGGCCTTAAGGGGACACGATCGGCCGGGACGGGAGGATTGAGATGAGTGCTGCGACCGAGGAAAAGATTAACCCTGTCGAGCCCGTGCGGCTGCATCAGGCGCTCGGTATTTACCAGTCGGCGCTCATTGCCGGCGAGCCGGACGCCGGCGGGGAAGGCGCGGCATCGCCGGATGAACCCGCGAGCCTGCGCGCCATGCTCGCGGTGAAGCGAGAATTTCCTGACCCGAAAGAGTATCTGAGCCTCAGCCTTCGGCTGCAGCGCTTCACGGAAATCGTCAGCGACAAGAAGCTGCTTAAATGGGGCATGGTCGAGCACTCGGAAGGCGGCCTCGAAGTTCACGATGCGGTCGTCAACGCGCTCGCGGCTGCGCCCTTCCGCAAATCCGGCGTGCTCGACAAGGACGTCTTTCACGAGCTGGTCAAGGCCGAATACACCCGGCTGGAAGCGGCGGAGAAGGCGTAAGGACCGTCAGCACCGGGTCACCCGTCCGAGGGTGCCGCGACGGCCGTGCCGGGCGGCGGGCCTTTTGCGGCATCGAGTGCGGCATTCCGGCGGTGCCACAGTTCGTAGCCGAACATCCCAACGACCATCGCTGCGACGAAGACGAGGATCGGCGCGCTGAGGCCTGCAAGATTGACGAGCGCCGGCCCCGGACAGATTCCGGACAGTCCCCAGCCGATCCCAAACAGCGCCGAACCGATGACAAGTGGCGCATCGATGTCACTACGCGCCGGCCATGAAAAATGGGAGGCGAGAACGGGTGCGCTGCGACGGCCCGCCAGCGCGAAGCCGATGGCAGCCACAGTGACCGCGCCGGCCATTACGAAGGCCAGCGTCGCGTCCCACGCTCCGAAAATATCGAGGAAGCCGAGCACTTTTGCAGGCTCGGTCATGCCGGAGATCAAAAGACCCAGCCCGAAGACAAGGCCGCCAACAAAGCTTGCGATCATGAGCGCCATGGCATCATCCCTCAAATGACATCATCCCCCAAAACCGTGACGAATAAGCGCCACCGTTGCGACCGCAACGCCCATGAACACGATGGTAGCAACGATCGAGCGTGTCGAAAACCGGGCAAAGCCGCAGACGCCGTGACCGGAGGTGCAGCCATTGCCCATCCGGCTGCCGAAGCCGAACAGAAGGCCCGCGACCGCAAACAGAACCAGATTTGACGAGGCGAGGTGGGCAGGCGACGGCGCCCCGATCAAGGGGGCGATGATGGCGGCTGCAATCAGCCCCGCGATGAAGGCCGCCCGCCAGGCGCGGTCGGCGCCTGAGATCAGCGCGCCGCCGAGAATGCCGCTGACGCCGGCAAGGCGCCCCGTCAACAGCATCAGCATCGCGCCGGCAAGTCCGATCAGGGCACCGCCGAATAATCCGCTGAGCGGCGTGAAATGATGCATCTTCTGCCTCCCGTTGCGAGCCACGACCTACGAATTGCCACGATAGGGGCCCGGCTGCCGGCCGCCAATGCCTTTTTGCCGGCGCTTTCGACCGGTTAAAGTCCCGCCGCCGTACGATTCTATTGCTTTTGAACCTTAAACTTGGGGGGAAACCTATGAGATTGTCATCCACCATTCGCACGACCCTTCTCGCGCTTGTTGCTTTCGCTGGTCTTTCGTCGGCCGCGCGCGCCGACGAAGGTTATGTGCAACTCACGATCATCAAGGCCGGATGGATCATCGGCGGCAACGGCGGCAGCGGGGTGCTGGATTTCCATGGCCGCCGTTATTCGCTCGGGATCGGCGGGATCGATTACGGCCTGGTGTTCGGCGGATCGCGCGCCGTGCTGCGCGGCCGCGTGCATAACATCTGGCGGCCGTCCGATATCGCCGGCGTCTATGCGGCGGGCGGCGCGGGCATTGTGGTCGGCGGCGGCGTTCGCGGTATCGCGATCACCAACGCCAAGGGTGTGGTGCTCGAACTCGCGGGCTCGCAGATCGGCTTGATGGCGAATGCCGATTTGAGCGGCTTAGCGATTTCGATACGCTAGCCTTTGGTGGTCGTCCCTGCTCAAGCCCGGAACGACGTGCGGAGAGGATCTAGCCGCCGGTGCGCCCGAAAATTTCTTCAGGCCGCACCGGCGGCGTCACTTTGAAGACATCACGCATCGCCTCGCCTAACTCGCCGGCGTTTTGCAGCGTGCGTTCGGCAACGACTTCGCCGTCGCGCGCCTCGGTCGAGAGTCGACGATTGATCAGCTTGAAGCGCTGACGGCCGGCGATCCGCTCCATGACCAGCCGAGTGGTGAACGGCACCAGCGGACTGGTCGAGGTGAACCAGTTGCCGAGTTCGTAGTCGGCCTGGATTTGCGGCTGCAGGTCGAAGACGTACATGTCCCGCCACCCGGCCTGCCGTTTAGCGCTGAGCAGGAACAGGCCATCCGATGCCGTGAGCCGGTAGGTGCCGAGCGCGGTGGTCTGCTCGATATCGGTTTTCAGTTGCAGCGGCGCGTCGAGGAGACAGGCGCCAAAGCCGACATCGACCAGATAAGCGCCGTCGGCGAGATCGACCTTCAGCGTCATATGCGTCTTCGGCCCGAGCGGACTGCCGGGCGGGGCGATCCAGCGCGGCCGGCCGGCGAGCCCGGTGACCTGAAAGCCGATGGCGTCAAGTGCTGATCCGAATAATAGATTGTGCTCGAAACAATAGCCGCCGCGGCTTCCGTCGACGAGCTTGGCCTGCACGGAGGCGAGGTCGAGCCTCACGGGGCGGTGGAGCAGCGGATCGATGCCCTCGAACGGGATCGCCTCGAGATGCGCAGCCTGAAGGGCTTTGAGCGTTTCGAGGCCGACCGAGCGTGCGCCTGCGTAACCGATCCGCGTCAGATAGTTTTCCAGCCGAAAAGCGCCTGACATGATCTGCCCCTGTGCTGGAAATATTATTTCATGTCAGTGGCGTCAAAACCAGAAGGCCGGGCAATTGCCCGGCCTCTAGGCTCGATCGATAATGGCTTGATCGACAGTACGCCCGCGACCCGAAGGGGCCGCTTGGCCTCATCCTGCTCAGAGCGTGCAATGGCGGCTCTGCCGCATGTTTTCCTGGATTCCTGCGGCTTCGGTGAAGGTCGGCACCGGCTTGCTGACGACCGTATAGTCAGAGAAGAAGTGCCACGGCTTTTCCTGAAGATCCGTATTCCAGATCGTGCAGACGCCGGTGTTATTCCAGCGGATGACGTAATAGCCATTTTCCGGAGCACGCATGTGCTTCGCGAAGGCGGCGCCCGAGACAAGGGTCGTGGCGGCGATGGTGACGGCGGCACAGAAAGCGGAAACGCGACGCATGAAAGATCTCCCCATTGGATATTGAGATGTTGTCCTCATACCGCATCGGCCATCATGAGGCCAAGCGATTCCCATCGTAAGTGATGGCGTTGACGCGCAGGTGGTGCGGCAAAAGCACGGCTTTTGCAATTAGAAAAGGCGTGATCTCGGGGCGGCAAAGCGAATTTTGACGGGTGTTGCAGCCAGCAGCTCGCTAGAGCATCATCTTGTAACCGACGTGGGACGGCTCAAAGCCCAGCCTGTCATAGAAACGATGAGCATCCGTTCGTGACTTGTCGGTCGTCAATTGAACGATCCCGCAACCCTCACGCCGGCATTTTTCCAGAACCCAGGCGAACATGGCTTCTCCAATCTTCTCGCCGCGCCGGTCGCTTGCCACGCGTACCGCTTCAATCAGGCCACGCTTCAACCCGCCGCGGGCGAGGCCAGCGATAAACGTCAACTGAAGCGTCCCGACAATCTCGCCCCCGTTGTCGACGACCAGCAGAAACTGGTTTGCATCGGCGTCGATGACGCGAAAAGCGTCCAGATATCGCGGGAGGCTTTCTGGCCCGAGTGTTTCCCGCGCTGCGCCGAGCTTGTCGTCGGCAAGCATCTTGATGATGGCCGGTACGTCGGCTTCGACCGCACGGCGGAAGGTCAGGTTGGGCATCGGTGGTCCTCAAACAGTTTAAGTGTCTCTGATCCAATCGGCCAACTCCTGCCATGGCCGTACGGACCAATGGCCGGCCGCGGCGCCGGAAGGCGAGGCCAGCACGAAGACCTCGGGAAAGTCTTGATCGAGCGGCTGCCGGCCCAACGCAATCGTTTTCGTCGACCGTCCATAGAAGAGACTTGCGGCCTTCTTGCTGGTGAAGGCGATCGTCTTTGGTCGATGACGGCGCACCTTCTCGCGGAAAGCCCGGACGTCGATGGGAAAATTGAGGGCCGTATGATCCATTCCCGCACCGGTCTTGCACATGTCGGTGAAACCGATGCGGAGGTCCAACAGGTTCGGAAATTCATGCGGTTGATATTGGCGCGGCGTTATGCCGATTTCGTGGATCGTGCGCCAGAAGCGATTGCCGGGATGGGCGTAATAATGGCCCACGTCGGCTGACCGCTGCCCAGCAGCGGTGCCGACGAAGACCAGCTTTAGATCATCCCGGAGCAAGTCAGGAAGTTTTTCCACGGCGTTCCGCGTACTTCAAAACGCCTTGTTGCTCTCCTTGACCTTGTCCGCGTCGAGATAGACGCTTGAGCCCATTTCCTTGAACTTGGCGCTCATCTGCGCCATGCCTTTTTCGATTTCAGACGGGATTTGATCGCCTTCGGCTCCAAATCCCTTTTGCTCTTGGTCGTTCAACGTCGCCGCGTAGTCGCGTACGTCCTGCGTGATCTTCATCGAGCAGAATTTGGGGCCGCACATCGAGCAGAAATGTGCAACCTTGTGCGCGTCCTTTGGCAGCGTCTCGTCGTGGAATTTGCACGCGGTCTCCGGATCGAGCCCGAGGTTGAACTGATCTTCCCATCGGAAGTCGAACCGCGCGCGCGACAGTGCGTCGTCACGCAGTTGCGCCGCCGGATGGCCCTTGGCGAGATCGGAGGCGTGCGCCGCGATCTTGTAGGTGATGACGCCGACCTTGACGTCGTTGCGGTCGGGCAGCCCCAAATGCTCCTTCGGCGTCACGTAACAAAGCATCGC
This sequence comes from Bradyrhizobium sp., assembly GCF_049519115.1. GTDB lineage: Bacteria > Pseudomonadota > Alphaproteobacteria > Rhizobiales > Xanthobacteraceae > Bradyrhizobium. The sequence goes on from NZ_JBEKRB010000046.1 coordinate 16,738, forward strand.
GCAGCCGAACCAGCCGATCATCGCTGCACCAATGCCCGACGTGATATGGTCATAGCCCGGCGCGATGTCGGTCGTGAGCGGCCCGAGCGTGTAGAACGGCGCCTCGCCGCACTCCTTGAGCTGCTTGTCCATGTTGATCTTGATCTTGTGCATCGGCACATGGCCGGGACCTTCGATCATCACCTGGCAGCCTTTGTCCCATGCGATCTTCGTGAGTTCGCCGAGCGTTTCCAACTCGGCAAATTGCGCGCGGTCGTTGGCGTCCGCGATCGAACCCGGCCGCAGGCCGTCACCGAGCGAGAACGACACATCGTATTTGCGCATCAGGTCGCAGATCTCGTCGAAGTGGGTGTAGAGGAAGCTTTCCTTGTGATGCGCTAGGCACCACTTCGCCATGATCGAGCCGCCGCGCGACACGATGCCGGTGACGCGGTTGGCGGTCAAGTGAATGTACGGCAGGCGCACGCCGGCGTGGATGGTGAAATAGTCGACGCCCTGTTCGCACTGTTCGATCAGCGTGTCCTTGTACAGCTCCCAGGTCAGCTTGACGGGATCGCCGTCGCACTTCTCCAGCGCCTGATAGATCGGTACCGTTCCGATCGGTACCGGCGAGTTGCGCAGGATCCATTCGCGCGTGGTGTGGATGTTGCGCCCGGTCGAGAGGTCCATCACGGTGTCGGCGCCCCAGCGGATCGCCCACACCATCTTGTCCACTTCCTCTTCCACCGACGACGTCACCGCCGAGTTGCCGATATTGGCGTTGATCTTGGTGAGGAAGTTGCGGCCGATGATCATCGGCTCGAGTTCGCCGTGGTTGATGTTCGATGGAATAATCGCTCGTCCGCGCGCGATCTCGCTGCGGACGAACTCCGGCGTGACAAAAGCTGGCACCGAAGCGCCAAAGCTTTCGCCGTCGGCCAAGGCTGCTTCGGCGCGCTCCAACTGTTGTTGACGTCCGAGATTCTCGCGCTCGGCGACATAGATCATCTCCTTGGTGATGATGCCGGCGCGGGCGAATTCAAGCTGCGTGATCTTGTGGCCGTCAAGCCCGCGCAACGGCTGGTGATGCGCGTTGAAGGCCTTGGCCGCGTGCGCGGTGCCGACATTGCCGTTGTCTTCGGGCTTGACGCTGCGGCCTTCGTACTGCTCGACGCCGCCGCGCTCTTTCACCCAGGCAGTACGCTGACGCGAAAGCCCGGCATTGACGTCGATAACGACGCTGGGGTCGGTGTAGGGACCGGAGGTGTCGTATACGGGAAGGTTCGGCTCGCCGGCGCCTTCGGAGAGAATGATCTCGCGCAACGGCACGCGCAGATCGCTCGCCGCTTGCGGCGTTGCGAAGATCTTGCGTGAGGAGGGCAACGGGCCCGTGGTCACGGCGGGAAGGGTCGTGTCGGGGTTGGGACGAATGTTCATGGGGTCCTCCTTACCAATTGTGGTGCGCACAAGCGCTTGTTGTCGTCATTGCGAGCGTCAGCGAAGCAATCCAGAATCGTAGAGCAAGACTGGATTGCTTCGTCGCTTTCGCTCCTCGCAATGACGGTGAGAATAATGGCCATCACGCGGCCTCTTTCAATTTGAGCCAGGCGCGCACGCGTTTGTCGGGGTCGGCGTTCTGGGTGACGTCGGAAACGACCGCGATCGAATCGGCGCCGGCGGCGAAAATCTCGGGCGCATGTTCGAGCTTGATGCCGCCGATCGCCACCAGCGGAAGGTGGCCGACGCGCTTCTTCCATTCGGTGATCTTCGGAATCCCTTGTGGTGCGAACCGCATCGATTTCAGCGTGGTCGGAAAGATCGGGCCGAGCGCGACATAATCGGGTTTGGCGGCGAGCGCGGTCTCAAGCTCCGCATCGTCATGGGTCGAGATGCCGAGCGTGAGCCCGGCGTCGCGAATGGCGGCGACGTCGGCGTCGGCGAGGTCTTCCTGGCCGAGATGCAGGTGCTTCGCGCCGGCCTCGATCGCCGCGCGCCAATAGTCATTGACCACGAGCTTTGCGTTGGTGCCATGGATAACGTCAAGCGCGTCCTTCACGGTCTGCAGCGCATCCGATTTGCTCAGGTTCTTGGCGCGGAGCTGAATGGTGCCGACGCCAAGCAGCGCGAGCCGCGCGACCCAGGCGACGCTATCGACGACGGGATAAAAGCGGTCAGGATACGGCATGCCAGAACGGGGTCCCAACGACAGGGGTTGAAGGGGAGGCGAAGTCGCGTGCTTCCATCAGACCGGCCTCAAAGGCGGCGCGGCCGGCCTCGACGCCGTGTCTAAAGGCATGTGCCATCGCGACGGGATCGGTGGCTTTCGCGATCGCTGTGTTGAGCAGCACGGCGTCGTAACCAAGTTCGAGCGCGCGGGTGGCGTGGCTCGGCGCGCCCAGACCCGCATCGACCACGAGCGCGATGTCAGGCAGACGGTCGCGCAGCAATTTCAGCGCGTCCGGATTGATGATGCCTTTCGCGCTGCCGATCGGCGCGGCCCACGGCATCACCACCTTGCAGCCGGCATCGACCAACCGCATGGCGACTGACAGATCCTCGGTGCAATAGGGGAACACCTCAAAGCCGTCCTTGATCAGGATATCAGCCGCTTCGACCAGGCCGACCACGTCGGGCTGCAGCGTATCGTTGTCAGCGATCACTTCGAGCTTGATCCAGGAGGTGGCGAAGAGCTCGCGCGCGAGTTTCGCCGTCGTCACCGCTTCGCGCACGCTGCGGCAACCGGCGGTGTTCGGCAGCACCGTCACGCCAAGCTCGCGGATCAGATTCCAGAACGCATCGCCGGTCTTGCCGCCGGCCGCCTCGCGCCGCAGCGACACGGTCACGATCTCGGCAGCCGAGGCGCGGATCGCGCTCTGCATGATCGCCGGCGAGGGATACAGCGCCGTGCCGATCAGCAGGCGGGAGGTGAAGGTTTTGTTGTAGAAATTCAGCATCAGCGTCTATCCTCGTCGTCCCGGCCAAGCGAAGCGCGAGCCGGGACCCATAACCACCGGCCCCCGTTGTTGCGGGAATTGTCGACCAGCGGTGCTCGAACAGAGGCGCCACGGCGTATGGGTCCCTGCTTTCGCAGGGACGACAGCGCAGTCGTGGCGCATACCATCCTTATCCTCCCTGCCGCGGCGTGATGATCTCGACCTCGTCGCCGCTCTTGAGCTGCGTCTCGGCCCAGCGGCTCTTCGGCAGCACGTCGTAATTCACTGCGACCGCAAAATGCGTGCCTTCATAGTCGAGTTCGCCGAGTAGCGCGTCGACGCTCATCGAGGCGATCTCGCGCGCCTCGCCGTTGATGATCACGCGCATCGCATCACCTCGTTATCGATGGTGCCGCGCTCGACATAACCGAGCGTCAGCTCGGCCAGCGCCGGCGCCAGCAGGAAGCCGTGGCGGTAAAGCCCGTTCACCGCGATCTTCTCGTTGTTCACCGCGATGCGCGGCAAATTGTCGGGAAAGGCGGGGCGAAGCCCCGAGCCGAATTCGAGGATACGGGCTTCGGCAAAGGCCGGATGCACCGCGTAGGCCGCGCCCAACAGCTCAAGCGCGGAGCGGACGCTGACGCCGCTACTTTCATTTTCGATCGATGTCGCGCCGAGCATGAAGCGGTGGTCGCCGCGCGGGATCACATAGAGCGGAAAGCGCGGATGGATCAGCCGCACCGGACGTGACAGTTCGACTTCATCGGTTTCAATCAAAATGAGCTCGCCCTTGACGCCGCGAAGCTCGCTCTGTTTGTCGCGTGCCGTAAGCCCCCGGCAATCGATCACGATGCCTTCGATATCAGCGGGGTCGACGTCGCTGTTGAATTCGATGGCGCCGCCGGCCTCGCGGATGCGCGCATGCAATTCGGGAAGGATTTTTCGCGGCTCGACATGACCTTCGTCGGCGTAAAAAAGACCCTCGCGAAAACGCCCCTCCAGCGAAGGCTCGATTTCGCTGACGCCTTGCGCATCCAATCGCCGATAACCGCTGGTCAGCCGCACGAAGCGTTCGAAATCGGCGCGGTCGCGCGCATGCGCCACCACCAGCGAACCGTTGAACGGGGTTTGCGGAAAGTAATCGCGCCAGAGTTTCAGGGAGCGCAGGCCGAGGCGCACGATCGCGGGCTCGGCGCCTTCCGCCTCGCACCAGGGCGCGAGCATGCCGCCGGCCCAGTGGCTGGTGGATTGCGTCATCGCGGCGTCACTGCGCTCTTGCAGCGTGACGCTGCGGCCGGAGCTTGCAAACAGCAACGCCTGCCAGGCGCCTGCAATGCCGGCGCCGATGACGGAAATCGGGGATTGCCCCCGTGGGCTCGTCGAACTCTGGTACATCCCTGTCCCTTCGCCGGCATGACCCGGATCAGGTTCAAAGGGTCACCGCGGTCTCTGGACCCGTGAAACGGGATAGAGGATGCGGTCTCTCAGCTCCTCATCGGAGCTCCCCTCGGAACAACCTCAATTTAGGCCGATGCGCAGCAGTGTCAACGCGTAGAAGCGGGAACATCGCCGATTGCATGGCCGGGGCGCTTCGCAGGCGTGCCCAGGACGCAGTGCAACGCGCCCGGGACCCGTTCAGCGGGGCATGACGTCACTGCGCACTGCATCCGGGACGCGCGATTCCGTCCGTTGCCGTTTGGCGGCGTAGTAATAGCCGCCGGCATAGTAACGGACGGTCCGGTCGTGATCGCCGCCGGCGGCACGATAGGCGCCGGCGAGGTATTTTACCGCATAAGCGAGATTGGTGTCGGGGTCGCGCAGTCCTTCGGCGGTGCCGGTGTAGCCGAGGCTGCGCGCGGTCGCGAGCTTGATCTGCATCAGGCCAATCGTGCCGCCGCGTCCGACCAGCGAAGCGTCATAACGGCTCTCGCGTATGATCACCCGATGCACCAGCGTCACAGGGACGCCATTGGCCTGTGCATGCTTGGCGACCATCTCTTCATATTGGCTGCGCTGGGCGAATGCCCCGCTTGGGCAGAGCAGGGCGATCGCCAGAGCGAGCGAGGTGAGGGTTAACAGAGGCTTCATGGAATAGGTGACCCTTCGGCCGAAAGCCGGCCGGTTCGCGTATGGAATGCGACGGAGGCGGCGAGGATATGGCGAAAAGCCAGCTTTCTTCCCTGGGTGTATGCCAATCGCGCAAGTCCGGTTTACCAGGAATTATGCCCTGATGTGCTTCGATCCGCGGCGAGTCTCGAGCCTGGGCCGGAAAAGTGTGTAGCGGTTTTCCGAATAGATCATGCTCAATTAAAAGGACATTGCGGAACGTTTCCATGTCGTTGGCCACCGCCGACATCGCGCCAGACACCAAGATCATACGCGGATCGTTGCCGCTATGGGTCGGCGTCGTGACCTATGCGGTGCTGATCATCAGCGGCGATCGCCTGCTGCTCGATCCCGACACGCAGTGGCAGATCACGGTCGGGCAGTGGATCCTCGACCATCACGCGGTGCCCCACACCGACATCTATTCCTTCACCATGCGCGGCGCGCCCTGGATTTCGACGCAGTGGCTGGCGCAGGTTCTCTATGCCGAGGTCTATGCGTGGTTCGGCTGGACTGGGCTGGTGGTGCTGGCCGCGACCGCGAGTGCCGCGACCTTCGCGCTGTTGGCGCGATACCTGGTCCGAAGCCTGAACGAGAGCGCGGCGTTGATTTTCGTCGCAGTCGCGCTGGCGCTGACGGCGCCGCATCTTTTGGCGCGGCCGCATGTGCTGGCTTTGCCGATCATGGTCGCCTGGATCGGCGAATTGATCGCGGCCGCCGACCGGCGCACCGCGCCGTCGTTCGGGCTGCTGCCGTTGATGGCGCTGTGGGCCAACCTCCATGGCGGCTTTGTCTTCGGTGTGATGATGGTCGCGCCGATCGCGCTTGATGCCGTGATCAACGCGCAAGCCGGCGACCGGATGAAGCTGGCGGCGCGATGGGCGTTATTCGCGGGGCTAGCGCTCGGCGCCGGCTGCTGCACCCCCTATGGCTGGGAATCGCTGCTGGCGTCGCGGAAGATCCTGGCGCTCGGCAGCGCCTTGCCGCTGATCACCGAATGGCGGGCGGCCGATTTCACCACGGTGCGTCCGTTCGAGATCTGCCTGCTCGGCGCCATCGGGCTCGCGCTCTATCGCGGCATCGTCCTGCCGCCGATCCGCATCGTGATCCTGCTCGGGCTCGTTCACATGGCGCTTTCGCAGGGACGCGCCGCGGAAATCCTGGCGCTGCTGTCGCCGCTGGTTCTCGCTGCCCCTCTTGCGCCTCAGATCGGCGGCCCGGAAACCTCCTTGCCTTCGCTGCGGCCCGTGCGCGGGGTGATCGTCGCCTGCTTTGCGGTGGTGCTGGCGGCGGGCACGCTGATCTTTGCCGAGATGCATCGTTTCGCGCCCAACACCAGCAATTCGCCGGTCGTGGCGGTGGCCGAATTGAAGAAGCTCAACCTCGAACGCGTCTTCAATGACTACGACTTCGGCGGTTATCTGATTGCGAGCGGCGTTGCGCCCTTCATCGACGGCCGCACCGAACTCTACGGCGAGAAATTCTTTGTCGATCACAACAATGCTTCCGGCCTGATGGAGCCGGAAAATCTATTCCGTCTGCTGGGCGAGTATCAGATCCAGGCGACGTTGATGCGCACGCAAAGTGCCGCGACCAAACTGCTCGATCACATCGACGGCTGGCAGAAAATCTACAGCGACGACGTCGCCACAATCCACCTTCGCAAGGCGGGTGCGCTGCACACGGCGGAACCCGCTGTGAAGTGAATTGGAAACGCGAAGTAAATTCAAACGATAAACGAATTTGATTCATCACGACGCCGCGTCGTGACGACATTGCCGCTGATTTGCCCCATTGCCGGTTCACAACCCGCACGCCCGAGGCGCGCCGGTCTGACAGCATGACTGTCCCATCGCGTTCAGGTGCGAGACACAGACATCTCATCAGAGACCTGGTCACCAAAGACCTGCAAACGGGAGCTACGTCATGCCCGGAATCGGACTCCGTTCATTGCCCCGGAAAAATCCCTGCGCCCAGTGCGGCAGATCGATCGCATTGCCGGAATGGGTCGAGCACGAAGTCGGCCGCACCTTCTATCTCTGGCGCTGCATGGCCTGCGACTATCGTTTCGAGTCGGTGGCCTATTTTGAACCCCAAGAGGCGGACGGCGAAGCGATCGCCGCCTGATTTCACGCCGCCGATTTTCGGCTTTGTTGCCGCACCGGCAGCTCGATGCGCACGATCAACCCGTGCGGTTGCCGGTCGTGCAGCGACAGCTTGCCGCCATGCGCCAGCGCGACGGCGCGCGCGATCGAAAGGCCGAGCCCGAAGCCGGTAGTGTCGTCCATGTTGCGGGCGTCGTCGCCGCGCACGAACGGCTCCAGCATCACTTCCTTGCGGGCATCGGAAATGCCCGGACCGTCGTCCTCGACCTCGATGGTCGCCGTGTCGGGCGAGGCCACCAGACGAATGGTGGCGAGCGCGCCGTATCTGACGGAATTTTCCACGAGGTTGGTGACGCTGCGCGTCAGGTCGTCCGGCCGCACCGTCGCCATCGCGTGTTCCGGCCCTTCGTAGGACACCTTGTGGCCGATGTCGGAGAACTGGTCGGCGACGAGTTGCAGCGTGGAGGCGATGTCGGTCAGGGTCATCGCTTCGAGCTTGCGGTCGTTGCGCAGAAACGACAGCACCGATTCCAGCATCGAGCGCATCTGGTCGAGATCGCTCATCATGCGGCGGCGATGCACCTCGTCCTCGATGAACTCCGCCCGCAGCCGCATCCGCGTGATCGGCGTCCGCAGATCGTGGCTGATGGCGGCGAGCATCTTGGTGCGGTCGTCGATCAATACGGTGATGCGTTCGCGCATCCGGTTCAGCGCCTTGGCGACAAACCGGATTTCTTCCGGCCCGCGCTCGGGAAGTGCTGCGGCCGCGCCGTTGACGCTGAAACTCTCGGCCGCCCTGGCAAAGGCCGACAGCGGCGCCGTCAGCGCGCGTGCCGCCCACAGGCTGAGCAGGCTGACGCTGACGATCGCAAACAACAGCGTCGCGATCCACGATCCGGCCCAGAACGGCCGCGGCCGCGGGTCGCGCAATACCCGCGCAGAGATCAGGCTGCCGTCGGGCAGCGCAATGCCGACCTTCTGGTGTTTCTGGTCATTGGCGAGAGGAAAAATGCGATAGCTGCTGTCGAGCCGCCGGTGCAGGCCGCGCAGGTCGAGACCTTCCATGTCACCCGCTTCGGCGGGAACAGAACCCGGCGGCAACGGTTCGATGTCGAGCTTGGGAAAGGCGCGCGCCAGATCGCTCATCAGCCGCGGGCGATCGGCGGGAGCCGCGGCGCCAAGCAGTTGCACGGCCGCGCCAAACTGCGCGTGACCGCGATCAATGCCGGGATCGGGCGGCTCCTGATCCGGACGGCTGATCAGGAAGAGGATGGTCAGGATCAGATGAATGGCGACGATCGATGCGATCACCAGCGCGGTGATCTGGCCGCCGATGGTTCTCAAGTTCAGGAAATCGACCAGCTTCATTTGACGGCATCGAGAGGCGCGGATGCCGCCTCCACCGTCGGCGTGAACAGATATCCGCCCGAGCGCACGGTCTTGATCATGCTGGAATCCTGCGGATCGGTTTCGATCTTGCGGCGGATGCGGCTCACCAGCACGTCGATCGAGCGCTCGAACGAGCCGGCGCTGCGGCCTTGCGTCAAATCGAGCAGACTGTCGCGCGACAAGACCCGGCCCGGCCGCTCGCAGAAAGCACGAAGCAGATCGAATTCGGCCGACGTCATTGCCACGCGCGCGCCGGCCGGATTGCGCAATTCGCGCAGGCGGAAATCGATCCGCCAGCCCTGGAAGGTCAGCACGGTGGCGCCCATCACTGCGCTTGCGGTCTGGGCCGCGGCCTGTCGGCGCAGCACGGCATTGATACGGGCGAGCAGTTCGCGGGGATTGAAGGGTTTTGCAAGATAATCGTCGGCGCCCATTTCGAGGCCGAGAATGCGATCGACGTCTTCGCCGCGCGCGGTCAGCATGATGATCGGCACCTGCGACTCGCTGCGGATTTTCCGGCACAGGCTCAAGCCGTCCTCGCCGGGCAGCATCACGTCGAGGATCACGAGGTCGACGCGATGGTCGGTCAAAGCGCGGGCCATCTCGCGGCCGTCGTTGGCGGTCGTGACGTTGCAGGCGTTGGTGCGGAGATATTTCGCGATCAGAGCCCGCGTCTCGCGGTCGTCTTCCACGACAAGGATGTTAGGCGGCACGGGCGGCATCATGAGTCCTCTGCCTGAGAATAACGGCAACGTGGCCACTTTTTTGTTTCCAGATATTTCCGATCTCGCAGACGCAACACGATGCAACATGTCCGCTTTTGCAATGCGAGCGCGTCACCGGAAAGATGATTCCGCAGCTCCGGGTGATTCTTAGCACGGGGTCGTCGGCAAGAAGTCTTACAAAAAACTCATGTTCGATACCGTCATTCTCCTTACCGGCCCGGTCGAACGAACGGTTTTGCCGGCGGCTCTTCTCGGGCACAACCCGGCGCTCACTGTGCTGCCGGTCGAACGGTCGAGCGAACTCGCGGACGTGAACGCGGACGTACTGGCCCGCTCGCGGCTGGTCGCTTTCGTAACGCCGGTGATCGTGCCCGGCTCGATCTTGAGCCAACTCGGCTACGGCGCCTTCAATTTTCATCCGGGGCCGCCGAGTTATCCCGGCTGGGCGCCCTCGCATTTTGCGCTCTACGACCAGGCCACCGAATTCGGCGCCACGGTGCACATGATGGTCGAGCAGGTCGACGCCGGTCCGATTCTCGAGTTCGCGTCGTTTCCGATTCCGCCGCACACCTCCGTGCTCGGCCTCGAAGGTCTTGCCTACGCGCACCTGGCGTTCCTGTTCTGGCGCATGGCGAAATGGCTGGCATCGGATGTTGTCCCACCGCCGGCGCTACCGGTGCAGTGGGCCAACAGAAAATATTCGCGCAAATGCTATCGCGCGATGTGCGAGATTCCACTCGACATTTCGAAGAGCGAACTGGAGCTTCGTCTGAAGGTGTTTGGCGGCGGTTACTTCGGGGTGTCGCCGACGATCCATCTGCACGGCGTGGAATTTCGCGCCGTGATGCAGCCTTCAGCCGTGGCCGATATTGAGCTCTTGGGCAGAACCTGATCTTCACTTCACCGCTGCCAACATGATCGGACCAGGAACTTTGGTTGAACTTTGGTTCCTGCGGAACATGTACGCCGCACCGCACGCAAACCGAAATTAGGGGAACAACGGAACGGCGACAGCTTCATCGTGTTTTCTCTTCACGTTTCGACTGATGGAGAAAGCACATGTTTGTAAAAACACTCACGGCAGCTTTGGCCGGTACAGCGTTGCTGGCAACGGTGGCCTCGGCGCAAACCCCGACCCCGACCACCGATCGCGCCAATACGGCGGCGTCCGACACGATGTCAGCTTCCCAGCTGCAAGGTGACTGGCGTGCCTCGAAGGTCGTTGGTATTTCCGTCTACAACGACAACAAAGAGAAGCTCGGTTCGATCAACGACTTCTTGATCGACAAGAGCGGGAACATCAAGGCGGTCGTGCTTGGCGTCGGCGGCTTCCTCGGCATGGGCGAGCACCTGGTCGCAGTTTCCTTGGACAAGGTGAAATTCGTCGACGAGCCGATCGTTTACGCCGGCACGGCCTCTACCGCCGCGCCGAATGGCGGTGGCGGCACCATGATGAATCCGCCGGCTCCGCCTGCCTCGACCACCACCGGCTCCGCCGGTGGTCCGGCTACAGCCAAGGCCAATCCGTGGTATCCGGATCATGCGGTGTTCAACGCGACCAAGGATGAGCTGACCGCAATGCCGGAGTTCAAGTATTCGAATTGACTGACGCAGGAAGAATTGTCGTCTCTGCGTAGATAGAGATCGCAGGACAAAAGCGCGTCCAGTTTTTGCCGGGCGCGCTTCATTTTGGAGTATTTGTTGGGAGCTTTGCGCCTTTCAGCGCCGATATCCCGATGCTACGCTCCCAAGCGGCAGGAGCACCTGCGTCCTGCCTAACATCGAACGGGAGGACGACATGGCTGAGAGCGTCTACAAAGTCATTGAACTGATCGGTACCAGCCAGGAATCATGGGAGAAGGCTGCCGGGGCCGCCATCGAAAGGGCCGGAAAATCTCTGCGAGATCTTCGCGTCGCCGAAGTCGTCAAGCTCGACCTGCAACTTGATGCCAAGGGCAAGGTTGAAGCCTACCGCGCCAAGCTCAACGTCTCGTTCAAATTCGAGGACTAGTGTCCCGGTTCTGACATTCGCACGACATCGCTGCGGACACTTTTACGAATGTCAGAACCAAAAAGGACACTAGCAACCATGCGATTTCAGTGTGGCTTTGACTGTGACGTTCCTTCGAAGAACTGGCGGCGAAATTGAAAAGGAACGTCGGAGTTGCCACACCGACGAACAGGCTCGAGTTCGGATTTCCGAATACAGAAAACGCGTCCGGTTTGCCGGGCGCGTTTTTTGCAGTGCGGCAACTTGGTCAGGTCTGGTCGCGTAGAGAATATTTGTTTCATTTTGTTGCAAGCGGATCACTCGCGGCAGCAAAACGCTGTGGAACCGCGCAAGCGTAGAGGTATTCGTCGCCTTCGGAAGCGTTGGCGCTATGCTAGCGGCAGCTTTTTTAGAAGTCATTGGGAGGTGTCATGAAGAAAATCGCATTGCTGCTTTCCGCTTTGGCTTTCGGAACCACCGCGGCGGTCGCTGCGGATTTGCCGGTCAAAGCGCCGCCAGTGCATCGTCCCTGAATTCAGCTGGACCGGTGTTTACGTCGGAGCCAACTTCGGAGGCACGTGGACATCTCAGAGCGCCTTCTGGCCCAACAGAATTCCACAAACCCTGATAGGTAACTTCGGCCACGATGGGTCGTTCGGCGTCGGCGGCTTTCATGCCGGGGCCCAATATCAGTGGAGCAACAACTGGGTGCTCGGCCTGGATCTCGCCTGGTTCAGCGGCTTTGATGACACGCAGGTCACCGGCGCGCCGAATACGGGTTGTCCCAATGTCGCCTTCAGCTGCGCAGCCGGCGTGGCGAGTGTTTTCACCGTGGGTCCGCGTGTCGGCTACGCGTTCCGGGACTTCCTCTTCTACGGCACCGGCGGTTACGCAAGCGGCGAAATCAATACCAGTGCTATGAGCGCGGGCGGTATTCAGGATAACCTTAGCAAGCGCCGGGATGGCTGGTTCGCTGGTGCCGGCGTCGACTATGCCGTCTGGAAGGGCAGGCAAACCGCGATCATCGTCGGTCTGGAGTACAAGCATGTCGACCTTGGCACGGCCACGATGATCAGCCCGGTGGATGGCGTCGCCTTCTGCTCTGTCGACTGTCGTACCATCAGGACCAGCGCCGACGTCGTTCAGGCGCGCTTTTCACTGAAGTTCGATCCGATTACCCCGCTTGGGCCGGTCGTGGCGAAGTATTGACGAACGCGGTCATCCAGAAAATCAAAGGCCCCGACTTCGGTCGGGGCCTTTTTTGTGGATGCCTCGGTGAAATTGGCGAGCCTCAGTTCGTCTTCACCAGCGGGCAATTGCCCTTGTCGAGCGGACGGAACGCCTCGTCGCCCGGAACCGTGGCGAGCAGCTTGTAAAGATCCCACTCGCCCTTGGATTCTTCGGGCTTCTTGACCTCGAACAGATACATGTCGTGGACCATGCGGCCGTCGATCCGGATCTTGCCGTTCCTGGCGAAGAAATCGTTGACCGGCGTTTCCCGCATCTGCGCCATCACCTTCATCGAGTCGTCGGTGCCGATGGCATCGATCGCCTTGAGGTAATGCATGGTCGCCGAATAAAGCCCGGCCTGGATCATGGTCGGCATGTGGCCGACCTTGTCGTTGAAGCGCTTGGAGAAGGCGCGCGACTCGTCATCTTGATCCCAATAGAATGCGTCGGTGACGATCAGGCCCTGCGTCGCCTTGACGCCGAGCGAATGCACGTCGGTGATTTCCAGCAGCAACGCGATCATCTTCTGGCCGCCCTGCATGATGCCGAATTCGGCCGCCTGCTTCAGCGCGTTGGTGGTGTCACCGCCGGCATTCGCAAGTCCAATGACCTTGGCCTTCGAGGCCTGCGCCTGCAGCAGGAACGAGGAGAAGTCGGACGAGTTCAAGGGATGGCGGACGTCGCCCAGCACCTTGCCGCCGTTCTCCTTGACGACATTGGCCGCGTCACGCTCCAGCGCCATGCCGAAAGCGTAGTCGGCGGTGATGAAGAACCAGGTGTCCTCGCCGCGCTTGACCATCGCCTTGCCGGCGACGTTGGAGAGCGAATAGGTGTCGTAGGTCCAGTGCACGGTATTGGGCGAGCAGGCAACGCCAGTGAGATCGGAGGTGCCGCCGCCGGAATTGATGTGGATCTTGTTCTTCTCGCGGGTCAGCGCCGAAATCGGCAGCGCGACCGAGGAGGTCGGTACGTCGAAGATCGCATCGACCTTCTCGTTGTCATACCAGTTGCGGGCGATGGAAACGCCGACGTCCGGCTTGTTCTGGTGGTCGGCCGCGATCACTTCGACCGGCTTGCCCTTTACCTTGCCGCCGTAATCGGCGACCGCCATCTGCACGGCGGCGAGCGAACCCTTGCCGGTAGCGTCGGCGTAAAGGCTCGACATGTCGGTCAAGACGCCGATCTTGACGACGTCGTCGGAAATTTGCGCGTTTGCGGCGCCACCTGACGCGACGATGGCAAGCCCGGCCATTAACGTGGCTGCAAATGATTTCATCATGTTCCCTCTCGGAGTTATCTGGCTGTTTTTTGTTTTTGATCGCCTGTTTTAACCGGCTTCGGCGGGCCCCGCAAAGCCTGAACGTCAGGCAGGTCGCGCATTAACCTTGCGCTCTTCGGCGGCTCCAGAAGCGTTAGGGGAGGCGGGGAGGTTAAGAGGGGCTCAAAGACCCGGCAGCGCCGCCACCATGACGTTGATGGTACCGGAGACCTCCGCGATCAGACGCAGCGTCTTGGAATCGTAGGCGATGTCGGAAAGCGCGAGGTTCGCAATATCCGCGGTCACCCGCACCGAGGCGTCGTTCTTCTGCAAATCCGAGATGGCGCCTGCGACCATTTTCTGCGCGTCACCCAGGAACGGCTTGAGGTCCACGGTGGTCTTCTCGGCCAGCGTCTTTTGCAGATGCGGCATAACGGCGCGCGCCGCCGCGCCCAGCAGTCCGAAGGCGGCCTCCGACTCCACCGCCATTTCGACATTGGTGAGCCGCAGGATCTGGTTCGCCTGATCGAGCACCGGCCGGCCCCAGATCTGCACGGTGGCTTCGCCGCCGAACGAGAGGAAGCTTGCCTTCTCCTTGGCGTTGATCAGAAGCGAGATCAACAGCCGGTCGCCCGAGGCGGAGACCTGCGCGTGCTTCACGGTCACGTTCACCGAACTCGATCCGTCTTCGGGAAAGTTGCGCCCGATCAATTGCGCTTCCACGAGCTTGTCGACTTCGGCAAAGGGGATGTCGATCGGGATTCCGATGCTCACCACCGGCTGCGTCGGCGGCACGATCGAAATCTTGTCGGGGAACGGGCACATCGGCGTGGTCTGTTTCGGCGTGATTCGGGTTTCCGCCTCGATGCCGAGCGTCATGTTGATCGCGGTCGCGCTGATGCTCGGCTGCACCGCCACCGCCCGCGTCGGCCGCAACTCAAGCCAGAGCGGCGGCGCCGAAGAGTTGCCTGCCGTCAGCGGAATCGAACGGCAGGCCCGGCTCCATTGAATCCGCGCATTGCGCTCGAAGGACGGATCGTTGCGGATGCGGTTGCTTGCGGCGTTGATCTGGTCGGCGACATTCTTGTCGAGCACCGGCTTGATCTGGGCGGGCACGTTGAGCTTTGCGCCGGCCACCGACAGGCTGGTGTCGCCGAGATTCACACTTCCGTTCAGATTGGGCTCGATCCGCCAGTTGGCTGCGAACTTCGGCCGTGCCGTGACCGTCACATTACCCTTGATCTCGGCAGAGGCATTGACGTTCTTGATGTTGATGCTGCCGATCTGCTTGGCGACATTGCCGCCGAGCAGTCCGCCGATGGCGTCCCCGACCGCGCCGGTGGCCTTCGCCGCCAGCGAGCCCGTGACGTTGAGCTTTCCGTTGAGCGCCGTGTTCAGCGACAGCACGTCCTGGCCGCCGGTGATCCCGATCGGCCCGCGCGAGGCGGTCCAGCCGATATCGGCGTTTTGTAGCACCTGCGATACCGGGTTGTCGGCCTTGCCGGAAAAATTGCGCGGCGCGCCGCGATCGGCCGCATCGCGGATCGCGGTGATGGGAATGACCACCTGGGCCAGAATTACGGAACTGCGGGGGGCGGGCGGCAACGGAGGCAGGTCGGCTCGGGTCAGCCGAACGTCCACGCCGCGCGGCGAAAACCAGTCCATCGCTTTCAGGCTAACGAAGAACGAGACCGCGACCACCGCGATCGCGAGCAAAATGGCGTTAAGACGCATCGTCCCCCCGGACTGATTCAAGGAGAGTCTATAGGGCCGGGGTGGAGGGCGCTAGAGCGGCGGACCCGGCCTTGAGGAAATACGATATAGCTCAAGGCCTTGGCCGCATTGTGGTGGAATGATTGCTGGCCGGAAATGCAAAAGAAAGGCGCGTGGGGGAACGCGCCCGATGCATCGGTATCCCGGATCGATCTATCGGGCGTACCGGGCGACCTCCCGGCCGTCCCTCTCGCGCTGCAGATGGCGGGCGGCCAAGTAAGGCTTCAAGCCAAGTTTAACGCGACAGTCGCTTGGCGTTTGCGGCGACGTGTTCTCGAAACCGATCAACAACACTGCTTGCCGTGGCTCCGGACAAAAGGCTTGCACTGGCCTCTATCATAGCCTGCACCTTTTCCGTCACCATCAGATTCGCTTCGTCATGCGAGCCGCTGCCGCCAGACATGATCTTCATCATTCGAAGACCAATGACGTTGCCGGATTCAAATGCCAGGGACACGGTCGAGAAAAAGGGGCCAAACATCGCGCTGCTCTCCGAGCAGCGAAATGCTGCATTGGTTAAATGCCTGGCACGATGAAAGGGTCCGTGCCTTTTAGTCGGTTTGTGACCGATTGACCCAGTTTAAGTGGGCTGTTTTGACCAGCCCTGTCGGCCGAACGGGTTCTCCGCGCGGCGATCCATCGGCAGCACGATCACCTTGGTGCCGACATTGACCCGCGAATAGAGATCGCTGACATCGGGATTGATCAGGCGGATGCAGCCGGAGGAAACATGGGTACCGATGGTCGAAGGCGCATTGGTGCCGTGAATGCGGTAGACGGTGCCGCCGAGATACATCGCCCGCGCGCCTAACGGATTGCCGGGGCCGCCGGCCATCTGGCGCGGCAGATAAGGCTGGCGCGCGATCATCTCCGGCGGCGGAGTCCAGTCCGGCCACTCGGCCTTCTTCGTGATCGTCTGCGTGCCAGACCAGGTGAAGCCCTCGCGGCCGACGCCGATGCCGTAGCGGATCGCCTGCCCGTTACCGAGCACATAATAAAGATAAGTGTTGGGGGTATCGATGATGATGGTGCCGGCCGCCTCGCGGGTCGAATAGTTGACGACTTGGCGCTTGAAGCGCGCCGGCAATTCGAACGGTGCGTCCGGCTCGTCGGACGGCACCGGTTGAACCGCTTGCGGCGGTTCCGGCACCGCAAAGGGAAACAACGGGAACGGCACGGCGATCGCCGAACCAGCCAAGACTGTCACGCCAGCGGTCAGCGTAACAGTTGCGAACGCGCGACGGATCTTTGGTCTGAAGGCGCTGCAAGCAAACATCTGCCGTTTCCTGTCGATTTCTTGTTCTGTTGATCTCTTGTGCGCACGGTTTCCGTGCGTCGTTGGCGGCGATTCATAACCGCAAATCATTTCCGGACATTTTCGGCATAGGCCCAAAATGCCCTCTCCACGTTCATCAATTATTTCATCTCACTGTCATGAAGGGCTGGAAAACGGGAAAACAGACCCGGCATACCAAATTCAGGACCGTTAACCTCTATGACGTCACACGCTTGAAATATCTCTGGCACAACGTCGCCCCTTAAAGAATCAACGAGGCGTTAGTGCCGCCCATTCGAAGTCCCCGCACCGCAAGCGGCGAATCCGGTTCGGGGACTTCAAATGGAAAGCGGTACTAGAGTCTTAAATTTGCTAGTGCCCATTACTTTCCGAAGTTCGCGAAAGGTGGGTGCTGAGGTGCAACGAACTTCGGAAAGGGGCGCTGGCCGATGCGAATCTTGATTGCGACAGACGCTTGGCACCCACAGGTTAACGGCGTGGTGCGGAGTTTGACCTCGCTCAAGCGTGCAGCGAGCTCGCTCGGCGCCGAAATCGAATTCCTGACGCCCGAGGGATTTCCCTCAATGGAGCTGCCGACCTATCCGGGTTTGCGGGTTGCGTGGACCAACCGGCGCGAGATCGCGCAGCGTATCGAGGCGGCGGCTCCTGAAGCCATTCATATCGCGACCGAAGGCCCGGTCGGCTGGGCCGTGCGGGCCTATTGCCTGCGCCGCGGGCTTGCCTTTACGACGTCCTACACCACGCGGTTTCCGGAATATATCGCGGTCCGCTCGATCATTCCGGCGTCCGTCACCTATGCGGTGTTGCGCCGGTTTCATAACGCGGCGGCGACGACGATGGTCGCGGTGCCCTCTCTTTATAATGAGCTTGCCGCACGCGGCTTCCGCAAGCTCGGCTTCTGGGGGCGCGGCGTCGATACCGAGTTGTTCAATCCGGATCACCCCGCCTACCTCGATCTGCCGCGCCCGATCTTCATGACCATGGGACGTGTCGCGATCGAGAAGAACATCGAGGCGTTTCTGTCGCTCGACCTGCCCGGCTCCAAAGTCGTGGTCGGCGACGGGCCGCAGCGGCGCGAACTGGCGCAGAAATATCCCGATGTCAAATTCTTGGGCGAAAAGAAAGGCGCGGACCTGACCGCGCATCTGGCCGCCGCCGATGTCTTTGTGTTCCCGAGCCTGACCGACACGTTCGGTGTCGTGCAGCTTGAGGCGCTGGCCTGCGGCACGCCGGTTGCGGCATTCCCGGTGACCGGCCCGATCGACGTGATCGCCAACCATCCGATTGGCGCGCTGGACAGGGATCTGAGGCTCGCCTGCCTGCGCGCGCTCAACATGTCGCGCGAAACCTGCCGTCAATTCGCGCTGGAGCGTTCCTGGGAAAACAGCGCCCGGCAATTCATCGGTAATTTGAGTGCGTTGCAGCCGAGCCGGTCTCCCCGCGCCGTGCCGATCACCGCCGAAAGCCACGCGGTGGGCGGCTAAACACCACAGCAAAGGCTGGATCGGGCGACGCCAGATCGGCCTCAGAAGGAAAACGAGAAAGCAACTATGGCAGAGAGCATCAAACTGGACGACGCCACGCATCTGGATTTCGACCGCGAAATGGTCGAGCAGGCCTATGACCGCTGGGCGCCGATTTACGATCTCGTGTTCGGCGGGGTCTTCTCGAAGGGCCGCACCGCCGCGATCCAGGCCACCAACAAGCTCGGTGGCCGCGTGCTCGAAGTCGGCGTCGGCACCGGCATTTCGCTGCCGCTCTATGCGCCGAACGTGCGCATCTTCGGTACCGACATTTCCGAAGCGATGCTTAACAAGGCGAGGAAGCGCGTCGCCGAGCAGAAGCTGAAGAATGTCGAGGGGCTTGCGGTAATGGATGCCGAGAAGCTTGAATTCGAAGACGACTCCTTCGATGTCGTGATGGCGCAATATGTCGTCACGGCGGTGCCGAATCCGGAAGTGGCGCTGGACGAATTCGCCCGCGTGCTGCGGCCGGGCGGCGAACTGATCATCCTGACCCGTGTCAGCGCTGACGAAGGCGTGCGCCGCTTCATCGAGCAGGGATTGCAGCCGGTGGTCCGCCATCTCGGCTTCCGTACCGCCGAATTCTCCTGGTCGCGCTACACGACCTGGCTGGCGGGCGCGAAGAACGTCGAACTGGCGGAGCGCCGTCTGATTCCGCCGCTCGGCCACTTCTCGCTGGTCCGGATCCGCAAGGTCGCCAAACCCGCCTGATCTTTCGGCCGGCGTTTCAAGCCCGGCCGACTTTTGTGACAGCGTCGCCGTAAAGCCGAGTGTGACATTATGATGATGTCACACGCCGGACATCGAAGTCCTGTAGAGTTCCTTCGACTCATCCTTTTTGGGGAAGACCATGATCAAGAATTTCCTGGAGCAGCTGCGTATCCAGCGCTGGGACGACCATCGCTTTTATCACCACAGCCGGATCAACCAGAGCCTGCACTTCGTCAGCGCCGTAAGCTTCATGATCGGCTATGTCATGATGTTCTTCGATCCGATGATGTCGGCGCTGATCGGCTGGCTGGTCTCGATGACCTCGCGCCAAGCCGGGCATTTCTTCTTCGAGCCGCGCGACTACGACCACATCAACGACGTGACCCACGAGCACAAGGAAGAGATCAAGGTCGGCTACAACCTGCGCCGCAAGGTCGTGCTGATGACGATCTGGGCTCTGTCGCCGGTCGTGCTCTATGTTGACCCGACGCTGTTCGGCCTGTTCACGCCCTGGGCGACCCCGGCCGATTTCATGCGGCAGGTCGCCAAGATCTGGCTGGTGGTCGGCGTCGGCGGTCTTCTGTTCCGCACCGTGCACCTGTTCTTCATCCGCGACGTCGAAACCGGCCTCGTCTGGATGACCAAGATCCTCACGGACCCCTTCAACGACTTCCAGCTCTATCGCAAGGCGCCACTGGCGCTGCTGCGCGGCGAGCTGATTGATCCGGGCCTCGACATCATCGAGCACAACGAGCTCACCGAGCAGCACGCCTGAGACTTGCTTTGCGCCGCTACAATCTGCGTCATGCCCGGGCTTGTTCCGGGCATGTGCTTTTTTGCGGGAAATCGATGAGTTGCTTCTTATCCCTCCCCCGCGAGCGCAGCGAGCAGTGGGGGGGGTGGCAGGAGCGAAGCGACGGTCGGGTGGGGTTCTTTCTTGTAACGATACCCCCACCCGGCTCATCGTTCGCTTGCGCTCTCGATGATCCCGCGAGCGAGCTTTGCTCGCCTCGGACCTCCCCACAAGGGGGAGGGAAAAGAAAGCGGCTTGCTGCAATCATTTTCCCCGCCTTGGGAAGAGATGGGAAAACCTCAGCGCCCGAACTTGCTGGCGATCATCTCTTTGAGGATCTGGCGGCGGATCGCCTTGTTGGTCAGCGTGGGCGAATGCCACCACCAGCCGTCGCGCTTCATCTTTTGCGCAGCCGCGACAAAGCGCTGCTCGACTTCCGCAAAATCGCCGTCGGTGAAGTTCAGGCTGAAGATCAACCGTCCGGTGCCGACCCAGCTCAGCGCCAGCCCTTCGGCGCCCAAGTAATACTGGAGCATCCAGTTGTAGCGGGAAGGCTCGGTATATTGCACGGTCCAGACCGAGGACATGTTGGCGACGCGTACGGGAAGGTTTTCCTGCTCCAGCCGCGCGTTGAGCGCCTCGGCGCGGCCATTCCAGGTGGCTTCGAGCCCGTCATAGATGCTGCGGAAATTCGGGCTCGCGAGACGAGACAGGAACTCGTCCATCGCGGTCATGACATAGGGATGCGAGTTGAAGGTGCCGCGGGCGAAACAGACGTCGGCCGGACGATCGTCGCGGAAACGGCGCATCAGTTCCTTGGTGCCACACACCACGCCGATGGGGAGACCGCCGGCGAGGCTCTTGCCGTAGGTCACCATGTCGGCGCGGACGCCGAAATATTCCTGGGCGCCACCGGCGGCGATCCGGAAACCCAAGAACACCTCGTCGAGGATCAACACGATGCCACGCTCGGTGCAGACCTGGCGCAATTCCTTCAGCCACGCGGTATAGGCGTCGCGGTCGAAATGCGCGCTTCGCGACGAATCCACCAGCGCGGAATCGCCGGGGGCGTTGGCGTTCGGATGCAGCGCCTGCAGCGGATTGACCAGAACGCAGGCGATATCGCGGCGCGTGCGCAACACATGCAGCGTCTTCTCCGACATCTCGGCGAGCGTATAGGTCTCGTGCGGCGAGATCGGATTGCCGACGCCGGGCTGCACGTCGCCCCACCAGCCGTGATAGGCGCCGGCGAACCGAACCAGATGCGTGCGCTTGGTGTGATAGCGCGCCAGCCGCACCGCCTGCATCACCGCTTCGGTGCCGGACATGTGGAAGGAAACTTCGTCGAGGCCGGAAATGTCGCAGATGCGCCGGACATTGTCGGCGACAACGGGATGATAGAAGCCGAGCATCGGGCCGAGCCCTTCTGCGCGCTTCTCACCCTCGGCGATACATTCTTTATAGAAGTCGTTGCCGAAGATGTTGACGCCGTAGGAGCCGGTCAGATCGTAGAACAGGTTGCCGTCGACATCGGTGACGGTGACGCCCGTGGACGATGCCATGAAGGCGGACGTGCCGAGGTTTTCCTGCACGAGCTTCGAGAACTGGAACGGCACTCGGTAGGCGCGGGTGAACTGCAGGTCGGAGATGTGGGTGACGGCTTCCGCCGTCATCTGCCGTCCCTTAGCGAAACGCTCGGCATAGAGTTTGGCGAGCGCAAAGAAGGCATCCTTGCGCTGGCTGGCGATTTCCGGCGGCGCGCCGTCGGCGTTGAAATATTTATCGGCGGAAAATTCGTAGAACGGCAGCAGGCGTGCTACCCGGCGGGACATCTTCGAATGTCCGCTCAGCGAGCGGTGCTTGGCGCGCGACAATTCGAGGCGCGCCTTGATCCTGGGCAGGGTGGCGGCGGCGCCGGCCACCGCCACGGCGGACAATGAGAGAATCGGGAGAGACGAATCCATGCCAGAAGCGCTAGCGCCTCCATCTGACAGATTCATGACAATCAAGGGAATCATTACAGCCGTGACGGAACAGGAGAACGTTAATTTCCTCCTGACCAACCGGATTCCGCGCGCCGCCGTCACCCGTTTTATGGGCTGGTTCAGCCAGATCGAGAACCCGCTGGTTTGCGCCGCCTCGATCGCCTGCTGGCGGCTGTTTTCCGACCTCGACCTCTCTGAGGCCAAAAAGACCGAATTCAAGAGCCTGCACGATTGCTTCACGCGCGAGCTGAAGGACGGTTTGCGCCCGTTCGATCAAGACGCTTCCATCGTCGCGAGCCCGAGCGATGCCATCATCGGCGCGCATGGCGCGATCGAAGACACGGAACTGTTCCAGATCAAGGGCGCCAATTACTCGTTGAAGGACCTGCTCGGCGACGACGAGGTGGTTGAACGGCATCGCAACGGCCGCTTCATCACGCTTCGGCTGACCTCGAGCATGTATCACCGCTTCCACGCGCCGGCCGACTCTAGGGTCGAGCGGGTGACTTTCATCTCGGGCGACACCTGGAATGTCAATCCGATCGCGCTGAAGCGGGTCGAGCGTCTGTTTTGCAAGAACGAACGCGCGGTGATCGAGACGCGGCTCACGTCCGGCGAAGCGCTGACGATTGTGCCGGTCGCCGCCATTCTGGTCGCCAGCCTTCGCCTGCATTGCATCGACCGCACGCTGAATGCGCAGACGCGCGGGCCGACCGTGTTTCCCTGCGACGTCGACGTGCACAAAGGCGACGAGATGGGCTGGTTCGAGCATGGCTCGACCATCATCGTGCTGACGCCGGACCGTTTCGACTTTTGCGACGGTGTGCGCGAGGGCGCGTGGATCAAGGCCGGACAGCCGCTGTTGCGTAAACCGCAATAGTTCCGAAAGCGAAAGCCGATGAACAGAAAAAATCCGCCGTCGATTTTGCGAACTTCCTGACTTATATAAAACTTGAGTCGAGCGGATTCGATATTCGGCAAAGGTCGACAAGGGGTCGACAAGGGTTTTGGCGATGGCGCGAGCGCCAGTTTTAGCGGCGGGCGGTATTGTGCTGCGGCAGACGAGGCCGCCGCTGATTGCGGTCGTGCGGCTGCGCAAGGGCGAATGGGTACTTCCAAAGGGCAAGCTCGACGACGGCGAAACGCCGCGCGATGCGGCGATGCGCGAAGTGTGGGAGGAAACCGGCCACGATGTGTCGGTGCATGAATTTCTGGGAACGCTGGCCTATGATTTGGGCGGACGATCCAAGATCGTTCATTATTGGCGGATGGAAACCAGTAGCGGCCCGATCCGCGAACTGACGAACGATGTGAGAGCGGTCGACTGGCTGCCGCTGGAAGCCGCGGTCGAGCGGCTGTCGCGCGAGCATGAACGGGCGTTTCTCGCCAATGTCGGACCGCTCGCGCTCCAGTCAGCGGCGCTCGCGAAACGATCCCAGGAAACCAGGCGATCCGAGGAGACCAGGCAAGAAGCCAGGGTCGCCGCGCAGGTCAAGCGCCGACGGCGCCGCACCGTTGCGCCCAAACCTTCGCCGGCAATCGCTCCGTCCATTGCGCCGCTGCCTGACGTCGCGGTGCCGGCAATTGAGCCGGTTCAGCCGGCATTTGCCCAGCACGAGGCGATCGGAAGGGGCCCGTCCGACCTCTGGGCCATGCCGGACACGGCGCAAACGGCCGCCGAAACTGCCGCGGCCGATTCCATGCCGGCCGATCGGGCCTCTCGCGATCCGGTGCCGTTTGTTCAGGGCGCGGCGACTGAGCAACAGCAAAGCCCGCGCGTCGATCTCCTGCAAAGGGTCAGGGCCTGGTTGCGCCGTGCGGCGTGAGCGCGGGTCTGGGCCGGCCGGTCCCTTGCTGCGGGACATCAGTTCTTGTCGTCCCCGCGAAAGCGGGGACCCATACGCCGCGGCCCTTGTTGTTGGCAAAAGATAGGCGGCGCCTTGGCCCTTGCGCCCGCTGGTGATTATGGGTCCCTGCGTTCGCAGGGACGACATGATCGTAAAGCGCGCCTCTTACCGCTTCTTCTCCTTTGGCGGCGGCTTCTTCGGCGGCGGCGGACGCTTGGGTGGCGGCGCTGCCCGGTTCGGCAATCCGCCCTGACGAAGCGCAGGCGCGTTCGGCCGCAGCGTGCCGGGCGGCTGCACGCCGGGCCGCTGTTGCAGGTTGTTCTGGCGCTGTGGGCCGTTCTGGCCGGGCGCACCGCGCGGGTTGGTCCGGTTCGGATTGGCGCGACGAAGCGCGCGTTGTTCGGTGACGACGCGGCGTCCGACCGCTTGCGCGGCGTGCACCTGACGCACGATGCCCTGGTCGCGCGCGGCCTGTTGCGGCGAGATCATCAGCGGCGCGGCCGTCAAGCGGCCGCCGGCGCCGGCACGGATGGTGAAGCCACTGGAGCCTTGGGTGAGCGAGCCGAGCCGCGCGCCGCTGCGGTCGTTGACGTCGATGGTGCCAACGTGCCCATCCGGATCGGGATAGAGCTTGATGTTGTGCGCGCCGCCGCCGGCGCCGTTCACTTCGACAAGCCCGGTGGTGCCGCGAATGCCGAGGGTGGCGGTCGGCGTCGTGATTTTCATATTGCCGGTCTTGGCGACGGCGGAGGCGACAAAGGCCACCGTGCCCTTGGTGACGTCGAACAGCGCCGAGTTCTGCTTGCCGCCATCCTGATAGATGTAGTCATCGACCGTGATCGAGGCGTTCGCCGTGAGATTGAAGGTGGTCTCGTCGTTGAAGGTGACGCCGAGGGTGGAACTCGCTGAGGTCTGCAGCACGTCGTTGAGGTAGATGTCGTCCTTGAGTTTCAACGGAACCGCGCTCTGGTTGTTGCGGGTCACGCTGGCGGTGCCGGTTAGCGTTGCGACATTGCCGATCGGCTCGTCCGGTGCCGCCGGCTGGGCGGACCCAGCCGCGGTCGAGGTCGGCGCAGATGAGGCCGGTGCAGGTGAGGGCGCCGATTGCGCTTGTGCGAGCCGCATCGGTGCGGCGGTCGCGCTCAGCGCTACGGATGAAGCCGCCACGCTCTCGATCGTATCGGTGATCGCGTAAGCCAGTGCGGGAGCGGCCGGCGCAAAAACTTCAAGCGCCAGGCCAACGAACAGGACAAGCAGCGATGACGACATAAGCTGCGCGATCTTCGCGTTCGATCCGCGATCACGCGGCGCCGTCAATGAAAAAAACATGCCCGTTTTCAATCCGCCTGTTCAAAAACACAGTTTCGCCGAGCGAAGGGATCGCGGCAAGGCGTGTCTTCACCGATTGAGGCGGTTTGCGACTGAACGCGGCATGAACATTGCGGCCATGAAAAAACCCGGCGGGCGGCCCGTCGGGTTTTTCACTGCGATGGATAGGGATGCAAGTACCGCTCTAGAACACGCCAAACCTAGAACACGCCAAGCACGATGGCGCCGACAAAGGCGAAGGCGATATAGGCGGTCACGATGCTCAGTTGACTGACGAAAGGACGAAGGGTCATGAAAATCCTCCGAAGCTCATCTCTGTAGCGAATGCCAATCCGCTCCACTGCTCGCCATAACTCACAAGGTAGCGATCGGTTTCACGCCAAAAAAGTCAGGCGTGCTGTCCATCCAGCCCATCTCGGCGGCGCACAATCGTTGCGGCGTGGTTAAAGAGTCGTGAAATCAAGGCGTTGATGAGTCCTTAAATATATTGGTTGAAGTTTCTCCGCATGACGCGCGGAGTTTGTTGGTCTCTCGTCGGCTCCTTCGTCCTCGTATCGCTGGCGGGCTGCGGCCACGGATTTTTTTCCGAGGAGCGCGAACCGTGGCGGGCCGAGGCCGAAGTCGCGTGTCTGAAGTCAGGCAGCGTCAAGGAAGGCCCGGATCTGGTTCGGATCAGCCCGATTTCCGGCCCCGGTGCCTGCGGCGCCGATTTCCCGCTCAAGGTCGCAGCGCTCGGCGAAAGCAACGGCAGTTTCGGCTTTGCCGACGAGGACCTACGGCCGCCCGGCGCCATCGGCAATCAGCCGCGCTGGCCGGCCAATCCGCCGCCGCCTTCTCCGCCACCGCCGTCGTCCTATTATCCCAACCAGCCGTATCGCGCGCCGAACTACGGCGGCTCCAGCTATGGATCGTCCAATTACGGCGCGCCGTCCAACGGCCCGATTTCACTGCGCGCGCCGGGTGTCGCGCCGCCCGAGGAGGATGACATTGCTCTGCCGAGCGAAAGTGCGCCGGGCTGGCAGGCCGGACCGTCTTCGCGCTATGCGCCGCAAGCTCCTTATCCGCGCGACCGTTATGCCCAGCCGCCGGAGCGCGTCGAGGCACCTGGCTCGGTGCCGTCGGCTCCAACCTATCAGTCGCCGCGGCTGGGTCCGGGGCCGATGCAGCCGTTTGCGGTAGCGGGTCCGGTCGCGGTGAGGCCGGCGGCGACACTCGCATGCCCGATCGTCTCCGTGCTCGACCACTGGCTTACTGAAAACGTGCAGCCGGCGGCGCAGCGCTGGTTCGGCCAGCGCGTGGTCGAGATCAAGCAGATCTCCGCCTATTCCTGCCGCGGCATGAACGGCAATCCGAGCGCGCATATTTCCGAACACGCTTTCGGCAACGCGCTCGATATCGCCGCCTTCACGCTTGCCGACGGACGTCACGTCTCGGTGAAGGATGGCTGGAGGGGCTTGCCGGAAGAGCAGGGCTTTCTGCGCGATGTCGAAGCGGGCGCATGCCAGCAATTCACCACGGTGCTGGCGCCGGGCTCCAACGTCTATCACTACGACCACATTCACGTCGACTTGATGCGCCGCGCCTCGCGACGTCTGATCTGCCAGCCTGCCGCGGTTTCCGGCGAGGAAGTCGCCGCGCACGCCGTGCAGCGCAATCCCTATGCTTCGCGCGAGCAGTCGGTGACGGGATCGCTCGGCGGCCACAAGACCGCGTCCGCGCGCAAGCACGGCGAGAAGGTGAACGAAGAAGACGAGTTCGAGGACGAATAGGCGCTAGTCGCACTTCGCTTGCTCGATCACGAACGGCGGAGCGGTCTGTCATCGTGACTCACGCCCGTTTGAATTCATTTCCTGTATCGTGTTTCGCTATTCCGGTGGTCGGGATGTAACCCACCATCAGGAAACTTCCTTTGGGGGGGTCACCACATTAAAGATGGAAACCCTTGATCATGATCAAAACTCTCAGCGCTGTCGCACTCGTTACAGCCGCACTCTCCAGCTCCGCTTTTGCTCAGGAAGAAGCCGCCCCGCAAAAGCCGGCCCACGCGCTCCGGCACTATCGCGGCAGCTATAACCAGGTGCAGGATCCCGCTTTCGTTGCCCCGCGCACGTCGGTCAACGGCTCGGCCTTCGATCGCAGCTTCGACCGTTCGCGGATCGGCGACCACGATCCGGACTTCAATCCTCCGAGCTGATCGCTCCAGCAATAACAGCTAACGCCGCGATGGCGGTCCGGTTGATCCGGGCCGCCGTCGCGCTTGTGGGAGCTTCGATCGCACTGGTCATCCCGGCAATCTCCGCTAAAGTTGTGCCGCATGGACAATCAGTCAACGGCATCGACGGTTCTGGGCCACACCATCATCGAGTGGCTGGCTCACGAGGCGTTACTCGAATCCGAACCCGCCGCGCTCTACGGTGAATTGTGCCGGCGGTTGCGCGCTATTGGACTGCCGATATTGCGAGCGCAGGTGGCGTTCCGGATCCTGCATCCGCTCTATGCTGCCAGCACGGTGAACTGGACCGCGGCGACAGGGATCGTCGTCGAAAACTTCAGCGCCGAGGACAGTGCGCAGGACCGGTTTGTGCTTGGTCCGATTGGCCACACCCTGACTCATCGGCTGCCGGTGCTGCGGCGCCGGCTGACCGGCGATACCGCGCTTCTCGATTTCGAGGTGCTGAAGGAATTTCACGCCCAGGGCGGCACCGACTATCTCGTCTTTCTCATCGGCTACGATCAGGTCGGGCGGAACGGAATCATCTGCTCCTGGCTCGGCGATCGGCCGGAAGGATTTACCGATGACGAGATCGCGCTGCTCCAGCGCGTCACCCGCCAACTCGCCATTGCACTGAAATCTAAGATCGAGCGGAGCGTCGCGCAGAACGTCGCGCACGCCTATCTCGGCGAGCGCGCCGGCCAGGCCGTGCTCAACGGCTTGATCCGGCGCGGCGACGGCGAAAAGATCACGGCCGCGCTGTGGTACAGCGATCTTCGCCACTCGACCAAATTGGCCGGCCGGCTCTCGACCGAGGATTTCCTCAACCTCTTGGGGCGCTATTTTGAAATGACGGCAGCCGCGGTGCTCGACCATGGCGGCGAGGTCGTCTCGCTGATCGGCGACGCTGTGCTCGGCCTGTTCCGCGTCGAGGGTTCAGTGGAGGAAGCTTGTGGCCGCGCGCTCGCCGCCGCGCACGAAGCCCGCCGTCGCCTTGGCGCTTTGCCGTCGCCGGCAGTCGACCCGGTTCTCAACTTCGGCATCGCGCTTCATCTCGGCGAGGTGATCTATGGCAATGTCGGCATACCCGAGCGATTGCAGTTCACGGTGGTCGGTGCCGCGGTCAACGAGGTCGTCCGGGTACAGGACCTGACCAAGCAACTCGGCCATCCGTTATTGGTAACCGCTCCCTTCGCGGAGGCCGTCGCCGCTCCCTGGCGTCCTTGCGGCGAGCATCTGTTGCGCGGGATCGAGACGCCGATGCCGATCCTGACGGTGACCGACTAGGGCCTGAACCGATCAAGAGCTGCGTCCGCTTTGTCATCAGAACGCGGACTTGGAAGTCCGTCTAAATGCAGGTCGGCTTCGGGCCATAGGACTCTGATGTCCCTAGTCAAGCGCCGAGCGCGCGATTGATCGCCCTCTTGCTGCCCTGTTGGCTGGAGGGTCTTGGCGATGGATCGTGCAGGGGTGAGGGCGGGACCTGAAGACGTCGGTGATCAAACTCTGATTCGCGGGTTGGGTACCGCATTTCCGTTTGTTCGTCCGGGGCTGTCCCTGTCTAAACGCGGGCATCGATCTTGCGATCGGCCACATAGTCCAAGCGGGAATTCCCCTGCCGTGGCCCCGCCCTCGCTGCTGCACGATTGGTGTTCGATGGTGCTCCGCTGTTATTAGCCTGTTGCTACGTGTGAGGGTGGAGGAGTTGTGGGCCGGTCGAGCCCTTCATTAGCTCGAGCGGTCCATGACCCCGGACTACTGGTTCGCCGCTGCATGAGATCCTACGACCTCACGGTTGATCGCCCAGATGAACGCGGACAGCTCGCGGGCGATCGCAGTCACCACGATCGTCGGTCGCTTGCCCTTTCGCGTCAGTGCCCGGAAGCGGCCACAGAGCCGCATTTGCGCCTTCCAGGCAATCTCGCGGGCCGTCCGTGGCGCGGCGCCGATCCTGGCCTGCATGTCCTTGCTGACGCGTGGCGGGAATCGGTAGCTCCACGCAGCCTCGATGAGCAGCCGTCGTGCACGCGTATTGCCGGCCTTGGTGATGCCACCGCGTTTGACGCTCTCCCCGGTCGATCTTTCTGACGGGGTAAGGCCAAGATAGGCCATCAACTGACGGGGGTTCTCGAAGCGCGACAGATCGCCAAGCTCGGCCAGGAACGCGATCGCCCCGACCATGTCGATGCCACGCATCGCCTGGACTGCCTCGATGACTGGTGCCAGAGTCCAGTCCGCCACGGCCTCGCGCATGGCCTGCTCCAACCGTTCGATCCGTTCCCGTACCTGTCGTACAGCCAACAGCATTTCCTCGAAGGCAATGCGCTGCTCGCGATGCTCAAGCTTGAGGCCGGTGAGCCAGTTGATGTGTGCCCGCCCCCAGGTTTTCTTGCCCGGATAGTGACGGCCGAGACGCAGCAGAAGCGAGGAGACGTTCTGGCGCTTGATTCTGTAGTCCTTGACCGCGGCATCGCGAGCCCGCACGAGGTCCCGCATCGCCTCGTGACGCTCATCAGGCACCCAGACCGCCGTCAACTCACCGGCCCTGAGCAGCTTCACAAGATTGACGGCGTCGCGCCGATTGGTTTTGACCCGATCACCTGGCTTGGATGGGATCAGCGACGGTGCCACCACAATGCAGTCATGGCCGATGCTCTTGATCAAGCGGTAGAGACCGTAACCTGTCGGGCCAGCCTCGTAGCAGAACGTCAATCGAGCATGTTTGCTCGCAAGTTTTGCCACGAGCTTGCGTGTCTCAGCCTCAGTATTGTCGATCTCGCCGAGATATCGAACCTCCCCGGCTCGACCGGCATCGGCAATCGCCACCGCATTGCGCAATTTCGCAGTGTCCAACGCCACGAACGCTTCGCTATGATGCTCCATGACTCGCCCCTTTGTGTGAGGCTCTACCCAGCCTATCCGGGCAACCCTCGTCATCACATCGAGGGCGAGTCGCCTTCACATGGAAAGGGACATACGGTCTAAACCGCTCGCTTGCCACCCTTATTTGCTCTCTTTCAAATCACCGGAGTGATCGAAGTCAGCAGCGCTCAACGTGTTCGCAAGCGTTCCTCGGTCGTGATATCGACTGCCGTCTAACATCCCGACATAATACGCGGACAACCACGGTAGCTTCCGCACGATCCCAGCAGTGATTGGCTCATCGGTGCTCTCAAGCGTGATTTCGTTCCAGCTGATGTCGGGTCCAAGCGTCGCCTGGAGATCACTTCGATCAACCTCAATGACGGTCTTCGGATCGTTCACATCCGCAAACGTTACGAGGTCGGGCAGATCAGCAGGAGTAATCCTGTGCAGCCCGCGCATCCGAGCAAGACGCGACACGTCAGCCATGGTATCGCCCGATAGAGCTAGACCATAAAGCTTGGGTCCCGGTCCGCCGTCGCGCGACCAAAGCGGCTCTCTGCCGCGGCCGTGTTGGACGTGAAGTTGACGTGTCAATAACGCGATCAGCGGCTTAGCGCCAGAACCAAGATCCAAATACAGGGCTTCGCCGCGAAGCTTGTGTAAGATGCCTCTTCCGGGAATTGAGATTTCCCCGAACAGTACTTCAACGACACTCGAAGCACGCTTGACCCCGTCCGGTGTATTGACCGCGACCGTCAGCTTATATCGATAGCTCTCGGTCCTTTCGCCGCAGCCAGCGAGAACGACTACCAAATACGAAAATAATCGTGCCGCTCTGAAGGTTTCGCAGCTTCATAGGCATTCCTCGCCGCCGCCCCAGTACGCAAGTTGTATAAATTTCTTCTCTCAACCAGTTTGGCGGCAGATCGCTAAAGTTTTAATGAAGCTCTGGGACTTCGGTTGTGGGTCAAAAGCCGTCGACGACGGCCGAACCAAGGAGCTTCCGCTTCGCTCTCAGAAGCGGGCCTTCATGAGTTCAAGCTCTAGCCCGTGTGATCAAGTAGTTCCTGCGGCGTCGTGCACACCTGATGCGCCCCGGCGGCGAGTAGTTCTTCCCGGCTGCCGTAACCGTAGAGCACGCCGATCGCCGTCATGCCGTTGCCTCTCGCGCCGACCATGTCGTGGCTTCGGTCGCCGATCATGGTCGCCGCGGCCGGATCGACCTGCGCCGCCTTCAGCGCGTAATCCAGCAGCTCGGTCTTGTCGGACCGCGTGCCATCGAGTTCAGAACCGAACACGCGCTCGAAATAGCCGCGCAATTTGAAATGATCGATAATGCGCTCGGCGTAGACGCTCGGCTTGCTGGTCGCAACGAACAGGCGCCGGCGCTGCCCGGCAAGCACGGATAACGTGGCTTCGATGCCCGGATAGACTTCGTTCTCGAACAGGCCGATATCGGCAAACCGTTCGCGGTAAAGCAGGATGGCGGCATCGGCGAGCGCGTCGGTGCCGAGCAGTTTTTTGAAGCTGGCAAGAAGCGGGGGACCGATGCACCAGATCAGCTCATCCTCCGATGGCGCTTCGTGATCGAGCTTGCGAAGCGCATATTGAATCGAACGCGTGATTCCAGGCTTCGGATTCGTCAGCGTTCCATCGAGGTCAAAATAGATCGGGTTCATCGGTCGGGTGTTCTATTCGTTGTCCGCCAACGAGCCGCTGTCGACTTACGGCTGTCATCGTGCAACGATTGCTGAAAGCATCGGTGAAATGGTCTTCTTGTCGGAAAGATCGATGACGTCCGCGGGATCGACTGTATCCCATTTTATCGAAGCCGAGTTTGCCCGGTAGAACTTCGCCACGACGGCCTGGACCTCGTGGTCGTTACCGTGTTTGTCGTGGGCCGTGATCAATCCCGTCAGCTGAACGCTCTTGAGTTTCGGGAATTTGGCCAATGCCGCGGGAACAATCGTTCGCGCTATGGCGCCGAACTCGCTCTTCAAGTCTCGCTGCTTCGCAACGAATGGATCGAGCGTGAACTCAACCACGAGGCATTCATCGGGTAACGTGACGATTGTCCAGGGATGCAAGCCGGGCTCGGCAATAGCGCGTCTGGCGAACAACGCGGCAGTTTCGGCCGCGGAAGCAGCGACCGGGAACAATAGTGCTACGATCAAGACAGTTACAAATTTCATTTCGGCGCCGAGTGTCTTCCGTAGAACCCTTTGGTTGGTACATTCTGACAGGGAGGTCATTGATAGAAACACACTAGGTCGGAGACATCGCTGTTGTCGGAACGCCGATCAGCCGGCAGGCCGCGTTATCACGGATCCTTCTGCCCGATGCGTATCGACGAACCTTTTGGTCGTCATCGCTGCAACAAACACGGCAGCGACGAACGAAAGGGACATAATGACAAATGCTACTCGAAATTTCATCGCGGTTGGTGCTCCGTGCGCCCACCCCCTCATCCGGAGAGTAACCTATCGCGCAGCCGGTTTACAACTGCTGGTGTTTCGGCGGTGCTTCAGGGCGGGCGGCCGGCCATCCCACAATCGGCCCCATTCAGGTCTATAACGCTCTCTCTGTCGCCGCGTCTTGAGCGAGGTGCAACATGTCAGACCCAATCGATCGCCGCCGCTTTTTGGGAACCGCCGCCATGGCCGTCGCCGCAACCGAATTCGGCTTGAACGCAACGGCCGCAGCGCAAACGGTCGCGCAAAATACTTCCGTCAAGGCGGGAAGCGCCACGTCCTTTGCCTCGCTGAAAGAGATCAATGCCGGGCTGCTCAATGTCGGCTACGTCGAAGCCGGTCCCGCCGATGGCAAGCCCGTCATCCTGCTGCACGGCTGGCCCTATGACATCCACGCCTTTGTCGATGTGGCGCCGATCCTGGCCTCGGCCGGCTATCGCGTCATCATCCCCCACGTGCGCGGCTATGGGACGACGAGGTTTCTGTCCGACGCTACCGTGCGCAATGGTCAGCCCTCGACGTTGGCAGTCGACACCATCGCGCTGATGGACGCGCTTCGAATCGACAAGGCCACGCTGGCCGGCTTCGACTGGGGTGGGCGCACCGCCGATATTGTGGCCGCGCTTTGGCCGGAGCGCTGCACGGCGCTGGTATCCGTCAGCGGTTATCTGATCGGCAGCCAGGAGGCCGGCAAGATGCCGCTGCCGCCGGCGGCCGAACTGCAATGGTGGTATCAATTCTATTTCGCGACCGAGCGCGGCCGCGAAGGCTACGAGAAATATCGCCGCGAATTTTCAAAACTGATCTGGAAGCTCGCTTCGCCGAAATGGAATTTCGATGACGCCACTTTCGAGCGAAGCGCGAAGGCGTTCGACAATCCGGATCACGTCGCGATTGTGATTCACAATTACCGCTGGCGGCGTGGACTTGCCCAGGGCGAAGCGAAATACGACGAGCTGGAAACGAAGCTTGCCAAAGCCCCCGTCATCGCCGTGCCGACCATCACCATGGAGGGCGACGCCAACGGCGCACCTCATCCGGAGCCTTCGGCCTACGCAAAAATGTTTTCGGGAAAATATTCGCACCGGACCATCACCGGCGGTATCGGACACAACCTGCCGCAGGAAGCCCCGCAAGCCTTTGCCGAAGCGGTGATCGATGTGATGAAGGGAGGTTGACGGTCTGACACGTGATTGGCGCGTCGCCGGAGGAACCTGAAAGCCCCTTGCGCGTTATCTAGCCGGCGATGGAATTCTGCGAGGAGCGGGACAGTCCCAACAAAGGCGGCGCGGCATAAGTCCCGGGCCGCCTTTTTGCATCGCCGGTTCGAAGGATCGCGCGCGATGGCCAAGAGGCGCAAATCTGTCCCGATGGAAACCCAGCCGGGTCGCGACGAAGCTGCAACGCCAATGGCGCAGGCTTCGTCGGAACGCGGTCAAGTGCAGCAAACACCAGCTTCCAAAATGCCGCGCAGCCAGGCTGAGACAGCGAGGAAACGCTCGCTCAAGAAGCAGCGCAGCATGCAGCACGAATGATGGGTGCAGATTGAAATTGCCGGTTGCTGGCCTCTAAAGCGCAATGAGATTGATTAAATCGTCATCGCGCTTTGGCTTTTTTGATTGAGCATGATCTCCGCGACAAACGCCTTAAGGCGTTTGTCGCGAGGGAAAACCGCTACACACTTTTCCGGATCATGCTCTAGGCGGCCCGCATGATTCGCGCGCCCCGATAGGCATCGGTTTGCTTGAGTTCTTCGGTGATCACGTTGAAGCGCACCAACTCGGCGGGACCGAAGGCCGTCGAGATTGCGACGTCGGCCGCGTCACGTCCTCGCGCAATCACGATGCGTCCGATCCGGGGATGGTTATGCCTTGCGTCGAAGGTGAACCAGCGGCCGTCGAGATACACCTCGTACCATGCGCTGAAATCCATCGGCGCCGGATCCACGGGCACGCCGATGTCGCCGAGGTAACCGGTGCAGTAGCGCGCCGGGATGTTCATGCATCTTGAAAGCGTGACCGCGAGATGGGCGAAGTCGCGGCATACGCCGCGACGCTCGTCGTGTCCCTCGGACGCAGTGCGATCCTTGCGGGCATGATGGTATCCGAACTCGATGCGCTCGTGCGCGTAGTCGCAGATCGCCTGCGCCCGCTGCCAGCCGCCGTTGATGCCCCCAAACAGCGACCAGGCAAGGTTCGAGAGCTTTTCGGTATCGCAGTAGCGGCTCGCCAACAGGAACGGCAGAACCTCGCCGGGCAGCGCACCGACGTCCCACTGTTGCGCCGCCGGGCATACCTCATCCGGCAGGCCGCTGTCCTCGACAACAAATTCGCTGCGGACTTCGAGCAGACCGGATGGGGCGACAAGCCGCGTGCAGATGTTGCCAAAGGGATCGAAGTAGTCGCGAGCGTCCACGCCCGGCGAAAACCGCATGGTCTGATCGCTTACAATGTCCCCGTCGCGCGAGGGATGCGTGGTCAGCATCAGCACCATGGGAACCGCTTGCGAACATTGGAATGCGATGTCGTAGCCTGCCCGGATCTTCACGAAAATCTCCTTGAATTTGTTCAGCTGTTGGCAAGCCAAACGGCACCCCCATGGTTCCTAAACCCATTGAACAAATGTTGGGCTGTTCACTCCGGGGTTGACCCTGAATCTTTGGAAAATTTGCGCTTTGATCGATCGTTGTGACGGCCGACAAATCGAGGTCAGCGTCCCCAATCATCGTCCTCGATATCCATCGTGCATCCTTGACTATCTACGACCTTGCCGTCCTGCGTGATCGGCACGTAGATGCACGAGCGGCCTTGGGCGTCGATCAGCTTGATCGCTTGAGGCATTGTGTCGGGATACTCCCCGCCGTGGTCCATCATCTCAAAGCGGAGGCCGCTTCCATCCATTTGCGGGTCTTGCGGCCTCCTCTCGGATGCAAGCCGCGCGAACTTGTGGGTCAAGCGCATGGTTAGCGATGTTGATCGTTGCGGGAGAATTGGGGAGGTAGTGAATGCTTTGTGCCGGGTGCATCGGGAAACCGACTCGGCAACGCTTGAGCCGCTGGAATAATGAAAGCCGTTTCCGGCCTGCTTTTGAGGAAAAGTTGCCCGGCGATCAACATTACGGCTGCAAAGACGACGGCCAGCATCGCGGTCGCCAATTGAGACATCTCACGCATGGGTATCCAAAAACCTTCCAATCACGGAAACTCGATCTCGATCACTAACTCGCGAGCGAAAACCGAGTTCCAGGACTTCCGCTCATGATCGATTTTGTTGCAGAAGTCGGCTGCACCGATGGGTGCGCGGCAGTCATCCGGCTGAGATCGCCCGGCTTTGATCTGCCGGCGTTGACGCTCTCTACGCAACTTCGACGCTACGCAGTGCGCTGGACCAGATATGGCGGCGGCCGGGCAACCAGGGATGCGAGCCGGCGCAGG
>NZ_JBEKRB010000047.1:0-63855 GCF_049519115.1 Bradyrhizobium sp.
AGCACGCACAACACCGGCGGGACGATCATGGGGACCAATTCACGCGACAGCGCGGTGAACAAATATTTGCAGAGCTGGGATTGCCACAACCTGTTCGTGGTGGGCGCCAACGTGTTCCCGCACAATTCGGCCTATAATCCCACCGGCCCCGTCGGCGCGCTCGCTTACTGGACCGCCGACGCCATCAAGAACCGTTATCTCAAGAATCCAGGTCCACTGGTGCAGGCATGATCGCAAGACGTATCGCAACCGCGGCCTTGTTGTTGGCCTCGGCTCTCGTCACAAGCGCGCATGCCGAAGGCGACGCCAAGCGCGGCGAGACCCGCTTCCAGGAATGCGCGGCCTGCCACAAGCTCGAAGCCGGCGCCAATGAAGTGGGTCCGAGCCTGCATCGAATCTTTTCGCGCAAGGCCGGCGAACTTTCCGATTTTCGCTACTCACCGGCGATGAAGCGCAGCGGCGTCGGCTGGACACCGGAAACACTCGACAAATACATCGCCGATCCGCAGGCCTTCATTCCGGCCAACCGCATGCCCTATGCCGGCCTATCGAATGCCAGCGATCGCGCCGACCTCATCGCTTACTTGCAGAAGGCGACGCAGTAGCCGCTGACGCTCGACCGCGACCGGGCGAGATTCGCTTTTGTTTGACGCGTTTTCTTGACGCGAACCGGTACCCGCTTCGCTTGAAAACGCTTTGTTACTCCAGCGGCTCGACTTTCACGATCGAAGCGCCGTGGTTGTTACCGGCCCAGAAGCTGACCGGACTGGTGGAATTGTCAACAAAGACACGCCGGATATTGGTGGAGCGCGGCAGCAGATAATTGACCGTCGTGCCGGTCGCAGGATTGAGCCGGGTGACCTGGTCGCTCAGCATCGAACCCGTCCAGGCTTCGCCGTTGCGATCGACAACGACGTCATAAGGCGACGACCATCTCGGCGGGATTGGCCACTCCTTGAACTCTTCGCGTTTGGTGTCGAACATGCCGATTCGATCGCCGCGATATTCGCCGAACCACAAGCGGTCCTGCGCGTCCATCGAGCCGCGGCGCGGCGCCGAGTTCGGAGTTGGGATCTCGAATAAATCGACGGCTCCGGTCTTGGCATCGATACGGCCAATGTGACGTTGCCGGAAATCGGTGAAGTAGACGTTGTTCTTGGAGTCGGGAATGACGTCGTAGATATTGTGCGGACCCGACATGCCTTTGAACGGCTCGAAGGTTTCGAGCTTGCCGGTGGCGACATCGAGCCGGTGGATGCCGGCAAAGCCGTTGTTCTGCGCCCACACCTTGCCGTCGACGCCGGCGCTTTGCGGGCTGACCATGTTGATCTGCGCGGCATCGATATTTTCCTCGCCTTCGAGCGGCCAGAACTTGAAAGTTTCTGTCCTGGGATCGAACCTGGCGATCGTGGCCTGATACATGTTGCCGAACCACAGATTGCCATCGATATCGCTGCGCAAGCCGAGCAGGCCGGTCGGGAAGCCGGGCTTGTGCTCGGCGATCGCAAATTCCGTGAGCTTGCCCGTTTTCGGATCGAGCTTGCCGAGATACTGCTCTCCAAAGGACGAGAACCAAACCGCGCCGTTGACATCGACAATCACGTCGTGAGGCTCAATGCTTTCGCGCGGCAGATCATATTCGGTGTAGATGACGCGGGTGGCGGTTCCGGTCGGACGCGGCAGGGACTTGAATTCGAAATTCCAGGTGGGTTGCGCGCTGAGATTGATGCTGGCGAGGTAGTCCGCCGTACCGCGATAGACCTGCACGCGCTGATCGCCGCGCTCTTCTCTCAGACGCTCGGCACGGCGCAATTGCGGATGCAACGGCATGCTTTGATTCACATAGCCCTGCATGCGCGGCAGGATCATCGTCAGGAATTCGTCCGCGGTGTATTTCGAATTCAGCGGGCGGGCGAGCGTGTGGCAGCCGACGCAATTGAGCAATTGCCCCTTCTGCGCATCCGTGCCCGGCAAGCTCGCAAGCCACTCGGCATTGCTCAGTTGCGACGCAATATCTTTCGCCGCGCGCAACGCAAGATCGGCGGTCGCGGTCTTGTCCGCCACAACGGAAACCTGGGTGGGCCCATCGAGGTCGTAACCCACGGCCCGGATGCGCAAGGCGTAGGCACCGGGCTCAAGTCTTGCAGCCGGGAAGCTGTAGTGGCCGTCCTTATCGCTCACGACTGTCACCGTAATGGTCGACCCGCTTTTTCGAGCGCTGACAAGGACGCCTTCCAGCGCCTCCGGCCCGGCCGTCACCGTTCCCGTCAACGCAGGCGCCGGCTGCTGCGCGGCCAAGCGGCTTGTGATCAGACAAGCAAGACCTAGAAGGCAAACGAAGCTCGCTACCGAAAGGCGCGACATGGGCGTCTCCCCTGTTTTTGATTATTGTTATTCGTTGCGGACAGTGTAGAGGGCTGGATTGCCGAAGACCAGTGGCTTCAAAGCCGCCGTTTCTCGGGTATGATGGGGCGCGAACGCCAAGAGAAGTTCAAGAAACGGGGAACAGAGGATGAGTATCGAAGCCGGAGAAAGCCGAACCAATCTGCCGGGCATTGTCGCCGCCATGTTCAGCAATGCGACCGTTGACCGCGACTACGCGCCGTACGGACTTTTTCTGTTGCGGATTTCACTCGGGTTCGACTGGCTCGTTCATGCCTTCCTGAAAGTCTCCCGCGGCATGTACACCCACGAAGCGCTGCTGGCGAAGAACGGCATCACGCCCCTGCTCGCCTGGCCGACCTTCAGCCTCGAGGTGATCGGCGGTGTCGCCATCCTGCTCGGCTGGTACACCCGGCAATGGGCCGGTTTCCTGCTGATATTTTTGGCCGTGGTTGTCTGGATCAAATGGCCGGTCGGCTGGGGCTACTCCAACACGGGTGGCGGCTGGGAATATCCGATGCTGTGGCTGGTCGCCCAGGCCGCCTTGGTATTGGCCGGCAGCGGCGCCTTCGCGCTGCAGGGGTCCAAATCCTGAAACTTCCAATTCCCGAGCTGATCCAGCCTGGAATTTCTGCCACCGGGTTATTGAACCGGCTGGTTGTTGACGTTGACGACCCGGCACCTCACGGAGGTGCCGGACGTGCAATAGCCGAGTGCGGCCTGACGTGCTTCTTCGACCGACCGGCGGCCGGTCGTCCAGCCGAAGCGCTCATCGCTTGAGACCGCAAACGCCTTGTTGGGCCCGCTCTCGAGATAGGTTTTGAATGTCTCACGACCGTTGCTGCTCAACCCAGGCGGGGCGGTGACATTCGGAAGCGTCAGGTCGATCAGGCGCTCGCGCAGCGCCAGGTTATTCGCCGCCAGAAAGCGGTCGACGATCGGCGACCAGATCGAAATCCCGCTGCCAGTCGTGAAAAGCTGATGGCCGTCCTCGCCAAACGCGGCCGTTTTGACGAAGGTGAGATTCCCGCCGGCGTTGGCGAAGGCGTTCGAGAGCAGCGGCACCAGCCGCGGCCCGAAGAAATGATCGTTTTCGGCCGCAACCCATAATAGCGGGACCTGCGACGTCTCGCCGTACTGGGCGAACGCCGCAACAAGCTGCCTCTCGCCGCAGACCGCGTCCGGAACGGTCGAACCGCGCCCCGGCGCGAATGCAATCGCAGCAGCGAGATCGCGCGGGGGGTCGGAGGTCAGCGCGACGGTTGCAAAGGCACCGGCCGAGTGACCGACGCTGATCCATTTGCCTTTGCTGACATACGATTGTCCGCTCATATATCTGGCGACCGCGGCGATGTCGCTGGCGCCGGCGCGGGCGGCCGTGGCGTAGTCCGGACCCGAACAAGAGCCATAGCCCTCGGCCCATTCGCCTTGCGAGTTTCCGTAGCCCCGCCGCATTGCGACGACCGCTACAAAGCCACGCCGTGCGAATGCGACCGCCTGTGGCCACAGGCGATACGGGGACATGGTCGAACGGTTGGCAGCATCGCGCGGAGAGCCATGATTGAGGACCGCTAGCGGATGCGCGATCCCGTCATCCGGCCGCACCACGAGCGCCTCCAGCTCGAGGGCGCGAGACCTGCCGGGTTCCGAGACCGGAATACGTATCGGTTCGAAGCGCAATTCGTCCGCTCGCGCCCCGGTGGAGGGCAGCACCAGAAGCAGCAGACAATACGCCGCCAACAGATCAAGGCGTTTCATCGGTTTCATGGGCGCCACCGAATCGTCGGATGGGACTATCCGCGCCAACCTGCATCGGCTGGGCACCTCAAGGCAATCTCATCCTTCGATCGATTGATTCTGTCGTGCTGGCAACCGGCGGCAAGGCCGCCGATCAGGCCGCGTTCACGACCCACGAGCTGGCTGACGACCAGTCTTTCCAGCGTGGCGACCGACTGGAATTTTTCCGGCGTGATGTCCGATTGTGGAATCGTGAAATCGAACTCGGCTTCGACAGCGAGCATCAGGTTGACCATGTCCATCGATTCTGCTTGAGGATGGATTTGACGAGGGCGAGCAATCTGCCCTGAACATCGCTAGCGGTCTGCATTTCGATTTTCTCACCTGTCGTGTCGATCCAGTCATTGCTTGCGAGAAATGCAAACCATAACGCGCGTGACTATACTTCTGCGACTGCCTTAAAAACAGTGAATCCGGTTTGAGCGAAATCTTTGTCGCTTTTAACGCTAATGACGGTCGTTAAAACACAGAGCATTGCGACAACGTCCGATTAACTTTCATCGCTGAAACGGTGGCCATTTACCTCGAATTTCATCGACGCATTTGAGTTAAATCTTTAAGCGTAACACTCGATCGGAAGTTGCACGCGCCGACGTTTTGCACCGAAAAACCATCGAGGCATATTTGTCATGAATGTTCAGCAAGCCAATTTTCGTGACGCGAGCACCGAAAAGACCGGCGAGCAGTTCATCCCCGATCGTAGTTCCTTCCCGCAAAGAATCGCTGCC
This sequence comes from Bradyrhizobium sp., assembly GCF_049519115.1. Taxonomy (GTDB): domain Bacteria; phylum Pseudomonadota; class Alphaproteobacteria; order Rhizobiales; family Xanthobacteraceae; genus Bradyrhizobium. The sequence goes on from NZ_JBEKRB010000047.1 coordinate 4,908, forward strand.
GTAACCGCAGCCGCGGCCACAGAGGCCGACGAGGTTGACCGTGGCGCGCGCTTCCCGCAAAAGGCCATCGATGCGGCGCGCACGCAACGCCTGCTTGGCGTCCAGATCCCGCAAGCCTTCGGCGGAGATGGCGCGTCGATTTTCGACATTACCGACATGTGCTACGCGCTCGGCCGCGCCTGTTCTTCCACTGCGATGATTTTCGCGATGCATCAGACCAAGGTCGCCTGCCTGGTTCGGCACGGCGGCGGCAGCGCCTATCACGAAGCCCTGATGCGCCGCGTGGCGTCCGAGCAAATGCTGCTCGCATCCTCGACGACCGAAGGCCAGAACGGCGGCAACATTCGCCTTTCCTCCGCGGCCGTCGAGCATGCCGGCAGCGAGATCTCGCTGGTTCGTAATGCGACGGTGATTTCCTATGGCGCGCAGGCCGACGGCATCGTCACCATTGCTCGCCGTGACGGCGATGCAGCCGGCTCCGATCAGGTACTGCTCGCTATCACCAAAAACGACTACACGCTGGAGCGCAGCGTCGAATGGGAAACGCTCGGCATGCGCGGAACCTGCAGCGCCGGCTTCGAATTGAAATTCAAAGGCTCAAGCGAACAGATTTTTCCCGCAAGTTATGACAAGATCCATGCCCAGACCATGACGCCGGTAGCACACCTGTGCTGGTCGTCCGCCTGGGCCGGGATTGCCGCCGCTTCCGTCGCGCGCGCGCAAGCCTTCATCCGCAAGGCCGCTCGCAGTGCCGGCGGTCAAATGCCGCCGGGAGCGGCCCATTTCAACGCCGCCAGGATGAAGCTCGCCAAACTGCGTGCGATCATCACCGCAAATCTCGACAATTATGCAGCCCATGAACACGACGAGCGGGTGTTGTCATCGATCGACTTCCAGTCGTCGATCAACCTGCTCAAGGTGGAGGCTTCCGAACTTGCCGTCGAGACCGTGATGAGCGCGATGCGCGCTTGCGGACTCGCGGGCTATCGCAACGACGGCGATTTCAGCGTCGGCCGCTTGCTGCGTGACGTCTTGTCGTCGCCGATCATGATCAACAACGACCGCATTCTCTCCAACATTGCCACCACCAGCCTCATGAGCGCGGTGCCGGCGGGTTTGCGCGACTAAGCCACAACGATCCAGCAATACCAGGGAAGGCCGAACATGAACGTCGTCGTCCGAACCAACACGGTCGAAAGCGCCGCACAGCCCGCCGATCCGCTCGACCACCTGGCCGACAAGCTGTTCCACAAGATGAGCACCGACGGCGTTTACGCCCGGACCGAGCTCTATGAACACATCGTCGAGCGCCTTGCCGCGCTGATCACAGGGCATCGCGAGGCGGGCACAGAAGTGATGCGCTTTCCGCCGGTCATGAATCGCGCGCAACTGGAGAAATCAGGCTACTTGAAGAGTTTCCCGAACCTGCTCGGTTGCGTTTGCGGGCTGCACGGCACGGAGCGCGAGATCAACGACGCGGTCAGCCGTTTCGACGCAGGTGGCGAATGGACCACCTCGCTCTCGCCCGCCGATCTCGTGCTGTCCCCGGCCGCCTGTTATCCGGTCTATCCGATTGCGGCCGCCCGCGGGCGGCTACAGCAAGGCGGTTTGCGTTTCGACGTCGCGGCGGATTGTTTCCGGCGCGAACCCTCGCGCCATCTCGACCGGCTACAATCCTTCCGGATGCGGGAATATGTCTGCATCGGCAGCCCTGAAGATGTTTCCGATTTTCGTGAGCGCTGGATGGTTCGGGCGCAAGCGATCGCGCGCGACCTCAGGCTGACCTTCAAGGTCGACTATGCGAGCGATCCGTTCTTCGGCCGCGTCGGCCAGATGAAGGCCGTCAGCCAGAAGCAGCAGTCGTTGAAATTCGAACTGCTCATCCCGCTGCGTTCCGAGGGGCAACCCACCGCCTGCATGAGCTTCAACTACCACCGCGACCATTTTGGCACGACCTGGGATATCGAGGACGCCAGCGGCGCACCGGCCCATACCGGCTGCGTGGCATTCGGCATGGACCGGTTGGCGGTGGCGATGTTCCACACCCACGGCACGGATCTCGCGAAATGGCCGGACGCCTTGCGTGAACTACTCGGCCTTTAAGCCAAGCGAATGACGTCGTGCGCCGGCGATCCGGCGCATGTCGCGATCAAGACGCCCATCGACTAACTGTGCGCAAACTCCCAGTACAGCTTTCGTGCACGTTGAAAGACCGGGCCCGGTTGCAATGAGCGGTCGTCGATCCGGATCACCGGCGCGACCTTGGCGAAGTTGCCGCTCGAAAAGATTTCATCCGCGGTCAGAAAATCCTGATACTTGAGCGCTGTCTCGATGACCGTGACGCCGTCGGCGCGCAACAGGCCGATCACGCGCTGCCTCGTGATGCCGTTGAGAAACGTTCCGTTCGGCGCGGGCGTGTAGACCACACCATGCTTTGCCATGAACACATTCGAATTGCCGAATTCGGCAACGTTGCCGAGCATGTCGAGCATCAGGCAATTGTTGAAGCCGCGCGCTTGCGCCTCGATCAGGGCCCGCGAATTGTTCGGGTAAAGACAACCCGCCTTGCAGTCCACCGGCGCGCTTTCCATCGTCGGGCGACGGAACGGCGAGAGCGTGATCGCCGCGCCCGTGATCGGCGGCATGGGAGCTGCATAGACGCACAGGCACCAGTTCGTCGTTTCGGGATCGAACAGAACGCCGCCGCCGCTTCCGGCCTGCGCCCAATACATCGGGCGGATATACAGCTCCGCTTTGGCGTCAAACCGCGCGATGCCCTCGCGCGCCAATGCCAGCCAGGTTTCGGTATCGACCACGGGCTTGAGCTTGAAGTTGACCGCGGACCGGTTGACGCGCTCGCAATGCCGGTCGAGGTCGGGCGCCACGCCTTCAAAGGCGCGCGCCCCGTCAAACACCGTTGAAGCCAGCCACGCGCCGTGGGTACGAGGCCCCATGATCGGCACATTGCCGCCGTGCCAGTCGCCTTCGAAGAAGGTTAAGGTCTCGGAAAAATCGACCGGCTTCACGGTCGGAACGGACATAGCCATCTGTGCTCTCGCGACCAGCGCGGTGGATAACGGCCTCCATATTGTCCTAACTTCCTAAGGATTTCCTTTTCCATGCCGAAGGCGCGATGCCGGCAGACGACGAGCGCATCCGCTTGCGCAGGCCGGCGTGATCGCGCGCGGCCGAACATGGTTACGAAGGAATGAGGAAACTGTTCAGACCTTTAATCGATCGGCGCACGTTCACTAGGGTTATTTCATCTATCTTGGCGCGAATTATTGAAGGCTTGATGGTCGGCGTTTTACAAATTGGACTGCGAAAAAAGCACGCTGAAGTGCATTACGCGAAGAAAGTAGAGGTGACCGATGCGCAGCGAGACGATCGCCATTCACGCTGGCTACGAACCCGATCCGGCCACCAAGTCGGTCGCTGTTCCGATCTATCAGACGGCATCTTACGCGTTCGACAGCGCCGACCATGGCGCAGCCCTCTTCAACCTGGAAGCCGAAGGTTATCGCTACAGCCGGATCGCCAACCCGACGACGTCGGTTCTGGAAAAACGCATCGCCGAGCTCGAAGGCGGCGTCGGTGCGCTGGCGGTCGCGAGCGGCCAGGCCGCGCTGCACTTTTCTATCGTTAACCTCGCCGACGTCGGCGGCAACATCGTCTCAGTGCCACAGCTCTACGGCACCTCGCATACGCTTTTCGGCCACATCCTGCCGCGCCAGGGCATCACCACCCGCTTTGCGGAAAGCGACAAGGCCGATGCAATCGAGAAACTGATCGACGCGAATACCAAAGCGGTGTTTGCCGAAACGATCGGAAATCCCGCCGGAAATATCTGCGATATCGAAGCACTGGCCAAGGTTGCGCATCGTCACGGCGTGCCGCTGGTGGTCGACAACACGGTGGCGACGCCGATCCTGCTCAAGCCGTTCGACTACGGCGCCGACATCGCCATTCACTCCCTGACCAAATTTCTCGGCGGCCACGGCACTACGCTCGGCGGCGCGATCGTCGACAGCGGCCGCTTCCGCTGGGCCGATCACGCCGACCGCTTCCCGGCCTTCAACCGTCCGGACGTCTCCTATCACGGCCTCGTCTATGCCGAACGCTTTGGCGCGAAGGCCTATATCGAGCGCGCCCGCAGCGTCTATCAGCGAACCATGGGCGCGGTACTTTCTCCGTTCAATGCGTTCCTGCTGCTGCAAGGCATCGAGACCGTGGCCCTCCGCGTCGAGCGGCACGTCGAGAACGCGCGCAAGGTAGCTGAATTCCTGCGCAACGATCCGCGCGTCGATTGGATCAACTATGGCGGCTTTGCCGACAGCCCCTACTACCCGCTGGTGGAAAAATATCTCAACGGCAACGCATCCTCGCTGTTCACTTTCGGCATCAAGGGCGGCCTGGAGGCCGGCAAGGTGTTCTACGACTCGCTGGAACTGATCACGCGCCTCGTCAATATCGGCGATGCCAAGTCGCTCGCCTGCCATCCGGCCTCAACCACCCATCGTCAGATGACCGCGGAGCAGCAGCGCGTCGCCGGCATCCTGCCCGAGACCATCCGCCTTTCGATCGGCATCGAGCACGTCGACGACATCATCGAAGACATCGATCAGGCGCTGGCGAAGGCGAACTTCACGGGTCGACGGCTTCAAGCGGCGGAATGAACCGGCTAGTGCGGCGAATTTGAAGTTCCTATCGGTATCGCAGCAAATTCGTCATGGGAACTTCAAATTCTAAGCCGCACTAGGAATCGATAAGTTGCTAGAGCTCCTCTGATTCTGAAGTTCGCATCAGAGGTTGCCGCGATATCATGCGAACTTCGGAATCGGAGCGCTAGGCGTGACATGACTGTCCTGTTGGAAAAGCGGCGACTGATCGTCAGCCCCGGTCTCGTACCGGCACAGCAGCGGCGCGAGGATAAATTCGGCCATCCGCAAAACGTCTATGTCGATCTTACGATCGGTCTCATCAACAATATGCCGGACGGTGCGCTCAAGGCGACCGAACGTCAGTTCATGCGCCTGCTAAGGCAAGCCGCCGGCGACGTTCGCATCGATTTTCACTGCTTTTCGTTGCCGTCCGTGAGACGCTCGCAATCGGAGAAGGGGCGCCTCGAGGGTCAGTACACCGACATCGCCGAAATCGAACGGCTCCAGATCGACGGGCTGATCGTCACTGGAGCTGAGCCCAACGCGGCGACCCTCCCCCAGGAGACGTTCTGGCGCGAGCTCACCGACATTGTCGATTGGGCCAGGAACAATACGCGATCGACGATCTGGTCGTGCCTGGCTGCCCATGCCGCGGTGCTGCATCTGGACGGCATCGAACGACAACGAATCGAGACAAAGTGCTCCGGAATCTACGACTGTGTCGGCGTTTCGCCCCACTGGCTAACGGAAGGACTTCCCTCCCCCTTCAAGGTTGCGCATTCTCGTCTCAATGAAGTTTGCGCCGACGACCTGACCGCGAACGGCTACCATTTGCTGTCGCGTTCGCTGCGCGGCGTCGACAGCTTCGCCAAGGACTTCGGCAGTCAGTTCATCTTCTTCCAGGGCCATCCGGAATATGAGGAATTGTCGCTGGAGCGTGAGTATCTTCGCGACATATCGCGCTTTCTCAGCTGCGAACGCGACAGCTACCCGGGAATTCCCGCCGGTTATTTCGACGCGGAGACCGAGCAGAAGCTTGCGGCCTTTGCCATGCGTGCCCAAGCCGAACGCCGGCCGGCGCTGAGCACGGAATTACCCGACCGCACCCTTCGGGAGGATATTGCGACCGGCGCGGCCGCCACAGTCATGTTCCGCAACTGGATCGGCTTTCTCTTCGAACGCGCACGAGCCGCTTCACCGGAAACGAGTCTCTGATCGGGTGACGGAAATGCCTGCGCAAACCGAATGGCCAGCATTGCAGGCACGCGTCAGTAACCGCCTGTCGCGGTACTTCTGCACGACGCCGTTCAAGCTGCGCAACACGCGGCCGATGGTCAGCTTCACCTTCGACGACTTGCCCGACAGCGCTGCCACGACCGGCGCTTCCATTCTCGACCGCTGCGATGCAAAGGCGACGTTCTATGTCTCCGGCAGCCAGGTCGACAAATGGTCAGACCACTGGCAAGGGGTTACGGCCGACAATATCCTGGAATTACACCGGGGCGGCCACGAGATCGCCTGCCATACATTTTCCCACGTGCGCGCGACCGATCTCGATGCGGCACGGCTCGCTGCCGAAATCGAGAAAAACGCCGCTACTTGCTTGGCCTCAACCCTTCGATGCGGATCGAGAATTTTGCTTACCCTTACGGCCTCGGCTCGGTATGGCGCAAAGCGCAGCTTGCAAAGACCTTCCGGTCTTCCCGCGGCATTATTCCAGGCATCAACAGCGGCGTGGTGGATTTGCAGTATTTACGCTCCACCCCGCTGATCAATCGCCACATCGATGAAGAGCGCATCGATGGTGTCTTCGATGCACTGGTCGATAGCAACGGCTGGCTCATTTTCTACGGCCATGATGTGGCGAGTGAGCCCAGCCCCTACGGCTGCACCCCGTCGTTGCTGCGATATGCGCTCGATGCCGCAGCCAAACGCAATGTGACCATCATGACCGTCGCCGGCGCGCTGCTCGCCGCCGGCGCGTGAGTTTTGATTTTGCGATCATCGCCTCGTCAGCGAAAATTCCCTTTGGTTTCCGGAATCAAAAACGCGCCGATCAGATAGATCACAAAGATCCCGACCACGAAAATCGAAAGCGTCATCGGGATTTGCGCCGGACTTCCCGCGGCCAGCGATACAAAAGTCGGCATCATGCCGCCTAGGGCAAATCCGATATTCCATGACAAACCAGTACCGCTGGCGCGGATCTCGGTCGGAAATCGCTCGTTGAGGAATATCAGGACCGGCGCGTAACCGGCGTTGCCGAGGAATGCGATCGCCAGCGCATAAAATGCGATCATGCCGGTATCCTTGGCCACGGCCATTCCGAGATAGCAGATCGGCAGCAAGACGATCATGCACAGGCCAGCCAGTATAAAGGTCTTCTTGCGGCCGATCGCATCGCTGAGCGCGCCGACAAGGATCGCTGAGATCAAGGCCATCACGCTCCCGCCCATCAAAATGAGCGAGGAGACGTTATTGGGAACGTTATTCACGACCTTGAGGAACGACGGCAGGTAGCCTGACGTCAGGTAGTAGCCGGCGCCGCCACCGAATGTGATCAGCAGGTTGAGCAGCAGGACGTTGCGCCAGTCGCTCGAAAACAGCGCCGTGACCGGAGCCGCTGTCTTGACGGCGGTACCGGCAGCTCTCTGCTTCTGACGTTCCTTGAAGAAAGGCGATTCCTCGAGGTTATTGAAAATGAACCAGCCGAGCAGCGAACTGAGCAGGCCGGAAAAGAACATGCAGCGCCATCCCCAGACCGCGAACGCCTCGCCCGGAAAGACCGAGGACGTGATCAGGAAGACGAACGAAGCGAGCAGCGCGCCGATCCCGGCTCCGCCCCCGCCGATCAGACCCGACATGGCGCCGCGCCGGTCCGGCGAGACCGACTCGGTGCCGATGGTGTGGGTGGAAGCGACGACGCCGCCGACAAATACGCCCTGAACCAGCCGCAGGATCAGGAACAAGGCCGGCGCCATATAGCCGGCTTGCGCGATCGTCGGCAGTAGGCCGAACGCGGCTGTCGAAAAGCCGACGCCAACGATCGCGACAAACATTGCGTTCTTGCGGCCGTGAACATCCGCATAGTGGCCGAAGATCGCGGAGCCGACGGGACGCATCAACAAGGTCACCGCGAAAGACGCATAGACCGCGGCGAGTGAGAGCGTCGGGACGGTCGATGGGAAGAACAAGGCACCGACGACGGGAGCGACATATAATAGAATGAACAGGTCAAACAGATCGAGCGACCAGCCGAGCACCGACGCGATCATCGCATTTCGCATTTGTCGCGTCCCGGCAGGCGGCGACGCTTCAATATTCTTGGAATCCGCAATCGACATGTGTCTCTCCAACTTTTTATTTGAAAAAAGATCGACGCTCAGCTTCCGATGAATTTCGGCGGCCGCTTGGCGTTGAAGGCTTCGACCCCCTCCTTGAAGTCATCCGACTGGCGCAGACGGCTGTAGCAATGGCCTTCGAGCTCGATCGCGATTGACAGCGTCGAATCCTCGGTGTCGTTCAAAAGCTTTTTGGCCGTTCGCTGGGCCATCGGCGAGAAGGTGCGAAGCTCATCGACAAGCTTGTCGGTCACCTTCTCGAGCTCGGCATCGGACACGCATTCGGTGGCGATGCCCCAGTCAAACGCCTGCTTCGCGGTGATGCGTTTCGACCGCATCACGATGTCCTTGGTGCGGGTGATTCCGATCATCTTCTGTAACCGCGCCGAGCCACCCGAGCCGGGAATCTGTCCGAGCTTCTGTTCTGGTAGCGCGTAAAGCGTAGTCTCGGACGCGAGACGGAAATCGCAGGCCAGCGACAGTTCGAAGCCGACGCCGAAGCAATAGCCACGGTTGGCAACGATCACCGGCTTCGAACAACGCGCCGGCGAGCCGATATTCCAGGCAAGCTTCGAAACCTTCTCGGGCGTCGCTTCCATGAAGCCACCGATATTGCCGCCGCTGGAGAAGTGCTCGCCGACCGACCGCACGACAATGACGCGCACCCGCGCATCCTCATCCAGCGTCTCGAACACCAGACGGAGCTGGTCGCGTTCCGGCATCGAGACGACGTTGAGCGGCGGCCGGTTGAGGATGATATCGGCGCGCTCATGCGCTTCATCGATTTCGACCTGAAAGCCGTCGAGCTTGGCGAGCCTCGGGTCCGCGAACGTATAAGGTGAAGCCATGGCAAGTTCCTTTCTTTTAATCAGGCCGCGCGTGTTCAGGTTGATAGTCGCCGGCCACCAGCAGGCGGCGCAGCAATTTCCCGACCGGGGATTTCGGCAACACATCGACAAAGACGAAACGCCGCGGGCGCTTAAAATCGGCAAGGCCAGAGGTACGGCAGAATTGATCGAGGTCGGCATCGCTGACCGCTGCCTTGCGCTTGACGAAGGCCGTGACGACCTTGCCCCATTTTTCGTCAGGAAGGCCGACGACAGCGACCTCGAGCACGGCCGGGTGCAGCGAAAGACAGCTTTCGATTTCGACAGGAGAGACGTTTTCGCCACCGGTGATGATCATGTCGTCGACGCGGCCGGTGACAAAGAGATCGCCATCGCGATCAACGAAGCCCGTATCACCCGTAAAATACCAGCCGTCTCGCAGGGATTTCACATCCGCGTCCGGCCGCCGCCAGTAGCCCTCAAAGGATTCATCGCCCGCCAAGAGTGCGATGATTTCGCCCTCTTCTTCTGGCGCGGCAAGGTCGGTCACGGAAGCTGCATTCAGCTTTACGACGCGGATTTCCTGATTGATGCCGGCCTTGCCCGCCGAACCCGGCTTGGCCGGGGCGTTCTGGTCGATGGTGAAAGTGTAGATTTCAGAGCTACCGTAATGATTGACGAACAGATCGGGGAGGAATGCCTCGTTGAGCTTCTTCAGGAGGCCGTCTGTCATCGACGCACCGGCAAAACCGAGCTTTCGCACGCTCGACACGTTGCTCGAAGCAAATTCGCGGGCGTGAACCAGATCGTGGTACAGCGTCGGCACCAGATAGAGGTTGGTGACCCGCTCCGCCTCAATCAGCGCCAGTGCCCTTTTCGTGTCGTAGCGGGGCAGGCACACAAACGTGCCGCCGATCAGCGACATCGCGATCAGGGAGCGGACGCCCATGGTGTGATAGAGCGGCATGACGCCGAGCGTCCGTTCGCCGCGCCGATAGAGATTTTGCGCGACATGGGCGATGCCGGCGGCGCGCTCGGCACGATGCCGCCGCGGCACGCCTTTCGGCCTCGACGTCGTGCCCGACGTATAAAGCATGATCGACCAGCCGTCGGCGCCGACTCGCGGGGTCGCATCCGTCGCAGGCTCGCTCGCCACACGCGCAAAATCGATTGCGCCGGCATCGTCACAGCCAACGGCGATGCGCGGCAGGTTCGGTGCGCGTTTCGACCGTGCAATGGCTTGTGCGGAAGCGTCCTGGTAGACGACGGCACGCGCTTCGGAGTTTTCGATGCAGAAATCGAGTTCGTCGTCCTTGGCTCGCCAATTGACTGGCGTGATCACGATGCCCGCCAACTGGCAGGCCCAATGCAAGGTTGCGGCGGCCTCGCAATTCTGAAGCAAAGTGACGATGTGATCGCCCGCCTTCAAACCGATGCGGTCGAGCGCAGCAACCACCGACGAGATACGTCGATACCATTGCGCATAAGTCAGCCGGACGCCGTCATCGACGACCGCGAGCGCTCGCGGGTCACGCGCGATGCTGGCGACAAAGCTGGTTCCAAGATCAAGCATCGGATTTCTCCCCGCTCCTGTCGCCATCCATTTCCGCGGCAGCTTCCATGGCCGCGTACACGATCGGCGTGTACCCGGTGCACCGGCACAGATGGCCAGTCAGGAGGTCGCGGACTTCCTGCTCGCTGGGCTGAGGGGTTTCGCGCAAGAAATGATCGAGTGACATCAAAATACCCGCGGTACAAAATCCGCATTGCAACGCGTGGTTACGCTTGAACGCCGCTTGCAGTATGCTGAGGCGGCCCGATGCGGGAGCAAGTCCCTCAACCGTCCGCACCGCACAGCCCTCGGCCTGCACCGCAAGCGTAAGGCAGGCGCGCGCCAATTTACCGTCGACCTCGACCGTGCAGGCGCCGCAGACGCCGTGCTCGCAGCCAACATGGGTACCGGTGGCACCGATCTGGTGGCGCAGAAAGTCGGTAAGGAGCATGCGAGGCTCGGCCTCGCCGCCGCACGGCTTGCCGTTAAGCGTGAACTGAATCGTGTGACGTTGGCCGGCGGCGAGACGGCTCATGGCGACACCTCCCGGATCAGATCGGCGCCGATCAGACGAACGAGGTCGCGCCGGTATCGCGCCGAGGCATGAACGTCATCGCGGGCACCGAGCTCATAAGCGAAGGCGTTCAAGGCGTCGTCGAGTGCGCTTGATTCAAGGCTCGGAAACTCCCGCGTCGCCGGCATGTCGGCGACGCCGCCGACAGCGAGGCGAACACCGTTCTTTGTCGCCACCGCGGCACAGGCGACGATGGCAAAATCGCCGTGGCGGCGCGCCACCTCGCGAAAGGCACAGCGGCGCTGATCGGCAGGAAACGAAACGGCCTCAATCAATTCATCGTCGGCGCGATTGGTAGCCATCATGCCGGCAAAGAAATCTTTCGCCGATACACGCCGGCGCCGTTTGGCGCTACGCAAGTGCACTTCGCCGCCGAGTGCGCAAAGCGCCAGCGGCAATTCGGCGCTGGGATCCGCATGCGCGATCGATCCGCACACCGTGCCCCGGCTTCGGGTTTGGACATGACCGGCCCAGGGCAGCGCCTGCGCAACCAGCCGCAAAGCTTCGCCAAGTTCCGGCCACGCCAACAACGCGGCCTGCCGGATGCCGGCGCCAACGGTGACGTTACCGTTCTTGCGCTCGATGCGCGCGAGTTCCGGAAGGCGCATGATATCGATCAGCGTCTTCGGCCTGGCCAGGCGCATGTTGAGCATCGGCATCAGCGATTGTCCGCCCGCGATGATGCGCGCATCGCCGCCCTCACGGGCGAGCCCATCCAGCACCTCATCGAGATGCCCGGCGCGGACATAGTCGAACGCGGCGGGCTTCATCGCCGCCCTCCGAACCAATTTCGAAGCCTCGCCAGAAGCGAGAGGCCCCGAGAAGCGGATGCGCCGCCCCCGGCCTGTCGCGCCAGTGCCGCAAAAAACTGCCCGATGATCACCCGCGCGGCACCATCCAGAAGCCGCCCGCCGATGCTGGCGACCTTGCCGCCGATTCCGGCTTCATACACGTAATGGATCGTGGTGCCGCCATTCGAAGTGGGGCGAAGGGTGATGCGGCCCTCGCCGTTGCCGAAGCCGAGCCCTCCTTCCGCGTGGCCCGCGAGCGTCACGGCCCTCGGCGGGTCGAGATCGGACAGTTTCACCTCGGCCCGATAACGCCCCTTCACCGGGCCGATGCCGATCGTCACGTCCGCACGGAAATGGGTGTCGGAGATTTTTTCGACACCGTGGCAGCCGGGAATCACGGCCGCGAGCGTGTTGGGGTCGAGCAGCATGTCCCAGATTTGCTGCGCGCTGGCCTTGACGACGGCCTCGCCCTCGCCGCGCAGCTTTCGATCGCCGCCGCGTTTTTCCTCCGCTTGCGCCGCCTGGCGTGCCGGAGGCTCGGGCTCGGCGCCACGAACGAATTCAGCCAGCTTCGCAGGCACGAGAGGCAAAACAAGATCTCTCGCTCCGATCGCATCAGCAGATAGTCCGCGAGCGTCCCGGTCAGAAAACTGCCGTCCTCGGCATAGGCATATTCTTCATAGAGCGCGGCGCCGACCGCTTGCGCGAAGCCGCCGCGCACCTGCCCGTCGACCATGGCCGGATGCAGGATGGTCCCGCAATCGTGCATGGTGACGTAGCGATCGATCCGCGTTTGCAGCGTGGTGCGGTCGACCTCGACGCCGCAGAAATCGAAAATGAAGCCGTGGCAAAGCGAGGAATTGATGTGGTCGTCCTCGTCCGGCGCGGTGAGTTCGGGCGGCGACCAGAACACGGTCTCGCGGATGGTTTGTCCGACGCCGTCAGGCAGCGCACCCGGCGACCAGTGACTGAGCGCGGCAACGCGCGAGAACGACACTTTATTGTCAGGATTGCGCTTCGACCCGACACGACCATCGGCGAACGCGATGTCATCGGCCTCGGTGTTCAACTGGCTCGCCGCGATGCCACGCAATTTCCCGGCAATTCGCTCGGCGGCGAGCTTGGCGGTGCCGGCGACCGCCGGAGCAAAGCGGCTGGCATAATTTCCGGACGCAATCGACCAGGCGTCCTTCGCGGTATCGATCTCGGTGTTGACACGAATATCCGAGGGCTTCAGCCCGAATACATCAGCAACGACCTGCGACAGAACGGTACGATGTCCCTGTCCCTGCGGCACAGATGCAACGTGAACCGATACGCTCCCGACCGGATCGATCGCGACCGTCGCGGTCGCCTGCGCACCATTTTTCGGGCCAGCCTTGCGCCGCTCGGCGGGCGTGAGCACGGTCGTGATGTAACCCATATTGGAGACGCTGGGCTCGACCACGGCCGTGTAGCCGATGCCGTAGAGACGGCCTTCCGCGCGTGCCGCATCCCGCCGCGACTTGAGTTCGGCGAGCGCGCCCTCTTGCACCGCCCGCCGCACCGCTTCCTGATAATTGCCGGAATCGAGCAAGGCTCCGCTCGCCGTCCGGTAGGGGAATGCATCCGCCGCGACGAGATTGCGCGTGATGACGTCGAGCGGATCGAGCTTCAGTTCGATCGCGATCCGCTGGACCAGGCGTTCCAGCGCGAAATACACCTGCGGACCGCCGAAGCCGCGATTTAATCCGGTCGGCGTCTTGTTGGTGACGACAACCCGGTTGCGGATTTTCATGTGGCGGATGTCGTAGGCGCCGGAGAGGTTGCCATGCATGCGATAGAGCGTGGCCGGTTCCGGCGCCCGCAGGTGTGCGCCACAGTCTTCGACCTGGTCCCAATCGAGCGCAAGAATATGACCGTCCCCGGCAACCGCAGCTGCGAGCGAAACCGCGCGGTTGGTTGCTGAAACCGAAGCTGTCAGGTGCTCGAGCCGATCCTCGATCCATTTCACCGGGCGCCCCGAAGCGCGAGCGGCGGCCGCGATCAGGACAATGTAGGGGAATACGCCCTGCTTGACCCCAAAACTGCCGCCAAAATCCGGCGGCGTGCGCAGCCGCAAGCGATTGCCCGGGACTTTCAAGGCGCGCGACAGCACCGCGTGAATGCTGAAAGGCCCCTGGAAATTGGCCAGCACGTCGTAAGCGTCTTCGCCCGGATCGTAGTCCGCGACCACGCCATAGGTTTCGATCGGCGTGCAGGAATTGCGCGGATAGCTGACGTCGATGCTGATGCGATACGCCGCGGATGCAAAGGCCTGTTCAGGTTCGCCGTAGCGAAACGAGCGGTCGCTGGCGACATTGCCACCAAAGCCATCATGCAGCACTGGCGCATCGGAACGCAACGCCGCGCGCGGATCGATCACGACAGGCCGCGGCGCATAACGCACATCGATGAGATCGACCGCGTCTTCGGCCAGATAACGATCGGCTGCGACGACGATCGCCACGGGTTCGCCGACGTAGCGCACGCGGCCGACCGCCATCGGCCAGCATTCGACCGGCGCCTTGACGCCCACCACAAGGCTCGACGTCAGCGCCTTGATATCCTCGCCATGGAGTACAGCAACCACGCCGCGCGCCTGCATCGCCTGCGACACGTCGATAGAGATAATATCGGCGTGAGCGTGCGGCGAACGCAGAAACGCCGCGTGCAGCGTGCCCGGGTGAACGCCGACATCGTCCATGAAGCGGCCGCGCCCGCTCAGAAGCGAGGAATCTTCGACACGCGCAATCGACTGGCCGACCCAAGGAGAGCCGGCCCCTGTACGGGCTGTAACTGAGGTGGTGGCTTCCGCCATCCGAAAACGTTTCTCCCACGCAGATAATGACTGCGTCAGGAACAGCTATTCAGCGATGGTCCGGACCCGCAATGTCGGCTGATCTCGAAACTTACCATCCCGTCTCATTTCGCGAGAAATGTGCGGCGCAGCATCAACGTCCGATTCTAACATTCGCTTCCCTTCTCAGCGGGTCCGCTAGCGAATGTTAGAATCGAAGGACCACCAGCAAACATTAAAATCCCAGTTGAGTTTAGGATTTGGCATTCGCTCATCGGATCCGCGGCTAGACTGTAGCGAATGCCAAATCCACTCAACTAGCAAGACGTGAAACGCTTCGGAACTCGCGCGGCGAGACGCCGCTGTGGTTGCGGAAAAAGCGGGTGAAATGCGCAGGCTCGGCAAAGCCGAGCTGGTGGCTGATTTCGGAGACGCTTGCGGACTGATGCAGCACGGCGTCGACTGCCTTCTCCATCCGCACGACGTTGAGATAGACCTTTGGCGGCACACCGACGGAGGCTTCGAACAGGCGGAAAAAATGCGCGCGAGAGAGCCCGGCATCCCTGGCAAAGGATTCGAGGGCTGTGCCGCGCTGGTTTTCGGACCGCATGGAAGCGACGGCCTTGTGAATACGCCAGTCGCCGGCGCGCGTGCGTATCGAGCGGATAGAGGCCGGAAAGCTCCGCCATGGCGTAAAACGTTCGATCACCGCGATCATGAGGTCTGACAGCAGAGCTTCGTGCTCCGCCAGTGCCTCCGGGTGGGCCATCATATCGGCGGCAAGACTCATCGCCAGATCGCGGATGTGCGGCGAAACTTCACCGGAGGGATGGCTGAAAAAGCCCGGCGCGCCGCTGGCCGCCCAGCCCGGTCGGAAGGCCGTCAGCCATTCTGGTTCGATATAGAGGGCGAGGATAACGGTGCGCGGCCGTTCCGGATAATGGACATAGGAATGCGGCTGCCAGCCGTTCACGAGAACGGCGCTGGTATCGGTCAACGGGTAAACCTTGTCCCCAACGATAAATTGGGTGTCCGCACCCTCGACCTTCAACAACACATGGCAATGCGGATGGGCGTGTCGCACCAGCGACCCGTCCATGTCCAGAAGCGCAACCCGCCCGAAGGCTCCGTGCGCGATCCGCAGCGCCGTCGACATCGCTAAAGCTTCTCTCCCGAACAAACCCAGCTCGCCCGGCTTGATGCCGGCGGTATCTCATGATGGCCGGCAGCCTATCAGCCTGCGATCAGTCTCGCAAAGGCGGCTTTTGGGTCACCCTGCAAAACCTGACCGAGGTTAACGTTCTCGACGCCCTTGACGTGGATACGCTTGAATTCCATCGGCTCGGTGGACAGCGGTTTAGTGGCGTCGATTCCCATCTTGGCACTGATGCCGTTGTCGGACGACGGATCGAGCTTCGAGCCCTGCGCGCCTGACACGACGACGAGATCGCGATCGGCCTGAAAACGCGTCGCGATCGCCCATTCTATTTCGGTTTCGTCATCGATATTCACATCCATATCGACCACGACGACCTGCTTGATGTCATAATGGCCACCGAAAGCACCCATGATGATATTCTTCGGCTCACCCTGGCTCTTCTTGTCGACCTTGACCGCGAGATGGTAGCGGCAGGTGCCGCCACGGGTGAGCCGCACGTCGCGGACCGAGGGAAAGCTTCGCTGCAGATGTTCGAGAAGCGTCGCTTCGCGCGGAATACCGCCGAGCAGAAGATGCTCGACGCCGCCTCCGACAATGGTGTGAAAAATCGCATTGTTGCGATGGGTGATCGCGTCGACCTGGATCACCTCGCGATCGGCGCGCGGTCCGTAATATTGCGGGAACTCGCCGAACGGCCCCTCGGGCTCGCGAACCTTCGGCAGAATGCGGCCTTCGATCACGATCTCCGCATGGGCGGGCACCCGCACGCGGTTGGTGCGGCATTTGATCATTTCGATCGGACGGCCGAGCATCGCACCGGCGATTTCCATTTCATCGCTGTCGAGCGCGGCGATCGCTTGCGAGGCGAGAATGCAGGCAGGATGCACGCCGATCACCAACGCAATCTCCAGACCTTCGCCGGCCTCTTCGGCCATCCGGAAATAATGCAACGTATGCCGAGGTAACAGCAAAACCCCGATACGGTCCGGCCCGCTGACCTGGCAACGGTGGATCGATACGTTCTGGATGCCGGTCTTCGGATTGCGTGCAATCAACAGCGCCGCGGTGATGTAGGGACCGCTGTCGAGCTCGTTGTGTTTTGGGATCGGCAATTGCTTGAGCAGATCGATCTTCTCATGAACGACTTCCTGCGCGGGAGCGGATGTGACCTCGACCCATGGCAGCGGGTGACGCACGGCGTTCTGGAAATTCGAGAGCAGCTCTTCAGTCGGCACCCCGAGCGCATCCGCAATCCAGCTGCGGTCGGCGAACAGATTGGCGACCACCGGAATCGGGTGGTGACCGGGCTCGGGAAACAGCACCGTGCGTTCATTTTCAAGTTTCTTGGCGATTGCCGCCAACTCGTCGATCAGCGAGACGCCTTTTTTCGCGACCGCCAGACGATCAGCGTCGACAAGTTGATTCAACCAACCGCGCAAATCGGGATGCGCCGTCTCGATGGCCGTATCCGTATTGGATCGCTTTGCTTCCATCGCCTGCTTCCTCACTTCATTCGGCTCCGATCTTATTCAGCCCTGATCTTGGCGGCGCGAATGATTCTGGTCCACTTCTCCATCTCGACTTTTAACTGTGCGGAGAATTGCTCGGGGCTATCGCCCACGGGCTCAAGGCCGAGCGCCGCCAGTCGTTCCTTGGTGTCCGGCTCGGCGATGATTTTAATGATTTCCTGATAGAGCCGTGCGCCAACTTCATTCGGCGTGCCGGCTGGAACCAGAACACCGACCCACGCGTCGCCGTCGAGATCCGGATATCCGGCTTCCGCAATCGTAGGCAAGTCGGGAAGCGCTAGCGAGCGATGTCGGCTCATCACCGCCAGTGCCCGCAGTTTGCCGTCCTGAATGAATGGCACCGCCGACGAGAGCGCAGCAAAGCCGATCGGCGGATTGTCGGCAACCACCGAGGTAGCGGCCGTGCCGCTGCCGCCATAGGGAACGTGCACGAGATCGACATTGGTGGCGACGCGAAACTGTTCGCCGAGCAGGTGCGATGGCGTCCCAAAGCCCGGCGAGGCGAAGCTGTATTTGTTCGGGTTCGCCTTGATGAGCGCGACGAGTTCGGCAACGGTGCGTGCCGGTACGGACGGATGGACAAACATCGCCGATTGAAAAATCGCGACCTGTGTTACCGCCTCGAAATCCTTCAGCGCGTCGTAGGGAACCTTTTCATACAAGGTTGGGTTGATGACATAGCTGTTAACCGTAATGAGGATCGTGTAGCCGTCCGCGGCCGCCCGCGCGGCCTGCCCGGTGCCGATATTGCCGCCGGCGCCGGCGATATCCTCGACATAGAATTGCTTGCCCAGGCGATCGGACAGCTTCTGCGCAATCAGACGTGCACAGACATCGGTAGGGCCGCCCGGCGAATACGGCACAATTACCCGAACCGTTCGGGCGGGATAGGATTGTGCCTTTGCCACCCCCGAGAGAGCCGGCAGCGCCGAAAACCCGGCAGCAAGGTGCAAAAAACGACGACGTGGAAGCCTCATGGCGGCAAACTATCCCAAGGCCGCAGCCTCCGAAAGAGGCCAGAGTTTCCCGTTAACTTAACGCCGCCTGGACTCTGTGCTATTGCGGCCCAAATGGCATTTCATCTGTTCCAAAACCGGTTCTATTTTCGATGAACACACATCCGCGGCGATTGATCGTTGGCATCACCGGCGCCTCAGGGGCGATCTATGGCGTCCGGCTGCTGCGGCTGTTGCAGACGACCGGGATCGAAACCCATCTCGTGATGAGCCGGTCGGCCAAGATCACCCTGACCCAGGAGATGGACATCGGCATTGCCGAGGTTTCGGCGCTGGCCAGCGTCGTTCATCAGGTCGATAATATCGGCGCCTCGATCTCGAGCGGATCGTTCCGAACGATGGGCATGGTGATCGCGCCATGTTCGATGCGGAGTCTCGCCGAGATCACGACGGGCGCCACGTCGTCGCTGGTTACGCGCGCGGCCGATGTAGTGCTCAAGGAACGGCGGCGTCTGGTCCTGCTCGTACGCGAAGCGCCGCTTCACCTCGGCCATCTGCGCGCGATGACTGCGGCCACCGAGATGGGTGCGATCGTCTACCCGCCGGTGCCGGCATTTTATGCACGGCCCGCGAGCCTGGAACAGATGGTCGACCACACGCTGGGACGGGTACTTGACCTCTTTGACATCGACAACACCGCCGTCAGCCGCTGGAGCGGATTGAACTCGATCAAGAATCCGGAATGAGATCGCCAAGTACCGACCTCGAAGCCGAATGCTGGGCTTTCGCGCTCGCCATCTACGCAAGACTTGGCGTGGCGGAAGCCTGCCTCACTTTGCAGGACGAGGCCGGCGTCGACGTGATGTTGCTGCTGACGACGACCTTTGCCGCCGTCAAACATCGCCTTTTATTGACGTCTGATGAAATCAGAGCGCTCGACGAGGCCTGCCGCCCTTGGCGCGAGCAAATTGTGTGGCCATTACGAGCTATCCGTTCGGGGTTGAAGACCGGACCGCGGCCCGCGCCCAGCGAGGCTTCCAAACCATTCCGTTCGCAGGTCAAGGCGCTGGAACTGGCCGCCGAAAAACTTCAAAACAAGCTGCTCGTTGAATGTCTGCCGCTCAGGCCGCCGGAAGAAGAGACCGTGAGACCGGAACAGCTCCGCACCGTGCTGGAGAACGTCGTTTCACGCTTCGCTAAAGGGCGAGGCGCAGCACCGAAAGTCAATCTTGCTTCGTCGATCGACACGATCGTCGACGCCGCGATCCCGGCTGCATCCTGAACGCTGTCATCAGATGAAGGCTATTGCGCTTTAGCCTGCCGAAATGCGAAATCCCTCCCCAAATGGGTGGGTTGCGAGGAATTGGCTTGATATTGCGGTGTCCCTCAGCAAACTGCCGGCGAAACAGCAAAATATAAGACTCCTGCGCCGACCCCGCGCAAGATCGGACCGAACGGGATAACGAAATGTCAGAGACGATGAAGGCGCTCGTTCTGCGCCAGCACGGCGGATTGGAAAACCTGGAGCTGGTGACAAATCACCCGAGGCCGAAGGCACAGGCCGGAAGTGTCGTGATCCGCGTGCGCGCCTCGTCGTTCAACTATCACGATGTGTTCACGGTGAAAGGCATGCCCGGCATCAAGGTGCCACTGCCGGTGGTGATCGGCCTCGATATGGCCGGCGAAATCGTCGAGATCGGCGAAGGCGTCTCTGGCTGGAAGGTCGGCAGCCGCGTGCTGGTCAACCCGCTCAATAAGAAAAAAGGCCTGATGGGCGAAATGCTCGACGGCGGCATGGCGGAATATTGTCTCGTCGAAGCCGACCAGCTGATCGCGATGCCGGACGGCGTTACTTTCGAACAAGCAGCCTCTCTGCCGGTCGCCTACGGGACCGCACATCGCATGCTGATCACCCACAACACGATCAAGAAGGGCGACCGCGTCCTGATCCTGGGCGCCAGCGGCGGCGTCGGCACCGGCTGCGTCATCCTCTGCAAGCTACTCGGCGCCGAAGTCATCGCCTGTGCGAGCAGCGCAGAGAAGATGGACAAGCTCAAGGCGATGGGCGCCGACGAAGCGATCAACTACAAGGAAGTCGATTTCTCGAAATGGGCGATCGAAAAATACGGCAAGCCACAACGCCGCACGCACGAAGGCGGTGTCGACGTCGTGATCAACTTCACCGGCGGCGACACCTGGGTGCCGTCGCTGCGGTGCCTAAAGCGCGGCGGCAGCCTTCTGGTCTGCGGCGCGACCGCCGGACATGATCCGAAGGAAGACCTGCGCTATATCTGGAGCTTCGAATTGAAGGTGATCGGCTCCAACAGCTTCTATGAGGACAACCTGACCGATCTGATGAAAATGATCGTCGAGAAGAAGATCGCGCCCGTGATCGACGCCGTGCTGCCGCTTGAGAAGGCGGCGGAGGGGCTGCGCCTCATTCAGGATCGCGAAGTCATCGGCAAGGTCGTGGTCGTGCCGTGAGCGCTTGCGCCCGGTGAGCAAGAGCAAAAAGGTGTTTGTGCGATGAGTGAGGTTCCCAGCGTCGAAGACGTCCAGAAGCTGCTATCTCGTGGTCCCTACCACCAATGGCTCGGCCTCAAGGTGGTGGCGGTCGGCGAAGGCACGATTGAACTGACCGCAACCTGGCGCGAAGAATGGGTCGTCAATCCCGACCGCGGTTATACCCATGGCGGCATTCTCGCAGCACTGGTAGATCTCACGGCCGATTGGGCCATGGTCTCCAAGACCGGCCGCGGCGTTCCGACGATTGATCTCCGCGTCGACTATCACCGCGCCGCGATGCCTGGCGTTTTGACGATCCGCGGTGAGATCGTGAATTTCGGGAAGCAGTTCTCGGTTGCAGAGGCAAAAGTCTTCGACAAGGAAGGCCGCTTGCTGGCGAGCGGCCGCGGAACCTATCTGACCGCGCCGCCGGCCTGACAGGAACATCGTGGTGTCTGGTATCCCGTCGTTTTCCAATCTGGGAGCCCTGACGTCAAAGGACGGCGATCCCGAGAAGGTCGCGATCATCGATCTCGGCACCGGGCAAGAGCGTCGCTTCAGCTACCGTGATTTCGAAACGCAGGCCAATGCCGTCGCGCGAGCGCTCGCAGGCCGCGGCTTGGCGCGCGGCGACCGGGTCGCCATTCTCTCGGCCAACCGCTACGAGTATCTCACGACGGTCCATGGCATCATGCGTGCCGGCCTCATTGCCGTGCCGGTCAACTTCAAATTCCCTCCGGCGACGATCGACTACATCGTTCACGACTCCGGCGCCAGGCTGGTCTTTTGTGACGCGCCGCGCCTAGCAAGCGCGCCGAAGGATTTGCCGCGCATCTGTTTCGACTGCAGCATTGGCGACAGTGATTTCGCAAGCTTCCTCAAGCCCGGCCCATTTACGCCGATCACGCCTGCCGATCGCGAACCAGCGATGTTTCTCTATACGTCGGGCTCGACCGGACGGCCCAAGGGCGTCGTGCTCTCGCACCAAAGCCATATCTGGGTGGTCGAGCAGCGCATGGCCGCGCAGGACATGACCCGCCATCGCTTCCTGGTCGCAGCACCCCTCTATCATATGAACGCGCTCGCCATCAGCCAGTTGGCGCACGCCGCCCACGCAACTGTGATTTTGCTCCCGCAGTTTACCACGCAACTCTACCTCAAGGCACTTGAGGACTATCACTGCACATGGCTTACCGCTGTTCCGCCGATGATCGCCATGATGCTGAATGACAAAGAGCACTTTGCGGCGACGAATCTGTCCAGCGTGGAATATCTGCGGATGGGATCGGCGCCCGTCAGCCAAATCCTGATGAAAGCGATCCATGATGCGCTTCCAAAAGCGGCTGTGACCAATGCCTATGGCACGACCGAAGGCGGACCCGTCGTATTCGGACCGCACCCGAAAGGCTTGGCCCAGCCGGAAATGTCGGTCGGCTATCCGCATCCGAAAGTGCAGGTGCGACTGATCGCGGAAGACGGGACGCAGGGCGACGTCGGCGTACTGGAGATGAAGAGCCCGGCGATCATGAACGGCTATCACAATCGCCCGGGTGTAGCCTCGCCGATCACCGCAGACGGCTTCTATTTCACCAGCGACGTCTTTCGCCGCGATGAAAACGGCTTCCACTTCTTCGTCGGCCGAACCGACGACATGTTTGTCAGCGGCGGCGAGAACATCTTTCCCGGCGAAGTGGAAAAGATGCTGGAGAGCCATCCGGACGTGATCCAGGCCTGCGTGGTGCCGGTGGACGACGACATCAAGGGCACCAAACCGGTGGCGTTCGTGGTCAAGCGCGATGGCAGCGATCTGGACGAAGCAAAATTGAAGGCCTTTGCGCTGGCGAACGCGCCGGCCTACCAGCATCCGCGCTCGATCTGGTTTGTCGACAGCCTTCCTTTGGCTTCGACCAACAAGCTCGATCGCAAGATAATGCGCGACATGGCTGCCGAACGGCTGCGGCAGCGAGAATCCGGACCAAGGAGTTAGGCGGATGGACGAGACATTTCGCGGCTTCCTCGATCACCTGCGTCAAGTGGGCGAATTGATCGACTTCCGCCAGCCGATCGATATCCGCCATATCGCAACCCTGGTCGATCAGTCCGACAAGGCGATCTTCTTCCACAAAGTCATCGGCTACGACATCCCGGTCGTCTCCGGCATCATCCGCACGCGCGAGCGGGCCATGATGGCGATGGGCGCGAGCGAATATCTCGAAATCGAGGAGCGGTTGAAGAACGGCATCGCCAAACCGATTCCGCCGCAGCGCGTTGGGACCTCGCCTACGCGGGAAGTGGTGATGAAGGGCGAGGATGTCGACCTCTACAAACTGCCGATCCCGATGTCGTCGATCTACGATGGCGGCCCGATGATCACGGCGGGCGTCGTCATCGCAAAAGATCCCGAATTCGGAATCAACACCGGCATCTACCGCTTCATGGTCAAGGAAAAGAACCTGACCGGGATCGATATTGTAACCCCCAACAATATGCGGCTGTTCGTGCAGCGCGCCTATGAGGCAAAGCGGCCGCTGCCGATCTCGATCAGCATCGGCACGCACCCGGTCGAGCTGCTTGGCGCCGGCTTCAAGGCGCCGCTCGGCACCGACGAGATGGCGATTGCCGGTGGCATCCGCGGTCAGGCGGTGAAACTTGCCGCCGGTGACACCGTCGACGTTCCCTATGTCGCGGACGCTGAAATCGTTCTGGAGGGCGAGGTGCTGCCGACCGGCTGGACCCATCCGGAGGGCCGCTTCGGCGAGTTCACGTGGCTGATGGGCGGCCTGCACTGGAATCCGATCGTGCGCATCACGTCGGTGTCGATGCGTCGCGACGCGATCTATTACGCGCTGCATATGCCCTGGGAAAATACCTGGCTGATGGCGCCGACGCGTTATGCCGCAATCCGTCAGGCGTTGCGTACCGCGGGCGTCGTCGTCAAGGATATCAATATGACGATGGGAGGCGTCACCTTCTGGCATGCGGTGATTTCGATCAAGAAGCAGGCCGGTGACGGCAAGAACGCGCTGCTTGCCGCGCTCTCGGTCATGGACATCAAACATGTCGTCGTCGTCGATGACGACATCGACGTATTTAATCCGGTCGAAGTCGAATGGGCGATCGCCACCCGCGTGCAAGGTGACCGCGACATTCTGATCGTCAGCAACGCTCGCGGCAAGCCGCTCGATCCATCGCTGGCGCCGACGCCGCACGGCATTGTGCCGACCACGGCCAAGATCGGCATCGATGCCACAATTTCGGAAGGCATTCCGAAAGAACGCTACGAGCGCATCACTTACGCCTACGCCGATACGGCCAAGATATCGGATTATCTCGGCGGCAAGGCCGACCGCGAGGCCGAAAAAGCTTCGCACGACACCATCAGCAAGCTCGCCGAACAGATTGCGGCCGTGCTTGAAAAAACGCCGCTCTATTTCACCGATGTCGCGGAACGTTTCTCCAGTTACGACTTCAACGCAGTCGCCCGCGCGATCGGGCTTTTGCACGAGAAAGAACGGCTATGGCAGGATCCGAAGGGCTGTCTCTGCCTTCGCAACTCGGCCTTCGCAGCCAAGCTGCCGAACTAAGGCAAGGATATTCAATGAACGGAAGCGTAAAAATTTTCTCTCGTCGGCATGTGGCCTCTTCCGTTCTCGGCGCCGTTGCCGCGCTGACGCTGACGGCGGGCAGCCCGCAAGCCGCAACCGCGCTTCGGATCGGATCGGCGCAAGTTTCGATCGCCTCGATCCCGGTCGTGGTCGCCATGCAGCAAAAGCTGTTCGAGGCTGAAGGCCTTAACGCCGAGATCATCGATTTCGACGGTGGCGGACCGGCCGTGCAGGCTTTGGCCGGTGGCGGTATCGATCTCTGCATCTGCGCCGGCGACCATGCGCTCCGGCTCGCAAGCCGCGGGCTCGGCGGCGCGGTGCTGGTGGCGTTGCTCGACAAACATCCCTACTCGCTGCTGGCGCCGGCCGGATCTCCGGCCTCGGATCTTGCCAGCCTGCGCGGCAAAGCCGTCGGCATCACCTCGCCCGGCAGCCTGACCGACAATACGCTGCGATTTGTCATCCAAAAGCTCGGCCTCAACCCAGACAGCGATTACGAGATCATCGCCGCCGGCACCGGCGCATCCATGCGCGCGGCGATCGAACGCGGATCGGTAGCGGCTGGTATGTTCACCACGCCCGACGTCCAGGCTTACATGGCAACCGGCAAGTACAAGTTCGTCGCCGATTTTCGTAATCTGGACTATATGGCGCTCGATTTGATCGTTGTCGGAAGCTGGCTGAAAGCCAACGATGCGACGGCGCACGCCGTGGCGCGCGCGATCGTCAAGGCCGAAAAGCTCATTCAGACTGACCCCAAAGCGGTCGAGGCCGCCGTGCATGAGCGTTTTCCGACCCTGTCGGCGGAGCTTGTGGTCACCGTCGCTCACGACGCTGCGGAACGCAGCTTGTCTCATGACGGGCGTGCGCAAGAGGCCGGATTCAAGACCGCGCTTGAAATGTTGCGGATCGCCGACCCCTCGGTGAAAGACCTCTCTTATACGGATGTCGTCGCCGTTCGCTATTTGCCGTGATGTGACCGAGCCAATGATCGACCCCACCGCCTCCGAAGAGATGATCCCACCGGGCGGCCCGGGGGACGAGAAGTCAAACGCTTCGGGGAATGGCATTTCGATCTGGCTCTGGCGGCTCGGCCTGATCGCGGGGCTGCTGCTGATCTGGGAATTTTCCGCCGGGCATCTGTTCAACGAATTCTGGAGCAGCCGTCCGAGCCTGATCGGCGAGAGACTCTTGGCGCTGTTTGCGAGCGGCGAGATCTGGCGGCATCTCGACGCCACGGTTTCGGAAGCGCTGTTCGGCCTGCTGCTCGGCGCGCTTGTGGGTACGCCGATCGGCATTGCCCTGGCGAAATACCGGCGCGCTGCCGAAATTGTCGATCCCTTTGTGATGGGGCTTTACGGCCTTCCCCGCGTCGCGCTCGCGCCAATGTTCATCCTGTGGTTCGGCATCAGCCTTCTCGCCAAGGTCATGATGTCGTTTTCGATGGTGGTGTTCGTCTTCATCCTCAATGTGACGGAAGGCATTCGTACCGTCGATCCCGATATGGTCGATCTGATGCGCACCATGCGCGCGCCAAAATCCTACATCCTGCGCAAGGTCACGATTGCCTCGATCGTTCCCTGGCTGATCGCGTCGTTCCGGATCGGCATCGGCCTGTCACTGGTCGGCGCTGTCGTGGGCGAACTGATCGGCGCCAACCGCGGGCTAGGCTGGTATGTCCTGCGCGCCGGCGGCCAGCTCGATACGACGGGCGTCTTTACCGGACTACTCGTTCTCATGCTGGTGGCGATGATCGCCAACCAGATCGTTTTCCTCATCGAACGTAAGGTGTTGCATTGGCGGCCCGCGACGAAATGATGGCCGCGGCCGCAGCGCCGCGTATCCTGCTCGACGACGTCTCGATTTCCTACGCGACGCCGCGCGGCCGCCTGCCGGTGGTCGACCGGGTCAGCCTCGCGGTGGACCGCGCTGAATTCGTCGTTCTGGTCGGACCGAGCGGTTGCGGCAAGTCGACCATCCTGCGCGCCATTGCCGGCCTCAACGCAGCCGAGAGCGGGATCATTTCAGTCGACGGCAAAACGGTCGACGGCCCGCCCGAACATATCGGCTTCATGTTCCAGCGGGACACGCTGCTGCCGTGGCTGACCGTGCGCGGCAATATCGAGGTCGGCCTTGAACTGGCCGGCATCGCGTCCATAGAACGGGCCGCGCGGCTCGCCGATCTCTTGGCGCTGCTGCGGCTCTCGGAATTTCACGATGCCTATCCGGCGCAACTCTCCGGCGGCATGCGGCATCGCGTTTCGCTAGGAAGAATGCTCGCCTATCAACCCGCCGTGATGCTGATGGACGAACCGTTCGGCGCGCTCGACTTCCAGACCAAGGCGGTGATGGGGCGAGAACTGCTTCGTATCTGGGAAACCGAGCGGCGCAGCATCCTGTTCGTCACCCACGACATTGAAGAAGCCGTGGCGCTGGCCGATCGTGTCATTGTGTTTTCGCCGCGCCCGGCCCGCATCATTGCCGAACACCGGATCGATCTGCCGCGGCCGCGCAACCTGCGCACGCTACGCGCCAGTTCCGAATTTACCGCCTATACCAGCGCGATATGGCAGGCGCTCGGCGACGGCGATCCGGCCGGCGACGGCCTGAACTAGCGGCGATTGCGAAATTCCAGCAGCGTATTGAGGAACGGAATCAGCAGCGCGAGCGACGTCTCATTCGCTCCAACGCGCAAATCCGGAATGGACGAAGCGAGATCGCGGATACGTGCAAGGTCCGGACTATCGAATACGATCGCACCGAAAAAACTCTGCCGGCCATCGGCCACGGCACACTGATCACCATAACGCTCGCGATAGCGCGCGGGCGATATCAGCGTAAGGTGAAAACCGTTAGGCAATATGATTGTCCAATCATCGCCTTGCCGCTTGGAAGGCGCTTGCGATGCCTTGGCATAACGCGGCACGTCGGCCTCAAAGTTTGAGCTTACAATCACCAGTTCGCTCAGGGCCCGTACGCCATTAGGATGTGACATCCGCGGGCGATGCCAGACCAGTTCGGGCGTAAAATGCTGGCAGTAATAGACCCGCCCTGCTTCGAACAATTCCGGCGCGGTGCGCACCGTGCGGAAGCGCGCCAGATGCTCGACACCGTCGATCGTAACGGGGCGCGAAAAACTCTGCGGCTCGAGCATCGCAAGGCCGCTATCGCGCAGCGTGCGCTGGCATGCGTCGATATCGCTGGCCTGAAACACCAGTCCGTTCAATCCGCGCGGGCTTTCGAGCACATCCTTGCGCAAAACGTCGGTGCCCGACGGAAGCCCGATCAGTTCCAGATAGTCGTGTTCGAACATGACAAGATGATTGATCGAGCCGAGCGAATGATAGCCACGCGGCGTCAGCGTGAAGCCGAGCTGCGCCATCAGGCCGGCGGCGCGGTCCATGTCGAACAGGGTGTTGATCACGACATGATCGAGCGCGAAGGTCATGCGGATTGGCTCTCGACGCGGGGTTGCCTGCGGTCGATATGCGGAACGGCTTCGACGAGTTCCCGAGTATATTGGTCCCGCGGATTTTCGAACAGCGCCCGGCTCTCGCCGGCTTCGACAATGCTGCCATTGCGCAAGACGATGGTCCGGTCGCACATCATCCGTACCACGTTAAGATCGTGGCTGACGAACAGCAGCGCAAGGTTATCCTCGCGCCGCAGCCGGTCCAGGAGTTGCAGCACGACCGCCTGTACGGAAACGTCTAACGCCGCGGTTGGTTCATCCAGCACCAGAAGCCGCGGCCGGCAGGCGATGGCGCGCGCGATGCCGACGCGGGCCTTCTGGCCGCCGGAGAGCTGATGCGGAAACCGTGGCAACAGCTCGACCGGCAATCCCACGCGCGTCGCGCATTCCTCGACCCGTTGCCGCAACACAGCCCCCGGACGCAAGCCGGAAAGCCGCAGCAGCGGATGGGCGATGCAGTCGAAGGCCGTGAACCGCGGATTGAGGCTTTCGTTGGGGTCCTGAAAGACAATCTGGATGTCTTTGCGGCGTGGTGAGCGGTGAAACTCCCGCGCCGGCAGATGTCCGATCGATTCGCCGTCGAACAGAATTTCGCCTTCGCTGGCGTCAATCAGCCGGCAGATCATCCGCGAGGTCGTGGTTTTGCCGGACCCGGATTCACCGACGAGGCCGACGCTTTCGCCGGCCTTCATGGTCATGGAAAAATCGGTCACCGCCGGCGCGCCCTGATCGTAGCGCTTGGCGAGATTTTTCACGTCGAGGAGCGGCGGTGTACCCGGGAGTGGCTCCACTGTTGGTTTGCTCGCGGCGAGAACCGCAAGGTATTCGCCCCGCTCCTCATCCGTGACGAGATCGGCAATATGCGACGTCGTGGTCGGCGACGCCGCGACCAGCCGCTTGGTGTAAGCGTGTTGCGGGCGACGGAACAGCGTCTCGGGCGGCGCTTCCTCGACCAGACGGCCCTTTTCCATCACCACAACGCGGCGGCAGTATTGAGCGGCCAGCCCCAGATCATGCGTGATCAGGATGGTCGCCATGCCGCGATCGGCGGCGATCTTGACAAGCAAGTCCATCACGACCTTTTGCGTCGTGACATCGAGGCCTGTGGTCGGTTCGTCGGCAATCAACAGCATCGGATCGCAGGAAATTGCAATCGCGATCATCACGCGCTGGCACATGCCGCCCGATAGCTCATGCGGATAGGCTGACATTCGCTTCTTGGGATCGCGAATCTGGACCGCCCGCAGGAGTTTCAGCGCCTCCTCGGACGCGGCTTGCTTCGACATCCGCTTGTGGCTGAGGATCGCATCGGCAATCTGGAGACCGATCGCACGGATCGGATTGAGCGCGGCGCGCGGATTCTGGAAGATCATCGACATCGCGGCGCCATGCAGCGCGCGAAAGTCGCTGTCTGGAATCTTGGTGATGTCCTGACCGCGATAGAAAATCTTTCCTTTCGTCACCCGGCCGGCGGCATCGAGCAGCCGCGTGGTGGCAAAGCCCGTGACGGACTTGCCCGAACCGCTCTCGCCGACCAGCCCCAACATTTCACCGGCCTCGACCGCGAAAGTGACACCCCGCACCGCCTCGACGAGGCCGCGCCGGGTCGAAAAGCTGACGTGAAGATCTTCGATTTGTAACAGCGGCGCGGTCATGTCCGCATTCGGGGATCGAGAATGTCGCGCAATCCATCGCCGAGAAGGTTGAAGCACAGCACCGCCAGCATCAAGGCGAGGCCGGGAAACGCGACCAGCCACCATTTACCGGTCGAGATGAAGCGTGCGCCTTCCGCAACCATGATGCCCCACTCTGGCGTCGGCGGCCTGACGCCAAGGCCGATAAAGGAAAGCCCGGCGGCGTTGAGAATGGCCCAGCCGAGGTTGAGCGACATCTGCACCGCCATCGCGGGCAAGACGTTTGGCAGCAGAAAACGCAGCACGACCGAAATGTTGCTCTCGCCACTGGCGCGCGCGGCCTCGACCCAGCCGACATTACGGCGCACATTGACCTCGGCGCGGGCAAAGCGGATGTAGAACGGCAGATTGATGATCGCCGTCGCGATGACGATGTTCTCGACGCGATTGCCGAGTGCGGCCACCATCGCCATCGCGAGCACGAACAGCGGGAAAGCCATCATCACATCCACAAAACGACCGACCGCGCGATCGAGCCGCCCGCCCGCATAGCCGCAAAACGCGCCGACGACAGCTCCGAGCACGAAAGATATCCCGACCGCCGAGACGGCAATGACGAGATCAAGCCGGGTCGCGACCAGCAGCCGGCTGAACGTGTCACGGCCAAGTTGATCCGTGCCGGCGAGATGCGCATGGCTTGGCGGCAGCAGCGCTTCCGACACATTAGAGGCAATCGGATCGTAAGGCGCGATCGACGGGCCAAGGATCGCAAGCAGCACCAGGATCAAGACGCCCGCCGCGGCGACCGCCGTCAGCGGGTTGCCGCGCAGGATCCAGGCCGTATGACGCAGCGTCGCGCTCGGCATCAGATCGACACCCGCGGGTCGGCGATGCCGTAGAGGACATCGACGAGAAGATTAACCACAACAAAGATGCTCGCCATCAGCAGCACGAAACCCTGCACCGGCGCGTAGTCGGACGACAACAACGCATCGAGCGCATAGGACGCGACTCCGGGCCAGGAGTAGACCTTTTCGACCAGCACATTAGCGCCCAACATGGTCGAGAACACGATACCGGCAATCGTAATCACCGGCAGGATCGCATTGCGCAGCGCGTAGGTGACCACAATGCGCCACCACGACAACCCGACCGAGCGCGCGGTGCGCACGAAATCGCTGCCGAGCGAGACCAGCATCGAAGCACGGGTGATCCGTGCCAGCGGCGCAATTACGAACAGCGCCATGGTCACCGCCGGCAGGATCAACTGGCGAAACGCGACCCACCAGCCGTCGAGATCGCCGGCCAGCAGGAAATCGACCGTGAGAAATCCGGTACGCGGTGGCGGCAAGGACGTGAAGACATCGATGCGTCCGGTCGGATCGGGCGCGAGGCCGAGCAGGTAGTAAAAAACGTAAATCAGGAGCAGCCCCGACACGAAGGTCGGCACACAGACGCCGAGCGCGCAAAACAGCCGCACCCCGTGATCGACGGCCGAGCCCGGCTTCAAAGCCGCGATCACGCCAAGGGGCACCGCCGACACCAACGCGATCAACAATGCGGTCAGCGTCAGTTCCAGCGAGGCCGGCAGGCGCTCGCGTAGATCAGTTGTGACCGATTGCCCGGTCATCAGGGACTTGCCGAGATTGCCGCGCCCGACGTCGTAGAGGTAAAGCAGCAATTGCTCGGGCACGGGCTTGTCCAAACCCATCTGCTTGCGAATGACTTCGATCTCTTCTTTCCCGGCATTGGGTCCGGAAGCAAAGAACACCGCCGGATCGCCGGGCAAGACGCGCATCAGAAGAAAGGTGAAAACCAGCACGCCGAAGAGAGCCGGCAGCGACGACATGAAACGTCGTGCCGCCCGCATCACCGTTGCGCCAATGCCTTGCATCGCTAACAAAACTACTTGCGGCTGAGGTCGCGATAATCGACCTGACGGTGGAACTGATAGGTATAGCCATCGATGGATTTCGCCATCACTGCATCCTGGCTCGGTTGCCAGAGCGCGATCTGCGGCATGGTGGCGACGTGGATCGCATTCAGCTTCTTGGCGTCCTCTTCGTACTTTGCCTTGTCGGGCTCGAAGCGCGCTTCCTGGGCAATCGCGGTCAGTTCCTTGTTGTCGATGCTGGCGTAGTTCCAGCGCTGATTGCCGGTGTAGAAATTGCGATAGAAATAATCGTTCGAAGGCAGCCATGCGACAATGCCTTCGGTGAAGAAGGGCAGCTTCTTCTCGTTGATCTGCGTCGACATCTGCGCGTCCGGCAATTTCTGGATCTCGACCTTGATGCCGATCTTGCCGAGTGACTCCTTGACCAGCGCCGACATCGGCTCGGCCGTTGAGGCCTGGCCGACGTTGAAGCTGAACGTTGTCGAGAAACCATCCGGCATACCGGCGGCTTTCAGATATTCTTTGGCCTTATCGAGATCGAGCTTGACCGGCTGCGGAAACGGAAAAGCAGCGGTGGTCGGCTTGCCGTCTGTCCATTCCGCCCCGAACAACGGTGTGCCGCGGCCGAACAAGGCGGCCTTGAACATGTCGTCATAGGGCAGTGCAAAGGCGACCGCGCGGCGGACGTTGATGTTGTCGAAGGGCGGGATCGTGTTGTTCATCGAAATGAAGGTGACGGCGTTATATTGCGGCGTCGAGATCACCTTCAGCGTGCCTTTGTTCTCCAGCGACTGGATGTCGCTGGCCTGCAAATCGACGGTGATGTCGGCATCGCCGCGTTCGACCAGATTGGCGCGGGTCGCGGGCTCCGGCACGGTCTGAACGATCACCCGCTTGAACGACGCCGACTTCTCGGGCGTGCCGCGATTCCAGGCCTCACTGCGCTTCATGATCACCTGCTCGCCGGGCCTGAAGCTCTCGATGACATAGGCGCCGCTGCCGGCGGTATGCTCCTTGAGCCAGGCGATCGCCCAGGGGTCATCGGCGGTCGCATTGGCTTTCGCGACCTTCGAATTGATGATGATCGGGTAGACGGTGGCGAGATTGGGCAGCGCGAGCTTGTCGGGCTTCGGCAGTGTGACTTCGAAGGTCAAGGGATCGATCACCCTGAACTGGTCGGCGCTGGTCATCGACCCCGTCAGTAGCTGCGCCTTGCCGAGCACAGGCGCCGTCACGGCGCGATCGAGCGACCATTTGACGTCTTCGGCGGTCACAGGCGAGCCGTCCTGGAATTTGGCGTCCTTGCGCAGGTGGAAGGTGAGCTTCAGCCCGTCGGGGCTGATCTCGTAGGATTCGGCCAGCTCGCCGGTGATCTTGTCGAGGTCGAATACCCATTTTCCGTTGAGTTGCTTGCGACCGAACGACACCAGACGGTCATAAGTGCTGAGACTGACCGCAAAAGCCTCGCGGGTCGATCCCGGCACGTTCGGATCGAGCGTGTTGACGGCTGCACCCGTGACGTAGCGCAGCGTCTCGGCGCGGGACTGCGCCCAAACGGGTTCCGCACGAAGCGAAAGCGCGAGAGCGGCGAACCCGACCAAGGCAAGACTGCAAATCCGAACCCGCATTGTTTGATCCTCTAAATTCAACCAGGAAACCCGCCCGAAATCGCGGGGGCGCGCCCTTCCATTGTGCATTTAAGCAAATTATGCGCCAAGCGACATTTTCGCACCAAGCCGGTCTCAACGGCCTGATTTTGCCGGGATCACGGCCTGCGGCACGTCGTAGGCTTTGAACGAAGTCCAGTGCCGCTCAATGTCGGCGCGGAACAGACCACGGGTCAGACCATAGACCAGTTTGGGGATCGCTGTCGTCATGGCGTTGATCGACGAGCCCGACGGACCAAAGCTCATGGTCGAGGCAAAAGCAAACAGGTGGATGTTGCCGATCCAGGGCGTCGCGCCTGCGACGCGTTCGGTCAACGCGTAGTCGTCGGCAAGATAAGGGTAACGTCCGAGCCTCGGGCTTTGCTCGTTCTCCGGCGGCCGATAACGATCGGCCCAGGTAGCGATATTGCCGGCAAATTTCCTTAGTTCGCGGCGCTCGGCGAAATCGATCTCGGTCCCGGCGGCGCTGATGACAAAATTCGCCGACAGTGAGCCCTGCGGCGTCTGTAATTGGATTCCATCGCCCACCTCCTGCGCCGTCTCGACGGGCGAGCCCTCATGCAGATGAAAATCAGAAAACTTGGCGCAGCGGTCGTAGGTCGCCTGCGGGAAACCTTCCCGCAGTTCGAGGATGGCTCGCATGAAGCGCCAGCGCCAGGCATCGTCGAGATCGCAGAAGTGCCGCAGGAAACCACGGAACGTCAGCCATCGATAGGGCTGGATCACCTGGATCTTGGCGCGGCGGCATAGCAGATGCACTTCCGCTGCACCCGCTTCGAGCGCCGTAGCCGCATTGTCGAAGGCGGTCGCGCCGGCGCCGATCACGGCCACGGTTCGGCCGGCCAGCTTAGCGAAATCGATCGGGTCGGACGCGCGCGCGACCAGCCGTGATGGGAGATGGCGCACCGGCTCAGGAATTGTCCAGTTGCCCATCGCTTCCTGGCCGGTCGCCAGCACGATCTTGCGGGCATAAAGCGTGTTGGTCGCACCTTGATGCGTAACCGTCGCCGCCAGCAATCCATCCGCCGCAGGGCCTATCTCCAGAAGTTCGCACCCATTGCGCACCGTCAGGCCCACCGCGCGCTTGAACCAGACCAGGTATTCCGCCCAGAGCTTGCGTGGAATCAAATCCAACCTCTCCCAATCCTCCTTGCCAAAACGCGCCTCGTGCCACGATTGATAGGTGAGGCTCGGTGTATCGAGGTCGGGCCCGCTGAAATCCTTCGGACTGCGCAGCGAGTGCATGCGCGCATAGGACAGCCAGGGGCCTTCGCTGCCCGCCTCGGCTTTGTCGATAATCAGGATGTTGGTGACCTGCGAGCGTTTCAGGCCGAAGGCGATGGTCAAACCGGATTGTCCACCGCCCACGATGAGAACGTCCAGCGCCGGTTGGCCGTCCGGCCCGAGCTTCGGTTCGAGCCAGGGCGCAGACGGGTGCGACGTTTTGGCGAGGTCGTCATGGACCTGAACCTCCAACGCAACGAGAGCACTACTCATGCGGCAAGCCATCCGCCATCGACGACCATCACGGCTCCTGTGGTAAACGATGAGGCATCGCCGGCGAGATAGAGCGCGGCTTCCGCCACTTCTTCTGCCTGACCGAAGCGCTTCATGGCATGGCGGTTGCGCGAAGTCTCGCGCAACTTCTCGACATCCGCATGCCGGGAAAAACTTCGGTTCAGCAGCGGCGTGTCGATGGCGCCGGGCGCAATCGCGTTGACGCGGATTCCGTCCGTGGCGAAATCAACCGCCATGGTCTTGGTCAGGCTGATGATGGCGCCCTTCGCAGCAATATAGGCGCTGTTGCCTCTGCCGCCAGCGATCGCCAATTGCGAGGCAATGGTGATGAGGGAGCCTTTACCCTGCCGTTGCATCTGCGGGATCGCCCGGCGCGCCCACAACCATGTGCCACCAACATGAGTACGGAACACCGCATCCCAATCAGCGGGATCGGTCGTCACAACCGTGCCGCCGCAGGACCAGCCGGCCGCGGTCATCAGCACATCGAGGCGGCCATGCCGCGTCACGACCTCGTCAATGGTCGCCTTGGCGAAATCGCCATCGCCCACGTCGCCTTGATGCGTCGATCCTTCACCGTTCGCATGGCGAATAGCGTCAAGCGTTTCATTCATGCCGGTTTCGTCGCGATCGACCAGCGCGACGAAAGCGCCTTCGCGGGCAAACAACACCGCACTGGCGCGGCCAATGCCGGAGCCCGCACCGGTGACCACCGAAATCCGGTCCTTCAGCCGCATGTCACATTCCTTCCCCATGACGAACCCACCACTCGTTCAGGTCGGCCGCGGAATCCGCGCAACCAAAACGGGCTCGCCAGCCGAATTCGTCCGCCATGCGCGAGATCGAGAGTGGTGCGCGATCCGCGTCGCTGTGCAGATCAACCGTCGGCGCTTCATTCGTCCTCGCCAGACGGCAGACGAAGCCGGGATTGAGATCGGCAAGATGCTTTCCCCATTGCAACGCGGTCCACTCATTTCCCGTCGAAATGTTGTAGAGCCCATGCCTGGGCTTCGGCGCTTCGATCAGAACAGCGATCGCCTCGGCAACGTCAGGAGCATAGATCCAGTCGCGGACTCCCGGCCGCGGCAGCACCGCCGCTTGTTTCTGCTGCAAGGCCGCAGCGATTTGCATCTGCGGACTGGGCGTATCGCGAACACCCGTCAAGCGCTCCCACGGCCCGAACACCCCGCTCAGCCGCACCGAGATGATATCGGCCTGCCATAGGGCAGCGAGCCGCGCCGCCACTCTTTCGGAAGCGAATTTAGTAACCGCGTAAAGCGAGACTGGTTCGCACGGCAACGCTTCGTCCAGCAACGCGTGGCGGAAAGCGGCGGCGCCATAGGCCGACCCCGACGACAGGTTGATGATCCGCCTCACGCCGCGGCGATGCGCGGCCGTCAATATCGGCAGCTGCGCCATCAGATTGACGTGCAGGATCGATTGCGGATCGGCGGCCTCGCGCGCTGAGCCTGCGGTGATGGCTGCGCCCAGAACAATCGCGTCGAAGCCGCGCCCGATGGTCGCCTCGACGGCAGGAGTATCGGTGATATCTCCCTCGACCACATCAAGCGCACCGCCAAACCTTGCGAAGGCCTGCGTCGCGGCGCGGGGCAAGGCTCCGCGGTCGAACAAGGTCACGGTGTGCCCGCGTGCCAGCAGCGCGGAGGCGATATTGATCCCGACGAAACCCGTGCCGCCAAAGATCAGGATGTTCAAAGCCTCATGCCTCCGTGCCTGAAATTCGATTGCCTCTCACAGCAATGTCGCGCCGAAATTCGTTTTCGGATCCATGTCCGCAACAAGCCGGCCCGTAGGTTTTGCGGCTTCGCCGCCGGAACGCGCGAGGAAACGGCCCGACCCGGGATCGGCGATCCGCTTGCCGTCGGCGACGACCACCCGCCCGCGCGACAACACCGTGACCGGCCAACCGCGCAAGGTGCGGCCAGTATAGGGCGTGTAACCCGTGAGGTCGTGCATCATCGCATCCGACAGTGTGACCTCGCGCGAGGGATCCCAGATCGCGATATCGGCATCGGCGCCGATCGCAATCGAACCCTTGCGTGGATGCAGGTTGTAGATTTTTGCCGGCGCCGTGGCGGTCAGTTCGACGAATTTTTCCAGGCCCAGACGGCCCTTCGACACCATCGCGTCGAACAACAGCGGCAGCCTCACTTCAAGCCCCGGCAGGCCATTGGCCACCTGCTTGAAATTAGGATTGGGACCGGCGCGCAACTTGCCGTTTTCGTCGAAACGGTAGGGCGCATGATCCGACGAGACGGTCTGGAGATCGCCGAGCGACAGTGCCTGCCACAGCGCTTCCTGGTCGGCGACAGTGCGCGGCGGCGGGCTACACATCCATTTCGCGCCTTCGGCGCCCGGCTTGTCCAGATCTTCGGCGGTGAGAAAAAGATATTGCGGGCAGGTTTCGGCGAAGACCTTCAGGCCCTCGCCGCGCGCTTGGCGGATCACCCTGGCGCCTTCGGCGGTCGAGACATGAAAGATCATGATCGGCTGATCGACCAGTGCGGCCATGCCGATCAAACGGTTGAACGCGTCGGCTTCGGAGAAGCGCGCATGACTGATCGAATGATATTTCGGATGGGTATAGCCACGGGCCAAAAGTCGTTTCACCATCCAGGCGATGATGCCGTGGTTCTCGGCATGGGCGCACAGCATAGCGCCGGATTCGCGCGCCGCGACCAGAATATCGAGCAAGGGTTCGTCATCGATCTTCAGCCGATCGTAAGTCATGAAGATCTTGATCGAGGCATGCCCCTCCTTGACCAACGCCGGAATATCGTGGGCCAGCGTCTCCACCGTCGGGTCGGCGATAATCATGTGGAAGGCGTAGTCGATCACCGCGCCTTTTCGAGCGAGCGCGTGATAGTCGCTCACCACCTCCAGCAAATGCATGCCGACATGCTGGGCCGCAAAGGAAATGACACTCGTCGTGCCGCCGAAAGCCGCCGAAGTGGTCGCGCTTTCAAAGGTGTCGGCGTTCATGATTCCCGCAGCCGACAACTGCTCGATATGGGCGTGGCTGTCGACGCCGCCGGGCAGCACCAGTTTGCCGCGGGCATCGATCTCGCGCCGGCCGGCCGGCAGGTTACTGCCGATGGCGGCGATGGTTTCGCCGGTGATGCCTACATCGGCCTCGAACACGTCGGATACGGTCGCCACGCGTCCGCCGCGGATCACGAGGTCATAGGCGGGTTCGGCCATGAAATTCTCCGAGAATAACAACGGCCATCGAGACAAAGCCGCGTTCGAAACTTTTGCAAACTATGTTAATAGCTGCAAGGCATAGCTAAGTTGCAAGGAAGAGCCAAGGAATTGAGATGTCCCGCCCGCGCATCCTCGTGATCAACCCCAATTCCAACGTTGCCGTGACCAAGGGGCTGGAACAAGCGCTCAAACCGCTCGATTTCGCCGACGGACCGGAAATCGTCTGCACCACGCTCACCGAGGGCCCCTTCGGTATCGAAAGCCAGGCCGACGTCGACAGCGTGGCGATGCCGCTGCGGCGATTGATCGAAAGCGACAACAGCGCTTCGGCTTTCGTCATTGCCTGTTACAGCGACCCCGGCCTGCATGTCTGCCGGGAGGGAACCGACCGACCGGTGTTCGGCATCGCCGAATGCGGTGTGTTGACCGCGATGACGCGCGCCGAAACGTTCGGTGTCATCGCGATCGCGCAACGCTCGATCCGCCGGCATATCCGCTATCTCCGCCAGATGGGATTGATGGATCGGCTGGCCGGCGAACGGCCGCTGAATATGAGCGTCGCCGAGACCGCCTCCGGCGAGGGGACGCTCGCGAAAATGATCGAGGTCGGGCGCGCCCTGAAAGAGCAGGATGGCGCCGGCGCCATCGTCATGGGCTGTGCCGGCATGGCCCGTCTGCGCCGCGGCCTGGAAGACGCGCTCGGGATTCCCGTGATCGACCCCACGCAAGCCGCCACCGCGATGGCGCTGGGAACGGTTCAGCTTTCGCGCAACTAGCTCTCTTTAGGCTCACTCTTTGGGCTCGTTACCGTCAGTCAGAATACGCGCGGCCCATTGCGAATGTGTCTCGCGATCCATCGCAAAAGGCTCGCGCTGATAGCTATAGAGATTGCCGAATAGCCTTCCGATCGGCCGGTAAGCGGCGAAATCGACATGCATGCTTTCGGTGTCGAGCAGACCCTCGCGCGCATGGACGCGCAGGACTTCGCCGACCAGAAGTTCGCGGCCCGGGCCGAAGGCCAGCGAAACGTTGCGCTTGCATTCCAGCGCGAATGGCGCGGCTGCGAGGCGCGGCACCTTGACGTCGACCGACGGCAACGTGGCAAGCCCGAGCGCGCTGACCTCGCTTTCGCCGGAAGGAAAATCGACCGCGCAATCATTCATGGCTTTGGCTAAAGCTTCGTCCACCATTTGGACCACGAATTCGCCATCGCGCTGAATATTGCGCGTGGTGTCCTTGGGCGTGCGGTCGGGCTTGTGCTGTAGTCCCAGCACGATCAGCGGCGGCTCTTCGGAGAAGACGTTGAAGAAACTGAACGGCGCGGCGTTGACGGCGCCATTGACGTCGAGCGTCGTCACCAGCGCAATCGGCCGCGGCACCACGACGGCGCACAACAGCTTGTAGCGATCATGCCGGGATAAATCGCTGAGCAGAAGCCCTGACATCTGAAGCAATCAAGCTTCCGGCGGCGGCACGGCGCCGACGCGGCTCGTGATCAAGCCGTAGTGTTCGATGCGGCGATGACGGGCGAAATCGAAAATGGTCTTCTTGCCGAAGACGGTGGCGTCGAGATCGCACGGATGGACCAGGAGTTCGTCATCTTCGGTTTTCGCTTCGGCGACGATCTCGCCATTGGGATCGACAATCAGGCTGCCGCCGATCAGCGGAAAGCCGTCCTCGACGCCGGCCTTGGCGACGGCTACGACCCATGTCGCATTCTGGTAGGCGCCGGATTGAACCGACAGACGATTGTGAAACAACCGCTTCTCCGGACCTTCGTCGCTCTTCTGCGAATTGACCGAGGGCGTATTGTAACCGAGGGCGACCATCTCGACGCCTTGCAGGCCCATCACGCGATAGGTCTCGGGCCAGCGCCGGTCATTGCAG
Organism: Bradyrhizobium sp.; assembly: GCF_049519115.1. Lineage (GTDB taxonomy): Bacteria > Pseudomonadota > Alphaproteobacteria > Rhizobiales > Xanthobacteraceae > Bradyrhizobium. Next base: position 44,523 of record NZ_JBEKRB010000047.1, read on the forward strand.
ATCGCCATGCCGAAAATACCGCCCATGTTGCGCCACACCGGAAAGCCGGTATCGCCAGGCTCGAAATAACGCTTCTCCAGGTGTTGGAAGGCGCGTTCCGGATCGAATTCCGAATGGCCCGGAAGATGCGTCTTGCGGTACTTGCCGACGATTTTTCCCGACTTGTCGGTAAGGATGCAGGTGTTGAAATGATGCCCGTCCGGCGTCAGCTCGGCATAACCGAAACTCATCGCCATGCCATATTCGGCGGCCCGGGAAAACAGCGGCATCGTCGCCGCATTCGGCATCTCGCGCTCGAACCAGGCGTCGACCTCGGCCTGATCCTCCATGTACCAGCGCGGGAAAAACGTCGTCAGCGCCAGTTCCGGGTAGATGATCAGGTCGGCCCCGCGCGCCCTGGCCTCGTCCATCAGCGCAATCATGCGCGGAATGACGGTTTGACGGCTCTCGGCACGTTGAATGGGACCCATCTGAGCGGCGGCGACATTGATGACACGCATGGACAAGCTTTTCCGTTGCTTTTATCTCGCGCTGCAATGATCAAAAATCGAGCACATTTTTGCAGCGCATATCACAAGTCATAGGATCGTTTCATCGGGAGTCAATTCGGTTCGCGGCATAAACGTCTCACCTCATGGCAGCTCTGACATGTCAGGTGACTTGGCGGTTCACTTGCCAGCCATATCCAACCGGCATCATCGGCTTGTGATCCGGCGTGTCGCAACCGGCCATGTTGCTTTCGACGGCAAATTCTGGTCAATGCAGAATAATTGCAGAAGAGGGCCGTTTGGTCTCTTCTTCAGAACGGCCGCCTTTCGTTTCGAACGGGATGGCAAGGGCCAGAGTTGAGACCAGAAGCTAAAAAGACAAGAAGCCAAAAAGAAACGAGAGAGGAAACATCATGATCGCGCCAGTCCGGGCAACTCCCAATTCGCAAACCATCGACCCGCCGCGCGGCCTGGCGCTGTTGCGCGATCCGCTCCTTAACAGGGGCACGGCGTTCACGGAGACCGAGAGGGATGAACTTGGCCTGCGCGGCTTTTTGCCGGCCCACGTGCTTTCAATGGAAGAGCAGGTGGCGCGGGTTTTGATCAACCTGCGCAGCCTCCCCAACGATCTCGAAAAATACATCGCGCTGAATTCGCTGCATGACCGCAACGAGGCGCTGTTCTTTCGCGTCGTTTGCGACAACATCGATGAAATCCAGCCGCTGATCTATACGCCCACCGTGGGCCTCGCCTGTCAGCGCTTCGGCCTGATCTTCCAGCGGCCGCGCGGCATGTTCATCGGCGCCAACGATCGCGGGCGTATCGCCGAGCTGCTCGGCAACTGGCCTTATCAGGCCAAGCTGATCGTCGTCACCGACGGCGAACGAATCCTGGGCCTTGGCGATCTTGGCGCCCACGGCATGGGCATTCCGGTCGGCAAGCTTTCGCTTTATTCCGCCTGCGCCGGCATCCATCCGGAAAATTGCCTGCCGATCATGCTCGATGTCGGCACCAACAACCAGGATCTCCTGAACGACCGCTATTATATCGGCCTGCGCCAGAAGCGCCTGAGCGGACAGGCCTTTGATGACTTCGTCGATGAATTCGTCACGGCGTCGCGCGAAGCCTTCCCGGGTGTGCTGATCCAGTTTGAGGATTTCGCCAATCATTCCGCGTTCCGCCTGCTCCACAAGTACCGCGACGATATTCCGGTTTTCAATGACGACATCCAGGGTACGGCCGCGGTCGCGCTGGCCGGGTTGTTCTCCGCGCTGCGTGTCGGCGGCGGCAAGCTTTCCGACCAGCGGATCCTGTTTCTGGGCGCCGGCGAAGCCGCCACCGGCATTGCGGACCTCATCGTCTCGGCGATGATGGCCGAGGGCCTTTCTGAGCGTGATGCCATCAATCGCAACTGGCTGGTGGATTCGCGCGGTTTGGTCGTCAAAGGCCGCGCCGGTCTCACCGATCACAAATTGCGCTACGCGCACGAGCATGCGCCGCTCGACGATTTCCTGACCGCCATCCGCACACTCCGGCCCACCGCCATCATCGGCGTAGCGGCGGTCGGCGGCGCCTTCACGCCGGAAGTGCTCAAGGCCATGGCCGAGATCAACGACCGGCCGATCGTGTTTGCGCTCTCTAATCCGACCTCGAAGGCCGAATGCTCGGCCGAGGAAGCCTATCGCTACACCGAAGGCCGGGCGCTGTTTGCCTGCGGCAGCCCCTACGATCCGGTGCAACTCGACGGCAAGACCTTCGTGCCGCGCCAGGGCAACAATTCCTACATCTTCCCCGGCGTCGGGCTCGGTGCGGTCGCAAGCGGCTCAAAGCTCGTGACCGACGAGATGTTCATGGCCGCCGCGCACACGCTGGCCTATCTCGTGACGCCAGAAGATATCGAGCAGGGCAGCCTCTATCCGTCGCTCCCGCGCATTCGTGAGGTTTCGGCTCACATCGCAGAAGCCGTCGCCGAGGTCGCCTATAAACGCGGGCTTGCAACTGCGCCGAAGCCGAACGACCTGATGGCCTTCATCGAATCGCAAATGTACAACCCGCTTTACTGAAGAAGCGCATGCGCGGTGGACTCGATGTGTGCCGCGCCTTACAGCGGCTGTTCCGCTCGTCGTCAAACCAACGACTTAGCCGCCTGCGCAGGGTTATTTTGTCGGTCCGGGGCACTCATCCGGCCGGCAGCGATCTGTGGCTCATCCGCACACCGTAAGACTACCTAACGGGGATCTCCTTAACCCGGGGGTTACCATCCCCTGACACAACGAAAGGTGTTAATGCGCGAACGACCGCGCCGCCTGAATCTTCTGGAGCAATAAATGCACTTTCTTGGCCGCTTCCGTGTCCTCCCGAAAATCCTGGCAATTGTTCTCCTTCTTGCCGCGCTGATGGGCGGCGGTTCGTTTGTCGCTATTCGGGCGCTTTCGTCACAAAACTCGAACGCCGAGATCATGGCGCTCGCCGCCAAGCGATCGCTCTTCGCCGCCCGGGCCAATCAAAGCCTTATTGCCACGAACCGCGCCGAGTACCGGAGCGCGCTCGATCCGAGCGATTCCAATCGTCAGGCCGATCAGAAGGTCATTGAAGAACAAATGGCCTCGTTTCGTCAGCGCCTCGAAGAGGTCAGGAAGACTCCGGACCAGCAAGCTCAGGCTATGCTGCCGGCCGTGCAGGACGCCTTTTCTGCTTACGAGAAGAGCCTGAAGGCAACCATGTCCGCGGTTGAGACAGCCTCCTCCGAGAAAATAACCACTTCCGCGCAAGCTCTGCTTGCTACCGTGATGAAGAGCCGCGCTATCGCCGACGATCTTCAGGGCAAGATCAAGAAAGTCGCAGATCGGCTCGATGAACGGGTCAACGAGTTTGAGAAGCGGACATCCGAAGAATACGCCTCGACATCGGAAACGCTGATCATTGGCGCCGCGGCCAGCGTTCTGATCGGGATACTTCTCGGCGTTCTGATCGGCCAATATGGCATAGCGCGACCGATCCGCTCTATGGTTGCGCTGCTTCAGCAACTCGCTTCAGGCGATTACGGCGCCGACGTGCACGGCCTCGATCGGCACGATGAACTGGGCGATGTGGCGAAGACCGCGCTCGTTTTCAAGGAAAACGGTATTGCCAAGATCCGCATGGAAGCGGAGCAAAAGGAAATCGAGGCCCGCCAGGCGGCGCAACGGCGATCCGACATGCTCAAGCTCGCCGATGGCTTCGAGGCCGCCGTAGGCGAGATCATCGAGGTCGTATCGTCGGCATCGACCGAACTCGAAGCTTCCGCCACGTCGCTGACCGCGACCGCAGAACGTAGTCAGCATATGGCGACGACGGTTGCTGCGGCGTCCGAAGAGGCCGCAACCAACGTTCAATCTGTCGCCGCGGCGACGGAAGAACTGTCCTCCTCGGTCAACGAGATCAGCCGCCAGGTGCAGGAATCCGCCGGCAGGGCCAGCACGGCCGTGAGCCAGGCGCGCTCCACGACGTCACAGGTGAGCGAGCTCTCGAAAGCCGCCGCGCGCATCGGCGACGTGGTCGAGCTGATCAACACCATTGCCGGGCAGACCAACCTACTCGCGTTGAACGCCACGATCGAGGCCGCGCGCGCCGGCCAGGCCGGCCGCGGATTTGCCGTCGTCGCTTCCGAAGTCAAGGCACTTGCCGAACAAACAGCCAAGGCGACCGGCGAGATCGGCGCGCAGATCTCCGGTATTCAGTCGGCTACCCGGGAATCGGTCGACGCCATCAAGGAAATATCGATCAGCATCGAATCGCTGTCCGAGATCTCGTCGGCCATCGCTTCCGCCGTCGAAGAGCAGGGCGCGGCGACGCAGGAGATTTCCCGCAACGTTCAGCAGGCCGCCCAAGGAACGCAGCAGGTGTCCTCCAACGTCATCGACGTTCAGCGCGGCGCAACCGAAACCGGCACGGCATCGTCGCAAGTCTTGTCATCGGCCCAGCAGCTATCGCGCGAAAGCAACCGCTTGCGGTTCGAGGTCGGCAAATTTCTGGAAACGGTACGGGCGGCCTAAGGGCGGGATAACCGGGAGTTCCGGCTAACCGCCTTCCGGATCGCCGTCGGTCAGATAGTCCCACATCCGCTCCCGGATGCGCCCGGCCCAGGTGGCGCGGCTCTTGGTGTCCTCGTCGTTCATGATGCCGACGTCATCCATTCCGGCGGACAGGAACTCGAGTTCGACGCGGGCGGCGTCCTCGGCATACCAGGTCAGGACGATTGCTTCCTCGATACTCGATCCGGCCGTGACCAGCCCGTTTCCGCGCATGAAGATCGCGCCGGCATTTCCCAGCGTCGCGGCCACCCGGTCGGTCAGTTCGTCCGATCGCAGCAGCTTGGGATCATCCCACAGCGGCGGCTGCGGCGCGAAATAGGTGCCGTAGCCGTAGCGGGCCTTCGGTGTCCGGCGCATCGCGCCAAGCGTCATGGCTTTTGGCGGGGTCGAGCGCACCACGCCCTGCACGTCGGGACGGCGGCGATAGATATCGCGATGAATGCGCACCTCGCCGAGAACGCCTTCCGGCAGCGGCCCGTGCACCGAGACCACCGCGCACTCCTCGCCCGCGGTCACCCTGCCGAGCGGACGCGGCGGCGAGACAAGGAACGTGTCCGCATCGACCCGTGCGCTGCAATGGCCATAGGCGTGAACCATGCCGTGCCGCGCGAGTGCGCGACCGGCCATACGAACGTGACGAGCAAGTTCTTTCAGATCAGACATTCCTCAAACCTCAGTGTGACATAGTAACCGGACGCGCCACCGGCGCGCGCCCCGGCGAAGCTGCGCCGAGCGGCGCCGACATCGTCGATGAATCGAACAGGAAACAGATCAGCGCGGAGAAAAGCGGCAGGCCCACGATCTGGATTTCGGCCGCCGTTTGCCAGCCGAGGTTACTCGCCAGAAGGCCGAGAATATAACCGGAGACCGCGCCCGCGCCGTAAAATGCCGTCACGAACAGGCCCGCGGCGCGTCCAGCGAGCGGAAGCTGCACCGCCTTGGTGAAATAGGTCGCGACATTGACGAACAAAGTACCACCGCCCACCGCGCCCCACACGATCTGTGCCGCGGCCAGCGCCACAAACCCGGTAATGGCGTGGAACAGCAAGTAGCCGATGATCGACGCAATAAAGAACGCGACGCTGAGCAGCGCCTTCGCGGAAAAACGGTCGCCCAGCCAGCCGCCGCCGATCGAGGTCAGTCCGCCGATGCCAAAACAGCTCATCAGCGTGGCAGCGTCACCCGGAGTGAACTTGAGGCTTTCGCGCAAGTAAGTCGGATAGAGACCGAAGTAAGACTGCAATGTCAGCCCCCACAGGATCGCCAGCACGATCAGCACGAAAACGTTGCGGTTGAACAACGTCCCGCTGACGTTCTTGTCGGCCTCGGTCGCCGTGTCGGAAATCAACTCGCTGAACCAGGGGCGCACGAAAGTGTAGATCGCGATGATCGCGACGCCGCCAAGCAGCCCGTAGCCGACCATCGGTGCACGCCAGGTCTGGTAGTTCGTCAGGAGATAGCCGGCCAGCAGCGGCCCGACGATGGCGCCGATTCCATAGGTGAAGCTCAAGGCGCCGACCGCCGAGGAGCGATAGCTGGTGAAATAGTTCGACGCGATCGCGATCAGCGCCGTGATCTGCATCGCTTCCCCAATACCGGTTGCGGCACGATAGAACAACATGTCGGCAAAGCCATGGGCGATGACGGTGATGCTGGTGCCGACCGAGAAGATGAAAATGCCGAGCGACACCACGAAGCGGCGCGTGAACCGCGCAAGCAGCCAGCCGGTCGGAATGCCCGCAACCGCCATACCCAAGGTGAAGATGGTTGATAGTAAACCACCCGCCGCCAGATCGAAGCCGTATTCTTTACGGACCTCCGGCAAGATCAGCGGAAACACCTGACGGTCCATCGCGTTCATCGCGTAGGACGCGAGCAGCACCCCGAACATCATGACCCCGGTCGTGAGGTTTCTCCCGCCGCGGCCGGCATTTGCCCCTGACATTTCATTACTCCCCGTTGTTTTATTGTTTTGTCGTATTGTTAGTCCGCTGCCGGCGGCCCTCCGGTCGCTGCCAGATACCAATCATGAACGGCTCCCGCCGTCATGAAGGCCGTTCCGCTTTTTGACGCCATGTGTGCGAACGTCTCGCGCAACAGCGCAATCCGGTGCGGAACACCCATGATGAATGGATGCACCACCATCGCCATCACGCGAGCGTTGATCTCGCCCTCGGCGTAGAGCTCCTCGAACTGGGCGATCGTCCGCGCTTTGTATTCGGCCGCAGGGTGATGCTGCGTCAGGATGATCGGAATATCGTTGATTTCCTGGGTGAAGGGCATGCTGAGTAGCGGACGGGTTTTCGTCTTCAGCCAGGTCGGCTGATCGTCGTGCACCCAATCGCACACATAGGAGAAACCCTCTTCGGCGAGGACGTCCGGCGTATTCCACGTCTCCGCAAGACCAGGACCGACCCAGCCTCGCGGCGGCTGACCGGTGAACTGCGCGATGACGTCGCGTGTCTTGCGGATGTCGGCGCGCTCATCCTCGACTTTTTGCAGGTTCTTCTGGGTGTAGCCGTGCGCGATGAACTCCCATCCACGCTCGCGCGCGGCTTCCGCAATCGGCGCGTAGGTTTTGACCGCGACGCCGTTGATGGCCATCGAGGCCTTGACGCCGAATTTGTCGAGCGTATCTGTGAGGCGCCAGAAGCCGACGCGATTGCCGTATTCATGCCAGGTCCAGTTTGGAATGTCCGGCGTCGGGACCCCGCCGGCCGGCGGTGTATTCACCGTTCGCGGCATCGGCGAATTGATGTCCCATTCCTCGATGGAGACCAGCACCCAGACCGCAATGCGCTTGCCATCCGGCAATGCGAGTTTTGGCCGGCGTGTGATCGGCGAATACGGAATACGCTCCATCGGCAACATAACAGCAGACCCTCTCACGACGCGTATAGACCCGGCGCGGCGCGCCTGGGCAAGGTGCGGGCTCGATGTTGCGCCGGCCGGATTGCCGGCGGCGTGCAACGAGTATCTATTTGTGACAAGGTCGTAACGCGTTAGGCAAGCGCTATTGCGGACGGGCCGCTATGACCGAGTGACGCTGAAATTCAACCGAAAGGTTGGCGAAGGCAACGGCTCACGTCTTGCACGATAGCGCCGCCGACACGCGCAAATGCACCACCGGTTTTATGACAGAAATTGAGCGCCTCTAATGATGTGGCACCAGGCATGACGACGGCGAGCGAAAACTATACCGAGCCCACGACCGGCTATTGGCAGGAGCTGACGCCGAAAATTCCCGCTCGCTTCTCGGCGTCGCCGCCCTATCGTTTCGGCTACCCTGTCGATCTGCCATGCGGCCGCATCCTCGTCCTGCCGCTGCGCCAATTACCCGACGGCCATCGCGCCGTCGCTTCTCTCATTGCCAACCAGGCTTCAAACACCGTCGTCGCAGCGCTGGCAGATCACATGGCGACGCAGGCGCGCGCGCTCGACGTAGAAGTCGTCGTCGGATTGCCGACGCTCGGCCTCGCCTTTGCCTCGCTGGTGGCCGAACGGCTCGGACAGCCGCGCTACGTGCCGCTCGGCTATTCGCGCAAGTTCTGGTACGACGACGCGCTTTCCGAACCGGTCACCTCGATCACTAGCCCGGAGGCCGGCAAACTTCTGCGGCTCGACCCGAACCTGCTTCCGCTGATCAAAGGCCGGCGGGTGGTGCTGGTCGACGATGCGATCTCAACCGGCACGACTGCGGTCGCTTCTATGCGTCTACTGCAAAAAGTCGGTGCGGACGTTGCCGGCATCGTCGTCGCCATGAAGCAGACCAACCGCTGGGAGGCCGCGGTGGCCGCATTGTCTGCGCCGCTTGCCATTCGCGCGGTATTTGGCTGTCCACTCTTCCAGCGCAGCGACGCCGGCTGGCTGCCCGTCGGCGAGACTCAGCCCAGCGTTCCCTAAAACTGGCGGGCGGAATTATATCGATGAAGGCTGAGAATTGGGTCGCGATCTGTCCGGCAAGTCGTTTGGCATCGCAGACGATTATTTCCGTGCGGCTCGACGCGATGGATTTTTTGCTCATTCGCGAAGGCGATCAGGTTTTTGCCTGCGAACGGGCCTGCCCGCACGAACAAGCCGACCTGAGCCTCGGTCATGTCGCTAACGGCCGATTATTTTGCCCGCGCCATCTTGCCTCGTTTGATCTTCATGACGGCAATATTTCTGCCGGATGGGCAAGCAAGCCGCTGCGGATATTTCCTGCGCGAATAAAAGACGAACAGATCTGGATCGATACTGCAGCCATGGCAACGTAGAGGTAGAGCATCCCCGCGCCATCAGGGCGGACCGGAAACGGATTCCCGGGGATGGCAGAATTCCTTGGCCGCCGCGACGACCGCACCGCTGACGATATCTCGGTACTCGTCCGAGGCCATCTTGAGCTCCTCGTCTCGGTTGATGATGGAGCCAGCCTCCAACAGGACAGCAGGCATGCCGGTCTTTCTCAGGACCACGAGTTCATCGTGGCTATAGACACCGGTTTCCTTATCCAGCAGCGGGTACTGGTATCGCCCCATGATGGCCTGGGTGTATTGCTGGGCATATTGCAGGCCTTGGGCCTTCATTTCCTTGGCCAGCAATTCGGCGAAGGCGAGGCTCGTCTTAAATTCCGGATTGTCGTGGGAGACGAAAACCGAATAGCCGCTGAAGCGGTCGCTGAAATGGCTTTTCTTGCCTTCGAATTCCCAATCCTCCAGCAATGTGTTGGGCACGGAGTCGTGGTGGATCGACAAGAAGAGATCCGCGTTCAGATCGTTGGCAGCAGCGACGCGTTTGAAGAGGCTTGGCCTCGCTTTGCCTCCGGTCAGGAGCAACCGGGTCTCGGCAAACCCGTCCGCCTTCAATTTTTGCTCTATTCGCTGCGCAAGGCGCAGGTTGAACGCAAATTCCGGGACATTGCGCGCGCTGGTCGCGCCTTCTGATTCCGCCGTATGTCCGACATCCAGCACGATCCGGAATTTCGAACGACCGCAAACCGAAGCCGCCGGTTTCAACCCATTCAGGTTGGCCGGCCCGAGCGCCGCAAGCTTGACATGATGGGGCTTTTGCGGCGCGGCGTGCTTGACCACAGAAGCCGCCTTTCGCGAGGCGACGTGATGCTTGTTCGATTTTCCGTCTTTCGAAGACCCCTTGAATATATCAGACAGCCAGCCGGCCGCTCTGGCCTCGATCGGCAAAAGCACCAATGCGACTATTACCGCGATGGCGGCACGGCGGCGAGGCCGACTGTCGAAGGGCGAGCGGACGAATGTTTGACCTGATGACAGCAATTCCTGCTCTCCCCAGAATGATCCCCTCGCACGTCAAGATATACCCTTACCGCGCCTTGATCTCCTCAAATCTCGCAAGCGCCTGTTCAAATTTGGCATTGAATAGCCACATCGAATCGAGAATTTCGCGGAAGTTCGCGGAAGTTCTGGCCCTGTCGGCATGTCCAAAGGCGAAGATACTGTTGTTTCGCAGAAATCCCATGATCTTCGGGTCTGAAATTCTGTAGTTGAGCAGATTATCCGACACGAGTGCGGACCTGGTCGGCGTCGGAATAATCTGGATAAGCTCAAACAGCTTCATTTGATCGATCGGATTTGGCAGCGTTTTCGCGATCGCGGTTACTTGCGGGAAGAGATCGGCATGCGCGTTCATCAGCGCATCCCGCACCGCAGTCCAATGGTTGAGCCGATGATCCAGATTTCCGACCCGTGCTTCTTCCTTGTCGTCGCGCTGGCTCAGCGCCGGATCACGGGTTGCAATCGACGCTTTTATCGCGGCCCACTTCCTCTGACCGTCTTGATCTTCGGAAAGGCCGGTTTGAAAACTTCCCTTGTACTTGTTCGAGCGCGCGTTCCCTGCATTTTGATTGCCATTTGTCTCGGCAAAAAACAGCCCGAGGCTGATACGGGCCGCCGCTTCGGCATTCGTCCCATCAAGTCCCTTGGCTCGCGCAATCGCCATTGCCAGCTCGACAACGTCCTTGAATGGCGTGTCTGACTTTTGCGCGTTGACCGGCGGCGCATCCATAAGATCGAAAAGAGCTTTGTACTCATCGAGCAGCCGCTCATTGTCGGCGTCAAAATATGCCGGAGGGATTTCAAATTTATTGGGCCTTCCGATTTTGGACGGAAGAGCTTCGGTGAGGTCTTTGTACGCGCTCATCATGTTGTTGCGCGCAAGGTAGAGTGCCTGTCCCGGCAAGTTCGGCAATTCCCGATTCGAATTGATCTGGGCACGCCGCTGCCCGAGGGCCGATTCGAAATTTTTTAACGAGGCGTTGTAGGCGTTGAGCGCATCCGATTGCTGCCTTGTCAGTGCGGACGGCTGACCCACTGCAGGAGACGTGAAGCCGAAAGTGCCGACGGTTGGCAAAGCCAGAGACGCAAAGAAGAGTCCCAGCGCAAGAGCTACCGAGGGCACAGCGCCGCAGCTTTTAATCCCCATGGCAGGGTCCCAATGCCTAAGGCGTGATCCGGAAAAGTGCGAAGCGGTTTTCCTCGCGACAAACGCCGAAGGCGTTTGCGCGGAGATCATGCCTATTCAAAGAACTAAAGCGCAATGATGATTCAAGCAAATCTCATCGCGCTTGAGGCTTCGCAGGACACGGGTCGCTGGACCGTAAACAACGAACACGTCGCTCCGGTCGGACGGACCGAATTCTCCGACACGGTGAATCAGAATGATCGCTACGCCGCTCGGACTGTCGTCAGAAAACTTTCGACCTCTTGCTTTAGGCGTTCGGACTGTTTTCCGAGTTCACCCGCGGAACTCAGGACCAGTTCGGCAGCGGCTCCGACCTCGCCTGATGCCTTGGTCACGCCAGAAATGTTTTGCATAACCCCCTGCGTCCCCTGGGCTGCCTCCTGCACGCTGTGGGCGATTTCCCTGGTCGATCCACGCTGCTGCTCGACCGCTGAAGCAATTTTTGTCGAGATTTCGTCGATCTGGCCGATCGTGGCGCCAATCTCGCGAATGGCTTCGGCCGTTGTTCCGGTAGCGTTGCGGATCGACTCGATCTGATCGGCAATCTCTTCTGTTGCCTTGGCGGTCTGTGTCGACAGCGCCTTCACTTCGTTTGCCACCACGGCAAAGCCCCTGCCCGCGTCGCCGGCTCGCGCTGCCTCGATGGTCGCATTCAAGGCCAGAAGATTGGTCTGAGCGGCAATGTTTTGAATGAGGCCCATCACCTCACCGATTTTCTGTGTTGCCGCGAGCAAGCCTTCCACCATTGTATTAGTGCGATCGGCCTGAGCAACCGCGCTTTGCGCGATCGATGCCGATTGGTCAATCTGACGGGAGATTTCCTGGCTGGATTTCGACAGTTCCTCGGCCGCGGCAGCTACGGTCTGCACATTTCCAGTGGTCTGTTGTGCAGCTGAGGCGACGGTCGTGCTCCGTCGCGTCGTCTCCATTGCAATTGACGACAGCGACTGCGCCGAGCGCTGCATTTCGGCAGCCGATGAAGCCGCGCCGGCGACAATCGTGCCGACACTCTTTTCGAACACGCTCGCGATCTGGTTCATGGCGACCTTGCGCTCCCCAACGGCGCGAGCCGTCGTCTCCTCGCGCTCGGCACGGAGGCGTTCGGCGTCGATCAATCGATCCTTGAAGACAGACAGGCTGCGCGCAATGTGGCCAATCTCGTTGCGATGCTCGACGAACGGAACCTCGACGTTCAAGTCGCCTTTGGCCAGATCATCCATGGCGCCACATATTTTGCCAAGCGGACGAACCAGGCCGCGGCCAAGGATGAATGCGGCCATTCCGGCGATGAGCAAGCCGCCCAATCCTCCCACAGCGATCCAGGTCGCCCGGGCGAACACCACCGCGTCAACATCGTCGGTATAGGCGCCGGCCTGGATGGCGAGCATCTGGTCGCCCTCACCATACGCTCCCGCATAGGTCAGTTTCGGCAACTCCGGACCACCCGTCGCTTTCGGCACCTCGTATTCGAGGAAGCCACCGCCGGCACGCGCTTTGCCAATGATACCTTGTATCAGCAGCTGACCCTTGTGATCCCTGTAATCCCAGCGATTGACATTGATGTATTTAGGGTTGGCATGCACGTAGGTAACACCGGCATTCTTGCTCCCTGCATCGTAGATTCCAAGATAGTCGCCGGATTGGCCCCAGCGCATCGCGCCGATCGCATCAAAGGCAAGATGCCGTGCGTCCTCCGGAGAAATCTTGCCGGCTTTGGCTTTCTCATCATAGTTCAGGAGAATCTTTTTCGCGGCCTGGACCATATCGAACACCTTGGTTCGACGCTCCTCAAAGACGGTATCGCGAAGAACCATCACCTGGGCAAAAAGCGCAGCAACGAAGACGATGGTTAGAACCGCGATGATCAAGCCAAACCGTTGGTAGACACTCAGGTGTCGCATCATGGGCCCTTGTGATATTAGCGATTCTGACGGTACCTCTTTACGGTTAAACGGTTAACCCAATATTGAAAAACCAGTCGATGCAGCTAGCAGTAGAGTTCCGAGCGACCAGTTCGGCGCTTCCGGTGAGTGAGGCGGCAGCGGCGCGACGGGTCCACGGCGACTTCAGCGTGCGCTACGGATGGTAGAACCGTCTGCCAATAGATTCTAGAGCTTGCCGAAATGGAAATTGGGCGCTCTCGCCTGGCCGAGAATAGATGACCTTGGCCAAGCTGGCGGAGGGAGAGCAACTGGTCTCGAACTCTCTCCACGTAGCCCAGAGTAATAGGTGGGGTCCGGCGAGCCCTGGGGGGTCAAAGGTCACACTCCGCGTTTCTGGACTATCCCGCTCCTACCGAGCTCGGATCGATCGATGGCTCAAGTTTCGGGATATTCCTTGTCGTCCGCGGCGACAACCAACTCAGATTGAGCGATTTGAGCTTTAAGATGCTCAATTTCTGACTGGGTTTGCCCTTCATCCAGTGAACAAATTTGGAATGGTTGCGACAACGGTGGCGGCACCATCGACTTTCCTAGTCACGGACGGCAGTCGGAATTTAGCAGTCAGTTCGGAGCCGTCATGTCGGCCTAAGTTGGCAAGAGACCGATGAACGTATATTGATCGTCATCAATTGCCGGACGGCCGGTTCCTATGTGCAGTGGTGAACGGACCTGCCGTTGGAATTGCGTTAGCCAACTCGCTTCCACGGTTTGGGGGTGTCAAATGACAGGCCGATTGACGATCGTAAAAGAACGACGAAAAGCTTCGCGGAGAGGACGCGCTTCGTTTCTGTACGAAGCGGAACTAATATCCAAGCGGCTCGCTGCTCTTGATCGAATGTTGTCGGCCTTAAGGGGCGAACCTCAGATTACTGGTCGGAATAAAAGACCTAGGTTCGGCCTTGCGCGCGTTTCGAGTTAGGTCCGCCGTCCGATCGCCGCGCGTTAGAACCCGACTGAATCCGCGAATCGTCGAGCTTCCTCCCCGACCTAAGCAGCTCAGTCACCCAGCCTGGTTGCCTCCCGCGGCCCGCCCAGGTCTCAGCAGGATCGGCGGGATTTCGATACTTGGGGAACACCCGCGGGTAAGGCCGTCGTTCGCGCCAAGGGGCCTCGCTTGGCAGACTGTTTGACCGGAGCTGCCGCAGCCGCTTTTCAAGCTCGGTTTTTTCCGCAACTAGTTTGCTCTTGAGAAGAGAACTGATTTCCAAACGCAGAGCCCATAGCTCGTCGAGGGACATCGAATTAAAATCATTACGCTTCATCGTTTCAACTCTGCTTGGTTTCACCGTCATCGTATTACATGGGGTGATCGTCGGGTGGGGTGCTGCGTTGCACCTTCAAGCCGCCCTGCATAGGGGAATCTGGCTTTTCCGGCGGGTGTTTCAATGACACTTTTGGGTTTAATTTGTCGCCTTCGGAATGATAACCAGGCAAAAAAACCGCTGAAGCTGGAACCTTTTTCGTCCGCACGAAGCCCAGTTCTTTTCGCCCCTTCAGTAGCGGACCAGCTTCGCTTCTTGCCCGATTCTTTGAACATAGCGTTTTGCCAACGCTGGCGTGATTGGTTTGCAGGGATTCGGCGGCTTCCGAGAAGCTGTTCGTCGGGCCGGATCGCGGCCGATCAAGGTGACGAGCCAGCTCTAAGAAGCCGCGCATGGCGTCCGCCATCAACTCCGGGTCGGCAACCAGCCGTTCGCCGTAGCGCTTCATTATCTGTTTCTCGGCCTCGAAGGGACGCTCGAGCTGCAATTGGTCAATCAAGCCGAACGAGGCCGCCTTCGCCTTCTCGTCCATCGGTGCCGCCCTCTCAGGTTATGAGCGCGGGACCGAAGCCCCCTATCCGGTCGACGAAACCATATTCCCAAGCCGCGACATATTCTTGAAACAGGAAAGGCTCTAGCTTCGAGTTGACGACCAAAAACGGGGTTCGGTCATGTGTGTACTTATCGAAAACTTTTACCGCGATTATTGCTTGTCGGAAGTACGAGTTGTCGTACTGAGTGTCGGCATGAAGCACAGCGAAATCATCGCCTGGGCAATGGGGTTGCTTGTCGGTATCGGTTTGACGGCCGCCGGGGTGACTGCTCTGTTAGAGGGCTTGTAACGCAGGAAAGCGCACGGCCGGCGCGGCCGGGGGAAGATAGCTTACCGACCGTGCAGGCCGGGCCTGGAAGCCACGACCCAAAAAACAATAGGGCTTGGAAGAACTCGTTCCATTGAATGTGAACTAGTTCACATTCAATCAGCGGCGCGTCTGCTAGCCTCGCGATGCTGAGGATTAGAGGGCTCAGTAACAGGCGCCGGCGGGACACGATATTTCGAGCCCGACGGCGTAGCTTTTTGTGCGTGCCCGAGCCACCGGGTCTGGAAAGTCCAAAAGTGGATAGACCGGCCCGCCGCGTTGCCCTCTGCTAGCCCATATTTCACGAAGTCGCGGGTGTCACTGAGGCGCTGAACCAGTTTGCCACTCTGAGGGCCCGACCTACATAGCTGATAGAGAGTTGCCATGAACAACGTCACCAAGGTGATGCCAGCAGAGTCGGCGATCAGCAAAGGGGCATTATTGCAGCAGCTTTTCAAGATCGGCTTTTTGGCTGCAGTTACCGTCGCGACGATCGGCTGGGTGTCAGCCTTCGGCTGGGTCATCGTCAGGATAGTAAGCTGGCTGTTGGCCTAGTTCAGATCATCCGACGATCCGAGCCATCTCAACTATCCCGCAGCCCAACATGATCCAGATTGCAAAATTGACTTCGATCGCGACCAGCATCGCGCTGCTCCCAATTTCTAAATTTCGTTGTTCCACCAAGCCCTCAAAGGAACGAAAGTTCCAGCTTATGATTCAGGCAAATCACAGGTTGTGCACCGCACATTGGTAGCCAGTGGCCACCATCTTTCCCTTCAGTCCGCAGAGTTCTGCGACCGCGATGAAGAGGTTTTGGAACGGATAGGCGTCTTCGAAGTAAAACTCCGAGCTACCTGCAGATAACGGGTGACCTCCCGGAACGCGACCAAGGCCTTGGCGCGAAGTCCCTCAATCAAATTGACGGGCGCCGCGTTGATAGCGGTCTCAAGCGGTCGCATTTCCTCGCAGATCGGAAAAAGCTCAACGTCTGCCACACGGGCGCTTGAGCGCCCGCAACTATCCACGAATGCCGCTGCAATCTCTGGAGGGTGCTCGTAGTTCCGGTCTGCCAGATCGCCGAATCCCCGATCATGCTCGGCGTGGGCTTTCGCCAACGAGGCTGATCAACGCCGGTGAAGGCGCAATATCGATCAACCAGCGGCTCCAATCGAGCGCCGAGTGCGATCAGTTCGGCGTCAGCGTTTGATGGGCTTAAACGCCCCCTCCTTTGTGTGTTCCAAAAGTTTTCGAACGTCCTGAGATTGCGGGAATCCTTATGACGATCTGGAACGAATTCAGCGGTTACGATGCGGTCTCAAAAGATCGGCGCCTGTTGTTGATCACTCAAAGAACGGGCACGGCCGACGCGCTGGACATGGATATCCCTGACGTTGTCGTCGGGCAGTGGAACAAATACCTTTGGGGGTTTGCCATTGCCAACGGGCCAAACGAAACGCCCTCTGGCGGAAAGTTGAATGTAAGATACTGGGCGGAGCTACCCGAACTGCCGCTAGTAACGCTTCGCGGTCTAGATGGAATGCAAACGGTGACCCCCAACCCCTAACGGCTTCCTCCGCTCCCGATCGGCGGAATCATGCGGATGCGATAACAGAAGATCACCTTCGGCGAAATGCGGAGTCTGTCGTTCGCGGCGCCGATTTCCGACCCAACTTTGCCCTGGCGAAAAAGGGAACTGAGGCTGCGGTACAAAGTTTGCTTGGGTGATTATCGGTGGGCTAGGCAATAGCAGGAGTCTCTCCATGTCGACCCAGATTGTGATGGACCGTACGGGTGACCGGCGACACGAATTCGATCCGCGGGACGCTCGCGAGCTAGCTGACGCCGAAAAGCGTTTTAAGGAGTTGACCGGACTTGGATTTACGGCAGCTGAGCGAACGACGGCTGGTGAGACCATGAAGGTCACTTCTTTCGATCCCACCGCCCAGGAAACCGTGTTTTTCCCTCGCCTTGTAGGCGGTTGAACGAGCCTATGGACTTCCTGCTCCGAATTTGGCGCGGGTCGGGCGACCCGCCTCGGTTCCGTGCGATCCGCCAGCTTTATCGTATTGTCAGGAAGCACAATTTTCCTGAAGCCCGTGGTCGGCGTCTTTTACGACGCTGGCTATCAGCCGAGCAGTTGGCGCAATTTGATGCACGTAACTTTTTCGATGTTATCGGCGGCCACACGGCCAAGCGGTATCGCATCTACTACGCGAACGTGGCGAACGTAGAAGAACTCGACAAAGTCGGCCGTCCGATGGTGTGCTTCTGTTTCATACCAAAAGGCGATCTGGTGCCCGGCGATGTCATGTTGGCTCAAAAGATAGCTCTGGAAACAGACGAGCTAGCTGCGCTCGCAGTGGCAAACAGATTTGCGCCGCAGCCGCAACGTCCGACCTGACGTGGTCATCCGAAAACCCCTCGACCTCCCTCCCGCTGTCGCCCGCGCCTTCGTCAAGGATATGAAGGCGTTCTTCGCTGCTAAGGATGATCGATACAAACAAGAGGAAATAGCTGCGAGGCAATTGCATGCCTTGGGGCAACATCACCGCGCGAGAAAGCAAGGTCGGGATCTCACTTCTCCTTTAGATTTTCAGCGCTGTCTTTGCCTTTGTTCTGGACCACGTCGAATGACACCTTGTCGCCCTCGTTGAGGCTGCTCAGGCCGGCCCTCTCGATGGCCGAGATATGAACAAACACGTCCTTGCCTCCGCCGCCGTCGGGTTGGATGAAACCATAGCCTTTTTGCGAGTTGAACCACTTCACTGTGCATGTAGCCACGTCCGCCACTCCCTATTGAACCCACCGCCTATTGGAGCGGCGAACGGCCAGACCAGCAAGGAAAAAGCCGCCGAGATGGTGGCCCGGCGCCTTCGTCAAGGACACGGCCGCCTACTTCATCGGGAACGGTCTTTTTGTTTAGTCAGTTCCGGAATTAACCCGCAGCGGCAGCATTCAGCTTAACAGGCGACTTTTGTTGCGGGTCGGCTCTGAAGAATAGACGCTTCGATATGAGCGACAAAAACCACGATCGGGCGGTAAGATACCGGCGACTAGCTCTCGCCGAACCAGACAAGGCTAAAGCGGCCCTCTTGCAGAAGATCGCCGACGAAGCCGAGCGTGGAGTGCTGTGCACGGTCGATCGGAAACAGCCTGTCCCGGAAGTCTTGAGCGGCAAACCGAATTCAAATTAGTGGCGGATTTCGCGGTGAAGCGTTCGCTAATATGCCTGGGAGAACGCCTTCGGGCGGTCTTTTTGTTTGACGGTCACCTGCCTATCGCGGCGAGATCAGGTCGGGTATGACATTCGCGATGCATCACAAACTCGTAAGCCTCGCTGCGTGGGCTCTCCTCGCCTTCATCGTGTATGCGACAATCTCACCGATCCTAGACAGGCCGCGGTTGCCCACATCGGTCAGTCTTGAACGTTTCGGAGCGTTTTTGGTTCTCGGCGCGCTATTTTGCTTAGCTTATCCTCGGCAGGCGGTGCTCGTGTGCCTAATCGTTATTGGCAGCGCCGTACTGCTTGAGTTTGCACAGTTACTGACGCCTGATCGCCATGGCCGAGTTCAGGATGCGATTGAGAAAATGGTGGGTGGCGCTGTGGGCATCGTTGCGGGCAAAGCAATTCTTCGTTTCGGGCAAGCAAGACAGTGGTTCTCGCGCGGCAACAATTAGCAACTCCAGCAAATTCGCCGAGTGGCGCACGCAACCCGACGCCCCTACCAGCCACATCCGCTGGCCCCAACGGCAGTAAGATATGCATGTATTGCTGGAATATGGGCGACGACGGCATGCCGAGAGCCTGGTTCATCGATGTCGACGAGGAAAAACGTGACGACGAGATCGCCTACTTGCGAAATTCGATTTATCTTCGCGATGTTGATCTTTTGACGCAAACCATCACTGCGCTGGATCGCTTCTCTGTCCGCGGCTAAAGGCTTGCGCCCGGCTATACTATCGAATATCCGGACTTTGCGTTTCCGAAGTTACTTAGTTGCCCGTGAAGTATTCGGAAGTGGTTGATTGATCGCTGCGATTTGATGCGGACAAGTATTAGATTTTGCAGGAAAGCCGGGGCTGGGACCCGGTTTTCTTGCATTTTTGGATTCCGGATTTTGGTGTTTTGTGATTCTTTTGACGGCGGATTCGCTGTCGGAGGAAAGCCTTGAGCCAGCCGCGCGACGATCGTCAGGACGATTTTTTTCGGACGTCTCTGGAGGCGATTATCAA
>NZ_JBEKRB010000048.1:0-46205 GCF_049519115.1 Bradyrhizobium sp.
GCACTGCGTAGCGTCGAAGTTGCGTAGAGAGCGTCAACGCCGGCAGACAAAGCCGGGCGATCTCAGCCGGATGACTGCCGCGCACCCATCGGTGCAGCCGACTTCTGCAACAAAATCGGCACAAAGCCGACGTCTTCGATCTGTCGGTGAAGGTCCGCTTTTGGGGTTGAAGCGGACGAGGACAGGCTGTTCGAACCTCGGCTAAACCGGCCAACAAGCGTGTAAGAAAGTGACGCTTACAGCCGCGAAAAATCCCTGTTATCCGCTTAGAATTCCCTGTTCTTCGGAAAAATTTCCCTGATAGTTTGCTTAGGGAAATTGCTGGTCGCTTGGGATCGATGGGGACGCTATGCAGGGCTGTGGCCTGCATAGGACGAAGATGAGACGGATTTGTTCATCTTGTTTCGATCTCCTTGAAGATCGGGAGGAGCCGCTCCCGATCTTCGCGAGTCTTTACTTCTTCATCATGTGATAGCTGAGCTCGCCGGGGTCGGTGAGGTCGGGCACTTTCCATCCGTCGAGGTCGTATTCTGCCATGCAGTCCTCGGCAAAGCCCTTGAAGCGGTCGGCATTCCCCGAAGCTTGCGCGCCGAACAGGCAGTAGCGGCGGATTTCCTCAGTCGAACCACCATAGTTGATCTCGTAGAGTTCGTGCCGTCCGCCGAATTCGCTGCCGATACAATCCCACAACAGCTTTAACAGCTTGACGCGCTCCTCGGCCTTGTAGCCGTTCGAGCCACGCAGGTAGCGATCGAGATAGGGGCGGATCTCGGGGTTCTTGAAGTCGCTGGAATGGCTGTTGAGATAAATCAACCCGGACGCGACGGTTTGCTCGATCAGATATTTCACCTTGGTGTAGGCCATGGTGGCGATGATCTGGTAGGCGTTGCCTGGATCCATGTTCGGCAAGAGATAGTCGCCGATCCATGGCTTCGGATCTCGCACCATCGCGTCCGACAGACTCCAGAACAGGTTGCGCCAGGCGATGACCTCGCCGACATTGGCCTGCACGCCGCGATAATCCTTGGTGCCGGCGGCTTCCGTCGCCTTCAACAAAAGCCCGCTGATGAAGTCGAGCTTTACGGCGAGCCGCGTGCAGCCATGCACGACGAAGCGCGGCAGGAAGCCGGTGCGCGGGAAGAAGTTGTTCGCCTTCTCGATGTCGCCATAGACGAACACGTTTTCCCAGGGCACCAGCACCTTGTCCATGATAAACACGGCGTCGTTTTCATCCAGCCGGCTCGAGAGCGGATAGTCGAACGGACTTCCCATCACGCCCGCACTCATCTCGTAAGACGTGCGGCAGATGAATTTCACGCCGGGTGCGTTGGTCGGCACCATGAACACGGCGGCGAATTTCTTGTCCTGCAAAGGCATCAGGCCGTGATGCGCGACGAAGGTGAAATTCGTCAGCACCGACCCGGTCGCAACCACCTTGGCGCCGGACACGATGAGCCCGGCATCGGTTTCCTTCTCGACATGGCAGCAGACGTCGGCGACTTCGTTCGGCGGCCGATCGCGATCGACCGGCGGATGGATGATCGCGTGATTGATGAACGGCACGCGCTCCTGGCTGAACTTGTACCAGCGTTTTGCGTTTTCCTGGTACGGATCATAGAAGTCGGAATTCGCGCCGAGTGTCGCCAGGAACGCGGCCTTGTAGTCCGGCGCGCGTCCCATCCAGCCATAGGTGATCTTGGCCCATTCCGCGATCGCGTTACGGCCGGCGATCAAATCGTCCATGGTTTTCGGCGCCTTGAAGAAGGCGTGCGTCATCCCGCCATTGCCGGTGTCGGTCGGCAGCAGGATCTTGTCCTTGCGATCGCCGTGAAGCGCATCATAGAGGCGGGCGACCATGCGCGAGGTGTTGCGGAAGGCGGGATGCGTGGTGACGTCCTTGACCTTCTCGCCGTAGATGTAGACGGCGCGGCCGTCGCGCAGCGACTCCAGATATTCCGCTCCGGTTTGCGGGCGGCTGACTTTGACGTTGCCGGTGTTCTCCGGCGAGCTTGCCTGTGACCCGTTCCCCTTGCCTGCCATTCGCGTACTCTCCCGATGAATATGTTCGATTATCGAACTATTGTCCGTATTCCGAACTTAACGCGACGATACGGCCGAGCCTGCGGATTGGCAAGGGGAGGGCGTTTCCGGAATTACTCAGAACGTCATCGAGGAGACCTGGCTCGCGAGGCGATTGAGTTCGGCGAGAAACAGTTCGCGCATCTCGTTGCGCGTCGTCCGCGTCGAATGCGTCGACAGGTTGATGGCGCCGACGGCCTGGCCGTTGCGGTCGAGCACCGGCACGGCGAGTGCGCGCAACCCGCGTTCGAGTTCCTCGTCGACGATCGAGAATCCCTGTCTACGATCGTCGCGAATGCGGTCGAACAGCGCCTGAAGGTCGGTGATGGTTTGCGGCGTGTAGGCCTCGATGCGTTGCCACTTCAGCCGCCGCCAGATCTCGGCTTCATCGAGATAGCCGAACAGCATGCGTCCGAGCGCGGTGTGCAACGCCGGCAATCGGCTGCCGACCGAGAGCGTCGCCGACATGATTCTGCGGGCCGGCACGCGCGCGACGTAGACGATGTCGTTGCCTTGCAGGATCGCGGCCGAGCAGGATTCGCCGAGGCGTTCGCTGAGTTCGCGCATCAAAGGCAGCGCGCGATCGATCCAGCTTTGCGTCGCCAGATACGCAAAGCCAAGGTCGAGGATCCGCGGCGATAGCGAAAAGGTCCGGCCGTCCTGCTCGACATAGCCGAGCTGGTTGAGGGTCCGTAGCACCCGCCGCGCCGTCGCCCGCGACAGGTCCGCCACTTGTGCTGCTTCCGACAAGGTCATCGTCGGCCGTTGCCGTCCGAACGCGCCGAGCACCGCGAGGCCCTTGGCGAGCGTCGTCATGAACTCCTTGTCATGGTGGTCGCCTTGGCTTGGCTCTAGCGTTTGCGGCATGAGGCGGCCTGTTGACTCCCTAAGGACCTTGGCCGAGACTGGTCGGCATACGAACGTTTGTTCGAATATCGAACGCCGGTCCGCCTGTCAATCGACAGAAATGAGAATCCGGCGCATCCAGAGGGGAGGACGCGCAGATGAGCTGCCACAACACCAATTTGATTCATCGTCGTTCGATCGATCGCCGCACGCTCCTGAAATATTCGGCTGCGTCAGGCGCCATGCTGTCAGTTGGATTGAAGTCGCCGGCGATCGCGCAAACGCGCCCGATCAAGCTCGGCTATGTCTCGCCGCTCACCGGTCCGCTGGCGGCGTTCGCGGAGGCCGACAACTTCATCATCAGCCATTTCAAGGAAGCGACCAAGGCCGGGATCAAGGTCGGCAACGCAACCGTGCCGGTCGAAGTGGTCGTAAAGGACAGCCAGTCCAATCCGAACCGCGCCGCCGAAGTCGCGAAGGATCTGATCGTTCAGGACAAGATCGATCTGATGCTGGTGGCGTCGACGCCCGAAACCACAAACCCGGTTTCTACTCAATGCGAGATCGAGGAGGTGCCGTGCATCTCCACCGTCGCGCCGTGGCAGCCCTGGTTCATCGGCCGTCAGGCCAATCCTGCGGGCGGACCGCCGGCCTGGAAGGGCTTCAACTACACTTATCACTTCTTCTGGGGGCTCGAGGACGTCATCGCCGTCTACACCAATATGTGGGGCCAGGTCGCGACCAACAAATCCGTCGGCGGACTGTTTCCCAACGATGGCGACGGCAATGCGTGGGGTGACAAGGTTGTCGGCTTCCCGCCCGTGTTGGACAAGCAAGGCTACAAGCTCACCGATCCCGGCCGCTACCAGAACCTCACCGACAATTTCTCGGCGCAGATCGGCGCGTTCAAGTCGGCCAGTTGCGAGATCATCACCGGCGTGGTGCTGCCGCCGGATTTCACCACGTTCTGGAAGCAGTCGTTGCAGCAGGGGTTCAAGCCGAAGGTCGCGTCCATCGGCAAGGCGATCCTGTTTCCGGTCGCTGTCGAAGCCTTGGGCAAGGACGGGAACAACCTGTCGTCGGAAGTCTGGTGGACGCCGAACCATCCGTTCAAGTCCTCGCTGACCGGGATCAGCGCTAGGGATCTCGCGGCCGCCTATGAAGCTTCGACCAAGAAACAGTGGACGCAGCCGATTGGTTTCGCGCATGCGCTGTTTGAACTCGCGGTCGATGTGCTCAAGCGCACGCCGGATCGCGATGCCAAGGCGATCGCCGCCAGCATTGCCTCGACCAACCTCGATACGGTTGTCGGCAAGGTGCAATGGGGCGGGGCGAACCTGCCGCCGTTTGCCGCCAAGAACGTCGCCAAGACGCCGCTGGTCGGCGGCCAGTGGCGTTTGAAGGACGGCAAATACGACATCGTCATCACCGACAACAAGACGGCGCCGGCGATTCCCGTCGGAGGCAAGATGGAGGCGATCGCCTGATCACGCACCGTATCGCATATCATGCTGCTGGATGTTGCCGATCTCAGGAAAAGCTTCGGCTCGATCGTCGTCGCGGATGACCTCGATCTTACCGTTGCGCCCGGCGAGGCGGTCGGGATCATCGGACCGAACGGCGCGGGCAAGACCTCGCTGTTCAACCTGATCGGCGGCGATCTCTCGCCGGAGGCGGGCCATATCCGTTTTGACGGCCGCGACCTTGCAAGCGTATCGCCGCAAGCACGCTGCCGTGTCGGTCTTGGCCGCACCCGCCAGATTCCGCAACCGTTCGAAAAGCTCACCGTGTTCGAGAATCTCCTGGTCGGCGCGGTCTATGGGCGCGGCAAGACCGAGCGCGAGGCGGCGCAATCCTGCGGCGAGATTCTCGAGCGGCTCGGCCTCCTCAAGCGCGCGAACACGCTTGCCGGCGGGTTGACTCTGCTCGAGCGCAAGCGGCTGGAGATGGCGCGCGCGCTCGCCACCGAACCAAGGTTGTTGCTGCTCGATGAGATCGCCGGCGGTCTCACGGAAGGCGAGTGCCTGGAACTCGTCGGCACCATCAACGACATCAGGCGCAGCGGCGTTGCGATCCTGTGGATCGAGCACGTCGTGCATGCGCTCAACGCGGTCGTCGAACGGCTTGTCGTTCTCAATTTTGGGCGCAAGGTTGCCGAAGGCGTGCCAACCGACGTGATGCAGCTTGCTGAAGTGCGTCAGATCTATATCGGCATCGAGGCCTGACCGATGCCGCTACTCGAGACCCGCAAGCTCACGGCGTTTTATGGCGACTTCCAGGCGCTCTACGGCATCGACACGGCGCTGGAGAAAGGCGAGACGATTGCGATCATCGGCGCGAACGGCGCGGGTAAATCGACTTTCCTCAAGGCCATCGCCGGCCTCATTCCCGCTTCAGCCGATAGCGTGCTGCTCGACGGCGCGCCGATCGGCGCACGCACGGCGGCCGACGTCGTCAAGCTCGGCATCGCGCTCGTGCCTGAAGGACGGAGATTATTTCCGTCGCTGACGGTGGAGGAAAATTTGCGGATCGGCAGCTACGGCAACAAGGCACAGGGGCCATGGACGCTGCATCGCGTCTACTCGCTGTTTCCGATCCTTAAAGAGCGGCGATCTTCCGCGCCTTCAACGCTGTCGGGCGGCCAACAACAGATGGCGGCGATCGGCCGCGCCTTGATGTCTAATCCCCGCATTTTGCTTTGCGACGAGATCAGCCTCGGGCTCGCGCCGATCGTCATCGCCGACATCTATGCGGCGCTTCCGCAGATCAAGGCCGACGGCACCAGCATTGTGCTGGTCGAGCAGGACATTGTTCAGGCCATGAAGGTGGCCGATCGCGTCTACTGCTTCCGGGAGGGGCGGCTCTCATTGGCCGGGCGCCCCAGGGACCTGACACGCGATTCCATTCACCGCGCCTATTTTGGGCAATGAAGAAATGACCGGCTGGCTCGATGCACTGATCCAAGGCGTTCTGCTCGGTGGCCTCTACGCGTTGTTCGCCGCTGGGTTGTCGCTGATCTTTGGCGTTATGCGGCTCGTCAATCTTGCCCATGGCGACTTCATCGTGGTTGCGGCTTACACCATTCTGTTGGTCGCGGATCATCTCGGCCTTGATCCTTTCGCCGCCGCGCTGATCGCGCTTCCGGTTCTATTCGCGGTCGGCTACGCGCTTCAGCACCTGCTGCTCAATCGCACATTCGGGCGCGACTTGCTGCCGCCGCTGCTGGTGACGTTCGGGCTCTCGATCATCATCCAGAACGGGCTGTTGCAGCTGTTCTCCGCCGACAGCGTGCGCCTGAGGTCTGGCACGATCGAAACCGCCTCGATCGCGCTTGGCGGAGGCATTGCGGTGGGCGTTGTCCCGCTGCTCACGCTAATAAGCGCGATCGCTGTGATCATGTTCCTCAACTTCGTGTTCTACAGCACCACGATCGGGCAGGCGTTCCGCGCGACCTCGGACGATCTGGAAGTCGCGCAACTGATGGGGATCGACGTCGGCCGCATCTTTGCGATCGCCATGGGGCTTGCCTTCGCCGTGATCGCGATCGCAGCACTTTATCTCGGCTTGAGGGCGAATTTCGATCCAACCATCGGCCCCGCACGCTTGCTCTATGCGTTCGAGGCCGTGATCATCGGGGGCCTCGGCAGCTTCTGGGGAACGCTCGCGGGCGGCATCGTGCTCGGCGTGGCGCAGACCATCGGCGCCCACATCAATCCGGAGTGGCAGATCCTGTCGGGGCATCTCGCCTTCCTCGTCGTGCTGGTGCTCAGGCCGCGCGGGCTGTTTCCCCGCGCGCTGGATTAAGGGAAAGTGGCGATGGACGTTCCCTCAGCCAAACCGGTGCCAACGTTTCGGATCGAGACCTCCGCCTCGCTCGTCCCCACCATCATCATAGGTGGCGTTCTGCTCGCGGCCGCGTTGCTGCCGCTCATCGCCAACCGCGACCTGATCCAGAACCTGATCTTTCTGTTTTATATGATGGCGCTGGCGCAATGCTGGAATCTGCTGGCGGGCTATGCCGGGCTGATTTCAGTCGGCCAGCAAGCCTTTGTCGGATTGGGCGGCTATCTGCTGTTCGCGCTGACGTTGCCGGGCGGCATCAATCCTTTAATCGCGATCCCGATCGTGGGCCTGATTTCCGGAGCACTGGCGTTACCGACGGCGCTGATCGTGTTCCGTCTGCGCGGCGCGTATTTTGCGATCGGCACCTGGGTCGTGGCGGAGGTCTATCGGCTGGTGTTCGCCCAATTCAGGGCGCTCGGCGGCGGCACCGGCACGTCGCTCGATCCGTCGGTTACCTCATCCGTGCCCGGCATCGAGTGGATCAAGGCGCTCATGAATATCCGCACGCCGGCGGCGCGCGACATCGTCTCATATTGGCTGGTGTTGGCGTTGATGGCCGGCACGCTGGTGCTCGCCTATTGCATGCTGCGCTCGCGCCGCGGGCTTGCGCTGGGCGCGATCCGCGACAACGAGCTGGCTGCCGCCGGCCTCGGCGTCGATATCTACCGTATCAGGCTCGGCGTCTATGTCGCGACCGCCGCCATGACCGGCATGATCGGCGCGATGATCTATCTTCAGAAGGCGCGGATCTCGCCAGATGCCGCCTTCTCGGTGCTCGACTGGACGGCCTACGTCATTTTCATGACGGTCATCGGCGGCATCGGCACGATCGAAGGTCCGATGGTCGGCGCCGTGGTCTTCTATCTGATGCAGCGTTATCTCGCCGACTTTGGCGCCTGGTATCTCATTGTGCTCGGCGCGCTTGGAATTTTCGTGATGCTGTTCGCGCCCAAGGGCATCTGGGGTTTCGTCTCCGAGCGCTATCATGTGACGCTGTTTCCAACGCGGCGCCGGCTCGTCATCCACGCTAACGACAGTAATGGCCGGTGACTCATGATGAGCGAAGCAGGATTGCGAGCGGAGCAGCACATGCCGGTGAAACTCTAACCCACCAAAGGCTTAGGGAAATCACAAGCGGGGTGGGGCTGTGCCCGGCGTCTGTTTCCGGCCGCGATTGAAACTGCTAGCGATCGGCTTGATGGACGTGTCCAATTCTGACTGCGCCTACAACCTATTGATAAATCGAGGGACAAAAACCGCTGTTTCGTCAGAAAGTTCGTTCAAATTGTTGAGGATTTAGGCTGATTTTGTCGTCGCTTTTTGAACCTTCGGGAACCACCCTAAACGCTCAACCCAATACAAAAGGGGCTGCTTTAGTCCGTTCGACCCGACGAGCCTGCGGTTGCAGGGCGACTGATAGGCGTCCTCTGCGACTATCATCGACGCCGCCTTGTTACCGCCTTCGGGCTTTGGAGATGGTCATCGTCCTAGGGAAGCATGGCGAGCTTGGCATTCGGCTTTTCCTTCAGGATAAGGCGCTTCTCGTCGGTGGGCCGCCAGTCAACGCGTAGAAGAATTGGACGCCCCAGATCCGCCGCGAAAATTCCCTGCTATCCGCTTGAAAATCCTTGTTCTTCGGAAAAACTCCCTGATGATTTGCTTAGGGAATTCACCGAAAAGTCCGTGCGGCACAGCGGTTTGGGCTCTATAATTCTCGCTTTGCGGCCCGAAATCGTGATTTTCCCTGTAAAATTCCCAGTTTGCAGGGAATTTGGCTTGAGACCGGTGCGACCTGCACTGCGTCGCCAGCCAGGCACTCACTTGTCAGAAATACCGAAAGAGTACCCGCCAGGTTTTGTTTCTGGCGCCTGTCGACTTAAATCAGCCTTGGAATCTCGGCGTGGATGATGCTACGGCGAGCCCGCATCGTTTTTGGAGCGAAAAAGGCCAGCGCTGCGGCGAGCACATCGAGCGCAATCACAACAGCAAATACCGGCACCCAGCCACCGGAAAGCCTCGCCCGCGAAGCAGCATCAATGGTGACCGACGAGTACGGCTCTCCGTTTGGAGGAGGGGATTGGCAACGACGTAACCGGCGGAGTAAATACAGATTCCGAGACCTGATCGGCATTCCGGACCAGTTGTTCGGCGAGCTGAACGCACTGGTTGCGGATGTCAGGAATCGCAATGATTTCCCAGAAAGCCGCCCGGGTTAGTGGGCCGATTGCAAACAGGCGCTGCGACGGCAACCCCTGGCGATCGACAATCGCGCAATCGGAGGCGACTTCGATGCCCATATGCAACGGATCGCTCCGCGCCAACCCCTGGTCGAACAGGCTGCGCACCGCGGGATTGCCGGTTGCTGCAGGATTCTTGACGATCCCGGTGCAGTCGACGATGGCGTCAACTTCAAGGCTCTCAATCCCGACTTGGCCGCGCCGGCGATACCGGACCATCGCCCCTGCAGAGTTCGGCGAGATGTCGACGATCTTCGCTGCCGTCAAGGTCAATTGGTGGTCCGCGACCGCCTTCGATATCGTAAACTCGACCTCGGGCGCCATGCGGTGTCGATGGACATCCCACCAGGCGCGGGCGTGTTCGAGGAAGCGCCGTCTGGACTCGAGTGGAAGCTCGCGCCAGAGACGTTGTGTGAACGGCCTCAATCCGTCCACGACGCTGCGCCAGTTCCCGCCCTGCGCGCTATGGCTGTCGACGAGATGTCGTAGCCAGCGCAACAATTGGCTGGCACTGGCGCCAAAGGGTACTTGTAGCTTGTCGATGGCAAGCGGAGGCACCCGACGATGCGCCTTCGGCATCAGCCCGCGCCGCGACATGGCAACGATGGGTCCGGTATGGCCGTGACGCAACAGCGACAGCACATAGTCGGCCATTGTGAGGCCGGACCCGAGGATCAAAACCGAGCCGTCTTTCCTGATCCCTGCGGCGGACGGCGGCGTCCAGGGATCGGCGTAACAAGCAGCGCGAATCTTTCTGGCGTCATGTCCCGTGGCTAAAATAACAACGTCGCCGGCGAGTTCCGCGCCGCTTGCGAGTTCGACCACGGCACCGTCGGCGTTTTCGCGGATCGAGACGCATTCGCTGTTCAATATTCTCAGGCCATTCGCGTCATCGCCCCGGGAAACCAGAGGCCCGATCAGGCTGGCGATATAGTCGCCGTAGACGCGCCTTGGTACGAAGCAGTAGCGATCCGCGCATCGACAGGTGTCCCGAGCCGACAGCCAACGCCAGAAATGATCGGGATCGTCCGGCAGTGCGCTCATGTTGGCCACACGCACGTTAAGCAGGTGGTCCGGATTGCCGGTATGATAAGCCAGTCCGCGCCCGATCTCGGGGCGCTGTTCGATCAGCGTCACCCGGAATGCCCGGCGGCCCAAGCGCAGCAATTGATAAGCAAGAAGTACGCCGCTCGCGCCGCCTCCGACAATGATCGCATGCCGCCTGACCATCTGACGTAGTCCCCCCGCAACGATGATGCACCATTGTTCACAAACGCGGCGACAATGCGTAGCGTTCAATGACGGAGGCAAATGACAAGATCGTTCCACCAGCGCGCGTTTCAATAGTATAAACATTTCGAAGAAGGTCTGCGACGAGCGAACAGACCGGCCGATGAAATCGTCCTTGCGCACTTCAATAGTCATTCCTTCTCTCCGTGCGCAGCGTGTAAGAAGGCAGTTCCTTCATTGATCCTTGTAAGAGAATTTTTCGGGATTGCTTCGGGAGGAATTCTTCCTCAAATCATAAGGGTGGACGTTTCAGTAGAATTGAAGGTCCAACATCCGCGGAGGAATGCCGTTGTCGTCCCGCCATATGAATCTTGCCGGGTTTCTGATCGCGGGCCCAGTGGCCCATAGTCATGCGCTTTGGCGAAATCCGGCGCGTGAGGTGCCGTTTCTCACCACCGACTATTACGTCGAGGTGGCGCGTAAGCTGGAGCAGGGAAAATTTGACCTGATCTTTTTTGCGGACCGCCTCGCGGTTGCCGACCGATTTGGCAACGACAAGGAAGTCGGGATTCGCCACGGCGATCAGGATTCCACCCGCATGGATCCGGTGCCGATTTTGGGTGCGCTTTCGGCCACCACGCGGCACATCGGCCTCGGTGCGACTCGTTCGACCACCTACGATCAACCCTATCATCTCGCCCGCGAGTTTCGAACGATCGACCATCTGTCGAATGGCCGCGCAGCCTGGAATGTCGTCACTTCCATGAACGACAGTGAGGCGCAGAATTTCGGTGTCGAAAGCCATCTCAGCCACGATCAGCGCTACGATCGCGCCGAGGAGTTCATGGAGCTGATCTTCAAGCTGTGGGACAGCTGGGAGGAGGGCGCTTTGCGGCTGGATCGTGCCAAAGGCATCTATGCCGATCCGGCAAAGGTACACTACGTCAATCACAACGGCGCCTATTTCAAATCGCGCGGTCCGCTCAACATTCCCAGGGGGCCGCAGGGGCGGCCAGTGATCATCCAGGCGGGAGCATCAGATCGGGGACGAGCTTTCGCAGTGAAATGGGCGGAGGTTATTTTCAACATCTCGCCAACCCGCGAGCACATGAAACGATCGACGCTAGGCGTTCGCGAGGAGACGGAACGGCTCAAGCGGCCGGAGGGAGCCTGCAAATCGCTGATAGCGATCATGCCGTTTGTCGGACGGACCCGCGAAGAAGCGCAGCAAAAGCGCGACATCGCCAATTCGCTCGTCGATCCCATGGTCGGGCTATCGACCCTTGCGGCGCATTCCAATGTCGATCTCAGCACGCTCGACCTCGACGCACCTGTCGAGCAATTACAGAGCACGGGCACCCAGAGCCTGATCGCGATGGCGTCGCGGATCGCCAAGGATAATTCGCTGAGCTTGCGCGAGATCGGCCGCAAATACGGAGAGGGCGTGCTGGTGCCGCAACTCTGCGGCACGCCGAAGCAAATCGCCGACGAATTGGCGGATATCTTTACGTCCGGCGATGCCGACGGCTTTGTTATCTCGCCGGCCTTCCTGCCGGACTCCTTTGCCGAGTTCGTGGATGGCGTGGTCCCGGAGTTGCAGCGGCTGGACGTATTTAGACAGGACTACACGGCGTCGACCCTACGAGGACACCTGCAGACCTGAGCGTACTTGCGGAATGCTGCTGTCGCAGGCAGTCCGCAAATGAGGTTATTTGATCTGTCAGCAAACCGATATGAGGAACGATTTTCTTATTTTTCTTAAATCGGCCAATATGTTGCGTAGCAAACTAATGTGCGGCCTGTCTGGATCGTTCGGCATTCCTGCGCGCGGGAGCTGGCCTAAAGATTGCAAAGTAGCTCAATGAGTTCATCCGCCATCACCCTGCAAGATCGTGTCGAATTCCGCGTCGTGTCCGAGCCGTCGCCATCCCGACCTGCCGCGCCATCGGGCGCCATCGCGAACGATGGAAAAAACGCGCCGCTGCTTCAGGCGCGCGGCATTCGCAAAACCTATGGCGGCCTGGAAGCCCTTTCGGGCGTCGATCTGGATTTGGCCCGCGGTCGGATCACCGGCCTGATCGGACCGAACGGGGCCGGCAAGACGACGCTTCTTAATGTGATCTCGGGCGTCGAGCGGGCGACGAGCGGCCAGGTTCTCCTGCTCGGCGAAGACATCGGTTCATTGCCACAACATCGGCTTGCCACGCGCGGCTTGGTACGGACATTTCAGATTTCGCGTGAGTTGGGGCAGCTCACCGTTCTCGAAAACCTGCTGCTGGCTCGCGCTCAGCAAACAGGGGAGGGCCTTGTCGGCCTGTTTGCGCGACCCAAGCGGGTACGACAAGAGGAAGAGGCGGCGATCGAGATCGCCCGTCCGGCGTTGCAAAAGGTCAATCTGTGGCGGCTCGCAGATGCGCCCGCTGCGACCTTGTCTGGCGGCCAGAAGAAACTGCTCGAACTAAGCCGGGCGTTGATGCTCAAACCGAAGCTCGTGCTTCTCGACGAACCCGCGGCCGGCGTCGCTCCCGCCATGGAAGAGGTACTTGTCGCCACCATCCGCAGTCTGGCCGACGAAGGCGTCGATTTTCTCATCGTCGAACACGATCTCGATATCGTCGCCGCGTTGTGCGACCACGTCTATTTCATGGCGGCAGGGAAGGTGCTGGCAGAAGGGTCGTTCGCGCAAGTCGTTGGCGATGCCCGGGTGGTCGAAGCCTATCTCGGGTTGAAGGCATGACAAGCTTGGTGACAGGCTCGGTCAATTCCCTCGAGGTGCGCGACGTATCGGCCGGCTATGGCGGCTCGGATATCATTATGTCCGTCACGCTGGCCGCTGCGCGGGGTCGGATCACAACGATTGCCGGTCCGAATGGCGCCGGCAAGTCTACCCTGACGAAGACCTTGGCTGGATTGCTGCGGCCGCGGCTGGGGCAGATATCGATCGACGGTCGCGATGTGACGCGTTTGGCACCGCCGCAACGGGCGCTGGCCGGGCTCGGCTACGTCCCGCAGGAACGCAACATCTTCAGAAATCTGACCATTGGCGAAAATCTTCGGATTGGATTTGAGTTCATCCACCGCGAGGCGCCCGCAAAGGAGTTTGGTGCAGCGCGCGACCGGGTGCTCGAACTGTTTCCTGATTTGGCCGGGAGATTGAACGAGGTTGCGGGCACTTTAAGTGGCGGCCAGCGGCAGATGCTGGCGATGGGCAGCGCGCTGGTGGCTGGACCGACGACGCTCCTGCTGGACGAGCCGTCGGCGGGCCTTTCGCCGCGCTATGTCACGTCGATGCTGGACGCGGTCGCTACCGTCAATCGATCCGGTGTGACCGTGATCATGATCGAACAGAACCTGATCGAGGCGATGCGGATTTCCCACGACGTCGTCCTGCTGGTCGCAGGCGAAATCAGGGGCACATGGCAAGCTGATCAATTCCTCTCTGACCCTGTTGTCAGGGAATTGTTTCTTGGAGGCGCGAAGGCAAAGCTGGCAGACGCTGACCGCAGCAGGATTAGCGATGACGCAAGCGCTGCTTAACGGCCTGGTCTCCGGGCTTCTGATCGCGCTTCCGGCGATTGCGCTGTCGCTGACCTATGGGATTTTGAATTTTGCGAATTTTTCCATCGGCGCGATGATCACGACCGGCGCTTATCTCGCCTATATCGCGAACACCTCGCTGGGTATGCCGATTGCGGTCGCAGCACCTGCCGCGGCTATCGGCCTGGCGCTTGTGGCCATCGCGATCCAGCACGGGGTCTATCGTCAGATCCGCAATGCCGATCACGTCACCTTGCTGGTGGCTTCGATGGGCGTGGCCTTTGTGCTCGAAAACGTGCTTCGCTTCTTCTATGGCGCGGACGTCCGCACGCTCGACGTCCCGGTCGCAAGGCCGTTGCTGTGGAACGGTCTTCGCTTGAATCACGAGCAACTCACAATCGCCGTGGTCGCCTTGTCCGCGATGGTTGTCGTCGCTTTCATTCTCAAACGTACGCGGCTCGGCCGCGCCATGCGGGCCATCTCCGATGATCCGGATCTCGCCGAGGTGCGCGGCATTGGCCGCGCAGCCACGGTGGACTGGACCTGGGCGATCTCCGGTGTGCTGACGGCGCTCGCCGGGGTCTTGATTGCGCTGGATGGTGTCGTCGATCCCATGATGGGAACGAACTATCTGGTTTCGGTTTTCGCCGCCGCCGTGATCGGCGGCATCGGCAATCCATTCGGCGCCGTAGCGGGCGCGCTGATCATTGGCCTCGTGGAGGAAACTTCGGCGCTGGCCGTATCCACTACGTACCGCCAGGGCGTCAGCTTTGCGGTACTCGTGCTGGTTCTGCTGCTGCGGCCGCAAGGGCTTGTGGGTGCGGCGAGGATCCGGCGATGACCGGCTATTTCATCGCGATCCTGACCTTCGTTTCCCTGGCCGTGCTGCTTGGGTTCGCGCTCAATGTGCAATGGGGGCAGGCCGGGATGCTTAACTTTGGTCTCGCCGGCTTCTATGGGATTGGCGCCTACACGGCTGCCATTCTATCGAAAGCCGGGGTCGACGGTTTGACGGCGACGGTAGCGGCTGTGGCGATGACGGCGGCACTCTCGGCGCTGGTGTCGTTGGCGACACTGAAATTGCGCGAAGACTACCTCGCAATTACCACGCTGGCGTTTGCCGAACTGGTGCGGCTGGTGCTGACCAATGAGACGTGGTTGACGGGTGGAACCAACGGCATTCGCGATATCCCGCGGCCCCTGATCGGCTTTGTCGGCGGCGATCAATATGAGTTGTTCTTTTTGCTGCTCTGTCTTGTGCTGGTAGCGGCGACCTATCTGGTGCTGGACCGGATCATCCGCTCGCCCTTCGGACGGGCGCTTCGCGCGGTGCGCGAGGACGACGTCGTCGCGGCGACGCTTGGAAAGAATGTTCTGGCGCTTCGGGTCAAGGCGTTTGCGATCGGAGGGGCCGTTATCGGCCTCGCAGGCGCGCTTCACGCCTATTATTTCACCTATATCGATCCCGGCGAGTTTGCCGGCTTCGTGACCGTCTACGCGTTCATGGCGGTGATCGTCGGCGGAAAAGGATCCAATCGCGGCCTGTTGCTCGGCGCCTGCACGGTGATGGTTCTGCTGGAAGGAACGAGGTTCCTGAAGGACTTTGTTCCGTTGCTTTCGGCGCAGCAGGCCGCCTCCCTGCGTCTTGCCTTGATCGGGGCCGGTCTCGTTCTGATTTTGATTTTCCGCCCCGAAGGCATTTCCTCGGAATACCGCCTTTCGATTGCTAAATCGCCGCATCCCGATCCTGGTCGATAGAAGGAGAAGCTCATGTCCCGTGTCAGCGTCAAAACCAGAGAAGATCTGCCGGCCGAACTCCGGCCGCTTTGGGACACGATGACGACCTACGGCGCGTTTGAAAATCAGGCCGGCGTGATGGCGCACCGGCCGCCCATTTTCAAACACGTCTGGTCGCTGCTGATCGATCTTGCCAATGAGGCCGTCCTGCCGAAGCGCTATCTCGAACTGGCGCTGGTGACGGTGTCGCTTCTGAACAAATGCACTTATTGCGTTTCGCATCATGCGCCAAAGTTGGCGATCCAGGGCGTTTCGGAAGAGGGCGCTGAACGCCTCCTTGATTACAAGGATCATCCCGAACTGGATAACGTCGACAAGCTTGTCGTCGAATACGCCATCGCCGTCACCAATAACTGGAACAGGACACGAGACGAGATTTTTGCCCGGCTGCGCGAGCATTTTTCCGCAGCGCAGATCGTGGAGCTGACCTGGCGTACCGCGCTCTGTGGTGCGTTCAACCGCTTCAACGACATTTTGCAGTTCGATATCGAACAGGGCGTCGTTGTCCGCGACGCCGCCGAATAATCCGTATCCAAGGATCAGACCATGAACTCTGTTATTTCGCGCCGTTCGCTGCTGGCTGGCATCAGTGCCCTGCCGTTCGTGCCTCACCTCGCGCATGCGCAAGCGAGCGAACCGATCCGGATCGGCGTATTGGCGCCGCTAACCGGCGGTGGCGGTCCCTATGGTGCCGATATCGTCAAGGCCTCGAAGCTTGCCGCAGACCAAATCAATGCGGCCGGCGGCGTATTGGGCGGGCGCAAGATCGAACTGTTTGTCGAAGACGACGAAACCAGCGCGACCGCGGCCGTGAAGGCGGCGCGGAAGCTGCTCGATATCGACAGGGTCGTGGCCATCACGGCGATCTGGGGCTCGGCGCCGATTCTGGCCGTTCGTCCGCTGACGCTGGAAAAGAATGTCGTGTTGACGGTGCTGGGCTCAGCCGACGAGGTGACCGAGGGCGATACCAAAGGGCTGGTGTGGCGCTTCCAGGCTCGCGCATCGAGTTGGGGCGAACCGGCCGCGCTGGCCATCCTCAAGGGTGGATACAAGAAGGTCGGCCTGCTTCACCTGCAAAATCCCTTTGTCGCTTCCATGATTCCGTCTTTTGTCGCGACGATCGAGAAGGGTGGCTCGAAGGTCGTATCGGACGTCGAATACAAACCTGACCAGCCGTCCTACCGCGCCGAGATCGAGAAGGTCTATGCGGCAGGTCCTGACGCGATCTTCGTGCCGGGTTACGTCAACCAGTTCACCTCGATCGCCAAGGAGATTTATCGCGGCGGCTACAAGGGCAGGGTGTTCTCGTTGACGATCGCCGCCGCAGCCGGGATCGACGGCAGCAGCACATTCGTCAAGAACGTCGGCAAGGAGGTTGCGGAAGGCATCGAGCACGTTCAGCCGATCAGTCCGTTGGACCGCCCGGAGTACAAAGCCTTTGTCCGGGCGATGGGCGCGCCTGATGGTACCGTGTTTCCGTTCGCGGCACTTCAGTTCGACGCGATCAACGTCCTTGCCACCGCGATCGAGAAGTCCAAATCGGCAAATCCGGTCGAGTTCGCCAAGGAGATCATTCCAATCACCAACGGACCTGGAACGAAAGTATCGACGGCTGTCGATGCGCTCGCCTTGGTTCGCAAGGGCGAGGCAATCGATTTCACGGGTGCCGGCCAGGACCTCAAATTCGACCAGCGGGGCGAATTGATCGGGCGGCCGTTCCTGCATCAGGTCATTCGCGATGGTAAGGACGTGGTTCTCGGGACCGTCGGCGGCGCGGCTTAGCAAGCGGCCATGGCGCCGTAGGTTCAGCGTCCCTATTGCGCGCCGTTGATTGGCGTGAAGCGGATGAACACAGGTGGCACAACGGTTTCTTGCTCTCAAATGGATGCCTGGCTGGCCGAAACCATGATTTTCCCTGTTTGCAGGGAATTTGACTGGAGACCGGTGTGATCACCACTGCGTCGCCAGCCGGGCACTCCGATGTCCCGGCCAGGCTCCTCAGGAAACGCAAGATAGCGCTCGCCCCAGGGTTGGATGCTTGTCCGGCAAACGGTGCTATCGTCGCAGCAACGGCCCTCAGCCCCCCGCACGGCACACGAATTGCAGGGTTTGCTTTCCGTCCTTGGCCGGTTTGCGGCTTGGTGTAACTGACCATACCGTGTCGGGAGAACAAGTTGATGATGCAGGTGATCGCTGGAATCAAGTGCTCACAGATGTAGTTGGATATCGATCGATGAATGCCTCTGCCAAGCCGGTACGGATCGGGGTCGATATCGGCGGAACCTTTACGGACCTGCAGATCTTCGATGCGCGTAACGGCCGGATCGTGGCTCACAAGCTGCCAACGACACCGGAGGATCCGTCGATTGCGCTCGTCGAAGGGATCAAGACGGCCGGCCAGCGCTACGGCTTTACGTTGTCAGACGTCGGCTATCTTATGCACGGCACCACCATTGCCACCAATGCCGTGCTTGAGCGGAAGCTTCCAGCCGGTGCGTTGGTGACGACCGCAGGCTTCGAAGACGTGCTTGAGATCGGCCGCCACTATCGTCGCGACGTTTATTCGATCCATCCGCAACCCGTCCCCGCGCTGATCCCCCGCAACCGGCGCTTCGGTTTTCACGAGCGCATGCGCTTTGACGGCACCGCTGAACGCGTGCCGACCGAGGCTGACGTCGATGCCGTTATCGTGCGGCTTGCCGCCGCCGACATCGAAACTGTCGCGATCGCGTTACTTCACGCCTACGCCAACCCCGACCATGAAAAGTGCCTCGCCGATCGGATTCGAAAAGCATTGCCGAGACTCGACGTTTCACTGTCGTCGGTCATAAGCCCTGAAATTCGGGAATACGAGCGGACCAGCACGACCGTGCTGAATGCACTTTTGCAGCCCGTTGTGCGTGCCTACATCGAACGCCTTGAGGCGCGAATGCGCGCCGAAGCATTTGCGCCTCACCTCTTGATCGTGCAGTCGAACGGTGGGGTATGCACGCCGGCCACCGCCGCCGCCGAGCCTGCCCGCCTTTTGTTGTCAGGCCCGAGCGGTGGCGCCATGGCGGCGCTCGAACTCGCGCGTCGGCTCGACGAACCGAATCTGGTAGCCGTCGACATGGGTGGCACTAGCTTTGACGTGTCCGTCGTCCGCGACAGCCGGCTAGAGATCGTCACCTTGAGCGAAATCGACCGGCTGCCGGTACGCCTGCCGATGATCGAGATTCGCACGATCGGCGCCGGCGGTGGCTCGATCGCTCGCGTCAGCGCGACGAGGCAAATGACGGTTGGCCCTGAGAGTGCCGGCGCGCGCCCGGGCCCTGTTTGTTACGGCCGCGGCGGCACGGAGCCGACGGTGACCGATGCTAATCTCGCCCTTGGTCGGCTGGATGCTGCAACCTTCCTTGGAGGCGCTATGGCGCTCGATCGAGAGGCCGCCCGCGCCGCCATATCAGCGCGCGCGGGAGAGCCGCTCGGGCTCGATACGGATGCTGCTGCTGCCGGCATTCTCCGTCTGACCAATACCAATCTCGCCGCGGCAATCCGCGTCAGCCTGTTCGAGAAAGGTCTCGATCCGCGCGATTTCACGATGTTGAGCTTTGGCGGCGCGGGGTCGGTTCATGCCTGCGCGGTGGCGGATGAGCTTGGCATCCGGCGCATCATCTTTCCGGTCGATGCCAGCACGTTCTCCGCGCGCGGCATCCTGATGGCCGATATCGAGCACGCTTTTGGCCGTTCGGGTGTGCGGCCGTTCGACGGCAGTGCTGTTGCCTGGGTGCGTTCATGTTTTGAGAATCTGAAGGCTGAGGGAGCCGCGCGGCTCGAAGCCGACGGCATTGCACCAGCCGATCGTCAGTTCGAGCTGTCTGCCGATTTGCGCTATCGCGGCCAGGCCTTCGAACTCACGGTGCCCTGGGGCGAGGTTCCGATCGACGAAGATGGCCTC
This sequence comes from Bradyrhizobium sp., assembly GCF_049519115.1. Taxonomy (GTDB): domain Bacteria; phylum Pseudomonadota; class Alphaproteobacteria; order Rhizobiales; family Xanthobacteraceae; genus Bradyrhizobium. The sequence goes on from NZ_JBEKRB010000048.1 coordinate 19,507, forward strand.
GGCGAAATCTCCCAGCGTTTCCACGCCCACCACGCCCAACGATTTTCCTACGCCAATCCCGAAGACATGGTCGAACTCGTCACCTTGCGGCTTGTCGCGATCGGCCGAATGGCGCGTCCTCAGATTTCCGCTGAAGAGCCGTTATGCGCCGATGGCTCCGCGGCAGGTCACCGCCGTGTCTATGTCGACGGCCGATGGCAAGACGTCGCCGCATGGCGGCGCGATGCGATCGGAGATTCGCTTGGGATCATCGGGCCGGCGATCGTCGAGGAAGACTATACGGCGATCTATGTTGCCCCCGGCTGGTCGCTCGTGCTCGGGCGCGACGGTCACCTCATGGCGGCTCGCAGTGAGGAGTTGGCATGAGCGTGCTCGATGCAATCGAACTCGAGGTGCTGCGCAACGCGCTGACGGCTGCGGCGGCGGAGATGGACGTCACGATGTGGCGGACCAGCCGCTCGACCATTGTGCGCGAGATGCTCGACTACTCGACGGCCATCTTCGATGCGAATGGCAATAACGTGGCGCAGTCGGCGCGCATTCCGCAGCACCTCAATTCCATGGGCTATTTTCTGCAGACGATCCTCGACCGGTTCATTCCGGCCGACCTCTGGGAAGAGGGCGATGTCATTATCTCCAACGATCCCTATTGTGGCGGCCAACACCTGCCGGACATCGCGGCTTTCCGTCCGGTTTTTTCCGGGGGCAAACGGGTCGCGATCGTCGGCACGCTTTGCCATCATCTCGATGTCGGCGGCATGTCGCCCGGCAGCTATGCTGCGAATGCGACCGAAATTTATCAGGAGGGATTGCGGATTCCGCCCTCGAAACTTTTCGCCAAGGGCGTGCGCAATGACGTGCTGTGGGGACTGATCGCGCAGAATGTTCGCCAGCCGGTGGCCGTCATGGGTGACCTGCAGTCGCAAATCGCGTCCCTGGGTGTCGGCGTGCGCGCGGTCGAAATCCTGACCGCGCGATACGGCGCGGACACCTTGATCGCATCGTGTTCGGCGATGTTAGATGCGTCCGAAGCCACCATGCGCGCGGCCATTCGCGCGATTCCTGACGGTGCTTACGAGTTCGAGGACTTTCTCGATGACGACGGCATCGATGTGACGAGGCCGGTACGCATTCATGCGCGGATCACCGTGAACGGCGACAGGTTGGTCGTCGATCTCTCCGGCTCGGACCACGCGGTCCCCGGACCGATCAATGCGACGCTGGGCTCAACATCATCTGCGGTCTATTTCGCCATCGTGGCCGCCGCCGACCGCGTGATCGTTCCGAACGCGGGTTGCTACCGTCCGATCGAGATTGTCGCGCCGGAAGGCTTGATCGTGTCGGCGCAGCATCCGTCGCCTGTTGCACATCGCCTTGCGCCCGGTCACGTCCTGCTCAACGTTCTGTTCGGTGCTCTTGCGAAGGCTATCCCAGGACGACTGCCGGCGGCCTACTACGCCGTCAGCTACGTCTGTTCGTTTCAGACGATGGAAGAGAGCGGCGAACGAAAGGTGCTGGTCGAGATTGAAGTCGGCGGTTGCGGTGCCCATCCCAACGGCGATGGCGCCAGCGCGCATTCGTTCGGAATGCATAACAACGCATCGATCCCGGTCGAGATGATCGAAAGCAGCATGCCCGTCACCATGGTCGAGTACGGTCTCGCGCCGGGGACGGGCGGAGATGGCCGCCATCGCGGTGGCCTCGGCCTGCGCAGAGCGTGGCGCATCGATAGCCAGGCGGCGACCTTTACGGCGCAGATGGACCGCTTCCGCTTTCGTCCGTTCGGGCTTGATGGCGGCGAACCTGGCGCGGCAGGCCAACTCGAGCTCGTGCGCGAGGGCGAAGTACAAGCATTGCACTCGAAGATTTCCAATATGCCGCTGCGAAAAGGCGACGTTGTCCGGCTTGTCACCTCCGGCGGCGGCGGTCTGGGCGCGCCTGGTGAGCGTCAGGCATCCGCGCGGCGGCGGGATCGCGAGCAAGGTTATTTGGCGGAATGAGGCACGTCTGATTAGTTTGAAACAGTAGGGGTGAACATCATGGATCGTAGAACGCTTCTTTTAGGTGGTACAGCAGCGCTTGCCGCCAGCACTTTGCCAGCACGCGCTCAAAACACCGGCGATATCAGGATCGGCTTCACCTATCCATTGTCCGGTAACTCCGCCCAGATCGGGGTCGACGCGCAAAGGGCGTTCGAGACCGCGGCCGAGATCATCAACAACAACTACGATTTCGATCTGCCGTTGGCAAAAGGCGCAGGTCTGCCGGGATTGGGCGGTGCCAAGGTGCAACTGATCTTTGCCGACCATCAATCCGATCCCCAGAAGGGTCGTGCCGAAGCCGAGCGCCTGATCACCCAGGAAAATGTCTGCGCCGTCATCGGCACCTATCAAAGCGCGGTAGCGGTCACCGTCAGCCAGACCTGCGAGCGCTACCAGATTCCGTTCGTCTCTGCCGAAAACTCCTCGCCCAGTTTGCACAGGCGCGGCTTGAAATATTTTTTCCGTCCGTCGCCGCATGACGAGATGTATTCGGCGGCGATGTTCGACTTCTTCGACGCGATGAAGAAGAAAGGCACCAAGATCGAAACCTTGGCGCTGTTCCACGAGGATACGATCTTCGGCACCGACTCCGGCAATGCGCAAGCGAAGCTGGCGGCCGAGCGCGGTTACAAGATCGTGGCCGATATCAAGTACCGCGCCAATACGCCCTCGCTCTCGGCCGAGGTGCAGCAACTCAAGGCAGCCAATGCCGACGTGCTGATGCCGTCAAGTTACACCACCGACAGTATCCTTCTGATCAAGACGATGCTTGAGCTTGGCTACAAGGCGAATGCGATCGTGGCGCAAGACGCCGGTTTCTCCGACAAGGCGTTCTATGACGCGGTCGGCGACAAGGTCGAGGCCGCGATCTCGCGCAGCACCTTTTCGCTCGATCTTGCCACCAAGCGGCCAATGGTCGGCACCATTAACGCGATGTACAAGGCAAGGTCCGGCAAGGACCTCAATGACCTCACTTCGCGAGAATTCATGGCGCTTCTGGTGTTGGCGGACGCGATCAACCGCGCCAAATCGACCGAGGGTCCGAAGATCCGCGATGCGTTGGCCGCGACCGATATTTCGGGAGAACAGACCATCATGCCGTGGCGGCGCATCAGGTTCGACGAACTGGGCCAGAACAACGATGCCGATCCGGTGTTGCTGCAGTATGTCGGCGGCAAGTTCGTCACGATCTTTCCGCCGCAGGCCGCAATTGCGGAGGCTGTCTGGCCGATGAAGTGAAATCCGGCGCAGCCGGCTTATTCAGCCGGCACGGTGTCCCGCTATTTGCTCAGTTTTCGCCATGATGTGACTGTGGCGGGGGGGGCGTTACAGCCGGCCGCAAGAACAGCGGCTGTGAGCTGTGCCGCCTTGATCAATTCGGCCTCGGTTACCTTGTCCCTGAGATCAGCTGGCGTGAGAACGAGCCGCACATTTGCGGAAGGGTTGTCGTAGCCCGCCACCAGTCGAAAGGCGGGGATACCTGCAAGCGCAAAGTTAGCGTGATCGGAATTCGTCTGGAGCGGCCGCACGCAGCGCAAGGCGTGTCCATTCGCTTCAGCCGTTTCCAGCAGGAACGGCTCCAGTCCGCCAAACCCGCTGGTCAATGCGGTGAGGCGTTTACCGCCGGCGACAGTATCGAGATTGATGTTCAAGACGATGCGCTGTTTTTCAACGTCGGACAGACCTGCGACGTAACGCGCCGAGCCGGTCAGCGCCCATTCTTCCGCACTGAAAAATGCCAGGCGTACGCCCCGCCGCCAGCCTTGCACGTGTGGCGCGATGGTTCGGACTACCGCCAGCGCGGCTGCGACGCCTGAAGCATTGTCCATGGCGCTCTCATTGATGTCGTGACCGTCCACGTGTGCGCTGAGGACAACCACCTCGTCAGTTTGGCCTGGCATGTCAAAGAGTAAGGTTGAGGTTTGCGCTTCGTATTCTTCGGTTTCGATCATCATGGTGGCGTGCGCCCATCCGGCGGCCGTGCGCGCCAGGCGCGCGGCAGTTTCCGGTGCAATGCCCATGGCCGGGATTCCTGCATCGCCCTCGTTTCTGCCGGAAGATCCCGTCACCAGCGCGCCCGCCAACGGACCGGCGATGAGAAAGCCGGCGGCGCCGGCTTCAAGCGCCATATTGTATTTGCGGCGGCGATGGATCGTGCCGGCTGCAAACATGAGTTCATGTCGCACCAGGACGATGCGGCCGGCGATTTCTTTTTCATGGGCTTCGAACTCTTCCGGTGTGCCACGGCCGAGGTCGATCACCTCCGCGCTGAGCCCGCCAGCTGGGGTCGGTGTCGAGCGCACCAACGGATGGCAGGCGGCAAGCGCTCCGTCGGAAAGGCGCAACTCGGCTTTTATCGCGCGCCAGCCACCGTAGCTGACGGGAAGGGAAGTACAGGGAACACTGCTCGCGAGGCTACCGCGTTCGGCGACATATTCCATCGCCGCGCGCTCGCTCTCCGTGCCGGCGAGACGGCCGCCAAAATTACAGAGCGCGGCAAATTCCTCGCCTAAAGCGCCGTCGGCGGCAATACGGGCAAATACATCCGGCGGTAGATGCATCGGTCAGTCTCCGAGAAAGTTGCGCATGTGGGCGTCGAACGCATCGAGGAAGTTGCGCGCGAGCATCGAAAGGTTCGGATCGGCCGCATGAAAAACCGCGATATCGTAGAGAACGGCGGGCCTGAAGGTGCGGATCTCCAGTCCGGCGGACTGAAACTGCAGCGCCGAGGCGCGATCGACGATCGAGACCCCTAATCCGCTCGCCACCATCGCGCAGATGGCTGCGAAGAATTCCGAACTTGCGACCACATTCAGACGCGCTTGCGCGTCCGAAAATACCTTTTCCACGAGATGATAGCCGGTCATGAGCCGCGACACACCCACGAACGCACGGCCGGACATCAGTTGCGGAGTGATTACGTCGTATTCACAGAGCGCATCATTTTTCGGCAGGATGGCGACGAACTCCATCGGGTAGCGCGTGATGGTGAGCCCGGAAGGATCAATAGGCGGTTCGGCAATGCCGATATCGTAGCTCCGCGAGGGAAACATGCCGCGCACCACGTCGGAGTTGCGGATGAAGAGCTCGACTTTGACGTTGGGCCGCTGTTTGGCAAAGGCGGCAACGACGGGGGGCAGCAGCGATATACCCGCCATCGGATGGCCCGCAATTGTCAGCGATCCAACATCGCCAGCACGGATTTGCTCGGCAATTCGGCTCAGATCGTTGATCTTCGCAAGCGTGTGTTCGACCTCATCGCGGAAGACAATGGCTTCCGCGGTCGGGCGCACCCGGTTGCCTGAGCGGACGAAGAGGGCGAAGCCGACATCGGACTCTAGCCGCGCAATCTGTGCGCTCACCGCCGGCTGGGTGAGACCGAGGGACGCAGCCGCGTGGGTCATGGAACCGCTGTCCAGGACACTGCGAAACGCTTCAAGGAGACGAGGGTCAATTTGCATAAATTTTGGTTATTGCTAATTCGACTTCTATTGCTTTAATTTAAGCCAGCGCACCAAATTTAGTAAAGCCTAGCATTATATTTTTTTATGCTGATCCTGCGACGGGGTCCGGACTTGGCTGCACCGTTGATCGCTTCCGAGAAGGTATCGAAGAGCTTCGGTCCGACCGAAGTGCTGCGGCACGTCAGTCTCGCGGTCGCGCCGAAAGACGTGGTTTGCGTGATCGGACCGTCCGGCTCGGGCAAGACCACTTTGCTGCGCTGCCTCGCGCTACTCGAACAACCGACCGACGGATGGGTGGCCATGAACGGCGTCACGATTGCGTCCGCACGCAACAGTTCTGAAGAGCGCCGCGCGGCGCGCGAGGTGCGGCCGGATATCGGCATGGTGTTCCAGCACTTTAATCTGTGGCCGCACATGACGGTGCTTGGCAATCTGATCGAGGCCCCGCTGCGGGTGAAACGCATGCCGAGGGCGGAGGCCATCGCAATGGCCGAGGCGCTGCTCGCCAAGGTCGGTCTCTCCGACAAGCGCGATGTCTATCCGAACCGGTTGTCCGGCGGCCAGCAACAACGCGTTGCGATCGCCCGTGCATTGGCGATGTCGCCCAAGGTCCTGCTGTTCGACGAACCGACGTCTGCGCTCGATCCCGAGTTGCGTCAGGAAGTCTTGATGGTGATGCGTCAGCTCGCGGGCGAGGGGATGACCATGCTGGTTGTGACCCACGAAATGGGCTTTGCGCGCCAGGTCGGCACCCGGGTCGTGTTCATGGACGCCGGGGAGATCGTCGAGGAGGCGCCGCCCGAGACTTTCTTCACCGTGCCGTCAAGCGAACGCGCGAAACGCTTTATCTCCCAGCTCCAGAACTAGTCCCAAGGATCAAGATCAACAGGATCAGGATCAAAGCCAGCGAGAGGACAAACGGATGAAATACAATCTGCGCCCATTCTTGTTTCACGCGGCCGTGCTTGCCGTCACCGCCGCGCTCCTCACGCCGACGCCTGCAAGTTCAGCCGAGGTGAATTCGCGGCTCAACGAAATCACGAAATCCAAAAAGCTGCGCGTCTGCCAGTTCCCGCTCTACTATTCGATTTCCTTCCGCAATCCCAAGACGGGCGTGATCGAGGGTATCGATGCCGATCTTGCCAAGGAACTCGCCAAGGATCTGGGTGCGCAGCTCGAGATCGTGGAAAGCAGCTTCGGCACTTTCATCGCCGATCTTCAGGCCAACAAGTGCGACATCGGCATGTTCGCGCTCGGCGCCTCGCTTCAGCGCGCGCAGGCGGTGGAGTTTTCGAAGCCCTACCTCATCACCAATGTCTATGCGGTGACCCGCAAGGACGGCCCGATCAAGAACTGGGACGACGTCGACAAGCCCGGCATCAAGGCCGCCGTGACGCTCGGCAGTTACATCGAGCCCTTCATGAAGGGTTATCTGAAGAAAGCCGAGTTGATTTCGGTAGCGCCGCCCAATACGCGCGAAGGCGAACTTGTCGCCGGCCGCGTCGACGTCATCATGACGGACTTTCCGACCGCGGTGAAGGTGACCGACGAGTTCGACTGGGCCAAGAGCATCGAACCGCCGGAGAAACTGGCCGTCACACCTTACGCTTATGCCGTGCCGCAGGGCGATCAGGTCTGGCTCAATTTCATCAATCTCTTCATCGACACCATCAAGCTCGATGGTCGTCTGAAGAAATATGCCGAGAAGAACAAGCTCGGCCCGATTGTCGCTCCGTAAAGTCAGGTAAGACGCCGTGGTCACCTATCAATTCAGATGGGATGTCATCTGGAACAACCTCGACTTCCTGATGTCGGGGCTTCAGATGACGTTGTTCATCTCGGCGACGTCGCTGATATTTGCGCTGATCGGCGGCCTCATCCTGGCCTTGTTTGACCTCTCGCGATTCGCTGTGCTGCGGGGTTTCAGTCTCACGCTCGGGGAAATCATCCGCAACACGCCGATTCTCGTGCAGCTTCTGTGGGTCTATTACGTACTGCCGATCGTCTTCAACATTCGCGTTTCCTCGCTGGCCGGCATCCTGATCGGTCTGTCACTTTATATGGCGGCCTTCATCTCTGAAGTATACCGGGCGGGCATCCAGGCCGTTCCCAAGGGCCAGCGTGAGGCCGCACAGGTGCTCGGCCTCACGCCGGCGCAGAGTTTTATACGGATCGTGCTGCCGCAGGCGATCCGGATGACGCTGCCGCCGCTGGCGTCGAATTTCGTGCAACTGATCAAGTTCTCCTCGCTGGGTGCGGTGATCTCGGTGAGCGAGATCACGCGGCGCGGCATGGAATTGTCGTCTTCCACCTTCAGGCCGCTGGAAATCTTCTCCTTCATCGCGGTGGTCTATTTCTTCATCTGCTGGCCGCTCGCGATGGCGATCCGTATCTGGGAAGGCCGTCTTGCCCGTCGCTGATCACGTTTCATCCTTGAGTGCACGCCTCCAAGCCGAGGTCGAAGCGCAGCGTGGCTTTTTGATCGAGACCACGCGGAGGCTCGTCGCCGTGGCGTCGCCCAATCCGCCCGGCGATGTGACGGAATGTGCCGAAGTCGCCACTGGGCTGTTGAGGGCGATCGATGGTGTCAGCATCACGCGTTACGAAACAGCACCGGGTGTCGTCAATCTGGTGGCCGTGATGAAGGGCGCCGCGCCGGGGCGCAGGCTCGTCTTCAACGGGCATCTCGACACGTTTCCGATCGGGGAGGGCCATTGGACGGTGCCACCGTTGGGTGGCACGTTAAAGGACGGACGAATTTACGGCCGCGGCGTTTCAGATATGAAGGCCGGCATTGCGGCCGCGCTGACCGCGCTTCGAATCCTTGCGGGCTTGCGTGAACGCTGGCGCGGCGAACTGGTCATGACGCTTGCCGGCGACGAAGAGAATATGGGTTCGCTCGGCTCGCGCTGGCTTTTGGAGCATGTGCCGGAAGCCGGGGGCGACGCGATGTTGTGCGGCGATGTCGGCTCGCCGATGGTCTTGCGCTTCGGCGAGAAGGGACTTTGCTGGGTCGAGATCGAGGCCGAAGGCCGTCCCGCCCATGGCGCGCATGTTCATAAGGGTACGAATGCCATCGATCGGCTTCGACAAGCGCTGGACGGGTTGAAGCGGTTGGAGAACCTCCCCGTCGCAGCTCCTGCAGATGTCACGTCGGCGATCATGGCTGCCAGGCCGATCTCGGAGGAGTTATCGGGCGAGGGCGAGGCGGAAACCTTGCAGCGCGTGACCGTCAATATCGGCACGATGGAGGGAGGGATCTCGCCGAACCTGGTGCCGGCGCGGGCGCGCGCGGCCGCCGATATCAGACTTCCGGTGGGCGTCAGCCTGGAGGCCGTCGAGGCGGCCCTGCACCGCGAACTTGATCCTTGCCAGGGTGTGAACTGGCGCATCATACGCGCCTATCCTCCAAGCTTTACGCCGCCGAGCCACGAGATCGTCCGTCGGACGATCGCCGCGGCGACAAAAGTATTGGGAACAGCGCCCGTCGCCAATATGCGCGTGGGAGCGTCCGACGCCAGGCTCTACCGCATGTTCGGTGTGCCGAGCGTGGTGTTCGGCTGCACGCCCTTCAATATGGGCGCGCCGGACGAATACATCCTCGTCGACGAGCTGGTGGCGGTCGCGAAAGTTCATACGCTCGCTGCCTTCGATTTTCTGAGCGAAGCCTGACTGGAAAAACCAACAATGAAAGCATCAGAACTTTCAACGGCAGATCTGTTTCGCACCAGCACTGGTTTCATGGGCGTACCCTGGGCGTCGTCCGCCAAAGGATCGAAGGCCGCGATCCTCGGCGTGCCGTTTGATTGCGGCACGCATGCGTTCCGTATCGGCTCACGGGACGGGCCACGTTCGATCCGTGAACAGTCGCGACTGGTGCGCGCCTTCGAGTCCGAACGCGCCGACTATGATATTCGCGCGGCGTTGAGGCTGGTGGATTGCGGCGACGTGGACGTCACCCCGAGCCGCATCGAAGTGGCGTTCGAGCGCATCGAAGAAGCCGCCTGGCGCATCGCCTCCGATGGAGCGACCGTGGTCGGATTCGGCGGCGACGGCTCGATCTCAGTGCCGCTGGTCCGCGCCGCCTCGCGCAAGTGGCCAAACCTTTGCGTGCTTCACGTCGACAGCCACACCGATTGTCATCCCGTCAATCCCGATCATCCTTACGACGCCGCCAGCCAGTTCAGTCACGTCGCCATGGAGCAGCGGGTATCGGCCGGCGCTTCCTATCACGTCGGAATCCGCGGCCCGACCTATCGCGCCGGCGTCGCAGCCCACACCAAAAGCTTCGGCTATAATGTCATCACCATGCGCGACTATATGCGACGCGGAGAGGCGGATGTGCTCGCAGAACTGCACGCCGCGATGAAGGGACGCCCGGTCTATCTCTCGTGGGACATGGATTCCTTCGATCCGTCGGTTGCGCCGGGCGTATGCACGCCGACCTGGGGCGGCTTCACCGCACGCGAAGGCCTGCAATTGCTGCGTGGACTATCGGGGCTCGATATCGTCGCCGTCGACATCAACACGGTGAGCCCACCACACGACGTCAACGGCATGGCGGCTCACCTGGCAGCCTACATGACCTACGAGGCACTTCTGCTGATCGAGGAAAAGGCCGCACGCAGAGACCCTGCGGCCTAATGCTAAACCGGGCGATTTAGCGAGACTAGCGCGGGAAACCGTATACCGTAGCCGCCTTCTCGTTCGATACCAGGTCGCTGGCTATATCTTCACTCACGTTCGCGGCGGCACGCTCTTTGGGGTCGCCGATTCCGGCGCCGCCGGGCGTCATCACCACCAGCCGGTCGTCGGCGGGCACGGTCTGAAAGCCCTTGCCGCGCAACTTCTGTCCGGATTTGAGTCCGACATAACCGTTCTCGCCATTGCGGCCGCCGTCACGTCCGCGTGGCGGATGATCGATGCGATCGAACGCCGCGAGGATTTCGAACGGCGCATCGATGCCGCTGCCCACTTCGATGATTTGACCGAGGCCGCCGCGGGTGCGTCCGGCGCCGCCGGAATCCGGACGCAACTCCTTGCGCCAGAAGATCAGCGGGGTTTGGGTCTCGGCGATCTCGACCGGCGTGCCACGCACACCGCTGGGATAGGCGGTCGCGGACAGACCATCCTTGGCGAAACGCGCCCCCGTGCCGCCGTTACTGGTCACCGCCATCGAGAATCCATAGTTGCCGCCGGCGCCGCTGCGCGTCTGTCCTCGCACATTCAGATTCCACAGGCAGGACGTTCCTTCGGCCGGCACCCGCTCGGGAATGATCTGGCGAAGGCAGCCGAACACCACGTCGGGCAGCATCTGGCCGATGATATGGCGCGACGACACCGGCGCCGGTTTCAACGCGTTGAGGATCGCCCCCTTGGGCGCCGATACCGTGAGCGGCGCCAGCGAGCCGGCATTATTTGGAATCTGTGAGGCCACCACGCAGCCGAGACCGAACACAGTGTAGGCGGTGGTGTAGGATGCCGGCACGTTGATGCCAAACTTCGATGCCGCCGAGGTGCCGGCATAATCGACATGAATACCCGTGTCCGAAATGGTCAGCGTCGCCGAAAGCGTGACTGGCTCGTCATAGCCATCGACCACCATGCTGTTGCGCCAGACGCCCTTCGGCAATTTCGCGATTTCGGCCAGCACCGCCTCGCGCGAACGGTCGCAGACGTGATCGGCGATCTGATCGAGCGTTTCGATGCCGAACTCCTCCATCATCTCGACCAGACGCTGGCAACCGACGTCGTTGCAGCCCGCGAGCGAATAGGTGTCGCCTTCGGTGTCGATCGGCAACCGCGTGTTGCTGCGGATCATCGACATCAGGGTTTCGTTGACGACGCCCTGATCGATCAGCTTCAACATCGGGATGTAGAGCCCTTCCATGAAAACGTCGGTGGCGTCCGGTCCAAAGCCGATACCGCCGATGTCCATCAAATGGCTGGTGCAGGAGAACAGCGCGACCAGCTTGCCGTCCTTGAAGCAGGGCGTGGTGACGACGAAATCGTTGAGGTGACCGGTACCCATCCACGGATCGTTGGTGATGTAGGCGTCGCCTGGCTTCATCGTCTCAAGCGGGAAATGCGTGATGAAATGCTTCACCGATTCTGCCATGGAATTGACGTGGCCGGGCGTGCCGGTCACCGCCTGCGCCAGCATCCGTCCCTTCGCATCGAATACGCCGGCCGAGAGATCGCCGCACTCGCGCACGATCGGGCTGAAGGCCGTTCGCAGCAGAACCTGCGCCTGCTCCTCGACCACGGCAATCAGCCGGTTCCACATGATTTGCAGATCGATGAGGTTCGCACCGTTTGTTTCGCTCATGATCAGGCTGCCTTCCGTTCCATGACGATGCTGCCGGCACCGTCGATATAGGCCTCGAAGCTCACCGCAACGAACGTCGAGGTTTCATCTTCCGCGATCACGGCGGGACCTGCGATGGTCGCCCCCGGCGGCATCTGGTCGCGCAGATACATCGGAATCTCCACCACGTGCCCGGCGCGTCCGTCGAAAAAGCTGCGGTGGCCTGCGGCTTTGCCGGCCGGCTTGCGCATTACTTCCGCGACCCGTGCCGGATTGCGCGGTTCGGTGGTCGCGAGCACCGACCAGCTGAGCACTTCAATCGCCGCGCCCGGGATCGGTCGCTCGAACAGCGCCGCATAATCCTTCTCGAAGGCCTGGCGCAGGCCGGCGAGATCTGCCTCGGTGAGCCGCCGACCGGGCAATTCGACCGTAATCTCGTGGCCTTGTCCGACATAGCGCATGAAGGCCGTGCGCCGCTCGCGCACCGGCATCCCGGCGGCGCCAGGCTCCACCAGAGCCCGGGCTTCGCTCGCGATCTCGTGCAGCAGATCGGAAACCGCCGCGGTGTCGAATTCGTCCAGTCGAACATGACGGCTTCGTACCAGTTCATAGGCGATGGGGGCTGCGAGAAATCCCACGGCCGAGCCGACGCCGGCGTTGGACGGCACGATCACCCGCGAGACGCCGATCCTCTCGGCAACGCGTGCCGCGTGAAGAGGCGCTGCGCCGCCGAATGCAATCAACGTATGTTGCCCCACGACAGCGCCGCGTTCGACCGCATGCACGCGGGCCGCGCTCGCCATATTCTCGCACACGATCTCATGCACGGCGTAGGCCGCCGTTTCCGCTGCTAATCCCAACGGCTCGCCAATGTCACGCAATAGCGCCTGCCGCGACAGCTCAGAACTGAGCTTGATCGTACCGCCTGCGAAGGCATCGGGATCGATCTTGCCAAGCGCAACATCCGCATCCGTCACGGTGGCGTGGACGCCGCCGCGACCGTAGCACGCCGGTCCCGGTTCGGAAGACGCGCTTTCCGGTCCCACTGTGACCCGCTTCAGGGCATCGACCCGTGCGATCGAGCCGCCGCCGGCGCCGATCTCGACCATTTCGATGACGGGAATGCGCACCGGCAATCCCGATCCCTTCAAGAAACGCGCGGCGCGGTCGACCTCGAACACCCGCGATGTTTCCGGCTGATATTTCTCGATGAGACAGATTTTTGCGGTGGTTCCGCCCATGTCGAAGGACAACACCTTGCTTTCGCCAAGGCTCGCAGCGATCTGGCTTGCAAAAATCGCGCCGCCCGCGGGGCCCGACTCCAGAAGACGGACCGGAAAGCGCCGTGCCGTCTCGATCGACGTGACACCTCCGCCCGAGGTCACGAGGTAGATGGCGCCGCGAAATTGCTGGACCTGCAGGGCTTCCGCCATGCGTCCGAGATAACCGTCGATCAGGGGCTGGACATAGGCGTTGGCGACCGCCGTCGAGGTGCGCTCATATTCGCGAATTTCAGGGCACACCGCCGATGAGAGCGTCACCCTTATATCCCGCATCTCCGCTTGCAGGATCGAACCGGCGCGCTGTTCATGCGCTGGATTGGCGTAAGCGTGGATAAAGGCGAGGGCGATGCTTTCCACATTTTGCGCGCGCAACTTTGGCACCAGCGCCCGTACGGCTGCTTCGTCAAGCGGCAGCCTGATGTCACCATGCGCGTCGACGCGCTCGGGCACCGTGAAGCGAAGAGATCGCGGCACCAGCGGCTTCGGCTTGTCGATCGCAAGGTCATATTGATCGTAGCGGCTCTCGGTGCCGATATCGAGCACGTCGCGAAAACCTTCCGTCGCGATCAGCGCGGTCTTCGCACCCCGGCGCTCGATGATGGCGTTGGTGGCCAGCGTCGTGCCGTGAATAAAGACGTCGACATCGCTGATGTGGGCGCCGGCGTCGGCCAAAATGAGACGCATCCCGTCCAGCACCGCCTGCTCAGGACGAGCAGGCGTCGTCAGCACCTTGCGCGTCTTGCGATCCCGCCCGACGTCGAGCACGATATCCGTGAACGTACCGCCGATATCCACGGCCAGCCGCACTTCGGCTCCGTCAAGCATTCCAGATCTCCGCAGGTTTTCTGATGAACAGATGGGAAAACATACTGCAATTTGTACAGCAATTTGTATGCCAGCATCTGCGGCGGTGCGCTCAACCATTTTTGCTGGGCACCTATACGGCACAGCTTCTACGAATTTCTGCTCTCGTACCGGCAATGCGGCTAGCGGCCCAGAGGTGCTGTCCGGGCCACTAGCCAACTGGTCGTCGCCGGAAAACCAAGGCAAGACGACGTATTCAAGCGACTGCAGCCGAACGTGAATGCAGATCGCCCGTGTGGCGGCGGTTGTCGACGCTGAATGCGCCGGCCCCGAAGGCGACGATCTGAAGGAGTCCGCCCGCCATCATCACGTTCTTGAGGAAGTGGATCATCTGGTTCTGGTCGGCGAAGTTGCTGTGGAACGAAATCGCCGTCGCCAGCGCAAAGAGTGCCAGGCCGGCCGCAACGAATCGGGTGCGATAGCCGGCGATGAGAAGCAGGCCGCCGCCGAGCTCGATGGCGACAGCGAGCGCAAAGGCCAGCGGCGGAACGGGCAATCCCGCAGCGCTGATCATGGCGGTGGTGGCGCCGTAGGCGGCGAGCTTGCCAAGGCCGCTCATGGCGAAGGGAAGACCAATCATCAGTCTGCCAGCGAAAGGAAGGTAACGGGTCATGCTCATTGAAAATCTCCTTGAAACGGGGTTTCCGCCTCTCGGGGCGGGCTCGACAAATCTGTCGCGAAAGCTGTTTTTTCGAAATAGAAAGAATAGAAATGTATCGTTGCGGGATTGTCGATGTCGAAATTGCCGGATTTTGAGGGGATCGCGATGTTCGCCAAGGTGGCGGAGGAGCGATCGTTCGCCGCGGCGGCCCGAGCCATGGGAGTATCGGTCGCGACCGTTTCGCGGGCTGTCACCCGTCTCGAAGAACGGCTCGGCGGGCGTCTGTTCAACCGGACCTCGCGGCGGCTGGCATTAACGGACTACGGCCGCACGCTGGCCGGGAGGGCCACCAGGATCTACGCGGACGCGGAGGAAACCGAGGACTTCGCCCGCAAGGCCTCGAGCCGCCCGCGGGGCCTGGTGAAATTCGCAGCGCCGCTGTCCTTTGGGACGCGCTGGGTTGCGCCCCTGCTGCCCGAGTTCTTTCGCCGGTATCCCGACATCGCCGTCGATCTTCATCTGACAGATGCGCAGACCGACCTTATCGGCGATGGCTTTGACGCCGCATTGCGCATCGCCGTCATGAAGGATTCATCGCTTGTCGCGCGACAGATCGTGGCGGTCCGGCGTTTTGTCGTGGCGTCACCAGACTACATTGTCCGATATGGTCGCCCGCGGCACCCGCGCGATCTGATTTCCCATCGCTGCCTGACCTACGCTAACAAGGCAAAGCACGATACCTGGCGCTTCGCTCATCTGAAAACCGGCGAGGAATGCTCGATCACGCCAAGGGGGCAGCTGCGGGGAACGAGCATCGAGGCGCTGTTGCCGACAGTACTGGAGGGGCTGGCGATCACCGAACTGCCTGAGTTCGTTGCCACACAATATTTTCCGGAGAAGCAGCTTGAGCCGATCCTGACCGATTGGAGTCTCCCGGGAGGCGGATTGTACTTCGTGACGCCGACGGCTCGCGCGCGTCCCGCAAAGGTTTCCGCTCTGGCCGACTTCCTGATCACCGAGCTTGCCGACGCACGGTGGAGCGCCGAGAGGGTGATGGGGTGGAAACCGCCTGCACGGCGCAGGAAAGGAGCCCTTGCCGGTTCGCCGCCGGACACTAAAAGATAGCCTTTGCGACGTAATTCAAATACTGGTCAAGAAAATCCCTGAGGAAACAGCATGAGCGCAACCGATCAGTTCGAAACGGCAGTGATCGAAGATACCAGCCTTGTCGCGTTTTACCGCGACATGAATACGCTGGAGCGCCGTACGTTCTGGGCTTGCGCCGCAGGTTGGGCGCTCGACGGCATGGACTTCATGATCTATCCGCTCGTGATCGGCACCATCATCACCATGTGGAAGGTTGATGCTGCCTACGCCGGCCTTGCTGGCACGGTAACTCTGCTGTCGTCTGCCATTGGCGGATGGCTGGGCGGTTATATCGCAGATCGTGTCGGCCGGGTCAGGACACTGCAGTTCACCATCCTCTGGTTCTCGTTCTTCTCACTGGTCTGCGCGATCGTGCAGAACTTCGATCAGCTGCTGATTGCGCGGGCCGTGCTGGGATTGGGCTTTGGCGGCGAATGGGCGGCGGGCGCGGTGCTGATGGGCGAAGCCATTCGCCCGCAATATCGCGGCCGTGCGGTCGGTTCGGTGCAATCGGGGTGGGCCGTGGGCTGGGGCCTGGCTGTGCTCGCGCAGGCCGTACTGTATTCCAACTTTCCGCCGGAAACCGCCTGGCGTTGGATGTTTGTGATCGGCGCTCTGCCGGCGCTTCTCGTATTTTATCTGCGCCGCTACGTTTCAGAACCGGAAATGGCCGTGGCGGCGCGGGCCAAGCAGGCGCAAGCCGGAGATCAGCCGTCGATATGGGAGATCTTTTCTGGCCCGTTCTTGACGACGACGGTCCTGGCGTCGTTGATGGCGACGGGATGCCAGGGCGGTTACTACGCGATTACATTCTGGGTTCCGCGCTTCCTTACGACGGAGCGAAAGCTCTCCATCGTTTCTTCGACGGGCTACTTGTCAGCGCTGATCATCGGGTCTTTTGCCGGCTATCTTGTCGGTGCCTGGCTCGCCGATCGGATCGGACGGCGTAATCTTTTCCTGATCTTTTCGGTAGGCGCGATCGCTGTCGTGCTGCTTTACACCCAACTGACGTTACCGAACGAAGCTTTATGGGTGCTCGGCTTTCCGCTCGGCTTTTTTGCCTCTGGTTATTTCTCCGGTGTGGGCGCCTTCCTGACGGAATTGTATCCGACGCGACTGCGCGGTTCCGGTCAGGGCTTTTGCTATAACTTCGGCCGAGGGATCGGTGCGCTATTCCCATTCATGGTCGGCGCGCTGTCGAACTCAACCTCGCTCGCAAACGCAATTGCGATCTTTGCGGTCGCGGCGTACGCCGTGTTTTTCCTTGCCGCCTTCGCATTGCCTGAAACGCGCGGGCGCGTGCTGCAGGCCGAAAATTAAATTCGAAAAAAGCGTGGGCGGAAACCGCTGGTCGAAGATCAGGTTTCTGCCGGCGCGGCCTTGGCTCTTGGGCTCAACAATGCAATCACATATTGCCGTCCGGGCATCTCGATGAATCGATAGCTCAGATATGACAGGAGCCAGATCGCCGCAAAGGCAGCGAGCGTGCAAAGCAGATAGGCCGTCAGATTATTGCCGAGGTGCCGCGAGGAACGCTCGGCGAACGTGAAGAAAAGGGGATGGAAAAGATAAATTGAATAGGAGATGACACCAAGGTGATAGACGAGCCGGTTGCCGAACAGAGCCTGCGCAACGCGGCCGTCGCGCGAGAGCACGGCGATAAAAGGCACAAACAGCAGATAGATCGGCAGATCCTCAGTCGTAAAGACGGAGAGAGCCAACATCAACGCCAGTATGCCAATCACGAGAGCGTCCTGGGCGATTGCCGAGAGGCGGTCCAGATAGACCGCGAACCGCAGCGTCGCGAGGCCAAGGGTGAATCCGATAATGGCGCGGCATAGCGGGAGGAGGGAATTCCGCGCGACGACATCCAGAGGGCCGCTCGAGCCCTGGCCGCTAATGCTGATCAAGTAGATGCCAATGAGGGCAACAACGACGCAGGCGATGCACCAGCGCAGATTTTTTTCCAGCGTGTATTTCATCAAGGCTGGTGCTGCGAAATAAGAACCTAGTTCCGCGCTCGACGCCCATGATACGCCGATCAGCGGATAGATATTAAGCCCCCAGCCGGTCAGCAGCAAAAGATTGCCGACGGCATCGAGCCAATCAAATCGCGCGAATGTTTCGTCACCTGTCAAACCGAGCGCGATCTTCAGCACATAAAAGGCCGAAATCACGATGTAGGCGGGGTAGAGCCTTGCAAATCTCTTGACGAGAAAAATTCGGTAGTCCGACGATGATTCCGGATGAAGGTGGTCGCGATAGACATACCCAATCACAAAACCGCTCAACATGAAAAACAGATCGACCGGGAGATACCCGTGAGGAATGTCCCAGACGTCGCTGACGTGATCGAGACGAAACTTACCGTAGTGGTAAATCACGATGATGATGGCGGCGATACCCCGTACGCCGGTCAATGATCGAATCTCGGCCTTCATATTGACTATCACCTCGGCAGCTTCAGCAATCGGCGCGTTCACGAATGGCGAGAAACCTAGCGTAGCGAGGCGTTGCGGAAAAATTCAAATTTTGTGCAGACGGCAAGCTTGCCGCAGCAAGGTTCGCGCCGTTAGCGAAAACTTGTCGCAAAAGACTCCATCGCGGCGAACGTGGCAAGCAATGTGGGTTGTTCCTGATACGTTGATCGACGGTTACGAAGGTCGATAACCCCTCCGATGAAGCGATCGGCCGGTCCGGGTGCACGCTAAGGAGGCTAACCGGAAGGGGCGTTCTTCACCACGTTCGAACCATCCCCGGATTCGGCGAAATAAAATTACTGGACGACTTGCAACCGGTCCAAAAGTCCTATAAGTTATGCTTATTCGATTAGCCGCTGTGCCTTTTTGAATGCGCCCTGCCGGCTCCTTCCCAAAGACCTCGACCAGTTGAATTCGAAAACGCGCGATCGTCGTGCGGATTGTCTTTGGAGAAGTTAGATGGCGACAGGTACTGTAAAGTGGTTCAACGGCCAGAAGGGTTTTGGCTTTATTCAGCCCAACGACGGCGGAAACGACGTCTTTGTGCACATCAGCGCGGTTGAGCGTGCTGGCCTTTCCGGTCTCAACGAAGGGCAGAAGGTCAACTTCGAGCTCAAGACCGACAAGATGCGGGGCAAGGTAAGCGCAGAGAATCTCTCGCTGGCCTGAACCGTCAGAGCCATTTCACGGATGTACTGAAATGGCGTGGCGCCCGCTCGATCCTTGGATTGGGCGGGTTTTGCTTTTGTAGAGTTGGATACGATGGCCGACAAGAAGCCGATCGAAAAATCGCCAGAGAGCCTTGCGCGCGTCAATCGACAACGATTGGCGGCGGAAGAGGGCGCGCGGGCGATGGCCGACGTCGAGCAAAAGTCGGTCGCGGTGAGGCGCAACATGGAACGCCTTCGCGCCTTGAGGCAGGCCAAGGAAGAGGAGGAGGCAAAAATCCAAGCCTCCGCTCCCGCAGACACAAAGAAGAAGCGCAAGGTCAAGGCGAAGGCTTAGACGGTCGCGCCAGAGCCAGGGGCTCGGCGACGCCGCGCACAAGAAATTCCGTAAAGCTCGCGGATTCCACATTGTCACCCCATCTTTTTTCGGCGTTGAAAATTCCATCATCCCTCGCCATTCTGGCAGCGATTGCCGGCGACTTCGTCGGCGCTACGCAGGGGCTTGGTTGTTCGATGATGTTCTCTTCCGCGCATCTTAAAACCGCAACGCAAGACGCTGAATTCGAATGAGCGCGCGCACCATTTCCGTCGACGTGATCCGGATTCCGACCAAAGGGCCCGGCGACGTTTCGGGCCTGATCCAGTTGATTGAAGCCGGCCGTATCGATCCGGTATCGATCCTGGCGATCCTGGGCAAGACCGAAGGCAACGGCGGAGTAAACGACTTTACCCGCGAATATGCCGGCTCGGCACTGTCGATCGCGCTCGCGCCGTATCTTGCGCTGCCGCCGGAGCGCGTGGAGGAACGGGTCGCTTTCGTGATGTCGGGCGGCACCGAAGGCGTGCTCAGTCCGCATATCACTGTCTTCACGCGTAACCTCTCCGGCAACAATGACGCGCAATCCGTCTTCGCCGACAAGCGGCTGAGTATCGGCATCGCCCACACCCGAAATTTTCTCCCCGAGGAGATCGGACGTGGCGCGCAGCTGACTGAGACGGTGAAAGCGGTTGCCGCCGCGATGGCCGATGCCGGCATCGACAATCCCTCCGATGTGCATTTCGTGCAGATCAAATGCCCCCTGCTGACCAGCGACCGTATCGAGGAGGCCCACGGCAGGGGCCAGAGGCCGGTGACCACCAGCGCGTACGGGTCGATGGGATACTCGCGCGGCGCCTCGGCGCTTGGCGTGGCCGCAGCGCTCGGAGAGGTCAAAGGCGACATCAAGGACGACGACATTCTGAAAAGATACGATCTGTTCTCGTCGGTCGCCTCGACATCCGCCGGCATCGAGCTGATGCACAACGTCATCATCGTCATGGGAAATTCGCGTGCGGCTGCGAGCCCCTTCGTGATTGGCCATGCGGTGATGCGCGATGCGATCGACACCGCCGCGGTGATCGACGCTTTGCAAAGCGTCGGCCTGCGGGGTGAAGGCTCTGCTCCTGTTGCGGCGGGCGGTCTGGTAAATATCTTCGCCAAAGCGGAGGCCTCGCCCGACGGCACGGTGCGCGGATTTCGCCACACCATGTTGGAAGACACCGACATCAGTGCCACGCGGCACGCACGGGCGGCCGTCGGCGGTTTGATCAGCGGCCTTTCGGGAACGGGGGCCGTGTACGTCTCGGGCGGAGCGGAGCACCAGGGACCGCCGGGTGGTGGCCCGGTCGCCGTCATTGCGCGCGTCTAACTTGCGGCGCAAGCAGCATCGAAAGTTTCATCGGCACGGCAACCTATTGGCGGTGGCGGCGTTTCTCTGCGGTGTTCCACCGGAACCGCCGATCGCAGACCAGAGACCATTAGCCGTCAATGAAAAAGCCGTCAGCAACGCGGGCACCAGCAAAACGGCTATCGCGAAAAACCATTTTGGCGGTGGACGTCGGGGGCTCCCATGTGAAGGTCATGGACAGCAAACGTCGCATCAAGCGTGAGTTTGTGTCCGGGCCGCATCTGTCAGCCAAAGAAATGGTGAAGCAGGTCAAGGATCTCACAACGGATTGGTCTTACGATGTCGTTTCGATCGGATATCCTGGACCGGTCGTTCATAACAAACCCCTGGCCGAACCGCATAACCTTGGCCGTGGCTGGGTCGGCTTTAATTTCGCCAAAGCGTTTGGCCGCCCGACGCAGGTGGTCAACGATGCGCTGATGCAGGCTCTCGGCAGCTACGAAGGAGGGCGAATGCTGTTCCTTGGGTTAGGTACGGGCCTCGGCTCCGCCATGATCATCGATGGCATTATGGAGCCGATGGAGCTCGGCCATTTGCCTTATCAGAAGGGCCGGACTTTCGAAGATGATGTGGGAGAGGCCGGCCTCGAACGTCTCGGCAAGAAGAAGTGGCGGCAAAAAGTCGCCGATATCGTCAAGCATTTCGTCGGGGCGCTGGAGCCCGACTACGTCGTTCTCGGCGGCGGAAATGCCGAAAAGCTCGGACGTCTGCCTCGCAACGTGCGACTGGGAAACAACGCCAATGCCTTCAAGGGAGGTTTTAGGCTTTGGGATACCCGCAACGTTAAAAAGGTTTCGGAGTAGCTTGATCGCGTGTCTCCACCGGAGGCAATTTATCGACAAACGGCAAGCGTCGCCGTCGTCTTTTACCTTTGAAAGATAACGGACCATGGCAGCGCCCTCCGATCAGCCGAATTCGCCGTCGCCCGAGGTTAAGGACCTGAGCGAGGAAAAGGATGAAGGCCTCACCTTCGGCGCCGTTCTCGGCGCGACAATCGGCAACATGCTCGAGTTCTACGATTTCGTTACTTACAGTTTCTTTGCCACGCAAATCGGCCACGCATTTTTCCCGACCAAGAGCGAGTTCGGCAGTCTTCTGCTTTCGCTGGCGACCTTCGGCGCCGGCTTCGTCACGAGACCGATCGGGGCCATCGTGATCGGCTCGTATTCGGACCGCGCGGGACGCCGGCCCGCGATGCTGCTCAGTTTTGCGATGATGGGCGTCGCCATCCTGGTGCTGGCCATCACGCCCTCCTACAACACGATCGGCGTCGCCGCTCCGATAGTCGTCATTTTGGCGCGGCTGACGCAGGGTTTTTCGTTGGGAGGCGAGGTCGGTCCGACGACCGCTTATCTGATGGAAGCGGCTTCGGTCCAGCGTCGAGGCCTTGTGGTTTCATTGCAGCCTGTAAGCCAGCAGATCGCGGCGACGGCGGGAGCGTTGGTGGGCGAGATCCTATCGCTGACCATGGCAAGCGATGCGCTGGATACGTATGGCTGGCGTATCGCTTTCCTGCTCGGTGCCGGCACGCTGCCGTTCGGATTATGGTTGCGCCGCGGCTTGCCTGAAACGCTGCACCGGGTTGAAACGCCGGCGATAGCGGTTGAGAACAACGCGGCTGCCAAGACGCTACGCGGCAACACCCGTCTGTTGGGGCTGGGGCTCGTCATTCTGGCCAGCGGCACCATCATCACTTACGTGGCGCAATATATGACCACCTATGCGCAGCATACCCTGCACGTCGATGCTCCGCTCGCTTTCGCGACAACAGCTGTCGTCAATGGTGTCGGAGTTGTTGCCGCGCTTCTGGGCGGTTGGCTTGCCGACCGTGCGGGTCGCTGGCCGATCATGGTATGGCCGCAGATCGCAGCACTTTTGCTGACCTATCCAGTTTTCCTGTGGGTCGTGGAAAGCCGCAATTCCTTGGCACTCCTTGGCGGCCTTGGTCTATTGGCGCTGATCGGCTCGATCCCCTACAGCGCGTTTTATGTTGGACTCGCCGAAGCTTTGCCCAAGAACATCCGCGGCGGCGCTTTTGCAACCATTTATGCGGTTGCGATCGCGATATTCGGTGGCACCGCCCAGCTCGTCGTCGCCTGGCTGACGGAAGTAACCGGCAACGCGCTGGCGCCGGCCTGGTACTTGTTGTTCGCGACGGCTGCAGGACTCTGCGCCATGATATTCATGCCGGAAACCGCGCCCTCAAAGATCGCGGCTTCCGGTAAACGATAAAGAGGGCCGGTTCGCTCATCGCTAGCGGCCTGTCCTTCCTGTTAACTTGTCAAACAGCCACGCGCAGCAAAACGCGGTCTCGCGACGCGACGGCGCCCGAAGTTTGAACGAAACCCCTCCGGAATAGAGGGCGCAGGGAAAGCCGGATGCCCAAGCGCACCCGCAGCCTTGCGTGTAAAAATAGAAAACACGCAAGTTAGTCACCACAGGTTCGCCGATCACGCCGGCCTTCCCTGCGCAATGGTTTTAACGGTTTCCTTCGCGCTCGCCCCGGAGACCGGGCTTTGTTGTCTCCGTTACAGGCTGCGATGCGAAAGCATCTTCGCCAATTTGACATCAGCGTCGGGATGTCAGGCCCACACGACTTCGCCGTCCGCGTCCGGCCGCGCCCGTCTTGCGCCGCAACCCGCGTCCACTGCATCCCGCACCCAACGTTCGTGACGATCGCGATACGCCCCTTTATCCGGGGCGGAATGGCTGGAATCACTAAAGGTGTTTCTAGCAAACGGCGAAGCGAAATATTTTTGCGAGTGGGGCTGGACATGATTTCGGGTGATTTGCCCGTCGGGCAAATCACTCCCGTGAGCCGGCCAGACAGCGAGGGTTATATTTTGCGGCACTCCAGCATTTGCTCGCTTATTGGGGCGCGGCTCGATGCCCGGCTTGCGCATTTGAATGACGTCGAAGTCGACGCCTTGAACCGACAAAATCGGACGACCGGAACTACCGGAATTACCCCGTAATTGGACTTGCTGCGGGCGTGGATCGCGCGCAGGCGCTTTAGAGAGAAGAGCGCGACGCAAGATCTTCAAGGCTTGCCGACGACGACGTTCGGAATGTACTGACAGGGATCGGCTGGATCGACGTGGCCCGAATCAATTTCAATCACATCGCCCACATTCACCATGAGTCCGGAAGGAAGCACCACGGACGACCTGTTGACGCCATCCAGGGTCTCGGCGAAAACTTGCTTGTTATTGACGTATTTCGGATTGATACGCCTGTCCGTCATGAGCTGGCTCGATCGGATCAGGGCTGACGTTTGAGCCGCAGTTGCTATCCCCGTTACCTTCCCTCGAAGCCGGATCCCGTTCGTCGGTGACTGCCACCTCGCTTTGGCTCCGCACTCAATCTTCGGTTCCTTGGTTGCCGTCATTTCGTCTTCGTGCGACTCGCGCGCCGTCATCTGCCGCTGTGCGAGACCGATGGCTTCAACTGCCCAGGAGGGGAGCGACGCAGAGCCGGAGGCGAGGTCGCCGTCTGCAGGTGGCACGGGGTTCGCGGCCGGATCTGGGCTGGGGTCGCCACCGTCGTGCCCTGGCTGCTTTGGCAGATCGACACCATTGAGGTCCTGCGTCGCAGGCGGCGCCTTGGTCCGTTTGTCGACATCGGCCACGGCCGGAATGCCCGACCAGGCACTCTGTTGATTCGATGCGGGCGCCGGGGATGACCGAGCCTGCGCGTCAGGCTCTTCCGTCACGATTTCAACTGGGATTGCGACGACCGAAGCCCCCTCAGTCCGGTTAAAAGCCCCAAACACGAAAAGCAACGCAATGACGACATGGCCCGCAATCGCCAACCCAAGGGCCGCGCGGGTGGTGTTGGATTCCTGCTGAAGGAATAGCTGCAACCACTTCACGATTGCCATCACACCAATCGCAATTGTCTCGACCAGGCACCGTTCTACCTCAGGCGCGACCGGGACTTCAACAGACGCCGAGCGTTCGGACGAAGACCGAAATTACGCCAAAATTCACGCCATCAGAATGTTGGAAGCGCGGGATGCGGATCTAGTCGGGACGTCAAGCAGAGCCAACCGTTGTCTCTTGTCGGGCCTTAGCAGACCATACGCCGCTTCGCCGCTAAGGTCGCCTTTTGACCACGGATTTGTTGCTAACGTTGGATGACCTAATTCCGACAAACCGGGGCAAGTGTGTTGCGAACGTTGATAGCAACAAGGATATCCGCGCTGGTGTCGCTGTTGCCTACATGCTTCGCGGCCAAGGTGCGGAACGGGCGGGAATCATGCTTCCTTTGGGGGCACGAAAGCGCGCTCACGTTTGGGATTTATCGCCAGAGGCGCTATCGCGATCAGCGCTGCGACGGCGCCCAGCGCGAACGGCCCGGCGTTCGATGCGCCAGCAACAAGCCCTCCCAAAGGGCCGCCGACAGCAACGCCCAAGTCCCACGCGGACGTCACTGCGCCCAAGGCTGCGGTGCGTTCGCGCGGATCGGCCGCTTCCGTTACAAGGCTCGTGACGCTCGGAATCAGCAGGGAAAGCCCTGCAGCGGTTAATGCGGTCGAGGCGAAAGCGAGCGACTCCCGTTGCGTGAGAAACAAGCCGGCAAGCCCGACGGACTCGATGAGGAAGGCCGATAGAAGCACCGGCCTTGCGCCAAAACGATCTGCATAACCGCTGCCCAAAAATCGTGTCATCATAAACGCGATGCCGAACACGGTGAGCGCGAAGTTTTGGCCTGCAAAGCCAAGAGCCGCGAAGCGTGGCACCAGAAACGCAGCGATGACGCCATATCCAACGCTGGCGAATACGCCTGAAGCGCCGGGCAGCCATGCTGCCCTTGGAAACAAAGCGCGGCGGATATCCGTGCCGCGGGACGAGATACGACTCTCAGGCGGCGTCGATGCAACCAACACCCAGGAGAGCATCGGAATGACGCTTGCGGCAATCCAGACCTCGCGATAGGTGCCGATCGCCATGAGTGCGGTTCCGAGCACCGGGCCAGACGCCAGTCCCATCCACATCGCCAAGCCAAAATGCCCTGCGACCTTACCCCGCTGTGATTGCGCCGTTTGCGCCAGGATCCAGCCGACGGAACCGGTGAAGAGGGCGCCTTCACCCGCCCCGAGAAAAAGGCGTGCAAGAACCAGAACGGGCAGATTTGGCGCCACCACATGGCCGATGCCGCCGATCAAGGCGAGTATGGCTCCGACCATCGCCACGCGACGTCCGCCGCTTTGATCGGCAAACCGTCCCGAGACTGGGCGGGAAATCATGGTGGCGAGAGAGCCGATCGTCACGGCCAGGCCGGCGGTGATTGCACCCGCTCCCAACCGCTCATGGGCATAAGCGGGCATGACCTGGATCGTCATGCCAAACGCGCTGAAGCCAAGGAAGCAGGCCGACCAGAGCGGCCAATAGGGCGCGGATCCGTCACTCTGCACGCGTCGGTAGGTATTTAGATATATCATATCATCAAAACCGCATATTGTTTGATGACATCATACGTTTTTAGATGTATGAGACAATTGAGTTATTATCAATAAGATTATACGGAATCCGCATGAACACACGGGACCTTGAGGCCTTTCTGGCGGTGGTGGAGACCGGCTCGATCGTTGGAGCCTCAATGCGGCTTCATCTCACGCAGCCCGGTGTGAGCCGCCGCATCCAGAGTTTGGAAGAAAGGCTTGGCGTCGTCTTGCTCGACAGGCAGTCGAAGCCGTTGAAGCCGACAGCGGCGGGCCGCGAAACTTATGCGCACGGGCGACGGATGCTCGGCGTGTTGAATGATCTCAAGACGGGATTGTCGCCCAACGGGGTAGTCAGCGGAGAATTCCGGCTCGGCATTTCACCTTATTTGTCGGAGGTCGGGATAACGACACTCGCCGACAGGCTCCGTGGCAGCTTTCCGGATCTCATGCTGCGCATCACAACCGGATGGCCCGAACAGCTTTTGGAGCAGCTTCGTCGCAGCGAAATCGACGTCGCCGCGTTTTGTCTTCCAGATGGAATGCATCCGTCGACCGAGATCGAGGCGGACGCCCTTGACATCCAGCCGCTATCTGTAGCGGCCCCTCAATCGCTGGATTTGCCGTCTCCCGCGACGCTGCAAGACCTTTCCCCATTTCCCTGGATCTTCAAC
>NZ_JBEKRB010000049.1:0-45335 GCF_049519115.1 Bradyrhizobium sp.
GGTGAGTTCCACGCCGCGCGTCAGGCGGTGAAAGAGGGACGTGCCCAACTCCCGCTCGAGCTGGCGGATTTGCAAGCTGAGGGGAGGCTGTTTGATGCCGAGCCGATCGGCTGCGCGGGTGAAGTGCAGCTCCTCGGCAACCGCGACGAAATAGCGGAGATGCCGGAGCTCCATAGTCCCACGCCTGGCGTTGATCGCCTCGGCACACTTCGCCGTCATCGCGAGAAGCCTGCTCTGGTGATTCCACATTCCGCTCCCCTGCAATTGCGTCCGAGATACCCTGAGCGCGTCCAGCCGCGGCTCGGGCGAAAGTCCGTGAATACGCCCATTTGCGAGGCGATCATACGGTCGGATCGCCTCGTTGGGTCACCTTGCGTTTTCAAGTAGATAAATTCGTGCAACGCCACGATAAAAACCGTAACTAAACCGGGCATCAAGAAGGTCCAGCGCAGCCTGGTTGAGCGAGCGAACTCAGGGAGTAGCATGAGACTGTTCCGCCAAACGATTACGGAGGCGCTGCGTTTCTGTTTGCTTTGGGGACTTGCCAGGCTTCGCAGGTACGCATCGAAGTTTGGGTGGTAGTCTTGCGAAACCCTGCGTGCACTGAACGCTTTTCGGGTCTCCCACACGAAAGGACCATGGGACGGAACATTTGAACACCGAGAGTTCGCGAACATGGGTTCCCCTCTAAGCCGCACGTTGGTTAGCTCGCATTTGCTAAGCGTTATCTCCCAAGCCTAGTTCGCCCGAGACGAATTGCTCCATTGCTACCGAGCTTAGTTTAACTACCGAAATGGTTGGGGCCCTCAATACCTTGGTTTAACCGTGCCACGGACTGTTTGGGCAATCCGCGCAAGCCAAGCTAGATCGACGGATCAGCGCTTAGCGCATAATCCGGCTGTGTGTCCCACCCGCGTTGGCGCGGATCTCAGGGGAATCCCAGATCAGACTTCAGGCGCGCTCAATAATAGTTTGAGCGCAAGCCGAATATACCGGCGCGCTTGTTAGCGTTGTGCAACTGAAAATTCCACTCTTGTGACAGCGCTAGGGGGATCTCACTTTCTGGTCCCGCCTTCACGCTTCTTCAGGGCGGCCTGGAGACCTTGGATAAGGCTGTCCCCGTCGAAGGGCTTAGTCAGGTAGCAAATCGCCCCGGCCCCAAGCGCTTGCGCACAAACCCGCTCGTTGGGGAAGGCCGTGACGAAAATGAACGGCACGTGGTTCCCTTGGCTAAGCAGCTGCGCTTGCAACTCGACGCCGCTCATTCCGGGCATTTGGACATCTGCAATCACACAGAAGAAGTCATCGAGGCGGTTCGACCGCAAGAACTCTTCGGCGGATGCGAATGTATTTACAATGTACCCGAGTGACCTCACAAGGCTGTCAGTCGTGGCGCGCACGGATGCATCATCGTCAATGACTGCGACCGGCGGAAGCTTTGACAAGGCGGCCCTTCCTTGACGCGAGACCGGGAGCCCATGGCGTCACCGTCGCCCCAGTTGCAGATTGCATCACGGATTGGGATTGGAAAACGATACCTGGGTATAAGCTCTAGCGTTTCGGACGATGGATTCCGAGCAGTTCAGCCATTCCTATAAAGTCAATCAACGACCGAGCCTTCATTTTTCGCATCATATGGCCACGATGGACCTTCACAGTGATCTCGGTAATGCCCAATTTGGCCGCGATTTGTTTGCTCATCAGTCCGGCAGCGACCTGTGTCATCACCTCCCGCTCGCGTGAGGTCAGAGAGTCGAACCGCATTCGCAGTTCCGAAACGCCCTTCTCGCTATCGCGTCTTTTTTGATCTCGCTCGATCGCCTTGATCACGGCATCCAGGATATCCTGGTCGCGGAACGGCTTCGTTAGAAAGTCGATGGCTCCGGCTTTCATCGCCTTGACCGACATCGGGATGTCGCCGTGGCCCGTCATAAAGATGATCGGGATGCGAATATCCGCCTCGGCCAGTTCGGCCTGAAAGTCGAGACCGCTGACCCCCGGCAGCCTGATGTCGAGGACCAGGCAGCTTGCAACATCCGGCATCGTGATCTGCGCAAAGTCGCGGGCCGAACCGAACAGCTCGACCCGCAAGCCCACCGATCGGAAAAGACTGCTGAGAGTCGTGCGCACCGCTACATCGTCGTCGATGACGAAGATGATCGGTTCCGCTTCGCTTGCGAGGTCGCCTGGCGATTTCGAGCCCCCGATCAAGACCTATCCTCCTGATGCAATGGCAATGTGAACTCAAACCTCGCACCCGGTCCCACATTGTTGGCGACCGACATCCGTCCCCCGTGAGCTTCGATGATCGAACGGCAAATCGATAATTCCATGCCCAGGCGGCTCTCTCGGACGAACAAGATTAGAGCATTTTGGAGGAAAATCGGCAATTCGATTGCTGCCTCAACGGGGTATATGGACGCGGTTCCCTGGACTGAAGTTGCTCGAGGCCCATAAGCGCCACGATTAGGAGAAACCTTCAGGAGGCCACCACGGTCCCGGCGATTTGCACTCACACGCCGGTGATGCGGGCCAATTGGGACAGTGGGCGCCATGGCATCGGCGCCGCTCCGTAATTCGGATTCGTGTGGCCCCCATGGGCTAACAGGCCCGGAATCAAGGGGCCGAACGATGAAGATGAAATACTTTCGGCAATGCTGCTGCTCGCACCGTTGTTCGCGATACCAGCTACGGCTTAGGCGCGAGCCAGCGAGCCCGGTTTCGCGGTCGTGGCCCGCTATGCGAGACTGGCAATTGTGGTGATTGGAATCGCTATCATCACACAAAGCATCGCTGGTTTTGAGCGCACGCGCCGCGCGATTGATCGCGATGAGGTTATGCGGATCCCGCAGTCCCGTCTGAATTCGTTACTTTCGGCGGCGCTCGCGATCGCCGTGGTGATCGGTGCGTTTACCTCTTGACACGCGATTCAGTCCGAATCCCGATAGGAGAGCTCTGTGGATATGAAAATCGAAAATTGGCTCAGCAAAGTGCCGCCCGTTTGCCCAATCATTCGTTGCTAACGTCCAGAGTGATGGGACGTAAGAGGCGAACACTACGACCTGCGTATAATTCTTCCGATCCCTTTCGATATCGGATTCTTACCCACGTACAATTGAGCCATTAATCTCAATCGTTCCAGTCTCGCCGCTAATCTGGAAGAGCCGATCGCAGGTGGCAAATTGTCCGCGGTCGCGGCCAAAAAAGGCAGCGGCATTGAAGCTTGGCTTCGTCACTGAATCAGAATTCGATCACTTCGTCGATCCGGAAAATCCAATGATCCAATATGACAATGCACAAAACTGCTTTTGGAATTTTATTTTCCTCGGCCAATTTCAATTCGTTTGGCTCCTGAATGGATCGCTATCATTCTGCACACCTCTGGCATCGGCCCGGTCGGTGTCAGCCAATACAAATAAGTGAGTTGTCGCCATAAGCGGCTTCATGCACCGAGAGGGGAGACCATGCCTAATCTTAACATCAACGGACGGAATATGTCCGTCGAAGCGGCAAACGATACGCCCACTGCTTTGAGTCATCCGCGAGCAAGTCGGGTCGGCATCCGCAACCTTTTACATAACAGACATGGTCGCGCTGCCTCGTGAGTGGTGAAGTTCCTGTTCAGACCTTTTCTGGCCACCCCTGAGAGTACCATTCTCAATGGCGGCCTCCGACCTGATGGCGGATCCCGCAGATGAATCAATCCTCTTGGTTCGACGTTGGTGGAGAGAGTAGCCTCAAGGTCTTGTGGGAGGACGGTGAACGCGTCTTCTGCAGAAGAGAGAGCCACGCCGACGGTTATCGGGCCGCCGTGCTGGCCGTGCTGCCCGCCGCGGAGCATCCGACACCTGCCACTCTCGATAGCTTAGCTCGCGAATACGGATTGAAGGACGAACTGGACGGGGCGTGGGCACTGCGACCGCTTGAGCTTGTCCGAGAACGTGGTCGGATTATGCTGGTGCTCGAGGACACCTCCAGCGAGCCGCTCGACCGATTGCTCGGGATGCCCATGGAGGTGCGGAGCTTTCTGCGCATCGCCATCGCGGTCGCGGCGGCCCTCACGCAAGTCCACCGGCGCGGCCTCGTCCACAAGGACATCAAGCCGGCCAATATTCTGGTGAACCGCACGACTGGAGAGGTCAAGCTCACCGGTTTCGGTATCGCTTCACGTCTGCCGCGCGAGCGCCAAGCCCCCGCGCCGCCGGAGGTGATCGCCGGCACGCTCGCCTACATGGCGCCGGAACAGACCGGCCGGATGAACCGCTCGGTGGACTCCCGCAGCGATCTCTATGCATTGGGTGTCACCTTCTACGAACTGTTGACGGGGACACTGCCCTTCACCGCCGCCGATCCGATGGAGTGGGTGCACTGCCATATCGCCCGGCAACCGGCGCCGCCCGACGAGCGGGTCGCGGGCCTCCCGGGACCGCTCTCGGCAATCGTGATAAAGCTTCTCGCCAAGACTGGCGAGCAGCGGTACCAAACCGCTGCCGGTGTCGAGGCCG
Organism: Bradyrhizobium sp.; assembly: GCF_049519115.1. Classification (GTDB taxonomy): domain Bacteria; phylum Pseudomonadota; class Alphaproteobacteria; order Rhizobiales; family Xanthobacteraceae; genus Bradyrhizobium. The sequence goes on from NZ_JBEKRB010000049.1 coordinate 4,506, forward strand.
ATCTGCGCCGCTGCCTCGCGGAGTTGGAGCGGCATGGCCGGATCGTACCCTTCTCACTCGGCGGTTGCGACGTATCGGACCGGCTGTTGCTCCCGGAGAAGCTCTACGGCCGGGAGCCCGAGATAGACACGCTGATCGCGTCCTTCGACCGGGTCGTGGCGACGAGCACCGTGGAGTTGGTCCTCGTGTCCGGCTATTCCGGTATCGGCAAATCCTCGGTAGTGAACGAGCTGCACAAGGTGCTAGTGCCGCCGCGTGGCCTGTTCGCGTCTGGCAAGTTCGACCAATACAAGCGCGACATCCCATACGCGACCCTGGGCCAAGCATTCCAGACCCTGGTCCGCTCGCTCCTCACCCAGAACGAGGAGGCGCTGGGCCGGTGGCGGGACTGCTTGCTCGAGGCTCTCGGTCCAAATGGTGAGCTGATCGTCAATCTCGTTCCTGAACTCGAGCTTGTGATCGGGAAACAGCCGCCTGTTCCAGATCTGCCACCACAGGACGCGAAGAACCGCTTCCAGATGGTTTTCCGGCGCTTCCTGAGCGTGTTCGCGCGCAAGGAGCATCCGCTCGCGCTGTTCCTCGACGATTTGCAGTGGCTGGATGCCGCGACGCTCGATCTCATCGAGCACCTGGTCACGCATTCGGAGGTTCAACATCTGCTTCTGGTCGGGGCGTACCGGGACAACGAGGTCGGACCCACCCACCCTCTTCTGCGGACTCTCGCTGCGATCCGCGATGCCGATGTGAGGGTGTGCGAGATAATGCTGGCGCCTCTCGAGCTCGACGACGTTAGCCGGCTCATGGCCGATGCGCTCCACTGCGAACCGGGGCGCGCACGGCCATTGGCTGAGCTGGTCCAGGAGAAGACCGGCGGCAATCCGTTCTTCGCGATCCAGTTCTTTGTCGCGCTGGCCGACGAGGGGTTGCTCCGCTTCGATCATGACGCGGCACGCTGGCGCTGGAAGCTCGAGCGCATTCACGCGAAGGGGTACACCGACAACGTGGTGGACCTCATGGTCGGAAGATTGACCCGCTTGCCGGTCCAGACCCAGGCGGCGTTGCAGCAGTTCGCCTGCCTCGGCAACGCCGCCGAGATCACGATGCTTTCGATCGTTCTGGGGAAATCGAGCGAGGACGTTGGTTTGGATCTCCGGGACGCCGTTCGTCTGGAGCTGGTCGAGCATTTGGAGGGTTCATACAAGTTCATCCACGACCGGGTTCAGGAGGCCGCGTATTCTCTCATACCGGAACGGTTGCGCCCCGAGGCGCACCTGCGCGTCGGAAGGCTGCTCGCGGCGCATACCCCTGCGGAAAAACGCGAAGAGGCCATCTTCGACATCGTCAATCAGCTCAACCGCGGCGCCGCGTTGATCACCTCACAAGACGAGCGTGAGCAGCTGGCCGAACTCAACCTGCTCGGGGGTCGCCGCGCCAAGGCCTCCGCCGCCTACGCCTCGGCGCTCACCTATCTCGCCGCCGGTGCGTCCGTGTTGCCGGAAGACCGGTGGGAACGCCGGCACGAGCTTACCTTCGCGCTGGAGCTGCACCGGGCCGAATGCGAGTTCCTTACCGGCGCGCTGGTGGAAGCGGAGCAGCGCCTGGAGGCGCTATCAACCCGTGCCACAAATGCGGTGGAACGAGCCACCGTCGCGTGCCTGCGCTTGGATTTGTACACGACCCTCGATCAGAGCAGTCGCGCCATTGCGGTCGGTCTCGAGTACCTTCGGCATCTGGGCATCAACTGGTCGCCGCATCCGACGAATGAGGAGGCCCGACGCGAATACGAGCAGGTCTGGTCGCAGCTCGGGAGCCGCATGATCGAGGATCTGATCGAGCTGCCTTTAATGAGCGACCCTGCATCGCTGGCGACTATGGACGTTCTGACCAAGATGGCGACGCCTAGCTTGTATACGGATACGAACCTGGTTGCCCTGGTCGCCTGCCGAGCGGTCAATCTCAGCCTCGAGAGCGGCAACTGTGACGGCTCGTGCATGCCCTATGTATGGCTGCCCATGGTGGCCGGCCCGCGTTTCGGCGACTATCGGACCGTCGTATATCGCTTCGGTCAGCTCGGCTATGACCTGGTCGAAAGACGCGGACTGACGCGTTTCCAGGCCAGGACCTATGAGCTGTTTGGATATGGCGTTGTGCCCTGGACGAGACATGTCCGGGCCGGCCGCGATCCGCTGCGCCGCGCGTTCGAGGCGGCTCTCAAGAACGGCGATCTCACTTTCGCCGCCTACTGCGGCACCCAATTGAACACAAACCTTCTCGCGGTGGGCGATCCCCTTGCCGAGGCGGAAGGCGAAGCCCAGCAGGCCCTCGCGTTCTCGCAGAAGATGCGTTTCGGGCTTGTTATTGACTGCAACACCGGCCAGCTCGGGTTGATCCGATCGCTGCGCGGCTTGACGCCGATTTTCGGCTGCTTCGACGATGAGCAGTTCAATGAGGCTCGGATCGAGCGCCGTTTTTCAGAAAATCCGGATTTGGCTTTTGTCGAATTCTGGTACTGGGTCCGCAAGCTGCAGGCGCGCTTCTTTGCGGGCGACTATGCGTCGGCCATCGAAGCCTCGTCGAGGGCACAGTGTTTGCTATGGAGTTCGGTCTCAGCCTTCGAAACGGCGGAATATTGCTTCTATGACGCGCTGTCTCGAGCCACCTGCTGCGATTCCAGTGCGGCCGGCGGCGGGCGTCAGCAGCACCTGGACGCTATCGCTGCGCATCATGAGCAGCTCCAGCTCTGGGCGGCGAATTGCCCGGACAATTTCGAGAACCGCGCCGCGCTCGTCGGCGCCGAGATCGCGCGGATCGAAGGCCGGGACCTCGACGCCGAACGCCTCTACGAAGAGGCCATCCGCTCGGCCCGCGCAAACGGCTTCGTTCACAACGAAGCGATCGCCTACGAAGTGGCCGCGCGCTTCTACGCCGGACGCGGCTTCGAAGAGTTTGCCCATGTGTATCTGCAGAAAGCCCGCAACTGCTATCAGCGTTGGGGGGCCGATGGAAAGGTGAGGCAACTTGATCGGCTTCATCCGAGTTTGGTCGCTCCGCAGGGGCATGGCCCCGCAGCGAACATTGGCTCCCCGGTCCAGCAGCTCGATGTAGCAAGCGTCGTCAAAGCCTCTCAGGCCGTATCTAGCGAGATCGTCTTATCCAAGCTGATCGAGCGGCTGATGACGATCGCGCTCGAGAATGCAGGCGCGGATCGCGGCCTTCTGATGCTGCCGGCAGAGGATGACCATTTGATTCAGGCGGAGGCAAAAGCCGCCGGCGATCAGATTGACGTCGTGCTGTGCCAAAAGCCAATCACCAGCGTCACTTGTCCCGAATCTATTGTCCGCTATGTCATCCGCACGCGCGAAAGCGTGATTCTCAATGATGCCTCCAAGCCCAACATCTTTTCCGAGGACGATTATCTGCGCGACCGACCAGCCAAGTCGATTCTCTGCATGCCGCTAATCAAACAAGGGCGGTTGACGGCGCTGCTCTACTTCGAGAACACGCTAAGCTCGTACGCGTTCCCCCCGGATCGAATCGCGATCCTGGAATTGTTGGCGGCGCAAGCGGCGATCTCGCTAGAAAACACGCGTCTGTATGGCGATCTTCAAGAGCGCGAGGCAAAGGTCCGGCGTTTGGTCGACTCCAACATCATCGGGATCATAATTTTTGACTTTGATGGTCGCGTTATTGAGGCCAATGAGGCTTTTCTCCACATAGTGGGACATAGCCACGACGATATCGTTTCGGGTCGGGTGAGCTGGGCCGAGCTAACGCCCGCCGAGTGGCGCGAAGCTGACGACCGGGCCGTGGCAGAGCTCAGGGCGATGGGAAGCTGCAAAGCTTACGAGAAGGAGTACTTACGGAACGACGGCAGCCGCGTGCCTGTCCTTGTCGGCCCGGCGGCTTTCGCCGGCCCCCCCGACCAGGGCGTCGCCTTCGTGCTCGATTTGACTGAACGCAAGCGGGCGGAAGGGGAAGCCCGCGAGAGCGAGCGGCGATACCGCGAAGCGCAAGCGGAACTCGCTCACGTCACGCGCGTGACGACCCTGGGAGAGTTGGCGGCTTCGATCGCCCACGAAGTAAACCAACCGCTCGCCGCCGTCGTCGCCAACGCCGACGCCTGTCTTCGCTGGCTCGACCGCGCGACTCCCGACCTAGAAGCGGCGCGCCGTTCGGTGGAATGGATTATCGACGACGGCAATCGGGCGAGTGAGGTGATCCGCCGCGTCCGGTCGCTCGCAAACAAGACTGGCGTTGAGAAATTGCCACTCAACGTCAATGACGTAGTCAGGGATGTCATCGCGCTGGTGCAGCGTGAACTAACCAGCCACCGGGTGTCGTTGCGAATGGAGTTGGCGCCTAGCTTACCCATAATCCTGGCCGATCGGGTCCAATTTCAGCAGGTGATTATCAACTTGGTGATGAATGGCATTGAAGCCATGCAATCAGTCACGGATCGGCCGCGCGAACTGCTGATCCGATCAGACCGGGACGAGACACAACAAGTGCTCATAAGTGTCACGGATTGCGGCGTCGGGATTTCCACCGAGAATGCGGACCGCCTGTTCAACCCCTTCTTCAGCACCAAATCAAGCGGCATGGGTATGGGACTCTCGATCTGCCGATCGATCATAGAAGTCCACGGTGGCCGGCTGTGGGCCACGGCAAACCTGCCCCACGGTGCCACGTTTCAGTTCACTGTGCCGTGGAACGCAGGCACTGCGTCGTGAGGCCGAGCAGCCGCGGAGATATCGATGCCGAGCGCCTTGGCGGTCACCGCCGCGAAGAGATGAAGAGATCAGGAGAACACCCGTGACAGTCATGCTTCCCATGACAAGCCGCTGCAGAGCTACGACCTGCTGCCGATGCCGACGACGCCGACGAAAGCGACTAAATTGCCGGAACCGACCGCGAGCCGCGAAGACTACGTCGCTCGCGCCCTCGAGATGATTTCGAATACCTCGCTGTTCAACATCACGCATCACCCCGCGATGTCGCTGCCCTGCGGCATGGTCGACGGGCTTCCGGTCGGCCCAATGCTGGTCGGCAAACATTTCGACGAGTGACGATCTATCGCGCGGCGCACGCGTTCGAACAGTCGGGCGACTGGAAGAAGACGTGAGCAGGACTACGAGATGGTGTGGCGGCGGAAATGGATACACTGTTCATTGCACTGTTCGAGATTCTGAGCTTCGGCGCGATCGTCGTCCTCGTGGTGTTGGGGCTTGGCATCATCGCCAGCATGATGGGTATCTTCAATTTCGCGCAAGGTGAATTCGTCCTGCTCGGCGCCTACATCACCTATCTCGTCCACAGCGCGGGCCTGCCGGTCGCCGTCGGCATGGTTGCGGCGCCGTTTGCGGTCGGCGCCCTTGGGCTAGTGCTCGAGCGTCTCGTGGTGCGGCGGTTCTACGCCGCGCCCATCGTCGCCATGCTCGGCACTTATGCGCTTGGCCTGATCATCCGGGAGTCCGTGCGCGGGCTGATCGGCGGGCTCTACATCTCGGTGCTCGAGCCGATCGGCGGCTCCATCAGCATCGGCACTCTGCATTTCGCGACCTGGCGCTTCGTCATTGTAATCATCACGGCGCTGGTGATGGCCGGCACCTACGCACTGCTCGCCCACACCTCGTTTGGGCTGCGGATCCGCGCGTCACTGGAAAACCCAGCGCTGGCGCGCGCGTCCGGCATTTCCACCGGTATGATCTACAGCGTCACTTTTGCGTTCGGTGCGGCGCTCGCCGGTCTCGCCGGCGCGCTGATCGTTCCGGTGTTTTCGCTGTTCGCCGATCTCGGCATCCGCTTTTTGATCCAGGGTTTCGTCGCCGTCATGGTTGGCGGGGTGGGGTCGTTTGCGGGGCCAGTCGCCGGCGCCAGCGTGATCGGCACGCTGAGCGCGGCGCTGCCCTGGGTGATGGCGCCCGTGATCGCCGACGTCCTGGTCTTCGTACTGGCCATCATTTTCATCAAGTTCCGGCCGCAAGGTCTCGTTTCGGGAAGAGGGGTCTAAACCGTTGTTCAACAATAAGCTCAGCCGCCGCCGTTTCCTCGGCAATTTCGCCTTCGCGTCCGCGGCGATCGCCACCGGCACTGGAAGCTGGGTGATCCGTCCGGACTGGGCGAACGCGGCGGAAGGACCGATCAAGCTCGGCATCGCCACCGATCTCACCGGCTCGCTCGGTTACGCCGGCAAAGCGGATGCCAATGTGGCGCGCATGGTGGTGAAGGAAATCAACGACGCCGGCGGCCTGCTCGGGCGCCCAATCGAACTGCTGATCGAGGACACCGCCACCAACGAATCGGTCGCGGTGGGCAATGTCCGCAAGCTGATCCAGCGCGACAAGGTCGATATGGTGCTCGGCGCAATCACAAGTTCGATGCGCAACGCCATCAAGGATGTGATCGTCGCGCGCGGCAAGACGCTCTACATCTATCCGCAGCTCTATGAGGGCAAGGAGTGCACGCCATATCTATTCTGCACCGGACCGACGCCGGCGCAGCAGTGCGACGAATTCATTCCCTGGCTGATCAAGAACGGCGGCAAGAGGTTCGCGCTGCCGAGCGCCAATTATATCTGGCCGCACACCCTCAACGTCTATGCCCGCAAGGTGATCGAGAACAATGGCGGCGAGGTTATCTTCGAGGAATATTATCCGCTCGACCAGATCGAATTCTCGTCGACCGTCAGCCGCATCATCTCCAACAAGGTCGACGTGGTGTTCAACACCGTGATTCCGCCCGGTGTCGGGCCTTTCTTCAAGCAGCTCTACGAGGCGGGCTTTCTCAAGAACGGCGGCCGGCTATCCTGCGTCTACTATGACGAGAACACGCTCAACCTCAACCAGGCCGATGAAATCGAGGGGCTGGCGAGCTGCCTCGACTATTTCAAGACGCTGACGCCGGAAGATCCCGCCAGCGCGAAAATCCACGCCGCCTATGAAAAGCAATTTCCAGGCAACTTCCTCTTCGCGGCCGGCAGTGCCGCGACCGGCACCTATCGCGGTCTGAAGCTGTGGGAAGCCGCCGTCAAGGAAGCCGGCAAGGTCGACCGCGACTCGGTGGCCGCGGCCCTCGATCACGCCAAGATCGCCGAAGGGCCCGGTGGCCCGGCCGAGATGGTGCCCGGCCAACGCCACTGCAAGATGAAAATGTACACGGCGGTCTCCAAGGGCGGAAATTACGACATCGTCGCGCGAAGCGCCGGATTGGTCGATCCGAAGGAATGCTGATGGATCGGTTTTTTTATCACGCGACAATGCGGCAAGACCTTCGCGTGACCGAGGCCTCGCAAAGCTTGCCGTTCGCGATGCCGGGCGGTCGTCGCCGGATGCTGCCCGTGACCGAGGTCGTCGTGCTGGTGATCCTGGCACTGGCGCCGCTAGCGCTGCAGGATTACCTCACGGTCTATGCGACCCGGGTGTTGATCCTCTGCCTGTTCGCACTGTCGTTCGATCTGGTCTGGGGCTATGCCGGTATCATGAGCTTCGGGCAGTCGATGTTCTTCGGAGCCGCAGGCTATAGCGTGGCGTTGATCGCGCGCGATCTCGACATCGCCTCGATCTTCGTTGTGATTCCGACCGGCGTGCTGATCGGCTTTGTCGGTGCGCTGCTGCTGGGTGGCTTTCTGTTGCTTGGGCGTCACCCGTCCAGCGTCATCTTCGTCTCGCTCGGTACCATGACCGGCGCTTATGCGGCCGACCGGCTGGCCAGGGGCTGGTATTATCTCGGCGGCCAGAACGGAATTCCGTCAATCCAGTCGATGACGATCGGCAGCTACGAACTCAACGAAGGACCGGTATTCTACTATCTGGCGCTGGGCATCCTGCTGATAGTCTACCTGCTGTGCCGCTTCCTGGTGCGTTCCCAGTTTGGGCTTGCGCTCGTCGGGTTGCGGGAGAACGAGCAGCGCATCGCCTTCTTCGGTTACAAGGTGCAGCATCTCAAGGCGATCATCTTCGCGCTGAGCGGTGCGATTGCCGGCCTGGCCGGCACCCTTTACGCTTTCCACGAGGGGTTCGTCTGGCCCAATATGCTCGGCGTCGTCATGTCGACGCAGGTGGTGCTTTACGTGCTGTTCGGCGGCGCCGGCACGCTGATCGGCGCGGTGATAGGCACCGTCGTGGTCGAGGCGGTGAGCTTCTGGCTGTCCAACAGCTATCAGGATATCTGGCCGATCATTCTCGGCATTCTGCTGCTGCTGGTCATCATGTTCCGGCCGGCCGGCTTGATCAGCCTGGTTCTCGGCGAGCGCGAGCGCGTCGGCAATTTCGGGCGATCGCGGCAGGAAGGCGGCCATGGCGCTGCTTGAGGCCACCGGCATCGTCAAGAGCTTCGGCAAACTGACCGCGCTGAACGGCGCGGCACTCAGCATCGCCGACAACGAATTTCACGGCCTGATCGGACCCAACGGATCGGGCAAGAGCACATTATTGAAATGCGTCGCGGGAGCCGAAACCCCGACCCAGGGGCGAGTTCAGTTCGCGGGCGCAGACATCACGGGCGCCTCACCCGCCGAACGTGCGCGCGCGGGCATGAGCCTGAAATTCCAGATCGCCAGCGTGCTGCCGGCGCTGACGCTTTACGACAACATCTTGCTGGCCCTGCAGGCCAAGTCCTCGCTAGTCGACCTGCTGTTCTCGCGCAGCCGCGGTGCGCATCATGACAGGGTGATGGGAATGCTGGAGCAGTTCCGTCTTGCCGGACGCGCGCATGACCCTGCCTCCGCGCTTTCACATGGCCAGCAACAGTGGCTCGAGATCGCGATGGCGCTCGCGGCCGAGCCGAGGCTGTTGCTGCTGGACGAACCCACCGGCGGCATGAGCATCGAAGAGAGGCGCGTCACCGGCGAGTTGCTGCAGCCGATCAAGGCGGACTGCTCGCTCGTGATCGTCGAGCACGACCTCGACTTTATCCGTGACATCTGCGACCGGCTCACCGTGCTGGATCAGGGCAGCGTGCTGTGCTGCGGTACGGTACAGGAAATTCAGTCGAACCCGAAGGTCCAGGAGGTCTATCTGCGCCGTGCCTGACGACAAATTTCTCGACGTTACCGACCTGGACGCCGGCTACGGCCGGAGCCAAGTGCTATTCGGCGTCACGATGCAGGCGCCGTCGCGAGGCGGCGTCGCCATCCTCGGCCGCAATGGCGCTGGGAAGACCACCCTGATGAAGGCAATTGTTGGCGAATTGCCGTTGCGCCGCGGCTCCGTCAGCTTCGACGCGCGTGACGTCAGCAAGCTGCCGACCGAGCAGCGGATTCGGCTCGGCATCGGCTATGTGCCGCAGGAGCATGCCGTGTTCGCCCGCTTGTCGGTGCGTGACAACCTCGCCGTCGGTATGCTGTCGAGTCAGGACCGTCGCGCGCTTGACCGCGTACTTGGCGCTTTTCCCAAGCTCGGTGAGCGGCTCAATCAGGCCGCCGGCACACTCTCGGGCGGTGAACGCAAGATGCTGGCCATCGCGCGTGCCCTGTTGTCGGACCCCAGAGTGCTGCTGCTCGACGAGCCGACCGAAGGCGTGTGGATCGGGGTGGTCGAAGAAATCACCGAGCGGTTGATCGATCTCGCCAAGGAAATCGCGGTGGTTATCGTCGAGCAACATCTCGATCTGGCGCTGCAGGTCGCCAACCGGGCCTATGTACTCGATCGGGGTCGGGTCGCGCTGTCGGGTGCATCGCACCAACTGCGAGACGATCCCCGCTTGCTGAGCTATCTCGCACCATAACCGGCTCGGGCTGGCGTCGGGCGGCCAAGCCGGTTGTCCGATCTCAACCGCTCCGGTCATCCGTTCGCTGGTTGACGGCTACGTGACAATTTGCTGGCGCAAATCGGCGACTACGCCACTGTGCAAACAAATCTATGCTAATAGCGAGATGGAGTCGGGCCGGTCACTAACCTGGGATGTATCGAAGAAAAGCTCCGGTGCGCTCCGGAGCTTAGATCGTTGGCGTTTCCGCCGCCAACAAAGCGCTGGCTACCAAAATCTTGAACTTGGCGCCTCGGAAAATGGCTATCAATGGCGCTGCGTCAGCGTAGGCGGACATCGTGCGCGTATATGGCGCTGGCTTTGTTGGTGAAGCCGAGTTCGATACGCTGTCGCTTGGCCGGAGCCCCAGTCGCTTTGGTGGGACGAAGCGCCGTGTGCCGTCCTCATCGAGCACGAATTTTGGGATTGATCCGACCATCTCCGTATCGTGGATCAGTGCGAGACGGCGGTTGTCAAGGATCAACCACTGCCCGTTCACACGCGCTGCTACGACTGCATGGTCTTCCATCGGTAAATTGTGCAAGATGACGATCTTCACATCGTCATGGGATAGGCCTGCGTGCAGGAGCGCGACATACTTGAGGATCGCATAGTCCTCGCAATCACCGCGATGGCTTTGCAGCGTCTCGAAGGGAGAACTCCAATGATCAACCACACCCCATTGCGCCTCATCGCTGGTGGACGTGATGGCAAGATTAACCGCCCTGTTGATCAAGCCGACACGGGCGACGCCTGAGCGTCCGGTGCCTTCAGCAACGATAGCCAACAGGTTTTGTGCGACGACGGGACATGTGACTAGCGCGCGGCAGCGCGCCAACACTTGTTGTTCTCGATCGATATCGATTTTGACGGCGCGCCATTTCTCGGCAACCGCTCCGGCGACAGGTTCGGTTTCCATGCCGAATAGTAGATCGTTCTGCGTCGCGTCTTGTCGTACTGCCTGCAGGGAAACCTCGATGAACGCGGCGGCTTCGGCGGCGTCGAAAGCAACTAGTGGTTCATCACAGTGATTTTGACGTTTTGATACCGAGCCATTCGAGGATCGGCAAGCTTTCGGGCGGCACGAGGATTTCGATGCTTCTGGGGACACCGGTTTGACGTCGGATGAAGCCGTTTCGTTCGAGGGTGACGATCATCTGGTGAACGGAAGGCGGGCTGACGCGGAAGTGGCGGCGGATGTCGGTTTCGGCGGGCGGCTGTCCGAACATGTACGAATAGGTATGGATGAAAGCGAGGTAGTGCCCCTGCTTCTCGGTGAAACGCGCGCCTGATTTTTGACTCATCGTTGGATTCGTCCCGGCCTCCGACAAGGAGGCAAAGCATGAATGTACGTTATCGGGTCGAATTGAGCCAAGCCGAGCGCGATGAACTGACGGCGATGCTCGGCGGCGGCAAGCACGCCGCCCGCAAGCTCAAGCGGGCGCAGATTTTGCTGGCGGCCGATAGGAGCTGCCGCGACGAGGAGATTGCCCGGACCGTGAGTGTCAGCCTCTCCACCGTCAGCCGGACCAAGCGTCGCTTCGTGGAAGGCAATCTGGAGCGGGCCTTGAGCGAGGAGCCGCGTCCGGGCGCGGAGCGCAAGCTGACCGGCAAAGAGGAGGCCCTGCTGGTGGCGACCGCATGCGCCAAGCCGCCCGCCGGTCGCAAACGCTGGACGCTGATGCTGCTGGCCGACACGATGGTCAAGCTCACCGATCACGACAGCCTGTCGGGCGAGACCGTGCGTCGCCGGCTGGCCGAGAACGACCTCAAGCCATGGCGCAGGGACATGTGGTGCATTCCCCATGTCGATGGCGAATATGTCGCCCGCATGGAAGATGTGCTTGATCTCTATACTGAAGCGCCTGATCCTGAGCGGCCCTTGGTCTGCTTCGACGAGACCCCCGTTCAGCTGATCGGCGAGGTGCGCCAGCCGGTCCCGGCCCAACCGGGACAGCGCGAGCGCTACGATTACGAGTATCGCCGCAACGGCACCGTCAATCTCTTCGTCACCTTCGATCCATATCGGGGCTGGCGCAACGTCAAGGTCACCGGCCGCCGCGCCGCCGTGGACTACGCCCACTGCATGCGTGAACTCGTCGACGTCCATTATCCCGGCGCCACCTGTATCCGTGTCGTGCAGGACAATTTGTCGATCCACAAGCCTGGGGCGCTGTATGAGGCCTTCGCGCCCGCCGAGGCCCGACGCATCCTGCGCCGCCTCGAATTCCACTTCACCCCGAAGCACGCCAGTTGGCTCAACATGGTCGAGTGCGAGATCAGCGTGCTTCAGCGCCAGTGTCTCGGCCGCCGCATCGACGACCCCAAAAGGCTCCGAAACGAGATCGCAGCATGGCAACGGCGGCGAAATAAAACCCGAGCACGCATCAAATGGATGTTCACAACCGACAAAGCCCGCGCCAAACTCGGCCGCGCCTATCCAGCCACAACCAAAAGTCAAAATCACTGTGATGAACCACTAGGTCGCCCGATTGCGGCAACGCCGGGAGCGTCGCAACGAAGGCGACGAGAATGCAGCCGCCGATGACGATGAATGAGCCAAGGCCCACGAATTTTCCGCAATTCAGTTTTGACAAGACAGCCTACATAATCAAACGAGACAGTCGCGTTTTGGATTTGTGGTCGATAGCTTGTGCTTTTCCGGTTTGGCACAGGAACAGCAGATTTCGGCTTCGGGCGGCAAACATCAGTTTCGCGCAAGATCGCTGCGTCACGACGCGTGCGCCAGCATCGGCTAGATTCGCAATCCGCCAACACCACTAAATTCATTCGGTGCGGCGGCCTTTGTATAGCGCTGCGCGGAAAAGCGTCCAGTCGGACGCCGGCAAGATCGAGTAGACAGCAACGCGGATCGTGATGTGGTGTGCGTGTGCAAGTCTTGTTTTATAGTTGCATTGTACGGGTCAGGACTTGAGTGATCGAAGAGCTCAACCGTCAATCCTTCGATTTGGGCCCGCCATGATAAAGGTCCGCCATGGGTTCAGTCGCCTGCGCCGGGTCGTCGTGATAGTAAACTCCATCGGCGTACGGTTTGGCCGGTCCCACGATTTGACAGTTTGCGTTCGCGTAAAACTGTGCGCAATAGCCTGGATCTTCGATATCAGCCTGCGGCAAAACGTGAGTGGAAAAAGCGGTCGCGGCAATAACGACGGCGCCGACCAAATTGAATTGCATATTTGTCTCCTAACCAGAGAGCTCATTAATTATTTCGGAAGACTGCTTCCGTTCTGCCATTAAATTCTGCTTTAAAGGGCGACAAAGACAACAAACGCAGACGGCCTTCTTGAGTTAGTCTGTTATGGGATCGCGCTTTCGCCCGGAAAAGCGACCACTTGGGATGGAGCTGCGATGCAACGACTCGTACCCTTAGAAGCCCTCGTTATTCCCGAGCGCGATCGCTATCCCATAGCAAAACGTATCCAAAAGATCGTCTTCTCGTTTGTTGTCTTTGTCGCCGATCCGAAAGCTTTCGATCTGGTCGACCAAGTGATTGCGCGATTTACGCTTGTGGACTGTGGTCTTGTCGAGGGCATAGTCGGTGTATTTGACGCTGCCCCGGTAAACGTAGCCAGAAACAGAGAGGGCTCGCTCGTCCTTGCCCACAGCGGTTAGTTTCGAATCGATGGCTGTTGCTGGCCATTGCCTGCGGATAGCCTGCTGCAACAGGATAGTCCCGGAATTCTTGTCCTCGATCCATACGCCAGCCGAACCGTGGCGGGCACCGCAGAGCCGTGACAATTCTTCCAACCGCTCAAATACCATCGGCAGCCAAGTCTCTAGGAGGGCCCCTTCGATTTGAGCAATATCCCAGTCCAGGATCAGGAGAGGTGCCCGCCCGCTGAGCTTGTCGAGCGCAAAGAACGTGACGGCTGTTGCATCATGATCGGTGCCGGTCTTCGACGCGGTATCGATGACCGCAAACACTGTGTCGCAGTGTTTAGGGTAGCCGACCTTGATCGAGCAGTTTTTCGCGAGCAAAAAAGGCAACCCCGGCCCAATCGACGAATTCAGCAAGGTATTCCTGTTGGTAAACTAGTGGGTCGTTGTCTTTGATAAGTTCAGCGAGAAACCGTGCCCGGCGTTCCGACCAAGCCGCCAAGCTTTCGTCCGAGTCCGGTTTTGGAAGTAAAGGATTGTCCATCGTTGTCGCGTGGAAATCACCGAATCCATAGCTCCGATCCGTACAGATATTGTAGAAAAAATTGTCCGGGTTTTTTCCGGCCGAGTTCGAGCAGATTAGCACCTCGCCGCCATAGTCGAACAGCGTCGGCTTGATTGCTTTCTCCCAGATTTCCATCATGGAGCCGTCAACCTTGTTGTCGCCGTCCTTCGCGAAGGCCGCCTCGTCGATGACCACACGCCTGTAGCGCCGGCTACGGCCGGCGATCTGGTTCCCCAACGTCCAGAAGTCGAGACGCCCGCGATTTTTTAATCGAATAACGGATGATCCCATTGAACCTGACTCCCAAAGCGGGCGTAGCGTGCCTTTGATCTCCATGTAAGCTTCCGACCAAATCTTATGTTGGGGTGCAAGCCAGGCGCACTCCCAGCCCTGTAGCAGGCCTTGGCCGATCCAGATCTTGGCAAATTCGGTTTTGCCAAAACGCCGGCCGCATCGCAGGATCTTGTAGCGATGAGGTTTTAAGGCCAAGTAGGCCTTGATTTGTCCGGGATGCATTTTTCCCAGCGAGATCACAGTCTCCGAGTTATTTTTTACAGACAACGTTTTACTCATGACGATATTGGAGCCTCATTCAGTTCAGGCGGCCGAGACATTCGATTGCAGCCTGAACTGCAGCCGGACACGGCAGCTCATTCAGCCCGGGGAGCTTTCGGTTAGGATGAAGGTGGACCGGGAGGATCAGTCGCGGGCGAGCCAGCCTGTTCCCCAGGGTCAGTTGGACCGATTTCGTTTTCTCGTGCGTGAGCGTTGGTCTTTTGCTCGCCGGTCTGGCCTTCGAAATCGGGTATCCAATCCTCTACGATAAATTTCTGAGACTTGGCGCCGCTGGTCTTGCTGGCCTTGGCGCGGAGCTTAAACAGTACTTCAGCGCTCCTTGCATCGCCTTCCAGTGCGCTATTCACCAGCTTCTTGAGCATCAACTCAAGCCGTGATGCTCGCTTCGCACGTCCGCCTTCGCGGTATGCGGTGAGGATATTTCGGAACTCGCTGATGATGTCGATGACAAGCTGGTCTTTGCGACTTTTGGGAGGGCGACCTTTGAGATTACCCGAAACACCCTTTTTGAATTGAAATTCCTTGGGGGGATTACCGCGGCCAGACTTTTTACTCATTGCCTGGGCTCCCGGCTATGGATTGACCGGTGAAAGTCCTGGTGTATTCGCTGTCTGCGAAGGTGATCTCGACCGTTCTGTCCGCGACTTGGGGAGCAAGTTCTAGCCATCGAAAAAAGACGGCCATGGCTCGGCGATCACCCTCGATCCCTTTGTTCCAGAGCTGCTCGAGAATGACCTTCAGCGCCGCAACCCGCTTGGAGTCGCCGTTCACGGTAATCTTCACAGGTGTCAGCAACAGCTTGTCGATCGTCTCGGCCACATCGACCGAGCGAGATGATAGGCCGCCCGGATTAGCGCTTTTCCCTTTTTTCCATTGGGTCGCCTTAGGTGGGCGCCCGCGCCCAATCTCGTAGTCCTTGGTGGAGCGGCTCATTGATCCACTCCCCGGTCAGATCTCGTCTGTGCAAAGGTCCTTCCATTAATGTCCTTTGCCTCCTGCTTGGTCAGTCGCTCCCATCGCCTGATTGCTGTGTCGACGTATCGTCCGTCGATTTCAATGGCGTGGCAGCGTCTGCCGGTGCGTTCCGCCGCGAGGATCGTAGTGCCGCTGCCGAGGTAGGGATCGATCACGATGTCGTTGCGCCGGGTGCAGTCGAGCATGGCGTCCGCGACCAGCGTGATGGGCTTCACCGTCGGATGCGATTCCAGCTGCTTTTTGGAGCCGTTGCGCGCGAAGCTGTTGGCACCCGGAGCATACCAGACGTTGGAACGATTCCGGCCGAAACGGCCGAGTTGAATGTTGTTGATATGCGGGTCTTCTCCGTTCTTGAACACGAACACAAGCTCGTGGCGGGATCGGTAGAGCGACCCCATGCCACCGTTGGTTTTGGCCCATACGCAGAGATTCAGCAGGTCCAGGTTGGCGGCGCGGCCGGCCGCCAGGATTTCCGCCATGTGGCGCCAATCCATGAAGCTGTAGATCAGCGCGCCGTCGCGGCAGTAGGCGATGATGCGCTGAAACGTTTGATGTAAGAAGTCGGCAAATTCGGCTTCGGTCATTTCGCCACTAGCCATCGCGAACTCGCGATGTGTAATCCTCCCGTTGCCGGACACATGTCCATTGATTCGAACATTATAAGGCGCGTCGGTAATTGCCGCGGAGGCCTTTTCGCCGTTTGAGAGGGCGTCATAGCTGGTCACATCCAGCGCGTTGCCGCAGTACAGCCGGTGAGAACCCAATAGCCAGAGATCGCCGGTCCTTGAAACGACGGGCCCGGTGGCCAATTCAAACCGGTCGTCGGCGTCTTCCAATGCAGTATCCAGCGACTGGATTCGCAAATCAATTTCGGGTGGCTCAAATCCGATCGCCTCGATGTCAAAGTCGAGCACAAGGTCGGACAATTCCTTAAGCTGGATCGCAAGCTTGTTGTCGTCCCACGTCGAGCGATCGCTCAACTTATTGTCGGCCAACATGTACGCCCTGGCCTGGGTCGGCGTCAGGTGGTCAAGCAGGACGACCGGGACCTTGTCGATGCCGAGCAGCAGAGCTGCTTCATACCGGCCGTGGCCGGCAACAATCTTGTTGTTCTTGTCGACTAAGATCGGCGCATTGAAGCCGAACGCTTCGATGCTTTTAGCGATTGCGCTTATCTGCGCGCGGCCATGCTTGCGGGGATTATCAGGGTCTGGGATCAGATCCCCGATCGTGATAAGCGAGATTTTCCCGTGCGGGGATACATTTGCGGAGAAGGGGATTGCAATTTTGTTCTTCATTTTCTCGAACCAATAGTTGGCCACTCCGTACATCGGAGTTGAGGCAGCTGTCGGTTGAGATCGTCCCCTGCAAGGTCGATATTACTTACGTCGGAAAGAGAGGTTCAACAAGAGTCTCCGCGCGATTATTCACAGTAACTACTTGTTACCAGTGCTTTCTGGTAGTGGTTTGAAATTCCTTGTTACCTCTTTCGAATGTTTTGGCGTATGTCGCTTTGCTGCGGCGGCGGATGCTGAACACAGCGCGAGAAAGATTTGATCGGCGTAGATCGTCACTAATTTAAGACCGGCAGATGCGGGTGACTCGAAACCGGGTGGGCACCCACACGATCGAGCATCTCGTTGACGGTCTCGCCGATTGCGGCCGAGTCCCGCCGCCTCTGTCAATTTTCCAAGTTTAGATAGCCGTGTCAGTGAAGCCCAACACAGGCTCTGCCGCTCGTGCTTCTTGTTTCATGGTATGAGGTTGCAGTGCGCCCTATCACGGCGGGAGAGAAGCGCGCGGCGTTCGGCGGGCACTTACCTTGAGTGTTGCCGTTAAGTACCCCACCCGTCTGTTAGGGTGGGGCAACGTTGACCTGCAAGAGAACAACAATGAGCGTTTAGGACGTTAGCGTTTTGCTTGCTCGATAATCTTGGAAGTTCCTTGGGACACTAGCTTGATGGGTTCAGCGTAGGATCTTCGCCACGCGGAACCGACGGGTCAAAGCGATCGAGCGCTCGTGGGGTGACATTGATCGGCTTGTTCACCTGATCGTAGGCTCGGCGAAATTCCGAAAGGTCGCGGCCGAAGTAGGGCTTGCTCCGGTGGTGCTCGGACGCCGCTGCCGTTTGGACCGCCAATCCTGTGATCAGCAACGCGCCGAAGATGGTAAGAGCCGTCTTCTCCATGGTCGTCTCCATTGGTTGGACATTCGGAGGCAACTGGGCCTCGTGGTCTTGTGTCTTGATGCGACAAAAAAACCTCATCAATTCTGTCCAACATGGGCTGCACGCACAGGTACGCGTTGTTGCCCATCTCACATTTCACGAAGTCTTGACGGTCACTCGCGCGGGTCCTCCGCGTAGAGCCCGCTCGGTGCGCCGGAAGAGAGCGCGCGGGGTTCGGCCAGTACGCTTCACCTCAACTGTGCCGGAGGGAACAGAGGGAAAGGGACGCTTCTGATATCCACATCGGATTTCGCTGTTAACCCGATTTCGATCCCTGTTATCCGATAACTTTACCCTGTTAATCGTCTTAGGGAATTTGGTGAGAAACCGCCGCGGCACAGCGGCTTCTTCGATGCGGAAATGCCTCTAAGACCTAAAAAACCGCGAACTTCCCTGTTAAATTCCCTGAGAACAGGGAAATATTGAGTGGAGACCGGTTTCGCGAGACTGCTTCCGCCACCAAAGCAAGATCAATCGCTTATGGCTCTACGTTAATGTGTCGTTCCGACAAGCCGAGTCAGCAGCTGTACCACAAGATCTAAATTGTTCTCACCCCGGCTGGCTACGAGTGCTCCGATCCAAGAGGATCCAATTCATTGAGTGCGTATAAGATCTTTATTGTAACTCGGGCATCACCACGAAGAATCCAGGCCAGACAACGCTCACGCCCTCAAGTTCTCCGTAAGTGTCTGACCGCTATACCCCGTACGAAAACGTCCGCGCCGTTGCAGTTCTGGCACCAGGAAATCCACGACATTGAGCAAATCGCGCGGCGTGGCGGGCGGATGCGCGATCATGAAGCCGCCATTTTCGCCCGTCGCAACGAAAATCTCCTCTAGATAGTCAGCAATCCGCTTGGGGGTGCCGTAGACGACCTGATCATAGGATGCGGTATGGTGCGTCATCTGCTCATAGAATTCGGCGCGGGACATCTCTCGCCCTGGTTCCATCGCTCGCGTGATGTGCATGAAGCCGACCGGAGAAGCGTTGGACGCCGTAATCTGCCCGTTGATCTCCTCGATTGTAAAGCGCTCCGGAAGTCTTGAAAGATCGTATCCGATCTGGTGCGACAAGAAGGCTCCAATGCCTTCAGCGGGAATGGCGTGGAGAAGCTTCTCATACCTGCGTCGAGCTTCACGCTCCGTTTCTTCGACGATCAACACCACATCCCAAAACACGCCAACCGTCCTCGGATCGCGACCTTCGGCGACCAAGGCTTTATCCAGCTCATTGCGATGCTTGACTTGGCGTTCAAGACCCGAACTAAGCGCAAAAACATAATCGGCGACGTGAGCGGACGTCTTGATACCGCGTGGCGATGCGCCAGCCTGGACAATCACCGGTCGCCCTTGCGGCGACGGCACACAGGCGAGGGGGCCCTCCACTCTGAAAAATTTACCGGTATGGTGGATCGCCTTGACTTTGCTTGGATCGGCGACCAGCCCGCTCTCGCGGTCCCATTTGAACGCGTCAGGCGCGACGCTTGACCAAAGGGCCTTGCATACATGGATGAACTCGTCCATGCGATCGTAGCGTTCGGCGTGCTCCATGAGTTCATCGAAACCATAATTTGCGGCGTCGGCTCTGCGTGTCGATGTGATGACGTTGAATGCCATTCGGCCGCCGGTGACATGATCGAGCGAGTTAAGCAGCCGCGCAACGTAGAACGGATGCATGAACGTGGACGAATATGTCAATCCGAATCCGATGTGTTGGGTCATCCGCGACATCGCGGCAATGAAGGGACTCATGTCCTGACGTGGCCACCCGATACCCCATTTCACCGCGGGTTCGATCGACCCTTCCCAGGTATTGGGAATTCCGGTGCCGTCGCCAAAAAAAATGAAGTCCAGCAGTCCACGTTCCGCGATCTGCGCAATCTCTTCGTAGAGCCGGATGTCCGGAAAATTCACGTGGCTCCAGGATCCGGGACTGCGCCAGCGGCCGTCCAGGTGGGTCCAGGACAAGTCGTATCCCAGATGAATTTTCTTTTTCATGGACAACAATGGCCCCGAAATCGACGAGCCTGACGGCAAACAGGCAAACTCAAAGCTTCATCACCAGATCGTTGGTCACGAGCGCCGTGACATCGACATCATTGTTGATGAAGCCAGCTTCCTTGTAGATTTTAGCGCATGCCTTCAGCGGGCCGGTGTCGATCCACCCGAGACCATGCTCGCGCGTCACCGCATTTTGCGATGTAAGGATACGCAGCTTCAGGCTTCCCATGACCTTGACCGGGTCCTTGCCGTCGATC
The DNA here is from genome assembly GCF_049519115.1 of Bradyrhizobium sp. Taxonomy (GTDB): domain Bacteria; phylum Pseudomonadota; class Alphaproteobacteria; order Rhizobiales; family Xanthobacteraceae; genus Bradyrhizobium. Next base: position 24,469 of record NZ_JBEKRB010000049.1, read on the forward strand.
GCGACCTTTGCCGTGATCTCAGCTGCTTCCTGAGGATTTTTGATGGTATATTCCATTCCCTTGCGATAGCCGCGCAAAAAGCGGGTGTAGAAATCCTTTTTTGGCTCATAGTTCTTCTCTTCGATCACGAAGAGATCGGTCGACGAATTGAGATAGTCACGCGCCCAGATCACGTCCACCGGGCCGAGGCCGCTCGCCTGCATCCCGTACAGGATCGTATCGGTCGAGGCCATGGCATCGACCTTGCCTTCAGTAATGGCTGGAGCGGCGTTCAATCCAAGCGCAACCAGTTCCACGTCCCGCTCGGTCATCCCGTGCAGCGCAAGAATGGTCGCGAGATTGTATCGCGTACCGCTGCCCATGCTGATGACGCCGATCTTCTTTCCCTTAAGATCGTAGGGCGTGATGATCTGCTTGTTCTTGAGCGCGAATACATTGAAGGCATTATTCGGGTAGAGGTCATAGATGGCCTTCAGTTTGCTGCCCTTATCCGTTGCCAGATAAAGCGCCTCAGGGCCGACAAAGGCGATGTCCCCGCTCCCCGCAATCATATTGGTGAGTGCAACACCCGAGCCCGCGCCCGGAATCCATTCGATTTCGAGACCCTCGTCCTTGAAATAACCCTTCTCCTCGGAAACAAAAATGTTTCCTTCCTCGGCCAGCCGCGGCGACCACGAGCACAGCTTGAATTTTTCGAGCCCGGCCGCGCCGGCTTTCTGAACCCACGGCGCGCCCACGGTCGTCGCGGCAGCAAGCGCAGTCCCCAGCAAGAGTTGCCGTCGATCGAACCTATTTGCGATTTTTCCGGATTTGGTCGTCATGAGTCGCTCCGCTTGGTTGGAATCCATCCTGAAGAGGATCGGAGGCCAGGTTGATCTTTCGCTACTCGCCGCGCTTGATGTGCCGCCACGAGAAGGCCGTTTGCTCGAGTAATTCCATCAGTTTGTAGAGAATGATGCCAACGACCGTCAGATAGACGAAGATGGCGAACATCAGTGGCGTATCGAAGCTGCCCTGTGCGGCGATGACCAACGCCCCGAGTCCGCGATTGGCGCCGACATATTCGCCGACCACGGCACCGACGACGGCGAGCGTAATCGCGACCCGAAGGCCGGCAAAAATAACCGGCAACGCATTCGGTACCCTTAGTTTGATGAATGACTGCCACCGGCTCGCGGTCAGGGCCTGGAAAAGTTCGACTTGGTGCGGGTCGGTCGAGGTCAGGCCGATGATGGTATTTTCTAGCAGAGGGAAGAAGCAGATCAGTGCGGTGATCACAACCTTCGGCGCAATTCCGAATCCCAGCCAGATCACGATGATGGGCGCCAATGCGAGCTTCGGCATGGCCTGCGATGCGAGAATATAAGGTCCCATAATTGTCCGCATCAGTGGGCTCTGCGCCGTTAGCGTACCAAGCGCGACGCCGATCACGCTCCCCAGCAGGAAACCCAGCAAGACTTCGCTCAAAGTGACCCACAGGTGATCGAGCAGCCGGCCACTTAATGTGTTTTCAACCAGCGATAACCACACCTGATATGGCGATGGCAGCACGAGCGCTGAAAGTCCCAGCAACCGGACATAAAGATCCCAGATGACGACGATGACCCCAAAGATCGCAACCGTCAGCGATGCTTGACCGAGCCTTGTCGCGTACCAGACCGGACGGTCGGCAGGGTCGATCTCAACCGGCACGATTTCCGATGCGGTCATCCGGTCCTCCTAAGCAGTCATCGCGTGTTTCATATCGCGGCACAGGCGAATGAAGCGGGCATCGTATCGGTGCTCGGGGGTGCGTGGACGCGGCAGCGGGATATCGAACACCTCCTTGACCCGACCCGGCCGGCTTCCGAGCAGCACGACCCGGTCGGACAAGAACACCGCTTCCCCGATGTCGTGGGTGATGAAAACCGCAGTGGTTTTGCTAAGGCTCCAAATTCGCAGCAGTTCGCTATTCATCTGCTCGCGGGTGATCGCATCAAGCGCTCCGAACGGCTCGTCCATCAACAAGACCGTAGGCGACATGATCAAGGCGCGGGCTATCGACACACGCTGCTGCATGCCGCCGGAAAGCTGAATGGGATAGTGACTCTCGAAGCCGGCCAAGCCCAGCATATTCAGAAGGTCGAGGGCCTTTTGGCGGTAGGCTTTCGCGTCGAGCCTGAATATTTCGACCGGCAGCAAGATGTTCTCGAGAATGGTTCGCCATTCCAGCAGAACCGATTGTTGAAAGACAAAGCCCATATTCCGTCCGGGTTTGTTCACCGCGACGCCGTCCATCAATACGCTGCCGCTGCTCGGGGGAATCAAGCCGGCGGCAATGCGCAACAGCGTTGTCTTGCCGCAACCGCTTTCACCGAGGATCGAGACAAATTCGCCGTCCTCGATCGTCAGATTAATTCCGTTGAGCGCAAGCATCCGTTTGGCGCCCGAGCCAAACGTCTTCATCACATTTCGGAATTCGATCTTGGCGGTCGAGGGAACTTGCCGGAGGTTCGGGTTCGAATTTGCATTTTCACGCATCGGCGCCGGACCCACTCACAAGAGTTGATGCAATCACTTCAGCCTAAGCAAAGCAGATTCCGGGCCAAGTAGCAGGCGAGGATCGCCGGGCCAATACAGCGCGACGTCGGTTGCCGAACCGGCGAATGGCTCGCGAAGGGCGACGCGCAGAATTCGATTATGACGGCGTTCCCGGATTCCCTCACCCTAAAGACCTTTTACTGATAAATTATACAATATTCAAACTGAGAAAACGCAGCGATACAGATCGCTAGCGTGCACACAGACTACCCTTCGGCTGCCGACGATTTAAGCAGATGAAAAATCAATCCTCAGATTTGGGGTTTGCGATCATCGAGGCGGCTACCACCAGCGATCCGCCGATGTCGCTAAATCCGTTCGAGAGGGAATGCCGATCAAGCAAATTCGCCCGTACCTCGCGCCGGGGCGCGCGCGCCATTCTATCGAATGGACGGCGGTTTGACCGGAACAGCGGCGTCGACGAGCGGACCGGTGAGAGAGTGAGGCAAACCCTTAAGCCAGCAGCTTTAACGCCGTGAGCGTATTGATGCGTGTTGCCGCCTCCATGTCGCTGAGAGCCAGCGATTCATCCGGCTGGTAAACAGGGTCGCCGCCGGGCCCGAAGATCACCGTTTCGCACAAGTGACCGACGCTTGCGGTATCAGCAAGCCAGGAGCCGCCGCGAAATTGCGCCGGGCGATTCATCACGGTCTCCCACGCTTCGCGCAGGCAAGTGACGACTTTGGCGTCGGTCGGCACCATGAACGAGTTCTTGACGTCGGCGACCACGACCTCAACCCGGATGTCCGGATCGCGGGCCTTTGCCTTTTCGATCGCGCCGTCGAGAAGCGCCCGAACCTCTTCCAACAGAACTCCGGGCTGCGGCCGGGTGTCGACTCGGATGGTGCAGCGATCGGGGATCATTGACGGGCCACCCGGAAACAGGCCGCCGTAAATGCGGCCGACGGCAGTGAACAATTCCGGTCCGACGAGTTCTTTCAATTCATCGGATATATTCGGAAAATATTTCAGCTTGGAAAGTTCTTCCGCGACCGGGAGCATTTTCTCGATCGCATTGATTGCACGGTACTTGTGGCAGGTGTGCGCCGAGCGTCCGATCGTCGAGATGTCAAAATAGTAGCGGCCGCGATGGGCCACGTAGATCTGCATGTCGGTCAGTTCACCGAGGATGCAATAGTCGAACTTGTGACGCTTGAAGAGGTCGATAGCGCCAGTCTGGTCGCCCATATGGTCGCAAACCGCGCAGAACGTGATCTTGCCGTTAAACGTCATCCCGGCGTCGATCAAGGTTTTCATCGCGCCGATCTGGCAACCGAGACCGGCCTTCATATCCATCACGCCGTGTCCAAATAGGCGGCTTTGCTCGATCGCGGCGTCGAACGGGTCGCGGGTCCACCCCTCGCATACGGGCTTGGTGTCCAGGTGGCCCGTAAACAGCAAATGCGGACCCGGCTTGCCGCTGTCGATTTCCCAAAATGTATTGACGCGACCGTCGAATACTTCCTCGACCCAGACCCGCCCGACGCCGATCAATTCGAGTTGTGCGGCCAGTCTGTTTCCCAGATCAGCTTCCTTGCCGTTGGTGCTGTCGATGCGCACCATCTGCTGGGTAATGTCGATCGAAACGTTCTGGGCGAGATGGCGGTCAACCAACTCTATGGAATTTGAGAGCATCTGACGTCCTGATACGTTCTGCGTCTCCCGCCGCACCGGAAGCTTCGCGCCGGATAAAACGGATATCGACAAAACGGCTCCATCGATTGCCGCCGCCATCGGTTGTACGAATTCGAGAGGCGAACTGCGCACCTGATTTTCCGATCGTGCCTGCACACTACGTACTTTTAATTTTTTATGCAATAGTCTACCGTGAAGGTAGCCCACTCAAAAGTTGCGCGACCTGATGTCATGAAAAAACCTGCGCTGATTGAGGTGAAGGCGAACGACGGTGTTTCGCTTGCGGTTTCTGCCGTTGGCAAAGGCGATCCTGTCGTCTTTCTGCATGAGTTTTCCGGCGACCTTCTCAGTTGGGACCGCCAGGTCGCGACGTTGAGCGAGCGTTACCTATGCATTAGCTACAATGCCCGTGGCTATCCGCCATCGCAGGTGCCGGAATCGATCGTCAACTATGGCCAGGCGCGTGCCGCCGCTGACGCGGTCGATGTGATGGCCGCGCTGGAAGTCGAGAGCGCCTATTTCGTCGGGCTTTCGATGGGCGGCTTCGCGGCCTTGCATGTGGCCATTCAAAATCCGGAAATGGTGCGTGCGCTGGTGGTGGCCGGCTGCGGTTACGGTTCGCAGCCGTCGGAGCAGAGTGCTTACTTCACCGCCATGAATCGCGAAGCGGAGCATGCCGAAGCAATCGGCATGGACGCCTACGCCGCCGAGCTCGCCGGTAGCGGCTATGCCCAATTGCTGCGCGTCAAAGACCCACAGGCCTGGTCCGAATTCAAACGCCAATTGACGGCGCATTCGGCAAAGGGGATGGCAATGACTTTGCGCGGCGTCCTCGCCCGCCGGCCATCGCTGTGGCAACTGGAGCCGCAACTGAGAAGCATCGATAAACCCGTACTGCTCATGATCGGCGACGAAGACGCGCCGTGCCTCGAGCCCAATCTTTTTCTTAAGCGGACGCTGCCCAATTGCGCGCTGAGCATCATGCCGCGCACGGGCCATCTGCCCAATCTTGAAGAGCCTCAAGCCTTCAACACAATGATCGATCATTTCTTCTCATCGGTCGGCAACGGCCTTTGGAATCGTACGCAATCGGCCATCTCATCAGGGGAGTAACTTGATTATGACAAAGCGTCTTGCTGGAAAAGTTGCGTTGGTTACCGGTGGCAGTCGTGGTCTGGGCCGTGGCATAGCCGAAAGTTTTGCCAGCGAAGGCGCCAAGTTAGTGGTCAACTACGTCAAGGACGCGGCCGCCGCCGATGCCGTGGTTGCGCATATCAAGTCCCTCGGTAGCGACGCCATCGCGGTGAAAGCCGATGTCGGCGACGAGCATGCCGTGCAGGCGATGGTCGATAGCGGGCTGAGCAAGTTCGGTAAGATCGACATCCTGGTCAACAATGCCGGCCTTTTGAATGCCGTGCCGCTCGTCGAGATGTCGATCGATACCTGGGATCAAATGATCCGGACCCATTTGCGTGGAATGTTTCTGTGCACGCGGTTCGTGATTCCCCACATGATCAAGCAAAAGAGCGGCAAGGTCATCAACGTTACCGGCACTTTCGGAGTTATCGGCGGCGCCGATTTCACCCATCTTTCAGCGGCAAAAGCTGGAATGATCGGGTTTACCCGGGCTTTGGCGCGAGAAGTCGGCAAACAGGGTATCAACGTCAATTCGATTTGCCCGGCGATTATACGCACTGATCTCTACAACTTCATGCCTGACAATGTCCGCGACGAAATCGTCGGAGCCTATCCGCTCGGTCGCGTCGGCGAGGTCGAGGACGTTGCCGCCACCGCCATGTTTCTGGCTACCAAGGATTCCGACTTCTTTACCGGGCAGACGCTGTGCCCCGCCGGCGGCGACGTCATGGTTTAAACAGACACCGTCCGGCGCAGGAACGGTGAAGGAATAACAAGGGGATTACAAAATGATCGTTGAAGAACGCACCTACACCGTCAAACCAGGTACGGTCCATCTGTACTACAAAGACTACAACCCGCGCGGGCTCGAGATTCAGAAGCGCATTTTGGGTAACCTGATCGGATATTTTCATACCGAGATTGGCCAATTGAACAAGATCGTGCACCTGTGGGGTTACGACAGTCTGGCCGAGCGCGAAAAACGCCGCGCGGCACTTTTCGCCGATGCGGACTGGCTTGCGTATCTGGAGCAGTCCCCCGACATCATTGTCGAGATGGAGTCGCGCATTCTCGTTCCCGCGCCATTTTCTCCGATCCGCTGAGGCAACAATCGACGCTCGCAAGGCGGGATACCGGACGCCTCTATCTGTTCATAAAGGATTGCGCGAAACCCGAGCGGTTGAGCGTCAGGTCGTAGTCTCGCCACGAGCCGGCCATGTGCTGCACCAGCAGTTCAGCCAGCCGCGGTGCGTCCCGCTTCTTGACCGCCATGGCGATCTGCCCATGCTCCTTGATCGCGCGGTCCCACGCCGACTGCGGCATGTTGACGAAAAAGCGCGCCCGGAGAATTCGCACGCTGAGCGATTCATGCAGCTCGGCAAGGAATTTATTTCCAGCGCCACGCACGATCGCCTGATGAATCGCCAGATTGACGCGGAAGTACTCCTTGTTGCCTTTGTCGTGGCTGTGCAACTGGACGAGGCGATTGTGAAGTTTGAGGATGGCGTCGATCTCGGTGACTGTGAGATTGACGCAGGCCAAACGGGCCGAAAAAGATTCGATCGCCCCGATCGCGTAAAACAGCCCTTGAATCTCGTCCGGATCAGGCACCGCCACAACGGCGCCACGGCGCGGCAGCGGCTTCACCAGCCCCTCGGAGGCCAGAACCCGAATGGCCTCGCGCAGGGGAGTGCGCGAAATGCCGAGCTGCGCACACAAATCGTTCTCCGGAATCCGTGTCCCCGGAGGAAGTTCATCCTGCATGATCATATCGCGCAGCACGGCAGCAACTTCGTCGTGAAGATTGCCGCGCACGATCTGCTTACGGCCTTTCGCTCCAATCGCGCGCGGGCGCTCCTCGGTTGCGTTATTGGCGATCGGTGCGGTCTTCGGAGATTTCACGGCAAGTCCGGCGCAAGGTTTCCCGGCAGAGCGCAACCCAGATAGGGATTGAAAGAATCGCGCTACTGCCACAATGCAGCACTGTTTCACTCAGTGCAACGGCCATTCCCCTTGCTTTTACCGGTATTGACCGCTTCACAATCGATCGTAGAACGTCCTTAGCGTTTGCTGCGATCGTTCCAGAATCGGCTTTAGGCTTCTCATACGGTCACCTTGCGCCCGCGCCATCTTGACCACCTCAGCTTCGATCATTTCGAGGTCCACGCCGAGGACCTTGCCGTCACGGACGATCTCGCGGCCGGCTACAAACAGACCCTTTACGTGACGTGTTGTCGCGCGCGTCAGCACCACCTCGACGGGCTCAGCCATTCCCTCGATCAGGTCATACGCCATCGCGTCGAAATCCAGGACGACAACGTCGGCCGGAGCGCCAACGGCAATTTTGCCATAACCATTGCTGTTATTGACCGCAAGGTATCCGTTGCGATGCCAGCCCGCAAACAGCAATTCCCTTGTCAACGGCGCCGGACTGTTGTCCTGCGAAAACAGCCAGTGACCCAAACGCAATTCACGAAACGCGTCCTCATCGTCGTCGATGGAGAACGAATCGATGCCAAATGAAAACGTCATCCCGGCCTTTATGTAGTCCGCAACCGGGGCGATGCCTGAGCGCAACCGCAGATTCGAGCTGGCATTGATCACGACCTGCGCACCTTTGTCCGCGATCAAGTCGATTTCGCCGCGCGTCAGCCACACGCCGTGGGCGCCGGCAAATCGCGGACTGATCAGTCCCATATCGGCAAGGTGGCGGACAAAGCCTTGCGGATATTTTGCATCCGCCCAGCGCCGCTGGATCGACGTCTCCAAAAGATGCGTAGTGACACGGCGACCATCGCGCTCTGAAGCTTCAGCGACCCGTTGCAGAAGCGCGTTCGAACAGGCTTGCGGACTATTAGGACCATACTGTACCGATACCATCGGCCCCTCAACGCGCCGTGCGATGTCGGCAACCAGTTGCATATATGTCTCCGGTGACGGAAACGGATACAGCCAGGTCTTGCGAATGAAATCGCGGTCGCGTGGATCGTGCAACGCGAGCAGCGCTTCATCATCTGCATAGCCGAGCGTTTGCTCATCGCGCAGTGGCACCACCAAAGCGAGCCGGATTCCCACATCGCCGGCCGCGCAACAGATGATTTCGGCGTCTTCCGCCATTCGGTCGACGTTGATCGAGGAGTAGACGTGCATCACGGACCCGACCCCGGCCTGGGCCAGGCGGCCGAATGCCAACGCGCAATTGCAATAGAGGTCCAGCGGTGGCTGAGCATAAAGCGCCGCGCGCCAGATCTCGAAAGTCTGGTCGCGAGCACCGAAGGCAAGATGATGCAGCCCGCGGACGTGATCGTGCGCGTCCACCAGCGCGGGCATCGCCAGCAGTCCCTTGCCGGCGTGTGTTATCCCGGGACCGACCGAAGCGACATGTCCGGCGGAGAATTCGATGCGGGTGTTCCGGCTGATGCCGTCAGCGCCCGGAGCAGAAACAAGATATTCGACGTCCAGGAATGTTGCGTCGCTATTATGTTTACCGTTCGACATCCATTTTGGCTCACGAATGACGGGCTCGTCTTAGTTCATTATCGGCCTGAGCAAAGTCCATTGTGCACGACCGACGTCTGGCTTAACGAACGTGGTCGTTCCGTAAACTAATATCCGCTCTCCGGGCCAAGGCGGTCAAGGATAGTCCAGAGTATCCTCGTCTTACCCGCGTCGGAAGTTATGAGAACATAGGCCGGCCACCACGGCTCCGTGATAAATGTCCGCGCAATGTCGTATGTTAGGGCCGCGCCCCCAGCACCGCAAAATCAACTGCTTGCCGCAGACCGTTAATGTCCCATTCCCGAAAAGCTCAGTCAGCGGCTCTACAAGAAAGCTATCGAACGTAGATTCCGACTACCTTACCTTGACGGTGTGCAATTGCTTTCGGATCAGACGGCCCTTTTTCATTAGGACACAAGCCAGCTCGAGTCGGGCTTCTTGACATCGATTGTCGGGATAGCTTTGAGCGGCTCACAATGGCTGATGGTTCTTTTAAGACAGATGTTTCTTCAGGAATGGCCACGCCACGTTGGTGAATCCCGCCGGATTATCTTCCAGGACCATATGGCCAGCATTCGGAACACTGTCACCTTCGCCATGTTTCAGGATTTGAACCATGCGATTGGCGCATTCGATCGTGACAAGGTCGGAGTTGCCAGCGCGCACGACGAGAGTTGGACATTCGATCGCCGCCAACGCGGCCCATGATCGCTCCGGGGGATCCGGTTTGAGCGGAAAAATAGCGGGATCGAGCCGCCAGTTGATGCGATCATCTCTTTTCACCAAAACCCGAGCGAGGCGCGTGTTGATGCTTCGCGCGGACGCGCCGGCATGCAATGCGCAAAGATAGGCACGTGCTTCGGCCTCGGAGCCAAACGACTGCGGCATGGCCGAGGTTTCACGGGCGATACGCGCAAGACCAGCCTGGTCCAGCACGGGCGAACTGTCGACAATCACCAGCGCCGAGACGCGTTCGGGATAGCGCGCGGCAAAGTTGATCGCGTTGGTGCCACCCATCGAATGACCGATGATCGCGAACCGCTGGAGCGGCCAGTTCTCGGCAAGTTGCATCAAGTCCGCCACGTAGGCATCGGTGTCGTAGCGGCCGTCCTTTGCCCAATCCGTCAAGCCGCGGCCGCGCTGATCCGGCGCGATCAGGTAAAAGTCGGCGGCGGCGGCTTCGGCGAATTCCTCAAACCACTGCCCATAGGCCCGCAAGCCGTGCAGCATCACGACCGGCGGCGCGGAGGGCGAGCCCCAGGTCACGCAGTGCATCTGCAAAGCGCCGTCATAAAGCGCGACACAGCGTGAGGTCATGAATTAGCGCGCCGGCGGTGAAAAATGCACGGGGTTGCGGGCATACTGCACTTTTAGCTCGATCTCGTAGCCGTCGGGATCGTGAATGTAGATCGACGTACCGAATCCGCGGGCTCCGTATACTTCCATCGGCCCTCTGAAGACCGGGCTTCCCTTGCGCTCGACATGCGCGACGAGTTCGTCGAGATCCGCCTCCACGCTCAGGCAAAGGTGCTCGATGCCTCGGGCGGCCGCGGGCGGCAGGGTTTCGCCCGGCGCCATCGCGACCAGATCGATCAGGTTGTTGCCGCAGCGTATCTGGTAGAGCCCGATTCGTTCAAAGATGCGCTCGACCCGCAGCCCAAGTACGTCCTGGTAGAAGCCGACCGTCCGCTCCATGTCGGTCACGCGAAGCACAACATGGTCGATGCCTAGGAATGTCGCCGGGATAGCCATGGTCCAACTCCTTGCTGTCAGAAGGAAACACGCGTGCTTTGGAGACTAAACAAGGATGGCTTGGCAGCAAGATCAGGTTTTTTGACGCACGGGGCCGCCCAGAGGCCGCCGGGGTTCCGCAGGGTCAGGAAAACTGAAGCAGGGACGAGCCAATAATAATTGCGGTGCCCCCGTTCGCCGCCCTCTAATCGCGGGACTGGCAGACAGGTCGTCCGCCAGGAAACGACCGTGAGCGCTCGTGCTGGATTCCACGATCAAACTTCAGGACAAGGGTGCGGGCGACCGGCTCTGTGACTTCGCGGCGACGCTCGACTTTGCCGATCTTCCGAAGGACGTGCGAGAGCAAAACAAGCTCGCTATCCTCGACATCTTTGGTGATGCGATTGCCGGTTCGCATTTTTCGGAAGGCGCAAAGGAAATTCGCAGCTATGCGCTCAGTGCAGGCAGCGGCGGCCGCTCGACCTTGTGGGTGACGGGTGAACGATGCGCTGCGGGATTGGCGGCATTGGTGAACGCCACGCACGCTCGCGGGCTTGATTACGACGACATCATCCCGTTTCCGCAGATTCACGTCTCTGTTCACGTCGTTCCCGCGCTGGCTGCGTTGGCGGAGGATCGCCTGGACGTGATCACCGGCCAAGACTTTCTGGCGGCGATGGTGGTGGGATGCGAGTTGCAGGCCCGGCTCACACGTGCCATCGCGCCATTCTTCGGCAGCGGTCTGCCGTCGCTGCTATCCAGCCAGATCTTCGGGTATTTCAGTGCGGCGCTGGCCTGCGCGCGGTTGATACGTCTTGATCGGGGCGCAAGCCGGAGCGCGCTCGGCCTTGCGCTGATGCACGCGGCGGGGACCGAAGAAATGGTCGTGCATGCGACCCGAAGCATGGGCAAGATACTTTACGCGGGCCTGAGCAATCAGGGTGGCCTCCAATGCGCCATGATGGCCGCCTCGGGCATCACCGCCGAGGGAGATGCGCTGACGGGGCAGGCCGGCTTGTTCGCCGCCCTTTATGGCGGCAAGTTCGACGCTGGCGCTTTGACGGAGCAACTCGGCTCGGAATTCCATTCCTTGAACCGGTGCTTCAAATCGGCGCCGGGAACGCTCGCTGCGCATTCCTTCGCGGAAGCCGCGATCCTGCTGAAGCGCGAGCTTGGAATGCCGGTCGAGGACATCCAAAGGATCGTGCTTCACGTCGGCAGTTGGGGCCGCACCATGTGCGAGCCGATCGAACTCCGGCGGCATCCGCCAAGCGCATCGGCCGCGATGAACAGCATTCCTTTCGTGGTCGCCAAGGCAGTCGCAAACGGCGCGGTTGAGCTTTCGGACTTTCGGGAAGCGGGCAGGGCACAGGCTGCTGCGAGCCATATTGCGTCCCGCATCGATTATGAATTCTCGCAAGCCCTCTCAAAGATCGATGGCTTGGAACAAGCGACGGTCGAATTCGTGATGTTGAACGGTTCGGCGCACCGCAAGACGGTCCACGTCCCGCTCGGCCATCCGGAACGCCCGATGTCGCGCGAGCAGGCCATCGCCAAGTTCAGGCAAAACGCCGCATTTTCAAATCGTCCTGACCTGATCGCTCGGACCGACCAAATCGCCGAGCGTGTCTTGAACCTGGAGAACGAGACGGATATCGCGGCGTTCATCGGCGCCATGTTCGCCAAAAACAATGACGGAGCCGGAAGATGATCCCGAATATCGATCAACTCGTCCAGAATGACCTGATCCATCGTTCGGTCTACACCGATCCCAAGATATTCGACATGGAGATGGAATACATCTTCAACAAATGCTGGGTCTATGTCGGTCATGCGGCTGAAATTCCCGAACCCGGCGACTACAAGACCACGTTCATCGGCCGCAACCCGGTGATCGTTTCGCGCCTCACCGATGGCAGCATCACACTATTGATCAACCGCTGCCGGCACCGCGGCCCGATCGTTTGCCAGCACGAACTCGGAAACAGCCGGCATTTTCGCTGCCCCTATCATTCATGGACCTACGATAATTCGGGCAAGCTGATCGGCGTACCGATGCCGCAAGGTTACGGAGAGACCTTTGATCGGGAAAAGCTCGGACTGGCTAAAGTAGCGCGCGTAGCGGAGTATCAGGGTTTTATCTTCGGCTGCATGACCGAGGAGGGCCCTTCGTTGGAAGAGCACCTCGGCGGCGTCACGAAATTCCTGGATGCCTATGCGGCCGTGTCGGCATCCCGCAAGATCGAGCTGTTCGAAGGAACGCAAAAGGCCGGTTACAACGGCAACTGGAAATATCAGCTCGAAAACGGCGTCGATCCCTATCACGTCGGCGCGCTTCACTTGAGCGCGGTTTCGCCGGAGGCGATGAAGATCTATCGCCAGGGGACGGGTTGCGTCATCGCCATGGACGGACATGGCGTGACCGACCACACCGACTGGGGACCAATGCCTGCCGACGCCAGCCTTTCCGGCGGCTTCAACCTGGTGATCTTCCCGAACCTCATCGTGCTGCGCAGCCAGATCCGAACGGTGCGCCCGATCGCCGTCGACCGGACTGAAATCTACACCAATGTGGTGCGGCTCTCAGGCGTGCCTGAGGAAGTCAACCTCAAGCGGATGCGCGACCAGGAGCTGGAGTTCGGTGCGGCCGGCACCTTCTTCACTGATGACCTCGAGATTTTCGAACGGACCCAGGAAGGACTGCAGAGCGGCGCCGTGGAGTGGCTGGTGTTTGCACGGGGGCTGGATCGCGAAACCATGAAGGGCGGATACATGACAGGCGGCATGTGCGACGAGACGCAGCATCGCGGCATGTACCAGAACTGGAAGCGCCACATGATGGCCGCAGTGTCGTCGACGCTGCGTGCTGCGGAGTGATCGATGCCTACGCCAAGAAGCGCCGTCGAGGATTTTTTGTATATGGAGGCCCGGCTGCTGGACAACCGGCAGTTCGAGGAATGGATGGATCTGTTCACGGACGATGCGCTCTATTGGGTGCCCGCCGGGCGTGACGATATCGATCCCAGCCGTCACGTTTCGATCATTCATGACGACAAGGCTCAAATGGCGGTTCGGGTCAAGCGCCTGCGGTCGGGCTTTGCATTCGCCCAGGATCCGGCCTCGCGCGTGCATCGCCTGATCTCCAACGTCCGAATTCTTTCCGAAGACGAACCGGCCAAGGCCCTCGAAATCGGCTGCATGATGTTGCTGGTCGAACTCGCCCGCAAGAAGCAGACTATCCATACCGCCTATTGTGAGTTTTTGCTCTCGACCATTCGCACGCCATGGTCGATCCGCCGAAAGAAGGTCAATCTCTTGAAGAACGGCGAGGTGCTGGAATCCACGCCCTTCCTGATTTAGGAATCGCAAATGACCGGACGCATGGACGGCGAGTGGATCATTGCTAATGAGTTTTCCCAGGTGCGGTTGACCGTCGATACCAACGGTAACGACCCGCGCTTGTGTATTGAGGATCTCGCCACTGAGCGGCGGATCTATCTGGATGCCTTTGGCCTTGCGGGCCTGACGACCGCAACGCCGGAAGAGCTGGCACGCTACATGGACCCCAATCCCAGATCGGAACCGTGATCGAGGTGCCGGCGGCTGACCCCGATATCTGCAAGTACCACGGACCGATCTTGATCGCGGGAGCGTTGGTGCTCGATCCGGAAGGCGAACTTCATCGTCCGCTTGCTCAGGACATCTTAATCGAAGACAAGGTTATCGTCGCGCTGGGCGATGAGGCGCGGAGCCGCGGACAGGCGGCGAAAACCTTCGACGCGCGCGGATTGATCGTGACGCCTGGCTTTGTCAACGCGCATTGCCATTCGCACGATACGCTGTTGCGGGGATTGTTCGAGCAGATGACGCTTGAAACCTGGGGCGCGGTTGCGTTCCCTTTCCACTGGCCGCCACGTCCGACCGAGGAGATCGCGGTCAGAACGCGAGCCCATGCGGTCGAATGTCTCGTCAACGGCATCACCACGATTCAGGACATGGTGACGATCGTCGACTTCGAACAGGATCATGCAGCCGCGGTCGCCGGCGCCTATTCCGAAGCCGGCATCGAGGCGGTGATCGCACCTCAATATAGCGACCTTGCGGGGCGAGCCGGTGTTCCCTTTGCCGACGATTGCTTTGCCGCGGAAGAGATCAGGTGTCTTGGTGACCGGAGCGATTTCAGGCCGATAGTCGAAAAGCTCACATCGATCTTCACCGGCGTCTCAGTGCCCGGCGTGTCCTGGGCGCTTGGCCCGGTGCAGCCGCAAATCTGCTCTGAGGACTTCTTGCAGTGGACCGCAGGATATTCCGCCGAGACGGGAATGCGCCTCTATATGCATCTCTACGAGACGCGGGCTGAAGCCGTGCTCGCGCGGCGCTCTCTTCCAGAAGACATGGGCTCGGCCGTGCGCAGGCTGGTGCGGCTCGGTGTCGCCACGCCCCGGCTCACGATTGCGCATGGCGTCTGGATCGGTGGCCGCGAAATCGACGAACTGGCGCAACACGGCGTCGGACTTGCCACCAATCCCGTGACTAATCTCAAGCTGATGAACGGTTTCGCGCCGATCCGCCGATACCATGATGCCGGCGTTGTGACGGGACTTGGCTGCGACAACAGCAGTGCAAGCGACGCTCAAAACATCTTTCAGGCGATGAAGACGTTTGCGTTGCTGTGGGCTATGCAATCACCATCAAACGACCAGACGGCTGCCGCCGCTGCATTTCGGGCCGCCACCGTTGGCGGTGCGAAACTACTCGGCTTGGAAGGAAAGGTTGGTCGCATCGCGCCGGGTTATCGCGCCAATTTGACGTTCATCGACGCGACCGGGCCGGCATGGCGTCCGCTCAACAGCGCAGTCCGCCAACTCGTCTATGGCGAGACCGGACGCGGCGTGACCCATGTGATGGCCGCCGGCCGGTTCGTGGTGACAGACGGAAAATGCCGCACGGTCGACGAGGCATCGCTATGCCGCGATATCGATCGAATACGGGAAGCGATGGAGACCGATCTCGCCGGCGTGATTGGTCGCGCCGCGATGCTGACGAAATCCTATGCCGCCGTTGCGGCTCGCGTCGCGGCGGAGCCACTGGAATTTGACGCGAGGCTGCTGGGCCCGACCTCGCACTAACAAGCGATCTGGCCGCGGTTCTTTATACGGCGCCGGCGAGGTTTGGAAACACGCCGGGCATGACAATGAAGCCGTCGAGGCGCTTGACGCGGTCGAGCCAACGCCACACGGCGGGATAGCGGTCGAGCGCAACTCCACCATCGGCAGCCAGTGCGGTTGGCGGAAAAACCGCGATATCTGCGATGGTCGGTGCGTGGCCGGCGAGCCATGGTCGTCCAGTCAGTTCACCTTCGGCGAGGTGATCCTCGATGATGATCAGACGGGCATGAGCCATTTCCAGCTCTTGTGGCGACGGTTCGCCGCCGGCCGTAATCGATCGCATCCGTAACGTTTGCAGCAGGTCGAGTTCCTTGGCAGCAAAACCCAGCCACTCCATCACGTGGTCAAAGGCGACGTCGTCTTTCGGCAGCCAGCGACCGGACGGATCGTACTGCCGCGCCAGATGAAGCAAAATGGCGTTGGTGTCGCAGATACGGTGTTCGCCGTCTTCCAGGACGGGAATGCTTTGCCGGGGATTGATCCGGGTGAATTCCGGTGAGAGATGCTCACGTCCGGGATGCACGTTGACTTTGACCGGCGTGTAAGTGACGCCGAGCAGCGCGCAAAACAGCCGGACCTTGTAGCAGTCGGCCGACAGAATGTAGTCGTATAGACGGACCATGAGGGCGTGCTAGTTCGATGTACGATCGAGGCCGAATTGCAGCCCGGAACGATCAAGCCAGCGGCGATAGGCGATCGAACTCGCATCGGAGATCGTCGGAATCTCTCGACGGGGATGCACGGGCAGCTTCTTCGGCCGCTGATGCAGCAGGATCGAGCGGTCCTGGGCGAATATCTCGTGATAGAAGTGCAGAATGTGCGTCGGACTATTCTGCTCGTCATGCACCAATGCAAAGGAATGCACGGTGCAGCTTTCTTCGTCGTGGGGCTGCACGAACAGACCGATCAGATCCTTCTTGCCGACCTTGACCAGTGAGTCCTTGTAGATGATGGAGATGAAAGGCGAGGGAATGCGGTAGTCGTAATAGATCGTGCTGGCTCCGCCGGCGGCCGCGGAAGCCTTGGGCTGGACGAAGCTGCAACCGACCGCCCAGAGCTCCCGGTCGTTCTCGCGATATTCAACGGAATATTTTGGCACTTCGGCCGAGTCGTAGCCGCCAAGCGTGCCGGTGTGGACGAAGCTGAAGTGCGAGAGGTCGAAGAAGTTTTCGATCACACGCTGTCCAGACGAGGGAACGCCGATGCGCCCGCGATGAATGAACCTGCGTCCGCTTTGTTCGAATTCCGGGATCGCAACGATGTCGTGGCTCGGACGGCCCAGCGATACCCACACGAATCCGTATCGCTCCTTCAGGAGCGGTGGCGTCTCGCTCGCGCCTTCGGACAATACACATTGGAACGCACCATCCCAGCCGCGGTGGATGGTCAGATTCTGGCCGAGCAAGGTCGTTGTTTCAGAGCTGCCCTTGGGGATCTCCGCCGTGAAGGCGACGGCATACCATTCGTCGAGGGCGACTAGATCGCTCGTGCGCGTCAAGGGGCTTCTCCTTGCGTTAGTCCATCGACCAGAACCGGGACTGCGGCTTCAAATTTCGAAAAGGCCGATGATAGCCAGGACTTGATCTTGTCTTGCGCGATTTCGGCGCGAAAGGCGACCAGCGCCCGGTTGAAAGCGATGGCGTCGCCGCCAACCATGATGCTGGCTTGCACCGCGCAACCGCCGGGATCGGTCGGCTGGATTCGCATGAGATATGTGCTCTTGCCAGCTTCAGTGGTGGCTTCGCAGAAAATCGAAGAGGGCAGCGCGAAGGTCGCGGTTAGAGTTTCTGAGTGAGTAACAACTGCACCGGAGTTCGACGTGGACCATTCGATATGTTCGGGCGGTTCAACTTTAACGCCCGCAGCACACGGAAGCGTGAGGAACGCGACGATGGCGTCCTCCATGCTGAGTTGCAAATGCAGCGTTCGCACGGGAGTGTAGGTGGAATCGGCGTCAGGCTCGCTCCGCGCGGGCTCACCCGAGCAAATCCATACGTGACCGTCCGCCTCGGCAACCGGAAGCAGTCGCGCCCTTGCCGCGCGAGAAGGGATGACGTTGGGATGAGCGGGGATGTGTACACAACGGGCATCGTCGCCAAAGGTCCAACCGTGATAGGGGCAAATCAACGTTTCGCCATTGACCGCGCCAAACGACAGCCGCATGCCGCGATGTGGGCATCGATCATGCCAGGCGTTGACCTTGCCTTTGGTGGACCGCCAGACTGCGAGTTTTTCCCCGTTCAGGATAACCGGTAACACGGTTCCAGCGCTTAAATCCGCTGATGCGACCACCGGATACCAGGACCAGGGGTTCCGCAATTGCAGATTCGAGACGTCAGACGTCACTTCTTATTCTCCGGACCCGCGGCAAATCGGCCGTCATGTCGGAGACTAGATGCGGCAAGCGGGTGCAAGCAAATCGGGATTATTGCCTCGTTGGGTAAGTTTTTCTGAATACAGCGAGAAATCAGACGACAAATCAATAGTATGGCACGGAATTTGCCTAGAGATTGTAGCAAATGCAGGCTGGGCGAGGAGATTGCGATGGGAAACATGGTTCAGTCGTTCGGGCAGGCTTTCGGCGCAGATCTTGTAGGCGCATCCGAAGCCGAGCGGGAAACCGGAATCCCGCGGTTGACGCTTCGACACCTCGTTTATTTCTCCGCCGCAGCCGAAAACGAGAGCGCGCTGCGCGCCGCCGAACAGCTCAATGTATCGCCTCCGGCGATCTCCGGCGCGATATCGAGCGTCGAGCATATCCTGGGAGAGCAGTTGTTCGTGCGCCGCCACGCCCGCGGCCTGACGCTGACGGAGGCAGGACACCATCTGCTGCTGGAGGCGCGTGACATTATCGGACGCGTCAAGGAAATTGAGTCGGTGCGGTCCAGCAGGGCGCGACGGTTTCGTAACCGGATCGCGGTTGGGTGTCTTGGCGATATTGCTCCGAACATCGTGCCGCCATTGGTCAAGAGTTTTCGTGCGCGTTTTCCGCAAACTGAAATTACCTGGCAGACCGATGTGCACGGGAGCCTGATGCAGAAACTCGAGGATGGTGGGCTCGATGTGATCTTCGTTCTCGATTTCGAGATTTCGCCGAATTTGCACACGACGTTGCTGCAGGGGGCGCCCGCCCAGTGCGTGTTGCAGGAGTCGCATCCGTTGGCGGCAAGCCAGGAGATATCGCTCGCGGCACTCGCGGATGAGCCCTTCATCCTGCTCGATATCCCGAAGACACGAGACTATTTCCTGTCCGTGTTCGGCGATCTCGGTGTCCAGCCCAACATCGCGTTGAAGGCGCCGTCAGCTGAAATGGTCCGAAGCCTGGTTGCCAACGGTTTTGGCTATTCGCTTCTGAATTTCTGCATTCCCGAACGCCGCAACATTGTCTACCGCTCCCTGGCCGGCCACACCCGGCCGTCGAACCTGGTTGCGGTTCGCCCCTATCGCAGGCGGCCTTCAAAAGTCAGCGACGATTTTGTCGATCAGGCCGTCCGCATCGTTCGCCAAGCCAATCTCAACGGCTATGCGCAGTAAGAGTTAGTCCCGGCTCGGCAGGCTCCAGGCAAAGAAGGTGCGCTCCACCAGCACGACGACCTGGTAGAGCGTCAGCGAGATGCAGAGCAGAATTAGTAATGCGCAGAACGCGCGGCCGAGCTTGAAGACGGCCGTGTAGTTCACGATCATGTAGCCAAGGCCCTTATCGGCTGCGACGAATTCCGCAACCACGGCGCCGATGACCGCCAATGTCACGGCAACCTTGGCGGCACCGAGAATATGGGGCACCGCATAAGGCAGCCGGATCTGCGTAAACTGGCGAAAGCGGGGAGCGCGAAGCGACTCGGAGAGTTCGATCAATTCGGCGGGCGCCGAGCGCAGGCCGGTCGCAGTCGATATGACCAGCGGAAAGAACGTGATCAGGCAGGTGATCACCACCCGCGGGGAAACGCCGGCTCCGAGCGTGACCACCA
Organism: Bradyrhizobium sp.; assembly: GCF_049519115.1. Classification (GTDB taxonomy): domain Bacteria; phylum Pseudomonadota; class Alphaproteobacteria; order Rhizobiales; family Xanthobacteraceae; genus Bradyrhizobium. The sequence continues at coordinate 44,186 of NZ_JBEKRB010000049.1, forward strand.
GGATCGGCGCGATCGCCACGATCGGCGTCGACTGGATGACGACGAGCAGCGGAACAACGGTGTTGGAGAGATGCCGGGAGTTGACGAGCACCATCGCCAGCGGAATGGCGACGACAAAGGAAATACAAAATCCCGCCAACACGATCTGCAACGTTGCGCCGATATTCTCGAGCCAGGTGCCAAGCGGCACTTCCTGAGCTGCAGTGATGATCTGGGTGGGACGAGGCAGGACGAACGAGGGTACTTTGAACACCACGCAAACCGCTTCCCAAGCAAGCACGGCGCCGAGTAGCGCAAAAACAGGGGCCAATCGGGATAACAGCATGTCAGTGCCTTGCGCGGGTGAAGACCTTGGATCGGATCTCGCTGGTCATCTCGCTGAACACTGGATCGAGCATCGAATTGAGCCCGCGGGGACGCGGCAACGGAACAACGATGTTTTCCGTGATCTTGCCGGGTCGGGGGCTCATCACGACGATGCGGTCGGAAAGCAGCAGGGCTTCCTGAATTGAGTGCGTGACAAAAACCACCGTCTTGGGCCGTCTAACCAGGATATCGAGGAGCTCGACTGACAGCTCGTCACGCGTCAGCGCATCGAGCGCCGAGAACGGCTCGTCCATCAGGAGAATATCCGGATCCTGCAGCAAAGCGCGGGCGATCGCCACGCGCTGCTGCATTCCACCGGACAGTTCGGAGGGTCGCTTGCGCAGAAAATCCTGCAATCCGACCATTTCCAGTATTTCAAGCGCACCTGCCGAAGTCTCTTTCGAAACGCGGCCCGTTTTGTGCTTCTCGGGGAAGGTGACGTTGTCGATGACATTGAGCCAGGGCAGAAGCGTCGGGCGCTGAAATACCAGCGCGATGTCGTCACGCGGTTCGGTAACCGGCAACCCGAACACGCTCACCGCTCCGGAGGATGGCTTCAGCAGGCCCGAGATCAGCCGCAGGATGGTTGACTTGCCGCAGCCGGAGGGGCCGATGATCGAGACGAACTCGGTGCGGCGCACTTCAAGGTCAATCTCCGAAAGCGCCGTGACGGTTGATCGGTCAAGCGAGCGAAACGTATGGGTGACGTGTTTGAGATCGACTGCCGCCGGTCCTGTCAGCCAAGACGTCGTTTCTGCCATTTGCGGCGATGCAGGTGGTATTC
>NZ_JBEKRB010000050.1:0-41583 GCF_049519115.1 Bradyrhizobium sp.
CACGTCGGCTGGCGGCCGATTCATTGCGAAAGAGGCGCCGCGACTTGGCAGTTGACATGCGGCGCCCCCCACTGTTTGCGAGCGAAGCGAGCGCTTGCGATAGCGATCGTTACCCGAAGGGCGTGCGCCGTTGTGGCGTGAAGAAGAAGGGAGTGTTCGGAAGAATGGAGCCTACTGGTTTGGCTCTTACTTGCCCGACTTACCGGTGTCGGAAACGACTGAGACCTCGAAAGAGGAACGGGACCAGAGCATGTCGGGAAACGTCTCGAAATCGGGCGCCGCAGCCCGGTGGAGAACACAGAGTAAGGTGTGCATGGTGAAAGCTGTATTGCCTGAATCCCAGTTTCCAGTTGCTAAAGGGTTGGCGGTAGCGAACGCGGCTGACACGCTACGCCACGCGGGGCAAATCGCACCGGCCAGTGCGATCTGCCACCAGTCCGCGTGGGACGACCTCCATCGGAGGGTCAAGGAAGCGAATGGGACACCTAAACACACCGCAACTCCCCACACACGTAACTACGGGATCGCCTGCAGCAGGTTCGTCCGCGAACCTGTATGGCGACGGAGCCGTCGTAGTACCCAAATGCCCAGCGTAATGGCTGGGACAGCCACCGCAAGGCGGACGATCATGCGTATAAGGCCGGGTGACCGGATCGAAAGCGCCTCCGATCGGGGGAAGGACGATGCCGTCAATAACGGCATTTGCAGTATGCGTAGAGAAGATTCTTCGACGGAGAGGTTCTGCTGATGCAGGCCGTCATCATCCAGAGGAGAATTGAATCACTGCCGACTTTGTCGCGGTCGGGTAAGCGTATAAATGGCCTTCACCGCTTGATGAGATATCCGTATCTCTTCGAGCGGGCCTACGAAAAGGTCTCCCTCAACAAGGGAGCACTGACGCCAGGTGTTGACGGCAAGACCTTCGACGGCATGTCGCTGACGAAGCTCGCCGACATTGCGAGGCGCGTAGCAGATGGCACTTATCGCTTCCGGCCAGTCCGCCGGGTTTACATCCCGAAGGGCAACGGCAAGACACGACCGCTGGGAATTCCCACGGTGGAAGACCGGCTCGTTCAGGAGGCGGTCAGGATCATCCTCGAAGCAATCTATGAACCTGTGTTCCTCGATGAGTCGCATGGGTTCCGCCCGAGGAGGTCCTGTCACACCGCTCTAAACCTCATCAAGAAGACTTGGACGGGTTGCAAGTGGCTGATCGAAGTGGACGTGCGTGGGTTCTTTGACAACATCGACCATGACGTTCTGCTCACGCTTCTCAAGAAGCGGATCGATGATGATAGATTCATCGGTCTGATCGAAGGAATGCTGAAAGCAGGCTACATGGAAGATTGGGTCCTTGGACGCACGTACAGCGGCACGCCGCAGGGCGGAGTAGTATCGCCCTTGCTCGCCAACATCTATCTGCACGAGCTGGACCAGCACATGCAGAAAATGAAGGCGGGATTCGATAAAGGTCGCGACCGACGCGCATTCCCGCCGTACGCGGCGCTGCAAAGGCGCGTCCTTGGTCTCCGCCGGAAGATTGAGCGGCTGCGCACCGATGGCGCGGAGCTGGCCGAGATCAATGCCGCAATGGCAGAGATCAAAGCCATCAACAAGGAGAGACGGAAAGTGCTTTCCGTCGATCCCATGGACCCCAACTTCAAAAGGCTCCGCTACTGTCGATATGCCGACGACTTCCTGATCGGCATTATCGGCAGCAAGGCGGAGGCTCGTGAAGCCATGGCCTCTGTCGAACGATTCTTGACGGAGACGCTGAAGCTCGCGATCTCGCCTGAGAAGAGTGGGATTCAGGCCGCCTCAAAGGGAGTGACCTTCCTCGGTTATCGTATCGCAGCGTACACGTCCTACGGGGGTGGACGAAGGTCCAACCGCAAGGGACCGGCAGCACGGACATGGCGTATCACGCGCCGGCCGACTACCGGTAATATTAGCCTACGTGTGCCGCGAAAGCGGATAACCGAGTTCTGCAAACGGAACGGCTATGGCGACCTCGCCAAGAAGACCGGCCGTGCTCGTGAGCAGTTCCTGGTCACCAGCGACTCTGCGACCGTGCTCGCCTACAACTCAGAGTTCCGTGGTTTTGCGAACTATTACTCGTTTGCCGATGACAACAAACGCGCCTTGGGAGTGTTGGAGCTTGTTGTGTTCCGCAGCCTCATCAAGACGCTGGCGTTGCGACATCGAACGACGAGGGCGCGGATCATGGCCCGTCTGTGGAAAGGCACGGACTACGAGGTTAGTTCTGTAGTCCGGGGCAAGCTTCGCACAATCAAACTGTGGAGACTGAAGCACCTCACGCGAACCTTTTGGATAAGTCCAGTAATTGACGATGTCACAAGGGGTGCGTGGTGGATCAGAAACTCGAATGACCTAATCGACCGGTTGAATGCTCGCCGATGCGAAGCATGCGGCGGCACGACGGGGCCGTTCGAGATGCATCACCTCCGCCGTGTTCGAGACCTGCGAAGTGGGTCGCTGATAGTCTGGAAACGATCTGGCTTGCGGCGCAAGACCATCGTCTTGTGCCCGTCGTGCCGGGCGACCGTTTCCGGTCGAGAGCACTCGCATATGGAAAGCCGTGTGCATCGCAAAGGTGCCCGCACGGTTTGGGGGGAGGCGTAGGAACATCCTCCGCGGAGGTGTTCCACGCCTACCCTACCGAGACGCGGAGCGGCTCGGTTCACGAAAGCCCGATGCGGCGCCAGCCGCACGCGCATAACGGGAAACGGAAATGCGTGGCCTCAGGGAATCTGGATTTCCTCTCGAGTGCTTGTCTGCGCGTCATAGATTTTGATCTGAAGCATGGGAAAGCGCTTCTTCAGCTCCTCTCCACCTGCCATGGCGCCGTCCCTCGTGGCAAATTCAGCTTTCGTCCGGCCGTCCACTTCAAGCGCGTAAGCGGAGGCAGGCAATTCACGCGTGGCTGAAGCCATGTCTTTCCTTTTGTGCAAGCCGAGACGATCGACGATGCTTGGTTAGCCCGAGTCGCCCGCGCCGCACCAGCGCCTCGGCGTTGGTGCCGCACCGGTGGACGGAACGCCCCACCGTGCAGCCAGCGTCTCTCGAACCGGTCACAGAATCGGTCGCATAGATCAAAAGAAGATTCCCTAATGCTACAAACCAGTTCAATGTAACCTTTAAGGTAGATTAGCTACTCGGGTAGCCGGCGTGACACTTGGGACAGATGACGTCGGACTTTCGCCTGCTCGGGAACTATCACATTCTTGCCAAGTTCAGTCGGCTGGCGAGGTCGTGAAAGGTGCCCCACGGACATAAGTTATTCACAAGGCCAAATTAGCGGCCTAGGGTGTTCTTTTGGGATTATGAAAGATCCGGCGGGGACATTGGGGTTATCCACATGCCGATTGGTTGGACTATCACGACGATCGAAACAGCGGTGTTTGTGGCCGCCGGGCCGGGTCTGGCCGGCGCATGGCGTCGGTCATTAGTTGACGGCTCAATCGGCGACCCTTCCCTTGCCGAGGCATTCTTTCTTTGCACGGGGGCGGATAGACCCGGACGCCCGGTCGCGTCGGATGCTCTACTGGCGCAACCCCAGTCCCTTTACACTCCGGGCACTCGCGTTCGATCGGTCGCGACGTTTTCATTCCAAGCTGGCTAGCACGCGTCGGTCAGGTCGAACGCGGCTGAGGAGCGTCTGCCGGAGGGCCGTAGCTTGACAGCAGCCACACCGCCGAAATCACCAGTCCCATAACCAAAAAGAATTCCCGCTGATCTCCGAGAATGGTCGGCAACACCAACGCTGCCACGAAAAGAACAGGTCCTACAAGCATTTCTACAAGTGCGTGGAGCCGCATTGGGATGATCTTTAAAACCCCAAGCGGCATGTCCGTAAGAAGGGTCATGACAAGATGAATGGCGGCGAGCGCGTATGAGACAAGCGCAGCAAAGCCGGTAAGGCCAAGGACGCTTGGCGCCAAGGCGAAAATTGCAACAGTTAAGTAGTCCAGTATTCCATGCGTCCTATCGGAAACGACCTTCATGTTTTCTTCTCCCTTTGACGAACTGTGTGAGCGCAAGGGTGCGCCTTGTAACGGCTGCGTTTAACGGATCGTCGCAAGCATTGCGGATCGCGCGAGCTTGATATCGGCTTCGGACAGGCCGGACTTCGCCAAAACTAACAAGCCCTGAACATTGGCGACGAGCTGCAGGGCAATCTGATCAATCTCGCGCTTCGAACGTCTCACGCCGGCGCTCGAGGGCAAGGAGATCGCCTTCCTAAACAACGCCCGAAGAATCTCGACACCGACTTTCAGTCTATCGACTATCTCCTCATCGTTGCCGCCGACTTCCAGCGCGGTATTTCCGATCAGACAACCGCGCCAACCCGTCGCATTGGCCTCCGGGCTTTTCGCAACGGCAAGGATTCCGTCGATCAGCAATGCGGCTGCGGTCCGGGGATCTCTTACATCCAAGATCAAGCCTTCGAGATGAGTGCGCACCATCACGAAATACAAATCGAGGGTTTGCAGAAACACCTCTCGTTTGGAGCCGAACGCGTTGTAAAAACTGGCGCGTCCCACACCCATTGAATCGAGCAATTCAGGCATGTTGGTCCCTTCGAAGCCCTGCTGCCAGAACGTCTTCAGCGCTTCCTGCAGAACATCGTCAGGATCAAACTCTTTGCTTCTCATGTAGCTTATTAGACCATTTGATCTAATATGGCAAGTCACTCCAGACCACCGCTTCGCTTCAGATGCCAAAAGGGCAATCGGCTCGTGGGAACAATGGCCGACGGCTTCTCCGTCGAACGACGCAAGCTGTTGCGGATACTCAGGCCGATGTCCATCTGCCGATAGCGCCAGAATACCAGCCGGCGGCATGCTTTCCAGTCCGCCTCGGAATGGGTTGGATCTGCTTTATAGGGACTGCCGCCGGCCGCCGAGCCACACGTTTGGCCGGCGATCCACTGCCATCTTGTATTTTAGAACGATTGTACTAAAATCCCTTGCAGGCTTGCCTGACGCTCTTCGAGGGTCCGAGCCGGCAACGGAGGGCACCGCCTGATGAGGTTGCAAGAGCAACTGGATGCGTTCAAGGCCGAGTTCGCACGCACTGCGCCTGTCGGCAGGCCCGCGCTCTACGATTCAAAGATCGAAGAGTTGCGAGCGAACTTCGCCGCCGAGAACGCGATCGGAGTCGATGACCAGGCATCGGACTTCACACTGCCGGATCCCGAAGGCAGACCCGTTTCGCTGAAGAATATTTTGAAGACCGGCCCCATCGTCATAACTTTTTATCGCGGCGGCTGGTGTCCCTACTGCAACATCCAACTCCGAGCCTATCAGGCCATTCTGCCGGCGCTGGGCGCGCGTCTAGTCGTTATCTCGCCGCAACTCCCGGACGGCTCGCTATCGACTACCGAGGCGAACAGTTTGACCTTCGATGTCCTCAGCGACGTTGGCAACGTGGTCGCCCGTTCCTACGGACTTGTGTGGTCTCTGCCCGAAGAGCTGCGCGCGGCACTCCGCTCGAACAACAAGGCCTTGCCCGAAATAAACGGCGACGAAAGCTGGGAATTGCCGGTGCCAGCGACTTATGTGATTGCCCGCGATGGTCGGGTGGTGCTAGCGGCGATCGAGGTAGACTATCGCAAACGTGTAGAGCCCGATGCGATCTTGATGGCCCTGAAATCCCTAAAATCGAGATGAGCGAAACAGGCCCTCGACGCTTCATGCAACAAGCTATCGCCTTTATGCCGCCTACTCCCGACGAAGGAGATACGATGACCCGCTTCGGTCTTCCACCGTAGTCCGAGCGAGGGCCCCGGCAGGATCCATGACGTCAAGAAGGTCGACTACCACGAGGCGCGCGCTCCTGCTTTCAACTATCCGTCGGCAGGCCGACGGCACATCAAACCCGAGAACATCCGGAGGACGAAGATGAGTGATAAATCCGATTATACGCCGCCGAAGGTTTGGGTCTGGAACAAGCCAAACGGCGGTCACTTCGCCAACATCAACCGCCCCATCGCGGGTCCGACCCACGATAAGAAGCTGCCGGTCGGGCGTCATCCTTTGCAGCTATATTCGCTTGGTACGCCGAACGGCGTGAAGGTCACGATCATGCTTGAGGAGTTGCTTGCCTTCGGGCACCACGGTGCGGAATACGATGCGTGGCTTATCAAGATCGGCGAAGGTGACCAGTTCGGTAGCGGGTTCGTCGAAATCAATCCCAATTCCAAAATCCCGGCCCTGTTGGATCGTAGCGGCCCGATCCCAATCCGCGTGTTCGAGTCGGGGTCCATTCTGTGCTATCTCGCGGAGAAGTTCAGCGCCTTCCTGCCGACTGACGTCGCCCGGCGCGCCGAGTGCCTTTCATGGCTGTTTTGGCAGATGGGAAGCGCGCCCTATCTCGGCGGCGGTTTCGGCCATTTCTACGCCTATGCTCCGGCGAAGATCGAATATGCCATCGACCGCTTTGCTATGGAAGTGAAGCGCCAGCTAGACGTACTCGATCGCCGGTTGGCGGAGTACGATTTCATCGCGGGCGATAACTATACAATTGCCGACATGGCCATCCTCCCCTGGTACGGAGGCTTGGCGAAGGGCTGGCAATACGGTGCGGCGGATTTTCTGAGCGTACAGGACTACAAGAACGTTCAGCGGTGGGCCGATATGCTCCTCGAACGGCCGGCCGTGCAGCGCGGACGCATGGTCAATCGCGTCAGTGGCGAGCCCTCCACACAGTTGCGTGAACGCCATGACGCGGGTGACTTCGAGACCATGACGCAAGACAAGCTCGCGGCTACCTACTGAGCGGATCGAACGAGGCGGACGGGCCCTCTCGCGGACGGATTTCCGGCGGACGGACAAATATCCCCGGGGGTTCGAGGGCACGCAGTTGTTCGGCTATCGATCCGGGATCTGGAGCAGAACGGGATGACAAGCCTCGTAGATAACGACCCGGTGCCGGCAATCGGCGAGCAGGCCGCCACCGGAGAAACGGCCGAAATATTCGCGGATATCCGCAGCACGTTGAACGTGGAGGTCGTCAACTTGATTTGGCGTCATCTCGCAAATTTTCCAGGGGCTCTCCAATGGGTATGGGCTTCGTTAAAGCCATTATATCTAGGCCCTGCGATCTTACCTGCCGACAATATCCGCAAGACTCTGGCGCTGCCTCATCTCCCGCCTCTTTCCCGCGACACACTTCGCGCTGCCGGATTGGATGTCTCGGCTCTATCCACGATTCGGGCCATCCTGGATAGCTACCAACACACAAATGCTCTTGCCCTCGTCTGCTTTTCCGCCTTTCTCACGCGTTTTCAGAGCGCCGAGGCTTCGCAGAAGGCAACTCTATTCCCGGTTGACTTCGACAAATCCTACATTCCACCAAGCCGCGTCGCTCTGCCGAGGCTCATACCTATGACCGAGGTGCGTCCCTCGCTTGCAAACCTGATCTACGAATTGAACGGATTTGGCGAGGATGGGGACACCGCTCTCGTCGCCAGCATGTATCGACATCTCGCGCACTGGCCTACCTATCTAGCCCTCGTAAGGACGATGCTTGTGCCGCTTCAGGAGTCTGGGGAGTTGCAGGTGCTCGTGGCCGCCACTCGCCGGATTGGGGATAGCCTGGGCGCGGCTTTGGCCAGCGAGCTTTCGACGACAGCGCCACGCTTGGAAATTGAGCCGGTCCTCCACTCGGTCCGCCGTTTTGTACGCCATCCGATCGCAAGAATGACTGGCGTTTGCGCGCTCATCGGTTGTGCGACGCCGCGAGTCACCACGGTTTGAGGACGGTATCGGGACGACCAATCTCTTAGGAGAAGCAGCGCTGGATAGCATGAATCCTAAACATGACAGCTGAATTCGACGATGTGACAGACGGAGGCGTTTTGCCGAGGTGAGCGAGGCCGACGCGCCCGAGTCGGTTCGGGCGATCTATCGCGAGATCAGAACTTGTCGGGCGTGCCGACGGTCGCGCGCCATGGGTCGAATTTCAGAGAGGGACTTCTGTCTTTCGCGAAAAAGCCCAATGCTGCCTTCACATGATGTCGCCGTCGATCAACGGAGTCGTTTGGGAGTTCGATTTGCGGAATATTACCGATTGCAACCAGTTACCTACTTCCGATGACTGAAATCATCGCTTAGCCATAATCGCTTCCATTTCCGATCGGGGCACGACTCCGCCGTGGCCGCCGGCGATGCGTCCCGGCGCAATCCCCAGCTTCTTCAAGCCCTCGTAGAAGGAGACGAACATCTCCGAACGATCCTCGTCACGAATCGGCGAATAGAGGTCTGTAACCCAGACGATGTTCTCGTTAACCAGGTGTCCTATCAGCATGCCTTCGGCATGTGGATTTACGATCTTGTATAAATTGATCTCACCAAATTCATCATCAAGCGTCACGTGATCGTCGAATTCGATTATGTTGGCTCGCTTCGGATCTTTCTGAAGTTCATCGGGGCTAATCGTGTGCTGCGCGAGAAACACCGTCTCAAAGTGCGCTTTATTTGGAGCTGCAACGATGATGGCGACGCCCTCGGCCACGTACGTTCGCGCTCCACCAGTATGATCGTTATGGTGATGTGTCAGCACGAGATATTTTATTGGTTTACCGGGATACTTTGCCTTTGCTGCGTCGATCGTCCAACGCGACTGCCATTCATTGATGGGCGCGTCGAATACGATTAGGTGATCTTTACGCGCAACGATGAGACTGTTGTGGGAACCGCCAGTCACGAATTGAACGTTTGGAGAAAGTTCGACGAGCTTGAGCCCCGTTGTGGACGAAGGATAATTTACGGTGTTGCTATCAAGAAAGCGGCCGAGAAACAGACGGCGAATCACCCACTGGTAGGGTACCGATCCTTGAGCTGGCGTTATCGCATCCCTTCGAGCCTCATCGGATATCGCGAAGGTGTCAGCCGCGATGGGGGGGTTGATCTCTATTTCTCGGTATTTTACACGGCCAACAACGGTGTTATTGACCTTGTATGTCTGAGAGTATGGGATCTTTACCCCGTCGACCGATCGCCAATCGTCGAATACGAGATCGTAATTAACATCTCCGTAAACCCAGTCGTCGTCGAGCGTACGAACTGCGGCCGGCAACTTGGTCGAACGATCAAACAAGACCGTGAATTTGAAGTCACCGTCCGAAAAAACGACGGAAGGCAGCAGCTTGCCGTCGAGGATTTGATCGGGCAACGATGAAAGCTTCTGCGGCGCGTCAAGCGCTTTCAAGAGCAGAACCGGTGAGGCCCCTTCGAGCTCGCGCCGATAGGCTGCGACTCTAATATCGGACATGGGTACCTCACCTTTCGCCGTCGACACAGCGCCGTATCTCGGGCTAACAATCTCGCTGTATTTTTTCTCTTCGACGAACGGGTATTCGAATTTGCGGTCCCAATCGGATCGCGACAAATCCTTCTCACCGTCCCACGTGAGGGAGAGTCTGGAATCGCCGATAAAGCGAGGCTCGCCGTCGGCGACGTAGCTCTGTTGGGGCTCCCAGAACTGTGCGTCCGCCTTAAGCGAAAGCCCCTTCACGGAGCGGAGCGCCGCAACACCGCCAACGGCCGCTACGGCCTGCTCGACGACCTCGACAGGAGAAGCGCTTTGCGCGTGCGCGGCCAACTGCGCGGCTAAAGCAGACAGCACGGTTAGTGCAGATAGCATGAACTTACCGAAGCAAAAGAAACGCTTCATGCAACAATCCTCCTACGCCCAACTGCCGATGAACCGGGCCGTCAACGTAGCTATTCGGGATGCCGAGACCGCATAACGATCGCGTGAAACCTTAACAATCGATGGCGTCCTCGATCTTCGAGCCTGGTTGGCGTGCGGTCGCAAACCAGGGTTACCCGCGATCTCACGGATCACCGAACGGCGCCTTTGGAGTTGAAAGACCGTCCCGCTGTCAGCTTCGTCTTCCAACGCTGTCAACATCTTCAACGCCGGCCTTAAGGGCGTTTACGAGAAAACAAGTGCGATTTCCGCCGTAACATTCGTTCCGGTGAAACGAACCTTCAGCACAAGCTTGCTCGGCTCAGGTCAGGAGAGACGTATGGGAAAATCTGCGACCCGGCTTTTGACACTATCCATAGGCGCGACAGCGCTGGTTCTGGTTCCCTTCATCGCGCCAGCCAAGGCCGCGACGAACGCCCGAGCGGAAGAGAAGACCCGGGAGAATATTCACTTCAGCGATCACAGATTGTCCGGCCAGGCGCGGCCTATTACGAAGCCTTCCAGTCAAGCAGACGTGGTCTGCACCGGCGCAACTCGAAGCTTCGACTGCAAGCAGTGGCCTCCTTCGATAGATGAGGATCCTGATCGAAAGGCCGGAGGCGCAGGCGGCATGTGAACAAGTGTCAGGTCTCCAGCTCAACACAGATCTCTGCTCGCCAATAACGGCAAAACGCGTCGATCGGGCCGCGCTTCACAATAGGGATTGCGTGTGGAATGTGGAACGATGCGCGTAAGATCGCCGACCAAGCTGTCGCGTCTTCGCCGTCGGCTTCATCCCGAGCGACTAACTCCCGACCATCTCACATGTGGAGGAGCGTTCGGCTCGCAGGTTCGATGACCGCCTCTGCGCGAACACTTCGCCGATATCCGCGTCCTCGTAACGGCAGGCTTAGCCGCTTTTAGACGAAGCTGGCTCCTAAAATGAATTCGAATCAGAGACTTCGTCGTCAAGATCAGTAACCCCTCCGAAAACACCTGCCGTCCGCGACCTTACCGAAGTCGCTTAAGGCCCGAAAGATGGATCATTTTCCGCCCGTGCGGCGCCTCGCGAACAATGTCCCCTGCGGATTGAAGAGGCAATTTTGGTGGAACGGAGCTTCGTGCCTCCAAACGGGAGATCAGCAGATTTTACGGGACGACCGAGGCCAAACGATCGGCCAAATGATTGGCGAGTTCGCCGACGACACGGGAATTGCTGCGCCGTCCAAACGAATACACGAGTTCGATCGAAGGCAACTGCGGCAAGCGCCTGCCGTGAGGAACGATCTTGAGCGGAGCCGAAACCAAGGCTCGAGCGAGAACCGTTATTCCCATGCCCTCCGTGGCGGCGGATCTGAGACATTCGAAGCTCGGGCTGACAAAACTGAGATGCCAGGGACGACCATGATCCTTCAGGGAAGCGATGGCGATGCGGCGATACGTGCATCCCTCGGGAAACAGAATCAAAGGAAGAGAATCCGAATCGTTGGCGGTGTAGTTCGGGCCGCTGACCCAAACCAATTGCTCGCGCAGCGCTACGGTGCCGAACTTTGCCCCGGCCTCCTGTTTGAAGAAAGCAAGGTCGAAGTCTCCACGAGCGCTGCGCTTCTGTAAGCTTTCGGACTGGTTGGCCTCGACTTCCAGTCCGACCATCGGATGTTTCGCCTTGAACCGCGCGAGCCAGGCCGCAAAATCCCGGCCGAAAAAATCGAGCGGGACACCAAGACGCACGAAGCCCGTCAGCAGATCGTCGGACATGGAGGCGTAGGCCTCGTCGTTGAGCTTGAGTATCCGTCGCGCGTACTGCATCAACCGGCCGCCTTCGGTCGTCAGTTCCAATACCCTTCCCTTGCGCCGAGAAAGCAGGGGCCGGCCGACCTGGGTCTCAAGTTTCGCGATCTGCTGGCTTATGGTCGACTGCGAGCGACCAACCGCCTCGGCCGCACGCGAGAAACTCATGGCGTCTGCGACCACGAGAAACGAACGAAGGCAATCGATATCCAGATTCATCGCCGTCTCCACAATCGCTAAATCCGATACCAAGTATCGCTATAATTCATTTTGCCACTAGCGGGCGCCTGCGTAAAGATGGCAAGCCCCATCGGTACGAAAACTGGCGGAGGCCAACCTGCGCAAAAGCGGGCGATATGGGAGGGATGATGTCTGGTAGCGAGGCGCGGCCGGAAGCCGCGCGAGAGTTCGTTCGACTGTTAGTGGCGGAGAAGGTCAGGTTTCTCGTACCCATGACCGTCGCTTTCATGACCGGTTACATCGGATTGACTGCGCTGGCTGGCTTCGCCAAAGATCTGATGTCGTTGAAGATCGTCGGCTCTTTGAACCTGGGCTTTACCCTGATTGGGGTCAATTATTTGATGTCGTGGGTGCTCGCGGTTGTCTATGAGCGCATCGCCAACAACAAGTTCGACCCGCTTGCCTCAAAGGCCGCGGATCAGGCTTCGATCCGGAGGTCGGACCCGTGAGCATCACGCTTACCATCTTTATCGCGATTTTGCTGATCAGCCTTGGCATCACTTATTGGGCTGCCAAGCGGACCACCACGACCAGCGACTTTTACGCCGCGGACAGTGGTCTTACAGCGGCGCAGAATGGTTTCGCTCTGGCCGGCGATTGGTGCAGCGCCGCCGCCTTTCTCGGCTTTACCGGACTGACCGCGCTATACGGTATGGACGGCGCTTTCTATGCGCTGGGGCCGCTCGTGGCCTTCTGCACCGTTCTGTTCCTGATCGCGGAGCCTCTTCGCAACTCCGGAAAATACACGCTCGGCGACGTCATTCGCAGCCGCATGCAAACCCGCACCTCGCTTCTCGCAGCGATAACAGGAACCGTCATCGTCAACTTCGCGTACCTGATGCCCCAGATGGCGGGCGCCGGCGTGCTGGTTCGATTGTTGACCGGTATATCGTACGATTGGGCCGTGGTCTTCGTCGGCCTAAGCATGATCGTCTATGTCGCGTTCGGCGGCATGCTGGCGACCACATGGGTGCAGATCGTCAAGGCGGTTTTGATGCTCGGAGCCGGCGCTATCATGCTACTCATGGCGCTTTCGCTGGTTCATTTCGATGCGCTCACCTTCTTTGCGGACGACGAAGCAAAATACGGCGCCAAATATCTCCTTCCGGGCAACTATCTCAAGAACCCCTTCGATCAGATCTCGTTGGGATTGGGCTACACTCTGGGGCTGGCGGGCCTGCCGCACGTGATGACGCGCTTCTATACGGTTCCTGACGCCCGCGCAGCACGACGGTCCGTGGTCTGGGTCATGTTTTTGGCCGGAGCGTTTTTTGCGGCGACGACGCTGTTCGGGCTCGCGGCCGCCGACTTCGTCGGACAGGACACGATCCGTGCCGCCGACAAGGGTGGCAATCTCACGCTACCCTTGTTGGCTCAATATCTCGGCGGCGGTAAAGGTACATTTGGCGGTGAACTTATGCTCGGGTTCGTGGCGGCGGTGGCGGTCGCGACTATCCTCGCAGTCGTCTCGGCGCTCACCTTGTCGACGTCAAGCACCATCGCGCACGATTTCTACGTGAACTGGATGAAAGGTGGCAAGGTCGACGGTCGGCGCGAAGTTCGGATAGCGCGCGTGACGGCAGTCGTTATCGGACTTCTCGCCATCGCACTCGGCATTCTTGCTCAGGGAATAAACGTCGCGGTTCTCGTGATCCTTGCCATCTGCGTAGCCGCCAGCGCGAACTTCCCGGTCCTGGTGCTCTCGCTGTTCTGGCGGCGCTTCAACACGGGGGGTGTCGTCGGTGGAATGGCCATGGGCCTGATCAGTTCCGTCGTGTTGGCCATGATCGGTCCGGCCATGCGCGGAAGCGATGCCGTTTGGCCGCTCGTCAATCCCACGATTATATCTCTACCGTTAGGTTTTCTCGGGGCCGTTTTTGGCACCTTGATCGCCGGTCGCGACTTGGAGAACGAAAAGCGCTTCGACGCATTTCTGCTGCAAGTCCATACCGGCATCGTCCCTGAACGATCCTCATAATAGAGAAAGCTTCCCTCGTGACTATGAAAGCAGTTGTCTTCGACGCATATGGCACTCTCTACGACATCCAATCCGTTGCGGCCGTTACCGACAAGACGTTCCCGGGCTATGGAGAACTCATCACCCAGGTCTGGCGCGTCAAACAGCTCGAATATACGTGGCTTCGATCCTTGATGCGGCGCTACGCAGATTTTTCCGTCATTACAAGAGAGTCTTTGAGCTACACGCTGAAAATCCTGGGTTTGAAGTGCGACGTGAGCATCTTCGAGGAGATCATGGACAAGTATGTCCATCTCGATCTGTATCCGGATGCGAAACCGGCGTTGCTGTCCTTGAAGAGCTACAAGCGAGCCATTCTATCGAACGGCAGCACTGAGATGCTCGCGAGTTTGGTGCGAAATACCGGCCTCGATACTATTTTGGACGCGACAATCAGTATCGATGCCAATCGGATTTTCAAACCGAGCCCCGATGCGTATTCTTTGATCGAATCTCGACTTGGCGTAAGGCCTTCCGACGTCCTCTTCGTATCGTCCAATCCTTGGGATGCGATCGGTGCAAAGGCCGTCGGGCTGAAGGTCGCCTGGATCGAGAGGGTGACACCAGAAGCCATGCAGAAGGCATGCGAGAGAGCCGATCTAGTCGCGCCCTTGACCATGTTCAGGGCGCTGCGAACGCAAATGGACGAACTGGGCCTCGAGCCCGACTACAAGGTCAATGGCCTCGCGGCGCTTTCCGACATCTTGCCGACGAACCCTGAAATAAGCTCCTCCGTGCAAGTCTAGGTGCTGCCATCGACGAAGGGAATGGCTTGCGCAATTCTGGATCGATCGTTAAATAATAGGTAAAAACGGAGTTCCTTTGGCCTTGTCATCTGGGTCGCCGATATCGCGCATCAGCCCGCCAGTGCTCCGTTCACTGACGGCGACAGCGGTGAAGTTGCCCATGAAACGGCCTCTTGGAACGAGCGCCAAAAGCATCGACGAGGCCTGTCTGCTGCTGGTCGACCTTCTGACGCGGGACGGCGTTCGGGGTCACGGATACGCGTTTTGCTACCAGCAATCGATCGCGCGTTCGCTGTTGCCCGTGGTGGCTGAGCTAAGCGAGTTATTGGAAGGCGAACCTCTGGCTCCGCTTGACATCGCTCTTATAGTTTCGCGGCATTTCAGGCTTCCGGGCCTGAGCGGGCCTCTGGCTATGGTCGCCTCGTCCATCGATGCAGCGGCTTGGGATGCCGTCGCCAAGTCGGCGAATGTGCCGCTTGCGGTCTATCTCGGGGCGAGCCTGAAGCCGATCGCGGCCTACAACAGCAACGGGCTCGGGCTGATGCCGCCGGATGCCGCCGCCGATGAAGCTGAAGCGTTGTTGGAAGGTGGTTTTACCGCTGTCAAGTTGAGACTCGGACGAAGCTGCTTCGAGTACGACCTAGCGACCGTTAGAGCGGTACGACGACGGCTACCTGATAACGTGCGGGTCATGGTCGACTTCAACCAAGCGCTGACGTTTGCGGATGCACTGCAATCTGCGTACGCGCTCGATCACGAGGGAATCTACTGGATCGAGGAGCCGATCCGACACGACGACTACCATCACATGGCGCTTCTGGCTCAAGCTGCGAGAACGCCTATCCAGATCGGAGAGAATTTCACCGGGCTACGTCCGATGGCAACGGCTCTGGAGGCGGGTTCATCGGACTACGTGATGCTTGACCTCGTCCGGATCGGCGGCGTCACCGGCTGGCAGCGAGCAACCGGTCTCGCAGCGGCGTACGACCGCGAAGTATCTTCGCATCTGTTTCCCGAAGTAAGCGCACATTTGCTGGCGGCAACGCCAGGCCGCCATTGGCTCGAATACGTCGACTGGGCCAATCCGATCCTGCAGCAGCCGCTGCGAATCGAGAACGGCTTAGCAATTCCTTCCGACCGTCCTGGCAACGGGCTCGCTTGGGATGCTGATGCCGTCGCTAAATATCGGCTGGCTTAGCGATGACGGCGCAGAACGTCATCCCTCTGACGCCGCGGCTTAAGTCTTTGGCCGCTCGGCAATGGCACGACTATCGGCGGGCCGAGCCGGGCAGTTCCTTCGCCGATCCGGAATTGTCGGTGACGTTGGATGAAGCCTATGCGATCCAAATGGAGACTGCGCGCCTGCGCTGCGCCGCCGGAGACGCAATCGCTGGATACAAGGTCGGTTGCATCGGCGCCGGCGTCGTCGAACAGTTCGGCATGAGCGGACCTATCCACGCACGCCTGTTTCGAAGTGAAATCCGAAACGGCGGTGAGAAGCTTCGACATACGGCATTCACAAATCCCGCGATCGAGGGAGAAATGGCCCTTCGAATCGGCGACAACGGACGAATCGCGGGGGCTTTTCCCGTGATCGAACTACATCAATTCGTCTTCAGGGCGCCGCGTAGGACACTTGCCGAACTGGTGGCCAATAACGGGATCAATGCCGGCGTGATCGTATCCAGTGAACTCAAGACGACGCCGCTGGAGAAGTGGGAAAACGCACGTTCCCTATCGGTGGCCATCAATGGTACGACCGTTGATGCCGGACCGTTGTGGGCCATGCAAGGCGGCGCGACCGAAGCCATCGACTGGTTGCAGAGCGATCTCGATCGCTTTGGTGAAATCTTGAGACCGGGAGACATCGTGCTTGCAGGTACGCCGCTCGGTCTGCACCCCGTGAGACCTGGCGATCATGTCGCCGTTTCCATCGACAATCGCGAATACCTACATTGCGGCTTCGCGTAGGCGTTGGGACCGGAAGGCCCCGTTTCGGACCTGGCGAGTCGAGCGCCTGGCGTCTAACATGCGACTCACAATCATCTTGGAAACCGCCGCCACTGTCGCGACTCCACCATATCGGGGGACGCCCGCCGGGCGCGCTCGCGGCTCGATTCGAGCTATGCCGATCCGAAACTTGGGCGCGATATCGCCTATGAAGTCCGCCGTTTCCCAACCGGTATGTCGTTCAACTCAACGGCGTCATCACCGCTTCACGAAATGGCTGGCGCTGTTTCATGAGGTTGTACCACCGCTGCACGTTGGGCAATTCCGGATGATCGATATATAACGCATACCATCGATGGATGGTCGTAGCTGCCGGGATGTCGCCCATCGAAAAAGCGTCGCCGGCGAGAAAAGTTCGATCGGAAAGTCGCTCATCGAGAATTCGGACAGCGGCCAGGCACAGCTTCATGCCCTTTGAGACAACCGCGGGGTCACGCTTTGCCGGGGCTGTTCTGACTAGTTCGATGAATAACGGGCGCAACGCCGGCCAAAACACGGTCGCTTGCCAGTCCATCCAACGCTCGGCGTCAAAGCGCGTCCCGATGTCCGGGGGACACAGCAAACCATTCCCGTTTTTGTGAGCGAGATATCGAACGATCACGTTCGATTCCCAAAGCTTAATTTCTCCGTCTTCGATCGTGGGCACAAGGCCGTTCGGGTTGAGTGCGCGGTATTCGGCGGTTTTATTCACTTCGAACTCGTTGCCCGCATCGATCCTCTCATACGCCAAGCCAAGCTCGCCGCAGCACCACAGCACTTTCTGCACGTTGACGGAATTGGCCCGTCCCCAGATCGTTAGCATCGCGATAATCCCGTTATCGATCCGCTCGCTTGCAATCGAGCGTTCGACGGATGACCAGAGTCAGGTTGGAAGCTTGTCCGCAAGCACTGCTGGCTGACGGATCTCAGGCGGCGCGGCAAGCAGGTCCGCCGCGTTCGCCATCAGCGCAGCCGCCACGGCACCGTTCAGATGTGCGGTTCGCCCGGCCTCATCGTTAAAGGCGTCGAAGATCGCGAAGGTCGTCTTGTCGAAGCGCACAGCGAACCAGGCAACAGTGCCGGCTTCGGCCAAGACAAGATTCCGGGCGTTAGCCAAGAAACTTGCGACGTCCTCTTCCCGGCCCTGCTTTGCCTTCAGTTCGACGTAGAGTGCGAAACGTGTCATTGGAGGTTTCCCTTGTTGCAATGCTACTTAGTACGCCAACAGCGAAACCTTATTCCGGACTAAAGTGCCGAATGGTCGCGGACGGCTTCCGCGAGCGCCGGCTTGAGATCTAGAAAGCGTTTGTCGAGGGCTGCCGGGTCGTCGCGATTTAAGGCGATCATCTTCGCTCGGGCCTCGCCTCCACGGATCACCTCGAAGGCATCCTGCTCGATTCCTTCCACCACGGCCACGGCGACCGCGTTCGCCGGCTCTCGTGTAAAGCCGAGTTCGGGTCCAGCGCGAGACGAACTCATCATGGGAGTGTCGGTCGCTCCCGGGTATACCGTCATGACCTGTACACCCTCACCCTTCAGCTCGCGTCGAAGCGATTCTCCAAATTTCGCCAAACCACCTTTGACTCCGGCATACGTCGCATAAAACGGCGCCGCAACAAGCGCTATGCCCGAAGTAACGTTGACGACCAGACCGTCGCCGCTCGCGCGCAGCGAAGGCAACGCCGCGCGTGTCAACATGATCGGGGCCACAAGATCGACCTCGATCATCTTCCGGATTTCAGCCTCAGTCGTGTCCTCGAGCCGGCCGGCTCTCACTCCGCCGGCGTTGTTCACGAGGATATCCAGTCCGCCGAGTTTGTCTAACGCGTGCTCAAGCGTGGTCTGACGACCCTTTTCCGTGCCGACATCCGCCGCGACCGATTCGACATCGTGACCATTCTGACGAAGCCGATTGGCCGCTTCGGCCAGGACTTCCGATCGTCGTCCGGTAATGGCGACCGTTGCGCCTCTGGCCAACATCGCCTCGGCGATCGCAAAACCAATGCCGCTCGAACCGCCCGTAATCAGCGCTCGTTTTCCTCGAAGTTTCATTTCGCCATCCGACCATGTTTGGAGGTTTCTACTGTGCTCTACCGAGAGGCCTTGGGATAGTTCGAAGGAAAAAGCGCTCGGCGCGTGTCCTCATCCACTTCCTTCTTGAAGGCATGATCTTTTCCTACCGCCCGGGCTCTCGCTACCGCCGGACGGGCGTCGACCTCCCGATACCAACGTTCGATATTAGGGAACGCCGCAAGAGGGGGCGTGTCGCCCGGCAGCACGCGGGGCGCACGCTCGACCCATCCCCATCCCGAGATGTCGGCAATCGAGAAGTCTTTACCGACGACGAATTCGCGGCCTTTCAAATGAACATCGAGCACTTCGTAGTGCCGTTCGACTTCGCGACGATACCGATTGATAGCATAAGAGAGCTTCTCAGGCGCCGCGTGCTGGAAATGCACGGCTTGTCCGGAGAAGGGCCCGATACCGGTTGCGATGAAGAAAAGCCATGACAGCAGCTCGGGTCTGTCGGCGGGCATCCCCATAAGACGTCCGGTTTTTTCCGCCAGATAGAGCAGAATCGCACCGGAATCGAAAACTCGGGCTTCTTTTCCGCCAGGCCCGTCACTGTCGACGATGGCAGGCACTTTTCCGTTTGGATTGACCGCCCGGAACTCGGGCGCATGCTGCTCCCCCCTGCTAGTATCGATCGGCACCAACTGATAGGCCAAGCCGACCTCCTCCAGCATAAGCGCGACTTTCGCCGGATTGGGCGTCGGATGATAATAGAAGCGGATCATTAGCTTTCTCCCTTTGGGCTACTTTGGATGGGCGAGATGGCGGCGAAAGCGACTCCCAGCCCAACGAGGCAGGCGACTGCCGACGATGACCACGACGGCCATTCGCCGAGAACCGGTATCGCCAACAGCGTCGTCATGATCGGCACGAGCGCAATAATCGCAGCAGCGGCGTCCGGCCGAGCGGGGCGACGGTGCAATTGAGCGAGAACAGCGCTACTACGCCCTCACCCGAGGCCCGCATCAGGTTCAACAGCCCGAGTCCGAAAGAGAATGGCGGATAGAGGAGCGCGGACCGGAAACGGACCAGCGATGTCGCTTGGCGCGAGGTAAGCGCCGCGCGATGCACCTCCAAACTATAGAATGCCCACATGGTAGCAGCCGTTACGAGAGCCGCAACGCCGACGGTATCGAGAACGCTTTCGGCCCGAAAACAACAGTAGACCAGCGTCACGAACCCGGTGCCGATCATTCCGCAGCCGAACAGCTCTCTTTTGTGTGGGACTTCGCACAAGAAGCGCCACGCGATCAGTCCCGCAAATAGCGGCATCAACGCTCTTGGTACGGACGAAACCAAAGCTGCCGACGTCAATTTGAGGCCTATCGCAACCAGAATGATAAGCACCGCTCGCCACAGCCAGGCTAGGACCATCCCCTCGCGCCACGCGTCAAGCCGTAGCCGCGATGGACCTGTCGGCAGTGCCGGCGTCAGCAGCACCCCCTCTCCAAAGCGAAACGCGATGACGTCCCAAACTCGAAGATCATGGCGAAGCTCCAGTTTCGTCGGGACAAACCGACTCGGAAAAATCGCAACGCCCGGACCGCGCAAAGCGATAGCCTGCACGAACTGCCAAGAGACGCTCCCAGACGAATTCGATTGTTTGGGCATCCTGCCAGCCGCGATTCGAGTAGTTCAATCCGAAGGTGCTCGCGGCCGGTAACCAGCGCTATCTTTTAGATCACACGATCTAAAATTCATCAAGCGCTGTTCGGAGTAACAGTGTCATCATTTAATCGCATAGCTCGACACTCTGGACCTTGCGGCCGGTCAATGACAGGACATCTGCCCGGCTATTCAACCTTTTGGAGCTGCGGGTACGCGATACAAACGTCCGGTCTGGTCGAAATCCTCGACCGTCCAGGGACCGCCGATGCCGCCGATCATCCAGCGCAAGATCGACCAGATATCTCGATCCATGGTCGTCCCTTCGATAGGCTCCATCGCGTCGACGACAGCATGGATTTCAAGACCTGACGGGAACGGCTCGCCGCTTCTACCGATGAAAATGAATGCGTAGGCGAAGCCGGACGGGGCACGAACGAATGCCGGTTCCGCAAGGCCCTTGCGGTCCAAGTCAAACGTTCGGACAAAGAAATCTCGGAATTCGGGATAGTGCGATACCCGGTCTTCCGCCAGCGCGAAGGAGAGGCGTTTTCCCCGAAGATCGGGCTTCTCGATGATTGCCACTTCGGTCACAGGCCGTCCTCCTCTGCGTCGAGACGGTCCAAGAAGGAACGGATCAGGTCCGCTATCTCACGTCCAGAATCCTCTTGCAAAAAATGGCGACCAGTGACGAGATGCGGTCCCTCGGCGTGAGGAAGCAGCTGTTTGAAACGATTCGAAAACGTGGCCGGGTCGAATACTTCGTCCTCGCGTCCCCAGATGATTAAGGTCGGAAGCTTCGAACCGGACAATTGCCGTTCGAGCCACTCGAAGCGCTCAAACGCCCTCGCGTTCTCGTCGAGCGGAATCCAACGCGGCCATACCCAGGTGAGGAGTCGCGTAGCCGGATCCGGAAGTACCGCTTCATAGGCCCACGAAGCGTTGCTAGAAAACTTTTCGCGATCGACCACCGAGAGATAGACCCCACGGCCGGCAAGAGCACAATGGTTGCCGAGGAGGTAAGGCCCGACCAGTGGAGCATGCATCATGCGCCAAGGAAAAATGCGCGTGTGGAACTCTGCAGGAGGAAGAGGCCAAGCCCACGTGCTCATCACCGTGAGCGCACGAACGAGAGCTTGATTGCTCATCGCGAACGAAAGCCCGGTGGGACCGCCCCAATCGTGGCAGACGAGCGCTATCCGTTCTAGGCCGAGTTGGCGCATGAGAGCTGTCAGATTGGCTATATGCCCGTCGAGGGAATGCGCATGTTCACGGGTAGGCCTTTCTGAAAGACCAAACCCAATCATATCCGGGACGACAACGCGTCGTCCTGAACTAACAAGTGGGGCTATCACTTCACGATAAAGGAAGCCCCACGTCGGATTCCCGTGGAGCAGCACGACGGGGTCGCCCTTGCCCTCGTCGATATAGTGCATACGCCAGCCATTGACATTCGCGTAATGCGGAGCGTACGGCCAACTGGCTCGTAAGGCTGCCGGTAGCGTTCCTTCCAAGTGTACGGTCACGGTTCCCTCCGCATAGTTTCGCTCCCGGCTCTTCCCGTCCGACAACGCCGCGAGAGCGATTATAGATCGATCGATTTATAATGAAAGGCCGCCTCTCCGCGTTTTGATCGGGAAGGTTGGGGGTGAGACATGCGGGCACCTCGGCGATTGTCAGCCAACTGTTTCAAGTGTTAAAGGAGACCAGAGGCATCCTGTTGATGGGGGGCCTGACGGTTGGAGACCTGCGACGATGGCGAGGCCCCGAGAGTTCGACGAGGCTGCGGTACTGGACGCCGCAATCCAGAAGTTCTGGCAATGCGGTTACGAAGCAACGTCGGTCCGTGACCTCGCCGACGAAATGAACATCGCGGGCGCGAGTCTTTACAACGCCTTTGGCGACAAGCGCTCGTTGTATGAGCGAGCGCTAAATCGATATTTGGATCAGACGTTTAGAGAGCGCATTGGGCGAATTGAACCTAGCCTCCCTCCCCGCGAGGCCATTGTCGCCTTTCTCCAGGAAATCATCAAACGGTCCCTCACAGATAAACAACGGCGCGGCTGCATGCTTGTGAATTCGGCTATCGAAAGCGCCCCACACGACAGCGCATTTCTCGATATTGTCGGCACATTTCTCGACGAGGTGGAAGAATTCTTCTTTCGATGCGTCTCAAAAGGTCAAAAGCAAGGTACGATCTCGAAAACGCAATCGGCGGAGGATCTTTCCAGATCTCTGCTAAGCGTTCTCCTTGGTATTAGAGTGCTCGCACGCGTTAGACCGGAGCGTAAGTTACTCGAAGGTCTCCTGCGACCCATACTGGGATTATTAGACGACACTCGTCCCACTCGACGACGCAGTGCCGCGCGATAGATGACACCGATGCCTAAACGAGCGAATCACTATCATTTCTACGTCCAGTCGCAACAGAGCTTTTGCGAGCCGCTGTCTGCCGCGAATGATCGAAGGGACTCCTCCAGCCGACGGCGAGCGCCGCTTGCCGGATCGCGTTGACGACGCCTGATCTCGTCTGAGGCGAAACATTCCGGCTAACGTGTACAAGTCGTGCGCAAAGCCCGCCT
Organism: Bradyrhizobium sp.; assembly: GCF_049519115.1. GTDB lineage: Bacteria > Pseudomonadota > Alphaproteobacteria > Rhizobiales > Xanthobacteraceae > Bradyrhizobium. Next base: position 22,761 of record NZ_JBEKRB010000050.1, read on the forward strand.
TCGGCGGATATTTGAGGCGCGTTGCGTGACGGGATCGAACGTAGCCGTCAAATCCTTGATAACGGCATCGACGAGTTGGTTCTGCCCGCAACGCAACCCGACAAGGCGCAAAAGCTGGCGAATGGCTCAAGCGGCCTGTATGGTCGCGAGAAACGTCGCAACTTCGGTTTCCAATCGCCGGCTTTGTGCCGAAAGAGACTCCGCCGCAGCAAGCACGTCGGCGGACGCGGTACCCGTCTCCTTCGACTCTTTTTCGACGTCGCTTATATTTGACGCAACTGTGCTCGTTCCCTCGGATGCTTGTTGCACGTTCTGCGCGATTCTGTGAGTGGCAGCCCCTTGCTCCTCAACCGCGATTGCAACCGTCGAGGATATCTCCGAGACGCGACTGATGGTCTCCGTAATCTCCTTGATCGCAGAGACCGACGCTTCCGTAGCGTTTTGAATCGCCGATATTTGTTGGGCGACCTCGCCGGTCGCTTTTGTTGTCTGCTCGGCCAGAGACTTGACCTCGGCGGCGACGACAGCAAATCCCCGGCCCGCCGTTCCCGCCCTCGCGGCCTCTATCGCCGCATTCAGGGCAAGAAGATTGGTTTGACCTGCAATCGCGCTGATAACCTCTATCACGTCTCCGATACGTGTCGCAGCCTCGGAAAGCGTTTCCACTCCGCTGTTTATCTGCTGAGCCTGCGTTGCTGCTTGGCCGGCGATAGTCGCCGACTCTTTGACGCGCGCACTTATGTCCTGAACGGTGGAGGCCATGTCTTCAGCGGAAACAGCGACAGACCGAACGTTCAAAGACGCAGCGTCCGCCGCCTGAGCAACGACCGATGATCGCGCGGCCGTTTTTTCGGCGGTTATGGTCAGAGAATTGGCGGAACATTCCATCCTCGCCGCTGCCGAAGAAACATTCTGAATGATCTCACCTACCGAATCGTGGAACGCCGTCGCTAGCCGCTCCATATCCCGTCTTCTCTGTTGTACCGCGTGCTCCTCCATTGCGGCCTGCTGGCCCTTAAGTCTTTCGATTTCAATGCCATTGGTCTTGAAGACCTCAACCGCCCTAGCCATCTGGCCGATTTCGTCGCGCCGGTCCATTTCGGGTACGGTTACGTGAAAATCCGCTACGGCCAATCGCTCCATGACCACCTTCAGGTTGGTTATCGGGCGCGACAAGCCGCCAACCCCTACCCACATTGCTCCAACAAACGATGTGGCCAGTCCTGCGATCACCAGTGCGATCGCCAGTTGGACGCCGAACCGTGCTTCCGTTGAAACACGCCTCGCAGTCGCTCTCGCATAGGCCACCAGATCGTCCAATACTTTCGTCTGTTCGTCCAGCACCGCCGCCGCCAACGGCGCGCATTGCGATTTCAGCACTTCGACCGACTTCGCGGTTTCTTCGGGCGTGTCAGCGCTGGCAACAACCTGTACGACCAACGCGCAACCTTTAAACATCGCTATTGCTTGTTCATGAAGCCGGTCAAGTTCATCAGCCTTCTCTGGAATCAGCCGGAGCGCCTCAGCGTACCGTTCTTCGTATCCGTTTTTTTCCTCGGTGTTTCGGGCCAACAACCTGGAACTGCCCTCAGCCGATGGCTCTGTGACCAGTTGATAGACCAGGGAAACGAAGCTCTCGATATTGCGGCTTCCCCTGGCCACCGAGACGGTGGCAACGTCAACGCGGTTGACCAGGTTAGAATAGGCGTCATCAACGTGATGGATCTTTATTGCGGCGAAGCCTACGGAGAGGACGCTCGCAACCCCAAGTACAGCCGCGATGACAGCCACTTTCCAGACTATTTTCAAATTGTTGAACAAGGCCATCCATTGCCCCTCGAAAAACCGCCCACCAGGCAAGAAACATTTGAACGAGGAATTTCGTTTGCGCCGATTAAGATTTCCTATATTTTTAAACATATGATCAAAAATAAGTCTTGAGTTGCCATCGTCAGGCTCGTCGCCGTCTAGGCAGCCCTATACAATCTCGATATCACGAGCGGGTCGAGGCAATTCTGAACCACTTGTTCTATAACTGAAATTCTCTAAAGTTGATCGTCCTATAGCAATAGCAGCGTAACACTGACAATCAGGGAACGTAACATCACCGTGCCCAATTGGGGCGCTACCGTAATCTGGAGAGACTGCATGTCCGCAAAAACCATTATCAGTTCGACCCTTCTTGCCAGCGCCATCGCGACCGCCGCGGCAACGATGGCAAGCGCCGCGCCCTTGACCAAGGAAGAGGGCGCAGCCGCTACGGCCGCTCACAAGGAGAAATGCTACGGAGTTGCCCTCAAAGCACAGAACGACTGCGCCGCCGGCCCAGGCACGACGTGTCAGGGAACGTCGACGATGGACTTCCAGGGGAACTCTTGGAAGTTTGTTCGTGGCGGTACTTGCACGAGCATCGAAGTTCCCGGCGGAAAGCATGGCTCCTTGAGCCCCATCTGATCCTGCGAGGGGTGGAGACGACGATGAATCCAGATCGTAAAAAGCAGCAGACACGCCCTGGCAATCGTCTCCTCCCCTCCCCGTTGCCGCTCTGGGGGCTTGCCGGGGCGAGCTTCAAGGCCGAACATCTCAACGCCATCCTAGCGGATGGATCCATGCGGGGATTCTTTGAGGTTCACGCGGAAAATTATATGGGAGCCGGGGGACCGCCTCATCGGTCCTTGGAACGCATCCGTCGCGAACACCCTCTCTCATTACATGGTGTGTGTATGTCGATCGGCGGGCCTCAGCCTCTGGATCAAGCGCATTTGAGACGGTTTCGGGCCTTGGTCCAACGCTACGAGCCCGAACTCGTCTCCGAACATCTTGCCTGGTCGACGCACCAGTCGATATTCTTCAATGATCTCCTGCCGTTGCCATACACGAAATCAACGCTCGATCTCGTATGCTCGCACATCGATCACATGCAAGAAGCGATTGGCCGCCGAATCTTGCTGGAAAACCCCTCGACTTACGTTGCGTTTTCTTCCTCAACGCTAGGCGAGACGGACTTCCTTCGTGCAGTCGTACAGCGTACGGGCTGCGGCTTGTTGCTGGACATTAACAATGTCTTTGTTTCCGCTACCAATCACGGCAATTCGGCACTCGACTACCTCGCGAGTTTTCCCCTCGACTCCGTCGGAGAGATTCACCTCGCCGGCCATGCCGAGCAAACTGACGATGAGGGAGAGCTCCTTTTGATCGATAGCCATGATGGGCCTGTAGCCGATGCCGTGTGGAAGCTTTACGCGACTATCATCTTGCGGTCCGGTCCTCTTCCCACTCTGATCGAGTGGGACAGCAAGATCCCCGATTGGCCGATCCTCAGGGCTGAAGCTGCGGCTGCCCAGGTTATCCTGGACCGGGCTTTGGACGGCAACGGGATGGCCGAACATGCGGCCTGACCGGGACGATGATTTGCACAGGAACTTCGCAGATCACTTTGCGCCTGCGCTCACCATTCCATCGCTTCCAGTTCCAATTGGAGTAGTGGGTCCACCCGGCAAGGCGGCAGCCAAGCGCTACAATGTCTATCGCAACAACGTTACCGTCAGCCTTATCGATGCGCTGGCTGCGATATATCCGGCCACCCAGAGGATCACTGGCGTCGACTTCTTTAGGGCGATGGCCCGTTTTCATGTCCGTGCGACACCGCCATTATCTCCGCTGCTGTTTGAGTACGGTCGTGATTTTCCAGCTTTTGTAAGAAGCTATGAGTACGCGCAAGATATGCCCTGGCTCGCTGACGTCGCGCGCATCGAGCGGGCATGGTTGGACGCGTATCATGCCGGCGACGCGCCTCCACTGACCCCGGCTGCCCTAACCGAGGTTTCCACCGATCGTGTCGGCGAGTTGATCTTCGTGGCTCATCCGGCAACGCGCATCGTGAAATCGGATTATCCTGCGGTGGCGATCTTCGCAATGAACCGCAGTGAGGAGCCCGTTAGTTCCTTGAGGTCTAGCTCGGCAGAAGATGCGCTTGTTACTCGGCCCGACACAGAAGTCGAAGTGAGGCTTCTGGCACCAGGCGAAGCCGCGTTTCTCGGCAACCTGATTAACGGAAATCCGCTGGCTGTTGCCGCAGAGGCGGTACTTGACGAGATACCATCCTTCGACTTCCCGGCAGCCATAGCGAGGGTGATGGAAGCCGGCGTTTTTACCGCATTTCAACACGGAGAGCGACGATGCAGGCTGTCAGCGAGCGGAACTATGGCGGCGCCATTTCACGCCTGACGATGACTACCGATCGGGCGATCGGGGTTATCGGCTTCATCGCCTTTTCCTCGCTGACACAATTCGTGCTTCGAGTCGCTTTGGCGGTACCGTTTTGGAAGTCGGGCATCCTCAAATGGAACGGTTTTCTGCATTTGAACGACGCTGCCGTCACACTCTTTACAGACGAGTTCAAGCTGCATCTTCCTGGGGGGCCCTATGATTTTCCAGCGCCGGCGCTCATGGCATTTTTGTCCGGTTGCGGAGAGATATTATTTCCGGTGCTTCTTGTTCTTGGGTTGGGGACGCGCTTTGTCGCAGCCGGCCTGCTGTTCATGACATTAGTCGTGGAATTGACGATCCCTGATGGCTGGCCCGTCCATCTTACCTGGGCCGCCATGGCACTAGCAATAATGGCTTGGGGGCCGGGACAGCTTTCCGCAGATCGCGCCCTTTGCTCTGTGCGATCAGCCAGTCATGTTCCCGGCGGAGCAACAACCGAATAGCGAGCCTCTTTAGTGAGGCTCGCAGCGTGTGATGCACTTTATAGGTTATTCGGTCCCTAACCTACGAAAGGGCAAATGGAGGAGCGCATGGCCGTCGTTTTTCGAACCACGAAGCTGTTTAAGTTGATGGTGACGTTGACAATATTTACCGCTGTGTCTTCGGCTAAACCTGTGAGAGCTGAAGAGCTCGGGCCGCCGGTCGGCGTGACCGCTCCAGACATCGGCAAGCGTCTAGATCAAACTGGTATGCCCCGTACCCTAACTGATGCGATGGGCAGTAAGGGACTGGTCCTGATGTTCTTTCGTTCCGCCGATTGGTGTCCGTATTGTCAGGCCCAATTGATCGACATGAATAGCGGAGCAGCGGAGATCGAGAAACGCGGCTATCGGATCGTTGCGCTCTCCTACGATAGCCCCGAGATTTTAAAGACGTTTGCGGACAAGCGGCACATCTCCTTCACATTCTTGTCTGATCCGAAGTCGGAGGTCATCGACCTCTACAAGTTACGCGACCCGCAATATCCGCCCGGCAATCGAGCTTACGGCGTACCGAGACCGATTATTTTCATCCTCGACAAAAATGGCGTCATCCGAACGAAGCTTTACGAAGAATCGTTCAAGGTGAGACCGCCCGTCAGCGCTGTCATTGGAGCGATCGACGCATTCGGGACGAAGGGCTGAAGCGACCTTATTTGTTCGCCTTCGGGCCGTGGCTAAATTGAAGGCAAGGTAAATGCGCGAGCACTCTTTTTGGTCACATTGGTTATTCGGGTTTTTTGCCAGACTCGTATTGGGAAGCGGCGTGTTGACCGCAGGCAGCGTCATCGCGCTTTCGCAAGACATTGTCTCCCCGAGCAATCACGTGATGGTTACCCTGATTGGCGAAACGACCAACGTCGTTCCGGGGCGCCCGTTTCAAGTGGCGTTACGGCAGCAAATTAAACCGGGCTGGCATACCTATTGGTCGAACCCCGGAGAGTCGGGTCTTCCGACGACAATCAGCTGGTCGCTTCCAAAGGAGTTCGCCGCTACACCGGTCTCGTGGCCAACTCCGGAGCGGTTTAAGGCAGGGCCAGTCGTCAGCTACGGCTACGAGGGCGAGGTACTGTTACCGATCGCAATTGACGTACTGTCCGCCATGCGTCCAGGCTCCGTTGTTACGCTAAGCGCCCATGTCGGCTGGCTCGCTTGCTCGGATATTTGTGTGCCCGAAGAGGCCGATGTTAGCTTGTCCGTTCCAGTCGGCGACACGCCGAGGCTTGATCCGCTCTTGACCGACGTCTTCGCCGCGGCGCGCGCCAAGTTGCCGATAACCAACCCATTCCCAACGACAACGACTTCCTCAAGCGATCAGATCGTTCTTCAGATCGCAATCGGCGATGCCACTCGACTCACCGGTATAACCTTTTTCCCGCAGGATCCGGACGTCATAGACGACGACGCCGCTCAGTCTATCACAGCTGGTTCGGACGGGCTATCGATCGCTCTTCGACGCAACGAGTCCAAGACGCTACCCGCCGTGCTCAAGGGGGTTCTTGCTTATCGCGATCTGGCCACACAGGCGGCTGGAGCGCCAGGTGCCATATTGATTTCGGTGCCAGTTCACTCGCCACTCGCGGCAAACGGCACAGGCCTGGGTTTGGCGGCGGCGATTGTGTTCGCTCTCATCGGTGGAATGGTGCTGAACTTGATGCCGTGCGTGTTGCCGGTGCTGTCGATCAAGGTCATAGCATTGCTTGAGCACGCTGAACTAACGCCGAATCAGATGCGTCTTCAAGGCCTCGCTTATAGTGCGGGCGTTCTCGTAAGTTTCGCAGTAGCTGGAGGTGCCCTCGTGGGTTTGCGTGCTGCGGGTGCGGGAATCGGGTGGGGATTCCAGCTGCAGTCGCCCCTTTTTGTCGGTTTTATGATTTACGTGTTGTTCGCGGTTGGACTGAATCTCTCAGGCGTGTTTTCGATCGGAAATCGGCTGGCGAGTGCCGGATCTCACTTATCCCAACGCTCGGGTTATTCGGCAGCTTTCATTACCGGCGCGCTTGCAACGATGGTCGCTACGCCCTGCACCGCGCCGTTCATGGCGACAGCAGTCGGCTATGCGCTGACTCAGCCGTGGTACAAATCGCTCGTTGTTCTCGAAGCAATCGGGTTCGGACTGGCTTTACCTTATCTGCTCGTCACGTTCAGTCCTACGGCTCGCCGCCTGCTACCGAAGCCCGGCCGATGGATGGTCCAGCTCAAGGAGATGCTTGCGTTCCCCGTCTACGGCACCGCCGTCTGGCTCATGTATGTTCTTTCACAACTGGCTGATGCCTACGCGATCACGGTGACGTTGTCGGGACTCGTTCTGATCGGCTTCGCCGCATGGCTATACAACGTCACATGGTTTGGTGAGGACAAGTGGCGGCGTTGGGGAGTTGGCTTTTCGACGCTCGCCGTCGCTGCTGCGGTCGGCCTGCTTCTGCTAGTTGAGGACAGCGGCCAATTACAGAATTTGTCGAGCGAACCAGACAAGAACGCTATCGAATGGCACTCGTTCGACCCAGAAAAGCTTGAGGCACTGCGCGCAAAAGGCAACCCTGTTTTTGTGGACTTCACAGCGGCTTGGTGCATCACATGCAAGGTGAACGAGCGGATAGCACTTGCCGACGCCACCGTGGCTAATGCATTCCGGAGCGCCGGAATTGTAGCGATGAAAGCGGATTGGACCCGTCAGGATCCTGGAATCACGAAGGTCCTTGAGGCGAGTGGCCACGCTGGCGTGCCGCTCTATTTATTCTACCCGCCCGCAACTGCAAATGGTGATAAGAGGCCGCCCGTCGTGTTGCCACAAATTCTCACTTCCACTGCTGTCCTTCGCGACATCGGAAACAATTAAGTGAAGACGGGCAAGTCTCAGACGATCTTGGAAGGAGTGAAGCAAGCCCGGGTTTCGTAGTAGTAGCGAGAGTGCCGAAATCTGTCGCGTCTGTGCGCGTTTTTGCTGGACATCGCGTGCTGAGCGCTGGAGCTGATTTTCTCGGAAATCCGATAGGCCCTTTTTCTTGCAGGGCACGTCGCGAGTTCATAGAGCTATCGCTCCAAGCTGTACCGATCCGGGCGTCATCGTGCTGGACATCTGGCCCTATCTCGGAGCGCCATCGATCGGCCTTTTGATTGTCGCAGCTGTACCATGGCACTCAACCGGACGCCTGCCGCGGTTGTGGTCTCTAGGCAGTTGAGAGAAGACGCTTCGGCTCGGTGCAACCAATGTTGATCAATTTAAGTGACGAATTGTATTGCCGCAGTTGGCTCAGCTGCTTCGCGAAACCCCTTCTTAAACAATGTCGACATAGACTGAGTGGCTTGCGCGGAGAGCTACATGACGCAGCCTTGGACGTTACAGTTGGCTCGCATCGCAGTGCGGCGTAACGGATATTGGGTTATCGCTCTCCTGTTCTCTGCAGCGTTCGGCATTGCCTCCTTACTGGCTTTTCTTGCCGTCATCCCCTCCCTCAATGAGAGAAATATGCGAGCGCTCAACGCCCAACTGTTGAGGCGAGCCGAACTTGCGGCTGATCACGCGCTTCTTGCGTTGGCAGAATTGTATGAAGGTGGATTCGCCGACTGTGACACCTTGTCGATCGTCCAGATGAGGAACACAATTTATCGCTATAGCAACCTGAAGGATGTTCGAGTCTTTTCCTCGCAAAAGATGCTTTGCTCCGCGTATCCTGAGGTCATCGATACGGGAGCGGTAGCCGAGAATCCCGAACCGTCTCTGTCGGCTGTAAACCGCCACATCAGCCTTTCCCCGGTGAGTGAGAAGGGCAATGTTGCCGTGGACATCAAATGGAGTCTCGACGATAACACGTCGCTGGATGCAGTCATGAGCACGAGTTCGTTGCTATTCGACATTTTGCCACAAGATCTCCGCGAGTGTGGAACGGCATCTCTCACTCTTTCCGATGGACGTCCAGTAGCCGATTCTGAGTCCAATCAGTCCGTCGATTCCGAAAGACTGCATCGCGTCTTCATGACGTCCAACCGATATCCGCTGATCGCTTCAATAGGAGTCGATCTCGATACACTTGCCAAAGCGAACCACGAAGCCCTCATCGCAACTGTGCTGCTGTTTTCCGCAATCGGATTTTTCTTTGGGATATTTGCGGCAACACTAGCCGTCCAAAGTGGTGGAACCATCGCCGAAATCGATGCGGGTCTTTCGAGGAACGAGTTCTTACCATTTGTTCAGCCGATCTATTCATTGACCACCCGTGAAATGGTCGGCGTTGAGGTACTAGCCCGATGGCGGCGTGCCGATGGAACGCTTATCCCTCCAGATCGATTCATCCCGACGGCCGAAGCCAGCGGTAGAATCATTCCACTAACCTGGCAACTGGCAAGGACTGCTTTAGCAGGGCTTCGTGAGCCGCTTTCGTGTGACCGCAAATTCAAAGCAGCGTTCAATATCTCTCCCGCACAACTTCTGTCGCACGGCTTCGTCGACACCTTCCGACAGATTGTTGTGGAGGCTGGAGTCTCTCCGCGTCAGATCATCATCGAAATTACCGAGAGGCAGGAAATCTCCGATATGTCCAAAGCCGAAGCGGTTTTGTCGGAACTCCGCCATCGCGGGTTTCGCGTTGCATTCGACGATGTTGGCACGGGACATAACGGACTATCTTATCTACAGAAGCTTGGAGCTGACGTTATTAAGATCGACAAGTTCCTCGTCGACTCGATTGTGACTAGCCATTCGGCAGAGGTCCTAGTGGAAATGTTGGTTCACGTCGCCCGCGAACTTGAAATGACGACAGTTGCCGAGGGGATCGAGACAGAAGAACAGGTCGCCTCGCTAAAGAGATGTGGAGTCGATCAGGGCCAGGGTTTTCTGCTATCGCGGCCTCTCCCAATTGCCGACTTACGGGATCTATTCAACGCCTCGGGAGACTTGCTCGCATCTGCCGGCGATCGCCAGGTCCCTCCCGAACCGGCAATGGCCGCGCAACCTAGAGCCTATGAGCCGCTCAGAACTCTGACTTGAAATTTCTCTTGATTCGCCGGCGCCACGAGGCTTTCCGTAACCGACCCTACGGCCTACGTTTGCGAATCTATTTGGGCCGCCGAACCTCCGAAACGAAGGGGGACGACATCAATTGCTCTGTCTCTACCCACGCACTTCGGAGAAGTCGGGTGTTTCTCAAAGCGCTCGCAAAGCCGACGAGACAATATTTTCGAGGAAACTTCGGTTCGGCTTTGTGTTTGCCAGGACATTTAGCCCCTGTACCAAGCAAACAAGATAAGCTGACGACTTAGCACCCGGCTCTAGAGCGATTTCACCTGCGACACTCGCTCTGGTGAGTGCCGATGCGAACGCGGCATCCAGTCTCGCCAGGTTGGTCGCGATCTTGCTTGAGACCTCGGGATCACTCTGCCCCAGTTCGATGAGTGAATTTGTGAGGAAACAGCCTCGCGCCCGTCGGCCTTCCGCGATCGCGTCAATCAAGTTCGAGAAGTAGGCGCGAATTCCCTCCATACCGGACGCAGGCGCGGAAATTCTCCGAATGGCATCGCTCGATATTTGATCCATATAGCGATCGAGCGCCGCGATGAACAATTCGCGTTTTCCGCCGAATGCGCCGTAAAGACTACCGGGGCTAAGCTCCATGACGGCACACAGACGCTCGACGGCCGTGGCGTTGAAGCCATTGCGCCAAAATTCGTGCATCGCACCGTCGACCACCCTGCCCGAATCGAAATTACGTGGCCGCGCCACTAGCAGAACTCCTTTCCAATCAGATCGCCGCGACGTTTTCGCGCCAACGGCACGAATCTAGCCTATCAGCGAGGCCCTTAGAACCCGTCATTCTATCACTTGGCGTCTCCTACGGGCGCCATACGATAACCGACCCGGGGAAAATGCAGCGAAACTGTACCGCATTCCGGCGCCGAATGTCGCAAGGTGACGGTATCGCGCGATGACGCGACCAGTTCGCCGGTGATGGGCTTTTCACCTGTGTCGGAAATGGGCAGGATCGCGATGGTCGTGCCGAGCCGCAGCCCGAGCGGATCGGCTACATCGACGCTATCAATGACGGCGGGCTCGGCTGAGCGCGCCTGGGCCAATGCTTCGGCCGGCGAGATCGGCTCGGCGTGACCGTATTCCAAACCATCCATACGCGATGCCCACTCCAGTACAGCCGGGCACTCTCGCAGCAGCCGGTCCGTCGTGTCGTTCTTACCTCGGATGAACCAGACGATGAACCAGGCTAGAAGATCCCCCATACCCGGCTGTGAGCCGAACAGAAAAGGCCGGTCTCCGGATAAGGCTTCTTCCAGCCAACCGAGCTGCGTCCGAAGCTGCGCGACAGTGTGTGGCAAGTCGGCGATCTCACGTTTAAAGTCGCCGTCCGGCCCGAGATACAGTCTTGCCCTGTCTTCCACGAGTGCAGCGGGCAGCGTCGCCGCAATCGGGGCGAACGATACGCGCATCGCCAGATCAAACATCGTGTTGTCCGTCCAGCGCGACAGCGCAAATGGCAAGCCCCTTTCGCCGTTAGGAAAAAGGCTGGGAGACGGAAAGCGCCGCTCCAGTTCACGAAATATGCTCTGCGTATCGCAGTAGAGATCGGAACCGATCTGAAGCACAGGCAGGCGGCGGTACCCCCCCGTCATGGCGAAGAGTTCGGGTCTGTCCGGAAATCTGTTCTGTTCGGCCGAGCGCCACGAAAGCTTCTTTAAGCCCATCGCCTTGCGGATCTTCTCCGATACGGGCGATTGCGGGTAGTGGTGTATGATGATCTTGTCCATGGCGTCCGAGCTCTTCCGGATGTTTGCGACGCTAAAGTTCGCTCAGATCAAGTCAAAGGTTGAGCGACATACTTCTGGTACCCCGGCCGATCGGAGACGCGCGATTGCCATTGCTCCAGATGCGGGAACTTCGGCTTATCGAAGGAGAACGAGAACCAGCGCCACACCGAGTTGCCGAACGCTACATCGGCGATCGAGAATGAGGCACCGGCGATGAAAGGCTGTGCACTCAGATGGGCATCGAGTCGACTTATCACGGCAGTCAACCGCTCGATCAGCATCTTGAGCGCTGCCTGATCCCGCTGCTCGGCAGGCGCGCGGTAGAGCGCGAAGAACACCGGATTAAGCGCTGGCGCCAGCGTACTGATGTGCCAATCGAGCCAGCGTTCGACTTGGGAACGACCCGCGGGGTCGGCTGGATAAAGGCCGCCTGAACCGTATTTCTGGGCGAGGAAACGTAGAACCGAGTGGCTTTCCCACACGACCGCGTCGTCATCTTCGATGACCGGGATCACCCCATTGGGATTTAAAACAAAAAATTCCGGTGTTTGCAGACCACCGAACGGTCCTCCGACATCCTTGCGCGAAAACCGAAGATTCAGTTCCTCGCACAACCACAGAACCTTAATGACATTCGTGGAGTTTGCGCGCCCCCATACGGTGATCATTGAAAAACCCCTTTACCTCTGCCCAGAAATGGGTAGGTTCTTAAAAGAATGATCACTCCATAACATCCGTTGGCCGATTTTCAATACCTATGATCGTCTCGCGGAAAATGGCTTTATTCTTGGTCGATCTGAGTAAGACTGAGGCGGCTACCAACCGAGATGGCATGATAATTGCTGGAATGACTGCTCCATAATTTTGCGGAGGAATTTCGTGGCCGCACTCCATCGTCGGCATCTCCTGAAAGCGGCTATCGGGGCAACAGCCCTCGCCGCGCCTCCCTTGCGTATCGCGCGCGCTCAAAGCTCCGAATTCGTTTTGAAATTCGGCAACAACAATCCCGAAAGTCACCCGATGATCGTCGCGATGGGCAAAGCGGCGGATCGCATCAAACAGGAAAGCGGAGGACGGGTCGAGCTTCAGTTGTTTCCGAATAGCTCGCTTGGCACCGACACGGACATGCTGTCGCAGGTTCGCAGCGGAGCCTTAGAGCTCTTCGCGCTATCGGGCCTCGTTCTCTCGACCCTGGCGCCCGTCGCGGCCATCCACGGTGTAGGCTTCGCTTGGCAAGGTTACGACCAGATTTGGGATGCGATGGATGGCGATCTCGGCGCACACGTCCGCGACGGTATCTCCAAACTTAACCTCTACGCCTTCGAACACATGTGGGACAACGGCTTCCGCCAAATCACGTCGAGTTCGCACCCGATCGAAAAGGTGGAAGATCTGGCGGGATTCAAGATTCGCGTTCCGCCGAGCCCGTTATGGGTCTCCTTGTTCGCTGCTTTCGGCGCATCACCGACAAGCATCAATCTTGCCGAAACTTATTCCGCGCTGCAGACCAAAATTGTTGAGGGACACGAAAACCCCCTCGCGCTGATCCTTATCCTGCGCATGTACGAAGTGCAGAAATACGTCTCGATCACCAATCATATGTGGGACGGCTACTGGCTTGTCGCGAACGGCCGGCTGTGGGGCCGCATTCCCGATGCCCTCAAAGACATCATCTCCAAGAACATCAAACAGGCGACGATGGAGGAGCGCGTCGCGATCAGAGGTCTAAACGACAGCGTTAAGGGCGATCTCTTGGCCAAAGGACTGGCCTTCAATACGCCGCCATCGAATCCGTTCCGCTACAAGCTAACATCTGCCGGCTTTTACGAACATTGGCGAAGCAAATTCGGTGAACAAACTTGGGGTTTGCTGGAACATTACACAGGAAAATTGAGCTAGTCGACAGCAACGAAGCCGTACCAGAAGAGCTGAGCATGCAACCACGCGAGCGAGCCCCCTATTCCGCCATCGTCGATCGGCCGAAACTCACCTTGCCCGGGGGCGCACGAATGGTGATCTGGCCGATCGTCAATCTCGAAGTCTGGGACATTTCCCGGCCTATGCCGCGCGCTTTCCTTTCACCGCCCAATGGCATGCCTTTGATGCCCGACGTCCCGAACTGGAGTTGGCACGAATACGGCATGCGCGTCGGCGTTTGGCGTTTCTTTAAGCTTTTTGATCGCCTCGGTATTCGACCGACTCTCTCGATCAACGCCCGCGTTTGCGAAGATTATCGAAGGGTCGCCGAACAGGCGCGCGATGCGGGGTGGGAATTCATGGCGCACGCCTACGATCAAGTGCCGATGCACAAGCTGGAGGACCAACCGGCGATGATCCGCCGCACATTAGAGGTCATCGAGACTTTCACGGGGACACGGCCGATCGGTTGGCTCGGGCCAGGCCTGACCCAAACGCTCGAAACTCCGGATTATCTGGCTGCCGCCGGCCTTCGCTACATCGGCGACTGGGTCTATGACGATGAACCAACCCGCATCGCCACCACGCACGGCCCGCTGATTACTTTGCCCTATACGGTCGAGCACAACGACATCCCCGTGATGATGATCCATCAGCATCAAAGCGACTATTGGCTCACGCGCCTAATCGAATCTTTCGATCAATTATACGAGGAAAGTCTCGAGCGCGTGAAAGTAATGGCGGTTGCCGTGCACCCCTACATCAGCGGGCAGCCACATCGGATTCCCTACCTGAAAAAAGCTTTCGACTACTTCGCTCGGTTCGATGGTGTGGTCGTCTGGAACGGAATCCAGCTTCACGACTGGTACGTCTCCCAGAGTCCGGCCTGACGACTTTCGTCCTTTTGAGTGTCGGAACAAGCCCATGCTCCGGACCCGCAGCCGATCGCTTGGCGCGAGATCCTACCTTTGAGTCACTTTTCGCTTTGCTAGAAAGGCGCGGATGAGCCAGCCACCTGCGAATGGCGACACCAAGCTCGAGCGGGTGATCCAAGGCTCTGTATCGTTTGTTGCGAGCGCCTTGGTACTGATCGAGATCGTTGTACTTGTCGTTGGTGTCGTCTCTAGATTCGTATTCCATCAACCTTTGGTGTGGGTGGATGAGATCGCTTCGATCTGCTTTCTTTGGCTCGCGATGATGGGCGCGACTGTCGCCCTGCTGCGGCGGGAGCACATGGGATTGACAGCATTCGTCCTGCTCTTCAGCCCGGGAAAGCGGCTGGCCGTCCAAGCTTTGGTAGAGACAGTCGTTGCGCTTTTTTTGATTCTGATTCTGCCTTGGGCCTACGGATACGCGCTTGACGAATGGGCGATCGAAACGCCCGCCCTTGGTCTCCACAACACCTATCGTGCAGCAGCAATGCCAGCCAGCATCGGGCTGATACTATTCATCACTGTCAGCCGTTGGTTCAGACTAGGCTGGCGACGCTGGCTGCCGGCGCTTGGCGGCCTTGCGGCCGTTGCCTTGCTTCTTCACGCAGGTGCGCCTCTCATTCGCACAATGGGAGCTTGGAATCTCATCATATTCTTCGTGCTGCTCAGGGGGACCGGCGTTGCCCTGTCCGTGCCCATCGCTTTCGCCTTCGGTCTGACGACAACCGCGTTTTTACTCACGTTGACCAATACACCGCTCAGTATCGTCGTGTCGCGCATGGACGAAGGCATGAGCACGCTCGTCCTGCTTTCAGTACCGCTTTTTGTCTTTCTCGGTCTTCTCCTCGAAATGACGGGCATGGCACGCGCCATGATCCGGTGCCTCGCCTCGCTGGTCGGGCATATCCGTGGCGGTCTCTGCTACGTACTCCTCGGAGCGATGTATCTAGTTTCGGGAATTTCCGGCGCTAAGGCGGCCGACATGGCCGCTGTTGCACCAGCGCTCCTACCCGAGATGAAGCGTCGGGGAATGAAAGACAGCGAACTTGTTTCCTTGCTGGCGGCATCTAGCGCGATGAGCGAAACGATACCACCATCGCTTGTGCTCATAACGATCGGCTCGGTCACGGGTGTCTCGATTGCTGCTCTGTTCACAGGAGGCCTGATGCCTGCACTCGTACTTGCGGCAACCCTGGCGGTCCTCGCCCGTTGGCGTGCCAGAAATGAAGACATGAGCAATGTTACACGCGTGCCGGCGCGGGAGATCATTCGCCTAACCGTGATCGCAACGCCAGCCTTGGCGTTACCCTTTCTGATACGCACCGCCGTGGTTGAAGGCGTGGCAACCGCGACGGAGGTATCGACCATCGGGATCGCCTATTGCGTCATTGCAGGTATCTTTATTTACCGCCAATTTGACTGGCGCAGGCTCTACCCGATGTTGGTAGAGACGGCATGTTTGTCCGGTGCCATCCTGCTCATCATCGGTACCGCGACCAGCATGGGATGGGTACTTACCCAATCAGGCTTTTCCCGCAATCTGGCGCAGGCGATCACCACATTGCCGGGAGGTGCCTTCACGTTCATGGCCGGCACGATCGCAGCCTTCGTTGTGCTTGGAAGTGTGCTTGAGGGCATCCCGGCTATCGTTGTCTTCGGTCCCTTGATGTTCCCCAGTGCGCGTATGACCGGCATCAACGAAGTTCACTATGCCATGGTAGTCATTCTGGCGATGGGCGTCGGCCTTTTTGCACCGCCAGTAGGTGTTGGATATTACGCTGCATGTGTGATTGGGCGAGCCGATCCGAGCACGGTTATGCGAGATATATGGCCCTATCTCGGAGCGCTTTTGGTTGGCCTCATCATCATCGCGGCCCTGCCGTGGTTCTCGACCGGCTTTCTACCGCGGTGATGCAGCGAGTTTAATTACGCAACTACTTCTGCTCAGCCCGCAAGAGCAAGCTTGCCGGCTGAGAAACCTGGATGCCTTGCATTTGCAGTCCAAAAACACTTCAAAAAGGGAGACCAACAATGAGCAACCAATTAACAGAAGAAGAACTTGCCTCGCTGATGCCGTCCGAAATGCTTCAGCACAAGACGCCGATTCCAACCCAGATCGTCTCCAGCGACGAATTCTATCCCGATCCGCAAAACGAGCGGCAGCGCGAGGCCGAGGCGCGAATGCTGGCAATGGCCGACGACCTCGGCGGCAAGCAGGGTCTCGATCGTCGTCGATTTTTCCAGACCGCTGCCGGCATGGCCGCAGCCTTTGTCGCGATGAACGAAGTTTACGGACCTCTGTTCGAGGTGACCAAGGCCGAAGCAGCGACGCCGGCGATGGCTCAGGAGCGGGCGAACTCGCTCAAGGACCAGTTCATCATGGACATGCACACGCATTTCCTGCGCGATGACACCCGCATCATGGGCTTCGTCGAAATGCGCAAGGCGGTGGGCAAGGCCGGCTGGAACAAGCAGCTTGCCGACCACGAGCAGACGATCGAGGATCTGAAGTTCAACAATTATAAAAAAGAGATGTTTCTCGACAGCGACACCAAGATCGCGCTGATCTCTTCCGCTCCTTCCGACACCGAGCGGGACTGGTTCCTGACCAATCAGCAGATGGCGGATGCGCGCAAAAAGGTCAACGAGGAAGCCGGCTCGCGGCGCTTGTTCGCCCATTGCATCTTCACACCGGGGCAGCCGAATTGGCTTGAAAACCTCGATGCGGGCCTCGCACTGAATCCGGAGTCCTGCAAGGGCTACACCATCGGCGACAACACCCACAAGGAGACCAGCCGCTATCCGTGGCGGATGGACGACGAGAAGACCACCTACAAGGGCTACGAAAAGATGGTGAAAGCGGGCATCAAGAACGTCTGCGTTCACAAGGGACTTTTCGCGCCAAGCGTCGAACACCAGTTCCCCAATCTGCGGGGCTTCGTTGACGTCTCCGACGTCGGCCAGGCCGCCAAGGACTGGCCGCAGCTCAACTTCATTATCTATCACGGCGCCTACCGCCATGTTGGCGGCGACCCCAAGGTGGCGATGGCGGAATTCGAGCGCACGGGGCGAATCCAATGGACGAGCGATCTCGCCGATATTCCCGCTCAGTATGGGGTCAACAACGTTTACGGCGACGTCGGACAATTGTTCGCCACGACGCTCGTGGCCGAGCCGAATGTCTGCGCGGCGTTGATGGGCATCATGATCAAGGGGATGGGTGTCGATCGCGTCTGTTGGGGAACTGATGCGCTCTGGACCGGTGGGCCACAGTGGCAGATCGAGGGCTTGCGGCGTCTGGAAATCCCCGAGGTGATGCAGAAGAAATACGGCTTCGCCCCGCTTGGGGATGCCCGAGGTCCCGTGAAGACGGCGATCTTCGCCGACAACAACGCGCGGCTCTACAATATCGACCCGAAGAAGGCGATGCTGGAACTCAAGAGTGATCGCTTTGCCATGATAAAGGCGGAATACGAGAAGGCGGGACCTGAGCCGTCCCACACCCGCTACGGCTATGTGGTGCCGGACAGGTCGATCGATCACTCCGTGTTCACCTAAAAAGTATTGGCCTAGAAGTACCTGTCACAATGCCGCCGGCATCCCCTGGGATTTCGGCGGCTTTTCAGCAAGCGTGGAACTGGAAGTTCGCCGCGGCTGCCCAATACGAGTCAAACCAAGGAATTGCTCATCTGGTCGCAAGAAAGTGAGAAATTAGCTACCGGACGAGTGTAACTCTCACGGCTGCCCCCCGTATTTGGGAAGATAAGCGAATATAAACGAGCTACGCCTCGCACGGAGATACCAGATGATCGATCGCCGTATTCTGCTTGCTACCACTGCCGGTCTGTTTGGCTTTGCGGCGCTGCGCTGGCTGCGCGGCGAACCTGCGAACGCCGCGGAAAAGTTCGAGGTCGAAAAGACCGACGCGGAATGGCGCGCCCAGCTCACGCCACAGCAATATGAAATCCTGCGCCAGGAAGGCACCGAGCGCCCGTTCACGAGCCCGCTGCTCAAGGAGCACCGCAAAGGCACCTTCGCCTGCGCCGGCTGCGACCTGCCGCTGTTCTCGTCGGAGACGAAGTACGAGAGCGGCACCGGGTGGCCGAGCTTCTATCAGCCGCTGAACAATGCCGTAAGCAAGCGGGAAGACCGCACCTTCGGCATGCTGCGCAGCGAAATTCATTGCCGCCGTTGCGGCGGTCATCTCGGCCACGTGTTCGACGACGGTCCGAAGCCGACCGGCCTGCGCTATTGCATGGATGGTTTTGCGCTTCAATTCCGCCCGGCGGCGTCGACCGCGAGCTAAGCTTTCGGTCCGCGCTAGGACCGATCGACATTCAGGATTGATCGGGATAGGGGGGCGTCTCGCGACGCCACCCACCGGGTCGCCGGAGGCAGTCACCCGCCTCCGGTCGGGTAGGATCGAGGCGCGGACCGGGCTTCGCATGATGCCGACGTTTCCTCGATCCCCCC
>NZ_JBEKRB010000051.1:0-60023 GCF_049519115.1 Bradyrhizobium sp.
GATAGGGGGGCGTCTCGCGACGCCACCCACCGGGTCGCCGGAGGCAGTCACCCGCCTCCGGTCGGGTAGGATCGAGGCGCGGACCGGGCTTCGCATGATGCCGACGTTTCCTCGATCCCCCCTATCATTCCGTACGGCGGGTTTTCCCCGATACGGCTGGAAGGCTGGCTTTCAGATGGGGCCTTCCCGGCTTCCACGCGAGCTTAAGTCTGCTCCCAACATCCGCGGCGCGTCGGCCAGTTTGCATCCACCCTTCGTACACCTCGTGGTCAAACAGTTATCCCGCACAGTGTCGGGTCGTTGACTCGATCGTGCACCGCCATGAAGTGGGGTTACCACTTCCCCAGGGGTCCTCGCTATTGCTCGAGTTATGTTGTCTCGAGCCGTCATCACTTAATCGACCCCATCCGCCCCACTCGTGGGCACATCGCGATTTCACCGCACGGCGGCTTATACGCGATGTCTTCGCTGTGCGGGAGCGCCTAAGCGACCCGCGAGTGGTTCCGAGCTTTCGCTACTCATTCCTTCCTGACATGCCGCCCTCTCCGACCCCGGGGAGTTCAGACATCGTATCGTCCAAATTAACGATGCCGACATGGTCTTCGCCATGGGAACACTGGCTCGACACTCCCGATACCTCCACAATCCGTTTCACGTGGTCGTTCATTTCGGGGCTGCACTGATTCACAACTGCTACGGCCTATCAGGTTGCTCGCCTCCCTAGGCGGATCTGACCGGAATAGGCTTCCAGCCACAGGAGGCTTTTACTTCCAGGCTTTCGACGGAGCGGTCACCCTTACCGTCGCTGGATATGACTACGACATCGATTGGACTCCTATGTCGGCGGGACTTACACCCGCTGGAATGGTAGCTAGCTTCGCTGCACGCTCCCACAGAACGTGGCGTGCGGATTTACCGCACCACGCTCTTCGGCAGGTGGTTCACAGCACTGCAAGCGCCTGCAGCTTCCCGTAAGGAAGACGCAGTTTAGGTTTCAGCAACGGTATCCGTTCTTTGATTTGGTTGAAGACGTCCCAAGTGAGGCGTCGGCCTGCCCAGCTACGGCTGCGCAGCATTTTGCGCCAGTAACGTTCCACGACCTGATAGACTTTTACGAGACTCCGGAGATTTCCGGCGACACCGTAATAGGCATAGTGGCCGCGCAGGACGATGTTGATTTCACCGGCCTGGTCACTGATTTTATAATGCCGTATTCGCCGCTTCAGCTCTTGCAGAGACAGGAGGCTGCGTTTTAGCCGAGATTTCTCGGTGCGCATCCCAACCTTGAAGTTACCTTTTCGGTTTCGCGTACAATAAAGCGTCAGACCCAGGAAGTAGATGGTTTCCGGGCGATTCCTGCCGCGTTTTCCCGCGTGTCTTTGCGCGAACCGACCAAACTCGACCAACTTGGTCTTGGTCGGTTCTAGAGTGAGGCCGAACTTCCCCAACCGGAGACGCAAGGCATCCTGTACGCGGATGGCGTCCGATCGATATTGGAAACAGATCACAAAGTCATCGATATAGCGAACCAGTCGGGCTTCGCCCCGCAACCGGCCCTTCACCACGCGTTCGAACCATAGGTCGAGAACATAATGAAGGTACACGTTGCTCAACAGCACACTAATCGATCCACCTTGCGGGGTTCCCTGCTCGCTCGGACGAACCTCTCCATCTTCCAAGACGCCCGCTTTCAACCAACGCCGGATCAAGCTGATCAGGCGCGGATCGCCGACTCGATGTTCGACAAATCGGAGCACCCAATCGTGATTGAGGCTCCCAAAGAAGTTCTTCAAATCCGCCTCCAGCACCCAGCTGATCAGGCCGCCGGAGATGACCTCAGTAAGGGTCCCCAGAGCATGATGGGCGCTGAGCTTTGGTCTGCCGCCGAACGAGCAGGGCAAGAAGTCCTGCTCGTAAATAGCGGACGGCACCTCAGCCGTGGTGCGTTGGAGCGCCCGGTCGGAGACAGTTGGAACCCCAAGGGGGCGCTTCTCCGTCTTGCCAGGCTTGGGGATATAGACCCGCCGAATGTTAGGCGCGCGATATCCCTGGCGGTGGATGGATTGGAGCACCGGCTCTATCCAGCCCTCGAAGCTCTTCTTCGCCGCCTCCACCGTCTGACCATCCACCCCGGCGGCGGATCGCTTCGGAATCTTTGATAGATTCTCCAGCACCCGGTCGCGCGTGATGTGATGGGCCAGCGAGGTGAAGCGGAGATTTGGCTCCCTTCGAGCTTTCACTGCTATCTGTTCAAGTTTCGTTTCCATGGTCAGCTGATCTTCTCTTTGAATAGAAGGCCGTAACTCCCGTTGAATGGAGCCCATGTCGCCCAAGAACAATTCAACTACCGCTGACCGCTTCCCCATGTGGCCGGCTCTCCCGTCCTCAGAGTAATATCAGTCAGTCTGACTTCCATTCGGTCGTCAGGCCTTCCTCACCTTGGCGGCTCGTCGGGCCCTACAAACTTGCGTTTGAACCGGATGGATCTCCCTTGTTCACGCTGCTTCCTTTGGTTGCATGCTGGCGGTACGAACCCCGGGAGCACCTTAGACTGCTCGCATTGGCGTGGCCTTTGGTTCCGCCTTCCCCTTTGAGAGACAGGGTCGGCTACTCCGATCACGTTCGATTTCGGGGCTATTTTCCCGTTCACTTGATTCCGGCCTACAACCTCCCTGTCTACGCTTCGCAACGGCCGTTACCGGTCGTCACGCAAGACTCGGTTCGCGGCTGCTCGCTAGGCTTTGCCGCGGCCGTCATCGCAGACGGCAGACTTCAACGCGCTTTCAAGGCGCAACTCCCACACCACCGGGCATACGGGTCCGTACCACGGCGGTTCGATCGAGTTAGGCTTGCACAGGCATATGGAGTCGGGGAAGACCAAGAGAATCGAATACGTGATTTCGTAGAGCGTGTTGAACCGCCGGGTGTCCGGACATGCGCCAGAGTCCCGTCGATGAACCGGCAGCGACCGATGCGGCGAACTTCGCGATGCCAAGGCGGCGAAGCTCTTTAAATCGGTTGTGCCCGTTCCGCCATTGTCGCCAGAGATACAGACGCAATCTCCGGCGGATCCAGGCTTCCAGGTTCGTGAGCACGCGCGGGGTCTGACAGAAACCGAAGTACCCGCGCGCGGCGTGGCAAACGTTGCCGGCTTCCATCTATCGACGCGCGGGCGCAAACCGTTCAGCGGGGGCCGGGGTCGTCGCCGTTCAGAAATTTCGTGACAGCCTCGATCTGATCTTCAGCGATCAGAGCCGGTGCATGTCCGCAGTTTTGAAACGTATGAACACTCACATTACGATTCCGGCGCATCATGTCCTTGAGAACGGCCTCAGGAAGCAAATCCGACTGTTGCCCGCGCACCACCAGAATGGGGACATTGATTGTATCCCAGTATTTCCAGAGGTCCACGCTGTAATGCCAGGGGTTGCGAAAGGCATGGGCAATGTTCGGATCGCAAAGTGACTTGAAACAGGCTCCCTTGGCACTCCAGGCGATGCTGTGCGTGGTCAGGTGCCGCCAGTGCGCGTCCTCGAGCTGCCCGAAGGGCGCCAGAATCCGCCGGAAGTAAGCTTCGGCCTGCTCGATCGTCTCGAAAGACTTTGGCGCATCGTTGAGATTTGCGCCAAGGCGCAGCAAGCCGGCCCAGGGCAGATACGGTCCGATATCGTTGACGACAATGCGGCGGATCGGGCTGTCCGGAAGCGCGGCCAGAACCATTCCGATCAACCCGCCCAGAGAGGTTCCGACCCAGTCGACCTCGGTTGAATCAAATGCAGCCATCAACACGGTCATGTCGCTGCAATACTGGGGCAAGACATAATCGCTGCTGTCCTGCAACCGATCGCTCTGCCCCCTCCCCGGCAGATCTGGACAAATGGTCCGACGCCCTGCCCCCGCGAGCGCCGCCGCGAGGTGGTCGAAGTCCCGGCCGTTTCTGGTGAGTCCATGGACGCAGAGCACCGGCCGCGCGGCGGACACTGGCCCCCAGTCGGTGAACGCAATGCGATGAAAGCTTCGCCGGGTCAGCCCACGCACCGATCCGGTTCGATCGGGAGCCATCTGTCGTCCTTCAGGCCGATCCGCGGACACTTGCGAAGTTCCACGCAGTTCAGGGGATTTCCACTCCATCGGCTTATTCGATAACAAATCGGTGGGCGTCGGCCGACGTTTCAAAAATATGCGGAGCAACGTCGCGGCGCGACAAGGCGTCGCCGAGCTTGAGGCGCATGAACGCGCTGGTAGTGTAGCGCGAGGCATGCAGGTAGCAGGTTCGCTCGACCTCGGCGGCCATGGAAAACCACTTGTCCGCCATGTGGGACGCGATGTCAGATGAATCGTAGTTGATAACAGCGGCAAACCGGCGGCCCGCACAATGGAAGACTTCGAGGATGGCGGCCCGGATAGCCTCGACGTCGGCCTCCGTATAGACACGATATCCGTCGAGACCGAGGAAGAGCGTGTTGCGGTCCGCATCGTACGACAGCCGCTCCGCCAACGGCCGGTTGAGAAGCCGGTCATCAAGCTGCATCAGCGCTTCATTGAAGAGTGAAGCATCCATGGCTTTCGGTGATCGGATAATCGGCCGAAAACCCATCAGCGCCAGAATGTCCCGCTCGATATCGATACCGGGCGCGACCTCGATCAGTTCGAGGCCATCCGGGACCAGTCTGAACACGCATCGCTCCGTCACATAAAGAACCGGCTGCTTGTTAACAGCGGCAAGCCGGCCGGAAAACGTGATCTGATCGACCTTGCTGATGAATTTTGAGGACTTTCCTTCGCTCAATATTTTTAACTGACCATCCTCGACGACCGTCTTGAGACCGCCGGTTGTGAACGTCCCCGCGAAGACGAGCCGGCGCGCATTCTGGGAGATGTTGATAAATCCGCCGGCGCCGGCAAGACGGCCATTGAACAGGCTGACGTTGACGTCGCCGCGGCCGTCGACCTGCGCCATGCCGAGGCAGGCCAGATCGAGGCCGCCGCCGTCATAGAAATCGAACATCTGGTTCTGGTCGATGATCGATTCGGCATTGATCGCCGCGCCGAAATCGAGCCCGCCCTGCGGAATACCGCCGATGATTCCGGGTTCGGCCGTCAGGGTCACAAAGTCGAACAGCTTTTCTTCCGCAGCAACGCACGCAATGCCTTCGGGCATACCGATCCCGAGATTGACCACGCCGCCCATCGGCAATTCCAGAGCACAGCGGCGTGCAATGATCTTGCGGTTATCCAGCGGCATCGGGACATTGCGATCCGCCGGCGCGCGCAACTCACCCGAAAATGCCCCGTTGTAGCCGGTGGCATAGGTCTGCACATGGTTTTCAGGCTGGGCGACGACGACGCAATCGATCAGCACGCTAGGAATCTTGACGTGACGCGGGTTGAGTGAACCGGACGCCGCGATGCGCTCGACCTGCGCAATGACAAATCCCTTGCAGTTCTTGGCGGCCGTTGCCAGCGCCAGATTGTCGAGCGTCAAAGCTTCTTTCTCCATCGAGATGTTGCCGTTGTGGTCAGCCGTGGTGCCCCTGATAATCGCCACGTTGATCGGAAACGCCTTGTAGAACAGCCAGGGTTCGCCGTCGATTTCGATCAGCCGCACCAACTCTTCGGTGGTGCGCGCATTCAGTTTACCGCCGCCATTGGCCGGATCGACGAAGGTTCCGAGCCCGACCTTGGAGAGAAGACCGGCCTTGCGTCCTGCGATCTCGCGAAACAGATGCGACACGCATCCGAGCGGCAGATTGTAGGCCTCGACATGGTTTTCGACCGCCATCCGGGCCAGCTTCGGTACCAGACCGAAATGCCCGCCGACCAGGCGCTTGATGAGACCGGGATGGGCCAGGCGATTAAGACCACGGTCTGCGCCATCCCCAGGCGCCGCTGCAAACACCAGTGAGAGATCCCGGGGCTCCCCGGTAGCAATGAAGCGACGCTCCAGCGCCCTGATGATTTCATCGGGCGTCCCCACGCCGACGAAGCCGGACGATGCGACGGTATCGCCGGAACGGATGATGGCAACCGCTTCCGCGGCATCGACGATCTTGTTACGCATCAGGTTTCGCTCACAGCGGTGACATCGCGGGCGACCAGCCAATCGGCGATGCTCTGGCTGAGTTTTCCCTGCGATTTGCTCGAAACGAACAGGCCGACATGGCCTCCAGGCAACGGGATTTCGGTATAGTCCCGGCTTCCGATCTTCGTGCCAAGCGCACGCGAGCAGTCCGGAGGGATAATGTGGTCGTCCAGTGCGAATACATTGAGGACCGGCGCCGTGATCGACTTCAGGTCGACCTGACGACCAGACAACATAAAGCTGCCATCCACCAGGCGATTCTCCTGATAGAGATCCTTCAACCACTGCTTGGCCGCTTCGCCCGGGTGATGCGGTCGATCCGCGAGCCACTTCTCCATGCGCAGGAAATTCATGAATTTGGCCTCGTCGTCGACAATATCGATGAGGTCGACATTGTATTTCGTCAGCGAGCGCATCGGCGTCATCATCGAGAACACCGAGCTCATGAATTCGCCCGGCACCACACCGTAGGTATCGACGAGATTGTCGATATCCTCGGGGTCGAGGCTGCGGGTCCAGATGTTGAGAAAGCCGTGATGAGCAGCCTTGTCCTTCACGTCGGCATGGAAATCGATCGGCGTAATGGTGATGACGAGGTTTTTCACCTTCTCCGGATGCAGCGCGGCGTAGCACGTCGTGAAGACGCCGCCTTCGCAAATGCCGAGCAACGTCACCTGATCGTGCCCGGTATCCTGAGAGATACGATCGACCGCGGCATCGATGTAGTCATCCACGTAATCGTCGATGGTGAGCCAGCGTTCGGTCCGGCCGGGCTGGCCCCAGTCGATTAGCCAGAGATCGAGCCCTTTCGAGAGCAGGCTGCGCACCAGCGAACGATCAGGCTGGAGATCGGCCATGGTGTATCGCCCGATCAAGCCGTAGGCCAGAAGCACAGGCGTCTTCGCGGTCGCTTGCGCGATCGGCTCGTAATGGAACAACTCCACCTTGTCGCGGCGCATGACGAGATGCTTCGGCGTCGTACCGATGGCGACGTCCTCGTCTTTCGTCTGCCCGAACAGCTGCGTCGCCTTAACCATTTTTTCGGTGTTGGCGGCCATGTCTCGAAAAAACCGAGCTGCCCGATCGTCCTCTGTCATAACAGGTCTCTCACTGGGTATTCGGCTGGTTTTCAGAACTGACAACGGCGTCACCTGCTCTGGCGCGCGCCGAACGGGACCCCCGCTGCTGCGCATTGACCTGATGGCTGAGCGAGCGAACCTCGCGCCGAAGCTCGGTCAATTGTCGCGTCACTTCGTCAAAATCCTTACGGCTCGGCATGCCGAACATCGCCGCCGCGGCTTCAGCGACATCATCCTGCCGGCTGCGAAGCTTCAGCCCGGACTGCAGCAGCTCCTTTTGTGCATGAAGGAAGCTCTCGCCGCGTTGATTTCGGATCAATTCCTCATTGGAGATTTCACTCCATTTCGCGAACGCTTCGCGCCACTCCGGAGCCGGCTTGCTACCGTTGTCGGTTGCTGTCGACATTGCTTCCATGAACCTCTTGGTGGCCTCGGTCCATGGCGCTGCCGTCACCGCATTGTAGCTCGCCAGCTTTTGGCGCATGTCCATCCATGCCCCGAAAACCAGCGCCATCTTGCGATCAATGTCCCACACGTCGGCCAAACGCGGTCCCTGCGCCATTTTCTCAATGGCTTCCGACATCTCGTTGCCGGCAGCGAATCCCGTCGGGTGTTCCAGCAGACGGGCGAGCATGAACGGGGCCATCGAGCTCGACCAGGCTTCCGCTATCTGCCTGGACGATTCCGAGAACGACTGCCAAAGATCAGCCCACTGCGGAGCCGCCTGGGAAGGAGCTACATTCGATTCGCTTTTTTCGTTCATCACATTCCTCGCAGGTCGACGTCGCCGGATATTGCTAAGGGCGGCCTGATCAGGCTGCCGCGCGATTTCCGAACGCTTCTGTGTAAATGGCCAAGGCGTCGTCAAAAGTGACCTCGCGCGGATTATTGACCAGAAGCCGCGTCTGCTTCATCGCATCTTCGGCAAGCTTCTTCAGATCTTTCGCAGCGATCCCCACATCAGCCAGCGACGCCGGGACTTTGCAGTCCCTGCAGATGCCGGCGATGGCATCGACGAACAAGCGCGCTTTTTGGCTGACCGACAGGCCTTCAGTCTTAGGATCGACAATCGGTGCCAGTTCAGCATAAAGCGTCTCCGCTTCCGGCAAATTGAACCGCAGCACCTGGGTAAGGACCAGTGCGTTCGATAATCCGTGTGGTACATGGAATATCGCGCCGATCGGATAGGCCAGCGCATGAACCGCGGCCACCGGCGAATTGGCGAACGCCATTCCGGCCAGCATCGATCCCAGCAGCATCTGCGACCGTGCTTCGAGGTTCGAGCCGTCCGCACAGACCGTGCGTACATTCGCCGACAGCAAAGCGAGGGCCTGCCGCGCCAGCTGATCCGACATCGGGTTCTTCCTGTGCCGGCTGGTATAGGCTTCGATCGCATGCACCATGGCGTCGATGCCGGTCGCGGCGGTGACATGGGCGGGCAAGCCGAGCGTCAGTTCCGGGTCAAGGATCGCCCAGTCAGGCAGCAATCGCGGCGAAACGACCCCCTTCTTTTCTGTTGTGGGCGTCGTGACGATCGCAATCGGCGTGACCTCCGAGCCGGTTCCGGCGGTGGTTGGCACCAGCAACAGCGGAAGACGCTCACCCTTGGCAAGACCGACACCATAGATATCATCAAGGCGGTCAGGGGTTTTTGCGAGATAGGCGACTAGCTTTGCGGTATCGAGCGCACTGCCGCCTCCGATCGAGGCGACCAGTTCGATCCCCTTGTCGCGGCAAAGCGCGACCGCCCGCTCGATGACATGCGACGGCGGATCGGCCTCCACGTCGTCGAACACGGTGAGTTCGCAACCACCGCCGACCAGACCTGCCTCTGCATTCCCGGTCAGGCCCGCGTTGCGAACACCCTTGTCGGTGACCAGCAGAACCCGTTTGGCGCCATATCCGGCCACCAGTTCCGCCAGCTTCTTTGATGCGCCGGCTTCAAACAGAATGTTCGGCGGGGCCTGGAACGTGAAGGGTTTCATCTGACATCACTCCTGATCTGATAGGACGGCAATGCTGCCAAGGCAGCAGCAAGTTGTTCGGTCACGGCATCGATCGGCTGCAGACCGTCGACGATATTGAGCAGCCCCCGTGACCGGTAGTATTCGGTAACCGGCGCGGTTTGCTCGCGATAGACATCCAGCCGGGTCTTGAAGACTTCAGGGTTATCGTCGCGGCGTACTGGCTCGCCTTTACTTGCGGCTTCCGCGGCACGGCCTCTGATGCGATCGAGCAGCGCGTCTTCATCGACCTCCAGCTCCAGCACCGCGTCGAGCTTGATACCCCTGGTGGCGAGTTCCCGGTCGAGCGCTTCGGCCTGCGCGACTGTGCGGGGAAAACCATCGAGAACGAAGCCATTCGTCGCGTCGGCATGATCGATGCGGCCAGCGACCACCGAAACCACGACATCGTCGGGCACGAGTTCGCCGCGATCCATGATGTATTTGACATGCAACCCCGAAGCCGTGCCTTCCGCGACCGCTTCGCGCAGCATGTCGCCGGTCGACAATTGCGGAATGGCGAGGCGGCTGACGATTCTCGTCGCCTGCGTGCCCTTGCCCGCCCCCGGCGGTCCCAACAAAACCAGTCTCATCAACCCTGCTCCACCTTGCGATTCTCAGTGCTTTGCGCGCGCAATGGCATCGACAATAAGTCGTCGCGCCTCGTCGCTGTCACCCCAACCGATCATCTTCACCCATTTTCCCGGCTCCAGATCCTTGTAGTGCTCGAAGAAGTGCTGGATCTGCTCGATGGTGATTTGCGGCATGTCGGCGATGCCCATCACATGTGCGTAGCGCATGGTCAGTTTCGGCATCGGCACGGCGATGATCTTCTCGTCGCCGCCGCCCTCGTCGTCCATCTTGAGCACGCCAATCGGCCGCACATTGATCACCGCGCCCGGTGCGATCGGCCGCGAATTTGCCACCAGCACGTCAATCGGATCGCCATCATCGGACAATGTGTGCGGTACGAAGCCGTAATTTCCGGGATAGCGCATCGGCGTGTAGAGGAAGCGATCGACAAACAGCGCTCCGGCTTTCTTGTTCATCTCGTATTTGATCGGTTCACCTCCGATCGGGACCTCAATGATCACATTGACGTCCTCGGGGGGATTGTCGCCAATCGAAATCGCATCGATATTCATGTCGACGCCGCCTTTTTCTGCCCGTGCCGGTTCTTGATCAGATCATCGACCACCGCCGGATCGGCCAGCGTGGAGGTGTCGCCGAGCGCATTGACTTCGTTCTCTGCAATCTTGCGCAGGATTCGGCGCATGATCTTTCCCGAACGCGTCTTGGGCAAACCTGGCGCGAACTGAATGACGTCGGGAGCCGCAATGGGGCCGATTTCCTTGCGTACCCAGGTGACGAGTTCCTTGCGCAGTTCAGGAGAAGGCTCCGTACCCGTCATCAAGGTAACGTAAGCGTAGATGCCCTGTCCCTTGATGTCGTGCGGAAAGCCGACGACGGCGGCTTCAGATACCTTTTGATGCGCGACGAGTGCGCTTTCGACCTCAGCCGTCCCCATCCGATGACCGGATACGTTGATGACATCGTCGACGCGGCCCGTGATCCAGTAATAACCGTCGGCATCGCGGCGACAGCCGTCACCCGTGAAATATTTTCCCGGATAGGTCGCAAAATAGGTCTGCATGAAGCGCTCGTGATCGCCATAGACCGTGCGCATCTGACCCGGCCAGGAATCGGCGATGACAAGATTGCCTTCGCACGCGCCGGTCAGCACGGCTCCGGCCGCGTCCACCACTTCCGGTGTCACCCCAAAAAACGGCAGGGTGGCCGAACCCGGCTTGAGGGCCGTGGCGCCGGGAAGCGGCGTGATCAGGATTCCGCCGGTCTCGGTTTGCCACCAGGTGTCGACGATCGGGCAGCGCTGATCTCCGACGACGCGGTGGTACCATTCCCACGCTTCCGGATTAATCGGCTCACCGACCGAACCGAGCAGCCGCAGCGAGGCGCGGCTGGTCTGCTTGACAGGCCCCTCGCCCGCGCCCATCAGCGAGCGGATCGCAGTCGGCGCGGTATAGAAGATATTGACTTTGTGTTTGTCGATGACCTCCCAGAACCGCGACATCGACGGGTAGTTCGGAATCCCCTCGAACATCAGGGTGGTTGCGCCATTGGCGAGCGGGCCGTAGACGATGTAGCTGTGGCCGGTGACCCAGCCGACATCGGCGGTGCACCAGTAAATATCGCCGTCGTGGTAATCGAACACGTATTGATGCGTCATCGAGGCGAAAACGAGATAGCCGCCGGTGGTATGAACGACGCCCTTCGGAGCCCCGGTTGACCCCGACGTATAGAGGATGAACAGCGGATCCTCGGCATTCATCTCGGCAGGCGGACATACGGTAGACGCCTTCTCCGTCTCGTCTTCATACCAGACGTCGCGGCCATCGACCCAGTCGACCGGGCCGCCGGTGCGCTTGACCACGATCATCGTCTTCACGCTGCCGCCGGCCTTCCTCGCGGCCTCGTCGGCATTGACCTTCGACGGCACCTTGCGTCCGCCGCGCAACCCTTCATCCGCCGTAATGACGACCTTGGATTTGCAGCCCTCGATGCGTCCGGCGAGCGCGTCTGGCGAAAAGCCGCCGAACACGATGGAATGGACGGCGCCGATCCGCGCGCAGGCCAGCATGGCGTAAGCCGCTTCCGGGATCATCGGCAGATAGATCGTGACGGTATCGCCCTTGGCGACGCCATGGCTTTTCAGGACATTTGCGAAGCGGCAGACCTGATCGTGTAGCTGCCGGTAGGTTATTTTTCTCGATTCACCGGGATCGTCGCCCTCCCAGATGATCGCCGTCCGGTCGCCACGCGTCGCCAAATGCCGGTCGATACAGTTCATCGCCACATTGGTAGTGCCGTCCTCGAACCACTTGATCGCGATCTGGCCGGGATCGAAACAGGTGCTCTTCACTTTCGTGAACGGCTTGATCCAGTCTATTCGCTTGCCATGATGCCCCCAAAACTCCTGAGGTGCCGAAACGGACAACTCATACATCTCGTTGTACTTCGCCGCATCGACATGCGCGCGCTCACCCCAGCCCGCCGGCACGGCATAGACCAATGAGCCCTCTGACGATTCCATCTAGAGCCTCCCCCTTCGCGGCAAACGTCGCAATCTGCAGGCAAGTGCCATCCCTGATACGGCGTGCATGTGGCCAGGCGCAAACAGCATTCAAAATGACAAATACCGGAACTTCCGATGTTTGCCCTGCCGTGAATCCCTACTTGTTCAGATCGACGGGGGCCGGCTTGCTCATCAAACTTCCAAGCTCCCGAAATTGTGCATTCATCTTTTCCATCTGCTCTTTCAGATGGCCTTGATAAACCGCGCCCATCTCCTGCGGATCTTTCGCCTGCAGCAGCCGTTGCGCGAATTCGAATCCTGCGACCACATTTGCTTCCGCGAATGCCACAGCCTTCTCATTCATCTCTTTGGCACTCGAGTACGAAGCCTGCACGCTGGAATCGACTTTCTCGCGCATCTTCTGCGATTCAGCCATGTATTTCGATACGGCGTCTCTCGCCTTGTCGAGCGTAGCCTGCGCCATTTCGCGCATCTTTTCCGTCTGCTCGTTCATTTTGTCGCTCATGGTGTTCTCCATTTCTGGTGCAGTTGCGATTACGTGATCGTCATCGACTAAGACTGGCTCCCAAGGCTCACGTCGCCGGTTCGGCGACCGTCTTCAGTTTCTCGCGAAGCTCATCGATCAGCACCCGGGTATTTTCGCTGTAATCGATGGGAACAACGACCAGGTGCACACCGCCGCCCTTGAAAGCCCGCTCAAGCGTCGGTATCAGATCGCCGCTGCTTTCAACCCGCGAGCCCTTTGCGCCATAACTCTCGGCGTATTTGACGAAATCCGGATTTCCGAACGTCAGGCCGAAATCGGGGAAATTATCCACGGCCTGCTTCCAGCGGATCATGCCGTAAGCCGAATCTTCCAGGATCAGCACCACGAGGTTCAGCTTGAGGCGGACCGCGGTTTCCATTTCCTGCGAATTCATCATGAACCCGCCGTCGCCACACACCGCCAATACTCGGCGGTCCGGATACAGCATCGCTGCCGCCATCGCGGACGGCAGGCCGGCCCCCATGGTCGCGAGCGCGTTATCGAGCAGCAGCGTGTTCGCTACATAAGTTCGATAGTTTCGCGCGAACCATATCTTGTACATCCCGTTATCAAGCGCGACGATGCCATCCTCGGGAATAACCCTTCTTACGTCGTGCACGATACGCTGCGGAGTGGGCGGCCAGCGATCTTCGGTGGCGCGATCGGCGATACGGGTTAAAATACTCTCGCGAAGGCTCAGCAATGCGCCGGCATTATGCAGCCGCCCCTCGACGCGGTCGGCCAGCAATTCAAGACTCGGCCCGACATCTCCCACCACCTCGCACTGCGGAAAATAAACCCGTTCGACGTTGGCCGGCGTGTAGCTGACATGGATTACCTGGGGACCCTTCGGGCCCATAATGAAGGGAGGCTTCTCGATGGTATCGTGGCCGATGGCGATGATCAGATCGGCGCGGTCCACGGCCTCGTGCACATAGTCGCGCTCGCTGAGAGCGGCTGTACCCATATACAGGTTACTACCGCCGGGGACAGTTCCCTTGCCCATCTGCGTCGTGAAGTAGGGAATTTTCGAGCGGCGCACGAAACCACCGATCCCTGCCGTGCTGCGCGGACGCGATGCCGCCGCGCCGAGCATGATCAATGGCCGCTTGGCTTTCAGGATCATCTCGGCAGCGCGGTCGAGCGCGGCGCGGTGCGCGACCGGAATTTCTATCGGATGTTGCTGGATCATAGCAATCTGTTCAGTCTCTTCACCAGCAACGTCTTCGGGTAACTCGAGCAAGACAGGACCTGGCCGCTCCTCCATCGCGATCCGAAACGCATCACGAACCAAGGTCGGGATGCTGCTCGTGCTGACGATTTGCAGCGAGAGCTTTGTAAGTGGCTTGAATGCACTGACCACGTCCACAATCTGGAATTTTGCCTGCCGGCTGCTCATGATGCCCTTTTGCCCGGTCAGCATTATCATCGGCATGGCACCGAGCAGAGCATAGGCCGCCGCCGTCGTCAGGTTCAACGCGCCCGGACCGAGCGTGGTGATGCAGACACCCGGCTTGCCAGTCAGCCGCCCGTAAGTCGCCGCCATGAAGGCCGCACCTTGCTCGTGGCGGGTGAGAATCAGCTTGATCGATGAGTTTCGTAAGCTCTCGACGACATCCAGATTCTCCTCGCCTGGAACTCCGAAGATTCGGTCGACGCCCTCATTCTCGAGCGCGGCTACCAATAAGTCTGATCCCTTCGGCATTTTGTACTCCTGATCTTCCGTTTAAACGTCGATAACTGAATTCTGTTTCGCGCGGTGGTCGGCTTAAGCCGTTCGCAGCATCTCTCTCCCTGGCGCGGTCATGACGGCAGCGCCGGAAACAAGTTCATGAGCAGCACCATACCAAGACCGACAAGCGCGACGATGGACTGGACGACTGAAATTGTCTTTGTCGCCTCGCCCATCGTCATCCCGAAGGACTCTTTCACCAGCCAGAAGCCGGCGTGATTGGCGTAGTTGAAGAACAGAGATCCCGAACCGATCGCAAGGGCCAGCAGCGGTAGATTGAGCGACGGATCGGCCGTTGCCAGTGGCGCCAGCAGTCCCGCCGCTCCGACAATGCCGACGGTGGCCGACCCCGTCGAGACCGACAGCAGCATGGCAATCAGCCAGCCGAGCAGCAACGGCGGCAACGAGAAATGCTGCGTGAGATGCACGATGGCGTCGCCTACTTTAGCCTTCACCAGAATCTGCTGAAACGCGCCGCCACCGGCAATGATCAGCAGGATTCCTGCGATCGGCTTGAGGCTGGCACCAAGAGAATCACGAAGCTTTTCGGTACTACCGCCGCGCAGGTAGACCAGGGTGATCGAGGCAAACAGGACGCCGGCGAGCATGGCAATCAGGGGATCGCCCAAAAACGCCGTGACCTTGGCGCCCCAGGAGCCCTTGAGAAGCAGCGTCTCGCCCAGGGTATTGGCAAGCATGAGGATCGCCGGCATCAGCACGGCGAGGATGCCGATCCCGATCGGGGCGCGTGTCGTCCCCGACGCACCCGCGCCCGAAGAGGTAAATTGGTCCAGCAGCCCTTGATCGGGACGCACCGACATCCGCGGCGAAATGAACCGCGCATAGATTGGACCGGCAAGGACGATCGCGGGAATCGCGGCAATGAAGCCGTAGACCATGGTCGGTCCGACACTTGTCTTCAGGGTGGCGATCGCCGTGAGCGGGCCCGGATGCGGCGGGACCATGCCGTGCAACGATGCCAATGCCGCAATTACCGGAACGCCGATCAGAACATAGGGCGAGCCTTTGACTGTGCCTTTGCTCTCCAGCTTGCGCGCGACGCTGAAGATCAGCGGCAGCAGCACGACAAGGCCGACCTCGAAAAACATCGGGATGCCGACGATAAACGCCGCAAATGCCATGGCCCAGGGCAACCTGTTGTCGGACGACCGGCTAAGGATAGAATCGGCAATCGCCTCGGTGACCCCCGAATCCGCCAGGATTTTGCCGAGCATAGCGCCCAGCGCGATGACGATTCCTACGACACCCAGGGTGCGACCCGCGCCATCCACCGTCGCTCCGGCGATCGAGCCGATATCCATCCCGGCCGCGATGCCGACGGCGAGGGAAACCACAAGCAAAGCAATCAGCGGGTGCAGCCGAATGCGGGTGACGATCAGTGTCACCAACAACGCCACACCGCCGAGCGCGGTCAGCAACAACTGGATATCGGATTCAGTCAATTCGTCGCTTTCCTTCCGCGATTCGCGTTTGCTGCCTACTGATTGATCCGACGGATAATGCTTTGCGTGAAGTCGGTTGTGGATGCCTTGCCGCCCAGATCCGGAGTGCGAATCCCGTCCTTGCGCAAAACCTGATCGATGGCTGCCCTGAGACGGTTGGCGAGTTCCGGCTGGTCGATATGCTCCAGCATCAAACCGACCGCCAGCAATAGCGCGAGCGGATTGGCGATGCCTTTGCCGGCAATATCCGGAGCCGAACCGTGCACGGCTTCGAATATCGCGGCGTCCGGCCCGATATTGGCACCAGGAGCCATACCAAGACCGCCCACCAGTCCGGCCAGTTGATCGGACAAAATGTCTCCGAACAAATTGGTGGTGACGATGACGTCGAACTGCCACGGGTTCATCACAAGCTGCATCGCCGTCGCATCGACGATGCGATCGTCCATTTTGATCCTGCCCTCGTATTTTTTTGCGACCTCGTGACCGACCTCAAGAAACACGCCGGTTAGTGCTTTGAGGACATTGGCCTTGTGAACGACGGTAACCTTCTTGCGTCCATTCTTGAGCGCGTAATCAAATGCGAACTCGATGATTTTGCGTGAACCCTCGCGCGTGTTGACGCCAGTCGAAATCGCGACCGCGTGCGGATCGTCCCCGATCGGGATGTAGTGCTCAAAGGCCACATAAAGACCGCCGAGATTCTCTCGCACCAGTACGATATCGATATCGTCGAACCGTCCTCCGGGGACCATGCTTCGAACCGGCCTCACGTTGGCGTAAAGACCGAATTCCTCGCGCAGGCGAACGTTGATCGATCGGAATCCCCCACCGACGGGCGTTGTCAGCGGACCCTTCAAGGCGAGCCGCGTGCGCCGGATGCTATCCAGCGTCGCCTGTGGCAGCGGATCATGGCTCGCCTCGATGGCCGCCAACCCGCCTTGCTGGATGTCCCATTCGAACGGGGAGCCGAGCGCGTCAAGAATATCGACCGCCGATTTTACGATCTCCGGACCGATACCGTCGCCTGGAATGAGTGTCGCGGGAAGCTTGCCGGATGTGCTCGTCATGGATGTTCTCTCGATGAAATGATCGGGGGATCGTCAGGCTGCCAACTGGCGCAGGACGTATTGGAGAATTCCGCCGTTACGGAAATATTCCAGTTCATCGAGCGTATCGATGCAGCAGTTCAGCGGAACGACGGCGTTGCTGGCGCCGTCGGGACCACGGATCTCGACGGCAAGCTTCTGACGAGGCGCCAGATCGCCCTCGATCCCGTGCAGGGTGATGATCTCGCCGCCCTTCAATCCCAGCGACTGCCAGGAGGTGCCTTCCTCGAAGACAAGCGGCATCACGCCCATGCCGACCAGGTTCGACCGGTGAATGCGCTCGAAGCTCTCGGCGATCACGGCCCGGATGCCGAGAAGGTTGGTACCCTTGGCGGCCCAATCGCGCGACGAACCGGTGCCATATTCCTTGCCGGCAAAGACAACGAGCGGCACCTTCTCGGCCTGATAGCGCATGGCGGCGTCGTAGATCGACATTCGCTCGCCGCTCGGCTGATGAATGGCGTAGCCGCCCTCGACTACCCGGCCGGCTTCATCCTTCACCATCTGGTTCTTGATACGGATGTTAGCGAATGTTCCGCGCATCATCACTTCGTGGTTTCCGCGGCGGGTGCCGTACTGATTGAAATCGACCACGCGAATCTGATGGTCGCGCAGGTAGTGTCCCGCCGGACTGCTTTCCTTGATCGATCCCGCAGGCGAGATGTGATCCGTGGTGATCGAATCGAGAAACATGCCAAGGATGCGCGCGTTGATGATGTCGGTGGGTGGTGTCGGCTCCCTCGTCATCCCGACGAAATAAGGCGGATTCTGAACATAGGTTGAAACCTGGTCCCACTCGTAGGTCAGCCCTTTGGTGACACCGATATTTTTCCAGTTTGCATCGCCGCTGAAGACATCCGAATAGCGCGCCTTGAAGAGCTCGCTGCCTATCGTGCGGTCGATACAGTCCTGCACTTCCTTGCTCGAAGGCCAGATATCCCTGAGGTACACGGGCTTGCCGTCGCTCCCCAACCCGAGCGGCTCTTTCGCCAGATCCAACGCCATGGACCCGGCCAGCGCGTAAGCCACGACGAGCGGCGGCGAGGCGAGATAATTCGCCCGCACATCCGGATTGACCCGTCCCTCAAAGTTGCGATTGCCGGACAGCACGGCGACAGCAACCAGATTTTTGTCGGAAATCGTCTCCGAGATGGTTTCCTGTAATGGTCCGGAATTTCCAATGCAGGTCGTGCAGCCGAAACCGACAAGATTAAAACCGAGCTTGTCGAGATCAGTCTGCAGGCCTGACTTCTTGAAATACTCCTCAACCACCTGCGAACCGGGCGCGAGCGATGTTTTGACCCAGGGCTTTGCGCTCATTCCGCTGGCGACAGCGTTGCGTGCCAGAAGACCAGCCGCCAGCATGACGCTGGGGTTGGATGTATTGGTGCATGACGTGATCGCTGCGATGACAACATCACCGTGACCGAGATCGAATTTTTCGCCTTCGACGCGATGCCGCTCTCCGATCTGCGAGGCCTGGCGGAATTCCTGATCCATCGCTCCCAGGAAAGACGTCTTCGCCGTATCGAGCGTCACGCGATCCTGTGGTCGTTTCGGTCCAGCCAGCGAAGGCACGACGTCGGCCATGTCGAGCTGCAGGCTGTCCGTGAACACCGGATCCAGCGTATCCGCGGTGCGCCACATGCCCTGGGCTTGCGCATAAGCCTTGACCAGGGCAATGCGTTCGGGATCGCGACCCGTGGTCGTCAGATAGTCGATGGTTCGTTGGTCAATCGGGAAAAAGCCGCAGGTTGCGCCATATTCCGGCGCCATATTGGCAATGGTGGCGCGGTCGGCGACGGTCATGTCATCGAGCCCCGGGCCGTAGAACTCGACAAATTTTCCGACGACGCCGCGCTTGCGCAGCACCTGCGTCACGGTCAGCACGAGATCGGTCGCCGTGACACCTTCCTTCAGCCGGCCGGTCAATTTGAAGCCAATCACCTGCGGCAACAGCATCGAGATTTGCTGACCGAGCATGACGGCTTCGGCCTCGATTCCGCCGACGCCCCAACCGAGCACCGCGAGGCCGTTGACCATCGTGTGCGAGTCGGTGCCGACGAGTGTATCGGGATAGGCCAGCTCCATTCCGTCGTCTTCGGGCGTGCGGGTCCAGATCGTTTGCGCCAGGAATTCAAGATTGACCTGGTGGCAGATACCCGTGCCGGGGGGAACCACGCGAAAGTTCGAGAATGCGCCCTGCCCCCATTTCAGGAACCGGTAGCGCTCGCCGTTGCGCTGGTATTCGAGCTCGACATTCTTGCCGAGCGCCTGTCCGTTGCCGAAGGCATCGACGATCACCGAGTGGTCGATGACCAGATCCACCGGCACTAGTGGGTTGATCTTTTGCGGATCGTCGCCAAGACTCTTCATGGCGTCCCGCATCGCGGCGAGATCGACCACTGCCGGGACGCCGGTGAAGTCCTGCATCAGCACCCGCGCCGGCCGGAAGGCGATTTCCTTT
Organism: Bradyrhizobium sp.; assembly: GCF_049519115.1. Classification (GTDB taxonomy): domain Bacteria; phylum Pseudomonadota; class Alphaproteobacteria; order Rhizobiales; family Xanthobacteraceae; genus Bradyrhizobium. The sequence goes on from NZ_JBEKRB010000051.1 coordinate 19,577, forward strand.
TCGGCCGCGCCCTTGTCCTCAATCCAGTGCGCTGCATTCTCGATGTCGGACTTGCTCGTACTGCGGCCGTCTTCGTTGCGCAGCATATTCTCGATGATGACTTTCAGCGAAAATGGCAGCCGGGAGACGCTCGACAAGCCATTCCTCTCCGCCGCCGGAAGCGAATAATAGACGTAGCTCTTTCCACCGACAGTGAGCGTTTGGCGAGCATCAAAGCTGTTGAGATATTTCATCGCGAAGTCACCCCTCATTCTAGGATCTGTAACCAACGACAAGAAGACGCGGCGGAACGAAGGAAACGAGCGGGGACGAAGCGTTTTGCCAACTCGGCAAGCCGAGCCCCGCCCAACTCCCCAATTCGTGTCCCCGACGTCCACACCAAGCGGGCCTCAAGGATCGACTAATTTGCGGGGGCTACGCTCCTATCACCCCTTCTCTCGGGCTGACCCCGGACAGCGAGAGCCGTTCTTGGGACTTGTAGACGAAATAGGTTCCGGCCAGACCGCTGAGCGCCGCCACACTCATCCAGTACCCGGGCGACGCATTGTCTCCGGTGGTCGCGATCAACCATGTGCAGATGGCCGCGGTAAACCCACCGAAGGTCGTTGCGAGACTATACGCGAGCGAGAACCCTGATGTTCGCACGCCGATCGGCATGACTTCGGTCAACGCCACGATCATCGCACCATTGTAGCTGGCGTAAATGAACGACAACCAAAGCTCGACCATCATCATTTTCGTAAAGGTCGGACCTTCGACCAACCAGGAAAGCGCCGGATAGGCGGTGAAAAACGCCAACGTCGAGAACGCAATCAGGATCGGACGACGCCCGATCCTGTCGGACAATGCGCCCATGATGGGCAGCCAGATAAAGTTCGAAATGCCCACACAAAAAGTCACGATAAGGCTGTCGGCCGCGGACAGCTTCAGAACCGACTTGCCGAAGGTCGGCGTGTAAACCGTGATGAGGTAGAACGACACGGTGGTCATGATCACCATCATCATTCCCGCAAGCACAATGCTCCAGTTTGCGAGAACGGAACGATAAATCTCACGCGGAGTGGGATGATGCTTGCGAGCGAGAAACTCGTCGGTCTCCTGCAGGGATCGCCGAATAACGAATACGAAAGGAACGATCATGCAGCCGATGAAGAACGGGATGCGCCAGCCCCAATCGTCAAGTTGCGCCGGGGAAAGCCATGCATTCAAGGCAAAGCCCAGCGCGGCCGAGACGATGATCGCGGCTTGTTGGCTTGCGGACTGCCAGCTCGCGTAAAAGCCCTTCCTTCCCGGCGTGGCCATCTCCGAAAGGTAGACCGAAACGCCACCGAGCTCGACGCCTGCCGAAAATCCTTGCAGCAGCCGCCCTATCAGGACCAGCAGCGGTGCAAACAGGCCGATGGTCGCGTAGCTTGGTACGAACGCGATGAGCACCGTACCCGCGGCCATGATGGATAATGTAACGATCAGACCTTTTCGCCGGCCAATGCGATCGACGTAGGCGCCGAGGATGATGGCGCCAAGCGGGCGCATCAGAAAGCCCGCGCCAAACGCGACAAAGGTCAACAGCAATGACGCGTATTCGTTCTCAAGCGGAAAGAATGCTTTTGCGATGTACGAAGCGTAGACACCCGACAAAAAGAAGTCGAACATCTCCAGAAAGTTTCCGCTGGTGACGCGGAGCACCATCCCAAGCTTCGATTGCCCGGTGTTAGCCGTCATGCCGTCCTCCCTTTTGTCTTTATAATTTTTGTCATTGTTCACCCGGCGTGCGGGTGTTTCAAGCTTGATCGCATCCGGAGTACGTCTGGCCACTCGGCTCCAAAGCCAGACGTGAACGCAGCGTTCTTGTGCCGAAGATACGTGCCGCCCATCCTATATCAGTTGACCTGTCACCAACCTGTCGTAGCGGTATCGCGGGGCATCGCAGCAACAGTCACCTGATGCATCAAAGCGAAGCCTTGCGCTCCCGCGACGACTGCGTCGATCGCGAGTGGCCTGAATCTCCTGAAAAAGTTATAACGTGCCGACAAATCCAAATTTGCGGATTTCTACCTATCCTGCAGAGCGCGGCGCCACTCTTTCAGAAAGCTCGCACGCTTGGATTGATCGAGATAGGTAAGCAACTCTGGCCCAATATGGATCGGCTTTACTGCGGCGCTGCGGTCCGACGGGATCACACCATCCGCGCCGAGGCCCACGCGAACAGGCCCCACTGATCGCGCCAGGAGAAATTTCTGACCACGCTCCGAAAGCAGATAATCGAGAAACAGCTTCGCGGATTCGGGATGCCGCGCCGCGACAGGTATAAAAGCGATGCGCGACATCAGGGTGATATAGTCGGCAGGGAAAACGACGCCGATTGACGCATCTTCCTTGGCCCGCTCGATCGCATAGGACCCGATCATATTGTAGGCGATCAGGTGTTCGCCAGACGCAATTCGATCAAGGATGGTTCCAGTTGTTGAATAGAGCTTGATGCCGGCGGCGCCAAACGCGCGGACCATTTCCCACGTCGTCTTGGTGATCTCCGCATCGCGCGTTATAAACAAAAATCCGGATCCGCTTTGCTCCGGATCGTAAGACGCAATCTTTCCTCGATAGGTGTCCGGCTTTCTGATCATGAGATTTGTCAGCCGATTCCGCAACGAGATTCTTGTTGTAAACAATGACAATTGGTTCCGCGGTGATCGCGTAAGCTTCATCCTTCCAGATCGCCCAGTCCGGCATGTGTGCCATTTCTTTCGACACATAGGGTTGTGCATAACCGTCATTGACCAGCTTGATCTGCAAATCCATCGCCGAACTCCAGACGACATCACCAGGCGCATCGCCAGAGGAGGCGGGATCGACGATTTGATTATAAATGTCGTTCGAATTCACCTTCGAATAGACGGTTTGGATGCCCGGAAAGCGGGCTCGGAAATCGGCCAGCAAGTCGGCCACCTCCGACGCATCGGTGGTCGAAACGATGTTGAGCTGCTCCCTGGCCTCGACAGCCGCGGCCACCTGACCCTTTGGCGAAGCAACTTCATGCAACTGCTGAGCGGGCGTCGGTGCAGCCAGCAGGATTCCAACGCACAGCAGCAAGGCGTTCGTAGCCCTCATCGTAACGTTTCCTCATTCATGAGCCGCGTTTGCGCGCTTCAGTTATTCAAGAGCGTAACCGTCGGGCCTGTCACCCCCGCGCCAGAGTCACGTTCGCCGATGACGCCTCGATACCAGCTTTCGTATTCGATAGCCGACATAACGCGGCTTCAAACAGAACTTTCAGCATCCTGTTTGGCAAGAGGAAAGCTCACCGAAACCAGGAGGCCATGCCCCTCCGCGCCCGGCGAAAGCACGATTTGAGCGCCGAGGCGGTCTGACAGCGCTTTTACGATCGCCAGCCCGAGACCGCTGCCATCAGGTCCGTTCGTCATCGGAACCCGATAAAAGCGCTCGAAGACGCGCGCCAGATGGGCGGCTGGAATTCCCGGGCCGGTGTCCTCGACTTCAACACGCGCGGCGGTCAGGCCAACCACGGTGCGAACAAGCACCAACCCGCCGGCGCGGTTATAGCGGATGGCATTATCGACAAGGTTTGCCAGCAATTCACCGATCAGCACACTGTTTCCGGGAATCAGAGCAGGTCCATCAAACCGATCGAGCTGGACATCGATATCCCGCGCGAACGCCTGTGGCGTACGCTCCGACAAGACGTTGAAGGCAATCTCGTTCAAGTCCACGCTCTCGACGAGAGGTTGCGCAATGTTTTGTTCATCCACCCGGGCCAGCGTAACGAGTTGCCCGAGAAGCCTCTCTAGCCGGTTGATTGCGTTATCAATTTCGTCAAGGGCAGATCGGCCCCCGGGCGTTTCCGAGCCCAGACGTCGCACCAGATCGAGATGCGTCCGCAAGATCGCCAAAGGCGTGCGCATTTGATGAGAGGCATCGGCGGTGAATCGGCGCACCAGTTCAATCGCCATATCGAGACGCTGCAGCAGGGAATTTACCGCGATCGCCGGCGCCAGCGCTTCCTGCGGCACGCGGGACAGATCGAGCGGACTGAGATTTGGCCCGCCTTGAATGCCACGCGCGTCGATCTCCTGCTTGAGTTCGCCAAGCGGCCTCAACCCTCGTTCGACCGCATACCAACCGAGCAGAGCAACCAGACCAATCAATCCAGCCTCGAGAGTTGCAAGACCGGTAAGCATCTCCCGCTCGACCGCTCGACGTGCCTGTACGGTCTCGGCGACCGCAACGAGGATCAAGCCGGGCCTGCCGTAAACCTGTCGCGCCTGCGCGGCAATACGGACCGGATTGCCGCGGTATTCACCGTCGCGATGACCGATCTCACCGGCCTTCAATCGATCGAAGCCAAGCAGCGGAAGATCCTTGTATCCCGTAATCAATTCGCCAAGGTAGGACACGCTGTAGTAGATGCTGTCGTTAGACTGACTCTCCAACATTCCAAGGGCAACCTGTGGCAAATCGACGGTCAATTCGTCATCCTCGACCCCGACGCGTTCGGCGATGGCCAGCACCGATCCGTCGAGCAAGCGGTCATGGGTTGTCTCGACAACCCTGTGGATCAACACCATCCCGCCGATACCAAGCACAGCCGCGAGAACGATGGCGGGCGCCACCAAATTCGTCAGGAGAGTTCTTCTCAACGACGGCCGCCAGGTGGCGATCACATGACCTCCAATAAATAGCCCAGGCCGCGAACTGTTCGAATCCGCGGTCCGTCGGGCCCAAGCTTTTGCCGGACCCGAGCCACGTACAGTTCGGCGGCGTTTGGCGCCACCGGCTCGTCGAAGCCAAACACCTCAGCGATCAGCCTTTCCTTGGACACGAGTTTGCCGGCACGAGTCATCAGCACTTCCAGCACCGCAAATTCACGACGCCGCAACTCAAGCGGCTCACCGTTCAGGGTAATCGTGCCGACGGCGCGATCGAACGCGAGCGGACCGCAAATCAGGGTCGGATTGGGCAACCCCTGCCCTCGCCTCACCAGCGCGCGAACACGGGCGTCGAATTCGGCGATATCAAAGGGTTTGGAGAGATAATCGTCGGCGCCGAGATCGAGCCCGCTCACCTTGTCGTCAACCGCATATCTGGCCGTCAGAATCATGACCGGGACGGTTGATCCGGCTTGCCGTATCCTATGCAGGACGTCGAAGCCCGAAACATTTGGAAGGTTGATATCCAGAATCACCAGACTGTAGGGTTCGAGCAACGCGATCTGCGCGGCGGCAGCGCCGTCGGACTCGATATCGACTGCAAACCCAGACAGTTTGAGCCGCTCGGCAAGGCCTCGCGCCATCGCGGCATCGTCCTCGATAATCAGAATCCTCACTGAACAAGCCTTCGCCTTCGCTTTCGCTCCGTCCCCTGCCGCAAAAACCGGTTACCTTTTCGCGAGTTTTCGGACGAAGAACGCGTTGTGTCAATCTTGGGCTGACTACATCCGAGGACGCAACGCAACATGACGCTCAAACAGCCCTTGCGAAAGCTCAAATGGAGACGATAAGGCGTGGCGAATATTGAGCTTTGGTGCGCTGACGGGAATCGGCTCACCGATACGAGGATTTTTGCGATTTATCATGACCAACGAGGACGTCATCGATCTCTTTGATCGAGTGAGGCAAGGCGCGACCGTCGTCGTCCTCGCACCAGGTCAGAGCGGATGGACGGGGCCCTGCGCAAGTCGCCGCATTGAACAGGTCGAGAGCTTCCGCATCGGCGATAAGGACAGCGATCGGGAGGATGACCTGCTGGACACCTTTTGCTACGGGATCGCGATCGCACGAGGTAACAGCGAAGGTTTCTGAGCCTCCGGACGGCGCCTTTGCACGCCCTGACCGGCCGCACTCGGCATTTCCGGGCAAAAGAGCCATAAGATTGCCCGGAATTCGCTCGACTTTTCCGGTCGGCAGAGCAGTACTGTTTCGACTTTGCTAAGCTGAGCCAATACGTCCTTCTCCTTAGCAATCCTCGGTCTCTCGCCCCGCATGACTTCGGGGCTCATGTCAGTGGCAGCACCCGATGCTGTCGCTCACGCTAGGGAGACCTGAATGTCCAGCAAACCGAAATCCAAGCCGGCCGCGACCGTAAGCAAATTACGGCGGACCGCGAAAGGCGCCGCCAAGGTAAAAGGGCGCGCGCAATCGAATGCGAAGCCGGAAGCGAGCGCCGTCGCCATGAGTCCGGCATCCGCGAAGGAAGCGACCTCTTCCAAACAAAATGCCGTACTGGGGATGCTTCGCCAGCCGAAGGGCACAACCATCGCCGCGGTCATGAAGGCGACGGATTGGCAACAGCATTCGGTGCGCGGCTTCTTTGCGGGGGTGGTTAAGAAGAAGCTGAAGTTGAACCTTCTCTCCGACAAGGTTGACGGGCAGCGCGTTTACCGGATCGGCTCGATGCGAGCTCGATGATCACCATGCCGCCAAGCCTTTCAAACAGAACAGCCGATCCGGCGGTCGAGGCGGAGCTGGATCGGCTGCCTACGACGCCAATTGTGCAGCCCCGCCATCGGTACCGCGAGCTGTTCCCGACCGAGCCGCCAAAGGCGTTCGGTCCAGACCTCTTGAGGCGAAGCATAGCACATCGAATCCAAGAGAAGGCCTATGGCGGCCTCCCTGCTCCGACCCGGCGCCTGCTCGATCAATTGGTCAAGGCCGCCTTGGCAAAACCCAATGGTCGGCTCGAATTGCCGCGGCGGATTAAACCGGGCTCGGAATTGGTTCGGACGTGGAAGGGCCAGACTCACCGCGTCGCGGTAACAACCGATGACTTTGTCTATGATGGGGAGAGATACGCGAGCCTCTCGGAAATCGCCATGGAGATCACCGGCACCAAATGGAACGGACCGCGCTTTTTTGGACTCCGGACCAAGGCTGGCTCCGATGGCAAGTAGTCCTAAACCCCTGCGTTGTGCCATTTACACCCGCAAATCCACCGAACATGGCCTGGAGCAGGAATTCAACTCGTTGGATGCTCAACGCGATGCCTGCGAGGCCTACATTAAAAGTCAGGCGTCACAGGGTTGGAAGGCCCTCTCCCAGCACTACGACGACCCGGCGTATTCGGGCGGCAACCTAGAGCGGCCCGCCCTGAAAAAGCTGCTTGCGGATATCGAGGCCCGCAGGATCGACGTTGTGGTGGTCTACAAGATCGATCGCCTCACCCGTTCGCTCGCCGACTTCGCGAAATTGGTTGAGGCCTTTGACGCAAGATCCGTTTCGTTTGTAGCCGTCACCCAGCAATTCAACACCACTTCGTCCATGGGGCGACTCACCCTCAACGTGCTTCTGTCGTTTGCTCAGTTCGAGCGAGAACTGTCGTCCGAGCGGGTGCGTGACAAGATCGCGGCCTCCCGCCGGAAGGGCAAATGGACCGGCGGGTCGGTGCCCCTCGGCTATGACGCCAAGGACAAGAAGCTCGTTGTCAACAAAAGCGAGGCCGAGACTGTGCGCACCATCTTCAACCGCTATCTCGAACTTCAGTCGTTCAGCAGGTTGGTGGCGGATCTCGACCAGCGTGGCATCGTGACAAAACGGCGCGCCACCAAGGTCATTAAGTACAACGGTGGTATTCCTTTCACCTACGGTCCCGTCGCCCATTTCCTGAAACACCGCATCTACCTTGGCGAGGTTCACCACGGCGGCAAGTGGTTCGAGGGCGAGCACAACGCCATCGTCGATCGCGTGCCTTTCGACCGGGTCCAGCAGCTCCTTTCCACCAAATCCAACGATCGGAAAGTAAAATCGATCCGAAAGCGGCGCCCTCCTCGCTGGCAAGCTCTACGACGACAAGGGCAATCGCATGAGCCCGAGCTTTTCCAGCAAAAACGGCGTGCGCTATCGCTTCTACGTTAGCTCTGCATTGCTGCGTGGACGTAAAGCAGCTGCAGGATCGATCAGGCGTGTTGCAGCCATGCAGGTAGAGAGCGCAGTTCTCTCCGCTCTTTCAGCTCATCAACAACTAGGATTTGATGGTGCATCCCTGCACATCGGACAGATTCACCGCGTTGTCGTCGCTCGAGGCCAACTGCTGATCCAGATTACCGGCGTCCCCGACGAGGACAGACCGGCGCAAGAGATCAGAATTCCGTGGTCTAGCAAGGCAGCGGATACCGCAACTGTGGTGAAATGCGAAAGTGCTCCGGATCAAACGCGCAACGCGAGTTTGATCCAGTCCATCGTTCGGGCTCACACCTGGATACGGCACCTCCACGAGGGTACATACGTGTCCGTCGAGGCGCTAGCCGAAGCCAGCCGCGTTCATCCGAAGGTCGTGCGTCAGGCTCTTCGGCTGGCGTTTCTTTCACCCGACGTCACGTCAGCAATTATAGATGGCAGGCAACCGTCCGGCCTCTCGCTGGCTCAGATTCCAAAGCTGCTTCCTTTGCAGTGGACGGAACACCGGCGATTGCTAGGCTGATTTTTTCGGGGGATCGCCACGATCAAGATAAATTCCGCCGCGTAACCGCCCGAATCAACCGGGACGCTGTTGTGGGAAACTGGTGACCGAAGATGATCAGGACTGTTTGGTTCGCGGTTGGATGTTTGGTTGTGCTGCTCTGCGCGATGGCCGCAGGCAAGGTTGCTAAAGCGCCTGCCGCTCAGGCGACCGACGAAAGACCGATAGCCGGAGCGACCGTTGGCACCGGCTTGGCGCAGGAACCACTAATTAAGGCTGACCGGCTTGAGGTCGCCTATGTGCGCCAGGAAAATCCAAGCCAGTCTACATTGCAGCCAATCGACCTGGTCGTTCCGGAGGCCCAAAAAATGATTTCGCCGTCCGAGTCGAGTATTGTCAGCCGGCATTGGCACGATCCCAACGCCATAAAACCATCGATCTCAAAATCCAAGCGAACCGCCAAGAACAGCAAGTCCGCCGGTGATTCCAAAGAGAGCCGGGACGCGGATCATTCCAGGCTGAGCGAGCAGATCAAGCGCTGTGATCGCACCGCCGTACTTAGTGGCCTCCTTAGATCATTAAACCTTGCTCCAGCCTGTGACTCCTAGTTTTCGCAATGAGTGATCCATCATCGGGTTCAAGGATCCACGAGATGGTTCGGCTTCGCTCTCGCTGCTTCTTCCGACCACACGAAAACTTCTTCTCGTCCTGATCCGACAAGGCGCCCGCTCTCCAAGCATCACGCGCGCGACCGCATCGTCCGGTCACAAGTCGCGACGGCGTTTACCATCTTCGAACCGCGCGATATCAATTTTGCAATTGTGGTGTATTCTGAATGCATGCATGTCGATCGTCGACTTGCATTGACTCAACTCTTGGGGCCACGGAGGGCAACATGGCTAAGAAAGCGAAGAAAGCAAAGAAGTCAAAGAAGACAGCCAAGAAGAAAAAGAAGTAATCTATCGACGAAATCTCACAAGATGCGGATAGTGCCTGATGTCTGTTGCGCCCTTCGCAGCTCAGACTGGAGCATCCTTCGCCGAAAGAATATCCGAACAAAAAACATTCAGGCCGGACCCTTATGCAGATGGCTGCTGCATAACGGTCCGGTTTTTCGTTGAGACTTGCCCAGCCGTCCGCGCTGAAACTGGATCTTCTCAAACCCAACCGGGTCACCCGAAGGAAGGAAGCCCTGCGCCGAACGCTTGGGGGAATTCAGATATGAAACGGTTACGGAATACGTCGACCGATGACCGAGATCCGGTCCAGCGTTAAGTGATCATCGCTCACAGGCCGCTTTTGACGTTGAGCAGACACTCAGCAGCCTCTCGCATAAGTTCATTCGGCCTAAGTTCTCCCGTGCATCTACGGTGTGTTGCTGATTCACCGATCGGGAACAAGTTGCTTGAGAGCCACAGCTATCGAGGGAATAGCGCTAACACGTTCATCATCATGGCGGTGATGGGCCTCGCACCTTATTAGTATTTGAGCGCATCTCGCGATGCGTTGAATCAGAGGTGATGGACCCATGGCGACATGAATTTAGAATTTCGAAAGAGCCAATTTGACAACGCAAATCAGTCTAGTCGGAAGACAAACAGTTTCTCGGTTCAATCTGACAGCGCCCAAGCAGAGAAGACGCCCGACAATCCTCTTGAGTTCGCTCTAGGCGAGTTTGTCGTGTACCCGGCTCACGGCGTCGGCCAAATATTGGCGATCGAAGTTCAAACAATTGCTGGAGCCTGCCTAGAATTCTTCGTCATCTACTTCGTGAAAAGAAAAATGAGCCTGCGCGTGCCTACACAAAAGGCATCCCGCGTCGGAATGCGCAAACTCTCTAGTTCCGCCACTATCGAACGCGCTCGACTGGTCTTGAGCGAAACTTCTCGTCGCGCGCGGACCAATTGGTCACAACTGGCTAGAGCATTTGAAGCCAAGATCAAATCGGGTGATATCATCGCCGTCGCTGAAGCAACACGCGATCTCTGTCGGCGATCTGCAAACTCGGAACAAAGCTACAGCGAGCGGCAACTTTACACCGCCGCGCTTGACCGGCTTGCCGGAGAGGTATCCATGGTTGAAGGCATAAGCGAGGAAAAGACCGTCTCGCAGCTCGAGGGTTTGCTGCTGAGTAGAATCAGATAGTGCCAATTGGGAAACACATTAATTCGCAAATGAGACGTTACGGAATAATTCGGTCAGTGGCCGACGCCACTGGTCCCCTCGATTGGTAAGCATAAAAACCTTATCAGTCCACAACTGACTCAGTTTTGCTAATTTCCTTATCAGTTGCCCACTGCTGGAGCTGAGACTGGCGACCATCGGTTTGTCGTATCTGTGCCAGCCGTGGTGATCTGCATTCGATCGCAAGCGGTTGAGCCATTCTTCCGCTGGATCAGCGCGCGTCAGGGGATATCTGGGGGCACGCGCCGACGCTTGTTCGCAGTCCGTCGCCCTGCCCGCCCCCGCTCAAAGGGTTTCAACTTCCGTAAAAGGCAAACGCCAAGGTAGTTATCGAGAACGGCTCGCCGCTGAATCCTTTCGGCGGCAAACAACCTTGACATGTTTCATCTTGCACAGCAACCTACCGTTGGGTCAATCGGAGGAATGTATTTCCAAGCTTTTTCGTGCGCTTTGCATGTCAGTAATACTTACCGGTTGCTCATCAATTCCTGACGTGCAGTACAATTACTATTTTGCCAAGTCCGAAACATCAGTGACCGTCGCACAAGCGATATCTTGCGACGCTTCGAGAACAAATCTGATCGTAACAAGCACGTCGTCCGGACCGACGATGGCCTATTCAGCCGATACCGCGAGCATGCACTCAATAAACGTTCGGGATATCGAAGGCGAATTTCACACCTTCGTGGACAGCGACGCGACGTTCGGCTTCTACGATGATGGACGATTGAAGACCATCAACCAAAACACTACCGGCCAAGGAGAAGCGGTAATTAAATCGGCAGTCTCTTTGGCAACTACCGCAATTCCTCTCTTTGCGGGCTTTCGGGCGGAAGCAGTCGCCCCGCCCGAGACGGACGCGTGCAAGATAATCGATACCTGGGGCGGCCGGAACGTAAAGGCGGGTTCAGTGAACCTCAGCTACAGCACTCAGTTCGACATCACACATGTACTAGGTAAGAGCTTCACCGCGCCTCCGTCTGCCGCAAGCAAACAACTTTACGATATGCGAGGTCATGGGTGCAGTCGAAGTCGAACGTTCACCGAAGTTCGCTCAGAGCAAACACATCATGGGCGGCACTATTATGGGCGACAATCCAGATATGTCAGTGGTGGACGCCGACTGCCGTACACATGATCATGAGAATCTGTTCATCCCAGGCGGCGGTGCCATGCCGTCTACCGCCTGCGGCAACAGCACAATCACCATGACGGCGCTCGCCTTCAAATCGGCCGACGCAATTACCAGTCAAATAAAAGGTGACTGAGCTCCGTCACGACAATCTGGCGTATCGCTTCGGCCACATTCGGTGATCCGTGCTCAGCAACTGATAAGCTTTCGGTCGAAACCTTATCAGTGCACAGAATCGGGTGCCGCCTTCGGGCGGCAGTCGTTATCGCACCAAGTCTCCGCCGACGGTCTCCGCAAAACGGGAATATTCGCGAGGTGGCCGGAGACTTTCGGCAATTGGCGATCCAAAATCGGCGAACTGGGAGTCTGGAGACAAGGGCAAATTCGCGAAAAGCCTGGATTTCCGGCCTTATTTCGCAGTAATTTGGGAGCCCGGCAGAACGTTAGAATGCCTGGCTGACTTAGCAGGATTCGAACCAGCATATTCCTAATTCGAAAGTGCCCTTTGAAATATCGCGAGAATTTCGGGCGTTTCTCCGAAAGTGCGGGCTGGAGACTTTCGGAACTATACTTCCCGTAATCCGGAGCACGGAGACCGAACGCGCCGAGTTCTGCCCGGCGCCCTCCCCGGCGGCATCGGCATTTACGCCAACGAGGAAAAGATATTCGCCGCTCGTGTAGTTCAGCCGCGCGCGCTGCTTATCATCCGTAGTTAGCCGTTTACGAGGTAGCCTAACCTCCGGTCACCGCGAGCAGATCGATCTCGATGAGAAAGTCTGGGTGCGATAAGCGAGTTACGCCCACCAAAGTGCTCGGTGGCGGACGATCCGGATGCCATGGAAATGTCATCGCTGGATCAGTCTGGATTTTGATAAATGCATCCATGTCGAGCACGTAAAGCCGACGAAAAACGACGTCGTCCCAGGACGCGCCGGCAGCTTTGAGTTGGACTGTCAGCGCCTCCATGACCCGACCATACTGGCCGCGCAAGTCGCCCACAAACATCGGCTTATAATTCTCGTCCGACGCCGTCTGCCCCGCAATGAAAATCATCTTGCTGCGACCCGCCACGGTGACGACACGGCTGTAGGCCGGATGCTTGAACAGTTCGGGCGGGTGAATGAACTTTTTGTCCAACGTAATAGTCTCCGTTTGCTCAGTCTTTTGCAGATAGATCGAAGGCCGGCATGACGTCCAGCGATCTAGAATGTCGGGGGGGTGTTCAGCCAGAGAATGCGCGCGACCTTCTTGCGATTGTTGGTGTAGGAATGTGGCCTCTCTGACCGGAAATAGAAACTATCTCCGGGCCGCAGCTGATACTTTTTCTTGTCGACGATCAGTTCGAGCTCGCCATCTAGCACGTATCCGAACTCTTCGCCCTCGTGCGTAATGACTCCTTCACTGCCGCTGCCCGGCTCGATATCGTTGATATAGCCTGAGAGTAGATTTCCTCGACGGCTCGGTATCAATGCCTCGAGTCTATGACCCTTACGCTGTCCGGCCTGGACTCTCGGACGTTCGCCCTGGCGGAGCACGACGCTTGAATCCTCGACGCCCTCCTGAAACAAACCCGATACAGGCATTTCGAGCGCCAGTGCGACGCGGTGCATCGTCTTGATCGATGGGTTCGCGTTTCCGTTTTCGATCCGGGACAAAAGCGATTCCGAACATTCGGCCAGTTCGGCAACTTTCTTCAACGTCAACCCTTTGAGCAACCGCGTGTGCCGCATCTTGAGCCCGAGGCGGCTCTCGGGCATCGAGCCGATCTTGTCTTTCTTGCGTGCCCTGGCAATCATTGTTCGCTTCCCGTGGACGTTTGCTAGACGGAGGCCGGAACGCCCGATACGTCGCCGTCAGCCATCCTTTCCGCTTTCTATAAGTTGTCAGTCAACACATCCGCAAGTGAGTCGGCAGCTCCCGGCGAAGCTGATCTTTGCGACCGTTTCACTCCTTCGGGACGTGCTTAGGGCCGCGCATGAACTCTCCGATCCACCATGTAAAGAACACGTACCGCAGGACATCGGCATCGGTGTTGCCATACTTACCAGTTTTGGCGAGTTCGGAGAGCAAGCCCATCTCTTCGCTGCTTAGTTCAACCTCGAGATCAGCGATCTGGATCGGCACGTTGGTGAAGTCAGGCGTATAGGCTTCATCCTTGTAAAGCTCGCGATTCGCCTTGATGTTCTTGACCTTGAAATGAAGCGGGTTGCGCTGATTGCGCATTTTCGGTGGCTCGGTGACACGAGCCCAATCCGCTTCCGTGCCTTCATAGAGGCTCAGCTTCAGCGGCTTGAGTTCGAAATCGCTCGTCATCATGACGTCGGCGCCGCAGACGTTGGGCACCGCAAGCACGTCGATCAGTGCGAACAGTTCGACATAGTCGCCGGGTCCCGCGGTGTTTTTCGCAATGAAAGGGTGGCCATCCTGGCCGACACCGGTGTGCATAAAGAAATTGAATGAGTCGTGCACGTCGTCCGGAGTCAGCCCGTATTCGCGTTGCGCTTCGGCTTGGATGTCATGGCAATTCGTGTGGACCGGCAGACCATACTGATATTCGAACAGAAATGCGCTGCAGCGCGGATAGAGAACGTCGTTAGTGCCGACTGTGTCCTCGATGATCGCCATCATCGGACGCTCGCGCGGCGGCGCCGACCACAGGAAATCGCCTTTGGTTGGATGCAGGCCGTGAAGATGACGCGTACGGCCAGTGTGGAAGAATTCCTTGTAGTCGTGCAGGTTAAAACAGTTGAAGTCAGCGCATTGCCGCCCGCTGGTTTGAGCAATCCGAAGAACCTGCCCGCGCCGCATTACTAGCGCCTTGCCCGTTCCGGGCTGGATGATGTGCTCGCAGAGCAGTTTGCGCTCGGATGACGTCATTTGTCTTGTTCCAGTTGCGGAAGGTTGACTTTGACGAACTCGCGCAAGGCGCGGCGGACAAGATCCTCGCGACTGTTGCTCTCACCGGCCCTGACCGTGTTGTCGATCAGCTCGAGTTGCTGTTGATTGAGACGTAGCTTGATCTTGGTCGTTGTCATGATGTTCCCCCTGCGGACGGTCATTCCCGCGCCACGAACGGCGCGGGAAACGTGTAAGGCGGGTTATGGGGTCCAACCCTTGGGTGCCTGCATGCCAGTCTTGTCGATTGAGTTCAGGTTCACCATTGTTACGGGCACGAGCGGCACTTCGACTTTCTTGGCCGGGAGTGGCTTGCCCTTGACAAGCGCATCCATCATCTGGACGGCCGTTCGGCCGATCACCACGGGTTGCTGCGCCACGACGTAATCCGCACAGCCGGCCCGCATCATTTCTTCGGCGGCCTCGCCCAGCACTGCGAACAGCACTTTCACCTTGCCGCATTTTTGCGCCCCTTGTGCTGCGCGCGCCGCGCCGACTCCGTATGTATCATCGGCGCCATACAGCATATCGACCTGCGGAAACCGCTGCAGGAAGTCACTGGCCAACGAAAGCGCAACTGCAGGGTCCTGCTCGCTCGTTTGTTCAGCGACGATCTTGATATTGCCGCCGGCAAGATCTTCCTTGAAGCAGCGGAGGCGGTCGGACGCCCAGAATGCTCCGGCCGGTCCGGCAAGCACAGCGAGAGTACCGCCGTTCGGCAACAGAGTCTTAGCGCCCTTGGCAAGTTCGTGCCCGATGTTGCAGTGGCTTGAAGACGCTGCCGCGTCAGCTTCGACATCGCTGGCCACGATCGGGCTTCCGGCACCAATTACGGGAATTTTATCGGCCTTCGCCTCTCTCACCGCTCCATTGAAGGAAGCCGGGTTTGCAGGATCTATCAGGATGGCGGCAACCTTCTGCACAACAAGGTTGGAGAACTGGCTCACCTGCTTATCGACGTTCGCATATCCGCCCGCGTCCTGGATGGTGACGTCGTAACCGAGCTTCTTTGCCTCATCCGAGATTCCGTAAAGCACGGGTGTGAACCACGGGCCTTTGACATTGGGCATCGATACGCCGATCTTCTCGGCAGCAGAGACGGAATTCGCGGCCGTAAGCGCGAGAACGCCCGCAGCGGTCAACGCCGTTACGAATATCTTGATAGATAAACCAGACTGCATTTGATTCTCCTGTTTGTATTTGCGTGTGAGATGCATCAACTTCGTTTGCCGACCCGGGAGTCGATGAAGGTTTGATCGAGAGAAACCGCAAGGATAAGCGCACCACCGATCACCATCATCTGCGTGTAAGACGGGACGTTCAGCAGGTTGAGGCCGTTTGAGAGAATGCTGATGAACAGCACGCCAAACGCGACGCCGACGACCGAACCACGCCCACCGAAAAGCGAGACGCCACCAAGAACGACGGCTGCAACCGATTCCAGAGGAAGCGTCGCGCCAAGCGAGGGCTGACCCGATGCGACGCGGGCCGTCAGAATGAGGGAGCCGACCGCAGCGCAGAGGCCACTCAGAACGTAGGCGGCGATCTTGACCGCGCCGATCGCAATACCGGAAAGCCGCGCTGCCTCTTCATTGCCGCCAATCGCGTAGATTCGCCGGCCCAATTTCGTGTATCGCAGCGTGACGATACAGACGACCAGGACGGAGAGAGCGATAACGGTGGGGATCGGAACGCCGACGATACGTGTGTAGGCCAAACTGGAGAAGGCTTCCGGAACGCCGGTAACGGCAACGCCGCCACTGAGGCTGAGCGCGAGGCCGGAGACCACGGACATCATCGCCAGCGTCGCGATAAACGGAAAAACCTTGAAACGCGTAATGACGATCCCATTGACGAGGCCAACACCGGCGCCGGCCGTGAGCGAAGCGACGAGCCCCGCCAGAACACCATGGTCGCGCATGACCAGCGCTCCGACGATGCTGACAAAAGCGACGGTCGCACCGACCGACAGGTCCAGACCTGCGGTCAGAATCGCGAACGTCTGGCCAAAGGAAACCGCGGCAAGCGCGGCCGCCGATACCCCGATATTTCTGAAATTCGACAGCGAGAGAAAGACGTTTGATTCGATGGAAAAGAAGACCGCCATAGCAAAGACGATGATCGGGAGACCGATCGCGCGCCCATGGCGCTGAAGGAAAGCGACCGGTGTCGAACGGCCGTCATCCTGGCTGGGCGTATGATCGGCTTTTTCAGGGGCGTCGGTCGCGATGGTCATGGCACCCCCGCCGCGTGCGGAGTTCCCAGCGCCATGTGCCCCGCGAAGGCTCCGGCCAGAATTCGATTTTCGTCGAATTCGGCGGACCGGAGTTCGTCGCGAATACGGCCATTCGACATGACGTAAAGTCTATGACAGGTCCCTACAAGCTCGGGCAGATCAGACGAGACGATAATCACCGCAGCGCCGTCTGCAGCCAGAAGATGAATGAGCCTGTAGATTTCGGCTTTTGCACCGACGTCGATACCGCGCGTCGGTTCGTCGAAGATCAGTATTTGCGCGCCCGTCAGGATTGATTTGCCAATGACGAGCTTTTGCTGATTACCACCCGACGCTGTTCCCGCCGCGGCGTCGAGTTGCCCTTTGAAGTGCAACCGGTCGCCGACGGTCTTCGCTGTTTTGCGGATCGCCGACGCAGAGACGAAGCCGGCAACGGTCGACTTTTCGAGCGACGCCATGACGACGTTCTCGGCGCCCGACATCGAGAGCACCAGGCCTTGGTTTTTGCGGTCTTCCGGCAGATATGCGATGCCCTGTGCAATGGCATCTCGCGGATTGCGTATTGTGACAGCCTCGCCATTTTTGCGAATTTGGCCAGAATCCAGTGCGTCGGCGCCGAAGATGGCCCGCATGACCTCTGTCCGGCCGGCGCCGACGAGTCCGGCAAAGCCGACCACCTCTCCGGCGCGTACGTTGAAACTGATGTCATCGAAGACACCGCGACGACAGAGGCCTGAAACGCTCAGCACAACCTCGCCGATTTTCTCGTTGAGCGACGGAAACAGTTCGGAAATCGGACGCCCGACCATCAGGCCAATCAGTTCGGACGTCCCGCCGACAGAGGATGCATCCATCGTCGCAACCCGCTCCCCGCCGCGAAGCACCGTCACACGGTCGGCAATCTCCATGACTTCGTCGAGCCGGTGGGACACATAGAGAATGCAGGTACCTTCCGTCCTCATTCGGATGATCAACTGGCGCAGAGCCGCCGCTTCGTTTTCCGACAAGGCCGCGGTCGGCTCATCCATCACAATCACCGGTGCGTGCAACACCAGCGCACGAGCGATTTCAATGAGCTGCCTTTGGGCCGTCGAAAGATGGCCTGCCAATTCGGATGGCCTTATTTGAGATCCTATGCCGAGCGAAGCCAGAACCCCGGCCGCCCTGCGCTCGGCCTTTTTCCGCGAGTAAAATACCGAGCCCGGCTCATTACCGAGGAAGATGTTTTCCGCGACGCTCAAATCCGGCGCAATCGTTAGTTCTTGAAAGATCGTGACGATGCCGTTCCGCCGCGCGTCGCGCGGCCCCTCAAAGACGACCGGCTTGCCGTCGATCAACATCGATCCGTCATCAGGCGGAACGTCGCCTGACAGAATCCGGATCAAGGTCGATTTGCCAGCACCGTTTTCGCCGACCAGCGCGTGGACCTCGCCTCGACGCAAATCCAGGGAGACTCCCCGTAACGCGCGCACGCCCGGATAATCCTTCGCAACGTTCTTCAGCTCGATGAGCGGGCCGTCATCGATGCTGTGGGTTCGATCTGCCGGAAATAATTGGCGGGAGGCCACGGCTAGCACGCATCGCCGCGCGCGAGCGGAATGTGGGCAACCGCTTCGACCTCAAGCAACGTCTCGGAGGTCGGCAGCAGCTCTGATACCTGGACCACCGTACTTGCCGGCGGCGTTTCGAAGAAGGTGGCACGGATCCGATTATAGATCGGAAAGTCGCGCAAATTTCGGAAGAATTGCGTAAGCTTGACGACGTCATTGAGCGTCCCGCCCGCCTCCTCAACCGTCAGACGCAAGCTGTTCAATATCCACCACGATTGGGCGGCGATCGGCCCGTCCTTCAAGTCCGACGACATCTCACCGATCTCGCCAGCCAGCTTGCGCGCTTCCGCAGGAAGATCCGAATAGCCCTTGATAATCCTCATAGTGGATGGGTCAGCGGCAATAATGCCGGAGAAATAGACGACATCGCCTGCGCGCCGAAATGGCGCGTAACGAGAGAGCGGCGCCGCTGCAGTCCCAGAAGCGAGATTGTCCATACGCCCCTCCTTCACACATTCCAATGAATAGGATACGGGGCGATGCACGCTATGCAAGTATCTTTAATATGCAGCAACGGACTATAATTTGATCAAGCGCAGTTCGCTCGATGCACGCAAGAAAACCGTTTGATGCTGATTTTGCCAGACGGAGAAGCAAAGGCCGCTGTGCGTCAGGAGCAGAAGCGCACTTATCGACTATAAGTCGTCTGCTTTGTTTGTGTCAGCAGACGTTGAAAACGGGCATAAAGAGACGCAACTTCGACTTCATCCTCCACGGCGCAGTCGATATCGAAAAAAGTCTCCGCCCGAAGTCTCCTAAAAACGGGAATATTCCCGTGAGAGGCCGGAGACTTTCGGCGGATTCTCGTAGAAGTAGCGCGCTGGTGGAGACGAACAAAACCAACTAGAATGCAAAAAATGCTTATTTCGAAGGGATTCCGTCGCCAAATTATAAACTATCTAAGATTGAGCGAATGGTTGGCTGACCTCGCAGGATTCGAACTCCCATATTCCCAGCTAGAAAAAGACCTTTGAAATCTCAAAGGAATTTCGCCTGATTTCCGCCGATTGCAGGCTCGGAGACTTTCGGGCCCGTATGCCTAAAATGTAAGGGCATGGGAGACGCGGGTAATGGTTTGCTCACGTTAAGAACGGATGACCCAGGCGGCAGTACAAATGTCCGCACCGGCGGGATTCGGCTATTACATGGGCTCTAATGCCGTCGTCCGAACACTGAAGCCAATTCTGCGGGCATTCCGCCAATGCGGCCTTCCCGCAGCGAGACAATCACCACGCAAGTCAGGCAGACTAGGTAAGGTAAGCATCCGATCAGGTACGGCGAGACCGCCAAACCCGTGGTCTGCAGGCGCAGGGTTGCGGCTTCGCTTAAACCGAAAAGCAGCACGACCGGCAGAACAAGATTGGGATTCCACCGAGCGACGATGACAAGACCGACAGCAACAAATCCCCGTCCTTTCGTCATTTCATTCGCCCAGGTCTGCGTATAATCCACGGACAGGATCGCGCCGGCGAAACCAGACAACAAGCCGCCCACTAAGATGGCCTGGAACTGAACGAGCAGCGGACGTATTCCAAGCGCTCGACTTGCTTCGAACGATTCTCCGACCACCCTCCAGTTTAGCCCGGTGCGCGTCCGATAAAGCCAGAAACCGCCGAAGAGAACCAGGGCAATAGCTAGCGGCGCAACGGGGGTTAGTTGCGTAAGAATCGGCCCTGCGAAAGGAACGCTGGCAAAGCCTGGCCCAGCCATCGACGCGAGCCCGCTCACCTTCCCGCCGATCACCGCGCGGCCGAAGTAGGACGTGAGCCCGAGCCCCAGCGTCCATACGGCGATGCCGCTTCCGATTTGATTGGCGGAGCATCCAAGACAAAGGACCGCGTGTACTAGCGACAACAGGACACCGGCAACTGCGCCCGCGATCAGCCCCAGCTCAGGGCTACCCGTCTGCGCAGCAGCCGCGAACCCTACGCAGGCTCCGCATAGCATTTGGCCTTCGATTCCAAGATTAACGATGCCGACACGCTGCGTAAGTGTTTCTCCGAGCGTCACCATCATAAGGGGTGTGGACGAACGCAGCATCGCTGCAGCCCAGGAGCCAGCAGTGATATAGTCCTGGCTATCCATGGCGGGTAATCCACCGGCTTGCCAGGCCGCTGGCGCCAAGTGCGGCTACGAACAGAAATCCCTGCAGGATAGTCGCGCTGTCGCTTGGGATCTTTGAATAAAGCTGCAATGCATCACCCGCGGCAATCAGTCCACCGACTAGGATCGCGATCGGCACCGCCCGCAGAAAATGTTGGCCCGACAACCAAGCTACCAGGAATCCCGTTAAGCCATATCCAACGGAAAGGCCTGCCTGCAGTCGTCCTTGTATGGCCGAGGTCTCGCAGATACCTGCAAAGCCGGCAAGCATCCCGCCAATCGCCATGACTAGCATGGTTTGGAAAACGAAACTGAACCCGGCCATCGCACCGACCTTGCGGTTTCCTGCGAGTACACTCAGAGCAATGCCCCAACGCGTGCGAGTCACTCCCACATGAAGGATCACAGCGGCTGCAATGCCGACAACTAGACCTACGTGGACGCGGGTACCCAACAAAGTGGGCACAAGCGCACCCGCCGGAAACGGAATTGTCGCTGGCCAGCCCAGGCTTGCCGGATCTTTCCAGGGCCCGTAGATAAAATAGTTCACCAGCAGCACCGCGACGTAGTTCATCAGCAATGTCGAGATGGTTTCGTTGACGTTACATCTCGCCCGAAGCAGCCCCGCAACGCCACTCCAAAGCGCGCCGCCTATCGCGCCGGCCGCGAGCATGGCCGGCATCAGCAGGATGGCTGGGCCATTTGAGAAAGATATGACGACAGCTGTGCCCGTCAGCGCGCCGAAATACAGCTGGCCCTCAGCTCCGACCGTTATGAGCCCTAGCCGCGCGGGCAGGATAACCGCGAGCGCGCACAGCAGGATCGGCGTCGCCTTGACCAAGCTTTCCGACAACGAATAGCTGTCTCCGAAAGCGTAAAGTCCCATTTGAGCGAGCGTCGCCAGCGGCGGCCGACCGATTGCGAACAGAAACGCGACAGCGACGAGCAAAAAAGCGGTGGCTCCGCCGCAAACTGCGATGAAACTTACACGACCGGCGTTGCTCATGCGGCTTCTGCTGTATGACCCGCCATCCATTCGCCGAGAACCAGGCGGTCGGCCTGCTCGTGACGCACGATTCCAGCGATTTCACCATCGTAAATAACCGCGATCCTATGTGCGTAACTCATAAGGTCGTCGAGCTCTTCGGAAATCCAAACGACGCAGGCCCCCTCCGCAGCGTGCCGGAATAGTTCACGATAGACCGAGTGAGCTGCGAGAACGTCAAGACCCATTGTTGGATAGCAGGCGATCACGACCCGTGGATTGCGGGATAGTTCGCGGGCTATGACTAGTTTCTGCAGGTTCCCGCCCGATAGCGCCGAAGCGACCGCGGTCGGTCTTGGCGGTCGCACATCATAGCTTGCAATCAACTTGAGCGCCTGCCTCTCGATCTCCCCGTGCCTCGGAAAGAATGGCAGGTCGCGTGCGCCTCTTAGCAAAAGATTAGTCGAAAGATCGAGGCTCGCCACTACCGCATTGTCAATCGGACGTTCGGGAATGTAGGCGACATCGCGAGCCACGCTGCCATCGGATCGTCGGCTCGCAATGCTGATGCCTGACACCAAGATATCGCCACTGGAAATTGGAATAAGGCCAGCCAACGCCTCCGCTAGAGCGAACTGTCCGTTACCGGAGACGCCAGCAATCCCGAGTATCTCGCCGGCCGCAAGTTCGAAAGATACATTTTTGATCGTCCGGCTTTCCACGTGGGCGCTAAGCGCACAGACCTGTAGCACTGGCAACGTGCTCTCGGGAAGTCGAGGCGGCTCCAACGAGCCGACCGACCCTGATCCAACCATCGCTTCTGCCAGCGCTTGCGGCGAGCGGCCGCGGGCTGCAGCCCGGTCAACAACTTTGCCACTTCGCATCACCGCGATTCGATCCGCGCAGGCCGCGACATCCGCGAGCTTGTGGGTAATCAGCACCACGGCTTTGCCTTCAGAGGCAAGCGTCCGAATGAACCCGTAAAGTCGATCGGTCTCCGAGGGAGTCAGTACTGAGGTGGGTTCGTCCAGCACCACGATCCTAGCATCCAAGTTCAGTACCTTGGCGAGTTCGACAAGCTGACGCTCGCCGATGCCCAGTGTGCGAACCGGGCGCCGAGGGTCAATATCCGGCGCGAGCCGTTTCAGCCAGCGCGTGGCCGCTGCAACGCGGGCGCTGCTCCGAAACTGGAACCACGGCGCATCAGGCAATGCCGCTAGCAGATTTTCAAGCACCGTCAGCGCGGGGACCAATGAGAACCGCTGAAAGACCATCCCGATACCAATTCTCATCGCGTCGCGCGGCGAGTGGAATGTTACTGGCGAGCCATCTATGGCAATCGTGCCAGCGTCAGGACGATAGAAGCCGTACAAAATCTTCATCAACGTGCTTTTGCCGGCGCCGTTTTCGCCGAGCAACGCCAGCACTTCGCCCGCATGGATTTCAAGGCTCACGTCGTCATTGGCGATGACGGAGCCGAACTGCTTGCGAATGGCGGAAAGCGTCACAAGAGCGGACATGACTCACTCCAGGGCGAACACGGCATCGACCTCGACCGCCGCGCCGTGTGGAAGATTAGCCACCCCGACAGCCGTACGGACATGATGGCCCTGCGCGCCGAACAGTTCATGCATAAGGTCGGAGGCGCCGTTGACGACTTGCGGGACGCTTGGAAACGTCGGTGTACAATTTACGAAGCCGCCGAGCCGCAAACAATAAGCTACGCGATTAAGCGAGCCGCCGCAGGCGAGCCTCAGCGCGGCGAGCAGGTTGAGCCCACAGATGCGCGCCGCCTGTTGAGCCTCGGCAAGCCCGTATTGTTCACCCACTTTGCCAACGAAGCGCACTTCGCCATTCCATTCGCAAACCTGACCGGCGAGATACACAAGCCCTTCGTGGCGGCGAAACGGCACGAAGTTCGCGATCGGGGTCGGCACATCAGGTAATTCGATGCCAAGCTTCGCCAGCCGCTCTTCCGCGGACTTGATGAATGAAGATTCGGTCATCGCTTATCTCTGGTCGGCGGCAACCAGCGCCTCCAGAATTGCAGCCGACTGCGTGACGAAACCGAACAGCAATTTGACATTGTAGAGTACGGCCTGGACGCAGTACTCGGGCGAGGTCGTAGCCGTTCCGTCCTCGATAAGGATCGTATCGTAACCGAGGAAGCTGGCGTCTTCGAGCGTTGTCATGACGCATTGATCCATGTTCACGCCACTGACGAACAAGGTCTTGATGCCCATATTACGCAACACCGCGTCCGTCTCAGTATCCCAGAACGCGCTGAAACGGTGCTTGATGATCTGGATGTCCGCCTCTCCTGGATTGATCTCATCCACAACCTGAGCGCCCCAGCTTCCTATCGCGATAACTTCCGACCGGGTGCCCGGCACAGGCTGAGCGATCCCGGGTTCATCGCCGCGCGGATTGTGGGCGTGGCGCAATGACGGGCTAATATTGAGCAGATCTTTGCGGACGCCCCAATTTACCCAAACGACGGGAATTTGATTTGTCCGGAACGCTTTGATCAGGGACGCGAGCGGCTGGATCGGCTTGCGGTTCGGGCTGATGTCAATGCCGCGGGAATCGAGCCAGCCCCCTCGGGTGCAGAAGTCATTCTGCATGTCGACGATCAGCAAGGCTGATTTGGCTGCATCGACGGTGATATTCTGCGGTTCGGCAGCGATGGCGAGCGGCCGAACCGGGGGTGCCGGCCGCGTCATGTCGACCGCGTCAGGCGTGACCTTCCAGGACTGGCTTGGGCTGGTCCCCATCTCGACGGGAACGGCTGGCTTGGCTGTCACGTTCATGGTTAGCCTCCTGACGCGGCGATGAGGTTTGTTCTATTTGGTTGCGCCCGTGATGCCTTTGACGAGGTAGTTCATGGTCTCAACCTGCTCCATCGAGAGTTTTTGGCCGGCGGGCACGACCACTGTACCATCCTGCTTAAGGATCGGTCCTTCCCAAATGGACTTCTTGCCGGCGTTGATCTCGGCTTTGAGTTTCAGAATATCAGCCTGGGCGGAAGCGGGAACGGCGGGACCGAAGGGATCAAGCACGACGTTCCCGGTCGAAAGATCGCCTCTGAGATTGGACGGCTTCCAGGCGCCGGCTTTGATCTGCTTGATCTCCTCCACCATCATCGGGCCCCAGTCCCAAGATATGCCGGTTAGCCATGCCTTCGGGGCACGGTCGTGAATATCGACGTCCTTGCCAATCATGTAGATCCCGCGTTTCTCGGCCGCCTGCGCGATCGTGATTGGGCTGTCGACTTGTTCGGCAATCACATCGATGCCGGCGTCGGCGAAAGCGTTGGTCGCTTCCGTTTCCTTCTGAGGCTCCCACCAACCGCCATTCCAAACGACCGTCGTAGTGATATTTGGGTTCACCGACTGGGCGCCCAGCGTAAACGCGTTCACCGAACGCATTAGTTGCGGGATCTGAAAGCCGCCTTGGAAGCCGAGCTTACCGCTCTTGCTTACATGAGCCGCGGCGACGCCTGCGAGATACATGCCCGCATCGCTGTCAGCCCAATAGGTACCGACGTTCTTCGACGTTTTAAGACCACCGGCGTGAAGGATGGTCACATCGGGGTGTTTCTCGCCAACCTTGATAGCGTAATCGAGATATCCGTAGGACGTTGCGAAGATGATCTTGTGGCCGCTGGCAATCAAGCGCTCCATCACCCGTTCAACTTCGGCGGTCTCCGGAATCAACTCAAACGAGGTCGTGGTGACGCCCGGCATGTTTTTCTCGACGTACTTGCGACCATTATCCATCGAAGTGTTGTAGCCGGCGTCGGCAGCTGGCCCGACATAAATGAAGCCAATCTTGTCTTCGGCAAACGCCGGATCCGCAAAGTTGAAGCCACCGATAATCGCTAGAGTGGAAAGAAACACGATCTTTTTCATGCGACGCTCCTCTGAGTAAGTAAACGTTTATTTACCTGAAGCAAGCACCATGCCACGAAGCCGGATCTTCCCGATCCATCTGAAAATGCAGAAAAAAGCGAAATGACCTGCCGCAGACAAAAGTAGAGAGCGGCCGAGACTTGCCGAACGTCTGGGCAGCCGTTGACCAAATTTACGACGGCTTGTGCTTGAGGAACCGCTCCAGCATTTCTTTGGCGTAGCGCTTGTGCTCCGCCTGCCAGTCGCCCTTAAGTATGTCCGACTTGAAAATGACCGATAGCGTAGGCGCGTTAGAACGGTGAAAGTAAGCGAAGCCGACCATCGCTACATATAGCTGGAGCGGGTCGATACCCCTCCGAAATTCAGCGGTTTTTTCGCCCTTCTTCAGCAACTGGCCAATCAACGAAATGAGCGGCGAGGCTACGACTGGCGTTTTCGAAGAACGTTTAAGAAATTTAGCGCGCTGAAGATTTTCGCCGCTAAGAATGTGAATTAGTTCAGGGTGTTGACCAAAATGCTCGTAGGTAAAGTCGAAAAGCTGCATGATGCCGTCCAGCGGACTGACATGCTCGACATCGAGCTTGAGTTCCTCTTGGCGCAGTTCGCCAAGGACATGCTCTAGCACGGCGACGTAGAGACCGTCCTTGCCGCTAAAGTAATGATATATCATCCGCGGATTGGCGCGCGATTTGCGACAGATAGTCGACACGCGCGCACCACTGTAGCCCTTCTCAGAAAATTCTGAGATTGCGATGCGCAGAATACGCTCGCGCGTTCCCGTGGAAACTTTCTCCAGCTTCTTTAACATTCACGTTTCAATACGTGCTTTAGCGAACTAGAGAAAGCGGTGGGACCAGACTTATTTTCGACTGCAACCTTTACGTCGCAGTCGTTATCGCAAAAGTCTCCGTCCGAAGTCTCCGAAAAACGGGAATATTCCCGTCACAGGCTGGAGACTTTCGAGAGATTCTCGCTAAAGTAGTGAACTTGCAGAGACAAAATTGGAGAGTCACAATGCAGAAACCCCCTTATTCTAAAGAGATTCCGTGGCGAAGTTGTAAACTATCTTAAGTTGAGTGAACTAGTTGGCTGGGGCGGGAGGATTCGAACCTCCGGGAGCTAGGACGCTAATCTGTTGAAATACAAAGAGTATCACGCGCATCAACTGCGGCAGTGATACACACTCGTGATACAATCGCAAGGCTCGAAATAAGCACAGTTTCGCGGATTGAAGTCGCCGTTAACGCGCGCGTGAAGGCCGCACTCGTTAGCACTGAATTGTGTATTTGACCGTCTGCAAATACTAACGACACAGCCTATTTTGCACGCATTAGCCAGCATTAGAGTTGGCGGGCTGCAGCTTCGGCAGTGTCATCCGGGCGCGTGTTGAATGCGATTTTTGCGCCAGGTGCTGCTTTATGGACGGCGTTGACCACCATCTCAAACAGGGTCAGGCTTTTTGGCGGAATCCTGAGGCCGCCACCGATCACCACGCAGTCATAGGCTGCCTCCTTTAGTGCTTTTTCGAGCATTGCGCGCCCAGCCTCATCGGGTGTGATCATGCAGGTGTCGCCTTGCCATCCGCGTTCTCCGATCTTCGCAACGGCGACGGCAATGCCGGCGTTGATCTTTTCCGCATCGAAACCTGGTGGCAAGGCGGGGTCGGAGAAGTCTACGGTTTCGGGCTTTTGGCCCACGAACAATATACGAGTCATGTGCTTTCTCCATTCATTCGGCTTTGATCGATAGTCGCGGACCTCTCTGAGCAGCGAAGATTCTGCCGAGGTCCTCGCGCGTGAGCGCGGCGGCAAAAGCCTTTTGCTTCGACGATCTGAGCAGTGGCGCGGGCTTGCCGCCAGCAGCGATGGCGTTAATGCTTTGGCTCCTGCCAAGCCTCAGTCACGGCACTTTCGCACGTGTCGCGCTCCATACCAGTCAATGACTGTTGTGGTCGGGACATGTTGCTCACCTTGGATCAGGTGGGAGCGCAAAACTCTCAGCCACCGGTAGATGCTGAAGCAGGACGGTGATGCGAAGAAGGTTTGCATATCTGGCCTTCCACGACCTGTATAAAAAAGAACACTTTCACGATAAATGCACGAATTTGGAAACTCGCAGACTTAGACGCGGGTCAAATACCGACACTTGCCCCCAAAGGAACGCATCCCGATCTTGGACCAACTCGGGAAAGACGGTCGAGGAACTTCGCTTTGGGGTCACACATGACAATGCCGCGAATGACATCCCCTTTGCTTGACTGTTCAACTGGGAGAGAAATCGACGTCGCCTTAGCTCTCGCCCGCGCTGCCTGGCCACTTTATGCGCCCTCCTGTTCAATTTTGCTCAATCATACGGTTGTAAAAAGATGTAAAAGCGCGGGTAAATAGAAGCCGCGGCTCGTTCGAGTGCGAGGAGTGCGACGGTGTCTGAATTGGTTTATTCATTCGGCGCGTTTGAACTCTTGCCGGCGCGTCAACAATTGCGCGAAAGCGGTCGTCCTCTCCTTGTCGGAAGTCGAGCGTTCGGATTGTTACAGGCCCTGCTCGAAGAGGCGGGTGAACTCGTAACGAAAGAACAACTGATAGCGAAAGTCTGGCCAGGAGTGTGGGTGGACGAAGCCAACCTGCGCGTTCACATAGGAGCGCTGAGAAAGGCGTTGGGTGACGGCCGTACTGGGCGGAGGTTTATCCTGAATGTTCCCGGCCGAGGCTATCGCTTCATCGAACCGGTTGTTAGAGATAGCAACGCTGCTATTTCACTGCCTGCGGACGTCGAGCCGACCAGAAATAATCTGCTTCCCGCGCCAATGCGGCTTGTGGGCAGATCGAATGCTATCGGCAACCTTTCTACGCAGCTTTCCCATCGTCGGTTGGTCACAATCGTGGGACCTGGAGGGATCGGAAAGACCAGCCTTGCGCTGGTTGTTGCAGAATCGTGGACGGATATAGCGACGAGGGTACGGGCTTTTGTCGACTTGAGCACCACAACGGATCCTGAACGAATTTGGGTGATTGCCGCCGTTGCGCTCGGCGCCGATTTTCCTTCGGAACCTCGCGCCCACGTTCTGAGGCGCGTTCGCGACGTGCCGACCCTGATTATTCTCGATAATTGCGAACATATGATAGAGGCCGCGGCCCGTTTTACGGAGACGGTCCTTAAAACCACAAATGGCACTCGTGTACTTGCGACAAGCCGCGAGCCACTGCGTATTCCCGATGAGTGGGTACATCGCCTCGCCCCACTGGACTATCCAGAAGAAAACGAAGGTGTCACAGCCAGCGATGCCTTAAAATACTCTGCCGTCGCGCTTTTCGTCGAGCGTGTCATTGCCAATCAGGATGGGTTTCATCTGAGCAACGCAGACGTTCCGGCAACTCTGGACATCTGTCGGCGGCTAGGCGGAATTCCGTTGGCACTCGAATTGGCGGCGGCAAGAGTGGACCTGTTCAGCCTGGCGCAGTTGGCGCAAGGTCTCAATGATCGCTTTGGGCTACTGACCCGAGGACGGCGCACGGCCTTTGCCCGGCATCAAACACTCAGAGGACTGCTTGAGTGGAGTTATCAACTGCTCTCGCCTGTGGAACAGTTGCTTTTGTGCCGGTTGTCTGTCTTCCCAACGACGTTCAATATCGTGGATGCTGCCGAAATGGCGCCAGGCGATGCCGCGGAGTCTGGCGCGTGCCTCGATGGCGTCACCAACCTCGTCGCGAAGTCGATGCTCACAGTCGATGTGAGCGGAGAGATCGCTAGGTACCGGTTTAACGAAACAACCCGAGCCTTTGCTCTAGAAGAACTTGATCGCTCCGGTAAAGCGGATGATGCCCATCTTTCGCTTGCCAACTATTTGCTGAACCAACTCGCATCTGTATCGGAGGCTGACGAAAGAGGAAGGTTCGAGCGGCTTGAACGTTGTCGTCAAAGCCTGAAAAACGTTCGCGCGAGTCTGGACTGGGCTCTCGGTCAGGCGCGAAACGTTTCTGTGGGACTGAATCTAGTCATAGCAGCGCTGCCGGTATGGCTGTCTCTATCACGCCTGGTTGAGAACCGAGATTTTCTCGAACTCGCACTTAAAGCGCTGATCCAGCAAGGCAAAAATCGTCGTCACGACGAGTTGGCGCTTGAAACTGCGATTGGGCTATCGTTCTACTACGGCACAGGCCCGACACCGGGGGTCATCGCTCATCTCGAGCGCGCGCTTTCCATTGCACGTAGCCTTTCGGAAAAGTCGCGGGAGCTAAGTATTCTCTGGATGCTTTACGGTGTCTCCGGAAACTGGGGGGACTACCAGGCAGCCATCGATTTCGCGAGCGATTACGCTCTGTC
The DNA here is from genome assembly GCF_049519115.1 of Bradyrhizobium sp. GTDB lineage: Bacteria > Pseudomonadota > Alphaproteobacteria > Rhizobiales > Xanthobacteraceae > Bradyrhizobium. Next base: position 49,365 of record NZ_JBEKRB010000051.1, read on the forward strand.
TGCACGAAACATGAATGAGCCTGCGGTCAAGCGCAAAAAGCACCGTATCCTTGCGCGGGCGTGGCACGATCTCGGCAATCACGCCGATGCTCTCCGGGAACTCGATCAGGTCTTCGCCAACTCCAATGATCTCACGGCTCCCGTTACTCTCAATGCCTACGAAATCGACGATATGACCGCCTCCCTCGCGATCCGATCTCGATTGCTGTGGATCAGTGGGCATGTCGATGATGCTCTGGCTGCCGCGGAAGAGTGCCTCCAGCACGGACTGAAAGTTGATCACGCTCAGACAATCTGCTGGGCACTCACATTCAATCTCTGCCCTGTTGCCATCTGGCGCGGCGACGTTGCGCTCGCTGGTCAGTTCGCATCCATCGCCTCCACGCAATCAGTAAAGACATTCGAGCACTGGCATGGATGGTCGCGCATGTACCGGATCGCTATTGGCGATCTGGAGATGGCCCAGCACTCGCCCGCGTTTCCGAAGTTATTTGCCGAGATGATCCCATCCCAAGAGGATCTTTTCGCTACCTTCAGCCCGACCTTCGCAAGCACCAGGCTTCTTGCACGCTCTCCGCCCGGCTCACCAACATGGTGCACGGCGGAACTGATGCGAATAGATGCAGAAATCGATCGACCGCACCGGGTGAAAGGTCAAAAGGAATTTCTGTTGCGCCGCGCCTACGAAGTCGCTGAAGCACAGGGCGCGCGTTCATGGCAATTGCGATTGGCGACCAGCATCGCCCACCTGAAGCGAAATGAAGACGACGCGCCCTCCGCGCGTGAGGTTCTCGAGCCGGTCCTTGCCTTGTTTAAACAAGGACACCAAACCACCGATTTGAAAATCGCGTCTGAGCTCATTGCCGGGCTTCCGTCCTAAAGAATAATAGCCCAAGGCTCCTATCTCGTTCTGATCGAATCCAAGCGAACCCGATTTTCTCGGGTTTCCGCTTCGGCGTGTCGCGTGAAATTCTTCACCGACACGACAGAAGCTATGATTTTACTCCCTTTTACACCCTTTAATTGGCGTTCTTGTCCGCTCCGGCCGATGCTTCTTCCACGTTTTGAGGAGCGTTGGGTGCCAGTTGGCAACTCTGACATCCAGAGACGATCGGAAAGTCCAGCCGCCAGCGCTTATCAATCCGCACGATCACGGTCGATCGTGTCGGGGTTCCACCAAAGATTCTCGAAGAGGAAAAACGGATGAACGACCTTTTGACTATGGCTCTCGATGCCCACGGCGGCCTCGACCGTTGGAACGATTTCACGACGCTCAAGGCCGAACTGTCAGTCGACGGCGCTATTTGGTACGCAAAGCAGCAGCCGGGGCTACTCACCGACAAGATTTTTGAGATCGACACCCACAGCGAGCGGTTGACGATCACGCCTTTTACAGCGCCCGACCGTCGAAGTGTATTCGTACCCGACCGGTTGGTGCTCGAGTCGCTGGATGGAACCGTCGTCGAGAGCCGCGACGATCCTGAGGCAGCCTACGCGGGCCAGACGTTCGAAACGCCGTGGGACAAATTCCACGTCGCCTATTTCGCGAGCGAGGCGCTGTGGACCTACCTCACCTTGCCCTTCCTCTACACCTATCCCGGCTTCGAAAGCGAGGAGATCGAGCCCTGGCGCGAGAATGGCGAGGTGTGGCGTCGCCTGAAGGTCACCTTCCCTGATCATATTGCCAGCCACAACAAGACACAGATCACGCATTTCGGCCCCGATGGTCTGATGCGTCGGCATGACTATACGGTCGACATTCTGGGCGGCGCGACCGGTGCGAATTACACCACCAACTACAGGAATTTTCAGGGCATCAAGATGCCGACCACGCGCCGGATCTACGCCTATGACACAGCGATGCAGAAGGTACCCGAGCCGCTGCTCGTTTCGCTCGACTTCGGCGACCTGACTTTCAGCTAACCTGCCCCTGACCCGCAAAGATGCTTAGCTCGCAAAGGGAACACGGAAATGCCAAAGACGATCGAAGAGACCAACAAAGCACTGGTCCTTGAAGCATTCGATGCGCTCTTCAACAAGCGAGACTACCAGGCTGCCGAGCGATATTGGTCGCCGAAATACAGTCAACACAGCGCCCATATCGCACCGGGACGCGACGGCCTCTTCAATCTTATCAAAAGCGCACCTTCGACGCTGCGATATCAACACGGTGCCATCGTGAGTGAAAAGCACCTTGCGATCGTCCACGGTCGATTTTCGGGTCATGGGAGACCGCGTAGTTGGATCGCTGCCGACGTCGTGCGCATCGCTGATGGCCTGCGTGCGGAGCATTGGGACGTCCTGCAGGACGAAGCGACCAACGCAGAGTCGCAAAGCGGTCTGCCCATGTTCGGCACGGAGTTTCCTGCATAACGGCCGCACGCTGTTAGGTCGGAAGAGTGAACATCTTTAGCTAGACCGCGGACGCCATAGCACTTGGCTAACGCTCGTTTCTTGGAAAGTTATAATCATGTCCAACGATATTCTCTTCAAGCCGCTCAAGCTCGGCGCCCTTAACCTTCCCAACCGGATCGTCATGCCGGCACTGACCCGCATGCGAGCCGGCCCTGGTGGCGTGCCCAACGCCCTGAACGCTGAATATTACGGTCAGCGCGCCTCCGCCGGGCTAAATATCACAGAGGCCACCGCCATCAGTGTTCAAGGCCACGGCTACCCGCAGATGCCTGGGATCCACTCCTCGGAACAGATCGAGGGCTGGCGGCTCGTAACCTCAGCGGTACATGCGCAGGGCGGACGCTTCGTGCTGCAAATCGTACACCATGGCCGCTGGTCGCACTCTTCCTACAATCCCGACGGAAGTCTGCCTGTCGCGCCATCGGCGATCACACCGCCTGGCAATGCCTATACGATAACATCTGAACAAGTCCCCTATGAGACGCCTCGGGCGCTGGAAACAAGCGAACTTCCATCGATCGTCGCCGATTTTCGCCAAGCCGCCAAGAATGCGCGCGCCGCCGGGTTCGACGCCGTCGAAATCCACGGCGCCAACGGCTTCCTTCTCGACCAGTTTTTGCAGGACGGCAGCAACAAGCGCGAGGACGCTTATGGTGGAAACATCGAGAACCGCACAAGACTCCTGCTTGAGGTGGTTGATGGCATCGCTGACGACATCGGCAGGGATCGGGTCGGGGTTCGCCTCTCGCCGCACGGTAATCTCGGCGGCCTCAGCGACAGCGATACCGTGCCTCATTTCGGCTACGTGATATCTGAACTCAGCAAGCGCGATCTCGCCTACCTGCACTTGATCGAGCCTCGCGCCTCATCCGCTGGGATCGCTGACGACGCGAGTATCGACAGTGCCGACAACGCCACTCTGTTCCGGCACCTGTACCATGGCCCGGTTATCACCGCCGGCGGGTACACCCCCGAAATGGGCGTTGTGGCAGTTGAGCGCGGCTTGGCCGATGCCGTCGCCTTCGGTCGGATGTTCATCGCTAACCCGGATTTACCCGAGCGCATACGGGCTGGCATGCCGCTGAACGCGTTTGACCGGTCGACCTCGTATGGCGGCGGCGCGCACGGATACACCGACTATCCGGCGCTTCGCGCCACTACTGCCAGTGCGGCGTAACAGTGCATCTTTTCGATGGAGTTTCTCATGACTGCAAACGTTGAAAAAGTCACGGCCGGCGACCCGCCGGGCCACGCCTGGTTCGAGATCGTAAGGCGTCCAACGGAGGAAGCGTTTGCGGCCGCGTTCGCGAGTGATGTCATCCTCGACACATCGATCGCCAGCCAACCGATTGTCGGTCCCGAGGGAGTATGGCATTTCTTCGAAGCGTCACGCTCCATGTACGATACCATTCGTTTCACCCATGAGACGAGTGCGGGATTGCGTACGTGCCTCGAATGGGAAGGAAAATTCCTGGGGAGCGATATCGCCGGAACGACGATCCTGGCGTTCGATGCCGCCGGAGCCATCGAGAATATCCAGCTCTTTCACCGGCCTTACGAGCAGGTGATTGCATATTCCGCCGAGCTTGGGCGCCGCCTGAGAGGCAAGATCGATTCGTCAGTTTTTGGAGAGCGGTGATGGTGATTCGCCTTCCGTTGATCCATCCATCGGCGCTCGATCCGATTCAGAAAGACCTCTACGACGATATGCGCGCCGGTATCGCGAGTGGATTCAGCGCGTTCAGCACCGCGCTCGATGACGGGTCTATGATCGGGCCATGGAACGCCTCACTGCATCATCCCGCGGTCGGGAAAGCTTCTTGGGAACTGACCAAGGCGGTTAACGCACTTGCGACGTTGCCCGCCAACGTCAAAGAAGTCGCGATCCTGGTTGTCGGCGGCTTCCATCAAGCGCTTTACGAGATCTACGCTCATACCGCCGTGGCTGAGCGGCTAGGCATGTCGGCCGCCAAGATATCGACGCTGGTTGCAAACGAGAAGCCTTCTGAACTCTCCGATGACGAAGGTATCGCGTTCGACGTGGCCTATTTGCTTTGCAGAGGTGGTCCGTTGCCGGAAGCGACCTGGCGTCGTGCCGTTGCTGCCTTCGGCGACCTGGGCGCAGCGCAGCTCGTCTACCTCGTCGGGGTTTATGCCTTTGTTTCGACCTCGCTTAACGGCTTCGATGTCACGGCGCCCTTGTCCCCTAGGGAACGGGTTGAGGCCGGCACGGCCTTATCATGAGATTTCAAGTCGCATCTCGGTGCGCGGACAGCCGACCGGCGCCGATTCCATTTCGAAAGAACCGCCGGCGGCTGCCGGCTCAAAGGAAAGACTCCATGACCAATATCAGTGCCCCGCTATCCGCTGCTGCTTCGCCCATCGCGCTGGCAGGCGCCTCCGACATGGCGGCCCCTGCGAAGACCATTGTGCTGGTCCACGGCGCCTTCGCCGATGGCTCGGGCTGGAAACCAGTCGCCGACATCCTTATCAAGGACGGCTATAAGGTAGCCATCGTGCAACAACCGATGACTTCGCTCGAGGACGATGTTGCAGCGACCGGCCGTATCCTCGATCGTCAAGACGGATCTGTGGTCTTGGTCGCGCACAGCTATGGCGGCGCCGTCATCACCGAGGCCGGAAACCACCCGAAAGTAACCGCGCTCGTTTACGTTGCCGCCTTTGCCCCCGATACGGGCGAGGTTCTTGGCGGGTTGCTTGAGAAGACCCCGTCCGCTTCGACGGGAATTGCACCGTCCAAGGATGGTTTCCTATTTCTGGATCCGGCCGTCTACGCCGCCGATTTTGCTGGCGACTTGCCGAAGGCAGAAGGAGAGTTCCTCGCGTTGTCGCAAATGCCCGTTGCCGCCAAGGCTTTTGGTACAGCGATCAGCCAGCAGCCAGCCTGGAAGGTGAAGCCCACTTTTGCAATCGTCTCCACCCAGGATCGGATGATCAATCCCGACCTGGAGCGGTCGATGTACAAGCGTGCAAAGGCGCATGTGACCGAAATCAAGGCCAGCCATGCCGTCTTCCTGTCCCAACCCCGCGCGGTGGCGAACGTTATCGTGGAAGCCGCGCGATACACCAGCTAGGCAACGGACGGCGGCTTGCCGAACTTACCGTCGTCAAGCCGTCCCGTAGCATGTTCGAGACAAGCGACGAGCAGGATTGCCTGTGCGGGTCCAGGCTCACACGGAACGGGAGCCTCAATGAAGCCAGATCCAACGCGCTACGCACTGACACGTCGACATCTGCTCGGCCAAGCAGTTACTGCCGGTGCCGCGCTGGTAACCGCGCCTGCCTGGGCAGAAACGCTGGTCCATCTGCGGTTGCCGGGCGGTCCCGACGCAAGGTCGATGACAACGGACTTTCCGCAGAAGGGCTCGATGATTCTGCAGCGCTCGCGCCCACCCCTGCTCGAAACGCCTTTTGAGGTCTTCGACAAAGGCGTCTTCACGCCGAACGACCAGTTCTATGTCCGCTGGCATTGGGCGGTGATCCCCACGGAGGTCGACGTCGATAAATTCCGACTAGCGGTGCGTGGCCATGTGAACCAGGTGCTGTCCCTATCAATCAAGGATATCCTCAGCCTCCCGCGTGTCGAGATCGCGGCGGTCAATCAGTGCTCAGGCAATTCGCGAGGCTTTTTTCAACCCCGTGTCGCCGGCGGTGAATGGGCAAATGGCGCGATGGGAAATGCCCGCTGGACGGGGGTTCGCCTCAAGGACGTGCTCGACCGTGCCGGCATCAAGGCCGGTGCCGTTCAGGTGCGGCTCAACGGATTGGACGAACCGGTGGTTTCAGGCGCGCCTGACTTCAAGAAGTCGCTGGACATCGATCACGCGCGCGACGGCGAGGTCATGATCGCCTATGCAATGAACGGGGAGCAGCTGCCGCTTCTCAACGGATTTCCGTTGCGACTGGTCGTGCCCGGCTGGTATGCCACCTATTGGGTGAAGGCGATCAGCGACATCGAGGTCCTTGACCAACCCGACGACAATTTCTGGACCAAGACCGCCTATACCATCCCCGACACGCCGCGTGCTGACATGAAGCCCGGCCAGACTGGCGTCAAAATGGTGCCGATCAACAAGATGGTGCCGCGATCGTTCATCACAAACATCAGATCCGGGGAGACCGTGCGGCCAAATCAATCGACGCTGGTCAGAGGCATCGCGTTCGGCGGCGATACCGGCGTGGCAGGTGTCGATCTGTCAAGCGACGGCGGCAGGAACTGGCAGGCGACCACGCTTGGCAAGGACGAGGGCAAGTTCAGTTTCCGGCAGTGGCAGGCTCAGGTCACCTTGCGGTCCGGCGGCAACTACACACTGATGACTCGCTGCACCAACAGCAACGGCGTAGCGCAACCCGACCAGGCGAATTGGAATCCGTCGGGGTTTATGCGCAACGTCATCGAAGCAACGCCCGTCGTCGTGGCCTGAGGAGATCGCCGATGTCGCGCATGATATTTACCCTTGCACTGGTAAGCGCCGCCGCAATACAGATCGCCGCTTATGCCCAATCGCCGCTGACGCTCAAATCGGTGTCGATTGATCTGCCGGATCGCAGCACGATGTTTTCCGGTCCTGGGTCAGACGTCGTCAACGACAACTGCCTGGCCTGTCACTCGGCCGGTATGGTGCTCAACCAACCAGCGTTGCCCACGGCGACGTGGCAAGCCGAAGCCGAAAAGATGATCCACATATTCAAAGCTCCGGTGGACGAGAAAGATGTCCCGGCGATTGTCGAATATCTGACACGCACCAAAGGTACCAAATAAAGCGAACTGAATTTCTTGCAAATCCAGCGGATTTCAGGCCGCGCAGCGCCACTGCTCGCCGCCCTTCAGTCCGAAGCTTAATCGAAAAGTCGCAAATAGGGAGATTCTCACATGCGCTTGCCAGTTATTTCGCCCGCTACTTTGAATCTGGACCAGAAAGCCCTCTACGACGATATGCGAAAGGGAATCGCCGCAAATTTCCAGGGGTTTATCAATGTGCGAGACGATGGGGCTTTACTGGGACCATGGAATCCCTGGTTGCACGAACCGCAATTCGGTAAACCTGTTTGGGAGTTGACTAAAGCGATGGTGACCCAGCCATCCTTACCGGCGGCGGTCCGCGAAGTCGCTATTCTCGTAACAGGAGCACATTTTCGGTCAGCTTACGAACTTTATGCCCACGTGATCGTCGCCGAGCATCGCGGACTGTCGGATGACAAGTTGGCGACTATTGTTGCGGGCCAGCGCCCCGTTGATCTCTCGCGGGAGGAAGCCGTCGCCTATGACTTCGCCTCGGCCCTCGTCAACGGTGGAGTTCTACCCGAACTGACATACCGTGCGGCAGTCCAGCAATTTGGGCAACATGGTGCCGCTGAACTGTCCTACCTCGTCGGATTGTATTGCCTGGTTTCGGTGACTTTGAACACATTCGACGTACCGGTTCCCGAATCCTGAATTCGGCAAAATCGAGCGGCTGCCGTTTTTGTGCGACACGTTCGCGGTGATCGGCGTTGTCTTGGCTTCGGCCGCTATATCGATCTTTCTCACACGCCACGTAAGTGCTCGCCACTAGCCGAATTGAGCATTGAGCCCGAGCTCCGCAACGGGGCCACCGTGTGCGCATCGATCCCGACAACTGGAAAACCCACCGTGGGTAAGGAGACAGAAAATGCTGACCGACTCAAACATCACGCCGGTCCTTGTTACTGGCGCAACAGGCAGACAAGGAGGTAGTGGCCGAGCCGTGGTGGAAACTCTCATCCAGCACGGATGCAGCGTTCGAGCGCTGGTGCGCAGTCTCGATCAAAGAGCGGACGTCTTGAAGAAAATGGGTGCCGAGGTCGTCGTTGGTGATTTCATGAAATACGCAAGCATTGTTGCTGCGCTTGATGGTGTGAAGTCCGCCTATTTCTGCTATCCCGTCGCGCCGGGCCTCACGGAGGCGGCGGGCCTTTTTGCAGCTGCTGGCCGGAAGCAAGGCCTCCAGAACGTCGTTGACCTGTCGCTTGCTTCGTCGCGTCCAGATAGTCCGAGTCCGCAAGGCCGCGCCCAATGGGTTTCCGAGCAGATTTTCGAATGGGCCGGATTTTCAGGCGTGCATCTTCGTATCGCGGCATTCTTTATGGAAAATGTGGCGCTGATCGACGGTCCTGGCATCCGCGCCGACGCACGTATCGCCAACTCGTTCGGCGATCTCCCTCTACCATGGATTTCGGGTGAAGATGTCGGAGCGCTCGCGGCAAACATTCTACTGAATCCGAAACTGGCTTCGACACGTGCAATTTATGCTGGCGGCGTGGAGCGTCTGACGTATGCCCAGGTCGCGGACACCGTCAGCTCAATTTCCGGACTCGCGGTCCGATATGAGGAATTGACGCCTGAGGCCTGGCACGCGGAGCTAGTAGCTGCATCGGCGAAGGCTGGCGAGGCAAATGTTCGCGGTGCAGACCACCTCGTCGCACAATCAGTGGCTTTGCGCGCAAATCCGATTCCAAGAATTCCTGATCATGTGCTCGAGTTTACTGGCCGAGCACCACTTTCGTTCACAAAGTATGTCGCAGCGCAGGGCGCGACCCTGATGCCGAAAGCTTAGGAGCGATTCTGACATCGTGAGACCGAACGCCTTAGCGGTTTCGAGATTGATGACTAGCTCGAATTTGGTTGAAGGCTCGATCGGGAGTTCGCTTGGGCGCCCACCCCGGAGAATTGTATCGATCAATAAACAAAGGACGGACAATGAAGCAAGCTACCTTACGACCAGAATCGTACACGAAGAAGGTAGCACTCGTCCTTCAAGGCGGGGGCGCCCTGGGAAGCTATCAGGCCGGCGTTTACGAGGCGCTCGCCTCATCGGACTATACGCCGGGCTGGGTGGCCGGGATCTCGATCGGCGCAATCAATGCCGCTTTGATCGCCGGCAATTCACCTCAAACCCGCGTCGAAAAGCTGCGCGAGTTTTGGCGCGCGATCACGACGCCCGCGAGTTGGGCCGTACCGGCTTCCGGTCTCTTTAACGGAGCGGATCTGCCATTCGACCTCGCAAAGAAATTTAGCGCGATGCATACGCTGCTTCTCGGCCAGGCAAACTTCTTCGAACCGCGAAAGCCAGCCGACTGGTGGTTCGGCGGGACGCCGACCAGCTACTACGACACGAACTCGCTCAAATCCACATTGGAGCGGCTTGTGGATTTCGACCGCATCAATGCCAAGGAAATTCGCTTCAGCGTCGGAGCCGTAAACGTCAGGACGGGCAATTTTGTATACTTCGACAACGCGGAGATCGAGATCCGGCCGGAGCACATCCTTGCAAGCGGCGCGCTTCCGCCGGCCTTTCCCGCCGTGGAAATCGATGGCGAGCACTATTGGGACGGCGGACTGGTATCCAATACGCCGCTACAACACGTGATCGAGTATTACCCGCGCCGCAGCCATCTCATCTTCCAGGTGGACCTTTTCCCCGCCCGAGGAGCCCTACCCAAGAATTTGAACGACGTGGGCGAGCGTGACAAGGACATCCGCTACTCCAGCCGAACGCGGGCTGTTACGGACAGATTGCGGAGGGAGCACGATCTGCGCCACAGCATCAATATGCTTTGGGAGAAGCTACCCGACGATCTAAGAAACGGCCCGGAAACCGCCTTGCTCGATGAATTCCGCTGCGTGACCACAATGGACATTGTTGAACTGATTTATCGTCCGGAGCACGCCCTAGGACAATCGAAGGACTACGAATTCGACCGGCCGACAATGGAGCTTCGTTGGGCGCAAGGTCTATCCGATGCTCGTGAAACCTTGACGGCAGCGCCGTGGCTGGAACCGATGCCGCCGGAGTTGGGAGCGCGCACGTTCGACGTTCGCGTGAGCGGCCCGATAGGTGAGGACCCTGACGCGGAAAAGAACAGGAAGACAACAGCCCGTTCAGAATGAAAATCTGCCAGATTCGATGAGCAGCTGATTGTTGGGGGCGGGAGGATTCGAACCTCCGCGAGCTGGGATGCTAATCCGTTGAAATACAACGAGTATCACGCGCAGTGACTGCGGCAGTGATACACACTCGTGATACAATCGCAAGAGGCGTAGGGGCCGACCAAACGCCGAGGACTAAAGCCGCCTCAGTGGGCTGAAGTGGACCCCGGAAATAAGACCAAAAGTTAAGGTGTGAAGCGTCCTGCTCTGTCACAACCGATGGAGCACGTATATGACCAAGTCACGCAAGAAGTTTGATGCCGTATTCAAGGCCA
>NZ_JBEKRB010000052.1:0-58737 GCF_049519115.1 Bradyrhizobium sp.
ACCGCACCTATCCTCATGCGGAGATTTTTTTCGTGGCCCCAAACTTTTGATTTTTTCAAGAGAAATCAAGTTTTTCAAAGCCTCGACGGCAAATTCCTTCGACGAAACAAGGCCGATCGGTCGGTCAGCCGCAGATTTCGAGCATTTATTTTCCAACGGGCTCCAGACGGTCGCTTTCGAAAAATTGTCGCGAAATTCGGGGGGGGGGGAGGGTGCCATGACATCTAAGGGGGCAGCATGAACCGCATCGGCTCGAAAGGTGAAGCGCCGACCAAGGATGAGCTTCGCATCGAATACTGGCCGATCGAGCGATTGATCCCTTCGGCCCGCAACGCTCGAACCCACAGCGCGTCTCAAATCGCTGAGATCGCGGGCAGCATTCGGGCATTCGGATTCACAAACCCGCTGCTGGTCGGCGAAAGCGCGGACGTTGTAGCCGGTCACGGCCGGCTTGCCGCGGCGCGGCTCCTAGGCTTGACCGAGGTGCCGGTCATACCTCTTCGAGGACTGAACGAAGGCGAGCGTCGGATGCTCATGCTTGCCGACAATCGCATCGCGCTGAATGCCGGGTGGGATCTCGAAATGCTCAAACTCGAGCTGACGGATCTCGGCAATCTTGGCGCGGATTTGAAACTCCTCGGTTTCAACGAACAAGAACTTATTAGAGCCTTGGGCGGATCGACGGGATTGGTTCCCGAGGACGCCATGCCAGAACTATCCGAGGAGGCGATTTCTAAGTCCGGCGATATCTGGTTGCTGGGATCCCATCGCGTCGGCTGCGGCGATAGTACAGACGGTGCCTTCGTGTCCGCCGTCATGGGCGATGGCTTGCCAGACCTGATGGTCACCGACCCACCCTACGGCGTCGAATACGATCCCGCATGGCGGCACAGGCGCGGCGTCAATAATTCCGCCAAAAAAGACAAAATCCAAAACGACGAAATTGCAGATTGGGCGCCGGCCTGGAATTTGTTTCCGGGCCAAATTGCCTATGTCTGGCATGGAGCCCTGCGTTCAACGGTCGTCGCGGAAAGCCTCTTCAAGTCGGGTTTCACCATCCGTGCCCAGATCATTTGGGCAAAGGAGCGGCTCGTCATGAGCCAGGGAGACTATCACTGGCAGCACGAGCCTTGTTGGTACGCGGTCCGAAAGCACGGCAATTGGACGGGTGACCGAAAGCAAACATCACTCTGGAGCATACCGAGCAACGGTCAGGATGCTGAGACGAAGCACGCGACCCAAAAGCCGGTCGAATGCATGCGGCGACCGATGTTGAACAATTCGAGCCCGGGCCAGACGGTGTATGAGCCGTTCCTGGGCAGCGGCACGACGTTGATCGCTGCCCAATCCTGCAATCGTGTCTGCCTGGCGATCGAGATCAAACCCGCTTTTGTCGACCTCGCCATCCGCCGGTGGCAGGCATTCACCGGCGAAAAGGCCATACGCGAAAGTGACGGCGTAAATTTCGATACTCTGTGCTCAAGCGCCGATCTCGAGAAGGTTGATGCTTTTTCTTCACTCGATCAGACCTTCTGATGCGCGGCCGCCGTCCGAAACCAACAAGGATCAAGGCTTTGACAGGGAACCCCGGCAAGCGCCCGCTAAATCCTCGCGAGCCCAGACCCGCGCCGGCAATGCCGGAATGCCCTCCCGAACTCAGCCCAGCGGCCCAACGCGAGTGGGCGCGTCTTGCGCACGAACTCGCAAAACTCGGTCTGATCACGAATCTAGACCGTGGAGCACTCGCCACATATTGCGGTGCCTACGGCATGTGGGCCGAAGCGATGGAGCAAATCCAGAAATACGGGACCATGGTCAAATCGCCAACCGGCTTTCCGATACAATCGCCCTATCTTTCGATCGCCAACCGGCAGGCGGAGATCATGATGCGGATCGCGTCCGAGTTTGGTTTCACGCCCGCAAGCCGCAGTCGAATCTCGGCGCCTCCTCCGGAGCAGCTTCCACTGTTTGAAACAGGCGAGCCCGAGAGCCTCGAAGGCTGAGAGTAGAACCCCCTCACGCAAATTCGTAACCGGGTAGGCCAGCGAAGTCTCTTCGAGGGGCTGGTGTCGGGCCGATGTTGCTGGTTGCTCACGACGGCATCCGCGCCTACGATCCGACGAGATTGGGACGGACCGCCGAATGCCGAGAGTTTTCCTGATTGACACGGATACCGCGTCCGACGACGCCATCGCCCTTGCCATGGCGATGCGCGCCGCCGATGTCCGCGTCGCGGCGATTTCGACCGTTGCCGGCAACGTCGAGGTGCGCCAAGCGGCGAATAATGCGCTCTATGTCGCCGAGCTCTGTGGTGTCAGTATTCCCGTCTATGTCGGCGCCGCCCAGCCACTGCGGCGCCCCAATGCATATGCCCATTGGTTTCATGGATCGGACGGGCTTGGCGATCACGGTTATCGACCGAGCAAATCGTCCCCCGAACAGAAAGGCGCCATTGACGCCATTATCGAAACGGCTTTTTCCAATCCTGGACTGACCCTGGTCTGCCTCGGTCCATTGACGAATATCGCGCTCGCGCTGGGCCGTCGGCCGGAATTGACCAGCCAGGTCAGCCGCTGCGTCATTATGGGAGGTGCCCTGAACGGGGGCAACGTCACGCCTGCAGCCGAATATAATATCTGGCTCGACCCGGATGCCGCACACATCGTTCTGCGCAGCGGTCTGCGGATTGAGCTTGTCACCTTGGATTTGTGCCTGGGCGATGCAATCGTGAATGCGCACGACATCGCGCAATTGAACTCACTGCCAGGACCCTTTGGGTCGTTCGCTGTCACTTGCAGCAGCAGGGCGCGCGAAGTTCAACGCGAACGAAGCGGAGCCGATGGTCTGTCTTTGGCGGATCCTCTCGCGATGGCGATTGCTCTCGATCCGTCGCTCGTCACGCGCTGGAGCGAACACTATGTCGAAGTCGAGACTGAGAGTGAACTGACCCGCGGAGAGACAGTTGTCGATCGCCGCGACATAGCTCGCAGCGAACATATTCGACAGGCTTGGGCTCAAGCGATCGGCGGGTCCAAGACGAAGATCGGCCGCACCATCGACGTCAAAAAATGGAAGCAGGCTTTGTTGCGATCCCTCAGCCCATGAGACGGGGTGCCGCAACGCGTCGACGAGCAGCGTGTTCAATTCTGTTGGCGGAAGCTGTTGGAGGATTTTAATGCCTCAGGAGCCGAGTACGACGACGAGCGCGACATTCCTCAAGGGATTTGGCGAACTGGGGGGAGACTGGATCGATGCGATCTGGGAGCCAGGTCGCGCCAATCCCGGTCTATTGACGCATATTCAAATCGGTGCGGACGAAAACGGCATTCGTATCTGGGGAACGTCGTATTCGGCCAAGGCTGTCCTGGGTGACGGCAGCCTCGATCCGGTCGGCGACTTTGTAAGCAAGCATGTTGCTGTGCTCGCCGGACGTGATGGATTTTCGTACCAGTACACCGGACTTGAGTATCGAAAATCAGGAAAGCACGAACCACACAGTGGCGTAGGCTTTTATGAGTTTCGAAAGGGTCACGGTGAACGTCAGAGCTTTGACGGATCGTTTTTGGTTCACGAGGAGAAGATCAGTCGGTATGTCGAAGGCGAGAGAATTGAACTTGCCAAAACGGGCACGATCGACGAGTCCGCGCGACCCCTGCTGAGAAATTTTTTGAACAAAAAAAGGATCGAGCCGCCTTTTGAGAAACACGAGGACGCGCTTCGACGTCACGTCGGGCCAGAATTCTCGGAGTTCATCTCAAATTATGAAGCCAAAAATCCCTTCGCCGCAGCATTCCTGTTGAGGAGAATGCTTGAAAGATTGTTGTATCTTGCGTTCGAAAAACACAGTTTGACTCATTTGATCAGGAAGACGTCATCGGACCCGAATTCGCGTCTCAAGGGGTTGGAAGAGATCATTGCAATCGCAAACGGCCCTATCTTGAGTGGAAATCCGATTTTACGCCGCCGAACGTCGGACGAGTTTAAAGGGGCCAAGTTTCTAGGGGACATGGCGGCCCACCATCCCCTGGGATCGGTTATTACTATGACGGGGGTCAACAGTTCGATACCGCCCGCGGAGGTAGCCTATGGAGAGCTGCTGGCAAAGATCATCTAACGCCGCAAGACGCCTGCGCAAATGGGAGCACTCACGATATTTGATCGGGCTACGGGCATTTATGGAACGACCCCTTCTGAAGCAAGGCGGCCGGTCCCAATGTCCAATGAGGAGCTTCCTAGTCAGCGGAAACGAGCCTCGTGGCTCCGCACAGACCTAGTCACATTGGTAGCTGGGACAGCGGAGGCAGCCTGATCAGTTTGTGGTCCAAATGGCCCCTAACTCGTTGTGCTATCAAGCAGAAAATGACCAGTTTGAAATGGCCTGCCGCGGTATTGGCGAGCAGCATATTGGCGGGCATAATGTTTTATGGCCAATGAAGAGCGAAGAGAGATGTCGTCGTCTTTCAAACTAGCCGAAGGAGACGCCGACCTCAACTTAGGACGTCAGAGAAACTCAACCAATGAACCTTCGACAGATCGAGACGTTCGAAGCTGTGATGAGGTGCGGTACAGCATCGCGAGCAGCGGAGGTGTTAGGTGTAACACAGCCTGCGGTCAGTCGAACCCTCGGCGAGCTTGAACAGTCGATCGGTTTTCCGCTGTTTGCGAGGATTCGTAAACGGCTGATTGCGACACCTGAGGCTCGCTCGCTTTACGAAGTAGTCAAATCCGCCTTTGACGGCATTGATGTAATTCGCGGGGCCGCTGCTCGAATTCGCGATCAAGGGTCAGGAGAAGTTCGCGTCGCGTCCCTTTCTGCGGTTGGCCACTCGCTTATGCCAAAGGCAATCGCAATATTCCAAAAGAGACATCCGAGCACTCGGATTACTTTGCTGGTGCTGCCGTCGCGCGACGTGCGCGATCTTATTGCTTCCGGTGAATTTGACTTGGGCTTGGCAGCAGACCTGATTGATACGACCAACGTCGTTCACGAGACTTTTTTGGCGCGTGACGCGCTCTGCGTTCTTCCGGCCGGCCATGAGCTATCCTCCAAGGCGGTCATCGCACCAATGGATTTGGATGGCGTGCCCTTCATTGCATATCTGCCAGAGGATCGTTTCAGGCAAAGGGTCGACGCAGTTCTAACAGCTGCTGGAGCGGTCCCGAAAATTGCCGTCGAAACGGCTCTTGCTCCCACGGCACTCGCATTGGTTTCGGCAGGGGTCGGTGCGACATTAGCCAGTCCCCATGCTATTAGCGGATTCGACCAGTCAAAAATTGTGGTGAGGCCATTTCGACCGGGTGTGGAAGCCCGGGTCTTGCTTCTCTTGCCTTCCGACCGGCCGAAGTCGCAGTTGGTGCGCGACTTTATCGATGCATTGATGGCCGCTCGTTAGCGGCTCCGGTGGCCATTGCGGACGACGAGTGCTACGATTGCTTTCAATAATGAATCCGAATTCGGTGTTGGCAGCAGGCAGCAATGAGCGCAAACGATAACAAGCTCGTTCTGATCGTTGACGATGATCCATCAGTGAGAGCCGGACTGACTGACCTGCTCCAATCGATGGACATCCCCGTCAGAACCTTTGTCACAGCGGCGGAGTTACTTGAAAGCAACTTGCCGGACGTAGCTGCTTGTCTCATCCTCGATATCAGATTGCCAGGGATCAACGGCCTCGAGTTTCAGGATACCTTGATCAGAAAAGATATCCGCATTCCGATCGTCTTCATGACGGGGCATGGTGACATTCCGATGTCCGTGAAAGCGATGAAAGCCGGAGCCGTCGACTTTCTTGTTAAACCCTTTCGTGAACAGGACATGCTTGATGCCGTGGCCCGATCGCTCGAGAGGGACGGTAAACGCCGTGAAAGTGAGAAGTCGGTATCGGAGTTTCGAAAACGTTTCGATCTGTTGACGCCGCGTGAACGAGAGGTTCTGTCGCTTGTGACGTCGGGCTTGATGAACAAGCAGATAGCGCATCAGCTAGAAATCAGAGAGATTACCGTAAAGGTCCATCGCGGGCGCGTAATGGAAAAGATGGGGGCTCACTCCTTTGCGGAGCTCGTCAAAATGGCCGAAGCCATCGGGGTCGGGCGCGCGACATAGTCGCATGTACACCTTAGTATAATATTTAAATCTTGAGCTTCCGGATTGATTCAAAAGGCGACGGCCGCATCGAGCACGTTCGCTCTTTGCTGAGGACAAGCCTTTGAGCACAGTCCCGTTGATCTCAATTGTAGATGATGACGAATCCGTTCGCGCCGGACTAAGTGATTTTATCACGTCGATCGGATACACGGCGCATACCTTCGAGTCCGCGGAAGACTTCCTCGACTCGGCGCAACTCGACAGTATTTGGTGTGTAATTGCCGACGTTTGTTTGGAGGCGATGAACGGCGTTCAGCTCCAGCATTATTTGCGTGAGCAGGGTCACCGAGTGCCGTTCATATTCATTACGGCCATACCCGACGATAACATGCGCAAACGTGCGCTCGATGACGGGGCCATCTGCTTTCTGGTAAAGCCTTTGGATGGCGATCTTCTGATCAATTGCCTCGGCACGGCGATCAAACGTCGTCAAGCGTAATCCAACCACCTCACATCAATCGCGTGGAAGTATTGACTGGGCTCCGAGGCAGCGGGCGGATCCGTCTGTACGCCTCGACGACTCTGTCGTTCGACAATCCGAGGTTTCGCATGCTGCTTCGGAGATACGAACCCGTTAGACCTAAGTATGCTGTTTTACGCCTAACTCGGAAACCTAAGGAGAATTGAGGGATCGTAACCATCCCATATCGTGTGGACACAAGGGAGGGGAGGTCAGCGCAAGCGCGATGACCTGATCTCAACCGCAAGGCCGCGGCAGGGCGCTGACTTCCTGCCCTGGGACGACATAACGAGGGGTCGACACGATGACATATGATGCCGTCTCGTTTGGTTGTTTTCGATTGTCGATGGCAGAGAGGTCCCTGGAGGCCGCCGGCATGCCGCTCAAACTCAGTGCACGAGCTCTTGATATTCTTATCGTTCTCGTCGAGCGAGCCGGAGAGGTCGTTGGGAAGAAGGACCTCATGGCGCGGGTCTGGCCAGATGTCACGGTCGAGGAAGCAAGCCTGCGTTTTCATATCGCGGCCCTGCGCAAAGCGCTCGGCGACGGCGAGAATGGCGCTCGATACGTCATTACTTTACCAGGGCGCGGTTATTGCTTCGTTTCGCCGGTCTCCCAGGCTCCATCGGACCGGAACGTTCCAAAAGGCGAGATGCCGGCACGATTGGAGAGGTTACCTGCTCGGCTGCCGCGGATGATCGGCCGCGAGGAAGTCATAGAGTGCATCTCAGAGCGCCTGCAAAAGGATCGATTTGTCAGCATCGTCGGGCCAGGGGGAATCGGTAAGACGACGGTGGCCATCGCGATCGTACATAAGTTGGCGGAGCTTTCTGAAAGAGATGCGTATTTTTTTGATCTTGGACCGTTGAGTGATGCTCGGCTCGTACCAAGTGCGGTCGCATCGGCGCTTGGGATCATGGTGCAATCCGAAGACCCAACTCCGGCGCTGATAAGATATCTTCGCGATAAGCGCGCGCTGCTCGTGCTGGACAGTTGTGAGCACGTGGTCGGAGCCACGGCGGTGCTAGCTGAGGGCATTTTTCGAGAGGCACATGACGTTTACATCCTTGCGACCAGTCGGGAACCTCTGCGCGTTGAAGGCGAACACATCTGTCAGCTGCCGCCATTGGCAAGCCCGCCCGAGGAACCAAATCTGACGGCCGAACAAATACTCGCCTTTCCTGCGGCCCAGCTCTTTGTCGAAAGGATTGCCGCTGGTGGTCGGGCTGTCGGGCTCAGCGACGCTGACGCGCCAGTCGTCGGTGAAATCTGCCGTAGGCTGGACGGAATAGCGCTCGCAATTGAGCTCGCAGCCAGCCGTGTGAATGCCTATGGCATCCGCGAGACGGCCGAACTTCTCAATCAGCGGTTCAGCCTTCTATGGCAGGGCCGGCGAACGGCGCTGCTCCGGCATCAGACCCTGAGTGCAACGCTTGACTGGAGCTATCAACTACTCTCGGAGCTTGAGACGATCGTCCTGCGCCGGCTCTCGATATTTGTGGGCATTTTCACCTTGGAAGCCGCCCGATCTGTTGCAGCCGCAAATGATATCGAAGAGAGGGATATCGTCCTGGCACTGGAAAGCCTTGTCTCCAAGTCGCTGGTAGCCACGAACAACGACGAGCTGGCGCCGCAATTTCGGCTGTTGGACACGACGCGCGCCTACGTTCATGAAAAGCTTATTGGTTCAGGCGAGGCGGGCGATGTAGCCCGACGTCACGCCGGCTACTATCTGCGGCTTCTGGAGAAATGTTCTTCAGCGGCGCCCGAAGCGTCTGATTCAAGAGGTAAGCATGCAGCGGCCAAGCACCTGGCAAACATACGCGCGGCCTTAGCGTGGAGCTTTTCCGACTGCGGTGACGGTGAGTTGGCCAGTTCGCTCGTAGCAGCATCGGCTGGCCTGTTCCTACAGCTGTCTTTGCTGACGGAATGTCATCGCTGGACAGCGCAGGCGATCACGACGCTGGACGAATCAACTCGTGGAACCGGGCGCGAACTGGAGTTGCAAGCGGCGCACGGGCTTTCCCTGATGTTTACCAGAGGCAACATCGAGGAAGCCTATCTCGCGCTTGCGAAAGGTCTCGAAATTGCAGAGACAATCGGCGATTTGCACAACCAGTTGCAGCTATTGGGAAGGTTGCATATTTTTCATGAAAGAATAGGAGATTTTCGCAAGGCGAACGGTTTCGCGCTACGGGGTGAGGCCGTGGCGCGTCAGCTCGCCGATCCGATCGCGATCGCTGAGGCGCACTCGGCGCTCGGCATTTCCTGCCATCTCGAAGGTAGGATCATCAATGCTCGCACCCACCTCGAAGCGGCGATCGCGGAGGTGCCGGATTCACAGCGTATCAATACGTTCCATTTTGGGTTCGACTACCGCAATCGGGCCCGGATCGCTCTTGCTCGCAATCTTTGGCTCGAAGGTCATGCAGCTAGCGCGGTCATGGTCGCCCGTCAGACCGTCTGCGAAGCAGAAACCTTCGATCATCCGGTAACGCTCTGCATCGCGCTCATCTGGGCGGTCTCGGTTCATCTTTGGATTGGCGACCTCGATAGCGCAGAGGAGTGCATAAATCGTTTCATCGTGCAGGCAAACCGGCACTCGTTGGCTCCCTATCAGGCCGCTGGTGAAGGGGTAAAAGGAGAACTGTTGGTCAAGCGGGGTGACCCTGAAGGGGGAGTGCGCATGTTGCGCCGAGCCTTGGAAAAGCTCCATGCCCTTCGCTACGAGCTACTGACCACTACCTTCAGTGCCACGCTGGCCGAGGGGCTGGCGGCGGCGGGGGAAATCAAATCGGCGCTTGAAGTTGCCGACGATGCAATCGTTTTCGTCGAACGCAATGGCGATCTCTTCTATAAACCCGAGCTGCTCCGCATCAGGGGAGCGGTGCTAGCCGCATCAGACACAACCCAGGCCGAAGATTATTTTAGGCGATCGCTCGAACTGGCTCGCGAGCAATCGGCACTGGCCTGGGAACTGCGCTCAACGATTGATATCGCAAAAATATGGTCCGCGCAGGCCCGACGAAATGAGGCTCGGGTCTTGCTCGCTGCTGTATACGACAGGTTTGTAGAAGGCGCGGGCACCGTTGATTATGAACTTGCAGGAAAGTTGCTGAAGGAGCTTGTCCACTTGCCCGCGAGCGGAGAGCAGAATTCGAGGAGATTGCCTGTAACTTCTTCAAAAAGAGCAGCGAATCGTGCCTTAGGCATCAACTAAAGCGAACGTTGCTGACGTCAATGGAAACCATAAGCGGAGTGAGAGGGCGGCGATCCGGTCCCCGTCCATAGATCCGGCGACATGTCGGAAAGTTGATGCCGTCTGCCTGTACGTAGTCAAACATAAGATGAACTGCGTCGAATCCCGTGGCGATATCGAGATGGTAGTCGTGACGACGAAGCAGCAGATCTTCACCGAAGAAGAAGTCCTGTTCCGCACGAAAAGTTGTGATGCTGTCGGGAAAGCGTGCGCGAAGCACCCGCCAGATTTCGCCGCTTTCATTCCACGGATCGATCTCCCAAACATCAACGTCCGGCATTGTAAGGACGAACGGAACATTGAGGCAGGTCCATAGCGCGTAGCCCTCGAAATATCCAAGGTCTAGCGGATCCCATGGCAACACTCCGTTATGCCGGACAAAAATTGCGCGTGGATTATGGCGGTCATCTACGACGGTATCGTCGCCGGCCGAGATCGTTACTCGATCCGGGCTGAAATCACATTGCCAGTCAGGATCGCCGAACGGCTTCAGCCTCACCCGTTCTTCATGGAGCCATACCGTGACCTGCCGGGGGTGTTCGTCCTGCGCAAGTCCCTTGATGCCCCGCAGTGCGCTGTCGGTGACCGTCGTCGCTTCAAGCCTGCTGAGGCATCGCCATCGATCGAGCCCGCCGTGGGCTTTGATGATTTCCAAGAGGAGTTCGTTCACCGCCTGACTCCTTTCATTGCCCGCCGCGTTCTTTCAAGTCGAATGCTATTGAAGCTCTCCGTGTCCATCACAGCCAGATTAGAACGATCAAAATCCCCGTGGTAATTTCTAATCCAGACTTCCGCGTAAAGCGCGACAAACGCTGCAAGCACTTGTTATGAGTTGTAAGTGACCGCAACGAGGGCCAGCCCCACCAACTTGGCGAATGCCTGAACAAGAGTCGGAGGCAGTGGTTAAAGCCCGCGCTTTTGCAACATTTGTTAAAACCACGCTAGATTTCTGAAATGCCAGCCTCGGCGACTTTGCTAGTCAATACGGCGAGCTTATCCTATTCGGCTCAAGCGCCGAGCACAGGCCCTCCCCAAGGGTATCCCCTGACTTGGCCCGATAACCGCAAGGTTATTGGGCCTTTTCCATTAAAGCGTGCCGCTCTCGTCGGCGACTGGCAGATTGCGTTTCCTTTTGGTTGACACTGGGAGCGCGAGGTCGATCAGCCTCTCCAACTCTCATTCTTGCTTACGAAGCAGCGGAGCGGAGTCGGCGTGCGAATCGTACAATCGGTTCGCGTTGAGCTTTCCTAATCTTCCCCCGTAAACGAAGTGGAAGCGTCCACGACGCATCTTTTTGGAGAGAGATCAATGTCAGACAATATCAAC
The DNA here is from genome assembly GCF_049519115.1 of Bradyrhizobium sp. GTDB lineage: Bacteria > Pseudomonadota > Alphaproteobacteria > Rhizobiales > Xanthobacteraceae > Bradyrhizobium. Next base: position 11,191 of record NZ_JBEKRB010000052.1, read on the forward strand.
CGTAATCGGCGAAACTTCTTCGGCGTCGCGGCGGGAACGCTCGCCGCTGCCCAGTTCGGTCTAAGCAGCTCGGTGTTGGCGCAACCCAGCAAGCTAAGACTGGCAAGCCTCCAAAATATCAAGCCGGGAACGAATACCTCGTTCGCTCCGCTGAAGAAGGTCAATGCTGGCCTCTTGAATGTCGGATATGCCGAAGCCGGACCTGCCGATGGCCCTGTCGTCATCCTTCTGCACGGTTGGCCGTATGATATCTACAGCTTTGTCGACGTCGCTCCGCTGCTGGCTTCGGAAGGCTATCGGGTGATTGTCCCATATCTGCGTGGCTACGGTACGACGCGCTTTCTTTCGACGGAGACGTTCCGAAACGGCCAACCGTCCGCTGTCGCTGTCGATATCATTGCGCTGATGGATGCCCTCAAGATCGAGACGGCGACCCTCGCCGGATTTGATTGGGGAGCGCGAACGGCCGATATTATTGCAGCGCTCTGGCCGGAGCGCTGTAAGTCGCTGGTCTCGGTAAGTGGCTATCTCATCGGGAGCCAGGAATCCGGCAAGGCTCCGTTGCCGCCAAAAGCGGAACTCGAGTGGTGGTACCAGTTTTATTTCGCCACCGAGCGTGGACGGGAGGGTTACGACAAATATCGGCGCGATTTCTCGAAACTCATCTGGCAGCTAGCATCCCCGAAATGGGACTTCAGCGATGCCACGTTTGATCGAACCGCGGCCGCCTTCGATAATCCTGATCACGTCGCAATCGTCATCCACAACTACCGTTGGCGAATCGATCTTGCGAAGGGCGAGGCAAGGTACGATACTTTTGAAAGAAAACTTGCCGAAGCTCCCATCATTACCGTGCCGACCATCACGATGGAAGGTGATGCCAACGGTGCGCCACATCCGGAGCCAAGCGCCTACGCCAAGAAGTTCTCGGGCAGATACGAACACCGGCTGATCAAGGGCGGAATTGGTCACAACCTGCCTCAGGAAGCTCCAAAGGCTTTTGCCGAGGCCATCGTTGATGTCGCCTCAGGAAGAAGCTGATCGACAGGTAACTTTGCGCGTGCCCCGCGGGTCGGAGAAACCGGCTCGCGGGGCACCGGTGGCGATTTTGATTTAATTGCGCCGTGGTGACGGCCCATGTTGAATCCAGGGGAATCCGGCGTTGGACCAAAGGCGATCCAGCGCGAAGCGTCAGTTCTCACTTACATCGACGGATTTCAAGACGCCGCTATCATCCAGTGCTTGCTGGATATGCACCGTCTCCGCGGCGTAGCCGCCAGCGGTGACTGCTGGCGGCTGAGCGAACTGAGGGAGGGGGCCGCGCGGATGCAGCCTCCTTCACCGTGCGGCGATCGCCTCGATTTCCACGAGATACCCACCCGCTAGTTGCGGCACCGTTACCATGGATCGTGTGGGCAGGTGGGCCCCAAAGGCATCGGCGTAGACCTTGTTGAACTGCGGCGAATGTTCGAGCCCTACAACGAAGGCCGTCACCTTGAGGATGCGATCCGGTGCAGAACCGCCGGCGCGCACAATCGCGAACACGTTGGCGAGAGCCTGCTTCACTTGGGTATCAAAGTCTTTGTCTTTTAAGCCCGTACCATCCGGCTTTATCGGAAGTTGGCCCGATACGAAGATGAGGCCTGGTTCCGCGAGGCCTTGAACATAGGGCCCGGTTGGCGATGGTGCATCCTTTGTCGATATGACGGTCACTTGATGATCTTGCATATTCACTCTCCATTGGGGTCCGGAAACAACATCCGACCCGCCGTTTCGAAAGAATTGAAGAGGCGGCCTGAGGTCGACGTTTCCACGCGATAGTGTGGTCGCTCATCGAGCGGCAGTCTTGAATCAGAATGATGCGATTGAATGTTTCAGACACAGAGCCAGGCAGCGATCGCGATAATCTCAATCCAAAGACAGCATAAATGATCAAGAAGACGTTGAGGCATCTCGGCTATCGATGGAGGCGGGCGCAGCCGTCTGCAGGATTCAAACGATGGCATGTAGGCCAGTATTGAGGACGCCAAAATGTCCGAGACGATCGACAAGATGCCGAAGAAGACCACCATTCCTTGCCCGATACCAGCTTCGGAGTGGGATTACTGCCCGATCGGCGAACTTACGACCGCGTTGCAAGTTCGCAAGATCAGCGCGACTGAGCTTCTTGAACACACCATTGCGCGGATTGAGGTGCTCGACCAGCGCTTCAATGCTGTGGTTGTACGCGATTTCGATCGAGCGCGAGATGCTGCGAAGGCGGCAGATGCCGCCCTCGCTTGCGGCGTACGCAAACCACTGCTCGGTATCCCCATTACGCTGAAAGAGGCCTTCAACGTGGCCGGTTTGCCGACGACGTGGGGTTACCCTCAATTTTGGGATTTCGTACCGAAAAGGGACGCGCTCATCGTCTCGCGGCTGAAAGAGGCGGGCGCGGTCATTATTGGTAAAACCAACGTCCCGTTGGGGCTCGGAGATTTTCAGAGCTACAACGATATCTACGGCACGACCAATAACCCATGGGATGTTGGCCGGTCTCCCGGCGGATCATCGGGTGGGTCTGCCGCAGCGCTTGCGGCCGGCTTCGGTCCGCTTTCGATCGGATCGGATATCGGAGGGTCGCTGCGAGTGCCCGCGCATTTCTGCGGTATCTACGCGCACAAACCGACTTTCGATCTGGTTCCTCTTCGCGGATATAATCCGCCGTCTTCCCAACCTTTACCTGGGAGCGGCGACCTCGGCGTAGCAGGCCCGTTGGCGAGGTGCGCCTCCGACCTTTTGTTGGCGCTTAGCGTCATCGCTGGACCGGATGGAGCGCGTGAGGGGATCGGCTACCGGTTGGCGTTGCCTCCTTCACGCCACGACAGTCTTTCAAAATTTCGCGTTCTTGTTATCGATAGCCATCCGCTTATGCCGACAAGCTGTGTCGTCCGGGCGGCGATTTCGCGATTAGTGGAACGGATTGCGAGGTCAGGCGCCAGGGTCGCACACTCCAGCGCTTTGTTGCCCGATCTTGCGAAGTCGGCTGGGCTCTACATGAAGCTGCTGGCCGCAGCGAAAAGTTCAAGTTTGCCGCTGGATCGTTATGCAATGGTTGAAACTCAGGCCGCATCCATGACGAGAGTCGAACATAGCCTTCAGGCGGAGCGTATGCGCGGTACAATCATGAGCCATCGCGACTGGTTGATCTGCGACGCGAAGCGTCGTGATCTGCAACAGCAATGGCACTCATTGTTTCGCGAATGGGACGTCGTGGTCTACCCGTCTGCGGCAATTCCGGCCTTCAGGCACGATCATTCTGAACCAATCGAGGCCCGGCATCTTGATATCGACGGCCAAACGTATCCATTTCTTGATGTGTGCTTCACGTGGGCTGATCCTGCTTCCACGTGCGGTCTCCCTGCAACTGCGGTTCCGATTGATTACTCGTCTGAAGGTCTACCGATTGGCGTTCAGATCATCGGGCCCTATCTTGAGGATCTGACGACGATCAACTTCGCCCGGCTTCTCGAGCAGGAATTCGGCGGCTTCGTCCGGCCTCCAGGCGTGTAAATAACGTGTGCTAAACAGCTCGCACCTCGACCAGATTGTCAAAGTATGCACCGGACTGGCCAAGATTTGCATGGTGAGACGGTGTGGTGGAATTAACTCCTGTGCCGGTTCGGTTCAGCCCGGGCCAGTGTCCGACGTTCGTCACCAGCAATCCCGCCATGACGTCTTCGCTCACTTCCGCGCGCGCTTCGAATGAGCCACGATCGTTAAATACCGTCACATAGTCCCCGTGCCTGATTTGCCGAACAGCCGCATCTTTCGGATGGAGAACGATCGATTGCTCTCCTTGCCGGCGTTGCTGGGTAGACTCGTTGCCATACTGCGAATTCAGGAATCCGTGGGGCTTAGGTGTAACGAGACTAAGCGGATACTTTTCGGCCACGGCGCCACTTGCTTCGCGGCGCTCCCGCGACGGAATGTAGTTAGGAACGGGATCAACCGGCGTCCCGTGCTGCATTGCCTCGTAACCGGAGCGCCAGATCGAGACGACAAAGTCACCCTTAGCAGCCAAACTGGATTTGAATTCGCATTTTCCAGAAGTCGTCTTGAAGCCTCCGTTGGCATGGGGCGCTCGTTTGTCCGGGGCGCCGACGTTTAGCCGCATGAAACCCTTTTGCTTAAGAAGGTCGAGCGTGACGCCCTCCATCTGCGGCGAGTTCCAGTCATAGCAGCGCAAGAGCATCTTGTCGTAGCTCAGGCTCCAAAACTCGTCGTCGAATCCCATGGTTTTTGCCAGCCTGCGAAACATCTCAATGTTCGGCAGGCATTCGCCGGGCGGAAGAATGGCCGGCTGGTTGAGCATCAGGTAGAAATGCCCCCAGGTCAGCATGAGGTCGTATTGTTCGGCCTGCATCGTGGCTGGTAACAACAGATCGGCGTATTTCGCTGTATCGGTGACAAAGAGTTCACTCACTACCGTGAACAGATCTTCGCGTTCCAATCCTTTGATTAGTTTTCCGGCATTGGGGGCTTGAGACACCGGATTAGAGTTATAAACGAACAGTGACTTTAGTGGAGGATCGAGGTTCAGCTCTCCGGTAAGTGCTTCCCCCAGATCCAGCTCGTTGATTACCCGCGTGCCCGGCCTGATCCAGTCAGGTCGGCATAGGAAGTCAAGGTTGAGAGGAAACTCCCATATCGGCATTTCAACGGTTCCGCCACCAACATGACGCCAAGCGCCAACCAGCGCCGGCAGGCAGGTAATTGCCCGAATGGCGTCGCCCCCGCCGGTGGTGCGTTCAAGCGCGACGCCTTGGCGGATGGCGGATGGCTGAGTCGTCGCGTATTCGCGGGCTAGCTTTTGAATTTCGGCGGCCGGTATGCCTGTAATTTTTTCGACCCGCTCCAGAGGGAATTCGGCTGCGCGATGCTTTAGCTCATCGAAACCGATCGTGTATCGCTCAATATAATCATGGTCGACGAGGTTCTGGGTGATGATCACGTTCATCATTCCGAGCGCCAGCGCGGCGTCGGTGCCGGGTCTGATCGGTATGTGCCAGTCCGCTTGTTTGGCCGTGCGTGTACGTACCGGATCGATGACGACGACTTTTGCGCCCTTCTGTTTGGCCGCAAGAATGAACGGCCAAGCATGCAGGTTCGTGTTGAGCATATTCATCCCCCACACGATGATGTACTTCGCGTAAGGAAGGCTTTCGACATCCATGCCGCCAGTGGGACCAACCGTCATGATCCATGCGGTGGACGAACCCGACTCGCAATAAGTCTTTTCAGCGACACTACTGCCCAGGCGATTGAAAAACGCGTCGCCCGATGTTGGGCCGTTCAATGTACCTTGATGCCCCATATAAGCATGAGGCATGATTGCTTGCGGGCCCCATCGCGAAATGATCTGCGTCCACTGCTCCCTTATCTCGGCGAGAGCCTGCTCCCACGAAATGCGTTCAAATTGCCCGGATCCCTTGGGTCCGGTCCGCTTCATCGGATAGAGCAGACGCGACGGATTGTAGTGATGTTCGGCGAAATTTTTGAGCTTCACGCAAAGTCCACCGCGTGTCATCGGATGGTCAGGATCACCGGTGACCTCAACGAGCTTGCCATCCTCCACGTGGTACAAAAATGCGCAGGTATCTGGGCAATCCTGAGGGCAGGCGCCTCTGACAACGCGAGTTTCGCTGATGTGAACAGACATCGCTCTGTGTACCGCAGGTCCGCGCCTTTAGGCGGAGCAAGCAAACGCGTCGTGGCGGGCTTACCCCAGGTTGGGGGAGACTAAGCTGTGCTGCTGCGAGCGCACACACCCTGTATCATCTAGGCATTAACTATGCACGCCCGGTTATAAGTACTGGAACTTGGGGAATTCCGCTACCCGGAAGGCCAAGGTATCGCCAAGCCGTCAGTCTGAAATATCGGGAAATGCTCATCGCTTTTGGGTGTTCCGCGGTACGATGGACATGTTAGAGTTGATAGGCTGAGGGTTTTGGGACCCATTTTGATGAGTGGTGACGTTGAGCCCTCCGGGATCGGAGCCGAGGCGCTTAGGCGCGAGGCACTTTCAGCAAAAACTGAATACGCATGCGCCCTTACGATCGAGATGATTCCGGCGTTGGTCGCGGCTCTCTTGCCCGATGGTAGGCTAGAAATCGTGAATCGGGCATTTTCGGCCTACACTGGGCTGACGCCGGCGGAAAAAAACTTCATCTGGACGGCTGTCCTCCACCCTGACGACTGTCCCGAATTTCTCGAAGCGTGGCGGATCAGTTGCGAAGAAGGAGTGTCTTTGAAAGCGGAGGCCCGTTTTCGGAGATCTGACGGCGCCTATCGGTGGTTTTTGGTCAACGCCGAGGCGAGCCGAGACGATCGAGGAAACATCACGAGATGGCACGCGGTCTGCCTCGATATTGATGAGAGGAAGCGCGCCGAAGCTAAAGCGCGGCTCAAAGAGGGTCATGTTGCGGAAGCTCAGCGCCTGATCAAGGCGGGCAGCTTTGTCTGGAACATCTCAGATGGAGAGATATTCTGGTCGCAGGACACTGCGCTACTTCTCGGCCACGACATTGACACGAAGCCGACGCTAGCGCTGATCCTGAAATGCGTACACTCCGCGGATGCGGCTTTGGTCGAGCAATCTATTAGTCGTGCAGCGAAGACACACGAGGATTTTGATCTCGAATATCGTCTGACGACACGCGACAACTCCACCAAGCATATTCGATTGGTAGCGCAGGCGTTTGAGGACGAACATAGACGCCTGCTATTCAACTGCGCTGTGGTAGACGTCACGACCCAAAGTAAGCGTGAACAAGACTTGCGTCTGAACGAACAACGCTACCGCGAATTGTTCGATTGTATGCCGGTGGCGGTATTTGAGATCGATGCCGGGAAGGCGAATGAATTGCTCGAAGAGCTTCGAGAGCATGGCGTGACGGACATCGGAGATTACATCGACGAAAATCACAACTTCAAGCACCTCCTCGAGGAGGCTCATGTCATTAAGGATGTTAATAAAAGAGCGGCCGAATTATTTGGCGTTTACTCATCGCACGAGCTCGTCGGACTATCGACTGCACCGATTTTTGCCAAAAGTCCGACCGCCTCACGGCGGGCCATCGAAAGCCGCTTCCGTCGCGAGAGATCATTTCAAGAAGAGGTGAAGCTCGAAACATTCGACGGGAGGATCATCGACGCCTTGCTCACTGTCGCGAGGCCAGGCGAAGGCGATCGAACGCTCGTTGCTCTCGTTGACATATCGGAACGAGTCCGCGTTCAGGAACGGTTGCAACAGCTTCGGGCTGAATTCGCGCATGCTGCCCGAATTTCGGTGCTGGGAGAACTTGCAGCCTCGATTGCTCACGAGGTTAACCAGCCCATCACTGGAGCTGCCATGAGCGCGCGTGCTGGCCTGCGTTGGCTCGACAAGGAGCCAGCGGACGTCGCAAAGGCGCGAAATTCATTGGAGCGTATCATCGGAGATACCACCCGTGCTGCAGAGGTCATCCGCGGAATCCGTGCTCTCGCGAAAAAAGCAGGGCCACGAAACGACTGGCTTGACATCAATGAGGCTGTGCACGACGTCGTCACATTAACGCTGGCTGAGGCGGCCAATAACGACATTTCAGTCCAGACGAGGCTCGCTGATGATTTGCCAATGATCGAAGGCGATCGAGTCCAGCTCCAGCAGGTGATTCTCAACCTGGTGATGAACGCCATCGAAGCGATGAGCGGCGACGATGGGGGGCCACGAGAGTTGCTGATCAGTTCGGAGCTGTTAGACGCAAAGCGGATGATGGTCGCGGTCAAGGATTCAGGTCCGGGGCTCGATAAAGCTAACCCCGAATGCGTGTTCGATGCGTTCTATACCACCAAACCCAGCGGCCTCGGCATCGGCCTGTCGATCTGCCGTTCGATCGTTGAAGCGCATGGAGGACAGTTGTGGGCAGTTGCGGCTGAGCCGCGAGGGGCGATTTTCCAATTTTCCCTGGCGAGGGAAAAAGCTGCCTGAACGATTGCGCAGCCGGCATTTGTATTGGCCAGGTGCCGTCGAAATGATTTAAACTCGTCGGGGTATCCGAAGAATAAGACATGATCGATATTAAGGGTCTTGTGATCTGCCCATCGAGAAAAATACTCAGCCGAACGTGAACGTGTAAGCGCTTAAACCAGCCTTTGGGGCTGTCACGCGCAGCAAGTGTTCACCATTGATTCCGACATAGATCGGATAAAGCTGACTTCCCTGGATGGTCACCGACGGCTGAGGTGTGCCGTCGACGGTGATTGACAAGGTTTGTGGCACCAAACTGCCGGCTACCAGGTTAACTTTAGGCGCTCGAAACCGAAGCACAATCTCGTCGCCGTCCGTCGATGAAATGGCGGCATCCTTGCCCAGCTTCCAGTCGCCTGACAAGGCGAAGCGATTAAGCGGTAGTTGCTCGGGCGGCGTGTAGGATCGTTCTCCGGCATCGGAATTTTGGTACCCCACGATCGCATAGGTGTTCTTATCGGCGCCGAAATACATCTCAGGCGAGCCGATAACGCTCAGATCGGGATCGGGCGCACGGGTGAGGGGTAGATGTTCCCCGACAAGATTGGCAATCGCCTCTTCTAATTGTTTGTAGTTTCCTTCGCCGAATTGGGTTGTGACGATCGTGCCGGACTTGTCGATCAGGTATGCCGCCGGCCAGTACTGATTTCCGTAGGCCCGCCAGGTGCTGTATTGATTGTCCTGGCCGACGGGGTAAGTAATTCCGTAACGCTTGACCGCCGCCTCTACGTTGGTTGTCTGCTTCTCGAAAGCAAATTCCGGTGTATGAATGCCGACGACGATGAAACCTCTATCCTTATATTTTTCGTACCAGTTCGTCACATACGGTAACGTGCGCAGGCTGTTGATGCAGGAGTAGGTCCAGAACTGGACCAGCACCACTCTTCCCTTCAAGGCTGCCATCGTAAGGGGTGGGGAATTTAGCCAGGTAGAGATGCCGGCAAATTCAGGCGCCGGCTCGCGGTCGCTCGCGTTGCTTTGATCCCCGAAAAGAGCAGATGGGCCAAACTGCGTGGCAGCGAGAGCCAACACCATTGCGAGCACTGCCAAAGCGAAAATCTTGCGCATTTTCATGTTCCAATCTGCGGGGGCGTGAAGGTGCCGGCAAGCACGCGATACCGAGCATCCATAAATCTCATTCAAGCCACGACGGAAGAAGGCCAGTCAGACGAGGTTAATTGCGACTTCGATATTGCCCCGCGTAGCTTTGGAGTACGGACAGTTTTGGTGCGCTTCGTTCACCAAGCTTCCCGCGATATCAGGGTCAATGCCTGGCAGGCTGACGTTGAGGCGAGCCCGAAGCGAATAACCGCTGTCCCTGAGAAGCAAATCAACTTCGGCGTCGATTGCGAGGCTAGCGGGAAGCGAAATTGCCCGTTTGTGGGCTGCAAGGCCCAGCGCGCCTTCGAAGCAGGCAGACCAGCCGGCTGCGAACAGCTGCTCTGGATTGGTGCCGGGATGTGCGGTGCCAGGCGTCGAGAGTTTGACATCCAGATACCCATCGGAGCTGTGCGACGCACCTTCTCGTCCCCCGGTCGTGTGAACCTTCGCGGTGTATAATAGTTTCTCGGGCTGCGTTGTAGCGAACTGTTGGGTCATAGCGTTCTCATTTCAATTGTTGGAGCTAGCGTGCTGGATGACCCAGCTCGGGCGTAGAATATGCGGTGCGGCACCACCCCCATGCTTGGGCCGGGAATGGTGCCACCGCATAAAGAACAAGATCAGTTTCGCGTCCGCTGCAATCTCGGATGCCTAGCTGGGAGGGTTGAGGTTTGGATCTTCACCGCCCGGCCGCGACGGCGACCTTCCGCTGAAGCCAAAGTCCTCCTTGTTTCGTTCCTCTTCCGGCGTCAGTGGAGCGGCTTCGGTAGGCCCATTCAACTGATCGTATGCACGGCGAGCATGCGGATCTTGCGTGGTTGCTGACGTATCGTCCGCCTTGCGGGCTTGTTCGCCTGCCGTCGCCGACCCGGCAAACAACATCGTTCCGAGGATTAATAGAACTGTCTTTCGCATTGTGACCTCCGTTAGGTGGGTTCCCGGGCAAGGCAAATTCGCCTCACCATGAAGCGATCAGTATTCCGGGAGACAAAAGGTCGCTTGTAGAATCCGGTCGAAGTTTCACAAAATGGCTGCGGAAAAAGGAGTCTTTGCCTCGCAAACCAACAATTCAAGTTAGTTACGCGGTGACAGCTTCGCTTACCGCGAAGCTCGCAACCGTCGGACGTCAAAATTGCGGAGGCCATCAAAGGGTAGGATTAAATAGCGGCCTGCGCGGTGCCATCATGCTGTGGAATTGGACGAAACGGTCGGCGCACCGGCCGTTTCAAAAGTGCGACCGTTCAGGAAGCTGAAGAGTTCTTCAAAAAACTGGGGCATTCCGGGATCATTCTCGAGCGGGATGTGGTTCTTCCCCGGTAACGATACAAGTCTTGAACGCGATATCGCCGCTGCAAGTCTCCTGCTCTCATCAATCGGGACCATAAGATCATCGCGAATGTGCAGGATCAGGGTTGGCATCGAAACTTTCGACACGAGGTCGCGAATGTCGAAGTTGCTGACTGTTTCGAAATGTCGCGCGGCATTCTCTGCCGACAGGCTTCTCCGTTGCATCTCGTTGAATGCCTGCGCCTGTTCTTTCGTAGCCGTCGGCATTAGCTGCGAGGTCATCATTTGCCGGAAAGTAGGATCTTCGGAATTCCAACCGCATCGCATCAGCGTGGCGATAGCCCGGAAGCGATCAAGATCAGTTGGCGTCGTCGATGGCCTCTTGAATCGGCCGGTTGCGAACCCTCCGAACAAGACAAGGCGCGAGACGCGGTGTGGATTGCGCACCGCATAGGCAATCGAAACTGCGCAGCCCTGCGAAAACCCAAACAGAGGAAATCGGTCCAGGCCCGCAGCGTTCACGACCGCCTCCAGGTCGTTTACCCACGCGTCGAGCGATAACTCGCTGCTGTCCCAATCGGACAAACCGTTTCCCCGCGCATCATACCGGATGAGAGTGTTGTGCTTGGTCAAGCCGGCGAGCATGTGACGGTAGACTGGAAGTTCCCAATCAAGCTCGAGATGATTTATCCAATTCGCGGATTTGACCAGCGGCGGCCCATTGCCGGCTAAGGCGTAAGCCAATCGAACCCCGTCGTCCGATCGGCAATATTTAATCTGTTGCTGAAACTTTGCCGATGAAAAAGTCACAGCGGGTGGCAGACGGTCCTCCTTGTTAAGTTCGATAGCATAGACTTCGATCGGCCTCGCGATGTTCTTCAAGGACTGAATTCCCAAAGATCTAAAAGAAAGGTCAATCTTGCCCTCGATCTGCTCGAACACGACGCCTGAGATGCAGACTCCGCCGGGCTCTGCCATGCCCTCGAGTCTCGCGGCGATGTTGACGCCGTCGCCAAGCAGATCGGTGCCTCGAATGATAACGTCGCCGAGATGAACGCCCATGCGAAACCGCAGTGCGGCGTCTTCGCTTAACCCGGTAGCAGCTTCACTCAACCTCATCTGCACATTTACCGAACACTCTACGGCGTCAAAGATGCTTGCGAACTCGGCAAGCACGCTATCTCCTGCGGAGTTCGCGATGCGCCCACCATGTTGTGCAATGAGATCGTCCATCAGCCGGCGATACTCAGACAAGGTCTGCATGGTGCCGGTCTCGTTCGTGCTCATTAGGCGCGAATATCCCGCGACATCGGCTGCGACGATCGCCGCGAGCTTTCTGTGAATGCGATCCTTGCTCATTGTCATCTTTTGGTCACTCGGCTGCCACGACTTCACAGGCACGCCCTTCGGGCTCACCAATTTCAGCGGCCCCCATAGCCAGAGCGATCAGTGAAAGGGAGGTCGGAAGCGTCAGAGAGAGCAAACCAAATCGGTCCTCGCAGGCCGCTCCGAAGGCGCAACCAACGGTAAATCCGAAGACGGCCGGCCATGTTTTGGTGGCCCGCTCGGCAGCTTTTGCGGTCTGCTCGCGATCGGGTCGGAGGAATAACGTGCCTATATCCACGGAGAGGCGCACGACGTTGGTTGTCATTACCGCGGTCGCGGGTGCTCCCTTGAGCGATACCTGCACCAGGCCGTTTTGAACCGCCATCGCTGAGACGCCGAGCAAACCGCCAACAGTAACGATGCTCGCAGCTGTACTGGATCTTAGATGCTCGATGAGAGCGAGCGAAAGAAAGCTGGCCAGCAATATAAACTGCAACAGAAGCAGTGGCCGCAATGTGGTGTATTCTACGGCGTCCAATCCACTCGCTAGGAGCCGCGTCAGACCGAGTGCTATTACGAAGACTGGTAGCGAGAGCAGTACCGCGGGCTCTATTGGGGCGCCACCGACGAGGTGAGCCGCTAGTATGACCAGATTGCCAGTGACGTGCGCAGTGAACATTTGGCTCGGGCCAAGGAAGGAGATGACATCTAGGCTCCCCGCTATTAGGCCAAGAACGGCCGTTAGCAGTTGCAGGCGGAGCAGGGAGTTTGATGCCGTTATCCGGCTCTCAATGTGCTGGCGAGCCATGCGTCGGGCCATTTCACTAAGGCTATGCGCCAGCTAAGCCGTTGCCGGTCATTTTCTCCGGATTGACGATTTCATCGAAGCGCGCGGGGTCGATGAACTTGGTTTCGATTGCGGCCTGCCTAAGTGTCAGACCCTTGTCATTTGCTAGGTGGGCAATAGTGGAAGCCTTGTCGTAGCCGATTACCGGGGTCAAGGCGGTAACAAGCATGAGCGAGCGATCGAGCATGGTATCGATCTGCTTCCGATTGAGCTGTGTCCCCTCTACCGAGAAGCGCCGAAGTTTCTCGCAGGCGTCTCCGAGCACTCGCGCCGAATGCAGGAAGTTGTTGATGATGATTGGGCGCATCGCGTTTAGCTCGAAGTTTCCCTGGCTCCCGGCGAAGGCGACCGCGTTGTCTTCTCCGATTACCTGGATGCAAACCATCACCATGGCCTCGCATTGGGTCGGGTTGACCTTGCCTGGCATGATCGACGAGCCGGGCTCGTTTTCTGGCAATAAGAGTTCACCAAGACCGCAGCGCGGACCCGACGCCAACCAGCGCATATCGTTGGCGAATTTCATCAACGCTACCGCCAATCCGCGCAGTGCTGCCATTGCGGCAACCATCGCGTCAAGCGAACCCTGCGCCGCAAACTTGTTGGGCGCGGTAATGAACGGATACCCGGTGAGCCCGGAGATCTGGGCAGCGATCTCCTTGCTGAAGTTAGGTGGAGCGTTTAGGCCGGTGCCCACGGCTGTGCCACCGGCGGCCAGCTCAAACAGGCCAGACTCGGATGCCCGAACCCGGCCAATCGCGTCGCGCATTTGACGCGCATAACCCGACCATTCCTGCCCCACCGTGAGCGGCACTGCATCCTGAAGATGGGTTCGTCCGGTCTTGACGATGTTCATCCATTCGGTCGATTTGGCTTCGATCGCTGCTGTTAGCCTTTCAGCGTGGGGCAGTAACTTGGTTTCGAGCTCAAGCACCGCCGCGACATGCATCGCGCTGGGAAAGGTGTCGTTTGAGGATTGTCCCAAATTTACATCGTCGTTCGGATGCACCGGGGACTTGCTGCCGATGGCCCCGCCGAGAAGCTGGATTGCCCGATTCGATAGCACTTCATTGACGTTCATGTTGGACTGCGTGCCGGATCCCGTCTGCCACACGTAAAGCGGAAAGTGACCGTCGAGCTTGCCAGCGATGGCCTCATCGGCCGCGCGCGCAATGGCCTCGGCTTTCCACGGCGGTAACCGGCCCGCCGCCGCATTGACAAGCGCAGCGGCTTTTTTCACATAGCCATAAGCATGATAGACGGACTTGGGCATATGGTCGTTGCCGATCGAGAAGTGAATCAAGCTGCGCTGAGTTTGGGCTCCCCAGTAACGGTCGGCGGGCACGTCGACGGCGCCCATGGAGTCCGTCTCGCGCCGCTGGCCTTCGGCATCGATGCCAATCGGAATGTTGCGCAGTACTGGGGTCGGTTGGATATTCATGACATGGCGCTCCCTTAGGTCGGAAAGAAGCTGCCGCGACACGCGCCTCGCGACAGCTTATCGTTATGGCTGTGTTCCGGATTCAATAGCGAGGAACGTAAAGCTGATCTTCGATCCAAGCGCGAACATCGCTGGGTCGCTTCGCTTGAGCCAGTCCATGGTCGAACATGAACTCTGCCACACGCGTTGCAGTCGTAACTTCCATCTCAAGAATGTTGGCCTGACCAGGGAACAACATGCCTTTGGCTCGCAGTTCAGGGCCCACCTGATCGGCGCTAGCCTCGGCTGCGGCGACAAAGCAAGCATCCGTGATGCGTCGCGGACGGGCGACATAGGTCGCCAGCGCTACGGCAGGATAGATATAGAAATTATTGGCCTGACCGGGATGGAAGACTTGGCCATCCAGGGTTACATCGGGAAATTGAACGCCCGCTGCGTACAAGGCCTTTCCTTTCGACCACGTGTATGCCTGTTCAGCCGTGCATTCCGCTTTGTCGGTTGGGTTTGACAGCGCAAAGATAATCGGTCTTTTGTTGAGGCGGCTCATCGCCTCCACCACCTCTTTGGTGAAGGCACCGCCTTTGGTGCTCACGCCGACCAAAATCGTCGGCTTAAAGGCCTCGATCGTCGCCACCAGGTCCGCTGATGGCTGCGCCGGGTGCGCGTAAACTTTCTGCGCTGATGAGAGGTCCCTTCGGCTTGGCTCCAGTAGACCGTTGATGTCGAATAACGAGATGCGGGCGCGTGCTTCGTCAAGCGTGAGCCCTTTGCCCTGGAGGGCTTCGGCGATCATGTTAGCGATGCCGATTCCGGCAGAACCGGCGCCGAGGAACAGGAACCGCTGGTCTGCCAGCACTTCTCCGTTGATTTGGAGTGCCGTCGTGAGACCCGCAATGGTCACGCTGGCCGTGCCCTGAATGTCGTCGTTGTAACAGAGAACCTTGTCGCGGTAGCGTTCGAAGATGCGAATAGCGTCTGTACCCTTCCAATCCTCGAAGTGAATGCAGCAGCCGGGAAACACGTCCTGCACCGCCTGCACGAACTCTTCGGTGAGTTCGTCAAGCTCCTTCTCGGAGGGCGGTGGGGCGCGCAATCCGAGATACAGCGGGTCGGCGCGCAATGCCTCATTCGCGGTTCCGATATCAAACATCACGGGCAGCAGGCCGTTGGGCGGGATCGCTGCGCAAGCGGTGTAGAGCTCAAGCTTTCCGATCGGGATACCCATGCCGTTCGAGCCAATATCTCCGAGGCCGAGAATGCGACCGCCGGTTGAAACGCAAATAAACCGGACGTCACGGTGGGGCCAATTGCGTAGCACCTCGGCCATACGCCCCTTCATGCTGCGATCGATATACATGCCCCTGGCACGACGGTAGATGTGTCCGAACGCCAGGCAAGCGTCCGCGACAGTAGGATCGTAGACAATGGGCAGGAAACGCGCCGGATCAGACATCAGTGTCCGGAAGAACAGCGTCTCGTTGCGGTCGGCAAGAGAGACCAGGTATATGTAACGCTCCAGATCAGTGGACTTCGCATCGAGGTGGCCTATGACGCGTTCCAGCTGGCGGTCGAGGGTTTCCACGGCCTGAGGCAAGAGGCCTTCGATGCCGTACATGCGACGCTCATCCTTCGTGAAGGCGGTGCCCTTATTGCGGATGGGGTCGTTGAAGAGTGCTGTGCCAGATCGAGTATCATTCGTGGCGGCGTCATTTCTTTCCAGCAGCGTCGCAATCATAGTTGTCTCCTCCAGTTGTGAGCGTTCAATAGTGGTCGCGGGGGCCGATTCCGGCTTGTAGAAATCTAACATCTGCAAAGAGACCGTTAGGTCGCCGCTCTCTGTCGTTGCGCAAACGGAGCTATGCGGGCCGCGAACGAAAACTCACGGCGGACTTCGCGTTGGTATTGCGGGAAAGCTGGGCCGGAACGACAACTCCCTGAGGAACGCGCCGGGTTGGCAATGCGGTTTCAGAATCGAATCTCAATAACGGCTGATGTTTGGCGCGCCATTTCGGACCGGGCCCGCGCATGTAGTGAAGTTCCGGCCGGTAGCTATCGCGCACGTCCTTGATCAGGTTCCGAACGACAATCACGAAGTCGGAGATTGACTCGAATCTCTCGTGGGCAAAATGTGACAGCGCAGCCGCAGCAATGATTCTCATCGGAAAGTTCTCCTGTCGCCTTTCAGCCCAATATTTCGACGATGGTTCAGTAAGATCACGAATGATGTGAGGCGACGGCTCGGAAGTGGGCGCATGTCTGTATGGAAATGCGATTGCCCTGATCGCCGGCGCTCAGCCATTCGCGATCTCCCTTTTCGCGACCGCGAAATTGTTCGTAGCACCTGCTTGAGCACAGTGCTGTTTGCCAGGCGTAGTGCCGAAGGAGACCAAACTTTCGACCACAGATCGCACATTGGTTTGCTGCATCGTCGCGAAGAAATGTTGAACTGGTGTGCACTGACGCCTCCTGAATTTGCGGGTGTGACGCGATGCCGGGTACGTTAGCAACTTCTCAAGATCAGCCTCGCGGACATCGGGAAAACATTCTTGACGTCTTCCCAATGTCCCATCCGGTTGGATTAGCTTTTCAAGGGATTTGGATTCGGGTTTTCACCGCCCGTTCGCGATGAATCCCGTCCACTGAAGCCAGAGTCGTCAAATTTCCGCTCTTCGTGGTTTGCCAGGGTGGCCGCATAGGAATGCTCCTGCCTGGCGGCTGCTGCCGTCTGGATCATCGGTCCAGACACAAGTGCCATGCTGAGGATAAAAAGAACCGTCTTTCGCATTGTGATCTCCGTTAGCTCAGCTCTAGGTCAAGGCAGATGCGCTTATGATCGAGCAACGGATATGCTGGGAGACGGATGATCGCTTGTAGAAAACGCGCCGTATTTTCACAAAAAAGACGAAGCGAATGCCGCGCTTTGAAAAGCGATCGTTTTGAGCTGATCGCGCGATCTGCTCTAGCCATAATGTCGAACCTGCCGCCATCGCTTGCCGTTTAGTGAGAGTGACGCCCCCTTAGGTAGGGGCATCCTCATAGGCGGCGAGCTTCAGTTGTAAATCCGCCGGCCAACGCGTCGGCAGCAAAACGACCAGATGACTAGTTTCGACTAGGTTCGGCAGATTTCTACAAGCTTCTTACCAGCCTTGGTATGAGCATCAACTTCGACGGTCTGCGCGCCGAGGGCGCCAGCCGTCCGGCAGTTTCACGTATGCAGATGGGTGGTCCATGAAGACAATCTCTGTACCGTTCTTGGTGGCCGCAGTTGCGACGTTAGCGGGCCTCGCCGCATCCAAGCCCTTCGCCGCTTCGGGTAGCGCAGTTGATGGGTCGCCGATCTATGGCGTTACAATTCCCGCCGGATATCGGCAGTGGGAAGTGATCGCCCCGTCCCAGGAAGTCGGCCTCGATGAATTACGGGTCATTCTCGGCAACGCCGTTGCGATGAAAGCCTATCGAGAAGGAACGCTTCCGTTTCCAGACGGCGCAATGTTGGCCAAGGTAGCCTGGAAGCGTGTGCCGTCACTCGGAGATGATGTAGCCTTGGGGGCCCCGACGGCTTTCGTTCCTGGTGCGGCGACGACGGTTCAAATCATGGTCAAAGATTCAAAGAAATACGCGGCGACGGGTGGCTGGGGCTTCGGCCGGTTCATCGCCAGTAAACCAGTCGACGAGGCCCAGCATGAGACGTGTTTTCCGTGCCACGAGAGTAGAGCAAAGGGGCACGATATGCTATTTACGCAATATGCACGTTGACGAGTTGGTCCGGCAGCGGTCGATCGAGTCCGCAAGTAAACGCGGCGGCCACTTTTAAA
The DNA here is from genome assembly GCF_049519115.1 of Bradyrhizobium sp. Lineage (GTDB taxonomy): Bacteria > Pseudomonadota > Alphaproteobacteria > Rhizobiales > Xanthobacteraceae > Bradyrhizobium. The sequence goes on from NZ_JBEKRB010000052.1 coordinate 29,055, forward strand.
ATACATCGCGGCGTTTTCCGCCTTCGCTGTCATGACGCTGATTGCGAGTGTGCCAATCTTGATCGTGATCATAGATGTGGCTAGGCGGGACGCACGATGATTTGACCGACTTCCAGATCCAAGCGTTGAGGCGGGGCCGGCCTCGCCAATCGTTGGCACGACCACTCCTGGATATCAGCAGGAGCGATCGGAAGAGCGCCGGCAATGATGACAGATCCGGCCTGGCGATGAGCAGCGTAGGAATCGACAATTTGTCGGCTGGAAAATTCAAGCCACTAGCAGCGCTCATCGCCAATGTGGCCATCATCACATAGCAGAGGCAAACACATGCAGATCGCTGGCAACAATAATGCGTTTAACAGGAAAAAGAGGCAGTTTTCGATACGGGCTGAAGAGGCGTGGACGGATGATTTCGGAGAATTTTTGCTGTTGCAGGAAATGGCGCATCGGATCAACAACGAACTGACGTCAACCATCAGTATCATCTCCTGTACTGCTGGACGGTCGACCAATTGCGAAGTCAAGGCCGTATTGGCCGAAGTAACCGAGCACCTTTATGACCACGCTCGCGTTTATCGCGCGTTGCAGATGCCAACAGCAAATAGGCCGATCGACGCGGCCGCTTATCTGCGCGAGCTTTGTCAATCGATCAGCCGCGCGAAATTGCAGCGCAACGGCATCGAACTCGTGCTTGTCGAATATTCCCTCGAACTAAGCTCAAGGCAGTGCTGGAGACTGGGCCTCATCGTATCCGAGCTCATTACGAACGCGTTCCGGCATGCTTTCGCTGGTCGGGGTGGGACGATTCGAGTTGAGTTGAAAAAGCGCGGGACCGATGTGGAATGCCGTGTGGCCGATGATGGATCCGGTCCAGAAAACATTCGGCCCGGGCAGGGAATCGGGATCATTCATCAGCTAGCACGCGGGCTTAACGGCAGGGTCAATCAACGCTTCGGATCGAACGGTAGCGTAGCGATCGTGTCCTTCCCGATCGAGGAAACAGTTCAAGGCGGTTGAAGGGAGTGCATCGAGACAACACACACCAGCGAAATCTCTGGTGCGAAAGGGGGAAACACCCGCAGTTCGTGCAACTCGCAAATCGGGAGATACCCAGATGGCTATCACGCCTGACCACGTTCGTGAGATTTTCAGAGGTCTAGAGACCGGCGATGGAGGAGCATTCTTTGAGCATGTCGCCGGCGACGTCGACTGGACAGTGATGGGCACCCACCCTCTTGCGGGTCACTACCTCTCCAAGCGCGCCTTTCAGGAGGCGACGTTTGGCAAGCTAGGCAAGGTGCTGCCGAAGGGAGCCCAGCTGCATGTGACCAATTTGATCGTCGCATCGAATGTGGCGGTGGTCGAACTTGTCTCCGACGCGATCGCTCGCAACGGGATGCGTTTCGACAATCATTATTGCTGGGTAGTCCGATTCGAAGGAGATCGCATTGTTGAGGTCCGTGCCTACCTTGACTCGGCGCTGGTTGCTGAGCTTTTTCGTCAGAACCCGGTTTGATGCGTTTCCTCGGGGTTGACCTGCGCGGTTCCTGTGTCAGGTGATCTATGGCGGTCTTGGGAGCAGTCCTGCAACTGCCCATGGACGTCGCTTCGCTCGGTGCGATTGGTCAGCTCTCCACGGCCAACTGCGCATTACATAGGGCGACGGAACCCCCGGACTCGGAACTGCCTAATATACGACGATTACTAGTGAAAACGCTCCTGTCTTGTTCGAGCCCTGCGAACACAGACCGGGCATATCTTCTCGCGCGCGCTTTCCGGTGAACCAAAAGCTCCCCTCGACGCTCACAACTTCTCACACTCGCTGCGGTTCAATAACGGGCTTTCAGATATCGCAGGTCGTATTGAGGTCGTGCTGAAGCTCAACCTGCTTTGGCTTCGGAGACTCCGGCACTCGAAAAGTGGCCGCCCAAATGAGCCGAAATGCTCCGAGAAATGCATTGAGCTCGAATGGGCCCGCAGGAGGAATAGATATGAACTTCGTTGAAGTGAGCAACTCCAGAGGCGCCGAGATCAGGGCCCGCCCAGGTCCAGGACCAGTATTAAGCCGGCAAACTCAAAGCGAGGCAGAAGTAAGTGTTGTCTTCGCTCAAACTCTCGCCAACCGCCTGGACGTGATGGAGCAACTCTCGATCGGTACCGTTCCGGGCAGCGATTTCGTGATCAACCACATCGCGCGAAAACAGCCGGGTCATGGAATGACCGACCGCGCGATCAAACGCGGATGGTACGTGGCGTGCGTCCACCTGGAAAGGCTCGACGCTTACGACGTCTGGTGTGACGATGAGCATGAATCGTCAGGTGCGCTCGAAGCCGGCGTGCTACATGTCAATGACATGAGGAGCGCATGGCGAGCGGACATCCGGAGTCCGTTTGATGTCGTGAATTTCTGCATCCCGCAATCCGCATTTGATGACATCACTTCGGCGGAAGGAGGTGCACCAATCGAGGAGCTGCACTGCCCCATCAGTCTCGCACGTGCAGATACGGTTTTAAAAAACTTCGCTTTGGCACTGCTTCCGGCCCTGGCAGCACCCGACCGGGCCAACAAACTGTTTGCCGACCACACTGCACGAGCTGTTACAGCGCACCTGGCCAGGACCTATGCCCCGATTCCATTCCGGCCGCGGTACGGCCGGGGAGGCCTGGCGCCCTGGCAGGAGAGGCGGGCAAAGGAAATGTTGCGCGCAAATCTGTCGGGCGATCTCAGCCTACCAGAATTGGCAGGCGCCTGCCGCCTGTCTACGGGCCATTTCAGTCGAGCATTCAAGCAAACGGTCGGGTGCGCTCCGCATCAATGGTTGCTTCATCAGCGTGTAGAGCATGCGAAGCATCTCATTCTCAACACCAATGAACCGCTATGCGGGATCGCCCTGGACACCGGGTTCTCGGATCAGGCGCATTTCACGCGAGTCTTCTCGCAACGCGTCAAAGTGAGCCCGGCGGCATGGCGGCGTCAGCAAGGGCGGTAAATCAGCGGGAGAGTCTGGTCGTTTTGCGTGTCGTCATCGCCGTCAGAATTATTCTACCGGTGACCGGAAAATTCAATAGCGCTTCGGCGACGGAGCTAATGTCGCTACTGATGAAGCCCGACGCGGCAGAAAATTTCAGAAGGAATGATCAGGAGTTCTGCGCCGGTCATGCATCGCTGATTTGATCCCCCACGATCAGCTGGTGCCGCGAATGTAGGTGTCCCCCTCCACCTCGATCGCTTAAGCGCAGAAGCAGGACCGATGGCGTATCGCCATCGGTCCTTTTTTTGGCTGTTAGGCAGGCGCTATTTACTCCGTGAGAGGGTGCACCGTTGGAGAACAATAAAATTGCTTCGCGCTCGGCGGAGGGCATGGCCATACCCGGATTCTCGTCATGAAACTTCAAACCAGCACATTTTCGTGCAATGGCGCCGTTGAATGAAGCGTCAAGATGGTGGCTGGAGATGTGATCACCGGTAAACGCGTTAATGGCGGCGATGTGCGGAAAGCCATGATGCCCGTGGTCTGCGACGCCACACGCCGGGTATCGGCGATCGCAGGAGGGACAGATGAGCCAGGCGAGCCTTCGCACACCGCCAAAATCCCGATCCGACCTGCTCAATGCGGAGCAAGCCATGGCCGCGTTGCGCTCCGCAGTTCCGGCCCTTCTGTTCGGATTACGGCTTTGGGCCTCAGTGTGCCTCGCGCTGTATATCGCGTTCTGGCTTCAACTCGACAACGCGTATTGGGCCGGTGCTTCCGCGGCCGCCGTCTGTCAGCCAAGTCTTGGTGCCTCCCTCCGCAAAGCTTGGTTCCGGATGATCGGCACGGCGGTCGGCGCGGTGGCGATCGTAGTGCTGACGGCATTCTTTGTGCAAGACCGCCTTGGTTTCCTCTTTGGTTTGGCTCTCTGGGGTGCCGTTTGCGGGCTCGTGGCCACGCTCCTGCGCAACTTTGCGAGCTACGGCGCAGCGCTGGCAGGTATCACCGCCGCAATCATTGCGAGCGACGAGGTCGGCGCGGTCGGTGGCGCGAACGGCGACGTGCTAATCTTGGCGATCACACGCGCAACCGAAATCTGTATCGGCATTATTTGCGCGGGTGTGGTGCTCGCCGGGACAGATTTCGGCGGGGCCCGACACCGCCTTGCCGTCCAGCTCGCTACGATTGCGTCTGAAATCACCGGAAGGCTTACCGGCACGCTCTTGCTGGCTGGGCCGGAGCAATCCAGAACGCGCCTGGTACGGCGCGATTTCATCCGACGTGTCGCCGCGCTCGACCCCGTGATAGACGAAGCGCTCGGAGACTCTTCGGACCTTCGTCCTCATTCGCCGGTATTGCAGGCGGCAATAGGAGGCCTCTTCGCAGCCTTGTCCGGCTGGCGGGCCGCAGCCTTCCATCTGGATTTTCTGCGTGACAACGGTCAGCGGGAAACCGACATTGTACTTGAATACATCCCGCCAGAATTGCGCTCAGTACCGGTGCATGGTGATGCCGCAAACTGGGTGGCTGATCCTTCAACTTGGCGCAAGACCTGCACTTCAACGATCAGGTCTCTGACAACCTTACCGGCCGACACGCCGTCGCTCCGATTGCTCGCCGACCGGACGGCCGAGGGGTTTATCGGCATTAAGCGCGCGCTCGACGGATTAATGCTGCTGGTTGATCCTGCTAGAAATCCCCCGAGGTCCCGGTCCGTCTGGTTCAGTGTAGCCGATCCGCTTCCTGCGTTCGTGAATGCTGCCCGCATCTTCGTCACGGTAGGCGCCGTCGAGCTTTTCTGGATAGCAACTGCATGGCCGAGCGGCGCCCAGGCCTTGGTCTTCGCCGCGATCGGCGTCATCCTGTTTTCGCCGCGCGCCAGTCAAGCTTACTCGAACAGCATAAGTTACATGATTGGGGCCGGCCTGGCTGCGGCATTCGCAGCGATCGTAAAATTTGCGGTACTACCTGGCCTGACAACGTTTGAGGGCCTTAGCCTCGCGATTGGGCTCGTCCTTGTGCCGATAGGCATGCTGATGGCCCTGCGGAAAACACCAACGTTCATGGCGACGGCCGTGATCTTTTTGCCATTGGTTTCACCTGCGAACACTGCAAGCTACGACACCCAGCAATTCTATAATTCCGCGTTGGCGGTTGTCGCAGGCGTGGGCGCCGCGGCACTAGCTTTCCGCTTGCTACCGCAACTATCGCCAGCGCTCCAAGTCCGCAGGCTTTTGACGCTCACGCTGCGGGATTTGCACCGCCTGATGCGAGGTTCGATTGTGTGGACACCGCACGAATGGGAAGGCCGCATCTACAGTCGCCTCTCGGCGATGCCAGAGCAGGCTGAACCGTTACAGCGTGCGCAGCTCCTGGCCGCACTTTCGGTAGGGACCGAAACGATTCGGCTGCGCCGTTTAGCCCGCCGATTCCACGTAGAGATCGAGCTAAATTCGGCGCTCGAAGTCGTAGCGCTAGGTGAGAGCGTTGTTGCTGTTGAACGCTTTGGCCGACTCGATCGAATACTGGCCGCGGTGCCTAGCACCCGGCCGGAAGAGCAGCTGAGGCTCAGGGCCCGTGGCAGCGTTCTCGCGGTATCGGAGGCGCTTGCTGGTCATGCTGCCTATTTCGATTCGGGAGCGACATAGTGGGTTTCACCGAGGTCAACATCTTCGGGGTCTATGTCGCTCCGATCTCCTTGATGATCGTTGCGGCTTGGCTCGTCTTGATCGCGCTGCGCCGTGTAGCGGATCATGTTGGCTTGCTGCGGCATGTTTGGCATCCGGCACTGTTCGTGCTTGCCATCTACATGATCGTGCTCTCATCCATCGTCCTTATCGTTGCCCGTTGAGGTGCGCTTATGTCACACGTCGATCTGAGCTTGACTCCCCTTACGATGAACGACGACGGAGGCGATGTTTCGAGCCCGCCGAATAAGCGTGTTAGCAGGAAGAAATCGTACGACCAGAACGCTCGATTTCTGGTCACGATCGGCACGGTCTTGGTTGCAATACTGCTGGCGTGGGCGATGTGGGAGGCGTACCTCCGCGCGCCCTGGACGCGCGACGGCCAGGTGCGCGCCTATGTGGTGACGATGGCATCCGAAGTCGCCGGACGTGTCGTCGAACTCCCGGTTGCCGATAATCAGTTCGTGCACAAGGGCGATCTCTTGATGGCGATAGACCCGACCGACTACCGGATCGCCGTTAGTTTGGCCGAAGCAACAGTACAACAGGCTCAGGCCAACGCACAGAATCTCGATCGAGAGGCGAAACGCCGACAGGAATTGAGCACCCTGTCGACCTCGGTTGAAGAAAAGCAGAGTTATGAAAGTAACGCGCAGGTTGCCCGAGCCAGCTATCAGAAAGCGCTATCGAACCTGGACCAGGCACGGGTGAACCTCGATCGTACCCGCATTCTCTCGCCGGTCGATGGTTACGTCACCAACCTTTTGACCCAAATCGGTGACTTCGCCACCATAGGTCAAAAGACGGTCGCGATTGTTGATGCAAATTCTTTTTGGGTCGATGCCTATTTCGAGGAAACCAGCCTCGAAAAGATCCACGAGGGCGATCCAGCAAATATCAAGCTGATGGGTTACAGCGAGATCATTCATGGTCATGTCGGCGGCGTTTCCCGTGGCATTAACGTCCCGAACGCACAGCCGGATCAAGCCGGGCTGGCGTCGGTGAATCCGATCTTTACATGGGTGCGCCTGGCGCAGCGCGTGCCAGTACGTATTCACATCGATCAAGTGCCGGACGGTATTCAACTCGTAGCCGGTATCACAGCGACCGTGCAGATTGAACCTCAGCACAAGACCGTAGCTTCCGCTGCTTCGGCGACGCCAGACGGACAGCTGAAGCGAGACCGTAAGAGTTTAGGTGCGTGGCCGCCACGATGAGCCAACGGACCGTAATCGACTATTCCTTATCGACCTGAAATGAAACTGCTGCGGGGCCGTGCATAACACCCGCGTTCCCGCAGAATGCAGCAACGGATGTCGCTTTCGTCCAAGAGCGTTCAGCACGCGGTCGCTAGATAAGGTGGAGTTTGGCACGCCGAAATCGGCAATTCGTCGTCCGCCAAAGACCCGCTGGCCTCAAACTTTCCGGAGATAAGATCATGAACGTTGTCACGCATATGCTCCGTACCGAAGACAAAACCATGAAAGTGGCTGACGCTATTACGGAGATGCTCCACTCAGTTGGCGTCCGCCGCATTTATGGCGTTGTCGGCGATAGCCTCAATGGAATTACGGAATCGCTGCGCCAGCGCGGCGATATCGACTGGATCCATACCCGGCATGAGGAGACCGCAGCTTTCGCCGCCGGCGCGGAGGCGCATTTGACGGGCGAACTCGCCGTCTGTGCCGGCAGCTGTGGTCCCGGCAATCTGCATTTGATCAATGGTCTTTTCGATTGTCATCGCTCGCGCGTCCCGGTGTTGGCCATCGCAGCGCATATTCCAAGTGCGGAAATCGGCCGCGGTTATTTTCAGGAAACTCATCCAGAGTCGTTGTTTCGCGAGTGTAGCCACTACTGCGAACTCGTCTCCCATCCCGAGCAGCTTCCCTCCGTGATCGAGTCAGCAATCCGAGCGGCAGTGGGCCGCCGGGGCGTCGCGGTCGTTGTGATCCCCGGGGACGTGGCACTGCAATCGTTGTCGGCGCCAATTTCGGCTGGGCGCGCGATTGCGGTCCGTCAGCCCGTCGTCGTTCCGGAAGATCGCGAACTTGACGCGTTGGCCCGGCTGCTCAACGAAAGCAAGCGGACGACGCTGCTGTGCGGGCGAGGCTGCGCCGGCGCGCACGAGATGTTGCTGAAATTAGCCGAAACGCTGAAGTCGCCGGTGGTGCATGCCTTGGGCGGCAAGGAGTATGTCGAATACGATAATCCGTTCGACGTCGGCATGACCGGTTTGATCGGCTTCAGCTCTGGCTATCACGCCATGCTGGATTGCGACACTTTGCTGATGCTGGGTACAGATTTCCCGTATCGGCAATTTTATCCGACCAACTCGAAGATCGTGCAGATCGACCTCCGTCCAGAGAATCTCGGACGACGAACAAGGCTCGATCAGGGTCTGGTCGGCGATGTCGGGGCGACCATTGCTGCGCTGTTGCCGAAGCTGAACACCAAGACCGACCGGTCCCACCTCGACGACGGACTTGCCAATTATCGTAAGGCGCGCGCCGGCCTCGACGAACTCGCGACGGGCAAGCCTGGCCGCAAGCCGATTCACCCGCAATATGTCGCCAAACTGATCGACAAGCACGCCTCCGACGACGCGGTCTTCACCTTCGACGTGGGAACGCCGACCGTTTGGGCGGCTCGCTATCTAAAGATGAACGGCCGCCGGCGAATGATAGGCTCGCTCGCGCACGGCTCGATGGCTAACGCGATGCCGCAAGCGATTGGCGCCCAAGCTGCTTTCCCTGGCCGGCAAGTCATCAGCCTCTCGGGAGACGGCGGATTTTCGATGCTGATGGGCGATTTCCTGACGCTGGTGCAGCAGAAGCTCCCGGTCAAAATTGTGGTGTTTGACAATCATGTGTTGGGATTTGTCGCATTGGAAATGAAGGCCAGCGGCTTTGTCGAGATGGGTACCTCGCTCACAAATCCGGATTTTGCGGCAATGGCGCGGGCTATTGGGGTTCATGCCCGTCGCGTTGATGATCCCGGCGAACTGGAAGACGCGATCAAGGAGATTCTCGCACATGACGGGCCAGCGCTGCTCGACGTGGTCACAAATACTCAGGAGCTCGCGATGCCTCCCAGCATCAATCTGGAACAGGTGAAGGGTTTCGGTCTGTGGGCCATGCGCGCTGTCATTAGCGGGCGAGGCACCGAATTGATCGATGTTTGATCGATGTAGCGCGGACCAACTTGTTGCGTTGAGTCGCAGCTCGTATCGGGCCGAAGGCCGCTCGCGGCTTCGGCCCGATCCATCCCCAATTTGACCGTTCCCATCGGCTGGAGCTGAACCATGGGCGTATCCGCACTGTTGCTTTCGCGAATCCAGTTCGCTTTTACGCTGGCCTTTCACATCATTTTTCCCGCATTCACGATCGGCCTTGCGGCGTGGCTTACCCTCCTGGAGGCGATGTGGCTTGTGACGCTTCGCCCGGTCTATCGACGCCTGTTCGACTTCTGGTTAGGTATTTTCGGTGTCGCCTTCGGCATCGGCGTGGTCACCGGAATCGTCATGGCGTTCCAGTTCGGCACAAACTGGAGCGAACTGTCGCGTCGAGCAGGCTCCATCCAAGGACCATTGCTTGGGTATGAAAGCTTTACAGCATTTGCCCTCGAGGCGGCATTCTTCGGCGTGCTGATGTTCGGTCGGAAAAGAGTTCCGAAATGGTTCTATCTGATGTCCTGTTTCATGGTTGCGGCGGGGACGAGCCTCTCCGCGTTTTGGATTATGGTCAGCAATAGCTGGATGCAGTGGCCGGTAGGCTTCACAATTCGACAGGACGGCGTTTTCATCCCCACTGATTGGTCTGCTATTATCTTCAGCCCTGTCGCCTGGGTTCGCTTTCCGCACATGGTTTTGGCGGCCTATCTCACCTCGGCGTTCTGCGTTGCAGCGACCGGGGCATGGCATCTGCTCCGCGGCACTTTCAAATCCGATGCGCGTGTCATGCTTCGCATGGGGCTTGGGATTGCCGCCATCCTGGTGCCGATCCAGTTGGTCTTCGGACATCTAGTCGGCGACTACACCCATGACAAGCAGCCGGCCAAGTTCGCTGCCATTGAAGCGCGTTGGCACGACGAGGAGCCGGCATCGGAAGTGCTGATTGCCTGGCCGGATCAAGCGAACGAACGCAATCGCTATGCAGTGAGTATTCCTTACCTTGGCAGCTTAATCGGCTCCTTGAGCCTCCACAGTAAGGAGGTCGGGTTGACGAGCTTTCCTGTTGCTGACCGACCTCCGGTGTTGATCCCGTTCTTTGCATTCCGCATCATGGTCGGGTGCGGCCTTTTGATGCTCGGACTCGCGTGGCTTGGCACGCTTTTCATGACGAGTGGGGGGCTGGAACGAAAGCGCTGGTTCTTGTGGGCCACTTTCTGTTCGTTTCCGCTGGGCTTTATTGCAACACTGACCGGATGGTTTACCGCGGAGGTAGGCCGGCAGCCCTGGACCATCTACGGACAGATTCGGACGGCTGACGCCGTAACGCCGTTTCTAACAACGCCGCAGGTCGCGGTGTCACTCGTGATTTTTTTCGTCATTTACGCGCTGATTTTTCTGGCCGGAGCCGTCTACATCTATCGGCTTTTGCGGCGCGGCCCAGTTCATTTGCCATCGTTTGACGGCGCGACAACCAATCCGAAGCGGCCGCTATCAATAACGGGGCGCAGCCCCGGCGTGCAGGCTGTAGCGCCAACACCGGAGATGGGTTAATGATCAGCTTCTGGACCTTTGCGCTTGGCCTTTCAATCCTGCTTTATGTGACGCTGGACGGCTTTGACCTTGGCGTCGGCATGTTGTTTCCGTTTGCTCCGAACGAAACCGCGCGCCGCCATATGCTGGCTGCGATCTCACCGGTTTGGGACGGCAACGAGACCTGGCTCATTATTGCTGCATCGATTCTATTTGGGATTTTCCCGCTGGTATACGCGACACTGCTATCTGCACTATACCTGCCGCTGATCGTCATGCTGGTCGCACTGATATTTCGGGGCCTGGCGTTTGAATTTCGCTACAAGAGCATTCGTTTTCGCTGGTTCTGGGATATCGGATTTTCCGGCGGATCATTCATCGCAGCTTTCATCCAGGGCACCGCTGTGGGTGCTCTTGTTGAAGGGCTCGCAATCGAGAACGACCGTTATGTCGGCGGCCCCTTTGGATGGATCTCGCCGTTTGCGCTACTCTGCGGGCTAGGCCTTTGCCTCGGCTACTGTCTGCTCGGCGCTGGCTGGTTGACCTACAGGACATCCGCGGATGTGCAGTCGTTCGCCTTTCGACTGCTGCCCAAGTTGATGATGGCTGTTTTGTTATTCCTTGCCGCGGTGTTTGCGCTGGCGCTCGCGCTAGACTTGCGGGTGATGCATCGTTGGCTTGAACAGCCAGGATTGGCGGCATTTCCGGTCTTCGGACTTGTGGCTTGCTCTGTCTTTTATTTTGCGATCCGAAACAAATATCCGCTCGTACCATTCCTCTGCGGTCTTGCGATCTTTGGCGCGGCGTTTGGAACGCTCGCGGTATCGTTCTATCCCTACATGGTACCGTTCTCGATCACGATCCAGCAGGCGGTCGCGCCGTCCGAGAGCGTCGCGTTCCTTTTCTGGGGCGCCGGCGTGTTCGTGCTACCCGTCACATTAGTCTACACACTCGTGGTTTATTTCGTCTTTAAGGGAAAGGTCGATCCGAACGCTGAATACCACTGAGGGAGTGCGGAGTTCCGTTGGGTCAAATGATCAGCACTACTGGTGACCAGACTGTGCCTATGGCGCCTCTTTTGCGATCATCGATTTAGGTTTGGATGCCGAGGGACGGCATCGAAAAAGATTGATACGTCCTTCAAATATCTGGCTGGCCGAAATTAGAGTAAATTAAAAACAGCAACGTCTATACCAACGTAGTGTTACACCTTACCCGAGGGAATTGGCCGGAGAGCCCCTGCATTTCCAGTTGGTTGGGATTCTGGGGCCACCGGGAGACTGAATCTGAGCCGGCTTGGCCAGCTCCCTGCGTGCCACGTTTTAGTCCCTCGGAGAGTCCCTGACGGGGGTATTGCCGCCGCCGTACGCTAGCTAGGTTACGCTGGGTTACGCGGGTCTACGTGGAGAGGTTTCGAATCCAGTTTCTCTCCCTCCGCCATGAAGTATCACCAATTAATTGATATTGTTTATATTTATGGTCAGTGAACGACACTCAACCCCACATAATTTTTCAGTTATGAACAAGTTTGCGGCGGGCTGGGAGTTAGCCCCGGCACCGAAAAAATCCTTCGTCGTGGGGACAATTTCAGGGCTCTAAAAATCTAAATACGAGGCAGACCCACGCCTCTTGATGGATACGCCACTCGACCGTGCCTGCGACATCGGAGCTTCGCAATGTCGGGTCGCCGCATTTTCCAACCCGCATTTCGCGCTAAACTTATCGGCATTAAAGTCCTTTTTCTCGCGTAAATCTGCGAAAGCCGAACCCAATTTCACGGGTTCTGAGGTTCAAATGAGTCGTCGGGAATGACCGTTATTGTGATCTAACTCACATGCGTGCCACGCGACATCTGCTTAGCTGCGCGACATTGACGATTTCAAGCCTCGGTAGCATGCCCGGCTGGGATACGACCTTTCGAGTCCGACGACATCGGGAGTGGCGTTTATGAGTGAAAGAGCTAGTCGCCTTCGTTTCCACCAACGCAACATTGATCATTATCACGGCCTCCTCAAATCCGGCTTGAGCGACATTGAGTTGCGGTTCGTCGAACAACGCTTGTCTGAAGAGCGACTTGCTTTGGCAATCCTGCAATTTATGAGTCCAAACAATTCGTCGAACGAAAATGATCATCCAGGCACGCTGGAATAGCGCGGACAATCAAAGCTGCCCTGCTCTACCGGCGCGTCTTGGACGTCACGCCTTTATAAGGCGTTACCAAGTCGCAATCGGACGATGATGACTGGGCGTGGAGAAGCGAAATGAGACCGAAAGAGCGCAAGGATCGAATCCGTGAGTATTGCCAAGTAGATGTGGACGACGCATCGGACCTTGCGATCAAGAAAGGCAACCCACCGGCCGCCAACGACAACAGTATTGCTTGGCCGTTTTATCCGTTCCCGGATGGCTGGCACGCCTCTTAGCTGAATTGAAACCGCTCGATATGCGACACCTCCGAGCGGCTCATCCCGCCGTCAAGCGAACATTACCGTCAAGCGAACATTAAATGTTTCCGTCGTGAGCAGACTGGCGAAGTGGCTACAAGAAAGTCCCTTGGCGGCCGATCGTCCCTTTGGCTTTAGCGCGCTCTGCACTCGGTAAGGTTATCCCAGGACAGCTGGTATCAAGCTTAACGGTCGAGTTTTATTGCGGCGTCATCCAGATCCGATATCAACTCCTGATTTTTCATTCAGATGCTGGGCTGGCGGCGGCGATCATACTCGGACCACTGACTATTCTCGCAGGTCGCCTTGCTCAACAACTCAACAACCCGAAGCACAGTATTTCCGCCGAATGCCCAGGTTATGGTCAATCAATGATGCCGTTTCTGCTTGCGTCGACTTCAAGCCTGCAACAATATTTCCGTCATGACGGAGCAATCGGTTGAGATAATTCTCTGCATAAGAAGTTCCCTGGGAGGATGAGGCGGGCCGAGAGAATGGTATTTCAATCTCGGGAGTTTCATTATGAGTATCGGTGTCGACTTTCAGATGGTCTGCCACAATTGCGGTTGTCTTGGAATAAAGATTGAAAATCCACAACTAGCCTCACGAGAAGCCGCCGTCTATTGCGGCGATTGCGGCGCTTCACGAGGAACGGTGGGTTCGTTAAGGGACCTGGCCGTTCGGCCTGAAGCGCATGCTCTGCTGCCTATGACGCAACGGGTAAGCAAACTCGTAGCGCTGCATAGCGAATGGCAGGGCCCTCTTCGAAAAGTTCAGGTGGCAGAGTCGCGCCAAAAGGTCATAGGCCGTATTTAATCGGAGGCGGAAACGTGGTGCGTCGCCATGTTTTTGGTCAAATTTGCGGTCAGTGTGTGGCATCCCGGGTCGTCAAATAACCCGCCCCGCTTCGGGGTGCCGAGGAACGTAATAGGAAACTTCGATGCGCGCCACGGATCTCTCGCCCCCGAGCGACGCAGCGCTTGCCGCTATCGCTGAAGCCCACAGGCTGATCGGGCGGGCAGACGTAAGGTGGACGCGTCTTGATCAAAACGAAAAAAAAGAGACGCCCGCTCTTCCTGACCCACGATCTCGCATGCCGTTCGAAATGTCTTCGCGCAGCAGCAGGCTCATGTTGCGGAGCCTCGCCGGCCTGCTGACGCTGACCTGCATCGGCGTCGCCGTGTTTGCGCGGCAGTCGAGCCACGGGCAAATCGCACTTGAGCCAGCGGTAACTTCATCCGTGTCGATAAAGAAGGAAGAGGCGCCAATACGCCCCTCGCCCAATAAACCGGATTTGGCAGCCACGACAAAGGCGGTGTCTCCCGAACCCCAGCCTCAGGCCACCGTTCAGCCCGCCCCGACAGTTACTCCAATCGCTCCCGAGATGGTGCAGCAGATTCAGACAATAGCACGTGAACTCGCGAACGTGGAGCACGGGATCGACCAGCTTAAGGCCCAGCATTCGCAAATCGTCCAAGAAAATACAGAGCTGACCGAACATCTCAATGCAACGCTGGAAATAACGCGTCACAACGCTGACCTCATCGGAGATATCAGGACGATGCAATCTCAAATGGCTCGCGACAATGGCAACCTCGCGGGCCAGCTTAAGGCAAGCCAAGACCTGATCGCTGGCATCGCCGCGCAGCTCAAGGAAAGCCAAGAGCAAGTCGCGCGCGTCGGGGTTCCAGACCAGAAGCAGCGGCCTAGAACGCTGGTGTCCTCACCGCTAGCGATTGCCAACTCGACCCGTAGGGCGGTGCCAACGTCTCCAGTGTCACCAACCCCTCCAGCGTCACCGATCAGAGCGCGGACGCAGGATGCAAGTTACTTGCGCCCTAAACCACAGTAAACGCGAGTCGGTGGACGATTGCCGAAACTGGCTCTCTTGCACAATTGCTGGGTCAAAAGCCGATATGGCTGAACCCGAATTGAATGTCGGTTCTTCCTCGGCTGAAGACGGGAAATATGACCGATGGAACGGATCGTCGTTCCCCCGAGCTTGCGGACCCGTTCGGCTATCGCGTCTGTCGCCGCAAGAATTTGAGCGGCTCAGATACTTGTAGGGCGGGCCCAATTAGGTTCTCGACAGCGACAGCCATTACCCTTGGTACTGCGGCCGAAACCGCTGCGATGTTCGCCAGAAATCTGATTACCTCGCGCGGCCTGCATCATCCGTTACGACGCCAGTCTGCTTTGCGCAAAAACAGACTCATGCTGCGGCAAGCAGGCCTCTTCGATCACCTGGTCGGCTCGCAGCATATGGAGTTGGGCATCGTTCGAATGTCGACGGCTCGGCTTCAGGGGCACCACAAGTAGTTGGGACAACAGCCCGAGACCCAGTGCCGGCGAAAAGCTGTTTCTCTTACCGGCAAAGGAGAGGTTGATCCATGTCAGACCTTGGACAAGCTCGACGTTCGACGCTTCTCGACGCTGCCTTGCGGACAGCATACCGAGTCGGTTTCCCGCTTGCCCGCATCTGGTGGCGACTGCGCCACCAGCAGCATGAGGGGGCGCTCGTGGCTCTCTACGTCGGTCAGGCGCTACTGCTGGTGCGCTCGTCGTATAGGATCGAATGGAACTTTCCCGGCGGCACTGTCCGGCAGGGTGAGACGCCTGAAGAAGCGGCTCGGCGCGAGCTGGCAGAAGAGATCGGCCTCGCCGGAGCATTCCCGCTGGTCGCCGTGGGCGACGCCTTGGGCCTCTGGGACGGGCGAAGAGATAAAGTGCATTTCTTTGAACTACGACTGGATCGGCTGCCCGAGTTACAGCTCGACAACCGCGAGATCATCGGCGCACGGCTGATATCGCCGAGTGAGTTGCGCGGCATGGCGCTGACCGGGCCGGTCGCCGTCTATCTCGACAGGACGATTCCGCCGGGCTAATTTAAGTGACCGCGCAACGCTACTGCAATGTTCACGATCCTTGAAGGCTGAAAGCTTCCGACCGACGCGAGCGGATGGCGACCGATGTTGCGAATGTCAATGGCACGGCTTGGGAGCGACAACCATATTGCTCGCGCACGCTGTCGAGGCTTACCTGGTCCGTGACTGCACCTGCCATTCGCTTCAGCGCCATCAGGGCCCCTGATGAATTCGTTCGAAGAGGCCTGACCGTTCGGATGCCTGTCCGTTAGGGCCTACCGTAAAAAGTCTCGGCTGAAGTCCGCCATAAATAAAGCGATCGTAATGCGGATAACTTGCGGTCACGCAAATCTTTGGTAGGGCTCGCCCCTCTTACCGGCAGGGGCCATACGCGTGCCAATAACCGCTTTGGGTTTGTGGTTTCGTGCCAGAGAATATGGATCGAATCTCCTCGCAAACGAAGATACGGCCATACAAATTCGCTTCGCGAAAGATCGTCTGCTTCATCGCTCGGTAAAGGCGGCATCGAGAGAATTGAAAACAGGCTTAAACATATATCTAACGATCGATTTTGAGCCGGTCTGAATATGGGCTTGCAGAACCATTCCCGGCGCAATTGGGTAATCGGTAGCACCGGATCGCACATGATCCTGTAAGAGACGTATTGTAGCCTTATAGTAAGGCTCGGAGGGCGCATTTTGGCCAGGTTGATTTTGTTGACTCGGTGGAGGCGAAAAGGTCGTAGCCGAGACGTATTCGACTTTTCCCCGAACCGGCCCGAAGATCGTGCTGTCATATGTCAACAGACGTATCTCGGCATCCGCGTCCAGTCGTATGTGGCCGGAGTCTTTTGGGTCGATGTGTACCTCAGCAACCAATTCTGAGCCGGTCGGCACTATGCGCGCGATGAGGTCACCCGGTCGAACGACCTCCCCGATTGATTTCGGAGCGAGTTCTTGGACAATCCCATCCGTTGGCGCACGGACTAACAAGCGCTCGGAGCGATCCTGAAGCTTAACCAACTGTTGTTCGGTTTCCGCAAGGTCAGATCCCGCCTTGACCCTGTCCTCACTCAACTTCTGCTGTGCCTTGGCATCTGCTTCTGCCAAACTGCTCTCCGCCTCCACCAGAGCTTCCTTCGCAGTGTCGAGCTTGCCCTGTAGGTTTAGCCGGTCACCTTCGCTGCGCTGGAGCGTGGACTTGGCTTCGAGCCAGCTCTTTCTTGATCCAGTTCCAAGGTTTTTGAGGTTTTCCTGCATTTCGACCAGCTCAAGCTGGACGTCTACCTGCGCTCTCGCGGACTCAACGCCAGTGGCTAGCGTGGCTATTTCGCCTTGCTTCTGCGCAATTTTGGCTGCAAGCGTTGCGCGTTCCTGCCGCCTTTGAATAACCGCGCTGACATAGAGCTTTTCCTGTTCTATTGCCAAAACCGGAAATTTCTTAGCCAGCTCTCCAAATTCTGGAGTTTCGTTACGGCTCTGTGCCTCAAGACGGATAAGTTGAAGTTTTAACGCGGCGCGCCTTGCCTCAAACTGGTCTCGTTCCCCGACCGACGTTTCTGGCCGGAGTCGAACGAGAGGCTCATCGGCTGTTACCTTCGATCCTTCCCTGACAAAAATTTCGGCGACGATACCGCCTTCGAGATGCTGAACCGCCTGGATTTGACCCCGAGGTAATATTTGACCTTGAGCGATTGTGACTTCACGCACCCGTGTCACCGATGCCCAAGCGATGGTCGCAATGACAAAGCCGGAAATCGTAATGAGGGTAGCCACTAAAATGCGCGGCGCGCGACCATCTTCCAACGCAAGCGGTTGGGTAAGACGTCGCGTGATTTCGATCCGCCTCGTGAGTATCGGCAGCAAAGCAATAAGCCTCAAAGCAGTTTCACACCGAATAATAGGGAGTTCGCATTAACAATATACTAGGCAGCCGTTGACATACGCTCCAAGACCCTATCGGGCGGTCCATCCTGAGCTACCTGACCGTCCTTCAAAAGGATCAAGCGGTCGGCCAATCGCATATGGCTCGGGCGAAAAGTCGTGAATACGATCGTCGCACGTCCCTTCAGCGAGCCAAGCTTCCTCAGCAAATGCAGTTCCGATGCCGTGTCGAGAGACGCTGCCGGATTGTCGAGCAGATAGATGGGGGCGTTCTTCACGAAGCAACGAGCGAGAGCCAATCTTTGTTTCAAGGCGTCGGGGAAGTTATCAAAATCTGCCGCAGTGAGCCGACGATCGATTCCCTCCCGCATCAGGTGATCTTCACCATCTAGTCCCATTTCTTTCAGAACCCGCAACACATCGTCATCACTGGCTTCCGGCCGAGATAGGCGAATGTTTTGTGCCAAGGTGCCGTAAAAGAAATTTGCCGTCTCCGGCAGAAAGGCAATCTGAGAACGCCATTCGGTCGGATCAATCTGCCGCAAATCCATATCATCGGCGAGTACTGCGCCTAGGGTAGGCGAATAAAGACCGGCTAAGAGTCTCAGTAGCGTTGTTTTCCCTGAACCGCTCGCTCCGGTGACAGCGATCGTCTCGCCCGGCCTGATCTCGAGCTGCACACCACGCAGCACCGCCTCCGCCTTTTGCGGGTACCGAAAAGCAAGACGCTGCACGGACAGCTTTCCCCTGAACTGACGGAAAAAGGATTGTGGTGCCCGGGTCCCCCGTTCGCTCCTGATTTTCATCAGCCTGTCAATTTGTCCAAACGTCTGCAACGCCTGCGCGATCCGAGGCAACGAAAGGTACGTTGATTGAAGCGGAGACAGCACTCGCCACACAAGGGCCATGGTGCCAATCAGCGCGCCCGAGGTCATCGAGCCTTTGGTTACACTTAAGGCGCCAAGTCCCAGTGTCGCGACGCCTGCAATACTAACCAGAAGCTCGCCTATATTTTGAACGATGCTATTGAACCTGTGCGCTCGATGGGTTTGGTCCGCGATCAGCTCGACCAGGTCTTGGTGTCGCGCAATCCAGACATCTTCAGCGCTAAGCGCCCGAATAGCGCGACGCTTGGTGAGTATCTCACGAAGCAAAATATTGCGGCGTTGCTTGGCAAAGCTGATAGCACGAGCAAATTTGCGCGTGATCGGCACTGTTATAACTGAGAGCCCAATATAGACCCCGATAAGAGAAATCGGGACCCACACGAGATTTCCTCCCCACAGTGCAATCGCAATAAGAAAAATAAATATGAATGGAACATCAACGACAGATGAAGCCAAAGTTCCAGTAAAGAAATCGCGCATACTTTCGAACTGTCTCAGCCGTGAAATCTGAGTATCGACAGGTGCAGCTTCGACCATTGAAACCGGCATATTCAGGATCACTTCGAATGCCTTCATGCCGATCAGCGCATCTATCCGGGCGCCAAAATAAGCCATCGCTCGCGCGCGGACGCTGCGCAGCGCCAGATTCGTGGCGATTACGATGCCGGCGCCTATCGCAAACATGACAATCGTATTTGCCGACCTCGTGCCGATCCCTAAATCGTACACGGCGATAACAAAAATCGGCAGCGCGAGCGCAGCAATATTACCTAGCAGACTGAGTCCGAGTGTGGCTACGATTGTAGGTTTGAACTGTTTAATAGCGGCCAACAGCCATGACACGCCTTGTTCGAGACCTTCGATGTCGACTGACTGATCCCATATGGAAAATGCCCAGCCGGACTGATTGGCCGGCCCGATTGTTTTCCACGCCGCGACATCGCCGTCGAAGGCGAGCAGCGTGCCGTCCAATTCACGCTCCACGATCAACGTGACGTCCGTGCCGTCACGTGTGAACAGACAAGGCAAGGCGTGAGGTTTTATTCCTGACAACCTCACGAAACGTCCGTTTGTTCCATAGCCCAACAAGCAAAGTACGCGACGCAACGCCTCGATATTTTCGATCCGGTCAAAGTGCGGCAACGCTTCCCGAATTAGCCGCCCTTCACCGGCCCAACCAAACAATGCGAGCGCGGGAGCGAGGCACGATTCTGCCGGTGTCTCGGGACGAACTATGTCGTTGATCGTGCCGATCAGAGCGTCTTCCGCCGTAGCCGACGACTCGGTAGTTCCGCCGCCAAACTCAGCGGCAAGACGCGCTAGATTTGCGTGCACCTGGTTTTCGATTGTCCCCGACGCGAGAGGGATTTCGCCGCTCGGGTCTGCTTCGAACTTGGCTGATGTTGTCACGTCGCAAGCTTCCGTGAGTCATCGAGGGAGGGGAAAAGCCAGTCGACGTGGCCGTCGTGAACGATCAATCGATGATCACACAAAGCCAGTAAAGATGGGCGGTGCGTTACAACGATTATGGTGAGGCTTCCGCGCAGAAAGTTGAGTGCCCTGTTCATGGCGGGCTCGGCAATGGCGTCCAAGGGGACATTGGCTTCGTCGAGCGCAAGGATGCGCGGACGGTTGGTTAGCGCCCGCACAATGTTTATCTGTTGAGCAATCGACGTCGGAAGGTCTTCGGCGATGCCCTCGCCAAGCTTCGTCTCATATCCATCCGGCAGAAGATTAATGGTCGTTTCGAGACCCAGGAGCTGCGTCATCTTGCGCGCAAAGTCCCGCTTCTCAGGACCAAACATGGTCAGATTTTCCATGATGGTGCCTGAAAATATGACAGGCGAAGCGCCGACATAGGCAATTTGCCGACGCATCGACGCGAATCGGGGAACCGATGTCGATATGCCGTCGATCGTGATGCAGCCCGTTGCGGGTGCGATCTCTCCCATGACCAAATTCAGCAGCGTGGTCCGTCCCGAACCTTCCTTTCCCTCGACACCGATAATGGCGCCAGCCTCGATGGAAATATCGCTCACACACAGGGGGTGATTGGGATCGTCCGGGTGTCTGAAAATTACCTTTTCAAATCTGATATTGCCATCGATCGCGGAATGAGCTTCCGCTGAACCACCAGCCTCAGGCAAATCGAGCAGTGATTTAACTTCAGCTCGACGATGGGCAACAGTCTCCTGCTCGGTCCAGAGAGAAATTGCGCGCAGAAGAGGCTGCAGAATTTGACCCGACAGCAACGTGCAACAAGCGAGAGCCCCCATGCTTAGCTGGTCGTTAATGACCTGGGTGCCTCCAATCGCGACGACGATCAGTTGCGACACGCTACCAAAAAGCAGGGCGGCGGATTGGTTAGCCTGGCCAGTCAAGATCGAGGACATGGTAGTCTTGGCCACCGCTTCTTGCAGCCGTTCAAAGCGCCGCTGCATCTGCGGCTCCATCGCCATGGCCTTGATGGTGTGGATTCCTGCTAATACTTCCGCGATAAAATCGTATTTCCGATTGTCCTGTTCGGTACGTGCATCGAGTATTCTGCGAAATTTTCGAGCGCGACCGATGGCAAGCGCTGCGAATCCAAGGAATAGGCTCGCGGGAACGAAAACCATTGGGCCGCCGACGATCGCCATCACCACCAGCGCGATCCCTACGAAAGGAAGATCGATCAATACCAAACGCGCTTGACCGCTATGATAGTCAGCAAGTGCTGCTGCGGCAGCGTAGCGGTTCACGTGCACAGCGGCGGGCTCGCGCTCAAAGGCTCCGTTTGGCGCGCGAAGAAAGCGAGCAACCGCTTCGTTTTCCACATTTCGGGCAAAGCGCGTAGCCTGCCAGGATAAGAGGGTTGACCTCACGGCCTTCAAAATGAAGTCAATAAACAGTGCCACCGCAAGGCCGAAAAACAACCATGCCAGCGTCGACAAAGATCGGTTTGGAATGACCCGATCGTACACCTGCATAATCGAAAGCGGCAGTGACAAAGCCAATAGATTGATAACAAACGAAGCAAAATAGATTGCCTCGGGAACGGTTGGCTCATGAAGGGCGCCCGCGTTAGAAGAGACGGATTTGTCTCGGCTCTTTCGTTCGACGCGGTCCGAACGTCGGCTTTGAGGCCGCCGATTTATTTGAGGCTTGAAAGCCGAAATGAAGCTTGTGAGGGACAAAACGGATACGCCAATACATCATTAAAAACTCGCTCATTATTCACTGGATTCGCTTAGCGCCACGTTAAGGTAAATCCGGCGGCGCGAATGCGCACGCAAAGCATTTCCAAGATGTTAACGCCGAGGCCGCGAACAACACAGGATCGGTGCCAACGAATTTAATCTATTGCCGTTAGATTTGCTTGTACCCGATCCGCGGTTTTCAGGTGCTACATGTCTGACAACGATCTTTTGACGCTCGCGCTCGATCGCTTGGACAAAGCCGCCCGGAAAACGCCGGGCGTTGTCTACCCCGTGGCGCACGGCCAAGGGGATGAAAGCGGCTACGACCTGACGAATCCGAACCTGCACCATGGCGCAGACGCAAAATATGTCCCCACGGTTCAGACTCCAATTAATTCGGGATCGGTATTCAATTCGGGCGTAGGAGCAGTCTCTGGCCAACCGGTCAACGAAAGGTTCCATCTGGCTGTTGGCGGAAGCGGAGCACCTTCCGCCGTCATTGCGGAGTTGAGCGGCCTTGAGGGCCAGACATTCTCGTCCAGCGTTGCCGGTCGCCCCGCCGGTCCTGCCACCAGCGATAGGCTGACGTCGGCCTCGCTACCCGGCGTTCACATGGACGACTATACCGGCAGTATTTCTCGCGCCCGGACCGGCGGCGACTTCGGCAACGTGCCGATTGCAGCGCAGACGACCGAAGCACATGCTCATGCGGTCAGCGCGAATTTCGATCCCGCTGCGGGCGTCCGCGGCCTAGCAGCAACCCCCATCGCCGATCAAAGTGGTTATGAGGGCAAGGCTTTCTCTCTCAATGTCGCCGGCCATTTTATTGCTTCGGCTGCTGGCGACACTCTGACCTTCTCTGCCTCGCTGCCGGTCGGCCTCAGCATCAATTCCCTTACCGGTGTCATCTCGGGAATTCCGACCGACAGCGACTTCGGCAACAATACCATCACGGTGACGGCGACCGACGCCAATGGCAAAGCGATCAGCGAGAGCTTTCATCTGGCTGTTGGCGACAGCGGGCCGACCGTGACCGCTATCGCCGCCCAGAGCGCTTATGAGGGCAAGTCCTTCTCACTCAATATTGCGAGCCACTTCACCGCCCCTGCCGCCGGCGACACCCTGACCTACTCGGCATCATTACCGGCCGGGCTAAGCATCAACGCGCACTCCGGTGTCATCTCCGGCACGCCGACCGACAGCGACTTCGGCAACAACACGATCACGGTGACGGCAACTGACGCCCGTGGCAAGGCGATCAGCGAGAGCTTCGATCTAACCGTCGGCGACAGCGGGCCGACTGCCACGGCCGTCGCCAACCAGATCGGCTATGAGGGCAAGGCCTTCTCGCTCAACATCGCGAGCCACTTTTCCGCGCCTGCTGCCGACGACGTGCTGACCTATTCGGCCTCGCTGCCGGCCGGGCTTAGTATCAACGCCCATACCGGCGTCATCTCCGGAACTCCGACCGACAGCGACTTCGGCAACAGCACCATCACGGTCACGGCGACCGACGCCCATGGCAAGGCGATCAGCGAGACCTTCCATCTGACCGTCGGCGACAGCGGGCCGACCGCCACGGCCATCGCAAGCCAAAGCAGCTATGAAGGCCAGGCCTTCTCGCTCAATGCCGCCAGCCATTTTATCGCTCCTGCTGGCGGCGACACCCTTACTTTCTCCGCCTCACTGCCGACCGGTCTCAGTATTGATCGCAACACCGGTGTCATCTCCGGCACGCCAACCGACAGCGACTTCGGCAACCATACCATCACGGTCACGGCGACCGATGCCCATGGCAAGGCGGTTAGCGAGACTTTCCACCTGACCGTTGGCGACGGCGGGCCGACCGCCACCGCCATCGCCGACCAGAGCGGCTATGAGGGCCAGGCCTTCTCGCTTAACGTCGCCGGCCACTTTGCCGCCCCTGCTGCCGGCGACATCCTGACATTCTCGGCATCATTACCGGCCGGCCTCAGCATCAACGCCCATACCGGTATCATCTCCGGCACGCCAACCGACAGCGACTTCGGCAACCACACGGTCACAGTCACGGCGACAGACGCCCATGGCAAGGCCATCAGCGAGACCTTCCATCTGGCTGTTGGCGACAGTGGACCGACCGCCACCGTCATCGCCGACCAAAATGCCTATGAGGGCAAGGCCTTCTCGTTCAGCATCGCCAACCACTTCACCGCCCCTGCTGCCGGCGACGCTCTGACCTATTCGGCCTTGCTGCCGGCCGGCCTCAGCATCAATGCCCATACTGGCGTGATCTCGGGAACTCCGACCGATGGCGACTTCGGCAACAACACCATCACAGTTACGGCGACCGACGCCCACGGCAAGGCCATCAGCGAGACCTTCCATCTGGCTGTTGGCGACAGCGGACCGACCGCCACCGCCATCGTCGATCAGAGCGGCTATGAGGGCAAGGCCTTCTCGATCAATGTCGCGAGCCACTTCAAGGCTCCCGCCGCCGGCGACGCGCTGACCTATTCGGCCTCGCTGCCGGCTGGCCTTAGCATCAACGCCCATACCGGTGTCATCTCCGGCACGCCGACCGACAGCGACTTCGGCAACAACACCATCACGGTCACGGCCACTGACGCGCATGGCAAGGCGGTCAGCGAGACGTTCCATCTGACCGTTGGCGACAGCGGACCGACCGCCACCACCATAGCAAACCAGAGTGCCTATGAGGGCAAGACCTTTTCGATCAATGTCGCGAGCCACTTCAAGGCTCCAGCCGCCGGCGACACACTGACTTTCTCCGCCTCACTCCCGACCGGCCTTAGCATTGACCACAACACCGGCTTGATCTCGGGAACTCCGACCGACAGCGACTTCGGCAATAATGTGGTCACGGTCACGGCGACTGACGCCCATGGCAAGGCAGTCAGCGAGAGCTTCCATCTAGCTGTTGGCGACAGCGGGCCGACCGCCTCCACCATCGCAAGCCAGAGCGGTTATGAGGGCCAGGCCTTCTCGCTCAATGTTGCGAGCCACTTCACTGCTCCCGCCGCGGGCGACACGCTGACTTTCTCCGCCTTACTGCCGACCGGGCTTAGCATCGACCACAACACCGGAGTGATCTCGGGAATTCCAACTGACAGCGACTTCGGCAACCACACGATCACGGTGACGGCGACTGACGCCCATGGCAAGGCGGTCAGCGAGAGCTTCCATCTGGCTGTTGGCGACAGCGGACCGACCGCCACCGCTATCGCCGACCAGAGCAGTTATGAGGGCCAGGCCTTCTCGCTCAACGTCGCCAGCCACTTTTCCGCCCCTGCTGCCGGCGACGCGCTGACCTACTCGGGGTCGCTGCCGACCGGGCTCAGCATTGACCACAACACCGGAGTGATCTCGGGAACTCCGACCGATAGCGACTTCGGCAGCCACACCATCACGGTCACTGCTACCGACGCGCATGGCAAGGCGATCAGCGAAACCTTCCATCTGGCTGTTGCCGACAGTGGGCCGACTGCCACAACTATTCCCGACCAGAGCGCCAATGAGGGCCAAGCCTTCTCGCTCAACGTCGCCAGCCACTTCGCCGTCCCCGCCGCCGGTGACACGCTGACCTACTCGGCCTCCCTGCCTGTAGGCCTGACCATCGATCCTCATACCGGCGTCATCTCCGGCACTCCGACCGACAGCGACTACACCAGCAGCGCGCACGCCTACAATTTCAATTTCACGTCGTTCGACGGATCCTTTACCGTCAGCGGACAACTCACGACTGCCAGCTCGCTTGATGCGAGCGGAGGATATGACATCACTGGAATTGCGGGATCTGTGGTCGGACCGAACGGCGCGGCGATCGACAATCTGATCAGCAATCCCAACTCTGCCGCCGAATCAATAAGCCCCGACGGCGTTTTTATTTATGATAACGTTCTGCTTGCGAACAGCAGTCCGTCGCTCGATTACGGCGGAATCCTCTTCACCTCCAATAACCTTGAATACAATATCTTTTACCAAAACGGCCAATACCAGCTTATCGAAACTCTTGCTCCCCACGGGACGTCCTGGTCTGAGCAGGACGGTACTTTCACGATCTCGGCAGTCCCCGCCAGCGACCCGATCACCGTGACCGCAACCGATGCGCATGGTCAAACGATCAGCGAGAGCTTCAATCTGACCGTTGGCGACAGCGGGCCGGCCGCTACCGCCATTCCCGACCAGAGCGCCTACGAGGGCCAGGCTTTCTCGCTGAATGCTGCCGGTTATTTCACCGCCCCGGTTGCCGGCGACACGCTGACTTACTCGGCCTCACTGCCGAACGGCCTCACCATCGATTCCCATACCGGCCTGATCGCCGGCACGCCGGCCGATAGCGACCTCGGCAACAACCCAATTACGATAACCGCCACTGACGCCCACGGTCAGTCTGTCAGTGAGGGTCTCAATCTGGCGGTGGCCGATCACAACGATACGTTCTTCATTGCTTCGCATACTGGAAACATTACGCTCAATGGCAACCCCAATTGGACCGATGCTGTCGACCTTCACAATATAGGGCAGAATGCGAGCTTCAATCTCACCGACTACGCGGCAGATGGCCATGTGGTCCAAAGTTGGACTGGCTTAGTCGTCGATGGGGCAGCCAATTCCGATCACGCCATAACGTTCGCCCAGGGAGACCATGCCGTGATCACGGTGAATCACATGGATGGCAGCGCGGCGGACCACATCACTCTTCAGCACATTGATCACGTGAAATATTGATCACAGCTATCGTGATTTGAACTAAAATTCGGAAGCGGTATTTGCATGCCCGCACAAATCGCACTCAAGCGATCATCCATTCTCTTGCAGCGGCACGACCGCCGATGTGTATAATTTGATAAGGAAATCTTCGTAGAGTTCACGAATTGGTATTGATTTCTGACTGATCGCCTATTTGGACATCTCGCCACCAGGGTGGCGACCTATCGATTGTAGTTGCGCGGGAGTTTATCCCGTTGTGGCGTCTGATGGATCTGCATTTCCGAATTCCACGTTAGTTTAATTTAAGTGAGAAAACGGTGTCGTTTCTTCAAGAATTAGAGGTCGCTGTCTCGCAAGGGTCGGCTGAGAGCCGCGAGCGGGCATTGTGGTATGCGACCGACCTATTGATAGTGGGTCGGTATTCCGAAGACGAAATCTGGATGTTTGGAGAAATAATAGGCAGGCTGGAGCAGGATATTGAAACTGCGACCCGCGCCCGACTGTCAAAGCGGCTGGCCCGATCTGACAATGCACCCTTTAAAGTGATCAAAAAACTCGCGTTTGACGACGCGATTGCGGTCGCAGGTCCCGTCCTTCGTCAATCTGGACGCCTCGATACCCGGACCCTAATTGCCAACGCCAGGTCCAAAAGCCAGGACCACCTGCTAGCGATCTCGAAGAGAAGGTCCCTCTGCGAGGAACTGACAGATGAGCTTGTGGTCCGAGGAAGTCAGGAGGTTGTGCGTTCGGTCGCCAAGAATGACGGCGCTCGTTTCTCCGATACAGGCATCCTGCATATGATTAAGCGTTCCGAAGGCGATTCAATTCTGTTCGAGCAGTTGGGTTACCGCAGGGACATCCCGAGGCATGTATTTCAGCAATTGATCGCAAAGGCGTCGCAAAATACGAAAAAGCGGCTGGAGCGTGAGCGCCCGGAAGCCGTGAACCAGATAAACAGTTTGGTAACGGACGTCACGGGCGCAATGCAATCGAAATTCGGCCCTGCCTCGAAGGACCATTTCGATGCAAAAAGGGAAGTGGCAAAACAATATCACCGCGGAAATCTAAATCAGAAGGAGATCTTCGAATACGCTCAGTCGCACAGGTTCGCGGAAGCAACGGTTGGCCTCGCGCTGCTATGCTCACTGCCCGTCGACGTAGTCGAACGCGTGCTGCTCGACAAGAACCATGAAATTGCGCTGATCCTGGCTAAGGCCCTTGCGTTTTCGTGGGAGACGACGATGGCGCTGTTGTTCCTTGGCGCGCCCGATCATCGCATCTCGGTGAATGAACTTGAGACCGCGAAACGAGAATTTGCTGGGCTGAGTGCGGAAATGGCACGAGGCGTTCTGGAGGCCTACAAGTTACGTAAGCAGACGGCATCGTCGGATTTCGATGATCGACGCCTGCCTCAACTTCATACTGTGAGATAGAGTGCTCAAACTTCGCGGTCGGAGACAATGCCGCGGAGCGCAGATTCTCTCCCCCTATGGGGAGGCGCTGGATTCCGCATCTCGAGAAACATTGCCTTCACGTCGGAAAGTCTCAGCGCCTTGTCCCGCGGCCTTTGATGCTTCCGTCGCACGTGAAGCTGCCGCAGCCCTAACCTCGTTGCGCTTCATGGGATATGCTTAGATGAAGTTGACGGCACGGTCTTTGATGATGGCACGGGCGACGGCCGGCGGTAGTCCAGGGACTTGGAGTCTTCGTGCGGACGAGGCCATTAACCTAACCAATCAAGGTTACTGCGCACATCGACTCGCGGGAAATGGAAAGCGAGCGATAGAATTAAGTTTCGGGGCTTTAGATAGGCGATGTCTCAATGAGCAAAGAACTCAAAACTGCCGAACAACTATCAGACATGATTGTTTCTTCACTGGGCGTGAACGAGATTGAGATCCAGGTTCGCCAAGATCACGCTTATGGGTGGCAGCCGACAGTAGTAGCCTCTCCAGGCGGTCTAATTGGATATCAGAGGCGAGTTGAAGAAATCGCAAATCGTTTGCGTTTGACGTTCGCCCTCCGGCACTAACCACCGCAGTTCGCGCACTGCACCGGCGTCACTGTGAGGCTAAGCTAGCCGCTCTCACATGATGGTTCCGCTAGCTTCAGCCATTCCGAAGCAATCGCTCTGAGCATGGTGCAACACTGATTGTCGAATGTTACTTTGGCTAATTTCAAACAACAGGCGGAATGGCCGACATATCACTCTCGCTTATCGGTTAGTTGCCCTGCTATCCGGTGCCCGACTTGTTCTGCAATTGCGCTACCAGCAGAGTACCGGGTATTCCCAAGGTACGTTTCTCCGGCGGGCGATCCAACTTGGCGTCGTAGCTCACGGCCAGATCTAGCAACCGTCGCTTGATAAAAGGGTCAGCCTTCTCGGCGAGAGAGCGGCAATGTGCGGCACACTGCTTTATAAATTGACTATCCATTATTACACCCACCCCTGGACGCAACAAACACGTCACATATTGCTCTCAGTGGCTTGGTCCTTCAAGAGCCGACGCGCCCCGCCACGGCCTACCCAAGGACCGGCCGTTCCCACTCAGTCGGCGCACCATTTGCATCGATCGAGGCGCGCCCCAGCCCACGCTGGTGGGCGTGGAACGCGCCGGCCTTCAATCACCATCGCCAAGCGGCCATCCAAACGTATTCGGCTCTCGGCTACCGCCCTTATGAAATCGAGTTTTGGAAGGATTTGCAGTAAAGTCCCCTTCTGGCACGAATGTATGGACCGGCTGCGTTTCGCAATAGAGGTTGTGCGTGGATAGCGGAAGTCGCTGATATGTTTTTCGACCGCCGGTACGCCGCATCGACCTTGTGCGTGCAGGCGATGAAGCGCTCCGCAAGCGGAGTGAGGTCCCATGCCGGTGTAATGGAGGAGGTCGCCTTCCCAGCGATCTTGGTACAAGCCTTTAAAGGGTCTGGGATAAGCGGCAGCATTGCGTTTCGTGCCGCGCTTTTTGTTCACTCAATTTGCCGACAAGAAGCGGCTGGTTACAATGAGATATCCTGGACAACGCAGTAAGGCGTCTCAAGGAAGATATTGAGAGATTTCGTTGTTCATGCAAACGACTATGCCGCTACTCCAGAGCAGGCACGCAACGCGTGCGTAGTGGTGAGAAATCTTGTCGAACTGAGAAAAGAGATCACCGATTCGTTCGAGCTTAAGTAGTCGGTTGTGAAGAACTCGGAGCGACGGGTTATGCGAGGCGCGGCGGTGCGAGGGGCTGACCGAAGATCAGTAGCAGGACGCGCAAAAATTGCCGGAACCAGCGCAGTAGCAAGCTGAAATTGTGGCCAGCGGCGGCGAGCACAGCGTTGATGCGGTCGCCTTCGCGGCCCTTGAGAT
>NZ_JBEKRB010000053.1:0-37419 GCF_049519115.1 Bradyrhizobium sp.
AAGATCGCCAACAACTGGGTTGCTCAAGGCGCGGCCCGCTGGGATCTGGTCGCCAACCAGATCAACCAGTACGTCGTCGGCGCCGGCTATGTCGACGACTGCTTCGTGCTCGCCGCCAACTACGTCACGTCCTACTCCTATGCCACCACGACCTCCCCGCCCATCCTTGGCCACGCGTTCATGCTCCAGATCGGCCTGCGGACCATCGGGAGCGTCAATATTCCACTTCCCTAACCTGCAAAGGTCGCCATTTACGCTTCCGTGCTAGTGGTCTTTTGATTCTAACATTTGCAAAGTGCGTGCCTCTCCGGGATGTAAATGTTAGAATCGGACCACTAGACTTTCGTCGTGGCGTCAATGATGCGCCGCCGCGCCGGCCGAGGAGCCCGACATGCAGCTCGACAACATCTCCTTCGAAACGGCCGTGCAAACGCGCGTCGACGAGATGGTCGATGCCTGCACCCGCTGCGGCAAATGCGTCGAGGCCTGTCCGAGCGTGAAGCCGGCAGGGCTTGCGGACACAGCGCCGGCGGATATCATCGGCGGCATCCTCGATATCCTTCGCGACGGCCAGGGGCCCGACGCATCGCGTAAATGGGCCCAGGCCTGCACGCTCAGCGGCGAATGCATTACGGCGTGCGACGAAGGCGTCAATCCGCGTTTTCTGCTCGCCATGGCGCGCGTCGCGACTGCCAAAGCTAATCACGATCTGCCGGCGCGGCGACGCCAGGGCCTGGAGAAATACCGAGATCTCGGACGCGATGTATCGGTGCTGTCGCAGCTTCAAGTCAACGATGAGGTGCTGGCGCGGCTCGGCCAGAAATCGGCCGCGGCCGCCGCACCGGGCGAGCCACCGGATTTCGTGTTCTACACCGGCTGCAACGTGCTCAAGACGCCGCATATCGCGCTGCTCGCCCTCGACATCATGGATACACTCGGCATCGGCTATCAGGTGATGGGTGGCCCAAGCCATTGCTGCGGCGTCGTGCAGATGCGGCCGGGCGACCTCGAAATGTCCGGACGGATGGGAACCAACAGCATCGATAAGCTGTCGCACTCCAAATCAGGCGAAGTGATCTCCTGGTGTCCGAGTTGCTATGTCCAGTACACCGAAACCACCCTGCCCGCGCTCGAACGCCAGCGCGGCGCGCGCCCGTTCGAGATGACGCCGTTCATGCGTTTCCTTGGGCAACGGCTCGACCAGCTCACACCGCATTTGCACGAGGCTGTTCCGATGCGGGTCGCTTTGCATCGTCACCCCGGCGTCGCCGGTGTGATGGAGGCGGCGACGAAAATCCTGGGCGCGATTCCCGGCATCACGATCGTCGACCTGAAACAGCCAGCCCTCGGCTTGCAGGGCGTCAATCTCAGCGTATTGCCCGAATTCAAGCGCGAGCTGACGCTGAACGAACTTGAAGCCGCCCGCAACGCCGGCATCGATGCGCTCGTGACCGTCTACCATTCCGAACATCGCGAACTCTGCGCGCATGAGCGGGACTGGCCGTTCCGCATCGTCAACCTGTTGGAGCTGGTCGGCGAGAGCATGGGGTTGAAGCGGCACGATCGCTACAAGGAACTGAAGATGATGCAGGACGCCGATCAAATCGTCGCCGACTGCGCCGACCTGCTCGCCCATCACGCGATCGATGCCGCCAAAGCGCGCGACGTCGTGATCAAGGGTATGCTCGCCGACCAGCCGCTGCCGTTGCAGGCGGGAGAGCGATTGACCTGACGGCCAGCGATCTCGGACATCAAGGCGCGCGGGCGCGCAGCATATAGCCGATCCCGCGCATATTGGCGATCCGCGACGGCAAGCCATGGTCGTCAATCTTCCTGCGCAAATTGCTGATGTGGGCATCAACAACATTGGTCTCAATTCCAGGATCATGCTGCCACAAGTCCTTCAGCAGCATCTCCCGTGTGACGACCTGGCCGGCGTGACGAAGGAAATATTCCAGAAGCTTGAGCTCACGTGGCAGCAGATCGATTTTCTTGCCGCCGCGAAAGGCCGTCTGCTCGATCAGATCCACCTCGAGATCGTCGACGCTTAATCTCGTTGTACGAACGTCGCCAAGGCGGCGCAGCAGCGCCTCTACCCTGGCGACAAGCTCCACCATATAGAAAGGCTTTGCGAGATAGTCGTTTGCTCCTGCTCTCAGGCCTTGGGCAATTTCATCAACGGACGACAGCACCGAGATCACCAGCACCGGAATTTTGATGCCCTTCCTGCGCAGATCTTGCAGCGTGCGCAGGCTGTCCACGCCGTAAAGCATTCGGTCAAGGATCAGCATCGCGGCACCATTCGTCCGGGCGATATCCGCCACTTCGGCGATGGAAACCGGGTGCACGAGATAGCCGTTTCGCTCGAGTTCCGCCTTGATTTCGTTCGCGAGTTCGATCTCGTCCTCGACAAGCAATACGGTCCAGGCGGGGACCGAAGGTCCCTTGCTCAAGTGACTTCCTCCCCCTCAGGACAAAGCGCCTGGAAAGGATGGAGTGTTGCTCACATGACTAAAACTTAAGAATTTTTTAGAAGATGGCCGAGCGGGTTGCAAAATCCCGCTTGCACACCTCGCGTTCAATGCCGCGAAGGCGCGCGACGTTGTCGTCAATGGAATGTCGCCGATCAGCCGCTGCCGCGCTGAGGGGCTGATCCTTCTTACTCGGCCTTGTCGATATTCCAGAAGATCGGCGTTGCCGGACCGTCGAGCACGCCTTCGAGCGAGGTGCGCCAGGCGCTCGGGGTGAGAAATTGGCCAAGCGGAATGTAGATCGCCTGGTCGTAATTCTCCTTCTGGATCTGGTCGGCGAGTTTCTTCTGCTCTTCGGGCGAGGAAGCGCGCGCAAACACATCGCGCATCGCCTCCATCTTGGGATCGTCCGGCCAGCCGAACCAGCCGCCGTTCTTGCCCTTGCCGCTGATCGAGACATTAACGACGGGATTGACGACGTCCGCGCCCACCCAGTTGGTGAAGAACATATTCCATCCGCCCTCCTTCGGCGATTTCTGGCTGGCGCGGCGGGTCACGACGGTCTGCCAGTCGGTCGCCTGCACATCGACCTTGAAGCCGGCATCGCGCAGCAATTGTGCCGCCACGATCGGCTGGGCCTTCAGCGTCACCACATCGCCCGGCGCCATCACCACGACAGGTGTGCCGTCATAGCCGGATTCAGCGAGCAGCTTTTTCGCTTCCGCCATGCCGTTGCCCTGCACCAGCGTCTCGGCGCCTATATCGGATGCGAGCGGCGTGCCGCAGACAAAGATGGCCCCGCAGATCCGGTAATAATCGGCATTGCCGACCAGCGCGTCGAGCACGTCCTTCTGGTTCATCGCCAGAAACGCCGCGCGGCGTATCTTGGGATTGTCGAAGGGCGGATACAGGAAGTTCATCCGGCCGAGCGTCTGAAAGCCGAGCTTGTTCAGCGTCTCGATCTTCAGTTCCCTGTTGCCGCCGAGAACCGGTAACAGATCCCAGGGCGGATTTTCCATGAAATCGATATCGCCCGACTGCAACGCGTTCACCGCGGTCTGCGCGTCCGGCATCGTGATCCACTCGACGCGATCGACCTTCACCACTTTGCCGCCCGAGGTCCAGCTCGGCGGCTCCTTGCGCGGCACGTAATCGGCGTTCTTGACGTAGACCGCCTTGACGCCGGGCTGGAACTCGGCCGCCACAAATTTGAACGGGCCCGAGCCGATCTGCTCCTTGATCTGCTGGCCGGGCGGAGTTTCCGCCATGCGCCTGGGCATCATGAAGGGAACGAGCGAGGACGGCTTGCCGATCGATTCCAGCACGAGGCCGTAAGGCTCCTTGAGCTTCAGCGTGATGGTCTTCTCATCGGTCGCTTCCAGGCTGGCGGTGAAATCCATCAGCTTCTGGCCCATGCCGTCGTTGCGGCCCCAGCGCTTGAGCGAAGCAACGCAATCCTCCGCCGTCACAGGCAGACCGTCATGCCATTTCAATCCGTCGCGCAGCGTGAAGGTGTAGGTCAGTTTGTCGTCGGAGACTTTCCAGTCCGCCATCTGCGGCTGGATCTTGAAGCTCGAGTCTTCGGCCAACAGCGTGTCGTAGACCATGTAGCCGTGGTCGCGGGTGATATAGGCGGTGGTGAAACCGGGATCGATCACGCGCAGGTCGGAATGCATCACCGCGGTGATGGTTTTGGCCGATGCAGGCATCGCGGCCAGCGCGAGCACCAACGCCGTCATCACGGAACGATTCACGCGCGGCTTTGGAAACAGCTGCAAATTCCGGAACATGGTGTGTCTCCTGACGTGAAATCGGGCACGGCCGGTCAGTCGCTGTGCATTTACTGCGTGATTTGGCAGCAGTAACGTGCTGTAACTCCTCTATTATTTGAGACTTGCACCCGCCGCGCGGCGCGTCAATTGGATTTCGCGCGTGAACCGCCTTCGGCGAAACGCAAATGGCAACGGACGTCTCACACGTCCGTTGCCATTTACCTGATGCTGTCAGCTTCACTGTTCCGGCTTGTAGCCGTCGTTCAGGGTTTGCAGGAACGCGATGATGTCGGTCTCGTCCTGTGCCGTCATCGCCGGCGTTTCGCCGGGATGGCGGTTGAACGGAGGATCGGTCACATCGACATTGGCGTGGTACTGCGCCGGGATGTCGTTGTACTTCTGCACTTTGCCGTCGTCGCCGACCGGATAGACCTTCTCCGGGTT
This sequence comes from Bradyrhizobium sp., assembly GCF_049519115.1. GTDB lineage: Bacteria > Pseudomonadota > Alphaproteobacteria > Rhizobiales > Xanthobacteraceae > Bradyrhizobium. The sequence goes on from NZ_JBEKRB010000053.1 coordinate 4,688, forward strand.
CGTGTCGCGGAAATTGTAAAAGTCCATCACCTCCCGCAAGGTGTGAAACACGCCGTTGTGCAGGAAGGTGTGGCGCACGGCGGTGTTGCGCAGGGTCGGCGTCTTGAACATGCCGCAGAATTGCGTCTGGTCGGCGATATCCTTGCGAACCGGACCGCAAACGCCGAGATCGAAATAGTTGGGATCCTTGGTGTCGGCGAGCGCAAGACTACGCGGCGCACCCAGCGCTTCGTACTGCGTGTCGGTGAACATTGGCGGCCGTCCGTCCCGGCTTGGCTCGGCCGTATGGCAGCCGGCGCAATTGGCTTTCTGGGGATCATTGAACAGGCGAAGGCCGCGCAATTCAGCCTCGCTCAGGCGCGCTTTGCCCTCCAGCCAGTAATCATACTTGCTGGTATAGGGATGGAAGCTCGGCTCCTCGATCTGGTAGCGCCCGACCGCAAACAACGCCTCGGCCGTCAAGAGCTTTGTATTCTTGAAAATCCTCTCGCCGAACAAGGCGGCAAACTTCTTCGCGTATGGCGCATTGCGCAGTTTCTCGGCGATGATCTCGAGGCTGCCGCCGTCCATCTCGCGCGGGTCGAGCAGCGGACCTTCCGCCTGGATCTGAAGAGTATGGGCGCGGCCGTCCCAGAACAGGCCGCCCTGCGGAACGATATTGGCGCTTTGCGCGGTCTGCGTCGCGATCTTGTCGACGCGCGCCGCGGTCTTGCCGGCCTCGGCCTGCTGCACCAGGTCGACGTTCTCGTTCGCCGTATCATCGGGGCCGATGCTGAATTCGGGCTGGCGTTCGAGGTAAGTCAGCGACGGAACAGCGCGCATGCCCGGCAAGGTCAGCGTGGGTCCGCCGAGCATCACGGAGGCATCGTTCGGCGGACCATAGGCGTGATCCGGACTGTGACACGACGCGCAAGCCATCTTGCCTGACGACGACAGGGTGGTGTCGAAGAAGATGTCCTTCCCCAGCCTCGCCATCGCGGAGAGCGGCTGGACGGAGGGACGAACCAGATGAACTGGATTCGGATTTTCGCCAGGCAGCTTTTGCGGCTCGGCAGCGAAGGCGGCGCCGGCTAGAAGGCCGGCGCCGAGGAACCACACGACCGTGCGATTGAACATCTCACTCACTCTCGGTTTCAGTTGGTCTTGCTGTCCACGGTGCCGGAAGTCGGATCGAGAACCAGCTTCCGGGTGGGCTTCTGAGTGAAGTCGAACATGTCCATGATCGAACCGGTCGTGGCATCGAAGGAGCCACCGCCGAGACGCTCACCGTTCAGCCAGTTGTCCTCGATGAATTGCGGGATCGAGGCCTGCGTGATGAACACGTGGCTGACATAGTTCTTCTTGGCGTAAGGCGAGATCACCATGAAGGGCTGGCGCATGCCGGGACCGCAACGTCCGTTGACAGGCTCACCTCTGAGGCCATTGGGGACGGGGGTGACACCTGGTGTGCCGCAGTTACCGTTGCCGTTCAGCGCATCAATATCGATAGCCGGAGCGCCCGTGCCCGGGATCGGGGTCGCCGAGAACGACCCATGGATCGGGTCAGCGAAGGCGTGATCGTACCAGCCGTCCGAGTCGTCATAGGCTAGGATCACAGCGGTCGAGTTCCAGTCCGGCTGCTGCTGAAGGAAGTTGATCAGGTTGACCAGGCCCGTCTGCGCATCCAGCGGATTGGAGTTACCGGGGTGATCATCCTGGAACGATGCCATCTTGATGAAGGACACCGCCGGGAAGTTGCCGGATCCGACCGCCGCAGTGAAGTCGTTCAGGTCGTAGGCATGGTTGGCCGGATCGACCGTGTTCTTGCCCGGGACCTTGGTGAAGCCGATCGCCTTGGTCGAGGTCGGGCGGGCGTGGGTCGGATTAGCCGTCGATGCGAAGTACTGGAACCAGATGTGGTGCGGAACATAATCGCCGTGCGTGCCGCCGTTAACAGCCGAAATGCTGCTGCGGCCGCAACCGGTCGAGCCATTGTCGTTGATGGTTTGCAGGTTGAAACCACCGACGAACGAACCCCACGGAATATTGGCCGCGTTGAGCAGGTCGCCGATGTTCTTGCTCGTCATCTGGACTTGAGCACTCGGACTTGAGCACGCGTCGCCGAACGGATCAACGTCGCCGGTCAACGTGAAGCTGCCATCGCTGTTCAGGACCCCGGCGTCGGCCGCAGTCAGTTCCGCAGCGATAACCGAGACAGGAGTGCCGGCAGGGACAGCAGGGAACGTCGCGCCGTTGGTTTGCCCTGAGAACATTTCAAGCGCGCCAGGGGTCGACGGACCAAAAGTATCGCTCCAGGAATTGTCGCTCATCGCAAAATTCTGGGCGTAGTTCCACAAACCTGTGACCGTGTTGCCGTCGAAGAAGCCCATCACCTGGGCTTTGGTGCCGAAGCCTGCGGCGCCGCCGGTGGTGCCCGCGCCGACGTCCTTCGGGAAGAGGTCAAGCTTGCCGCCGTCAAAGGCCAGCTGCTCGGGCGTATAGCCGTGGTTCTGGTCGGCCGTGTTGGCCTGCGTGCGGTCGAGACGGAACGGATTGGAAGCGCCGGTGCCGTTGGCTGGATTGAGGTTCGGGTTGTTGTCGAGCAGCGCCGGGCTGGTCAAAAGATTGTTGACGACCGTCGGCGTGTTCTTGGCGGGCTCGAAAGCCGGCTCGCCTTCGACATTCAACGCGTTCGGATAGGTCCCGAAATAATGATCGAACGAGCGGTTCTCGTTGAAAACCACGATGAGATGCTTGATCGGGGTCTTGGTCGGCAGCGTGTCCGCGGTGACGGAAGCCGTCTTGCCGGAGGTAGCGGCCGCATCTTCGATCAGGCTGAGAACCGGAGCGAGTTCGCTCGCACGGTTGTTGCCGGCAACCGAACCGGTCGACGTGAAAGTGGCGGCGACGGCGATCAGCGCAGCCGTCGATAGCAAAGCTGACTTCAGCTTCAGATGTTTCATCTTTTTCCCCATTGCCTCTCAAAACCATTTTGAGCCGTGCGGGGAGACAGATAGGGAACCTCGGTGACAGGTATGTGTAGGTTTGACTTCAAAACCGCTTCGTCCACGGTTGCCGATCACGTTTGCGGGTGGGCGACGCAAAACGGCGCCGGCCAAAAGGCCGGCGCCGAGGGGTCACACGATTGGATGACGTAACATTCGCTCAGTTCTTGATCTTTGTCGTCTCGTCGATGAGGCCGGAGGTCGGATCGAGGACCAGCTTGACCGACTTCTTCTGCGTGAAGTCGAACATGTCCATGATCGAACCGGTCGTGGCATCGAACGAACCACCGCCGATACGCTCGCTGCCCAGCCAGTTGTCCTCGATGAATTGCGGGATCGAGGCCTGCGTGATCTGCACGTGGCTGACGTAGTTCTGCTTGGCGTAGGGCGAGATCACCAGGAACGGGGTGCGGGTACCCGGACCGCAGCGACCCGCAACCGGCAGACCCTTGACGCCGTTGGCTACGGGGGTGACGCCGGGGACGCCGCACTGACCGGGGGCGGTCAACGTGTCGGAGCTCGAGAACGAACCATGCGTCATCCCGGAGGCGTGGTCGGCCCAGCCGTCGGAGTCGTCGTAGGCGAGGATCACAGCGGTCGAATCCCAGTCGGGCTGCTGCATCAGGAAGTTGACCAACGTAACGAAGCCGGTCTGCGCATCGAGCGAGTTGGAGTTGCCGGGATGCTCATCCTGGTACGATTCCATCTTGATGAAGGAAACCGCCGGGAAGTTGCCCGATCCAACTGCTGCCGTGAAGTCGTTCAGGTCATAGCCATGGTTGGCCGGATCGACGGTCTTCTTGCCTGGGACAGTGGTGTAGCCAATCGCCGCCGTCGAGGTCGGACGGGCGTGGGTCGGGTTGGCGGTCGAGGCGTAATACTGGAACCAGATGTGATGCGGGACGTAGTCCGTGTTGGTTCTGCCGGTAACCTCGCTGACGTGGCTGCGCGAACAACCGGTCGAGCCGTTGTCGTTGATGGTTTGCAGGTTGAAACCACCGACGAACGAACCCCATGGGATATTCGCCGCGTTGAGCAGATCGCCGATGTTCTTGCTCGTCATCTGAACCTGCGCCGTCTTGCTCGAGCAGACGTCACCAGCCGGATCGGTGTCGTTGATCAGCGTGAGGCCGCCCTGGCTGTCAGCAATCGTGCTTGCGCTGAGACCCGCCGGAATCACAGCGCCGTTGGTGGTGCCGGAGAACATGTTGATCGCGCCGGGGGTCGACGGACCAAAGTCGTCAGTCCAGGCGTTGTCGCTCATCGCGAAATTCTGGGCGTAGTTCCAGTACGCGGTGACGGTGTTGCCGTCGAAATAGCCCATCACCTGGCCCTTGGTGCCGAAAGCGCCGGCGCCGCCCGCGGTGCCGTTGCCGGTGTCAAACGGGAACAGGTCGTTCTTGCCGTTATCGTAAGCCGATTGTTCCGGCGTATAGCTGTGATTCTGACCGGCGGTGTCGGCCTGCGTACGGTCGATGCGGAACGGATTGGTCGCATTGGCGCCGTTGGTGGGTTCGGTCACGATAGCGCCGTTTGAGGGCACCACGTTCGGGTTCGCGTTCGGGTTGTTGTCCAGCAGAGTCGGGCTCGACAACAGATTGTTGATCTGCGTCGGTGTGTTCTTGGCAGGCTCGAAACGGGGCTCGCCTTCAACGTTCAGCGCGTTCGGATAGGTGCCGAAATAATGATCGAACGAACGGTTTTCGTTGAAGACGACCACAAGGTGCTTGATCGGCGTCTTGGTCGTCAGCGTGTCCGCCGTGACCGTTGTCGTCTTGTTTTTGCCGGTGGAGGCGACCTCCTCAACGAGGCTGATGACCGGGGCAAGTTCGGTCAGGAGGCTGTTGCCAGCAACCGAACCGGTTGATGTGAAAGTGGCGGCGACAGTGATCAGCGCGGCCGTAGACAGCAAAACGGATTTGAGCTTCGGATTTTTCATCTTTTCCCCAGAGCAAAGAAGGAGTGGTAGAGCGCCGGGACGGATAAGCAGCGTCAATGACGGGCATGTGTCGGTTTGACGTCAAACCAAACAGGTTCGCGCCTCCTCCGACACCAACAATCCCGGCGCATCATGCGCCGCTGCGTTGCCCTTCTCGTCACATCGCTTGCTAAGCCACGAGAGAGAAAAGTTATTTTCTCAGCCGTGAAAGCGTGTTTGCTTTCCAACAGCGATCAGATCATCTGCACGCAACTCCAAAAAAATTTTTCCACATCAATCGCAGGCTTACTGCTGCGATCTTTTATTTTGTCCACCTGCACCGTTGGACAAAATAAAAGACCGGAAGTGCCGCCTCCTCCGCTTCCGGCGTCTTTGCTTCAACCGAGAAACAAGATGACACTTCCTTTGCAAAAATTTGACTTTGCAAATTTGTCATCGATCCTTCTTGTGAGCTGACGGCGCCGGCCGGAAGGCCGGCGCCATTGGACCACTATCCGGATTAGTTCTTGATCTTGGTCGAGCTATCCACGGTGCCGAAGGTCGGATCGAGGATCAGCTTCGTCGACTTCTTCTGCGTGAAGTCGAACATGTCCATGATCGAACCGGTCGTGGCATCGAACGAGCCGCCGCCAAGACGCTCGCTGCCCAGCCAGTTGTCCTCGATGAATTGCGGGATCGAGGCCTGGGTGATGAACACGTGGCTGACGTAGTTCTGTTTGGCGTAGGGCGAGATCACCAGGAACGGCAAGCGCGTACCCGGACCGCAGCGGCCGGCGACCGGCAGACCCTTGACGCCGTTCGGCACGGGGGTGACGCCGGGGACGCCGCACTGACCGGGGGCGTTCAACGCATCCTGCGCCGAGAACGAACCTTGCGTCGTCTTGGCGAAGGCGTGGTCGTACCAGCCGTCCGAGTCATCATAGTTGAGGATGACAGCGGTCGAATCCCAGTCCGGCTGCTGCTGCAGGAAGTTGACCAATGTGACGAAGCCGGTCTGCGCATCAAGCGAGTTCGAGTTGCCCGGGTGCTCGTCCTGGTAAGCTTCCATCTTGACGAAGGAAACCGCCGGATAATTGCCGGAGCCGACCGCCGTGAAGAAGTCGTTCAGGTCGTAGGCGTGGTTCGCCGGATCAACCTTCTTGGTGCCGGGCACGTTAGTGAAGCCGATCGCCGCCGTCGAGGTCGGACGGAGGTGGGTCGGGTTGGCCGTCGAGGTGAAGTACTGGAACCAGATGTGGTGCTGGACGTAATCGTTGACGGTTCGACCCGTAACCGGGCTGACGTGGCTGCGCCCTGCGTTGGTAGCCAATGCGCCCTGGCTGTTCACGCCCGCGCAACCCGTGGAGCCGTTGTCGTTGATGGTCTGCAGGTTGAAACCACCGACGAACGAACCCCAGGGAATGTTGGCCGCGTTGAGCAGGTCGCCGATGTTCTTGGCGGTCGAGGAGACCGACGTCCCGGGCGAGCACACGTCAAAGGTCGGATCGACGTCGCCGACCAGCGTGATGCCACCCTGTCCGTCCGCAAGCTCGTTGCCGCTCGTGCCCACGCCCGGCACGATGCCGTTGGTCTGGCCAGCGAACATTTCAAGCAGACCGGGGGTCGATGGACCAAAAGCGTCACCCCAGGCATTGTCGCTCATCGCGTAGTTCTGGGCGTAGTTCCAGTAAGCGGTGACGGTGTTGCCGTCGAAGAAGCCCATGACCTGGCCCTTGGTGCCGAAGGCGCCAGCGCCGCCGGTGGTGCCGTTGCCGACGTCGAGCGGGAAGAGATCGTTCTTGCCGGCGTCATAGGCCTTTTGCTCAGGACCATAGGAATGGTTCTGGCCGGCCGTGTCGGCCTGGGTACGGTCGATACGGAACGGATTGGCCGCATTCACGCCGTTGGAGGGTTGGGTGACGGTCGCACCGTTGGAGGGGACCACGTTGGGATTTGCGTTCGGGTTGTTGTCCAGCAGCGCCGGGCTCGACAACAGATTGTTGATGTCGCGTTGCGTGTTCTTGGCGGGTTCGAAAAGCGGCTCGCCTTCCGGGTTCAACGCATTCGGATAGGTGCCGAAGTAATGATCGAACGACCGGTTCTCGTTGAAGACGACCACAAGGTGCTTGATCGGCGTTTTCGTCGGCAGCGTATTCGCCGTGACGGTCGGCGCCTTGTTCTTGGCGTTGTCGACGACGCTGTCGATCAGGTTAACACCCGGAGCGAGTTCGGAGGCGAGGTTGTTGCCAGCGACCGAACCGCTTGTCGTCACAGCGGCTACAGCGATCAGCGCAGCCGAAGATAGCAAAGCGGATTTGAGCTTCAGATTTTTCATCTTTTCCCCAGAGCAAAGAAGGAGTGGTAGAGCGCGGGGACGGATAAGCAGCGTCAATGACGGGCATGTGTCGGTTTGACGTCGAACCGATCAGGTTCGCGTCTCCACCAACATCAACGAACGCGGTGCATCACGCGCCGCCAGATTGCCCTCTTCGCTGCATCGTCTGCTAAACCACGAGAGGAAAAGTTATTTTCTCAGCTGGGAAAGCGTTTCGCGTTTGCTTTCCAACAGCGATCAGCTCATGCGCATTCAACCTAAAAAAAATTTGCCCGCATCATCGCAACACTTCTTATGTTGTCGACAATGTCGACAACATAATATGTCACTAACAATGTCCATAACAATGTTACCAACATTGTTGGCCAACATAAGCATGTGTCTGCGAAGGAGACGTGACACTTAGGCCTGTTGCGCGCGTACTTTTTCGAAAGCTGCAACTGTGTGGCTTGGTTCGCGCGGTGCATTGGCTGGACCGAATCGGTCCGGCAGAGATGAAAATCGAGCCCCGGTATCGAGCCTGGTTCGGCCCAAGGCCTCCAGCGGGCGAATAGGACGACGTTTGTTTCGCCAGGTTTGGCTTTACAAAGCTGTCATCGATCCTTTTTCTAAGCCAAACTGTGCTTTCCTCCGTCGAATTATCCCTTTCAAATCGGGAGCCTTGGATGAACCCGACCCACCTTCCCTTCGATTCCGAGACCATGCTTGCGGGCTTGCGCGCCTGGGTCGAAAGCGAAAGTCCGACCTGGGACGCCGCCGCCGTCAATCGCATGCTCGATCTCGCCGCCCGCGAAATGGCGATCATGGGTGCGTCGATTGAACTGGTCGCCGGGCGATTGGGATTTGGCGGCTGCGTACGGGCGAAATTTCCCCACGCGAAGCAGAGTGAGCCCGGCATCCTGATCGCCGGCCACCTCGACACCGTTCATTCAATAGGCACCATCGAGAAGCTGAAATGGCGACGCGACGGCAACAAATGCTACGGGCCCGGTATCTTCGACATGAAAGGCGGCAATTACCTTGCGCTGGAGGCGATCCGGCAACTGGCGCGCGCTACTATTGCCACACCGCTTCCGATTACCGTGCTGTTTACCCCGGACGAGGAAGTCGGCACGCCGTCGGCGCGCGATCTGATCGAGGCCGAAGCTAGGCGCAACAAATATGTCCTGGTGCCCGAACCCGGCCGGCCCAACAACGGCGTCGTCACCGGCCGTTATGCGATCGCGCGGTTCAATCTGGAAGCCACGGGGCGGCCGAGCCATGCCGGCGCCACCTTGTCTTCGGGACGGTCGGCGATCCGCGAGATGGCGCGTCAGATCCTGGTGATCGACGGCATGACATCGGAGGATTGCACCTTCAGTGTCGGCATTGTGCATGGCGGCCAATGGGTCAATTGCGTCGCCGCCACCTGCACCGGCGAAGCGCTGAGCATGGCCAAGCGTCAGGCCGACCTCGACCGCGGCATCGAGCGGATGCTGGCGCTGTCAGGCACCTCCAACGACGTGACGTTCAAGGTGACGCGGGGTGTGACGCGTCCGGTATGGGAGCCGGATGCCGGCACGCTGGCGCTCTACGACAAGGCACGCGGCGTCGCGGCTTCGATGGGGCTCGACCTTCCGCATGGCAGCGCCGGCGGCGGCTCGGACGGCAACTTCACCGGCGCCTTGGGAATTCCGACGCTGGACGGCCTGGGCGTCCGTGGCGCTGATGCGCACACCCTCAACGAACACATCGAAGTCGACAGCCTCGCCGAGCGCGGCCGCCTGATGGCGGGTCTTTTGGCCACGCTGACTTGAGAGCGCACCCCTTTGGCAAAAGCATCGAGTCCTTCCCGCGCAATCCCCTTCAAACCCATTCGCGCGCGGGCCGAAAAGCGCAAGGGCGGCGCCAAGGCGCTCGAAAAGCTTTTGCCTGGGAAACCCGACATGAAGGCGCTGGCAAAGCTCAGCAATGATCGTGTTCTCGCGGAAATGACGCAGCGGGTGTTTTCCGCGGGCTTTGCCTGGAGCGTCATCGAAAACAAATGGCCGGACTTCGAGAAGGCCTTTCTTGGCTTCAAGCCTGCCAAACTGGTTTTCCAGCCTGACGATTTCTGGGACGCACTGTTGTCCGACACACGCATTGTGCGCAACGGCGCCAAGATTGCTTCGGTTCGCGAGAATGCCGCCTTCATGCAGGAGATCGCAAAGGAACATGGCAGCTTCGGAAAATTCCTGGCCAAGTGGCCCTCCTCCGACCAAATCGGCCTGCTCGATCTGCTCGCCAAACGCGGCAGCCGCCTCGGCGGCAACACCGGCCAGATGTTTTTGCGCTTCATCGGCTGGGACGGTTTTGTCACCTCGCAAGATGTCGTCGCCTGTCTGCGCGATGCCGGGCTCGACGTGGCAGCGGAGGTGAAGTCGAAAGGCGACCTCGCCAAGGTGCAGGCGCAATTCAATGCCTGGGCAACCGAAACTGGCCTGCCCTACGTGCACCTCTCACGGATTTGCGCGATGTCGATCGGCGAGAACCGCATGGAACACCCCTAGCGGCTTGCCGCCATGGCATGGGGTTTGCAGCTACGACTAACGCCGTCATTGCGAGCGCCAGCGAAGCAATCCAGAGTGTCTCCAAAGACTTCTGGATTGCTTCGTCGCTTCGCTCCTCGCAATGACAGCGTAACAAGCTAAGAGACGCCATGCTCGGATATCTCCTGCGCCGTGTGCTTGCCGCCGTTCCCGTGATGGGCGTGGTGGCGCTGTTCGTGTTCCTGCTGTTGCGGCTGACGCCGGGCGATCCCGCGGCGATCCTTGCCGGCGATAATGCCACGCCCGAACAGCTGGAGCGCATCCGTGTCTCGCTCGGTCTCAATCAGCCGCTTTACACCCAGTTCTTCACCTGGGTCGGCAGTCTCCTGCACGGCGACCTCGGCACCTCGCTCTCTTCCAACCAGCCGGTGTTGAAACTGATCGGCCAGCGCATCGAGCCTTCGATCGCGGTTGCGATCGCGACCATCGTGCTTTCGGTGCTGGTCGCGGTACCGCTCGGGGTGATCGCCGCCTGGAAGCGCGGCACCTCGATCGACCGTTTCGTCATGGGATTGTCGGTGGTCGGCTTCTCCGTTCCAGTATTCGTGATCGGCTATGTGCTGATCCAGATTTTCGCCATCGACCTGCGCTGGCTGCCGGTGCAGGGATATCGCAGCATCGCAAACGGCTTCGGGCCGTTCTTCGAACGGCTGATCCTGCCGACCGTCAGCCTCTCCTTCATCTATGTCGCGCTGATCGCGCGCATGACCCGCGCCTCGATGCTCGATGTGCTGAGCGAGGATTATGTGCGCACCGCGCGCGCCAAAGGCATCAGCGAAGCCGGCGTGCTGTTGCGTCACGGCCTGCGCAACGCCGCCGTCCCGGTCATTACCGTCATCGGCACCGGCTTTGCGTTGTTGATTTCCGGCGTTGTCGTCACCGAAAGCGTCTTCAATCTGCCCGGTATCGGCCGCCTCACCGTCGATGCCGTACTGTCGCGCGATTATCCGGTAATTCAGGGCCTGATCCTGTTGACCTCGGCTGTCTATCTCGGCGTCAACCTTCTGATCGACGTTGCCTATACCCTGCTCGATCCGCGAATTCGTTACTGAGGTTCGAATGGCGGTCGAGACGCTTCCCCAACCGACAATCCCGATCACCACATCCTGGCGGGGAGCATTTCTCACCTCAACACCCATCATCACCGCCGCCGCGGTCTGCCTCGCTCTAGTCATCGCATCAGCAATCGCCGCACCCTGGCTCGCGCCGCACGATCCGCTCCTGCTCGTCCCCGCCCAGCGGCTCAAACCCGCCAGCGCGCAATTCTGGCTCGGCACCGACGGTTACGGCCGCGATGTGCTGTCGCGCATTCTCTATGGCGGGCGGACCTCGCTCCTGATCGGACTCGGTACCGCGATTTTCAGCATCGGTATCGGACTCCTCATCGGACTGGTCTCCGGCTTCTTCAAATGGATCGACGCCGTCATGATGCGGATCATGGACGGGTTGATGGCAATCCCGAGCATCCTGCTGGCGATCGCCGTGGTGTCGCTCTCCGGCGCGAGCCTGATGACGGTGATGGTCGCCATCACCCTTCCCGAGATTCCGCGTGTCGCACGGCTGGTGCGCTCCGTCGTTCTCTCGTCGCGTGGCGAACCCTATGTCGAGGCCGCCATTTCGCTGGGCTCATCGCTGCCGAAAATCATGTGGCGGCACTTGATGCCGAACACGATCGCGCCGCTGATCGTGCAAGGCACCTATGTTTGCGCCTCGGCGATTTTGACCGAAGCGATCCTGTCGTTTCTTGGCGCCGGCACCAGCCCGGAGACGCCGACCTGGGGCAACATCATGGCGGAGGGCCGCAGCTTTTTTCAGATCAAGCCATCCTTGATTTTCTGGCCGGGGCTGGTGCTTTCGATCACCATTCTTTCCGTCAATCTGATCGGCGATGCGGCGCGCGACGCGCTCGACCCGCGCCTGAAACAACGCGGAGGCGGCCAATGACCTCCCTTGTCCTTTCAATCGAAAATCTCGTCGTCGGTCTCGGCCAAGGTGGCACGCGCATCATCGATGACGTCTCGCTTGAGGTCCGTGAGCGCGAGACCCTGTGCCTGGTCGGCGAAAGCGGATCGGGCAAATCCGTCACCTCGCTTGCCGTGATGGGCTTGCTGCCAACGGGTTCGCTGACGGCGACCGGCGGCCACATACAACTCGCGGGCGAAGAACTGATCGGGACCCCCGAGCGCCGCTTCAGGCAATTGCGCGCCACCACCATGGCGATGATCTTCCAGGAGCCGATGACCGCGCTCAACCCGGTGGTTCCGGTCGGCAGCCAGATCGACGAGGTCTTGCGCACCCACACAAAGCTCGACGCCCGCGCGCGGCGCCGGCGCATCCTCGACATGATGGAACAGGTGCGGCTGCCCGACGTCGAGCGGGTTTTTGCTTCCTATCCGCATCGTCTTTCCGGCGGACAGCGGCAGCGCATCATGATCGCGATGGCGCTGGTGCTAGAGCCGAAATTGCTGATCGCGGACGAACCGACCACCGCACTCGATGTCACCACGCAAAAACAGATCCTGGCCCTGATCCGCGACCTGCAACGCGATCACGGCACGGCCGTGCTCTTTATCACCCATGACATGGGGGTGGTCGCCGAAATCGCCGACCGCGTCGCCGTGATGCGGCAGGGGAAACTGGTCGAAACCGGATCGCTTCAGACCATCCTGCGCGCACCCAAGGCGGAATATACCCGCAATCTTCTCTCGTCGGTGCCTTCCCTGGTGCCGCGCCCCCCGCGCCCGGAATCGCGCGAGCCGATCGTGCTCGAGACCAACGGGCTGTCGAAAGTCTATCGCGAGCGCTCGATGTTCGGACGACCCCGCGAAGTTGCGGCGGCGCAGGACGTGACGCTCAAGCTGCGCAAGGGCCGCACGCTCGGCATCGTCGGCGAAAGCGGGTCCGGCAAATCGACGGTGGCGCGCTGTATCGTTCGCCTGATCGACCCGACCTCCGGCACCGTTCACCTCGGCAATCGCGACATCTCCGACCTGTCACGAAACCTGTTGCAGCCCCACCGCAAGAAAATCCAGATCGTGTTCCAGGACCCTTATCGCTCGCTCAATCCGCGCATCACCATCGGCGAGACCATCGCCGAGGGACCGATCAACTACGGCACGCCCCGCTCCAAGGCGCTGGCGAGGGCGCGCGAACTGCTTGAACTGGTCGGTCTGGCGCCGGATTCCGTCGCGCGGTTTCCGCATCAATTTTCCGGCGGGCAACGTCAGCGCATTGCGATCGCGCGGGCACTCGCGCTCGATCCCGACGTGATGGTAGCGGATGAGGCCGTTTCCGCCCTCGATGTCTCGGTTCAGGCGCAAGTGCTGGAACTGCTCGACCAGATTCAGGCGCGGCTCGGGGTTGCGATCCTGTTCATCACCCATGATCTGCGCGTCGCCGCGCAAATCTGCGACGATGTCGCGGTCATGCAGCACGGCCGGATCGTCGAACAGGGACCGGCCGCGCAAGTGCTGACGAAACCACGGCAGGCCTATACCCGCGCCTTGCTTGACGCGGCACCCGGACGCGGCTGGGATTTCGCCAATTTTCGGCCGGTGACTGCGGACGCAACAGCCTAGCAAGCATGCATAATGTAAGTGCCTCCTTGCTTGCGGCTTTCGACGGCTTGGGTCTAACGTCGCGCGGAAACGTACTCCACTGAGACAGACGCATGGTCCGCATCGCCGTCGGCGGCCTTTTGCACGAAACCAATACCTTCGCGCCGACGAAGGCAGCCTACGCTGATTTCGTCCATGGCGGCGGCTGGCCCGCGATGACGCAAGGCACCGACGTCCTCAAGACGATACGCAATATCAATGTTGGCCTCGCCGGCTTCATCGGCGAAGCCGAGATGCACGCCTGGGAGCTGGTGCCGACGATTTTCGCCGCCGCCAGCCCCTGCGCCCATGTCACAAAAGACGCCTATGAACGTATCGCTGACGTGATCGTCGACGGTATCAAAAGTTCTCTCCCGCTCGACGCGGTCTATCTCGACCTGCATGGCGCCATGGTAGCTGAGCATTTCGACGACGGCGAAGGCGAAATCTTGCGCCGGGTGCGCGAGGTGATCGGCGACAGACTGCCGCTCGTCGTCAGCCTCGACCTGCACGCCAACGTCACGCCCGACATGGTGCATCACGCCGACGCGCTGATTGCCTATTGCACCTACCCCCATGTCGACATGGCCGACACCGGCCGCGCCGCCGCGCGCCATCTGGCTTTGCTGTTGCGCGAAGGCCAGCATTTCGAGAAGGCGTTCCGGCAATTGCCGTTCCTGATCCCCCTGAGCTGGCAATGCACCAATGATTTCCCTACCAAAGGCATCTACGAAAAGCTCGCGGCGATGGAGAACGAAGCCGTGCCGACGCTCTCATTCTGCCCGGGATTTCCGGCCGCGGATTTCGCCCATTGCGGCCCGAGCGTCTTTGCCTATGGACGAACGAAAAAGGATGCGCAAGCTGCCGTGGATCAGCTCGCCGATCTGATCGAAAGCCATGAGCGCGATTTCGACGGCCGTATCTACACACCCGACGAAGGCGTGCGGCTCGCGATAGAGCTCTCGAAAAGCGCGCACAAACCTATCGTCATTGCCGACACCCAGGACAATCCCGGCGCCGGCGGCGATTCCGACACCACCGGCATGCTGCGGGCGCTGGTCCGCAACAACGCCAGGCGCGCGGCGATCGGCGCGATTTACGATCCGGCGTCGGCGAAGGCCGCGCATGATGCGGGCGTCGGCGCGACCGTCACGCTCGCACTCGGCGGCAAGTCCGGCATTCCGGGCGATGCGCCATTCGAGGCAACGTTTACGATCGAGAAATTGTCCGACGGCAAGTTCGTGGCGCCTGGCCCCTATTTCGGCGGCCGCGACATGGACATGGGGCCGTCGGCCGCTTTACGGATCGGCGACATCAGCGTGGTCGTGAGTTCACACAAGGCCCAGCTGGCGGATCAGGCGATGTTCCGCTATGTCGGGATTGAACCGACCGAACAGGCAATCCTTGTGAACAAGAGTTCGGTGCATTTCCGCGCCGATTTCGAACGGATTGCCGAAAAGCTGCTGATTTGCGCCGCTCCCGGCGCCATGCCCGCCGATCCCGCTTCACTGCCCTGGACCAAACTGCGTTCCGGCGTTCGGCTTAAACCGAATGGTCCCGCTTTCGCCCCGCGCCATCCTTCGAAACTTCACTCCACCGCTATCGGATAACGACATGCCCACGATTCCCCGCATCGAGAGTTTTGCCGACGAACTCACCGCCATCCGGCGCGACCTGCACGCCCATCCCGAAATCGGTTTCGAGGAGGTTCGCACCTCCGGCATTGTCGCCGAGAAGCTCGCCCAGTGGGGCGTCGAGGTGCATCGCGGGCTCGGCGGCACCGGCGTGGTCGGCGTGCTGAAGGGCAAGGGCCATGGCGGCAAACGCATCGGGTTGCGCGCCGACATGGACGCGCTGCCGATGGAAGAGAACACCAACCTGAAATGGCGCTCGACCATTCCCGGCCGCTTTCACGGCTGCGGCCATGATGGCCACACCACCATCCTGCTCGGCACCGCGCGCTATCTCGCCGAGACCCGCAATTTCGACGGCACCGTCCACTTCATCTTCCAGCCGGCCGAAGAAGGCCTCGGCGGTGCGCGTGCCATGATCAAGGACGGACTATTCGAAAAATTCCCCTGCGACGAAATCTACGGCCTGCACAACGCGCCGGACCTCAATCACGGCGAACTCGCGGTGCTGCCGGGACCTGCGATGGCGGGCGCGGATTTCTTCGACATCACCATCGACGGCTACGGTGCCCATGGCGCCATGCCCGAGCGCTCCAAGGACCCGGTCGTCATTGCAATGACACTCGGCCAGGCGCTGCAAACCATCGTCAGCCGCAACGTCTCGCCGAACGAACCGGCCGTGCTCTCGATCACGCAAATTCACGCGGGCTCTGCCTATAACGTGATCCCGGGCGAGGCCAAGCTCGCAGGCACCGTGCGCGCCTTCTCCGACGACGTGCGTACGTTGATCCGCGAACGGATGCGCAGCCTTTGTGCCGGCGTGGCGGCTGCCTTTGACGTCGAAATCAAAGCCGATATCCGCGATATATTCAGCGTGCTGGTGAACCGGGAAGAACACTGCAAGGTGGTTGCGGATGTGGCGCGCACGGTGGTGGACCCCGCGAAGGTCTTGATCCGCTCGAAGCCAAAGATGGGCAGCGAGGATTTCGCCGACATGCTGCACGCCGTTCCCGGCGCCTATTTCTGGCTCGGCCATGACGGATCGGTGCCGGTGCACAATCCCGGCTATACGCTCGACGACAAGATCTTGCCCGTGGGCGCCAGCCTATTCGCGCGCATCGTCGAGACCCGCCTGCCGGCCGGCGGCTAGCAAGATTAAGGAGCGGCCATGAGCGAGGAAGAGGCTTCCGACGCCGTCACGGCGCTGCACGATCTCAGCGCCGTCGACATGATCGCGGGTTTTCGCGCGCGGCAATTCTCGCCAAGCGAAGTGCTCGACGATTTGCTGACGCATGTCGCACTGTGGGAGCCTCACATCAAGGCGCTCTACGCCTTCGATCCGGACGGCGCGCGCGCCGCCGCCAAGGCCTCGACCGAGCGCTGGCAAAACGGCGAGCCGATGGGGCCGCTCGACGGCGTCCCCGTCACCGTCAAGGACAATATCGCGACCAAAGGCGTCGCCGTGCCGCTCGGGACCGCGACGACCAAGCTCGTCCCGGCCGAAGCCGATGCGCCGCCGGCCGCGCGGCTACGGGAAGCAGGCAGCATCATCTTCTCCAAGACCACGATGCCGGATTTCGGCATGTTGTCGTCCGGCCTGTCGAGCTTTCACCCCCTCACCCGCAATCCCTGGGACCTGCGCCAAAATCCCGGCGGCTCGAGCGCGGGCGCCGGTGCGGCCGCCGCCGCCGGCTATGGCCCGTTGCATCTTGGCACCGATATCGGCGGTTCGGTGCGGCTGCCGGCGTGCTGGTGCGGCCTCGTCGCGCTCAAGCCAAGCTTGGGGCGCGTGCCGATCGATCCGCCCTATGTCGGCCGCGTCGCGGGTCCGATGACGCGCACCGTCGACGACGCCGCGTTGATGATGAGCGTGATGGCGAAGCCCGACCGCCGCGACGGCATGGGCCTGCCGCCCAACGACATCCACTGGAAGACGCTCGACAAGCCCTCGCGCAAGCTGCGCATCGGGCTCCTGCTCGACCCCGGCGTTGGCCAGGCGTTGGAGAAAGATGTCCGCGACGTCGTGGTCAAGGCGGCAAAGGCCTTTGAGGGCGCAGGCGCCGTCGTCAGTGATATCAAGGGCATCATGACGCGCGAACTGCTCGACGGCCTCGACAGCTTCTGGCGCGCGCGTCTCTGGGACGATCTTTCCAAACTTAGCGCCGGTGAGCGCGGCAAGACCCTGCCCTACATTCTCAACTGGGCGGAAGCCGGTGCGAAACTATCCGGCGTCGACGTGATCCGGGGTTTTAACGCCACCATGGCGATCCGCGCGGCCGCCGCCAAACTTTTCGGCGATATCGATTATGTGATCTCGCCGGTCTCGCCGGTGGTGAAATTCGCCGCCGAACTCGCTGCCCCCTTGAACGATCCGGACCGGCCGTTCGAGCACATCACCTACACCGTGCCGTGGAACATGGCGGAAAATCCGGCCGTCTCGATCAACGGCGGCTATGACCCGCAAGGCTTTCCGATCGGGGTGCAAATCATCGGCCGCCGCTTCGACGATCTCGGGGTGCTCGGCATGGCGAAAGCGTTTGAGAGCTTGCGCGGGCCACAACGGCCCTGGCCAAGTCCGCCGAGAACGTAACCCCGGTCGTCGTTCCGGGATGCGCCGTCGCGACAAAATAGCGAAGCATTTTGCGCGGGAAGCGCAGGCCCGGAATCCATGGCGTCACGGGCGTTCCCGGAGAAATGGATTCTCTGATGCGCAATTGCGCATCAAGGTTCGATCCCGCGCATCGCCCCGGAATGACAGCAATTATTTTCGCCGCGTCAGCGCATCCCTAATCAGCGGCAGGCGGTCGTTGCCGAAATACATATCCGTCTTGTCGAGAAAGATCGTCGGCGAACCGAAGCCGCCGCGCGCCATCACCTCATCCGTATTGGCCTTGAGCTGATCCTTTATCTTTTGATCGCCGATGCCGGCAAAGAACGCTTTCGGATCGATGCCGGCGCGCTGGCAGACTTCGGCCAGCACCGCGTCCTGCGAGATGTCCTGATCCTCGCCCCAATAGATCTGGAACGCGGTGCGCGCGAACGGCAGCATGTCGTTGCCGAGGAAAATACAGCCGCGCATCGCTTTCACACTGTTCACCGGAAACACCGTCGGCCGCATCTTGATGGTCAGGCCGGAGACGCGCGCCCAGTCCGCGATGTCCTTTTTGTCGTAGGCGACTTTCGCCGGCACAGGATGTTCGCGCCTGGCGTAGACGCTCGGATTGATGGTGTTGAAGATGCCGCCGACCAAAATCGGCCTCCACGAGATTTCCTCGTCGAACTCCTTTGCGAGCGGCTGGATGTTGTGGAAGGCGAGGTAAGTCCACGGGCTCGAACAGTCGAAGAAGAACTCGATCATGGCGGATCCTTGTGTTCACTTTTGCTTTGGCGCTCGTGTCCCGGACGCGGTGCAACGCTTCGTGTTGCATCGCAGATGCGGGACCCACGCCCAGAATTGCTTGATTCCTGGGTCCCGGTTCTGCACCGCAGCGCCATAGCGCGTCTAGACGCGCGTAAACGCGCTTATGGCGCCGCAGTGCGCCCGGGACACGGCTACTTCTTCCCCATCATCTCTTTCGCCCTTTGCCCGAACATGTTCTTGCGCGCCTCCTCGTCAAACGGCTCCTTGACGAATTTACCGACCGCTAATCCTGCCTGCACCTGCGGACGCGCGCGAATGTCCGCATACCAGCGTTTGACGTTCGGATAGTCGTCGAGCGTAAAGCCTTGGGCCTTGTGCGTCATGGTCCAGGGGAAGCAGGCGATGTCGGCGATGGAATAATCCTTGCCTGCAACATAGGCGGCGGTCTTGCCGAGTTGCGTATCGAGCACATGATAAAGCCGCGCCGCCTCGTCGCGGTAGCGCTGGATCGCATAGGGAATTTTTTCCGGCGCGTAGAGCGCGAAATGCCCGTGCTGGCCGAGCATCGGCCCAAGGCCGCTCATCTGCCACATCACCCACTGGATCACGACCGAGCGCGCGCGCATTTCCTGCGGCAAAAAGCGCCCGAACTTGTCAGCAAGATAAATCAGGATTGCGCCCGTTTCAAAAACTGAAAACGGCCCGCCGCCGTCGGACGGCCGGTCGTCGACGATCGCGGGAATCCGGTTGTTCGGGCTGACGGCCAGAAATTCCGGCTTGAACTGATCGCCCGCCCGAATGTTGACCGGAATGACATTGTAGGGGACGCCCAGCTCCTCGAGCATGATCGAGATTTTCCAGCCGTTCGGCGTCGGCGCGTAATAAAGGTCGATCATGGGGGCGGACTCTGGATAGATATTCGCTCTCGTCAGCGGCATTCTAGAACAGAGCCGATGAGGACCAAAGTGCTTCCTCGTCATGGCCGGGCATCGTCCCGGCCATCCACGTCTTGATTTCGCAAAGGAAGGACGTGGATGCCCGGGTCAAGCCCGGGCATGACGACCTTTGTTGTCCTGTACCTCGTCCCCGGGACATGGCATTGAGAGGCCCAACAAGTCACGAAACGCCAGAGGACACGCCCACCATGCTGTTTCCCACCACGATCGCCGGCTCCCTGCCCAAGCCCGAATGGCTGGCCGAACCGAACAGGCTTTGGGCGCCCTGGAAATCGCAGGGCGACGAACTCGCGCGCGCCAAGCGCGATGCGACCATGCTGGCGGTGAAGATTCAGGAAGACGCCGGCATCGACATCGTCACCGAAGGCGAGCAGGCCCGCCAACATTTCGTCCACGGCTTCCTGGAAAAGGTCGACGGCATCGATTTCGCCCACAAGGTCGAGATGGGAATCCGCAAAGATCGCTACAAGGCAATGGTGCCGCAGGTGGTGGCGCCGCTGCGGCTCAAGGGCCGCGTCCATGCCGACGAAGCCCGCGTCGCCCGCACCCACACCACGCGCAAGCTGAAGTTCACGTTGCCCGGCCCGATGACCATCATCGACACCATCGCCGATCAATATTACGGCGACCGCGTCAAGATGGCGTTTGTCTTTGCCGAACTGCTCAACGAGGAAGCCAAGGCGTTGCAGGCCGATGGCGTCGACCTCGTACAATTCGATGAGCCCGCCTTCAACGTCTATATGGACGCGGTCAACGACTGGGGCATCAAAGCGCTGGAGCGCGCCGCCGAAGGGCTGACCTGCGCTACCGCCGTGCACATCTGCTACGGCTACGGCATCAAGGCCAACACCGACTGGAAGGAAACCCTCGGCAACGAGTGGCGGCAGTACGAAGACATCTTCCCGACGATCGCCAAAAGCCCGATCCAGCAAGTCGCGATCGAATGCCGCAATTCACGCGTGCCGCTCGAACTGCTTGCACTGCTCAAGGGCAAGAAAGTCCAGGCCGGCGTGATCGATGTCGCGAGCGACACGGTCGAGACCGCCGAAGATGTTGTTGCCGTGATCGATGCCGTGTCGAAGTTCGTGGCCAAGAGCGACATCATCCCGACCACCAATTGCGGCATGGCGCCGATGCGCCGCGATATCGCCGAAGCCAAATTGATGGCGCTCGGCGCCGGCGCGAAGCTGGCGCGGCAGAGGCTGGGGTGACGCCCCAAGGCGTCATTCCGGGGCGCTCGTAAAAACGAGCCGGAATCCATCATGCCACGGCGCGGGGGAGAAATGGATTCTCCGATGTACAATTGCACATCGTAGTTCGCACCTAACGGTGCGCCCCGGAATGACGGTTAATCGATAGACTTGCCTGCACTCTCATGCAGCACCGGCCGATAGCCGGCCGAGAACGCGCGCACGGTCGAAGGCGGCGTCAGGAGTTTCGCATCCGTGATCTCGCCCTTCACCGCGCGATAGCCGGAAGGCGACCACTTCAGCGCCTTTCCCTGTGCGATCAGAAAGCTCGCCTCGCCCGCCTGCACCATCGTGCCGTCGGGCAGTTTTTCGAGTGGCCTTGGCAGAGGGTGTAATTTCTTCACGCTGGCGAAGCGTTCCCGGTGCAAGGCCGCATCCATCTCGGGCGCGAGCACGTCGCTGACGCGATTGCCCTTCTCCCAGGAGGCACGGAAACGGTTGGCATCCACGCGCCGGCAATAGAAACACGGCCGATGCCCCGCTGCAAAAGCCGTGGCCTCATCGAGAAAGAACAGCTCGGTCCAGCTTTGCCGTTCCATCACCTTGCGCCGGCGGCCGCGGAATTCCAGAACGCAAGTAAGCCATGCGTCGGTCGACCAGCGTTTCCTGAGCAGCGTTTTCGTGGCAGGGCTGTGGATGATGCCGCGATTGCCGACAAACATGCCGCGCGAAGGGATCGCGACGATTTCGCCCGTCGGCAATACGCGGTTTTGCAGGGGCATGCATATGCCTCGCTTTCGTCATTGCGAGCGAAGCGAAGCAATCCAGCAATCTTCAAAAGACTGGATTGCTTCGTCGCTTACGCTCCTCGCAATGACGGCGGAAATTTAAGCAGCCCCGTCGCGGATCGGCGGCTGGAACGACAGCGCGGTGTCCCAGGGAAAGAAGATCCAGGTGTCCTGCGATACTTCAGTGATGAAGGTATCGACCAGCGGGCGTCCTTTCGGCTTGGCGTAGACGGTGGCGAAATGCGCATCCGGCAGCAGGTCACGGACCATGCGCCCGGTCTTGCCGGTATCGACGAGGTCGTCGACGATCAGAAGTCCCTTGCCGGTGCCGCCGCCCAGCTTGGCGGTGTCAGGCGAAACGCCCTTGAGCACGTTCAAATCGCCCTGCTTGGTGTGGTCGTAGCTCGCGATGCAGACGGTATCGATAATGCGGACGCCGAGTTCGCGCGCCACGATCGCCGCCGGCACCAGACCGCCGCGGGTGATCGCGATCACGGCATGAAACGGGCCGACCTCATTGAGCCGCCAGGTCAACGCCCGGCAATCGCGGTGAAACTGGTCCCACGATACCGGAAAGGCCTTCCCTGCACTTGGATCTGCCATTCTTTCCCCCTGCTGTTATCTCTGATCTGATTTCTGCTTAACGAACCACGCTCAACCCGGCCAGCATGTCCTTCACGGCATTCATCGCCGCCGCGAGCTTCTCCGGATCGCGCGAGCGGACCACCAGATTGGTGTTCGGCTTTTTGTCCTCGTCGGTGAAGGGATAGCTGCCGATGATGGTATCGGGATGAGCTTGAGCGATGTCGCGCAAGGGGCCGCCGATGTCGCCCTCGCGGGCGTTGGCGCGAACGGTGTCCGACAGCATCCGCACGCCGGATTTGAGCTTCGGCGCTACGATGTCCATCATCGCCTGCATGATCGTCGGCACGCCGGCCATCACGATCACATTGTCGATCTTGAAGCCGGGCGCGAGGATCGTCGCGCTCTGGATCAGCTCGGCGCCGTCGGGAATGCGGGCCATCCGCAACCGCGCCTCGTTCAGATCGGCCTCGCCCCAGCGTTCGCGAAACCGCGCCACGACTTCCGGATGGTGGTCGATGCCGACACCGAAAGCCTTGGCCACGCTGTCGGCGGTGATGTCGTCGTGGGTTGGCCCAATGCCGCCGGTGGTAAAGACATAGGTATAGCGATGACGCAGTGCATCCAACGCGACAATGATCTCAGGCTCCTCGTCGGCGACGACGCGCACTTCCTTGAGGTCGATGCCGATGTTGGTGAGGTACTCGGCGATGAAGCCGATGTTCTTGTCTTTGGTCCGCCCGGACAGGATTTCGTCACCGATCACCAGAATTCCCGCCGTGACGATCTCACTCATAGTCTCTCCTACGCAGGCCTTAAGCCCGCACTTTGGCCGAACTTCGCTTGTCGGGCCAAGACCTTGATGTCTGGCCAGATTTTGCTGCCGAAATGAGCAGCCGCAAGCTGTTTTTTCGGCAACCGACCCCGGTATACCCAGCAAAAGGCCGGGACCAATCCATATCGCGCTGGCGTGAGCCTTGCTACCATCCTGTGAAGTCATGCACTGTAGCGAATGGCTTTGGGGGACGGTCGAGATTCATGGCAGTTGCCTTCGATGAAATGAACGGCATGGGCGGTGACCTTCGTCCGGCCTATGAGGAACTCTCCCGCTGGCTGAAGGAGACGCCGCCAGACACGCTGGAATATCGCCGCCAGGAGGCCGAACTTCTGTTCCGCCGGATCGGCATCACCTTTGCGGTCTATGGCGACGCGGAAGCCCAGGAACGGCTGATCCCCTTCGACGTCATTCCCAGAATCGTATCCGCCAAGGAATGGACCGTTCTTGAGAAAGGTCTCAAACAGCGCGTGCGCGCGCTCAACATGTTCCTGCGCGACATCTATCACGGCCGCGACATCCTGCGCGCCAACATCGTGCCCGAGGACCTGATCTTTCAGAACCCGGTGTTCCGTCCCGAAATGAACGGCCAGGACGTGCCGCACGATATCTATGTGCATGTCGCCGGCATCGACATCATTCGGACCGATGCGGACAACTTCATCGTGCTGGAAGACAACGCCCGCACGCCGTCCGGCGTGTCCTACAT
The DNA here is from genome assembly GCF_049519115.1 of Bradyrhizobium sp. Lineage (GTDB taxonomy): Bacteria > Pseudomonadota > Alphaproteobacteria > Rhizobiales > Xanthobacteraceae > Bradyrhizobium. The sequence continues at coordinate 28,140 of NZ_JBEKRB010000053.1, forward strand.
GCTGGAAAACCGCGAAATCATGATGCGGCTGTTTCCGGATCTGTTTGCGCGCCACCACATCGCGCCGGTCGAGAAATATCCGGACGAACTGTTGTCGGCGCTGCGATCGGTGGCGCCGTTGAGTGCCGCCGCCGAGCCGACGGTGGCGCTGATGACGCCCGGCGTCTACAACTCGGCCTACTACGAACACTCGTTCCTCGCCGACAAGCTCGGCATCGAACTGGTCGAAGGGCGCGACCTCATCGTCAAGGACGATGAGGTGTTCATGCGCACCACCGAAGGCCTCAAACGCGTCGACGTCATCTACCGCCGCCTCGACGACGACTTCCTCGACCCCCTCACCTTCCGGCCGGATTCCGCGCTCGGCGTGCCCGGACTGATGTCGGCCTATGCCGCCGGCAATATCACGCTGGCCAATGCGGTCGGCACCGGCATTGCCGACGACAAGGCGATCTACTCCTACATGCCGGAGATCGTGAAATTCTATCTCAGCGAAGAGCCGATCCTGAAGAACGTGCAGACCTGGCGCTGCCGCGAACCGAAAGACCTCGCTTACGTGCTCGACCATCTCAGTGAACTCGTCGTCAAGGAAGTTCACGGCTCGGGCGGCTACGGCATGCTGATCGGACCGGCCGCGACCAAGGCCACGATCGAGGCGTTTCGCGACAAGTTGAAGCGCGAGCCGGAAGGATTCATCGCCCAGCCGACGCTGGCGCTATCGACCTGCCCGACCTGCACTGCGTCCGGTCTTGCGCCGCGCCACGTCGATTTGCGGCCGTTTGTGCTGACGGGAAGCCAGCGCACGACCATCGTGCCGGGCGGCCTGACGCGGGTGGCGCTGAAGGAAGGCTCGCTGGTGGTCAATTCGAGCCAGGGTGGCGGCACCAAGGACACCTGGATATTGGACGAATAATTCATGCTGTCGCGCACCGCTGAAAACCTTTACTGGCTCGCCCGCTATGTCGAACGGGCCGAATATATCGCGCGCACGATCGACGCGACCTTGCGCGTGACCGCGCTGCCGGCCGCCTATATCGGCAAGACCAATGAATGGGAATCGGCGCTGCTCACCGCCGGCGTCAGCCAAAACTTCTACAAGCTCTACAGCGAAGCCAACGAACAGAACGTCGTCGACTATCTGTCGTTCAACCCCAATAACCCCTCCTCGATCAAGAACTGCATCGAGGCGGCCCGGCTAAATTCGCGTTCGGTACGCACCGCGCTCACCAGCGAAATGTGGGACACCATCAACTCGGCCTGGATCGAGCTCGGGGAACTCTGGGGCAAAGGCACCAAGACCCGCGAGGAACTGGCGCGCTTCCTGCGCTTCGTGCAGGAAACATCGCTGCGTTTCGATGGCTCGGCCTACCGCACCATGCTGCGCAACGACGCCTACTGGTTCTCGCGCCTCGGCGTTCATGTCGAGCGCGCCGACAACACCGCCCGCATCCTCGACGTGAAATACCACGTGCTGCTGCCCGAAGAGGAACATGTCGGCGGCCCGCTCGACTATTATCAGTGGACCTCGATCCTGCGCTCGGTGTCGGCGCTGACCGCCTATCACTGGGTCTATCGCGAGACCATGAAGCCCTGGCTGATCGCCGACCTCCTGATCCTCAACGATACCCTGCCGCGTTCGCTGGCAAGTTGTTACGGCAATCTCGTGCGCAATCTGGACCAGATCGGGGTTGCCTATGGCCGTCAGGGCGCCTCCCAGCGCCACGCCCGCGGCGTCCGCAACCGGCTGGAACACAGCAATATGGATGATATTTTCCAGCACGGCGTGCATGAATTCATCCAGGAATTCATCGCCGACAATTCAAGGCTTGGTGAAATCATCGCCAAACAGTATTTGATCTGACGTTAGAAGCTTGATTTGCAATCAGACGCATCCGCTGGTTCAGTCCCACCTCTCCCTTTGGGAGAGGGAGCGCACTTCCGCTGCCTCACGACATTGACTCGGAAATACACCTCATGCGCCTGCGCATCGCCCACTCAACCACCTATCACTACGAACCGGCGGCCACCGGCATCACCCAGATTCTGCGGATGACGCCCGGCAGCCATGACGGACAATATGTCGCCGAGTGGCAGATCGACGTATCCACCGACTCCCGCCTTCATGTACGTCAGGACGCCTTCGGCAACACCATCCATGTGCTGACCGAGTCTGCGCTCTCAGACCTCACCATCACGGCTCAGGGCCTGATCGAAACCCACGACACCGGCGGCGTGCTGCGCGGCACCGACGAACGTTTTCCGCCGGGCTTTTTTTTACGCACGACCGAGTTGACGCAGGTCAATCCGGCGATGGAGGCGTTCTCGCGCGAACTGCGTTCGGAGTCGGAGAAAGACGTGCTGGGATTCCTGCATGCCCTGATGCTCCAGATCAACGACCACATGACGTTCGACGAGGATCCGACCAATAGCGGGACGTCGGCGGCCGAGGCTTTCGCCTTGAAGCGCGGCGTATGCCAGGACTACGCGCATATCTTCATCGCCTGCGCGCGCTCGGTGAGCGTGCCCGCCCGTTTCATATCGGGGCATTTCCTGCGCTCCGACGGCTTGGTGAACCAGCCGGCCGGTCACGCCTGGGCCGAAGCCTACGTGCCGAATTTGGGCTGGGTCGCCTTCGATCCGGCGAATGCGATCTGCGCCACCGACGCCCACGCCCGCGTGGCGCTCGGCCTCGATTATCTCGGCGCCGCACCGGTCCGCGGCACCCGCTATGGCGGCGGCACCGAAGTGCTGACAGTTGCGGTGCAGGTCGATCAGGCCGGCCGCCAGGGCCAGTGGCAAAGCCAGTCATAATTCCACCCGCCTCGATTGTCCGATTGGGGTTGGACCGGCAGGCGAAATTGGCTAGTTTCGCGCCGCGATAATATTTAGGGACGCGAAATGACCTATTGCTGCGGAGTGCTGGTGCGGGAAGGGCTTGTCATGATCGCCGACACCCGCACCAATGCCGGTCTCGATAACGTCTCGACGTTCCGCAAACTGCACATCTTCTCCAAGCCCGGCGAGCGCATCATGGCAATCGCTAGCGCCGGCAATCTCGCGATCAGCCAGTCCGTGCTGTCGACCCTGACCGAAGGCATGGAAGACCCCGACACAGGCGACGTCGAAACGCTGATGAACGCGCCGACCATGTTCCAGGCCGCGCAGCGCATCGGCCGCGCAATCCGCGCCGTCAACGCCACCGAAGGCACCGCGCTGAAATCGGAAGACATCAATTTCGACGTGTCGTTCCTGTTTGGCGGCCAGATCAAGGGCGCGCGGATGCGCCTGTTCATGGTCTATCCGGCCGGCAATTTCATCGAATGCACCACCGATACGCCCTATTTGCAGATCGGCGAACACAAATACGGCAAACCGGTGCTGGACCGCGCCATGCACTACGACGTCGAGCTTTACGAGGCGCTCAAGACCAGCCTGATCTCGATGGACTCCACCATGCGCTCCAATCTCGGCGTCGGCCTCCCGATCGACGTGCTGGTGGCGCGTTCGGACGTCTGCGACGCCGACCTCAACCACCGCATCGAGGCCGGCGAGCCCTATTTCCACGATTTGCGTTCACGCTGGTCGGCGGCGTTGCGGGCGGCGCATCAGAACATCCCGCGGCCGCCCTACAAGACCGAAACACCGAAAACATAAAATACGACAAGACGTAAAACCGAAGAAAAAAGGCAGGAAACAATGACCGAGCCCAAAAACAAGATCGCGATCGTCACCGGAGCCGGAACCGGCGTCGGACGCGCGGCTTCATTGGCGCTGATGAATGCGGGCTTCACCGTCGTGCTCGCCGGGCGTCGCCTGGAGAAGCTGGAAGAAACCGCCAAGCTCGGCGTTGCCGGCAAGAGCCTCGCCGTCTCCGCCGACATGACAGACGCAGGCGCGATCGCAGCACTTTTCGCCAAGGTGATGGAGACCTATGGCCGGCTCGATCTCTTGTTCAACAATGCCGGCATGGGAACACCCGCGATGCCGTTTGAGGATTTGAGCCTCGCGCAGTGGCAGGCGGTGGTGTCCACCAACCTCACCGCGGCGTTCCTGTGCACGCAGCATGCGTTCCGCATCATGAAGGACCAGACCCCGCGCGGTGGCCGCATCATCAACAACGGTTCGATTTCCGCGCATGCGCCGCGGCCGTTCTCCGCCCCCTATACCTCGACCAAGCATGCCATCACCGGCCTCACCAAGGCCACCAATCTCGACGGCCGCGCCTATGACATAGCGGTCGGCCAACTCGATATCGGCAATGCCGCAACCCCCATGACCGACCGCATGGTCGACGGCGTCTTGCAGCCGGACGGCCGCAAGATGCCGGAACCGCGGATGGACTCCAAGGCGGTCGGCGACGCGGTCGCCTACATGGCGGGCCTGCCGCTCGACGCCAACGTGCTGTTCATGACGGTGATGGCGAGCAAGATGCCGTTCGTTGGGCGGGGTTAAGTTTCGTGCCCCGGGCGCAGCGCCGCGCATAAGCGCGTTCACGCGCGTCTTAGACGCGCTATGCGATGCGCTGCTGAACCGGGGCCTATCTTCGCCTCATCTTCTTGGGTACCGGATCTGCGCTGAGTCGTTTTACGCTTCATCGCGTCCGGGACAAGAGCGCGCGCCCTACTCCAGTCTCTCCACATCGCGCAGCGTCGGGAACAGTTTCATCCACAATAGCGCGATCGCGACCGTAGCGACGCCGCCGAGCACGGCCGAGGCCACCGTGCCGAGCAGCGCGGCCGCCACGCCGCTTTCGAACTGACCGAGATAGTTCGAGGCGTTGATGAACAGGAAGTTCACCGCGCCGACCCGGCCGCGCATGTCGTTCGGCGTCGACAACTGCACCAGCGAAAAACGGATCACCACGCTCACCGTATCGGCGGCGCCGAGAACCGCCAGCGCCAGCACCGACAGCCACATCCAGTGCGACAGCGCAAATACGACGGTCGCCACACCGAACACGATCACCGACTGAAACATCCGCAATCCGACACGGCTTTCAATGGCGTGGCGCGCCAACACCGCGGTCATGATCAATGCGCCGACGGCCGGCGCGGCGCGCAGGATGCCGAGGCCGAACGGGCCCGCCATCAGGATGTCGCGCGCATAGATCGGCAGCAGCGCGGTCACCCCGCCGAACAACACCGCGAACAGATCGAGCGAGATCGTGCCGAGGATCGCGGAATTATTACGGATGAAACGGACGCCGGCATAGATGTCGTCCGCCGTGGCCGCATCCTTGGGGGATTCAGGTTCGGTCGCCTTGATGGCACCGGTCAGCACCGCACTGAGCAGCCAGAACACCAGCATGATGCCGTAGGGCAAACCGGGCGCGAACGCAAAAGCAATTCCGCCGAGCGCGGGACCGGTGATGGTCGCGACCTGCGCGGCCGCGCTCGACAGTGCGGTGGCGCGTTGCAGCGAACCCTGCGGCGCAATCAGCGGCAGAAGCGCCGCGATGGTCGGGCTCTCGAACGCACCCGCCATCCCCAGCACGAACGTCGCGATGAAGATGTGAACCTCGGTGAGCCAGCCGGCATAGGAGCCCCAACAAAGGAATAGAGCAGTGAGAGCTTCCGCCAACTGGCAGAGCTGCACCACACGCTTGCGTTCGAACTTGTCGGCGGTGTGGCCTGCGACAAACACCAAGAGCGCGGTGGGCAGGAACTGCACCAGCCCGATCATGCCAAGCTCGAAGGCGCTGCCGGTCAGATCATAGATCTGCCAGCCGATCGCCACCGCGCCGATCTGGCTGGCGAATCGCGTCAGGCTTCGCGACAGCAGGAAGAAGAGAAAAGAGGGCTGTTTGAGCAGCGTGCCGGCGGTCACCGGCGAAAGTGAGGACATAATCATGATCGGTGACCGATGATGGCTTTGTTGTCAACGGCCGCTCGCTTCAGAATAGGCTTTGCATGGCTTGCAACGCTGCCATAATCCACTGGGGTTTCGAGGGGCATCATGCTTCAACTGCAATCGGCGCTCGGCATTGTTGCCCTGCTCGGGCTCGCCTGGATTTTTGGCGAGAACCGCCGTGCGGTTTCGCTGCGGCAGACGGCGATCGGGCTTCTGGTCACCCTTCTCACCGCCGTCGTGCTGATCAAATTGCCCGGCGTGGCGCATGTGTTCGGCGCCATCAACGACGCGGTCGGCGCGATCGCGCAGGCCTCGCGCGCGGGTACTTCGTTCGTGTTCGGCTATCTCGGCGGCGGCGCGCTGCCATTCGACCTGAAATCGCCGGGTAACGAGTTCATCCTGGCGTTCCAGGCGCTGCCCATCGTGCTGGTGATGAGCGTGCTGACCACGCTGCTGTTCTACTGGCGCATCCTGCCGCCGGTGGTGCGCGGCCTGGCCTGGGCGCTCGAGCGCACGCTTGGAATCGGCGGCGCGGTCGGGCTCTCCACCGCCGCCAACGTCTTTCTCGGCATGGTCGAAGCGCCGCTGTTTATCCGCCCTTATCTCGCGAGACTGACCCGCAGCGAACTGTTTCTGGTGATGACCGGCGGCATGGCGGGCATCGCCGGCACCGTGCTGGTGCTTTACGCCACGCTGCTGGCGCCTCTGATCCCGGATGCGGGGGCGCATTTTGTGATTGCCTCGGTGCTGGGCGCGCCCGCGGCCATTCTCGTCAGCCTGATCATGGTGCCTGAAACTATCGACGTGAAGACCGGCGGCTCGTCAGCCGATCCGCGCCTCGCCAATGATCCCGACCTGCATGCGGCCTCCACCATGGATGCGATCGTCAAGGGCACCACCGCAGGCCTTGAACTGCTGCTCAACATCGTCGCCATGCTGATCGTACTGGTGGCGCTGGTTCATCTTGCCAATTCGATTCTCGGCCTGCTGCCGGATATGAACGGTGCGATCACCTTGCAGCGGCTGCTCGGCTACGTGATGGCGCCGGTGTGCTGGCTGATGGGATTGCCGTGGTCGCAAGCGGTCCCGGCCGGCAGCCTGATGGGCACCAAAACCGTGCTCAACGAGCTAATCGCCTATGTCGATTTTTCGAAGCTCGGCACCGACACGCTCGACCCGCGTTCGCGGCTGATCATGCTGTATGCGATGTGCGGCTTCGCCAATTTCGGCAGCCTCGGCATCATGGTCGGCGGCCTCGGCACCATGGCGCCGGACCGCCGCGCCGAAATCAATTCGCTCGGATTGAAATCGATCGTCTCGGGCACGCTGACGACGTGCCTGATGGGCGCGATTGTCGGGGTGTTGACGTGACGACGCCATGGCGTCGTCATTCCGGGACAACCCGCAGGGTTGGACCCGGAATCTCGAGATTCCGGGTTCGCACTTCGTGCGCCCCGGAATGACGGCGCCCCAATCACACCGCCAATTCGACCGTCTTGAACTCGGCCGGCAGGATCACTTCCAGCAATTCGACGTCGTCGGAGTAATCCATGATCAGGTGTTTGATGCGCGACGGCTGGGTCCAGGAACTGCCCGTCTTGAACATCGTCTCGCCAACGCCTTCCAGATAGGTCTTCACCCATCCCTTGAGGACATAGACCATCTGGAAATCGACGTCGTGGAAATGCAGTTTCGACACCACCTCCGGCTCGCACGGCCCGATCAGGCGGATCACATGCGCCCGCGCCACGCCGGCGCTGGCTTCGGCCACACCAAGATCGCGGTACTTCGCGTACGTGCGCAGGCCGTCGGCCTTGAAGTCCTCGTCACGGTAATGGCTGATGGCGACGCGCTGTTTGCCTCGCGCGCGCTTGACGGGCGCTGCCGCCCTGCCCTTGCTCTTGAGTTTGCGCCGCGCGGTGGGCTTGGCGGCAACTTTGCGCGCCGACGATTTCTTCTGCGCGACTTTCTTGGTCGCGGCGGCCCGTGAGGCCGGCTTCTTCGACTTCTTCTTGGCCATCCCTGCTCTCCCTGTTCGTTGTTCGAACGAGGCTAGCACATGCCACGCTCGTCGTCCCGGACAAGCGAGCAGTTTAGGCTGAACTCTCTCCGCGTCATTGCGAGGAGCGCAGCGACGAAGCAATCCAGACTCGTGCACTCATTCTGGATTGCTTCGCTTCGCTCGCAATGACGGGCTCAATGCAACCGAAACACGCCGTCGACGGCGCGCAGTTCAGCTGGCTTGATCAGTTTGGAATGCGCCACGCGGACCGAATAAAGCGGTCCCTCGAGTTTTTGCTCCCAGAAGGCGAGGAAATCCCGCAGCGCCGGGAATTTCGGAAACAGATCGTAATTCTGCCAGACGTATGTTTGCAGCAGCGATGGATGATCCGGCATCCGGTAGAGAATTTCCGCCGTCGTCAGCCCATAACCCAGCACCTGTTTCCGGAAGTCTTCGGAAACGCCAACCCGCGAGACCATGCCAACCCTCCAAATTGCGAGAGTGCATTTGCGGCTGGGGTGGCCGGAACACGGAACAGAGCCACCTGAGTCGAGATGCACTCACATGAGAGAAATGTGACGCACGCGAACAACCCATCACAAGGCTAAATGTTTAATGAATTGTTGAAAAAGTCAGCACTGGCAGCAACTTGCCGCGACTGCTAATGCATCGCGCGAGCTCAGACCCTGCCGGATTAACGATGATTTCTGAAATTGGCAGGCGCCACATTTGAGTGCCAATTTTTCTGCTAAGGCACCTTGTCTCCCCGCTCAACCTGGATTATCTCCTGTTTAGCCCGCTGGCACTCGTCGGCGGCGAGTGCCAATTTTGCAAAAATCGCAAACATCTTCAAAATCTTAGGAGGACTGCATGAAATTCCGTCCGCTTCACGACCGCGTCGTGGTCAAGCGCATCGACGCCGAAGAGAAGACCGCAGGCGGCATCATCATTCCCGATTCAGCCAAGGAAAAGCCCTCGCAGGGCGAAGTCACCGCCGTCGGCCCGGGTGGCCGTGACGAGGCTGGCAAGCTGATCCCGATCGACATCAAGGTCGGCGACCGCGTCCTGTTCGGCAAATGGTCGGGCACTGAAGTCAAGATCGATGGCGAAGATCTCCTCATCATGAAGGAGAGCGACATCATGGGCGTCCTCACCGACGTTCCCGCCAGCAAGAAGAAGGCCGCTTAAGCGTCCTTTTCCTCATCCCTAGATTTCAAGGAAACACTCAATGTCAGCGAAAGAAGTTAAATTCGGCGTCGACGCCCGCGACCGCATGCTGCGCGGCGTCGAGATTCTCGCCAACGCGGTCAAGGTGACGCTCGGCCCCAAGGGCCGCAACGTCGTGCTCGACAAGTCGTTCGGCGCCCCCCGCATCACCAAGGACGGCGTCACCGTCGCCAAGGAAATCGAGCTTGAAGACAAGTTCGA
>NZ_JBEKRB010000054.1:0-37996 GCF_049519115.1 Bradyrhizobium sp.
CCGCGGAACTTAGTTGCGTTAAGAAGCTCGGGCACGAAACATCGCCCCGGAAACGACAGTATTCCCTGATGGCCCGTCAACCTTGGCGGCCCCGAAGTCCGATTTCCGCTCTGCCCCGAAAAAACGGCGCACACTCAAATCGGAGATCGGCACCTTGCCTGATAAGCCAGGATATTGATCTAGAACAAAGAGCCCATCGCGGACTTGTAGTTTGTTTCCTTGAGCAGAGGAGGATCGCGGCTGTTAAGATACGGAGCATTCCTCCTACGGCCTTAAATTCGCGGATGTTTTTCTTTTTCCGCTCCTGGGTGCAGAGATGAACCAGTCGATCAAAGCCGTCCTTATGATCATGCTATTTGGTGGTTTGCGGACAGCGATTTTCGTGTCTGATATGCCGAAGTCACGGCCGTCGGTGCGGTATCAGGCACTTCTTGAACGGCTGACGGCGCTGGTCTGGCCAGCAATTCCGGAGTGCGCGATGCAGCGCGTTGCATCAACGCGATGTCGAACCGCTAGTGCCGCGATTGATAAACCACAACGTCCTCAAAGGAGATTCCAATGACCGATCTTGCTCCCGTTCAGGCTAAGCTTACAGCTATAACAACTGCTCAAACCGATTACGCAAAGGCCGCGTTTGAAGCTAACAAAACCTATTTTGAGAAACTCGCTACCTTGAAGGCTCCAGACGAAGCGTTGAAACTCACAACGGATCATATGAAGTCGGGCTACGAAACGTTCGTTGCCGAATCCAAAAAGATCGGCGAAATGTACAAGGATTTCTTCGCAACAGCGTTCACGCCAATTCACCACTGACTTCTTTACAGAATTTGCCACGAACGACCCGCCGCCTTTGGCGGGTTTTTCATTTGTTAAACAGGATGAGGCCGGCTTCGTAGCCAGGTCGCCATGACGGTGTGCGGCTGAAGGGATTTGATCTGCCGCAAAATCCTCGTGTGGCAACAGCGCTAACAATGATCTGTTTACCATTGGAGCGCGGCCATGATCATCGAGCGCTTAACCGAAGAGCACAGAAATATCGAGAAGCTGCTGGTAATCTTTGAGCGAGAACTTGACGTTTTCGACCGCGGAGAGCGACCCGACTACGAGGTTTTTCGCGCAATCATCGGTTACTTTGAGGTCTACACTGAAGTTTATCACCATCCCCAGGAAGAATTAGTCTTCGCCAAGCTGCGGGAGCGCGATCCAGGTGCGGCGGCGAAGATCGGCAATCTCGCTGACGAACACCGAAAAGGGGTTGAAGGGTTGCGCCGTGTTGCTCACGCGATCAAGAACGTGCTTGCGGATCGCGAAATCCTCCGGAAGAATGTCGATGCCATCATTCGCGATTTCATTATGTGCGAGTGACGCCACATGGCAGCGGAAGATCGAAATTTCTTTCCCGCCGCGATCAGGGCGCTTAAACCTCATGATTGGACAGAAATCGCTTCGGCCGTGACGGCGCACAAGGATCCGCTGTTCAGCGATATCACGGAAGAGCGTTTTGGTGTACTGCGCGAGCATATCTTGCGGCTGGAGCAAGAAGCCGAGGCCGAACGAGGGTAATCGCACCTTCATCTGCGGTGGCCGGCACCGGAATTTCGATGAGCGGGTCGATATTCTCCCCTATTTAACAAAGCTCAGATAGGAGGCGAGTGCCTCGATTTCCTCAGGCCCGAGATGGTTCGCTACCAGCGGCATCGGTGACCCCAGCGTCGAATGATACCCTTGGCCCCATTGTTCCAGCCGCGCCTTGACATAGAAATAGGCGAGCCCGCCGAGGCGCGGGATGTCTCTCACGCCCTCGCCATTCGGCCCATGACAGGCATAGCAGGAAACGATGTTGGCCTCGGGAATTCCATCCATGAAGATTTGTTTTCCCTTTACAGCGAGTGCGCTATCGCCGTCATTGGCGGGTTTCGGCGGAATTGTCGCGAAATAATTGGCGAGATCACGTGCGTCGTACTGACTGAGCGCGGCCACCGCGTTCCACATATATTGCCTGGAAAACGGATTGTTTCGCGTGTGCTCATGGAAGCTCTGGATCTGCTTCATGATGTATTGCGGACGTTGTCCGGCGAGTCGAGGTGCTACGGTGTAGCCCTGCGCGTCGGCACCGTGGCACCAGGTGCAGTTGCGCACGGCCGCACTATCGCCGGCCAGTGCCGACACGATGGAAACAGTGGATGCGACCAACGCCAGGATCGCCGCTTTCAGCCCAATGCGCTTCATGATCCCAAGCTTTCGCGCCTCATGCATTCACGAATGTATCGCCGGATGTGCAGGCAAGACTCATTGCAAACTACTGACATAGGCCGCCACCGCTTCAACCTGTGAACGTGTCAAATTGTGCGCCGTCGGCGCCATGATCGCGGAGGTATCGACCGCGGTGCCCTGCCCCCGCTCCTTGCTCCAGCCCGTCAACTGGCCGACCATGTAGGGATAGAGCTGGCCTGCCAGCCTTGGAATTTCGTTCTGGCCCCTGCCTTCTGCGCCGTGACAAGCGGAGCAGGCGGGAACGTTGGATTCAGGCAACCCTTCGTCGTAGATCCGCTTGCCTGTCACGACTGCGCCCCTCGGCGCGCCGCCGAACGGCGGCGGATTGAGGTGATGGAAATGATTCGCCAGCGACGAGATCATTGCCGGGCTCAGCACATGGGCAACGTTGCGCATGATGGGATTGCTGCGCCGGCGTTCGATGAAGGCCCGCAACTGAGCCTCGATATAGTCGGGCTGTTGTCCGGCGAGCCGCGGCATCGGGAAATATCCGAGATAGCCCTGGCCCTGTAGTCCATGACAGGTCTTGCAATATTCGAGCTTGGCTTCGAAGCCGCTCGCTGCCGGCGCGGTTCGTTCCTGCGCTGCGACGCTGACGGAAAAGGCTATCGTCAGGATCGACGCCTGAAAAGCCAACCGCAAGCGAGCCGCCGTCGTCCGGCACCGCTTCGTGCCGTCCACCCCTTCCTCGTCAGTTAAATGGGCTCCGAGTATCACCAACCGGACCCCCAGATGTGAAAGTTGAGCCCGACCTTGATGACCTGGACACTTTGCTTGACGTTAACGACGCCCGTGGTGCCGCTGAACTGGTCGGTCATCAGAATGTTGCCGTTGCCGAATCCGTAATAGTCATATTCGACATTCGCCGACCAATGGCGCGCGAATGCCCAGTCGACGCCGCCTCCAGCGATCCAGCCGTAGCGATTGTCCACGCCTTGAAAGTGGAACGGTCCGCCGCCCGCGAAGGTGCCGCCGCTCACATCGTATTTATCGCCCGCGACCGCAAAGCCGCCGCGGGCATAGACCAGGACGGTATCAAAGGCATATCCGACCCGCCCCGTCACACCAGCAAGAAAGTCGTTGTTGGCCTGCACCAGCGCGACATCGCCGGGAACGCCGGCGGGCAGGCCGACCATTGCGCTGCCCTTCATGGTGGTTCCCGAAGCGGTGCCTTCGATTCCCACCACGACGTTGGAAGAAAACTGATAGTCGCAACCGATCTCGCCGCCTATCACCGCGCCGGTCGGCGACGTCGTCACGGTGGTGACGCCGGCCGTTGTGCCCGGCGCAATCAAGGAATCCTGCACCAGTTGCACCGGATCGGTCATGGCCTTGCTACCCTTGCCGCCGCCGACGTGTCCGCCGACATAACATCCTGTCCAGCTGAACCGCGGCTCAACATAGGGCGCCTCCGACTTCATCGGCAGATCGGCTGCGAGCGCCGGCCCCGTCAGGGTCACCGCGAGCGCTGCGACGTGGATGAAACGAATTTTCTTCATCAGACTCTCTCCGAATAGGGGCAGGTCCACCTACATCGCAAACCAGGCATGGAGGAACAGCGTGTTGTTGGCACTGGCCCCGACCGTGGTGCCGTTCAGCTTGTTGTAATAGGTGTATTGCAGGCCGATGCGGGCGTTGAACCACGGCCATCCCGGCATCTTGCCGGCGCCGAACGGGATATAGGCGATCTCCGCCGTCCAGCCGTTGGTGTTAGGCGTCATCGCAAGCCCGCTCGCGGGATCGGTCCCGTACAAGCCGGCGTCGGCGGTGCCCCATTGATTGAAATATTGTCCCGTTAATACGATTCTGTTGTCGGCGCCGTAGGCAAACGACGCCTGCAGGTGCAGGCTGTTCAGCAGGTCGTTCGCATTGGTGGGCCCAAACGGTCCCAGCCCGTTTGCGAATGTCGCGCCCAGTTGCTGAAACTCGCGAATATAGCTGCCGCGCAAGGTCAGCCACCAACTGTCGCCCTGGTACTGATACTGGGTGTCGAAGCCGACATCGGTGAATTTGTCGACTTGCGGGAATACCGCGGTTGACCACGTTGCAAAGCTGGAATCGATCCAGGGATGGACATTGAACTGTCCGCCGAACGCGCCGACCATCAGCGTGTTCCTGCCCCAGTGCGGCTCCAGCGCGACGCGCCAGTAAGGCGCGACGCCACTGAGCTGTCCGGGCGCATCGAACGGGTCGGTGCCGAGATTGTTCTGCGCGCTGAAGCCCAGCGTCTTGTAACCCGAAATTTCGAGGTAAAGCAGGTCGTTGATGAAGGCATAGGTGCCGACGCCTCCAACATGCGCGGCGAAGGCGCCCTCGATCACCGTCGCTGGGTTTTGTGGACCAAAGACGTTCGATACTGCGTACGGGAAGCTCCATGCTGGCGTGCTGTTCCAGACATCCTGCACGGTTGGATTGTTGTTGGCTGTAATGCCGTAGATGATATCGAGCGGGCCGAGATGGGCGGTGCTGGCATAGCGAACATCGGTATTGTCCCAGGTCCAGGTATGGCGATCGAACGGATCTGCCGAAGGACCTGGCCCAATTGCGTTGTAGGTCACCTGCGCGAAGGCGCCGATATGGTCGGTGATCGCGCCGCCCCAGAATGCACTGAAGGGTGAGAGCACCACATTGTTGTTCGGACTGTAGGGATCTGCGCCGGTCAGGTCCGCCTGGGTGCGCGTGTAGCCGACGATGGCCATCATCGAGACCGGCGGCACCCACTCCTTGACTTCCTCTGTCTTTATCGAAGAGGGTTGCGACGAATTCAGTGTCTTCACGTAACCCATCATCTTTTCATATTCGGCGCGCGCGTTTATCGCGGTTTGCGAGGAGAACGGCGTCGTGCGGAATTCGCCGCCGCCGGTCGTGTATCCGAGCAGCTTGAATCTTCGGCCGTACGGCGTCAGCGCGGGAAAATCGGTATGGCAGGTGCCGCAAGGTTGCCCGGTCTGTCGTGCGAAACTCGGCAACGCTTGCGCAGGGGAAATGGAAAGGAGCGTCAAGCAACCCGCCGCGACGGCAACCAACGCAAGCGCGGCGATGACTTTGAAGTCAATCAAGCTCTGAGAGATACGACCAACCTCGCTTCGCATGGCGCGCTATCCCGTTCTTTGCAACGCTCCGTGCCGCCGCACGAACCTAAAAGCCAAATTACGGGAACGACGATAATCCAAGAGTGGGAAGCGCAGCTAAGGCAATAGCTGCAAGCTGGTTGGTTTTCGCGGGAATGTATCATTCTGGCAACTATAAGTTGCATCAAAATAACTCCACATGCATCGAAACATAATGTTTCGTCGCACGTCGACGCGATAAAACCAGAGGTTACGGAAGGTTTTCTCCCATACCTGGTCAATATTGATCACCTTTGGAAATATCCGGGTGGATCGATTTGATTTGGATCAATTCGTGCCGGAAAAATTGAACTGGATCGGACTGCCCCGCGCGGCGTAACGTGACCATCTTTCGAGGGGCGGTCCGATGCGGATTTCAGCGGCACTAGTGGCGGTTACCTTCGCCTTAGCGACGTCTTTGGCCGTGCACGCAGAGGAAAAGCGCAAGGCTGACTTTTCGCAATCTGAACTCAAAGCCAAGATTGATTACTGCAAGACCTGTCACGGTCTCCAGGGTCAGGGTTTCCGCGGTTCCTATCCGATGCCCCGGCTTGCCGGACAACAACCCGAATATCTCGTCAATCAGCTGCAGGCTTTCATCGAACGTCGCCGCAACAACCCCGTAATGTTCAACGTCGCCCATGTGCTGTCGCCGGAAATGGAGAAGGCCTTGGCGCAGCAATTCCACGATCTCGATCCAAAGCCGCTGGACGGCATATCGAGAGAGAACCTGACCGAGGGCAAAAAGATCTATCTTGAAGGTGTCGTGAAATCCGACGTTCCGCCATGTGCTTCCTGCCACGGCGATGATGCCAGGGGCCGTGACGCGTTTCCGCGCCTGGCGGGACAGCTTCACGACTACGTCTACAAGAAGCTGACGAATTGGGACAAGGAGCGCGGCCAGGACAAGAACAATCCGGACAACTCCGCCATCATGCAACCCATTGCTCACAATCTGACGGACGCGCAGATCCGGGCCGTCGCCACCTATCTCAGCTCGCTGGAGTGACGTCGAGTTTACCGGAGCTTGCGCAGGGCCGAGGCTTGGGACTTGACACACCGTCAAAGCGCGACAAGTGATTTGCCCGTCGTGCCAATGTGCCGCAGTTGATCGCGTCCCCAAATGACCGGCAGAATCCGCATCGTCCCGCGCCCACATGAGGGACGTTTCGCAATCTCCGGCATCGAAGCGGCGGGATCGAAGGTAGCTATCCCGCGACCGCGGCTGGCAGGAATTCGACACCTTCCTCAACTGGCTCACCGAGTTCGTTTTCCCACTTGGCAACGACGGCGGTCGCGACGCCATTGCCGATGACGTTGGTCATCGTCCGTCCCATGTCCAGAAAGGCGTCGATGCCGATCAGCAGGACGAGGCCTCCGGCCGGCAGGCCAAACGTGGGAAGCGTCGCCGCAGCCACGACCAAGGACGCGCGGGGTACACCAGCGATGCCCTTGCTGGTCACCATCAAAAGAAGCAACATCGCGATCTGGGTCGTGATCGGCATCTCGATGCCGAAGGCTTGGGCGACGAACAGCGCCGCAAACGTCTGGTACATCATCGAACCATCGAGGTTGAACGAGTAGCCGAGCGGCAGGACGAAACCGGTGATCCGCTCCGAGACGCCGAATTTCATCAGCTGCTCGATCATCTTCGGGAAGGCCGCCTCGCTACTGGAGGTCGAGAAAGCGATCATCATCGGCTGTCGCAGCAGGCGAAGCAGTGGCTTGATGGCTCCGCCGAGCACGAGGCTGCCGGCGAAGATGATGATGAGCCAGAGGACCGCGAGGCCGAAGTAGAAGGCGCTGACGAATTTTCCGTACGTGACGAGGACCCCCACTCCCTGCGTGGTGATTACGGCGGCCATCGCTGCGAACACACCGAGCGGCGCGAAACGCATGACATAGTCGGTGAACTTGAGCATGACCGGGACGATTTGATCGATCGACTTTGCGATGTCCGGAGCAAGTGTGACCTTGACGGCGCTCAGCGCGAAGCCAAAGAACATCGAGAACACGAGGATCTGCAGCACTTCGTTCCCCGCCATCGCTTGAACGACACTGATGGGGAATACGTGAGCGGCGAAATCCTTGATATTCAAGCTGCCGGTTTGAACGTTGGTTGTGGCATTTGCCTCGGGCAGCGTCAGACCAAGGCCGTGACCTGGCTGGAGCACGTTCGCAAGCAAAAGTCCGACCAGCAGCGATATCACCGACGCGGTGATGAACCAGGCTAATGCTTTGACGGCGATCCGCCCGACGGCACCGCCGCTGGCGCCAAGGCTGGAAATTCCGGAGACGATCGTCGCAAACACCAGCGGCGCAATGATCATTTTGATCATCCGCAGAAAGATATCAGCCACGATAGTGAAATAGCCGGCGATAACTTTCGCCTGCTCCGGGCTTGCGAGCGTGTTGCACACGTAACCTGCGGCGATGCCGACGAACAGGCTGACCATGATATAGGTGGTGAGCCGGTTTGGATTCTGAGTTTTGCTGCCAACCTGCATAACGTCATTCTCCGCGCCACCTGAAGGTCTACAGCATCCGAGCTGTGGCGCTTTTCAGCGTCTCGGGATGCCGTCGCGGATTGAACTCCTGATCGGCCTATCCGAGTTTGGACAGGACGGCTGTACGGGTCTGAACAGAGGGCACGTTGCGGGCGCGGATGGCCTCAATCAGCCTGTCAATGTCTGCCATGGTGTTGAACATACCGAGCGACACCCGGATCCCGTCGCGCTCGGGCGAGACGCGGATACCATTCTGCGTGAAATATTCCAGCCAATCGGCCACCGGCAAAGCGATGACGTAGATATGCGGCGCGCGGTGTTGGCGATCACGCGGGCCGACCAGCCCAACGTCGAGTTGATCAAGATGTTCGATCAGATAGTCGCCGAGGTCGAAACAGTGCCGCTGAATTTTTTCGATGCCAACCGTGTTGATGAAATCGAGCGCCGCGCCCAGGCCCTGGATCGCCGGAAGGTTATGGTTTCCGAGTTCGAAACGACTCGCCGTCGCCGGCAAGGCCACGTTGTCCGGCCGGGCGATGAAATCGAGCGGCGGCTCGGCAAGGCTCGCAGCCGCAAGATAGGCCGGTTCGAGCTCGGTTCGCGTTGCGTCCCAGTAGAGGAGACCGAGCCCTTGTGGCACCAGCAGGCCCTTGTGAGTGCCGGAGCCGATGAAGGCCGCCTTCATGGCTTTGGCGTCGATTGGCACCACACCGATGCCCTGCATCACGTCCACGACGAAGTAGAGGGAATGCTGCGCGCAGAGCTCGCCCACGCTCTCGACGTCGAACCGATGCCCGGCGTGGAACGTGACATGCGACATCGAGATCGCACGCGTCCTTTCGTCGATGTGCGGCCGAAAACTCTCGGCGTCCATCACTTCCGTCATGGGAATGAAGACGATTTCCACGCCCTTCTTCTGAAGATTCAAGAAGGCATAAGCGTTGTTGGGATGATCGCCATGGATCATGAGAATCTTGTCGCCGGCGCGAAGCGGCAGCGCGTTGGCGGCGATGTTCATACTTTCGGACGTGTTCTTGGTGAAAGCGATTTCGTGCGGTTTGACGCCAAGGAAGGTCGCGACCTTGGCACGGGTTTCTTCGAGACGTTTGAGCCAGATCTGCTTGGGGCCGGCGGTCTCAAGCCCTTCCCGTAAAAAGCGCTCATACGCCTCCTTCACCGGAAGCGACAGCGGCGTCTGGAAACCGCTATCGAGGTAGACGATGTGCTCGGCCGCCGGAAAGGACTTGCGAACGGCGGCAACGTCATAATGCGGGGTCATGATCGCTCCGGAAACTTTGGCATGGCGATGCATCTCGCCGGACGGTCCGGCGGGTGCTTTAGGGTCAGTTCGTTCAGGGTTCGGCGGCTTAGATCGTAGCTTTGGATCAGCAAGGAGCTGCGTGAAATTCGATCAGCTCAATCATCTGCCTCAAAGATACACCAAGCCCGTTTAAGGTCGAGCCGGAGCGATAAAAAACGAGAGTTTTTATTCCGAAAATTGAGAATCAAATGACATCCTCATTGTCCTGAAGGATCGTTTCAGACAACAACGCCGCTGCTTGCTGCAACGGACCGATGAATGCATCCAGGCCGGCAAAACCCACACGAGCCGCCGGCACCGAAACTCCCAGGCACGCGATGAGATCACCTGCCGGGGAGACGATCGGCACGGCGCAACCCACTACCCCGCGAACGAACTCCTCGTTTGTCTTCGCCCAGCCTCTGCTTCGCGTCTCCTCCAAGAGCGCCAACAACTCTTCGGGATCGGCAATCGTCGTCGGGGTATATCGAATGAGAGAGAGTGAATGCACCAGCCGTTGCCGGACTTTCGCGGGGAGCCGGCTCATGTAGATTTTGCCCGTCGAGGTGCAGTGGAGTGGGGCCGCGTCTCCGGGATTGAACTGCAACGCTTGCTGCTGCTTCGAGCGGACGCTGTCGACGTAAACCACGACGTTGTCGCGGACGACGCCGATTTCGCACTGCTCGCCGATGCGGTCGGCGACAGCACTCAGGACGGCGTGCCGCCGCACGGTACGAAACGCCGCTCCGATGGTCTTGGCCGAGAGCGTAACCAGCTTGCTTCCGACCACGTAACGTTTCGTCCCGAGAGCTTTCTGGATCAACCCGCGATTTTCGAGATTGCCGATGAGCCGATGTGCGGTCGGGAGCGGAAGGCCAAGCGCGGCGGCGATTTCGGCAGCCGAGAGAGCCTTCTTCTGCTCGGCAACGAAGGTCAGGATAGCTATGGCGCGATCCAGTGGTCCATCGTTGGAATGTCCGGGGTCGTCGGCCACAATATCGTCCTTGTGTGAAAGGTGCCCGGATTGCTCGTCACGCGCCCGGCCGGGAATGAAAGCATTCCCTTGACACACCGTCAAAGCACGACAAGTGATTTGCCCGTCGTGCCAATGTGCCGCAGTTGATCGCGTCCCCAAATCACCGGCAGAATCCGCATCGTCCCGCGCCCACATGGGCGTTTCGCGATCGTCGCAAAACGTTGGGCGCGGGATGCGGTGGACGCTTGTCACGCACAAGACGAATGCGCGGACAAGCGGACGGCGAAGTCGTGTGGGCCTGACGCCCCGATGCTGGCATTACGTTTCGCGGAGGCATCCGCGAGGCAATGGTGACAAAAAGCCGGTTCACCAAGGGGAGCACGAAATAGGCCGTTAAAACCGTCGCGCGGGAAAGCAGGGTGATCCGGTGGTACCTGTGGTGGACTAACTCGTGTGCTTTTTTATTTGCAGGCGAGGCTACGGGTGCCTGCTGCGCGCCCAGCTTCCCCTGCGCCCTCACCTAACGAGGGACGTGATCCGGCAAAGACTCGGGCGGCATTCGCGCCGGAATGGTGAGGCGTGCTCTCAATTATCCGATTAAAGCTCCAGATGACTTCGCCAGCGTTTTGGACTTCAAGGGTTTGCAAATCACGACGGCGGCGCCGAGCTCTGCCCTCAAAAAGCGGGCAGCGCAGCCGCGCTACTGCGCTTTTCCTTTGTAGACCGGCTCGCGGTAAACTTCTGCGCCGGACTCGTCGATCACTCTGATGAAGAGATCAGGATCGGCGAGCCGAGGATCACCGCGAAGCTGGCGCGCCAGATGCTTTCCATGTTCAATAGCCGCGGAGGTTGTAGAAAATTGCATGCCCACCGTATCTCTCGTGACGGCTCCGTCTTTCCTATCAAAATAATATGTTCGCATCAGAAAATCCGTTGGTTGCAATATTAGAAGTGTCGCAGCAGCCCACAAAAGACGCATTGATCTAGCCAAGCGGCACACCCGCTTTGTAAGCCCCTGCGCCTCTGCTATTGGCTTGAGAGGTAAACCGCATCGCCAGCTCTACCAATCAATAAAAAGGAGCGCCCATGAAACTGCGAACCGAACTGCGAACTGGACTCGTGATCGCCGCCGCCGCCCTGACCGTGAACAGCGCCGCTTTCGCGCAAGCGCCCGCACCCGCCGATATCGTGTTCGTCAACGGAAAGGTCTTTACCGCCGACGAAGCAGATCATGTGGTGCAGGGCTTCGCGGTGGCGGGCGATCGTTTCGTGGCGGCCGGGACCGATGGCGACGTGCGCCGTTATGTCGGCCCGCAAACTAGAGTGATCGATCTGAAGGGCCGCTTCGTATCGCCCGGCATCACCGACGACCACTTCCACAATGAGGGCGGAGGCTCCGGCGTCGATCTCAGTCACGTACGCTCGCTTGGCGAACTCTTGACGACGGTCGCCAACGCCGCAGCAGCAGCCGCAGTGGACACGGTGATTGTCTCCAATTCCGACTGGCACGAGGCGCAGTTGAAAGAGCAACGCTTGCCGACGGCCGAAGAGATCGAACAGGCCGCGCCCAACAAGCCGGTCGTACTGGTACGCGGCGGCCACGAATACATTCTCAACACCACCGCGTTGAAGAAGTGGAACGTCACCAAGGACACGCCGGTGCCGGCGGGCGGGCAGATCAGCCGCAACGACGCTGGCGAGTTGACCGGCGAATTGTTCGACGAAGCGCGGACAATGGTGACGCTGCCGCGTCCAAAGCCATTGAGCATAGACGATATTCTCGCGACCCAGAGGGCCGTGGCGCCTTACGGCATGACCGCGCTTCGCATTCCAGGCTCCTACAAGGGCGACATGATCCAGGCCTACCACCTGATGAAGCAGGCGGAGGCGGAAGGAAAGCTGACGCTGCGCTGGACCGTCTACATGCCGGGCTTCTCGCTGCGCTCGGCGGAGGCCGCGCGCAAGGCGATCGAGTCCTGGGGCACCCATCAGGGCGAAGGCGACGACTGGGTGAAAGTCGATGGCGTCAAGCTGCTGGTCGATGGCGGATTTGAAGGCGGCCACCTCTCAAAGCCCTATCTCGAACCTTACGGCCAGGGCGGGAAATTCACCGGCCTCATTGTGTCGCCACCGCCGGCCTACACCGAAGTGGTGCGCGAGCTGAACGGCAAGGGATGGCACGTCATCACCCATGCGGTGGGCGATGCGGCGCTCGACGAGGTTCTCGACGCCTATGCGGCGGCCGACAAGGATTCGTCGATCAAAGGCAAACGCTGGTCGGTCGAGCACGCCTTTGTCTCGCGGCCCGAACAGGTCGCGCGCCTGAAGGCGCTCGATATCGCGGTCTCGGCGCAGGATCACCTCTATCTCGCAGCGCCTGTGCTGAAGAAATATTGGGGCTGGGACACCGCGAGCGAAGTCACGCCAGTAAAGACCTATCTCGATGCGGGCCTGCTCGTCGCCGGCGGCACCGACAGCCCCGTGGTGCCGTTCAATCCGTTCTGGAACCTGTACCACATGGCGAGCCGCGACACGATTTCGGACGGCGTCTACGGCGAAGACCAGAAGATCGCCTCGCGGCCGCTACTGCTCAAGCTCGTCACCATCAACTATGCCAAGCTTATTGGAGAGGAAAAAACCCGCGGCTCGATCGAGCCGGGTAAGTTGGCCGACTTCGCCGTGCTGACGGATGATTTCCTCACCACTAGGCCTGTGACCATCCGGGACATGAAGGCGCTGTCGACCTGGGTCGGCGGCCGCGAGGTCTATCGCGCACCGGGGTATGAGTAACAACGAGACGAACGGATTGAAGGCCTGGGTGCCGCTCAAAAGTCGTCGTCCCTGCGAACACAGGGACCCATAACCACAGGCGTCAGTTGCAGCGCAAAGTCTGCGAACAGTATCGTTCAAAATTAACGACACGGCGTATGGGTCCCTACGTTCGCAGGGACGACATTGAGATTTACTTCCCCGGCCACACCGGCTTGCGCTTCTCGGCAAACGCCTTCAGCCCCTCCTTGGCGTCTTCGGTCATCGACAGCAGCGCGATCTGGGTCTCGGTATAGGCGATCGCCTCGTCAAACGACATCGAGGCGATCGCGCGCATCGCGTATTTGCCGCGCCGGATCGCGGTCGGCGATTTGTCGGTGATGCGGCCGATCAGCCATTCGATCTTGGCGTCGAGTTCGGCACGCGGCACGACGTAATTCAATAGCCCGGCGGCTTGCGCGGTTTTCGTGTCGAACGGCTCCCCGGTGATCGCCCACTCGTTGACAACTCGCCGCGGCGCGATCGTCTGCAGCAGGCTCAACACCTGCATCGGAAACACGCCAACTTTCACTTCAGGTAAACCAAAGAACACATGGTCGGAGGCGACCGCCATGTCGGTCATGCACAACAGCCCCATGCCGCCGGCCATGCAGACGCCATTGACCCGCGCGATCGCGGGTTTGGTCGCGTTCTGGGACAGCCGCAGGAGATCCGCGAAATCGACATTGGGCCTGGAGAAATCCTGCGCGAACGCCCCACCAGTATTCTGCAAATCCGCACCGGCACAAAACGCCTTGTCGCCGGCCCCGGTCAGCACGATGACCCGCACCTGCGCATCGTCATGGGCGATGCGGTATCCCCTCGCGATGCCGGCGATGACATCAGCGTTGACGGCGTTGCGCTTCTCCGGCCGGTTGATGGTGATCCAGAGGCTCGATCCGCGCTTTTCGACGAGGACGCTTGAGGTGTCATTCATGGTTGTCTTCCGCCCTTATGATTGGGCGGATATTAGAGCATGAGCAACGGCAGAGCACCCCCTCCCCCTGAAAGGGGGAGCGTTGGGATGGGGTCAATAGCGCGAAGCGTTGTTGGCAACCTATAAAGCGGGAACCGGTAACCTCCTCCCGGCTCGCATCGAAGCGCACGAGCGCTCGGCGAGCCAACCTCCCCCTTTTAGGGGGAGGTGAAGAAGCACCTATCTAAGGCGTCGGAATCGCGTCCGCGTCGGCCTTCTTCAGCCAGACCTTGTTGTCGTGGAACGCAGCGCCGCCGACCGGGGCGACAGCTTCCGCGCCGGTCAGCATGTTGATGCCGCGGCCACCGATATGGGACTTGTTGGGATGGATCGATTCCGCAATCAACACGCCGCGGCGCACGCCATCGAAATGCTTGGCGATCAGCGTGGTCTCACCGCGCAAGTTACCAAGCGTGACGGCATCGCCGTCCGCAATCCCGAATTTCGCCGCATCGTCGGGATGGATCATCACGTTGGGGGCGCCCTCGCGCGCCTGCGACGACGGCGTCTCGTTGAAAGACGTATTGAGGAAACTGCGCGAAGGACTCGTTGCCAGACGAAACGGATGCGCCTCGTCCGCTTCCTCGATCGCGGTCCAGTGATCGGGCAGCGAGGGCATCTGGTCCCACGCCCCCATCATGCCGGCATTGGCGAGCGGGACGTTGGCCCAGTCGGCCTTGAAGTGGAATTTGCCGTCCTTGTGCGCGAAACCGTCGAGATAATGCGAGGTGCGGAAATCCGGCTGCAGATCGCGCCACAGATCGGCCTCGAGTTCGGCGAGACCGCCATGGCCGCTCTTGCGCAACGTCGCGTCGATCAATTCGCGCGGCGACATCTCGAAACCGGGGTGCGAGATGTTCAGCCGCGTCGCGAGGCCCTGGAGCACCTGATGGTTGGAACGGCACTCGCCGGGCGGCTCGATCAGCTTGGCGCCGACCGAAATGTGCTGGTGGCCGCCGCCGTAATAAAGATCGTCATGTTCTATGAACATCGTTGCCGGCAGCACCAGATCGGCCATCCGCGCGGTCTCGGTCATGAACTGCTCGTGCACCGCGACGAACAGATCCTCGCGCGCGAAACCACGACGCACCAGCGCCTGCTCCGGTGCCACCGTCATCGGATTGGTGTTCTGGATCAGCATCGCCTTGACCGGCGGGCCGTTGTGGAGCGCGGCCGGATCGCCGGTGAGGATGCGTCCGACCTTGGACTGATCGAGCCGCCGCGTCGTGGAATCGATCGCGTCGTGGCCCTCGATAATGGACTCGTCGAATTTCCAGAGCGCGGCATTGTTGAAGAACGCGCCGCCGCCTTCATGCTGCCAGGCGCCGGTCACCGCTGGAATGCAAAGCGCGGCGTGCATCTGCGCCGCGCCGTTGCGGCTGCGGGTGAAGCCATAGCCGAGACGGAAAAAGCTCCGCTTGGTCTGGCCGACCATGCGGGCAAAGGCTTCGATCTCTTCCACCGGCACGCCCGAGATCGCCGACGCCCATTCCGGCGTGCGCGTCTTCAGATGCGCTTCGAGCTCTTGGGGGAAGTCGGTGTAGCGATCCATGTACTCGCGGTCGGCATAGCCTTCGCGGAACAGCACGTGCATGACGCCACAGGCAAAGGCGCCATCGGTACCCGGCCGTACCAGGATTTTGACGTCGGCCTGCTTCATCGTCTCGTTGTTGTAGACGTCGATCGCCGCGATCTTGGCGCCGCGCTCCTTGCGGGCACGCATCGCATGCGTCATCACGTTGACTTGGGTATGCACCGGGTTGGTGCCCCAGATCACCACAAAATCGGATAGCGCCATCTCGCGCGGATCGACGCCGGCGACCTTGCCGGTGCCGGCGGCAAAGCCGACGCGCGCGATGGTCGAGCAGATCGTCCCATAAAACCGCGAGTACTTCTTCACGTGTGCGAGGCGGTTGATGCCGTCGCGCATCACGAGCCCCATGGTGCCGGCATAGTAATAAGGCCAGACCGATTCCGCGCCGAAGTCGCGCTCCGCGGCGTTGAAGCGGTTGGCGATCTCGTCCAGCGCATCGTCCCAGGAAATCCGCGCGAACTTGCCCGATCCCTTGGGGCCGACGCGGAACATCGGATAGGTCAGTCTATCAGGATGATGGACGCGTTCGGCGTAGCGCGCGACCTTGGCGCAAACCACGCCGGCCGTGTAGGTCTGCAGCTTGGAACCGCGGACACGGCCGATCGAGGTATCGTCGATCACCTCGATATCGAGCGCACAGGCCGACGGGCAATCGTGCGGGCATGTCGAATGCCGGATGGCCACCTTGGCCCGCGTGGCCGGAGCCTCGATTTTAGCGTGCTGGTTCATGACCTTATCATTAACATCAAAACCGGGAGTCGCCAGCGTAAGAAACGGGAAATTCCTGCGCAAAAGGCGGGCAAGCCATGCAGATCGGCGGGGGTTTAGCCGCCCAGATAAGCCCCGCCATTGGCGTGGATCGCCTGGCCGTTGATATAGCGCGCCCCCGGACTGCACAAAAACCGGACGGCCGCCGCGACGTCTTCCGGCTTGCCGCGCTCGCCGGTGATGGTCCGGTGGATCAGGTGGTGCGCCGGCTCCGGCGTGTTCCTCGGGCGCGGCGTGCCGATGATGCCGGGCACGACGCAATTGACGGTAATCCCGTCGGGGGAAAGATCGTGGGCGAGCGCACGGGTGAAGCCGACGATGCCGGCCTTCGCCGTCACCACATGGGCGCGATCGGACGCGCCGGTATGCGCGCTCAAGCCGCCGACATTGACGATGGTCCCCGCCCCGCTTGCTTTCAAGTGCGGCAGGCAGGCCTTCACGCAATGGAAGGTGCCGTCGAGGATGACGTTCATGACCTCGCGCCAGTCGGCATAGGTCATCTCGGCAAACGGCTTTTCCCGGCGCAGTGCTGCGTTGTTAACGAGAATGTCGATCCGGCCGAACTCTTCCATGGCCAGATCGACCATGGCCTGCACGGAAGCGGGATCGGCGATGTCGCCGACATGAACCAGCGCCTTTGGGCCGACGGTCTCGATTTCGCGCGCGACCGCTTTGGCCTCATCGCGATTGCTGCGGGTATTGACGACGACGGAGGCGCCGTCATCCGCCAGCGCCAGCGCAATCGCGCGGCCGATGTTGCGGCCGGAGCCGGTGACGATCGCGACTTTGCCGTTGAGTTCTGTCATTCCTTGTCCCTTCAATCATCGTCATGCCCTGCTTTATGCCGGGCGTCCAAGTCTTTGCCGCCGCGAAGTGAGACGTGGATGGCCGGGCATAGGCGAGCGTAAGCGACGCCGTCCTTTGGCCCGCTATGCCCGGCCATGACGATCTTAAACTCGCCTATGCCTGGCCATGACGGCAACTAACCGCGAAGTCCGCTCAAATCGATCTTCCCGCCGTAAAGGCCGCCGAGCAATTTCAGCGCCGCCTCACCCTGCGCCTTGCTCCAGCCGCCGTGCTGGACGTTGAGCGCGAATTTATCGGTGACATCCTGCCGTGGCAGCGGCTCCTTTACGCCACCGCGCAAATAAGGCTGCCGGTCCTCGATCACGCGGCCGTCCTTCAACGTTGCCTTGATGTGGCCGGTATAGTTGTTCGGATAGGGATTGTCGGGATCGATCACGAATTTCACTTTTGATGCGAGCGCAAGCACGCGTTCGTCGCGGATCGCACTTTCCGTGAAGGCGCCTAAGCCCACACCGCCATGGACGAAGCCGGCGGCCAGCAAATACGGCACGGCGAATTTCGCGGAGTAGCCGTTGCGAGGGCGCTGCTTGTCCTCGAGCGGCTCCCACAGCCGGTGAACTGTGCCCTCCGCGACCTCGCAGAGAATGCTCTCAATATCTTCCGGTTGGATGCCGCTCGCGGCGAGCCGCTTGGCGCAATCGATATAAGGCTGCGCCATCGTCCCGCAGGGATAGGGCTTGAACGCCAGCGTATCCGTGACCCAGCGCGTACCGAAATCGCCGGTGAGCGCGTCGTAGTCGCCCTTGGTGGTGTGGGCGAAACCATGAAACAGCCCGTGCACGCCTTCGAACACGGTGCGCGGACCGACAAAGCCATGTTTGGCGAGCAACGCGGCACGAATGCCCGACTGCGCCGCCCAGCCGGCATGCATCCGCTTGGTCCAAGCGCCTTCCGCGAGATATTCGATGATGCCGCTCGACATGCTGCCGGCAATGCCGAGCGCATCGACGATCTGTTTAGCGCCTAAGCCCAGCGCGGCGCCGACGCCGGCGGCCGCCCCCATCGCGCCAAAGATCGCGGTCGGGTGAAAGCCCGCTTTGTGCACGGCCTTCGGCACCACTAGGCTCAAACGACAGAGCACTTCGGTGCCGACCGCAATCCCGGTCAGCGCGTAACGGCCGTCCGGATGATGGCGCTCGCAGGCCGCCAACACCGCCGGCACAATCACCGCACCCGCATGCACCGGGCCGCCTTCGAACGTGTCGTCGAAATCTTCGCCATGCGCAGCGGTGCCGTTGACGAAGGCGGCGCCGGACGCGGTCAAGGTGCGACCATGCCCGATCACGGTGCAGGGCCCGTCATCGTCGAAGCCCGCGAGCGCCGCCTTCACGTAGTCCTCATTGCGCGCGGTGACGCAGAGGCCAACGATGTCGATCAGCAGGTCTTCGCATTTGCGCGCGGTCTCGACCGGCAACGCTCCCGGCTTCAGCGCGGCAATTTTCCTGGCAAGCGTTTCGGCAACAGCTATGTCAGGCAGTTCGGATGTCATGAATTTAGCCTTGGGCGGGAGACTTGGGCGGGAGACTTGGGCGGGAAACTTGGGCGGGAGATCAGACGCGGAAGATGCGGGTGTAGCGCTGCCTGATGGCACTGCCTTGTTGCTCCACGGCCGCGGCATCATCCTTTAAGGTCTTGATGTCCTTTAGCGAGGCCCAACCCGGTTTCTCCTTGGTCTGCGGATGCAGCGAGCGCAATCCGCCGACGTCGATGATGAGCTGCTGGGCTTCGCGGCTGAAACAGAACGACTGAAAAAGTTTTGCCGCGTTGGGGTTGGGCGCCCCTTTGAAAATGCCGTTGGGACCGATGATCATTGGCGATCCCTCCGCGGCATAAACCGGCGCGACCGGCCGACCGCCCTCTCTCAGTTGCAGGATGTTGTATTCGTTACCATCGGCCATGACGGCGCGCTCGCCGAGTTCGAGCTTCTTCGGCGGATCGGCCGAGGACTGCACCTGCATCACGTTCTGCTTGGCGAGCTGTTCGAACCAGGGCCAGCCGAGATCGCGCTGCAACTGATAGGTCGCGGTCATGATGGTGCCGCTGTAGCCGGGATGGCCCTTGACGATCTTGCTTTTCCATTTGGGGTCGAGCAGATCGGCGAAGCTTTTCGGCGCATCGTCCGTCTTCACCATGCCGGTGTTGTAGGCGATGATGGAAAGCCAAATCCGCCAGCTTGCAAACTGCCCGTCGGGATCGCGATGCTCCGGCGGATAGAACTTCGCGACATCATCGGGCACGTAAGACTCGAGCAGGCCATCGCGCTTCCAGACGATGAAATGCGAGGCGTCGGACGAATTCACCACATCGACCGCATGGATGTTGCTGGAATATTCCTGGCCGATGCGCTGGAACACGCGCTCGGCGCCGGTGCGCTCGACGCGCACGGAGATACCGGGATATTTCGCCTCAAACGCTTTGGCGAGTTTTTCGGCAACGGGGAGGTCGGTCGAGGTGTAGTGGACGACCTGGCCCTCTTTTCTGGCCGCCTCGATCAGGGCCGGCGAGACCGCCTCCGCGGCCGGCGCATCCGCGAGCACGCGGGTCGCAAAGGCCGAGCTTGCGAGCAGTCCGCCTGCCGCCTTCAGCGCGGCCCTTCGGGAAATTCTTGTCTTTTTCATTTCTTCCCTGATCGCTTTATTTGACCGGCTTGAGCCGGCTTAACCAGGCCCATTTTATGCCGTCCACGAAGTGCAAGTCCACCACCCGGTTGCTGGACTTGGGCTTCCATTCGCGTCAAAAGACCAAGCTGAAAGGCCCGTCCCGAAAGGGTCCGCCGAGACATGGGAGCCACAAGTTTGAGGTCCGCCAAGATGGGATTGGCAGGCACGAGAGCTGCGTTAACCGCGGTTGTCCTTGGCCTGCAGGCGTTTGTCGCCTCCGCAAGCCACGCCGCGGACTATCCCGATCACGCGGTGCGGATCATCGTTCCCTTTGGCGCAGGCGGACCTGCCGACGTCGCCGCCCGCGTGCTTGGCAACGCGCTTGCCGAGAATCTCAAGCAACCTTTCGTGATCGAGAACCGTCCCGGCGCCGGCTCGGTGATCGGGACGCAGGAAGCCGCCAAATCCGCGCCCGACGGTTACACGCTGCTGTTGATGTCGAACGCCCAGACCGCGAATGAATCGCTGGTGCCGCAGCGCAAATATGACCTGATGCGCGACCTCGTGCCGATCGCGCCGCTCAATGTCGCCGACCTCGTGATCGTCGTGCATCCGTCGGTGCCGGCGAACTCGCTGAAGGAATTCATTGCGCTCGCAAGATCGCAGCCGGGCAAACTCAATTACGCTTCTTCCGGCCAGGGCACGCCGTACCACATGGCCGGCGAGTTATTTAAAACAGTCGCCGGCATCGACGTCGTTCACGTGCCATATCGAAACAGCGGCGAAGCACGCGGCGGCGTCATCGGCGGCCAGGTGCAGATGATGATCGATGCCGTCACCACCATGGCGCCGAACGTTGCGCAGGGCCAGGTTCGCGCGCTCGCCACCACAGGCCAGACGCGCTCCGCCGTCTTGCCAGACGTGCCGACCGCTGATGAAGCCGGCGTCAGCGGATATGAAGCCACGATCTGGCTCGGCCTGATGGCGCCGAAGGGAACGCCGCAAGCCATCGTCGACAAACTCAATGCCGCCGTGAACGAGGCGATCATGCGGCCCGAGATCGTCAAGCTATGGGCGGATCAGGGCGCCGCGCCGATGTCGATGACGCCGGAGGCGTTCGACAAATTCCTGCGCGGCGACATCGTGAAGTGGGCCGAGGTCGTCAAGCAATTTCCCGAGCGGCAATAGATGCCCACAATTCATTTTCGCCTGAATGGCGCCGAGACCGAAATCGACGCCGATCCCGATACGCCCTTACTCACGGCTTTGCGCGGCCCACTCGGCCTGACCGGATCGCATTTCGGCTGTGGCGCCGGCGAGTGTGGCGCCTGCATCGTCATCGTCAACGACCACGCCATCAATTCCTGCGACACGCCGCTGTGGTCCATCGCCGACAAAGACATCACCACCATCGAAGGCCTTGGCAGCGAGCAAAACCCGCATGCGCTTCAGCGCGCCTTTATCGCCGAACAGGCGCTGCAATGCGGCTATTGCCTGTCCGGAATCCTGATGAGCGCCGCCGCGTTGTTGAAGCGAAATTCGAATCCAACCAGCGCGGAGATCAAGGCCGCGCTCGACCGCAACCTCTGCCGCTGCGGTTCGCATAACCGCATGGTGCGCGCCATCCTGCGTGCGGCTGCCGAGATGCGCGCGCCATGACGGCCAAACCCGCCTCCCCGCTGATGCCGCCGAGTGCCGCCCATTTTGAAGTTCCTGCGCTCCAAGCGGCACATGCTATCCAGGAACTTCAAATGGAAAACGCGGCACTCGAATCATAATTCTGCTAATGCTCATGACTTTCCGAAGTTCGTGAAAGGTGGTTGCTGAGATGGAGCACGAACTTCGGAAAGTGAGCATTAGTCTGGCGGCCAATCCCAAACTGTCGTCGTGGATCAATTTCGATTCCGAAGGACAGGTGATCGTTTCGCCCGGCAAGGTCGAGATTGGCCAGGGCATCGTCACGGCGCTGGCGCAAATCGCCGCCGACGAACTCGATGTCGAGTTCACCCGCGTGCGGATGGTGCGGACCTCGACCGCCGGCAGCCCCAACGAAGGCGTCACGTCGGGAAGTCTTTCGGTACAGCACTCGGGCCGCGCGATCCGCTTCGCTTGTGCGGAAATCCGGAAGCTTTTTCTCGAGGCGGCCGCCGAACGCCTGGGCGTTGCGCCCGACGTGCTCTCGATCCACGACGGCACGATTACCGGTCCCGGCAACGTCTCGACGAGCTATTGGGAACTCGCCGGCGACATCTCGCTCGATCGCGACGCCACGGCGGCTGCGCTTCCGAAGTCAATAGAGCAGCGCGCGATCGCCGGTCATTCCATCCAGCGGCTCGATATTCCCGACAAGATTTTTGGCCGCCCGCGTTTCATTCATGATTTGGCGCTGCCCGGCCTGCTGCACGGCCGCGTGCTTCGCGCGGACCTTGCGCATGCGACCCTGGTCGAATTGAACGAGGAGCGCGCGCGCAAGGTCGAAGGCTTGTTTGCGATCGTGCGCGACGGCAATTTTGCGGGCGTCGTCTGTGAAACCGAGGCAGGTGCGGAAGCAGCTCTCGTTGCTTTACGCAAAGGCGCCACATGGTCGTCGGGTGAAGCGTTGCCCGACGAAGACGGTTTTGCGGAGTGGTCGAAGAGCCAGCCTGCGGAAACCGCCGTCATCGCCAGCAAGAAGGCCGCTTCATCGGCGGCCATCGCTCGCACGCTGAGCCGCCAATATACCCGGCCCTATATTGCCCACGGCTCGATAGCACCGTCCTGCGCCATGGCGCAATGGGACGGCGAACGGCTAAAGATCTGGACCCACAGCCAGGGCGTCTATCTGCTGCGTTCCGATCTCGCGCTGGTGCTGAAAATTCCCGCCGACCGCATCATCGTCGAACACGTCGAAAGCTCCGGCTGCTACGGCCATAATGGCGCCGACGACGTCGCGCTTGACGCGGTGTTGCTGGCGAAAGCCGCGAACGGACGCCCGGTGCGCGTGCAATGGTCTCGCGCCGATGAAATGTCGCATGCGCCATTCGGCGCGGCGATGACCATCGAGATCGAGGCCGATCTCGATGCCCAAGACGAGATCGTCGGCTGGCGCCACAGCATCTGGGGCAACGGCCACACCGCGCGGCCGGGCCGAGGTGATCTCCCGACATTGCTGGCCGCATCCGAACTCGCCACGCCGTTTCCGCGCGCCATTGCGGTCGATCCGCCGGCGGGCGCCGGCGGTGGTTCTGACCGCAATTCGATTCCGCTGTACGATTTTCCGTCCTGGCATGTCGAAGCGCATCGCCTCACAACGATGCCGATCCGCGCCTCGGCGCTGCGAACGCTCGGCGCACAGGGCAATGTGTTTGCGATCGAATCCTTTCTCGATGAACTCGCTTCCGAGCGCGGCGAAGACCCCGTCGCGTTTCGCCTGCGGCATCTGTCCGACCCGCGCTCGAGGGCCGTCGTTGAGGCGGCGGCTCGCCGCGCGGGCTGGAAGCCGGCCGCGCAAGACGGCATCGGCTACGGCATCGGCTTTTCCCGTTACAAGAACACCGGCGCCTATTGTGCCGCCGTGGCCGAGGTCGAAGTCGGTGAGGACATTCGCGTGCGGAAATTGACGCTGGCCGTCGATGTCGGCGAAGCGATCAACCCCGACGGCGTCATCAACCAGATCGAGGGCGGCGCGATTCAGGCCACAAGCTGGGTGTTGAAGGAGCGCGTTCGCTTCGACAAGACGCGCATCACCAGCAACTCCTGGACTGATTACCCGATCCTGCTGTTTTCCGAAGTACCTGAGGTCGATGTCGAGGTGATCTCGCGCCCGGAGATCGATCCGGTCGGCGCCGGCGAAGCCGCGCACGGCCCGGTGACCGCAGCGATTGCGAACGCCGTATTCGATGCGCTGGGCGTGCGCCTTCGCGATTTGCCAATCACGCGCGATCGCCTGATCGCCGCCATGGAGCTATCGTCGTGACAAGTTTAAACATCTTAAGCGGCGGCGCGGCGCAAGGCCTTGTCGGCAGCCTCGCTGCGAAATTCAAGGAGCAGACCGGCCTCGATATATCCGGCGAGTTCGGCGCGGTCGGCGCGATGGCTACGAAATTGCGCGAGGGCACGCTCGCCGACATTGTCGTCCTCACCTCGGCCTTGATCGCCACGCTCACGGGCGAGAAGCTTGTGGATCGCACCTGGGTAAAAGATGTCGGCCGGGTCGAGACCGCGCTTGCGGTTCGATCAGTTGATCCGCTGGTCTCGGCACCCGATGCCGCAAGCCTGCGTGCGGCGTTTCTGGCGGCGGATGCGATCTTCGTGCCGGACACCAAGGCTTCCACTGCCGGCATCCATGTCGCGAAAGTTTTGGCTCAGCTCGGTATTGCCGACGAAGTCGCAAACCGCCTGAAGATCTACCCAAACGGCGCGACCGCGATGCGCCACATGGCCGAAACCGACGCTCGGAAACCGATCGGCTGCACGCAAGCGACTGAAATTATTGCCACCCAAGGCATCCAACTCTCCGGCGCCCTGCCGAAGGGATGCGACCTTGCGACCGTCTATACGGCCGCCGTGACAGCGAAGGCCGCTCACGCACGCGAGGCGCAAGTGCTGATCGATCTGTTGACATCAGCCAATCAGCAGCATTTACGCGAACGCGCGGGCTTTCTGCTGGTTTAGGGCCCAGTTGGACAGCAGGCCCCGTTTAAACTTTCTGCCCGGCTGCCTCGAGGATCAGACCAGCGATCGCGTCGGGTTGCGATATCAGCGCAAGGTGGCTTGCTTTCACTTCGATGGTCTTGGCGCCCATCCGCTTGGCCATGAAGCGTTCAAGATCAGGATTGATCGTCCGGTCCTCGGTCGAAATGGCATAGAAACTCGGCTTCGACCGCCACGCCGCATGCGTCGTCTTGCCCGCGAGCAGAGCCTTTTGGAACGGCTCCTGAGTCGCATAGAGGACCTTTGCCTTGGCTTCCGGCAGGTCGCCCGCGAAATCGCGCAAGAATGCAGCCTCGGAAAGACGCCCTTCGTCGCCGTCGAAAACGATCCCCGCGGATGCCGGCGGCGTCGGAAATGTCTTGGCCAACGCGGTGTAATCCTCGCCCGCGTCCGGCGCCCGCGCCGCCACATAGACAAGGGCCGACACGTTCGGATGCACGCCGGCTTCCGTGACGATCATTCCGGAGAAGGAATGTCCAACCAGCACCGTCGGACCATCCTGTCGCGCCAACACGCGCTCGGCCGAAGCCACCGCTTCGGGCAGCGTCGTCAGCGGGTTTTGCACGGCCGTGACATTGAGCCCTTTCGCCTGCAACCGCAGGATTACCTCGGACCAACATGATCCATCGGCGAACAACCCGTGCACCAGCACGACATTTCGGGCCGCCACCGGCGCTTGCTGCTGAGCAGCGGCGGCCGGGATCAGCGTGCTGACCGCACCCGCAGCCGCCACGCTCATGAACGTGCGTCGATTCATCGGATGTCTCCTTGTGTTAAATTGGAGTTTGAATCAGCTAGACGAGAGTGCCGGCGAAACAATGTTCAGCGCTCTCAAACTCGTCATAGGCTCGCGGCGTGACAGGCTTTCGCCTGAGCCATCCGCGCAACAGTATATTCTGAACGAAACGGCATTTTGTTACGCGGCGTCACGGGGGCGTGATTCTGCGTTCTCGCGTGCGGAATTTGGCACCGGCGCCGCGCTAGGGTACCGCTTTTTTCGACGCCAGTTCGCGATAGCGCTCGCGGCTTTTGAGCAAGTGTCCGCGCATGGCGTCCCTCGCCTTCTTTGGAGAGTGGCCGCCGATCGCCTGGAAGATCGCCTCGTGCTCTTTCTCGATGCGGGCGAGATATTGGCGCGGACCTTCGGCGGTGCCCTCAAACGAGCGGATGCTCTGCCGCGGAATGATCAGGCGGCCGAGAAAATCCAGGAACTCGACAAAGCGGCTGTTCTGGGTCGCGGTGGCAATCGCCTGATGGAACGCGAAATCTTCCTTGATCGCGCGTTCGCCACTGGTGATGGCGTGGCTGAAGACGCGATGGGCCTCACCGATCGCCTTGACCTGCGTTGGCGTAGCCCGTTCGCTCGCAATCGCGGCGGCTTCCGATTCCACCGCCATGCGCAACTCCAGAATATCGAGCACGCTGTCGAGCGAACCGAGACCTTCGGGATCGATCGCATAGGGTTGCCGGCTGACGTCGCGATCGACGAAGGCTCCCGCCCCTTGCCGCGTGATGACAAGGCCGCGCGCGCGCAACGCCGCCACCGCCTCGCGCACCACGGTGCGACTCACGCCCATGCCCTTCATCATTTCCTGTTCCGAGGGCAGCTTGGCGCCGATCGGCAATTTGCCGGACATGATCTGTTCGGCCAGCCGGTCGACCACTTCCGAACTCAGGCTTTTCGGCGCCTCCAGCGGCCGCAGCAGCAGCTCGCGCTGACGCTGCGCGGTATCGGACGCGGCCGAGCTTGACTGATGTTGTCGGGTCATCGTACAAGTTTAGCATAGCCCCGGCGAGCCGGCAAATCCACGAGACGTCGATTTCGGATTTGTCCGGCCGTGGGCGGCTCGTCTACAACACCAAATCAAGAAAACAGGTCAGCAAAAGACCGCGCACTGAACACCACCGGGAGGAGAGCGATGAAGCGTCGCGATTTCATGAAGCTTGGCGTTAGCTTGGGCGCCGCAGGTTTGGCAGGCGGCGTGCCGTTTGCAGCGAACGCGCAGACCAAGGCGGTGTTCAAGGCCTCCGACGTCCAGCCTCCGGGCTATCCGACGGTCGCCGCCACCGAAAACCTCGGCAAGAAACTTTCTGAGGCGACGCAAGGCCGGCTGTCGATCCAGATGTATCCGTCGATGCAGCTCGGCGGCGAAAAGGAAACCATCGAACAGACGCAGATCGGCGCGATCCAGATCTCGCGCGTCAGCGTCGGCACGATGGGGCCTATCGTCGACGACATCAACGTCATCAACATGCCGTTCCTGTTCAAGAACACCGCGCATGCTAACAAGATGATGGATGGGCCGATCGGCCAGGAATTGCTCGACAAGATCACCGCAAGTCCGAACGCCAACCTCGTCGCGCTGTGCTGGATGGATTCCGGCGCGCGCAGTCTTTACAACACCAAGCACCCGATCAAATCGATCGAGGACGTCAAGGGACTGAAATTCCGCGTCATCGGCAATCCGATTTTCGTCGACATGATGAATTCGCTCGGCGGCAACGGCAT
Organism: Bradyrhizobium sp.; assembly: GCF_049519115.1. GTDB lineage: Bacteria > Pseudomonadota > Alphaproteobacteria > Rhizobiales > Xanthobacteraceae > Bradyrhizobium. Next base: position 26,982 of record NZ_JBEKRB010000054.1, read on the forward strand.
CTCGATGGGCTATGACCAGGTGTTCAGCGCGCTGCAGACCGGCGTGATCGACGGTGCCGAGAACAACATGCCGAGCTACGTCTTCTCCAATCACTACACGGCGGCCAAATACGTCACGCTGACCGAGCACCTGATCATTCCGGAGATGCTCGTGTTCTCGAAGCGGATCTGGAACACGCTGTCGGCCGGCGACCAGAACCTGATCAAGAAATTCGCCCGCGAAGCCCAGCTCGAAGAACGCGAATACTGGAATCAATACGAACAGAAGGCGATGGAAAAGGCCAAGGCCGCCGGCAGCCAGATCATCGAGATCGCCGACAAGACGCCGTTCCAGAACGCGGTTAAACCGGTCTGGGACAAATACGGTCCGAAATACCAGGACATGATCAAACGCATTCAGGGCATTGCGTGATCCCGTCATTGCGAGGAGCGTAGGTGACGAAGCAAACCAGCCGAAATCAGCCCCGGCTTCTGGATTGCTCCGCTCCTCGCAATGACATTTTCAAAAACTCGACATTGGTCGGTCTGAATTCGATAACGGAGGCAGCGTAACGCCATGGCAGCCACATTCCGCCGCGCGATGGACGCCCTCTATCTCCTATGCGTGATCGTCGGCTGCACCGCGCTGGTGCTGATCTCGGCGATCATCCCCTGGGCGGTATTCACGCGCTACGTGCTCAACAGCGCGGCCTCCTGGCCGGAGCCGCTCGCGGTGCTCCTGACCATCGTTCTGACCTTTATCGGCGCGGCCGCGGCCTATCGGCTGAACCTGCACATGAACGTCGGCTATTTCGCCGATCAGTTACCGCAGCCTTTTCGCAAGCTGCTCGAACTTCTGGTCCAGATCCTGATGGCGCTGATTGCGCTGTTCATGATCGTGTGGGGCGAAAGCCTCGTCGAGGTGACCTGGCACAACACGATCGCCGATTTCCCGTTCCTGTCGGTCGGCGTCACCTATTTGCCGATTCCGATCGGTGGCCTGTGCCTGCTCCTGTTCATCGTTGAGCGGATCTGGTTGGGGATTCCACCCGATCCGATTCCCGCTCATCACGAAGTTGCCCCCTTCGAATAAGCGAGAGAGCACCGTCCATGGATATTTTCGTTCTTCTCGCCACCATGATCTTCTGCTTCGTGATCGGCATGCCGATCGCCTACTCGCTGGCCTTTGCCGCGATCGCCGGAGCCTGGTCGATCGGCATTCCCTTGGAAGCGGTGATGCTGAAAATTTCCGACGGCGTCAGCAAGGTCGCGATGCTGACGATTCCATTCTTCGTACTCGCCGGCGCGATCATGGCGGAAGGCGGCATGGCGAAACGTCTGGTTGCGTTTGCCGACGTGCTGGTCGGATTCACGCGCGTGCGCGGCGGCCTTTCCGTCGTCAACGTGCTCGCCACGACGTTTCTGTCCGGCATTTCCGGCTCTGCCGTGGCCGACACCTCAGCGATCGGCTCGGTGATGATCCCGCAAATGGAGAAAGCCGGGTTTCCACGGGTGTTCGCCACTAATCTGACCATCACCTCCTCGGTTCAGGCGCTCCTGGTTCCTCCGAGCCACAATGCGGTTTTGTATTCGCTCGCGACCGGCGGCACGATTTCGATCAGTGCGTTGTTCATGGCCGGCGTCTTTCCTGGATTATTGCTCGGCTTCTCGCTGATCGTCCTTTGTCTTGTGTTCGCCTATCGCGACAACCATCCGCGCGGCCAGACCGTGGCGGCCAAGGACGCGGTGCGCATCACGATCGATGCCGCCTGGGGCCTCATCACGCTCGTGATCATTCTGGGCGGCATTCTCGGCGGCATCTTCACCGCGATCGAAGCCGGCGCCGTCGCCTGCATCTGGGCATTCTTCGTCACCATGTTCGTCTACCGCGACTACAAATGGCGCGACCTGCCGGTGCTGCTGCACCGGACGCTGCGCACGGTCGCGATGGTGCTGACGCTGATCGCCTGCGCCTCCAGCGTCGGCTATGTGATGGCGCTGACGCAGATGCCGGCCAAGATGACGGCGTTCTTCCTGTCGATCTCGGACAACAAATACGTCATCCTGTTTTTGATCAATATTCTGCTGCTGGTGCTCGGCACGCTGGTCGACATGGCGCCGTCGATCCTGATCGCCACACCCATCCTGCTGCCAGTTATGCAGAACTTCGGCGTCGATCCCGTCCATTTCGGGATGATCATGCTGCTTAATCTCGGCATCGGGTTGTGCCATCCGCCGGTCGGCGCGATCCTGTTCGTCGGCTGCGCGGTCGGCAAGGTGACGATCGAACAGGTGATGCGGAAGATCTGGCCGTTCTACGGCGTGATGTTTTTCGTGCTGATGCTGGTTACGTACCTTCCGGAAATCTCGCTGTGGCTGCCGCGGCACGTGCTGCGGTAACAGATACGCTTACTTCGCTGACTCGCCGGTGGTTCGGGGACCTGCGAGTTCGCTGATCTCCATCTTGTTCGCGGTATCGATGACCTTGAGATAGGCGCGCCCCACCGCCTCGATCCCCCAGGCCGGCACGAGGTCGATCGTATCGGCGTCCGAATGATAGAAGATGTGGTCGATGACGTGGAAACCGGGCGCGCGCGTATAGATATGCTGAAGCTCGCCGCCCGGCCTTCCCTCTGGCCGCGCATAAACCGCAACGCCGAATTCCTTCATCGAGCTCAACACCACCCTCCGCAGCGCCTCGCTGCCGCCGACGAACCAGCGGCGCGCGCTCATCTCCGTTGAGGTCATGATGCCGGAGCCAAGGCGATAGGTCTGCGTTTGCGAGGGATGCTCGCAATTGACGATCAGCGCGGTCTTGTCGAGAAAATCGCGCATGTTCTGGCTGATCCACCTGATGCCCGAAGCGCCGTGATGGTGATCGGGCGTGGTGACGAAAGTGATGGTGCGCCGGCGCTGTTCCTTGGGCAAAGCCGCATAATGACGGGCGATACCGAGCAGCATCGCGATGCCGGACGCGTTATCGAGCGCGCCGTCGAACATCGCATCGGTGTGCGCCATGATCAGGATGTTTTCGTCGCTCATGCCCGGCAGCACGCCCCAGACATTCGCCGTCTTCAACCCGCTCTTGCGTTCGATGTCCGCGCGCAGCCTTAACGTGACATCCTTGCCGGCCTCGATGGCCTCGCGGATCGAGGTGCCTTCCTTCATGCTGATGGTCAGCGTCGGCACCGTGGTGCCCGCGCCCGCCTCCGGCTCGGTCGTGATATTGCCGGGAATGTCCATGACGATCAGCACCATCGCCGCACCCGCTTTGTTGGCGCGCATCATCGAGCCGCTCCAGCGCGCGAAATGATCGCGGCCGCCCGGCGTCGGGTTGCTGTAGAGAACCACGGCCTTGCCGCGGACGTCGCGATCTCTGAAATCGGCCGGCGTGCCGAGCCCGAGCCAGACGGCCTGAGCTTCGATCGTCTTGTTACCGGTGCCGACCGTGTCGGTGATCGGAAACGTGGTCTTGAGCGGGGTGACCGCGTTGCCTACGACCAGGCTCGCCTCCCACGAATTCGGATACCACAATGGCGACATGTCGATGTCCTGCCGCCTCACCTGCTCCAATCCGATCGCCTTGAACTGTCCGGCGACCCAATCCTGAATCATCCGGTCCGACGGCATGCCGGCGATCCGGCCCCAGAACTGATTGCCGTCATCGCGGCTCTTGCGCGAGATCGCGGTGATCTCGGGGATCTGCTTTTTCATCGCCAGGCCGTCGATGTCGGCATAGGCCTCCTCGCCCGGCGGCAGCGGCCATCGCAGATAGGCGTCGTCGGGCAGGAACAATTTTCCCGCATCATCCGGCAGGCGCAGATCGTCTTCGTAAAGTTTCTTGACCGGCGGGGCCGAGGTATCCTTGGTCAATCCTTCGGTCTGCGCCTGGGCAAAACATGGCCCGACCGCGCCCACCAACAACATCGCCGCAACAACGAACTTCTTCATGACCATCGCGCTCCCCGCCAGATCATCCTTCGATACAGGCGGCGTGGCACCGGTTGAAGCGCTTTTCGGCAAGGGCTGCCCCGCAACGGCAACCGATTTTCTGCCGCGCTGCACGCGTCGATGTTGAAGTTAAGCCTCAAGATGATGGTTTAGGCTTTCCTAATCCGATCAATCAATTGCCGTTGAGCCTTCGGCCCGAGCCTTAAAAGCTCAGGCGTAGATTCGTCCCCGGTGGGAAGAAAAAACGGCGGGGGCCAAACATGACCATCGAAATTCTGATCTACCCGACATTGGTGTTTTTGGCGGTCACGCTGACCGCAAAACTCATCGAACGTCAAAGCGACGTGCTGTACGGACCCTATATCCAGGGCCGCAGGACCGCCGTTGCGGAAGCGCGCGATCAACTCGATGCGTTCTTGGTCGCCATCGGTGTGAAGCGGGAATACAGCCGCCTCGCAATGAAGTTTGCGACCGTCAGCATCTTTGCATCAGCGATCATGGGCTGAGGTGAGATGCGATGAACCTGACCGACCATCCATGTGAAACGCAGCCGGGACTGAAGATCGTCTGCGAGGTCTGCGGGAATTTATCGATCAAGCCGATCGATCCCGCCAACGCGCTGGACGGCGCCAGCGTCTATTGCCGGCGCTGCAACGCCGTGCGCGGGACGGTCGCCGACCTGCGCGCCTTGGCGCGGCAATCGACCGGCGAATTCGAGTTCTAGTTGAAGCTTTAAAAGAACCGGAAATTGATCGTGGCGAGGCTGTCGACCGGGGCCTCGGCCGGGCGCGGCTGAAAGCGCAGGCGCTCGGAGCGCATGTTCAGGAAACCCCGCAAATCGACCTCGCTTTGCCGGATTCGGTTGCGGATCTCGCGGCGGTCGAACTGGGTGAGTTCGGGGCTTGCGAGCTCGCGCCAGGCCTCCCGCTGAAGCGCCATCAAGACACCGATTTCGCTACTCAAAACGTCGGGCTCAGTCATGTCATCCGACCTTCTGTTTGAGAAGAATCCACGCCTCCAATCTCGCCCGCCAATTGCTTAAAAATGGTTAACGAAAGCCTTACGCGAGGCCAGATGCCGTCAATAGACCCCGGCGGCGTTCGCGCGGCAGCATCGCCGGTGACCTGATGGCGCGCGAAGCTTGTTTGATCCGCGGCCGTGGATCTGGCTTGCAGCCTATTGTGCACCGCATCGCAAACCGTCCGGCCGACCGGCGCCGACGCAACGCTGACCTGTCGCGCGTGATTTTGATCGCGCCGATTTCGGCCTTTTGCTATGGGCCATCCCATAACAATAAATCGTGGGAGGTTTTCTGATGGTCGATCGTCGAACGTTCACCGCGCTGCTTGCAGGCTCACTCGCCGCTCCCACCCTCGCTTTCGGTAAAACCATGACATCCAAAAACGTGTTCTATTCGGCAGTCGGGCCGGAACTGACGCCTTACAGCGTCGATGTCGACAAGGCTGAACTGTCCAAGCAGGCCCCGGTATCGACGGCGGCCAACATTCAGTATGCCTGGCCGCACCCCTCAAAACGATATCTCTATGTGGTCTCCTCGAGCGGCGGACCCGCCGCAGGCGATGTCACCGGCAGCACGCATGTCGCCAATGCGTTTGCGATCGATCCGAAAACCGGCGCACTCAAGCCGCACGGCGAAACGGTGAAGCTCGCCACCCGGCCGATCCACACCAGTGTCGATCATTCAGGCCATTTTCTGCTGATCGCCTACAACAATCCGTCCAGCCTGACGGTGCATCGCATCAACGCCGACGGCACCATCGGCGATCGCGTCGAACAGCCGAACAAGCTCGACACCGGCATCTTTGCGCATCAAATCCGCGTCACGCCGGACAACAAGCATGTCATCCTGATTACGCGTGGCAACAACGCGCCGTCGGACAACCACGTCGATCCAGGCTCGATCAAGACCTTCGCCTTCAAGGACGGCGTGCTGACGAATCTGGCGGCGATCGCGCCCGGCGACGGTATGCATTTCGGACCGCGGCATCTCGACTTTCATCCGAAGAAGCCCTGGGTGTATGTGTCGATCGAGAGCCAGAACCAGCTCGCCGTCTACAAGCTCGACGATGCGGCCGGCCTGTCGCGCGACCCGCTGTTCGTCAAGAACACACTCGCCGACGCCAATTCGAAACTGCGGCAAGCCGCCGGCGCCATTCATGTCAGCCCGGACGGCCGTTTTGTCTATCTCGCCAACCGCGCGTGGTGGACGAGCGACTTCGAGGGCAAGAAGGTTTTTACCGGCGGCGAGAATTCAGTCGCGGTCTACTCCATCAATCAGACCACCGGCGAGCCGACGCTGATCCAGAACGCCGACGGTCACGGCAATTACCTGCGGACGTTCAACCTCGATCCGAGCGGAAAGCTTCTGATCGCCGCACCGCTGTGGGCGATCGCTGTGCGCGACGGCAACACCGTCACGACGTTGCCGGCGGGCCTCGTGCTCTACCGCGTCGGCAATGACGGCAAGCTCACCTTTGCCCGCAAATATGACAACGAAGCCACAGAACAGAAACAGCAATTCTGGGCCGGCATGGTCACACTGGCGTCCTGATACAACGCACTGGCCTGAGCTTTGCTTGGCGTTCGGCACGACTGCCCATCTACCCGCGTCTTGAGGAAATCATGTCCGAACGCTCTACCAGCCGTCCCAGCCTGATCACGCGCCGTTCCCTGCTCGGCACGGCCGCCGCGATGGCCGCCACGCCTGCGCTGGCGGAGGAATGCCGGGTCGGGCCGCCGCCGCATGAGAAAGGGCCCAAGGTCTGGATGGATCTCGATCAGGTCGAGCTCGATGCGGCCTATGACCAGGCCGTCTATGCGCCGATGATCAGCCAGTTCAACAAGCGCTTTGCCTCCTCCAGCGAGACCACACGAAAACGGCTCGGCGCGCCCAAACGATTTGCCTATGGGCCGACCCCGATCGAAGGCCTCGACGTCTTTCCGGCGCGCAACGCCAACGCGCCGATTTTCGTGTACGTCCACGGCGGAAGGTGGCTCTACGGCAGCGCCAGGGATTACGCTTACGCCGCCGACCTCTTCGTCAATGCCGGCGTCAACCTGGTCGTGCTCGATTTCATTGCGGTCAACGCCGCGGGCGGCGATCTGCGGCCGATGGCCGATCAGGTCCGCCGCGGCATCGCCTGGACCTACAAGAATGCCGCGAGCTTTGGTGGCGATACCAAACGCTTTTACATCGGCGGTCACTCTTCCGGCAGCCACCTCGCCGGCGTCGCCATGGTCACCGACTGGCAGAAGGATTTTGCCCTGCCAGCCGACATGATCACCGGCGGCCTGCTGATGAGCGGCATGTATGACCTGAAACCGGCGCGGCTTTCGGCCCGCAGCAATTACGTCAAGTTCGATGACGACATGGAGCACTCGTTGAGTACGATCCGGCACATCGAGATGTTGCGCGCGCCCGTCACCGTGACCTACGGCACCTTCGAGACGCCGGAATTCCAGCGCCAGTCACGCGAGTTCGCCGCCGCGGTCAAAGCCGCCGGCAAACCGGTAGAGCTTCTGGAAGCGCCGGACTTCAACCATTTCGAGATGTGCGAGAGTATCGGCAATCCCTACGGCCCGAACGGCCTCGCCGCGCTCAAGCTGATGAAGCTTGCCTGAGCGCGCCACGAGGCGAGCGGCGAAAGGCGCCACGAATAAACCGCTGCGCCGGTGCCTCGAAGAAACGGAAAGTGAAATAAGACAACAACAGCGTCGTGAGCAGATAGACTGACAACAACGCGCCGCTATAGACGGGAACGGGACGCTTCGCGAGCGCAAAGCAAAGCACGATCACGAGCTGGATCGGAAAGTGCAGGAGATAGCTCGAATAGGTCATGTTGCCGGCCGCGACGATCGTCGCCTGCATCCAGCCCGGCACGGTGATCTTGCGCGACAGGCAAAACAGCAGAAGCGGCGTAGTGCCCAAAAACAGCGGGAAGCTGATGTGGTCGAGTTGGTCACCCACCGCATGGATGACAGCCGGCGGGATCACGGCTGCGGCGAGCCAGGCGCCGGCTTCGATCATCGTCCGACAGCGCGATTCGCTGACGGCACGCCGCACTATTGCCGCAAGCCCGCCGATATAGAAGAACGCCAGACAATAGACGACCTGCCAGGCCACGCCCCGAAATCCCGCGTCGAGGCACGCCGCGACAATCACGACATTCAACCATGCCGATCGCGTCAGGCGAAGCATTACGAAGAACAACAGATAGACCAGCACTTCGACCGAGACCGACCAGATCGGCCCGTCGAAACTCTGGCTCTGCGCCACGCCCCAATCGCTCACCATCAAGAACTGGGTGAGAAAGTGCCAGACATCGTTGTTCTGATAGACGAAGAAACATCCGTACAGGTTGAAATAGACCGACTGCAACAGCGCGACAACGAGCAGCGTCACCAGATGCAGCGGATAAAGCCGCGAGAACCGCAGCGTAAAGAATTGCCAGCCACCGACGGCGCGCGTGGCGATGGGCTCGCGGTATTTCCAGAAGAAAATGAATCCGCTGATGCACCAGAACACCCAGACGCCAAACGCGCCTGAATCGTGAAACGGCCGCAGCAGGCCGTAGAGCGGCAGGCGCTCGGTCACCAGCCCGATCGGCTTGTCGGCCACGAAGAAGAAGTGGCGATAATGGAAGACGAGAATGGCAAAGGCCGTGAGAAAGCGCAGGACTTCCAGCCCGAGGAGCTTGTTGGTTTCCTCGCCGGCAATCGGTTTTGAAGCCGGTGGCGCTAGCGGGTGCTGCATGTGCCCGACATCCACTTCAGCACCGCGGCATCCCACACCGCGTAACCGGCGGCATCGAGATGGACGGCGTCAATCGTATGTGGCGTCGGCATCGGCGGCAATGCGACGAAGGCCGCGCCGGCTTTCTCGGCCACAGCAGGCAGAATGGCGTTAAGGGCGTCGATACGGCCCATCGCCTCGTTGCGCATTTCCGCCGTCACGCGCCCGCGCATCTCGATGGCGGGAATGCCGAGCACGGCAAGATGGTCGGTCACCGTTTTGAGCTGTGCGAGCAGCGATGCATAGTTCGCCTCGAACGCCTGCGCGCTATGCGCCGGCAGCGCGTCGTTGGTGCCGAGCGCAACGAGGATGGCGGCGGCGCGGCGGCCGTCGAGCGCCTCGAGCAGCCAGGTGCCGAGATCGCTTGTCGTCGAGGCGCCGTTGAAGCCGGCATTGACGATCGGGTGATCGCAGAGCGAACGCGGTAGCGTCGAGGCTTCCGTGATGCTGTCGCCAAGAATGATGATCGGCGCGTCGAAGCGGCTGAACGTGTAGTACAGAACGGCCAGACGGGCGTGCCGATGGGACTCGGCAACATCTTTGCGAAAATATGAAATGCCCGCCGCGAGTGCTGCGATCGCAAGGACCGCCAGCACGGAGTATTGGACATTCGCTTTGGTGATTCCGCGCGTTCTCACAGCGTTTTCATCCAAGGAACTGGCGCAAAGCGCTAAAATAGCGGGCGGAGTCTTAAAATATCATTCGCCGAAAATCCCGACTTGGCCTCAATCGCGCCCCAACCTGTAAAGCTTGACAGGTGCGGCCCTGTCGTTCTCACAATGCACAAGCCCAAAAGAAGCGAGGGAGCGCCATGGCGCGAAAACTGATCGATATCTCGGTGCCGCTGCAGAACGACGTGCCGGCCGATCCGCCCGGCATCAACCCGCGCATCGAGTATCATGATCACCAGCAGAGCCTGCCGCGCATGCTCGGATTCTTTCCGGGCCTGAAGGCGCAGGATCTGCCAGACGCTCAGGGCTGGGCGATGGAGACGGTGCAGCTCTCGACCCATAACGGCACCCACCTGGACGCGCCCTATCACTACCATCCGACCATGAACCGGGGTGAGCGCGCCTGGACCATCGAGGAAGTGCCGCTGGAATGGTGTTTTCAGCCCGGCGTCAAACTCGACTTCCGGCATTTTCCCGATGGCTATGTCGTGACCGCCAAAGATGTCGAGGCTGAACTCAAGCGCATCGGACATACGCTCTCGCCGCTCGAAATCGTCGTGGTCAATACCTCAGCCGGCGTCAAATACGGCCAACAAGACTTCGTCAATTCCGGCTGCGGCATGGGATACGAGGCGACGATGTATCTGCTCGAGCGCGGCGTGCGGCTGACCGGCATCGACGGCTGGAGCTGGGACGCGCCGTTTGTCTTCACCGCGAAGAAATATGCCGAAACCAAGGATGCCAGCCTGATCTGGGAAGGTCACAAAGCGGGACGTCACATCGGCTATTGCCACATCGAGAAGCTGCACAATCTGGAGAGCCTGCCGCCAACCGGCTTCATGGTTTCCTGCTTTCCGGTGAAGATCGAACGCGCCTCCGCAGCTCGGTTTGCAACATCCTGCTTTTGAACGACGACGTAACTCCAATGGATTTCGTCGTGACAGTGTTGCAGGATTTTTTTGACCTCGACTTTGACGAAGCCAATAAGCTCATGCTTCGCATCCACCACGAGGGCAAGGCGGTCTGCGGCAGCTGCGAGCGCGACGAAGCTGAAAGAAGGGTATCCAACATCCTGGCGCTTGCGGCCAAACATGGCCATCCGCTCAATTGCACCCTCGAAGAGGCGAACTGACGCCGGCGGCTGCCCCGCGAAGCGCCCAAAACAGGCCCAAAATCAAACGTCGTTAAAAGATTGTTAACGCGGACCCACCAGAGTGGGCGCTGGTCTAGCCGTGTTGTGGCGTTTGCGCCCAGGCAGAGGCGGCAATCGCCGATATCGCCTGCCGGCCACCGGCAGTAGCCGCGTTTTCCGTATCGTAAGGCGTCGCGTTCGTAACCCAAGACCTCTCGCAACGGCGCCAACACCATGAAGACAGCCGCTTACCTGGATCGCGTGACTCGGCAATCCGCCCGCTTGATCGAATTGCGGACCGCGCGGCGGCATGCTGAGCCGCAGAAGAAACAATCCCCGGATCATGCGGGACTGCGCGAGATACACCGCTGCGAGGTCTGCGGAACCGTATCTCTGCGGTCGGTGCTCAACCTCGGCAAACATCCCCTGTGCGACGATCTGGTTCCGATCGGCGACGCGCGCGTCTGCC
>NZ_JBEKRB010000055.1:0-35097 GCF_049519115.1 Bradyrhizobium sp.
AATCACGCAGCGCGAAAATTTCACGCGGGGACATTTTCATAGGCCTTGATGAAGTCGCCTATCGTAAGTGGAAAGCTTGCATCCGCCGATATAGTAAACGGATCGACGCCAAGATCATCTTCCAGACGTGCTACCAGTATGGCAAACGCGAGCGAGTCGAATCCGGTTTCGTGCAGCGACAGGCTGTCTTCCAAAGGCGGAAGAACGACATGCTGCTCGGTGGCGATCTGCTCGATCGCAGAGAGAATCTTTAACCTTACCGACACGGGCTGCTCCGCATTCTCATAAAATTTTCAAAGTCCATGATAGAGCGAAAAGGTGAACTAACACCCATCGTTGCGCGATCTTTTACGTCCGTTGGTAAACACCATGCCCGCCGTCAAGCCGCGGTTCCGCGAGATACAGGAGAGCGACGTTGATGCGATCGCCGATCTCCTGACGAGGGGCTTCGTGCACCGCAGCCGCGAGTACTGGATGCGTGGCCTGCGCCGGCAGGGCGCGCGGTCGCTGCCGCCGGATGTGCCGCGTTTCGGCTATCTGATGGAGAGCGACGGCAAGCCGGTCGGCTGTTTGCTCCTGATCTATTCGACCAAGACGATCGACGGCACGACCACGATCTGCTGCAACAATTCAAGCTGGTATGTCGATCCCGAGTTCCGCAACTACGCCGCGCTGTTTGCGTCGATGACGCAGAAGCGCAAGGACGTCACCTACTTCAACGTCACGCCGGCGACGGCGACATGGCCGATCCTCGAGGCGCAGGGTTTTCGGATCTATTGCCGCGGTCTCTATTTCTCGTTTCCCATCCTGTCGCGGACCGGACGTGGCATGCGTGTCGAGGCCGTAACACCGGATACAGCCGCTGTCACAGGTCTTCCGGATGACGAGCTATTGCTGCTCAAGCGCCACACCGGCTACGGCTGCCTTGGTCTTGTTTGCCGAACACCGGACGAAGTTCTCCCCTTCGTTTTCTTCCCGTTGCGAAAGCGGCGCGGGATCATTCCGCTGCCCGCGCTTCAACTCGGATTCTGCCGCGAGATTTCCGACTACGCCAGATGCGCAAGCGCGATCGGGCGCTATCTGCTGCGACGTGGCAGCCCTGTCGTGACCATCGACGCCAATGGCCCGATCGGGGGCCTGGCAGGCATCTACAGCGAGGCGCGAGGCCGAAAATATTTCAAGGGCCTGCATCCACCGCGCCTTGGCGATCTTGCCGACACTGAATTGGCGATATTTGGCATGTGAGACGCCGACGCGTCACGGCTCGCGCCGCTTACAGCCTGACGACGCCTTGCAGCAGCCGCGCGTGTTGGTCCACATCGAGCGGCGTGAAGCGGCCGGATTTCGCATCGCGGAAAAACAGCGGATCGGCGACGTTGCGTGGAGCGAAACCTGCACGGATCAAATCCTGCTTCTTCTGTTTGAAGGTTTCGGTGGCCTCCAGCGCCACACTCAATCGGACAAAGACCGGGCAGGCGTAGGCCGGCAGCCTTCGCAAAAGATGATCGCTGAATTCTTCGAAATCGAAACTGGCGTCGGTGACGATCGCGGCCATTCCCGCACGGCCGTCGGCGCCAGGCACTGCAACGCCGTAAGTCGTAGCGTCGATCACCCCCGGACATTCCAGAATGGCTTCGTTCACCTCTGACGTCGCGACATTCTCGCCCTTCCAGCGGAAGGTGTCGCCGAGCCGGTCGACGAAATGGAAGAAGCCACCGTCATCGATCTTCATCAGATCGCCGGTGCGAAACCAGGCGTCGCCTTTGGCGAACACGTCACGCAGGATTTTCTTCTCGGTCTCGGTAGCGTTGGTGTAGCCCTCGAAGCGGCCGCCCGCGCCCTCCGCCGTCCCGATCCGCCCCACCGCCTCGCCCACCTCGCCGATGGCACACGTCATGCAGAGGCCTTCGACGTTACGCAGCGGCGTAAAAGTTTCCGCATCGACCCGGACGATCGCGGCCGGAAAACGATGCGCCAGCAGCGGCGGAATTCGGCCGATCGCGCCGGGTCTGCCCTCGACATTGTAAAGCGAGAAATTGCCCTCGGTCGCCGCGTAGAACTCCAGGATTTGCGGGATCGAAAACCGCGCTTGAAAATTGTCCCAGATGTCGCCGCGCAGGCCGTTGCCGCAGGCCAGCCGCAACCGATGTTGCTTCTCGAATTCAGATGTGGACGCTTTAAGAAGATAGCGGCAGAGTTCGCCGATATACTGGAACAGCGTACAGTCCCAGCGCACCACGTCGCGCCAGAAGTGGCCTGCGGAAAATTTGTCGGAGAGAACGACCGAAGCTCCCGCGGCCAGCATGCTGCACGGCGCGACCACGCCACCGACACTGTGAAACAGCGGCAGGCAATCGAACAGCCGATCCTCGGGCGAGGCATTGGTCAGCCCGGCGAACCAACCGCCCCAGTTCAGAATGCGGCGATGACTGATGCTGGCTGCTTTCGGCAAGCCCGTCGTGCCTGAGGTGTAGATCAACAGCGCACGATCATCGATTCCGACGCCGCGGCGCTCCCTCGCATTCAGCGGGGCCGCATCCAGACCGGCCAACGCGGTCTGAATATTTGGTTGGCTCGCGGTCTCGCCATGCCGCCAGATTTTAGGCGCGCGCTTCAAACGGGGACGGACGTCTTCGAATGCGGCTTCAAGTTCCTGCCCGACAATGACATGACCGGCTTCCGCGACATCGATGCAATGCGCCAGCGACGATCCGACCAATTTGGTGTTGATCAATGCGGCAACAGCGCCGACGCTGGTGAGGCCAAGCCAGGCTGCGAGGTAATCGGGTTCCGCCGGCAAAAGCAGACACACCGTGTCGCCCTTGCCGATACCAGTCGCGAGCGCCCAGCGCGCATAGCGGTGGATCCGCTCGTTCAATTCCCGGTAGCTCAAGGTCGCATGGTCTGACATCAGCGCAGGCCGGTCTGGCTGACGCGCCGCCCAATCTTCGATGAGGTCGGCGAACAGCCGGTTCGGATTGGCTTCGATGCGAGAGGTAAGCTCGATCGCTTTTAGCCAACTCTTGGCCGTGGACGGCTTGACGCGCGGCCGCGATGCGCCCGGTGGCTGCTCACTTGTTGCGTGCTCAACAGCGCCTGCACTCATGGCTGACCACTTCTAGAGCTCCGATTCCGAAGTCCGCAAGCAAGCACAGCAATCCCTGATGCGACCTTCGGAATCAAAGGAGCTCTAGTAATATAGGTTTCTAGTGCGGTTTCGAATCTGAAGTTCCTATAACGCATGTGCTGTCAAACTGATAGGAACTTCAGATTCACCGCACTAGCGTGATCGCTATCTATAACCGGCACGACCTGACCAGGTGTTAACCGGCAGGGTTAAGCCCGCACCGGACTCAAGGCATTCGGATCGCGGCAATGCGAAAACCCGCCCGCAAGATTGCGGACGGGTTTCGTCGGCTTTCCGCTGAGAACGGAGAAAATCGGCCGCCAGATGTCGTGAAGCTATTTGGATCAATAGCCGCCGGTTTATTTAAGCGACGTATTGATGCTCGTGAACTTCGTGTTGAGGGTGGAACCAAGGCCGTTAACGGCAGCGATAATGGCGAGGCTGATGCCGGCGGCGATCAGACCGTATTCGATCGCGGTCGCGCCCGACTGATCGGCCAAAAACTTTGCAACAATCTTCTTCACAGTACCTCCTGTACGCAAGTAACCCGCTACTCGGGTTCTCCGCACAGTGCTGTTAACTGATTAAAATCAAGCGAATGAGCGCAATGAATAATTAATTAAGACGGCTATCGCTGGCCGCATCTTGGAAGCACATGTCTCCTGTCCTGTGAAACGAACTCACACGGCACCAGGATTCACCAACTATCCGGCGCAAACGACCAGTTTTTCCTCAGTGAAAAACTGGAGCGCACCGTAACCTTCCATATCCACGGCGTAACGAAAGTTGCCGTCCGTGGTGGGGAAGATCGCAATGACGACACCGTCTTGATGGTCGTCGGTCGCCTGTTCAACCCGTTCGCCAATCGCAAATTTCGACATCGCATGCTCCTTTTCGGGAATCTTATGCGTGATTCTCCCGCAAACTCGTTAACGGTTCTTAAGCAAAGGAGGCACGACTTTGGTCAAACGAAGAGCACACTTTGACCGGAGCGTGCGTTAAGTCTCTATGGACGCGGATAAATTTTCTCGCGATGATGCCGGTTCCATCCGACCGCCCCCCCGATTCTTACGGGGCGGCCTTTTTATCTTTTCAGAGGCCGCCTTGATCGACAGACGGCGTTTCCTTCATTCGGCCTCGACCTGCCTGGCCTGGTTCGGCATGCAATCGATGGCGTCGGCAACCGACGCCGCCTATCCGTCTCGTCCGGTGCGCTGGATCGTCCCCTATACTGCCGGCGGCGCGACCGACGTGTTGTCCCGCCTGATCTGCCAGCGTTTGTCGGACCGGCTCGGCCAGACATTCATCGTGGAGAACAAGCCGGGCGCCGGCAGCAATATCGGCACCCAGGCCGTGATCAATTCGCCGCCGGATGGATATACACTGCTGCTGACAAGCACAGCCAACGCGATCAACGCCTCGTTCGATCCGACGCTGCCATATGATTTCGAGGCCGGCATCGCGCCGGTCGCGGGCTTGGCGCGTATTCCGCTGGTGCTTGTCGTCAACAACGAACTTCCGGTCCGCAACGTGGCGGATTTCATCGCTTATGCCAAAGCCAACCCGGGCAAGCTCAGCATCGCTTCGTCGGGGATCGGCACCTCGCTGCATCTGTCCGGCGAGTTGTTCAAGACCATGGCGCATATTCAATTCGTCCACGTACCCTATCGCGGTTCGGCGCCGGGCCTCGCGGATGTGATGGCTGGCCAGATTCAGGGCATGTTCGACAACGTCACCTCCTCGTTCGAACTGGTGCGGTCGGGAAAATTGCGTGCGCTTGGCGTCACGACAAGGGAACGTTCCGAAACCCTTCCCGACGTGCCGGCGATCGCAGATACGCTTGTCGGATTTGAAACAAGCTCGTTCTACGGTGTCGGCGCTCCGCGCGGCACGCCAAAGGACGTCATCGATCTGCTGAACAAGGAAATCAACGCGGCGTTTGGCGATCCCCTCATCAAGCAGCGCTTTGCCGAACTCGGCGCCATTCCCATCACCGGCAGCGCGAGCGCCTTCGGCGGCATGCTTGCAACCGAAACCGGGCGATGGCGCAAGGTCGTGGAACTTTCCGGTCAGAAGAAAGAATGACATTAGCCTTCTTTCCCGGATGGTCGGCAGCAGAACTCCGGACTATCTTGATCTTTGTCAACGATGCGAGAGCCTGGCTTGGTATCGGGATTACATGATTAGACACAGAGCCCCATGGGACGCCCGCTCGACCATCTCGAGGTCGGCGCATGTGCTTGAGCGGATTGGCCTCGCGCTGACCGGGGCTTCCTGCGGCCTGTTCGTGGCCGCGCATGTCGGACGGGCCGACATCGAGCTGGTCGGCACGGCGTCAGCCGTTTTTGCCATGATGATCTACGGTGCGGCCGGTTTCTATCTCGGCATCGACCTGCCGCACGCGCCACCTGATCACAATATGCATCTGCCGCTGCGCCGTGGGCTCGGCACCAGGGCGGATGCCGTCGAACTATTGAGCGCGGTCGGCACGTTTCTCGCCGCGATCGCGGCGGTCGTCTCGGTTTCCAGCATCGTGCTGGATGAGAGCGCGCACGCCACTTCCGCGCTTCTGATTTCCCTGGCTTGGGCGGTCGGCGCGACCTTGCAGATTGCCGCGGGCGTCATTGCGCGTCGGAAGGCGGAAGCCTCCAAAAACCTCTGAGCGCGATGGCCGGAACGGACGGAACGCGGTTGACCCGGATCAAATCCTTCCGCCTGCCTTAACGCTAGTCTGGAGAGCAGGCGCTCGACCGAGCCGCCTTGAAACCGGGGCTTCCTCGGGACCGAACTTCCCTGGAGACGTAAGATGCGGGCCTACGAGATCATGACGCCGCGGGTGATCACGGTCGGTGCCGACACGACCATCGTGGAAGCCATCGAGACGATGTTGCGCCATCACATTAGCGGCCTCCCCGTGGTCGACGAAGCGGAGCGGCTCGTTGGCATCATTTCGGAAAGCGACTTCCTCCGTCGGGCCGAGACCGGAACGGAGCGCAAGCACGGCCGATGGCTCTCGCTCCTGATCGGAACCGATCGTGTCGCGGCCGAGTTCGCCCATGACAACGGCCGCAAGGTTGGCGACATCATGACGCCGCATCCGCGCACCGTCTCCGAGGACGCGCGACTCGATCAGGTCGTACAGATCATGGAATCCGGAAACGTCAAACGTGTCCCGGTCATGCGCGGCGACCGGATGGTCGGAATTATCACCCGTTCGGACTTTCTCGATGCCGTCGCAAGCATAGCGCGCCGCATTCCGGAGACGAACGCAGACGATGACCACATCCGCAACGAGGTGACTAACGCCCTGCTGCGAACGCCATGGCAGCCCAGCCGCTTCCATGTCACCGTACGCGACGGTGTCGCAATTCTTCACGGCGTGGTCCGCAACGAAACTGCACACAAGGCCGCCATCGTAACGACAGAGAATGTCCTGGGCGTCAGCCGGGTACTGGACTATCTGCGCATCGCAGACCCCTACCCTCCCGGCGAAGAGGATTACGGCGGCGGCGACTTCGTCTCCTTGCGGCGGCAACCTTCAACCACCGACGACGAGCCACTCTAAGCCAACAAACCAAACCGGAGCGTTCAGATGCGTCATTGCCTGATTGGTCCCGCCGTACTGACTCTCTTTATCGGAAATAGCGCGCTCGGTCAGGACGTCGATAACGGACGGCAGATAGCGGAGCGCTCCTGCGCCACCTGCCACCGGATCGATATGTCTGCCGGCAAAGCCAGCCGCGCCATCACCTTTACGGCCATCGCAGCGAAGCCGGGCATGAGCGACGATATCCTCTCTTCCTTCTTGTTGATGCCGCACGTGACAATGCCCGGCCTGCCAATGAACCAGAACGATGCCCGCGACGTCGCCGCGTTCGTCATGTCGCTGAAGAAGTAAGCTCTGCGCTTTTCAGGTCGGGGCGGGCTTAACAAGGAGTACAGACGGGCCGGCCTTGTCGGATCTCGATAAGCAGGCACGCGCGGCGTGCTCGGAGAGACCTCACAAGCCTGAAGGCAAAAAAACACGCGACAGCGGTCCAGCATGAAGCCGGACCGCCGTTGCGCCATCCCATTGTTGTTGTTCTATCCCGGAACGGTCGACCGGGAAGTTTTAGCTGAGAAAGTTAGCTGCCCGACGGATTGAAATCCGGATCGTGGTCGCCGATGCGCGAACGGTCGAAGCTCTCGTTGTCGAGATAGGTGCCGGTCGACTCGCGCGGCGCCACGAACGCAGGCGACTGAACCTGGTTGTAGGTCGAGCGATAGTGCTTGAGAGCGTGAACGGGCTTCTGCGGGGCGGACTCATCCTGCGCGAAAGCCGGGGTGGCGAGTGCTGCTGTCACGATAGCGACAGCCGTGAGTGCTTTAATGGTCATTAGGGTTTTCCATCTTTACGTGGTGAACCCCTCCTCTGACATTTCCTTACATTCACAACCGATAACAAGCGAAACACGTTCCCGAGCGTTGATTCAAACGCGCGTGAGTCACACTCAATCACGACGCCGTTTTTCGTGATTACCGCCGTGATCGAGAGCGAGCATGTCCGATGATTTGCACGAGATGAAAGAAGCCCGCCGAAGGGCTACGTGGCTATTCGGATTTTAACTAAATCGAAGACGCGCCGATCCGGCTCACGGCGGGTTGCGGATTCCCGCAATCAAAATGTCGATCATGCGCTTGGCGGCTTGGCTGCCATCCGACCCAGAACTCATGTTCGCTACGCCGGCCAGCGCACGCAGCAGGTCGAGCGGATCGAAATCCGAACGAATCTCGCCGCTCGCGGCTGCACGATCGATCAGCTTCGCGATCGCCCGCGTCATCTGCTCCGTGGAAGCCGAATGGAGCTCGGATATACCGCCGACGATCGAATTGAGCGCCTCGTACATTCCGTGCTTGGTCGCCATGTAGTCCACGAACAACTGCAACCATTCGCGCAAGGCCGCTGTCGGCGCATGCGTCTCGGCCAAACGTGCAGCGGCCATCACGAGCTGCTCCGTCTCATGGCGGTAGACCGCTTCGATCAACGCGTCGCGGGTGGGAAAGTGACGGTAGAGAGTACCGGCTCCGACGCCTGCCGTCCGCGCGATCTCGTCGAGGCTCGCTGCTGCGCCTTTTTCAGCGAAGGCGGCCTTTGCGGTTTTCAGCAAGAGGGCGCGGTTGCGCTGTGCGTCGGCCCGCGGCTTGCGAGGGGTAAGGCCCTTGCCGTCATCTACCACGCCAAAAATGCCCCCTTGATAAACGGAGAGTGTCTCCATATTTAAAACGGAGACGCTCTCCTTTTACGTCAAATTGGTTTTGCAGACAATGGTTTGCCGCCAGGGGAGCGTCATGGCCAAAACTGACGGAGTTTGTCATGATGAATAGTTTCGGGGCGACGTCGACCGCCGACAACGTGCTGGCGGGTATCAATCTCGGCGGAAAGCGCGTGCTGGTCACGGGCGTATCGGCAGGGCTCGGTGTGGAGACGGCGCGAGCGTTGGTCACCCATGGCGCCCACGTGGTCGGGGCGGCCCGTGACCTTGCCAAGGCCGAGCGCGCAACAAGCGCGATCCGGGCACAGGCGGCGAACGGCGGCCGCCTGGAACTCGTGCAGCTGGATCTCGCCTCGCTCGCCAGCGTACGGGCCTGCGCCGATGCGCTTAACGCGGACGGGCGGCCATTCGACGCGGTGATTGCCAATGCCGGCGTGATGCGAACGCCCTTCGGGCACACCGCAGAAGGGTTCGAGACCCAGTTCGGCACCAACCATCTCGGCCATTTCATGCTGGTGAATCGCATCGCGGCGCTGATGGCTCCCGGCGGACGGCTGGTGAACGTTGCTTCGTCCGGGCACCGCTATGCCGACGTCGATCTCGACGACCCCAATTTCGAGCGCACGCCGTATGATCCCATGATCGCTTACGGCCGCTCCAAGACCGCCAACATCCTGTTCGCAGTCGAGTTCGATCGGCGGCACACCGCACGCGGCGTGCGGGCGACGGCGGTGCATCCGGGCGGGATCAGGACAGAGCTCGGCCGCCATATGGCGCCTGACGAACTCGACAGGCTGGTCGCCCAGATCAATGCCCAGTTGGCTGCCGACGGCCAGCCCCCCTTCCAGTGGAAGACAGTCCCGCAAGGAGCCGCGACATCGTTCTGGGCCTCGTTCGTCGCCCCGGCGGAAAATGTCGCCGGCCGCTATTGCGAGAATTGCCAGGTGGCGGAGATCGCCGAAGGACCGCTCAGCCCGGTGAGCCCCGGCGTCAGACCCTATGCGCTCGATCCACAGCGCGCCAAGGCGCTCTGGGCCAGGAGCGAAGAGATGGTGGGCGAGCGCTTCTAATTCCACCGGGCAATCAAAGCGAGCATCGACGTCCCAAATGTGGACACCATCGTCGGCCGCGATCGCGATTTTCGGCCGACCTCGCCACCCGCGTGGCCAACCCGCCAAACAAAGCGTTACAATTTGCCGTAAGATACCTAAGATGAAGACACGAAAGACGTGAACCCTTGCGAGGTGATCATGGGCTGGGCCGCTGGCGTCGTCGCGTTGACAGTGGGTGCGTTCGGTCTGATGGCCACCGCCCAGGCCCAGCAAGCTCCGGCGGGTCCTCCTGCGGTCGGCGTGCTCGAAGCGGCCAAGCGTCCGATCACCGAGTCCAATGAATTTCTAGGACGAATAGAGGCGGTCAATCGCGTTGCCGTGGTCGCGCGTGTCACGGCCTTCCTGGACAAGCGGCTTTTCGCCGAAGGCACGGAAATCAAGACCGGCGACCTGCTCTATCGCCTGGAGCGCGGTCCATTCGAGGCCGATCTCAAGTCGAAGCAGGCACAAGTCGCCCAGTTGCAGGCAACCTTGGTCAACGCCAAGCTGACGACCGATCGGGCCCGCACTCTGTTGAGCGGACCTGCGGGCCAGCAGTCCACCTACGATGCCGCGCTTTCCAACCAGCAGAGCCTTGAGGCGCAGATACAGGCCGCGCAGGCGCAGGTCGACCTGTCCCAGATCAATCTCGACTATACCGAGATCCACTCGCCGATCGACGGCCGGATCGGCCGCACCGCCGTTACTGAAGGCAACGTGGTCACGCCGAGTTCCGGCACGCTGACCACGGTCGTCAGCCAGGACCCGATGTATGTCACGTTCCCGGTTTCCGTGCGTGAGGCCTTAGGCTTGCGCGAGCGCTATGCGACGCGTGGCGGCTTCAAGGCGGTCGTCATCCGGATTCGATTGCCGGACGGCCGGCTCTATGACCAGACCGGCCAGCTGAATTTCGTCAACAACACGATCGATCAGGGCACCGACACCATCTTGCTGCGCGGGACCATTCCCAATCCCCAGTTGAACGCGGCTGTCCGTGAACTCACCGACAACGAGTTCGTCAGTGTCCTGCTGGAAGGCGTGCAGCCGGTCGAGGTATTGGCGATCCCGCGCTCTGCCGTGCTGTCGGATCAACAAGGCGATTATGTCTTCGTGCTCGGCGCCGACAACAAGGCCGAGCAGCGGCGGATCAAGCTCGGGCAATCGACCTCCACTGTCGCGGCGGTGACGAGCGGGCTTTCGGCGGGAGACAAAGTCATCGTCGAGGGTCTGCAGCGGGTGCGTCCCAACCAACCCGTCGCTCCGGGTCCGGCCAGCGCGCTGATCCAGTCCAGCATGAGCGGCACGGCGGACGGCGGCAGCGCGTCACGGAGCGGCGTCGGGATCGGCGCGAAGCCATGATTTCCTCTGTTTTCGTCGACCGCCCGCGGCTTGCCATCGTCATCGCCTTCGTGATCACGATCGCGGGCGCCCTCGCGCTCATGCAAATACCGGTCGCGCAGTTTCCCGATATCGTGCCGCCGCAGGTGACGGTCACGGCCGTCTTCCCGGGCGCCTCCGCCGAGGTGGTGGAATCCAGCGTCGCCCAACCGCTCGAGGCGCAGGTCGTCGGCGTCGACAAGATGCTCTACATGAAGTCGACCAGCGGCAACGACGGCAGCTACACGCTGACCGTCTCATTCGCGCTCGGCACCAACCCCGACATCAACACCGTCAACGTCAACAACCGCGTGCAGACCGCGCTGTCGCAGCTGCCGACCGAGGTCCAGGCACAAGGGCTCGTGGTACAGAAGAAATCCTCGGCCGTACTGCAGTTCATCGTGCTGTACAGCAAGAACGGTGAGCAGGACCCGCTGTTCATCACCAACTACGCCGTGATCAACGTGCTCGATGCGATTTCGCGCACGCCCGGCGTCGGCCAGGCGACACTGTTCGCCAAGCTGAACTATTCGATGCGGATTTGGTTCGACACGCAGCGGCTGACCAGCCTCAACCTGGCGCCGTCCGACGTGATCGCGGCGATCCGTGCCCAGAGCGTGCAGGCGCCTGTGGGGCGGATCGGCGCGCGCCCGATCAGCGACGATCAGCAATTCCAGTTCAACGTGCAGACGCAAGGGCGGCTGACGACCTCGGCGCAGTTCGGCGACATCGTGCTGCGCGCCAATCGCGACGGCTCGGTCCTGCGCATCAAGGACGTCGCTCGGGTCGAAATCGGCGCGCAGAATATGGACAGCGAGTCGCGGATCGACGGCCAGGCCGCCGTTCCCTTGGGCATCTACCTTGCGCCCGGCGCCAACGCCGTGACGACGGCAAGAGCGGTGCAGGCCACGCTCGCCAAACTGTCGGAACGTTTTCCGCCGGGGTTGACCTATAGCGTACACTATGATTCCACGACCTTCGTCTCCGACACCATCAGCGAAGTGCTGAAGACACTCGGCGAAGCCTTCGTGCTCGTCGTCATCGTGGTGTTTTTGTTCCTTGGCAACCTGCGGGCCACACTGATCCCGGCGATCGCAGTCCCGGTCAGCCTGATCGGCGCCTTCGCGGTCCTGCTCGCGCTCGGCTATTCCGCCAATACGGTCTCGCTTCTGGCCCTGGTGCTCGCCATCGGCATCGTGGTGGACGACGCCATCGTGGTGGTCGAGAACGTCGAGCGGGTGATGGAGGAAGAGCCGGAGCTCTCGCCCGCCGATGCCACCAAGAAGGCGATGACGCAGATCACCGCGCCGATCATCGCGATCACGCTGGTGCTGCTGTCGGTGTTCGTGCCGATTGCATTCATTCCGGGAATCTCCGGCACTCTGTTCCGTCAATTTGCGGTGACGATCAGCGCAGCGATGGTGATCTCGGCGCTCAATGCCTTGACGCTGTCGCCGGCACTGTGCGCGGTCTTTCTGCGGCACACCGGCCCGCGGCGCGGGATCATGGGACGCGTGCTTGGAGGCATAGACTGGGTTCGCGACGGCTATGCCGGCCTGGTGCGGCGGCTGCTCGGCGTTGCGGCGCTGTCGATCGTCGCGGTGCTGGTGTTCGGCGCCGGCATCGTCGGCGTCTCTTGGCTGACCCCGACGGGATTCCTGCCCGAGGAGGATCAGGGCGCTTTCTTTATCGCGGTGCAGTTGCCTGACGGCGCGTCGGTGGGGCGCACCAGCGAGGTGACCAAGCAGGTCGAAGTACAGCTCAAACAGATGCCGGCGATCAACCACGTGCTCTCGATCATCGGCTTTTCGCTGCTCGATGGCGGCAACGAGCCGAACTCCGCTTTTTTGGTCGCGAGCATGAAGCCGTTTGCGGATCGCAAGGCGGCGGTGGATTCGGTGCAGGCGACGATCCGCCGGACGTTCGGTGCCGGAACACAGATCCGGCAGGCCGCCATCCTGCCGTTCAACCTGCCGCCGATCATCGGGCTTTCGACCTCGGGCGGTTTCGAATATCAGCTCGACGCGCTCGAAGGACAGGACCCGGCGGCGCTCGGCAGCGTGATGAGCGGTCTGATCAACGCGGCCAACCGCGATCCGCGACTGACGCGCGTGTTCTCGACCTTCACCGCGACCAACCCGTCGATCTATCTCGACATCGATCGCGCCAAGGCTCAGGCGCTCGGCCTCAATATGAGCGACGTCTTCACCGCGCTGCAGGCAACGCTCGGCGGAATCTACGTCAACAACTTCAATCTTTTCGGACGCACCTGGCAGGTCAACGTGCAGGGCGAAGCCGCCGACCGCGGCGACATTCCCGACATCTGGCAAATCTATGTGCGCAACAGCGCCGGCCAGATGGTACCGATCCGCTCCATCGCGAGTTTCCGGATCGTGACCGGACCGCAAGTCATCACCCGCTACAACAACTACCGCTCGGTCACCGTGAATGGCGGCCCGGCGGCAAGCATTTCATCGGGGACGGCGATCGCCACGATGGAAGAACTGTCGAAGTCGACGCTGCCGGCGGGCTACTCCTATGAATGGACCGGCACCGCCTATCAGGAGCAGGCCGCAGCCGGCCAGACCGGCACCATTCTCGCGCTGGCGGTACTGTTCGCCTACCTCTTCCTGGTGGCGTTGTACGAGAGCTGGGTCATTCCGGTGCCTGTGCTGTTGTCGGTCGCGGTCGGCGTGCTCGGCTCCTATCTCGCCATCAAGCTCAGCGGACTGAACCTCGACCTCTACGCCCAGATCGGCCTGGTGGTGCTGATCGCGCTCGCCGCCAAGAACGGCATCCTCATCGTCGAGTTCGCAAAGGAACAGCGGGAGGCCGGCCAGTCGATCATCGATGCGGCCGAACTCGGGGCGCGGATGCGCTTCCGCGCCGTGATGATGACCTCGATCGCCTTCATTCTCGGTCTGCTGCCGTTGGTTGTCGCAACCGGTGCCGCCGAGATCAGCCGCCGCGGGGTCGGCACCGCCGTGTTCGGCGGCATGCTCGCGGCAAGCTCGATCGGCATCTTCCTGGTGCCGATGCTTTACGTGGCCTTCCAGCGCTTGCGCGAGAGCGCCAAGAGCCGGTTTGGCAATAATGAAAAGGCGCATCCGCCCGCGGTTAGTTAACGCGCGGGCCGCTGCCAACTTACTGAATTCCCTCTTCAGCCACGGCTTCCTCGGTGGTCACCCATCTGGACCCCATACGCGGGCCGGCGGCGGTGAACCTCTGCGACGCGACCCGCGACAAACAACCGCCATCGCCGCGGCGGCGCGTGCCGCACGCAATAGCCCGACGCCGAACGAGGTCGCCCATGCTGATCGTCAGAATCCTGCTGATTCTTCTTGCGCTCGCTTCGCCCGCGTTCGCGGAGGACGGCTTGATCGATGCGGCCGCCGCGCGCGATGCCGCGCAGGCCTTCCGGGTCTACGTCGAAGGGGTGACGAAAAAGGGCGAGCGGCCTGACCTGACCCGGCCGGAGGTCACAGCGCTGCTCGGCCGCGTCTTCAATCTGGACGGCTTGAACGCGCTGCCGCCCGTGCAGGGGAGCGATATCTATTGGTTGCTCGACTGGATGGAGGCCGCAAACGCCACCAACAAATTGTTCACCCGCTACGGCTCGAAGCCGGGGAGGCAGCCTGATTTGGTAGCGATCCAGCGCAACATGACCGAATACGAGGATCAGTACGCGGCAGCCGTGAATTTCCTGATCCGCGGCCAGGCGCGCGAGGCGGTGTCGATGAGAATGTTCATGGCGGGCCTCGCGCCGGAAGAGCGCACGCGTATCCGCGAGGAGGGGCTTGCCGGCGCTCGCAGAAGCATGGCCGAATTCATCCTGGCTTCGGTCTGCTCGGTGATCGAGAGCGGCAGCAAGCCTGGCAACGCCCGCATGGTGTCGGCCGCCATCCGCGACACGCGCGAGGTCTGGATCGGCTTTTTCTTATCGCAGGATCGGGCCCGCATCATCGAAGTGCTCGGCGGCTATCTCAAGCAGGTGGCGGATGAGACGGCGCGAAGCGATCTCGCTGCCTTCACGGCCGAGCTTCAGGCGGCGAATTGATCTGACGTCTTGCAGACCAGATTTGGCGCTGCTTCCAGCGTCGCGGCCGCAGTTTTTGCCGGAGCAACTCAAGAATCGTGATTTCGCCGGGCTCACGCTTTCGATCTGCTTCGCTTTGCCGAACCCGAATGGTCCGCGACCTTTCGAACGAATGTCGTAGACCGGCCGTTCTTTCTCGATCAGGTCAACCGCGCCCGCAACAATCTCAATCGCTATTGGCGGCTCGCATGGGGTGACCAGACGTTCCCGGTCAGCACCCAGAACGAACATCAAAAAATATTGGACCTTTGCGTCGCCAGGGACCGAGCCGGCGTGATGGCGTTTATCGAGCAACACATCATGACTTCGGGCGAAGTCGTCCTGCGTTACCTGCGAAGAATGGAAGCTGATCAGGCCGCTTATACCTAGGCTCGCGCTATCATGATCCGACTTGGCGAGAAGCAGAAATCAACGACTACCCTATCGGCGTAAGCGGGGCATACCGAAGACCTTTCCTTCGTCCTCAGTGGTGATCGCATTTGGTTGCGGGTTCGAACGCCGATGCGAGAATGTCAACTGTATCAGGCTAAAGCAAAACCCCTGAGAATAGAATTTTTTTCAGGGGGTTACGTTACTTTGGTTGCGGGGACCCGCAACAGGCGCCCCCTTGGACTTCCGGCGCTTGTTATTTACGCCAGTTCACCGCCGTACGGCCAATAGAAATCTCCCCCCTGGGCGTACCGGTCAAGCTTGTCTTGGAGAAGTGTTATCAGGCAGCGGGAATCAATCCATAACGCTTCATGATACCGGCCATGACCGCAGGATTTGGCTTTCCGGTCGCTATCTCCGCGGCAAGTTCTTCAAAATATTCCGGACCCAACACGCCGGGCGTCAAGACGCACAGACATTTCGCAACAGTGCCCGACAGATTTGCGAAGCCGTGCACCACGCCGCGGGGCACGAAGGCCGTGCCACCCGGCGGGATTTCGCACCGCTCTCCCGCGATCGTGTAGGTCACGACGCCTTCCAGCCCGTACACCGTCTCCTCCCAGGATTCATGATAGTGGGGAACCGGCATCTTGCCGCCGGGGCTGAGAACGAGCTCGAAGATGTCGAGGGCTCCCTTGGTGTCGTGCTTGCTGCGCAGAAAATTCACCTGGAATGAACCGAAGTCGATCCTGCTCGGCATCGCTGGCCTCCCGTTCTGCCGTTTCTATTCAACTGAACTCGTCTGGTGAAGAAAGCTAAGTAACTCGTGCTGCTTCCGCGGCCCCGTTCAGGCCGCAGATCTCTCGAAATCAGCCGCAGCGATTCCCATGCCCGCGTTCCACTGCGGGATGTCATGATAGTAGATGTGCCGCGGCTTATGGGGACCGATGGCGTTCATGGCCGCATAGGCTGCCACCCAGGTTCGAACTTCGTGACCGCCGCAGCCGGCGACCTTAGTCAGATCCGCCTCGCTCATGGTGCCCACTGTCACCCGGTCGCCCGCCTCCATCTGCGCCATGAAGGCGCGATCCCATTCGGCGTTCAGCGGCGTCGCCTTGCCTTCGCCTCGCGCCAATTTGCGCGCCGTCTCGAAATTGGCCTGTTCTCGCGCGCGCCGCGCTTCGATCGGTGGATTGCGCCCCGCGATCAGCATTTCCACCAACGGCGGCGGTGCCGTGTCGATGCGCGGGATCGGCGGGTCATGGCTCAATCCGCCCGAGCCGAGGATCAATACCCGGCTGTCAAGGCCGGCTGCCCATCGACCAACAGCGGCGCCCAGTGCCTCGACGCGGTGAAACGATGGCAGCGGTGGACCGGAGCAGTTGATGTGGATGGGCAGGACCCGATAGGAATCGACCCGGCCGGTGAGCAGCACCAGCAACTGGGCAAAGCCATGATCCACCTGCATCCTGTAGGAGAGCGCGACGTCGATGTCTTCCGACCGTACCGCCGCGACGCATTCGAGCGCCGCACGCTCGGGAACATTGAAATCGCCGCTGCCGATATCATAGTCGCCGATCGCGGTGGCGCGCACGCCGATCGTAAACGGCGGCATCATATCGTAGAAGACCCCTTTGAAATGATCGGGGCCGAAGATGATGACGAGTTCGGGATCGAAGTCGCGAACCTCTGCCGCCAGACTTGCGAAGTGCGCCCTCACCTCGCGATCGACCGCGGGATCAGCTTCGACGTGATCCATCAGAGGTGTGTGCGAGGCACAAATCATTTTGACTTGCATGGTCCTTCCTCCTCTAGAGCATGATCAGTAAAAGTGTGTAGCGGTTTTCCGAAAAGATCATGCAATCAAAGAACTAAAGAGCGATGACGAATCATGGCGCTTCAGGCGACGGTGGCAATCCGAGGCCGAGCCGTGTGCTTTTGCAGGAATGCGAGATGCAGGCGGTTGAACTCGTCTGCCTTTTCCCATTGCGGCCAGTGCGCGCAGTCCTGCATCACGACCAGCCGTTCAGCATCGGGAATCGCCGCGCAGAAGCGTTCACCAATCGCAATCGGCGCGGTCGGATCGTGGTCGGTCCAGATAACCAGGGTCGGCGCCTCGATGCGCGACAGGGACTTGTCGGTCAGCACATTGCGCATCCGGATGTCCATGTTCTGCAGACACAGGATGTGCTCCATCGCTCGCAGGAAGCCGGGCTGGGTGTAGATCGCAAGACGCAGCTCTACGAGGTCGTCGGTGACGCGTTTGGGATCGTTCATGAGCCACTCGAGCCGCGCGCGGACCGTTTGGGGACTGGCCTCCGCCACCGCCTTCATCGTCACGGTATAGACGCGCTGCATGACTACCGGATCGGTGTTGAGGCCGCCCGCCGTGTTGAGCGTCAAGCTTGCAACGCGTTCGGGATGGTCGATCGCGAACTGGGCTGCGATCCAGCCCCCGAGTGACTCGCCGTGCAGATGGAAGCGCTTCAGGCCGAGCGCATTGCCGAAGTCCAGCAGATGTCTGACGTAGTGCCTTATCTCGTAGTCGTGATCGGGTTTGTCGGTATAGCCGTGGCCAATCATATCGAGCGCGATGGTTCGATATTTCTCGCCGTGCGGCAGGAGGTTGCGGGTGAAAGCCTCCAGATGTCCGCCCGTCCCCGGTACGAACACCACCGCTTCGTCGTCCGACGGATTGCCCGCTTCGGCGTAGCGCGTGCGGATTCCGCCGGCATCGACATATGACAGGCGCAACGCGCCGCTTGCGATTTCCGGCCAAAGATACACGTCGTGTCCTCCCCTTTTCGTTACTGACATGCTAGCATGTTAAGTTTCGTTGTAAAGCTGGTAGTATGGGTTTTTTGCCTCCCGGAGCTCAACTTGACCTGCTAGGATGGAAGCATGCGCACCAATCTTCTTGAGAGCCGCCGGCGGGCATCCGTCATCCCGAGCAAGCAAGGCGAGATCTACGACCTCCTCGTGCAACGGCTCGTCAGCGCCCGATATGCTTTCGGCGAGCGCATTCTCGTCAGGGAGCTCGCCGCCGAGTTCGGCGTCAGCCGCCAGCCGATCATGACGGCCCTCAACTGGCTCGCAGCGGACGGTTTCGTTCGGATCGTCCCTCAGGTCGGGTGCCAGGTCATCAGCCCGAACCGGAACGCCATTGCCGATTTCTTTCTGATGTTCCAGCGAATGGAGGGCCTGCTGGCCGAATTGGCGGCCGCGCGACGCACTGACCAGCAACTTGCAGACCTCCGCGAGCTGCAGCGGCAGATCGTCTCCATGGCCAACGATCAGGAAGCGTTGCGCGAGCACTACGCCGAATTGAACCGCAAATTCCATCAAACCGTCGCCGCCATGGCCGATTCCGCGCTGGTGGAAGAGAAGCAAAGCGCAAACTTCAACATGTCTGATTTCTTCATCAATCACGCGATCGGCTTCGACACGTTGGGTGCCGGCGTCGCGCAGGAGCACGAGCCCATCATTGACGCCATTGCACGGCGAGAGCCTTCGGGCGCGCGCCGGGCGGCCGAGGAGCACATCGCCTCCGTTGCCGCGGCAGTCTTGGCCATGACCGAAAGACGATCGATAAAATTAGCCTGACATACTTGAATGCCAGTTTAATCTGGCTATACTTCCCGCTCGACGCACGTTCCGCGCCGGAAAAAGCCGCCCGAAAGAGGCGAGCCGGTGCCCGATGGAATGAACGAGTTTTCGAACGGGGAGGAAAACGATGCCAAAGCCAGCTATGTCTGCAGGAAGTCACGATTCCGAAGCGCTGCATGCCAAGTATCTCGAGGAGCGCGACAAGCGGCTCAACGACACGGCCGGACGGCAGTATGTCGCCGCAGAAGGCGAATTCGGCGACTTCAGCGACGATCCCTATGTTGAACCAGGCTTCTGCCGCGATGCGCGGAACGACGCGGTCGACGTCGTCATCGTCGGCGGAGGCTTCGCCGGGCTATTGACCGCGACAGAACTGGTAAAGCGGGGCATCGAGTCCTTCCGCATCATCGAGCAAGGCGGCGACTTCGGCGGCACCTGGTACTGGAACCGCTACCCGGGCGTTCGATGCGACATCGAATCCTACTGCTATATGCCGCTGCTGGAGGAAGTCGGGACGGTGCCGAGCGAGCGTTACGCCGAAGGCGCCGAGATATTTGCCCACTGCCAGGCGATCGGCCGACACTACGACCTTTACAAGCGCGCATTGTTCCAAACGAAAGTCACCCGGATCGCCTGGGATGACGTCACTGCGCGGTGGATCGTCGAAAGCGATCGCGGCGACACCATCCGTGCGCGCTTCATCGCGGTGGGCCAGGGACCGCTGGCCAAGGTCAAGCTTCCCAACATTCCCGGCATCCGCGATTTCAAGGGCCGCATCTTCCACTCGAGCCGCTGGGACTATGGCTACACCGGAGGCGATGCGGCTTCCAGGATGACGAAACTCGCCGACAAGCGCATCGCCGTGATCGGGACGGGTGCAACTGCGGTCCAGATCGTACCGCGGCTGGCCGAAGACGCCGCGCATGTGATCCTTTTCCAGCGGACTCCGTCCGCGATCGACGAGCGCAATAACACCCCTACCGACCGCAACTGGTTTGCCGGTCAGCCGAAGGGATGGCAGCGCGAGCGCATGCGTAACTTCCTGTCGGTGATTACCTGCGTGCCGGTGCATGAAAATGTCGTCGCCGACCGCTGGACCGACTTCTGGGTCCGATTCAGCGCCGCCATGGCGGAACGCCATCGAACCGGCGATCCCACTCCCCCGCCAATGCTGATGCAGCGCATCGATTATTCCAAGATGGAGGAGTTGCGGGCGCGCGTCGTCACGACAGTGAAGCGGCCGGATGTCGCCGATGCGCTACAGCCCTGGTACAATTATCTCTGCAAGCGGCCGCTCTACAGCGACGACTTCCTGCAGGCATTCAATCGGGACAATGTGGAATTGGTCGACACCGACGGCCGCGGGGTGGAGCGGATCACCGGCTCCGGCGTGATTGCAGGCGGCGTCGAATACCCGGCCGACTGCATCATCCTCGCCACCGGCTTCGACGTGGGCGCAGCCCCTCACAAAGTTGGCGGGTATGAGGTCCTGGGGCGCGGCGGGCAGACGCTCGACGCGAAATGGAAAGACGGTGTGCGCACACTCCACGGCACACAGATGTCAGGCTTTCCGAATTTTCACATCGTCGGCGGCACAGCGCAAGGTACCACCGCATTCAACTTCACCCACACGCTTTCGATGCAGGCCGAGCATGCCACCGCCATCATCGAACGTTGTCTCGCCGACGGCGTACGGGCAATGGAGGTGAGGCCGGAGGCGGAGAACCGCTGGGAGGCGACGCTCGCCGAGAAGCACGTCGATCACCAGCACTTCTACGAGGAGTGCACGCCCGGCTTCCTGAACAACGAGGGCGACTTCAAGGATCGTCCGACTTTCATCGGCTCCACATACGGCGGGGGTCCGCTCGAATACGAGCAAATCATCGCGGAGTGGCGGCGAAGCGGAATCGAGCGAGACACGAGCGTCAGCTTCGAGGCTGACGCACAGGCCGCAGTCGCGTGAGCATCTCGAATGGGCTGGCGAAGCCGATGATGAACCAGATCACACCGAGACCGACCGAAGAAGCGCTCGCCCGTCGGCTGCGCGAGGCCTATCGCAGCGGCGCTATCCCTCCGCTGCGCGATTCGTTGGATCCAAGCGATTGGGCCGGAGCGTATCGCATTCAGGAAATCAACACGCGCTTCTGGGAAAGCCAGGGCCGGCGGCTGGTCGGTCGCAAGATCGGCCTGACGGCCAAGGCGGTCCAGGTGCAACTTGGTGTCGACCAGCCGGACTACGGCGCGCTGTTCGCGGATATGGCGGTGCCGAACGGCGGCGAGCTCGCCCCCGCGCGCGTGCTCCAACCCAAGGCGGAAGCGGAGATCGCGCTAGTATTGAATGCCGATCTCCACGGCCCTGACGTCACACCCGACACGGTCCGCGCCGCGACCTCGCATGCGGTCGCTGCGATTGAAATCGTCGACAGCCGCATCGCTGATTGGAAGATTACGTTTGCCGACACGGTCGCCGACAACGGATCATCGGGATTTTTCGTTCTCAGCGACGAACGGCGCTCCCTCGACGGCCTCGATCTATTCACCTGCGGGATGGCGACCGAGGTGAATGGGACGATTATGTCGGTTGGAGCGGGAGCGGCCTGTCTTGGGCATCCGTTGAATGCGGCAGCCTGGCTCGCGCGCACCGTGCGGCTGCGGGCTGGCGATGTGGTTCTCACGGGCGCCCTCGGGCCGATGGTAGCCCTATCGCGCGGCGACAAAGTGAACGCGCACATCGGCGGGCTAGGCAGCGTATCCTTCACCCTCGGCAGTAAATAACGCGCAAGAGCGGAACCATGGATCTTGGATTGCAGGGCAAGCAGGCAATCGTCTGCGCATCGAGCAAGGGACTGGGTTTTGCGTGTGCCAAGGCGCTTGCCCGCGAGGGAGCCCACCTCGTGTTGAACGGGCGAGATGCCGACGCGCTCGATCAGGCCGCCGAGGCTATTCGTTCCGAAGTGCACGGCGCCGACATTAAGACCGTCGCAGGTGATGTCACCGACGCACGCGTACGTGTGGCGCTGGTGGACGCATCGCGCGAGCCCGACATTCTGGTGAACAATGCGGGCGGTCCGCCTCCGGGTAACTTCCGCGACTGGGACCGCGATACCTGGGTTGCGGCGCTCGACGCCAACCTCTTGAGCGCAGTTGATCTTATACGGCTTGTGATCGACGGCATGACCCAGAGAAAGTTCGGCCGTATCGTCAACATCACATCATCTACGGTGCGTGTGCCTATTCCAGTTCTCGGCCTCTCCAACGCAACGCGCGCCGCCCTGACCAACTTCGTATTCGGCCTTGCGCCGTCGGTTTCGTCATCGAACGTGACGATCAATAATTTGCTGCCGGGTCCGTTCGATACCAATCGGCTGCGAAACTCGAAAGAGATCACGCGACACCTGACATCAAACCCGGTTGCCGGACGGGTGGGTGACCCGGACGAACTTGGAGCGGCGTGCGCGTTCCTGTGCAGCCGGCAAGCCGGCTATGTCACGGGTCAGAACCTGCTGTTGGATGGTGGCCTATATCCGGGAAGCTTCTGACTGAGGAGATTGGGTCAATCGATCAAGGTGACTGAACTCACAGGTTAAAGTTGTTGATGTTGTTGCGGTCGATTCGGGCGCTAACAATAAACCCTAGCAATCGTTTGAGATTGCTAGGGTTTTTCACTAACTTGGTTGCGGGGACAGGATTTGAACCTGTGACCTTCAGGTTATGAGCCTGACGAGCTACCGGGCTGCTCCACCCCGCGATAAATCCGTTGTTCGCTTTTCGAAAAAGCCGAAACGGCTAAGACAACGCCCGAGGGCGTCGCTTCCGTCCAGAGGCTTCCTGAGAAGGCAACCCTTGGCCGCTGGAGGCCTTGAGGTCGCGGGCGGTATGTACCAACGCCGGCCTGCTTTGGAAAGAGGCGACGGGTCACTTTTGAGGATTTTGTGACAGCAAAAGTAAGGCAAATCGGGCCTTCCCGGCCAAAAGGGGCGAAAACGTATCCCTTGCCAGAGTTTCCATAAAGGCCCAGCCTCGCGATCAAAAAATCGGGGGGAGGAAGCCATGGAAAACGTCGATTTTGTCGTCGTGGGCGGCGGCTCCGGCGGCTGCGCGGTCGCAAGCCGCCTGTCGGAAGATCCCGCCACGTCGGTGGCGCTGCTGGAAGCGGGTGGCACCGATGACAACTGGGTGGTGACAACGCCCGGCGCGATGATCCTGATGATCGCGGGCAAGGCCAACAACTGGGCGTTCGATACGGTGCCGCAAGCGGGCCTCAACGGCCGCATCGGCTATCAGCCGCGCGGCAAGGGCCTCGGCGGCTCATCCGCGATCAACGCCATGGTTTATACCCGGGGTCACAAGGCTGATTACGACGGCTGGGCCGGGCTCGGCAACGGCGGCTGGTCCTATGCGGACGTGCTGCCCTATTTCAAACGTTCCGAGGACAACTCCGAACTCGACGGTCCCTATCATGGCAAAGGGGGACCGCTGCATGTGACGGGCTCGCGCAGCGGCAATCCCGTCCGCGAAATCTATCTCGAGGCGGCGCGCGAGGCGCAATTCCTCATCCGCGAAGATTTCAACGCCGAAGAGCAGGAAGGCCTCGGCACCTACCAGGTGACGCAAAAGAACGGCGAGCGCTGGAGCGCCGCGCGCGGATACATCCATCCCTTCATGAACAGCCGCGTCAATCTGCATGTCGAAACCAACGCGTACACCACCCGCATCCTGTTCGAGGGCAAGCGCGCGGTCGGCGTCGAATTTCGTCGGGGCAAGGAGTTGAAGCAAATTCGCGCAAGGCGTGAAGTGATATTGTCCGCCGGCGCGTTCCAGACCCCTCAGCTCCTGATGCTGTCAGGCATCGGCGATGCTGCCGCGCTCGGCAAACAGGGCATCGCATCGGTTCATCACCTGCCGGGCGTCGGGCAGAATTTGCAGGACCACCCGGACTTCGTATTCGGCTTTACCTCGGATGCACCGCATTTCGCCGGATTGTCGTTTGGCGGCATTGCGCGGATCATCAAGGGCATCGCCCAATATCGCCGTGAACGGCGCGGGCCGATGACATCGAATGTCGCCGAATGCGGTGGCTTCCTCAAGACGCGGCCCGACCTCGATGTGCCCGACATTCAACTGCATTTCTGTATGGCGATGGTAGCCGATCACGGCCGCAAGCCGCGCTGGGGCACCGGCTTTTCCTGTCACGTCTGTGTGCTGCGCCCAAAGAGCCGCGGCAGCGTCTGGCTGCAAAGCGCCGATCCGCTAGCAGCCCCAGCGATCGACCCGAATTTCCTCGGTGCGGAAGCCGACCTCGACACGATGGTGGCCGGCTTCAAGATCACGAAACGTCTACTCGATGCGCCCGCGCTGAAGGCGTTGCAAAAATCCGACACGGTCACTGAAGGCGTCGAGACCGACGCACAGATACGCGATGTCCTGCGCAACAATGTCGATACCGTCTATCACCCGGTCGGCACCTGCAAGATGGGCACGAACGATTCCCTTGCGGTGGTCGACCCCAGGCTCCGGGTTTACGGCCTCGAAGGGTTGCGCGTGGTCGATGCCTCGATCATGCCGACCCTGATCGGCGGCAACACCAACGCGCCAACGATCATGATCGGCGAAAAGGCCGCCGGCATGATCAAGGCCGAGCTGCGGGCTTAGCGGCAGGGAGCATGGCCTCGGCTGCCGTCATGCCCGGGCATCCATGTCTTTACGAGGAAATGCGTGGATGGCCGGACCAAGTCCGGCCGTCACGATGTGGAAGCAGTGCGGACCATTACTCAGGTCGTTGCAATCGTCACGTCAGCAGGAAGCCGCCGTCCACGGTCACCACGCTGCCGGTCATGTAGCGAGAGGCGGACGAAGCGAGCAGCAGGATCGCGCCGTCGAGATCGGCTTCGGTGCCGACGCGCCGCTGTGGAATCCGCTTGATCAGTTTTTCGCCGCCCGCCGTCGACCAGAAATGGTGATTGATCTCGGTATCGATGTAACCGGGCGCGATCGCATTGACGCGGATATGGTTGCCCGCGAGCTCGAGCGCCATCGCTTTGGTCGCCTGCACGACGCCCGCCTTGGAGATCGTGTAGGGCGCGAGAAACTTCATCACACTGAGACCGAGCACGGAGGCGATATTGACGATATTGCCTCCCTGCTTGCGCGCGATCATCCGCCGCGCCATTTCGGTCGCCGTGAAATAGGCGCCCTTGAGGTTGGCGCCGATCACCGCGTCCCAGTCCGCCTCGGTCTGCTCGACCGCCGGTTTCTCGATCGCGATCCCGGCATTGTTGATCAGCACGGTGACGGGGCCGAGTGCTGCCTCCGCCGCGTCTATCGCCCGCACGATCGAGGCGTGATCGGTGACGTCCATCTCGACCGCGGCAGCACGGCCGCCCTTGGCCCTGATCTCTTCTTCCAGTCCCCTGAGCTTGCCGGTCTGCCGTGCGGCCAGCGCCACGGCCGCGCCATGGGCGGACAGCACCCGCGCGAACTGCCGCCCGAGCCCCTGCGAGGCTCCGGTGACAAGAATGGTTTCTTTACTGACGTCGAATAGACCGGGCATGAGATCATCCCAAAATACGCGATATGCCGCATTGATACAGGCCATTTCGGCCGGCGCAAAGCCACACCCCTTACCAGCGACGGCAAGGTTGGCTAAAGTCTGTCTCCGCAAAACCATCTGACGACTACGGGAGTGAAACAGTGGATTTAGGCATCAAGGGCCGCCGTGCCATCGTCTGCGCATCGAGCAAGGGACTGGGACGCGCCTGCGCGATCGCGCTCGCCAACGAAGGCGTGCATGTCACGCTGACTGCGCGCGGCGCCGAGGCGCTGAAGAAGACCGCCGACGAAATCCGAAAAGATAATCCCGGCGTCACCGTGACCGAGATCGTCGGCGACATCACGACGCCGGCCGGGCGCGAGGCGGTGCTGAAGGCCTGCCCCGAGCCGGATATCCTGATCAACAATGCCGGCGGCCCGCCGCCCGGCGATTTCCGCAACTGGACCCGCGATGACTGGATCAAGGCGATTGACGCCAACATGCTGACCCCGATCGAGCTGATCAAGGCGACGGTGGACGGCATGATGGCACGCAAGTTCGGCCGTATCGTCAACATCACCTCGGCTGCGGTGAAGGCGCCGATCGAGGTGCTGGGCCTCTCGAACGGCGCGCGCGCCGGTCTCACCGGTTTTGTCGCCGGCCTCGCGCGCAAGACCGTGATCAACAACGTCACCATCAACGGGCTGTTGCCGGGTCCGTTCGACACCGACCGCCTGCGCGGCGCCGTCGCCAAGGCCGAAGCCGAGAAGCGCGGCGTTTCGGTGGATCAGATGATCGCCGAGCGCGGCAAGGCCAACCCCGCCGGCCGCGTCGGCGACCCCGAGGAGTTCGGGCTGGCCTGCGCGTTTCTGTGCGGGGCCAAGTCGGGCTTCATCACCGGACAGAACATCCTGCTCGATGGCGGCGCTTTCCCCGGCACGCTGTAAGCGTTGAAGACGGCACCGGTCGCGCCACTACCTCACTTTGGCGCGCCGGTTGAAAAAAGAGACACGCTGGATGCGCTGGAAAATCGGTAACGTCAAAATCACCAAAGTCGTCGAACTGGAAACGATCGGCCACACGCGCTTCATCTTGCCGCTCGCCGGCCGCGAAGAGATCCGGCAATTGCCGTGGCTCATTCCGCATTTCGCCACGGAAGACGGCCGCCTCAAGATGTCGATCCATGCGCTCGTGGTCGAAACGCCGACGCGGCGGATCGTGGTCGACACCGGACTGGGCAACGACAAAAAAGATCGCACCGTTCCGACCTGGAACGATCGAAAGGGACCGTTCCTCGACGACCTCACCGCAGCCGGCTTTCCGCCCGAGAGCATCGACACGGTGCTTTGCACGCATCTGCATGTCGATCATGTCGGCTGGAATACGCGGCTTGAGGGCGGGCGATGGGCGCCGACTTTCGAGAAAGCGCGTTATGTGTTTGGCGGAATCGAATATGCCTATTGGCGCGACCACAGCACGGCACCGGACAAGGCGGCGATCTTTCGGGACTCCGTGGCCCCGATCGTCGCGGCCGGCCAGGCCGACCTCGTGGCCAGCGACGCCAGGATTTGTCAGGAGATCACCCTGATCCCGACGCCCGGCCACAGCCCGGGCCACGTCAGCCTTCATATCCGCTCGGACAGCGAAGAGGGGCTTCTCACCGGCGACGTCGCCCACCACCCCTGCCAGATGGCCCATCTCGACTGGTCCTCGACTGCGGATTCCGATCCTGGGCAGTCCGCCAAGACCCGGCGCGAGCTGTTTTCACGCTTTGCCGACCGGCCGGTGCTGGTGATCGGCGGGCATTTCGACGCCGGCCACATCAAACGCGACGGCGATGCCTTCAAATTCATCGCCGCGGGCGGTTAAAGCCGATCCTGTTGCGTTTTTCCGCTCAAACGGCCGCTGAATGGCTATCCCGGAGATGAGGGCTGCGCCGGGGGCAGTTGAATTTGACGGCCGCCTGTTCCATGAAACGTTCCAAGCTATGAAAAACCAGTCAGGGAGTAATGAAATGAAGCTTGTTCGTTACGGAGAAGTTGGCAAGGAAAAGCCCGGCCTGATCGATAAATCCGGCCAGATCCGGGACCTCTCGGCGCATGTTCACGACCTCGCCGGCGACGCCTTTTCGCCGGCCTCGCTCGCCAAAATTGTCGCCCTTGACCCCGACAAGCTTCCCTTGGTCGGCGGCAAGCCGCGCATTGGGGCTGCCGTCGGCGGCTCGCCGAAATTCATCGCCATCGGCCTCAACTATTCCGATCATGCGAAAGAAGTCGGCATGGCGATCCCGGCCGAACCCATCGTTTTCATGAAGGGCAATAACAGCCTGTGCGGACCCAACGACAAGGTTGAAAAGCCGCGCGGCTCGACCAAGCTCGACTGGGAAGTCGAGATTGCGATCATCATCGGCACCCGCGCCAAATATGTCTCTGAAGCTGACGCACTCAATTACGTCGCCGGCTACAGCGTCTGCAACGACGTCTCCGAGCGTTTCTTCCAGATCGAACGTCTGGGGCAATGGACCAAGGGCAAGTCGCACGACACCTTTGGCCCGCTTGGCCCGTGGGTGGTCACCAAGGACGAAATCGCCGACGTGCAGAAGCTGCCGATGTGGACCGATGTCAACGGCAAGCGCTGCCAGACCGGATCGACCGCGACCATGATCTTCGGCATCACGAAGATCGTGTCCTATCTGTCGGAGATCATGACGCTGATGCCGGGCGACGTGATCGCGACCGGCACCCCTCCCGGCGTCGGCATGGGCATGAAGCCGCCGAAATTTCTCAATGTCGGCGATGTCGTCACGCTTGGCATCGAAGGCCTCGGCGAGCAGCGTCAGGAAATCATCGCGGCGTAGATGGCCGTGACGCTCCGGTCCTGAAGACGTCATTGCGAGGAGCGCAAGCGACGAAGCAATCCAAGCCTAAACCAATCCTGGATTGCTTCGCTGACGCTCGCAATGACGGAAAACGCCCCCCGCGCCTTACGAGGACCATTTCAAAATGAAACTCACCTACTCCGCCGCGTCCCCCTTCGCCCGCAAGGTCCGCATTGCCGCGATCGAACTCGGCCTGATCGACAAGATCGAATTCGTGCCGACCTCGGTGGCGCCGGCGCAGGCCAACGACGAGTATATGAAGATCACGCCGCTGAAGAAGCTGCCGGTGCTGATCCTCGACGACGGCAGCGTGATCCTCGATTCCTATGTCATCGTCGAATATCTCGACGAACTGGCAGGCGGCGGAAAGTTGATTCCCTCCGGTGGACCCGACCGCTGGAAGGTCAAGAGCGACCATTCGCTGCTGCAGGGCATGCTCGATTCCATGCTGCTCTGCCGCTACGAGAATATGGTGCGGCCGAAGGAACTGAAGTGGCAGGCATGGGCCGACGATCATTGGAACCGGGCCTGGAAGGGGATGGCGCGCTTCAGCGACAAGCCCGACGTGTTGTCGCGTCCACTCGACATCGTGCAGATCTCGCTCGCTGTCGTGCTTGGCTACGCCGATTTCCGCTATGCCGATTGCGGCTGGCGCAAGGCCTATCCCAACCTCGACGCCTTCCACGAACGGATGCTGGAACGACCCTCGGTCAAGATCTCCTTGCCGCCGAAAGCATAACCGGGAAGGGAGCCGCCATGAGCCTGAAATTCACCGCCGGCGATCTCACCATACACCGCATCATCGAGCAGGAAACCACCTTCCTGCCCGCGCTCGACCTGTTTCCTCAGCTCACGCCCGATCTCCTGGCGCAAAATCGCGACTGGATGCGCAAGGCGGGCGCGATCGATGAGAACGACACGTTGATCCTGTGCTTTCAGTCCTATGTCGTGCGCACGCCGCATCACACCATCCTGATCGATAGCTGCATCGGCAACGACAAATCGCGGCCGCTGCGCCCGAAATGGAACATGAAGACCGACGACACCTATATGCGGGCGCTGAAGGCCGCGGGCTTTTCGGTCGAGGACATCGATTTCGTGATGTGCACGCATCTGCATGTCGATCATGTCGGCTGGAACACGCGAATGGACGGCGGCCGCTGGGTGCCGACGTTCCCCAAGGCGCGCTACGTCTTCGGCAAGGCCGAATACGACTACTGGGCCGAGCAACACGCCAAGACGGCGGTGCCGCCGTTCGGCGACAGCGTCCTGCCCGTGGTCGAGGCCAAGCGCGCCGACATCGTCGGCGACGATTTTGCCCTCGGCGATCACTTGCGCATTTTGCCGACGCCGGGCCACACGCCCGGACACGTCGCCTTTACCTTCGGCCGGGCCAAGGACGACGCGGTTTTCGTTGGCGACATGGTTCATTCGCCGCTTCAGTTGCAGCATCCGGAATTATCGCCGCGCTTCGACGTCGATTCGGCGCAGGCCGCCGTCACTCGCAAACAGGTCCTGGAGCGCTATTGCGACACCGACACGCTCTGCTGCACCGGGCATTTTCCGTCACCCTCGACCGGTAAAATACGCCGCAAGGACAATGGATTCAGCTGCGAGGCCGTGAGCTGAGAACATTGCAGGCCGACAACGATGATGGTGCGCTCCCTCCCCCTGAAAGGGGGAGGGTTGGGGTGGGGGTCAACTTCGTCGGGTGACGATTGAGAAAAACGTGCCCCCCACCCGGCTCACTCGTAGCGCAAAGGCGCTTACGAGTTTGCCGACCTCCCCCTTGCAGGAGGAGGTGAAGAGACAACAAGCCAGGTCAATCAAACAAACTCGGCGTGTGATTGACCGCCGCGCCTTCGATCGCGAGCATTTTCAGTTTGGTATCGACGCCGCCACGTGCCGAAAATCCGCCGGGCTTCTGGCCCGCGGCCAGCACGCGATGACACGGCACCACGATCGGACAGGGATTGCGGCCGAGCGCTTGGCCGACGTCGCGCGATAGTTCGACGCCACCGAGCTTCTTGGCGATATCGCCATAGGTCATGGTCTGGCCCGGCGGAATG
Organism: Bradyrhizobium sp.; assembly: GCF_049519115.1. Classification (GTDB taxonomy): domain Bacteria; phylum Pseudomonadota; class Alphaproteobacteria; order Rhizobiales; family Xanthobacteraceae; genus Bradyrhizobium. Next base: position 30,395 of record NZ_JBEKRB010000055.1, read on the forward strand.
CTGCGGGCGACGTCGTAGACGCCGCGATAGAAATCGGGCACGCCGTCGAGATCGAGCGCGATGTCTTTCAGATCATCGCGCTCACCCGCCAATAATTTGACGATGCGATCAATCGCGTGTTGCACCTCTTCGGTCGGCGCGGCCTCATTGATTTCGCCGTGGCGCTGCCGGATACGGGCGCGGGTCTTCTCATCGCTGCCCATCGGCAATTGCAGACCGTTGATGCCGCGCGGCCCCCACTCGATCCCGCAGATGCCGATCGGCGTGTCGAACAGCGCGTAATGCTGATCAGTCATGGCTCGCTCCAAAATATAGACACATCTACCTCGTGGTACGGAATCTAGGCTTGGAGATTGTTGCGATCCACCCGGATTCAGAAAAAGACCTGGCTGGAGAATTTAGCGCCGTCAGGTCCGGCGATAGCCAGCCAGCGAAGCATCCGCGACGTCCGGGAGATTGACCACGATGTTCTCCGGCGAGCGGCAGACCAGCCACCAAAGTTCCTCGGTGGTGCTCATGTTGGCTTCGAGGTGCGGCAGATACGGCGGCACGAACATGAAGTCGCCCGCCGCTATTTCCAGATATTCCTGAAAACCCTCGCCGAAATAGATACGGGCCCGTCCGGACAGTAAATAGGCGCCGGTCTCCGCCTCGCCGTGATGATGCGGCAGGGACCGGAACCCTGGCGGATTGGAGGCCTTGCCGAACCAGATCCTGGTCGCAGGCGTGTGCTGGGGGCCGACCCCGGTCACCAGCGACAGGCCGCCGGACTGCGCGGTATCGCCTTGCTCGTCGCCCCTTCGCGTTACAACGGGCCGGTCGCTGGCTGTCATTTGAACTCCTTCGCAAAAGGTGCCTTCAAAAAGTGTTTTGGCACGACATCGGCCGCCCAACCTCCGTGTTGGAGAGCTTGCGGCCCAGTGCTATTCTGGCGGAAATATCGATAGGGGCTCAAGCCCTCACAACGCGAGAGGAACCGCCATGAAGCTCACGCAACAGCAGATCGATAATTTTAATCGCGAAGGCTGGCTGTTTCTGCCGGAACTGTTCGACGCCGAAGAGGTCGCGTTGCTCGCCCACGAGGCGGTGAATATCTACGACGCCAACCGGCCGGAGGTGTGGCGCGAAAAGAGCGGGGCGCCGCGTACCGCCTTTGCCGCGCATCTTTACAACGAAGCGTTCCGGCTATTGGGCGCGCATCCGCGAATGATCGAACCGATCGAGCAGGTCTTCGGCGAGAAGGTCTACATGCATCAGTTCAAGATCAACGCCAAGGCCGCGTTTACCGGTGACGTCTGGCAATGGCATCAGGACTACGGCACCTGGAAGCGTGATGACGGCATGCCGGAGCCGCGCGCGATGAACATCGCGATCTTCCTCGACGAGGTGATGCCGATCAACGGTCCCCTGATGCTGGTGCCGCGCAGCCAGCACGCCGGCGACCTCAAGGCCTCGCACGACCTTCAGACGACCTCTTATCCGCTATGGACGCTGGACGAGGAAACGGTGACGCGGCTGGTCAAGGAAGGCGGCATCGTAGCGCCAACCGGCAAGCCCGGCGGTCTTCTGATGTTCCACGGCAATCTGGTGCACGGCTCGGCCGGCAACATCACGCCCTACCCGCGCAAGATCGTGTACCTGACGCTCAATGCCGTCTCGAACCACATCCGCACCCCGACGCGGCCGGAATACATCGCCCATCGCGATTTCACCCCGATCGAGCCGGTCGATGACGATGCGCTGGTTCGCCTCGCCCGCGCGCCCCGGCAGGCGGCGGAGTAGCAACTCCTTGCTTCACCTCTCCTATTGGGAGAGGTCGAATTTCGAGCTTGGCGAGAAATTCGGGTGAGGGGTTACGGCCTAACGGTAGAGCGTACCCCCTCACCCCACCCCTCTCCCCATGGGAGAGGGAGCGTACTTCCATCGCCGAGATATCGACGCACTCAAGCTCATCGGATTCCCATGAACCTCTCCTCCCTTCTCGCCGCCCGTCACGCTGCCGGCAAACCCGTTCGCGTTGCGCTGATCGGCGCCGGTAAATTCGGCTCGATGTTTTTATCGCAGGTGCCGCACACGCCGGGCCTCGAAGTGTTCGTCATTGTCGACCTCGATCCCGACCGCGCGCGCGAGGCCTGCCGCACGGTCGGATGGGACCGTGAGCGGATCGCCGCGACGACCTTTACCGCCGATAGCGCCATGGCCGTTGCGGACAATATCGAAGTAGTTGTCGAGGCGACCGGCAATCCGGCCGTCGGCATCCGGCACGCCCGCGCCGCGATTGCGAACGGCAAGCATGTCGTCATGGTCAATGTCGAGGCCGATGTGCTGGCCGGTCCGCTGCTGGCGGAGGAAGCGCGCAAAGCCGGCGTGGTCTATTCGCATGCCTACGGCGATCAGCCGGCACTCACGGCCGAGATGGTCGACTGGGCGCGCGCGACTGGATTCCGCGTGGTTGCGGCTGGTAAAGGCACCAAATACCTGCCGGCCTATCACGACGTGACCCCGGCGGGTGTGTGGGGCCATTACGGGTTGTCGGCCGATGAGGCGCAGTCGGCCGGGATGAACCCGCAGATGTTCAACTCATTTCTCGACGGCACCAAATCAGCCATTGAGATGGCGGCGATTGCGAATGCGACCGGGCTGGATGTCCCCTCCGGCGGGTTGTTGTTTCCGCCCTGCGGGGTCGACGATCTGCCGCATGTGATGCGGCCGCGCGAGCACGGCGGCGTGCTGGAAAAATCAGGCGTGGTGGAAGTGGTGTCGTCGCTCGAACGCGACGGCAGACCCGTGTTCCGCGATCTGCGCTGGGGCGTCTATGTCGTGCTGGAAGCGCCGAACGACTACGCCGCGGATTGCTTCAGGCAATACGGATTGAAGACCGATGCCAGCGGCCGTTATGCCGCGATGTACAAGCCGTATCACCTGATCGGGCTCGAACTGAATATCTCGATATTGTCGGCGGCGCTGCGCAACGAGCCGACCGGGCAGCCACACGGATTCCTCGGCGACGTGGCCGCAGTGGCCAAACGCGACTTGCGCGCCGGCGAAATGCTCGACGGCGAGGGTGGCTATACGGTGTGGGGAAAACTGATGCCGGCTTCGCTAAGCCTTGCGGCCGGCGCCTTGCCGATCGGGCTCGCGCATCGACTGAAGCTGAAGCGCGACGTTGCCCATGGCGCGGTGGTGCGCTGGGACGATGTCGAATTTGAAGCCGCGGATGAGACCATCAAGACGCGGCGCGCGATGGAAGAGAGATTTGGCGGGGGATTGCGTTAGTCCGCGGCCGAGCAAACTTCCTCCTCCGTCATCGCCCGCGAATGCGGGCGATCCAGTATTCCAGAGGCGTCAGAGTCCGAGCTCGGAGGCCGCGGCGTACTGGATGCCCGCTTTCGCGGGGCATGACACAGAGCGGAGACTTGCGATCAGTTCTGATCGTCGCCCATGATGGCGGAGAGCTTGTCGAAATTCTTGACGACGAGGTCGATATTGCCCTTGTTCGCGATCGTCGGCTCCGGCGCCTTGGCGGCCTGATTGAGGTCCTCCAGCGCTTCCTTCTTGTCCTTGGCCGACATCTTCTTGTCGGCCTGCACCTGCGCGATCTGGGCCTTGATGACGGCGGCGCCGCCGACATACTTCTTGGTCACGGGATCGATGCCGCTCATCACGAGGCCGATGTTGTCGACGACGCTGTTGTAGTCGTCGTAGCTGGCAAAGCCGTACTTCTTCGCGGTCGCCTCGAATTGCGCGGTGAGCTTGGGATCCGGCTTGCCGTTTTCCGGCATCTTTTCGGACAGCGCGTCCATGTCCTTGGCGGCTGCGATCACGCCGTCGATCTGCTTGTCGGTCAGCGCGATCTGCTTCACTTCCGGCGGCTGGCCGGCGGGCGGGGCGGCCTGGGCAGGGGCCGTCTTCTGCATGGCCTGCGCCAGGGCGCCGTTGGTGGAGATGACCGCCATGGAAGCGGAGAGACAGACAATGCCTAACGTGACGGCAACGGGACGAATGAACTCACGCATGTGCTGGGCTCCTCGGGCTTGGGGGACACTTCGTCTGGGGATACTTCGAAATCGGCAGCGCGTTCCAATAGAGCGCGCGAAATGAACGAGCCGTGAACCCGGTATTTATCGGGCAATCATGACGGAAATGCACGCCCGGTGATCAGCCCAAAATAACAAAACGCCGCTCTCCCGGACACGGGAAAGCGGCGTTTTGTTTGATCGTGACATGTAAAGAGGAAAACTTTGTCCTTGGCAGGTCTGGCAGCGACCTACTCTCCCAGGGCTTAAGCCATAGTACCATTGGCGCTGAGGAGTTTAACGGCCGAGTTCGGGATGGGATCGGGTTCAAGCTCCTCGCTAGAACCACCAGACCGGCGAAGGACAAGGATACGAAGCAAGCTGTTGGACGCGCCAAGCGCGTCCTGTGTCGTATGATCAGTCACGGGCCATTAAGGCCCTATGGACACTGAAAATGAGAGCAATCAAGCCAATCGAACGATTAGTACCGGTAAGCTACATGCATTACTGCACTTCCACACCCGGCCTATCAACGTGGTCGTCTTCCACGGTTCTCAAGGGAATACTCGTTTTGAGGTGGGTTTCCCGCTTAGATGCTTTCAGCGGTTATCCCGTCCGTACATAGCTATGCAGCACTGCCGCTGGCGCGACAACTGCTCCACCAGAGGTACGTTCATCCCGGTCCTC
>NZ_JBEKRB010000056.1:0-34957 GCF_049519115.1 Bradyrhizobium sp.
TCATTACGATCCACCCGCCGATCAGCTTTCATCTTGCGGAGTTCGACTCGGAGGGTTCAGTGCAACGGATCCGGTCGAGTCAGGAGTCGGACATCTGGATCAACGGGGGCTATTTCATTTTTCGGAAGGAGATTTTCGACTACATCAGGGAGGGTGAAGAACTGGTGCTCGAGCCATTCAATCGGCTTATCGAACGTCGACAATTGATGGCATACAAGTACGAGGGTTTCTGGCGCGCGATGGACACTCTCAGAGACAGGCAACTGCTCGAGGAGATGGTTGAGCGCGGGGAAACTCCTTGGCACCTTCCGTCGAAAACCAACGGCAACGTGGTTGCATGAAGACGCTCCAGCTTGCTCCGCCGGGCGCCACGCTATCGATACTGTGCCTGGGAGCGCATTCGGACGACATCGAAATTGGAGCAGGCGCAACGCTCCTGAGCATGCTGGAACGCGACATTTGCCTTGACGTACATTGGTGTGTGTTGAGCGGTGTCGGTGAACGCAAGACAGAAGCCGCGGCCTCGGCGGCTGAGTTCTTGTCGGGGGCAGAGAACGCGAAAATCGAGGTGATGTCTTTTGAGGACGGTCTTTTTCCTGAGCAAGGCAGCGCGATCAAGTCGTGGTTCGAGGATCTTAAAGGTCGCGTCGATCCGGACCTGATCCTCACACACCGCGGAGACGATGCGCATCAAGACCACCGCCAAGTGAGCCGTCTGACTTGGAATACCTTCCGGGATCACTGTATTCTCGAGTACGAAATTCCCAAGTGGGATGGAGATATGGGGCAGCCAAATCTCTATGTCCCGGTTTCGGCAAGCGCGCTGAGGCGAAAGGTCGATCTCTTGTTGTCACATTTCGGCAGTCAGCGTTCCAAGCAATGGTTCGATGCAGAAACCTTTATGGGATTGGCCCGACTGAGAGGCTTGGAATGTCGTGCGCCAGAGCGCTATGCCGAAGCATTTTTCGGACGGAAGCTTGTCCTGATCTGACCGTGCCATCCGGCTCGCAGCCTGGTATCGGTCCGAATATCGATGGATATTCGCACCGCGAATGCCGGCATCCAAGAAAGTAATGTTAACGCTTAGCGAAGAATTCGCTACGGCGTGTGGTTCTCCAGCCAAACCTGCTTGTATCAATCTGCGGGTGTGGACACTGTGGTGAGGACACTGTATCGTTGCGCTTTGTTAAATACTTATCCGAGTTCGAGTTAGTTTTTATTGCAGAGCAATCATGACGTCGGCTAGTGCCAGCGCCGGAGTGCGGTCGAGCAGCTTAGACAGCGGTCCTGTCAACGAGGACCTGCATCCAACTGGTCGCGCAGGAGCAGTGGCCGCAGGGCCGAACAGACGTTCCGCGGCCGTCCCATCATCAGGAGATGACAACATGCGAGAAGGGGCCCTGCGCCGGGGCGATCTCGTCGAATTGCGCAGCGCCAGCGAGATCCTCGCCACGCTCGACAGCGAGGGTGCGCGCGGCGCGATGCCGTTCATGCCTGAGATGATCCAGTACCTTGGCCGTCGCTTCACAGTGTCGGCACGGGCGGACAAGATTTGTGACACTATCGGCAGCACGCTGCAGAGCAGGCAAATGACTAGCACCGTTCTGCTCGACGACCTCCGTTGCGACGGAAGCGCTCACGGTGGCTGTCAGGCCGACTGCCGCTTCTACTGGAACGAAGCGTGGCTGACGAAAGTCGACACGCTCGCTGCGCCGACCGTCTCACAGGATCCAACCCACGTTGACGCGCTGCGGGCGCGCATCGAACCTAACGTCAGGGCTCCCACTCAGGGTAAAGGCGAGGATGTCCCCTGGAAGTGCCAGGTGACCGAGGCCAACAAGGCGTCTGTACCGCTGTCGACCACTGACCCCCGTCCTTACTTCAATGAGTTGCGTTCGGGCAACGTCGGTCCGCTGATGTTCGCCAAGGTTATGGCGCGGGTGGCGTACATGCAGCCGTTACACCATTTCAAGATGTTGCCCTGGCCGAAAGGACCGAACGAGAAGACACCACCGCGACCGGCAGCGCTCAACCTTAAGCCCGGGGAGTGGGCGCGGGTGAAGTCGCGGGAGGCAATCGAGGCAACGCTCACGACGAAGGGCAATAACCGCGGCCTCCACTTCGATGTCGAGATGGCTCAGTTCTGCGGCCAGGTGATGCAGGTGCGCGGACGAGTGACCCAAATCATCGAAGAACATACGGGACGCATGCTGCGGCTCGCCGATGACTGCGTCAAACTGGAGGGGGCTGTCTGCTCCGGCCACAGCAGTACTGGGCGGTTCTTCTGCCCGCGGAAGATTTATCCATACTGGCGAGAGGCGTGGCTGGAGCGCGTTAACGGTCCGTCCGGCACAGGCACTTAAAGAGATCGTCCAGGGATACGCTAGTCGTTCCCAGCAGAGTGACGATCGGCCGCGGAGGAAGGAGAGCAGGGTCGATGAAGAAGACAGGTGTCGAGACTGTGCCGGCCATTAGTGTCTGCCTGCCAGTCTATAATGGCGAAAACTACGTGGCCGAGGCGATCACCTCGATCCTTGAGCAGACGTTTACCGATTTCGAATTGATCATAACGGACAACGCTTCCACGGATCACACCGAGGAGATCTGTCGGAAGTTTGCCGACGCCGACTCCCGTATCCGCTACCAGCGTAATGAACGTAACATCGGGGGCGCCCGAAACCAGGCGCTCGCTATCCAGCTTTCTCGCGGTCGCTACGTACGGCTCTCGGCACACGACGACAAGATAGCGCCGACCCACCTTGAAGAGTGCCTCGCCGTCCTCGAGAAACGGCCCGATGTCGTCATTGCCTTCACAGCTACTGTCGAGCTTGATGAGGTCGGCCGTGTAGGTCGCCACTATCGTAACGCGCGCGGTACGGCTGACACGCCCTCGCGGCGCTTTCAAGAGTTGATATTCCGGAACCACAACTGCGATGCCGTCTATGGGGTCATCCGCGGCGACATCCTAAGGGGCGTGCGACCGATGGACAACTTCATCGACGCTGACAAAGTGTTCCTATGCCGACTGGCGTTCCACGGGCCTTTCGTGTCGATCGACCGCCCGCTTTTCTACAAGCGGTTTCACCCGAAGAACTGGGTGGGCAACTGGCGCGACCGCATGGCTTGGTACAATCCGGACGCCAAGGGCAAGGCGACCTTTCCCAATTGGCTCGAACTGTTCAGCTTCGGCAACGCTGTCATGACTGCGCCGATATCGCTGGCGGAGCGGCTGCGTTGCGCCATGACCGTGGCGTACTGGGGCGTGCGCTACGCGCCGAATCTAGCGAAGGACCTCCTGGTGGCCGCCGCCACCTTGGCGCCTCGGGCGCAACGCCGGCAGGGCATTTATAACTGGGAGTAAGGAGATAAAAGCAGCGGCGAGGCCCCCTCGGGCCAGCGGCGCTAACCGTCGCCGAACACTCCCGACGCGCATTTTCTATTTGTTGAGAGCAAGACACGCGGGGCACACAAAGGGGCTCACAAAAATGAGACTCGTCACGAATTGAAACGCCGATGAATAAGTGGTCGAGCCTGGGCCGCATTTGGCCTTCAGGGGGGCTTTCGCGCCGTCCGCCGTGTCAGTCATCGAATCGGAGTTTCGGCCGCATGGGTGGCGATTTTTGAGCGTCCTGGACCCTACCTGTGCGCCGGGTAAAGCCGCCTGAGTTGCCCGGGCCGATCAAATGGCAGTTTTTATGGTGTCTATTTACCGCCCTCGTGCTCACAGAGTTTTGCAAGCGGGTTTGGTATCGTGCAGGTCCCATGGGACTAATTAGCTCGAAAGAGAGGCTCTGTTGGAGACGGAAACGCAGTCAGCGGCAATTCTTTTGGGAAATGCGAATTATTACGGGACCCTAGCGGCTGTGCGCTCGCTGGGTCGAGCCGGCATCAATGTCGTGACTGTAGATCCCTCAATGATCTGTCACAGCCGATATTCGCACTATTCAAGCCAGCACTTGAGGTGTCCAGCATTCGAGGATTCCGCCGCTTGGGCCGAATGGCTATCGCGGAAAGCCCGTAGCCGCCCGCGCCAGGCGATTTATGCAACCAGTGACGCTGTATTGTTCGCTCTGGCTCGTTACCGCGATGAGTTGAGTGCGGATTTCGAACTGTACCAGCCGGGCCTGGACACCGTCATGAACATTCTCGACAAGCGGCTTCTCATGCAAAGTGCTCAGGCGATTGGCATCGAAACCCCTCCGACTTGGTATCCGCAAAGTAGCGCAGAAGCAGCAAAAATCGCCAAAGGCGTAGGCGAAGCCGTCTTGATCAAGCCTCGCTCACAACTTGCCCAGCGAACCGGCACAAAAGGCACTATCGTCGAAAGCCGTGGGCATCGCGTGCAGTCGATTTTTGACAGCTACATGAAAGATCAATCGACTAACAGCGAGTTCGCCAAACAATGTCCCGAAACAATGGCGCCGTTTATTCAGCAGTATTACCCTCAGGCCATCGATAATGTGTACTCGATTTCTGGTTTTCGTGAAAAAATCGGAGGTGCAGTGATTATGCGCGCGGCGCGAAAAATCGTGCAGCAACCGCGCGGCATTGGTGTGGGATTGTGCTTTGAACCGGCTTTGGTCGACCCGCTTCTGGCCGATAAGGTAAAGCGGCTATGTGAGCGTATCGGATACTATGGGGTTTTCGAGTTGGAGTTCATTTTTGCTGAAAGAAAGGCGATGTTGATTGATTTCAATGGGCGCCTTTACCACCAAATCGCATTCGATATCGCCCGTGGCATGGAGTTGCCGGCTCTGGCGTATGCGGCAGCGACGAATAATCAAGCTGAGGTCACCCGACTCATAACATGCGGCGGCTTAGTAACAGATGATAATGTCGCTGGCTTTTGCAATCATTTCGCTCTCGCTACGATGATTAAAATGCAGCGCGTTTTTCGGACGATCCCCCGCAAGGATGCGGTGCGCTGGCTTGATTGGTCCAAAGGATCGCAAGGGACAATCATTGATGCCATCAAGGACCCCCACGACGAGCTACCCGCCTTTGTAGACGTGGCCCAGTATTTGCTGCACTCTTTGCGGCATCCTCGCGCGTTCATAAGGCAGCATGGCTTAGAACGTGTGGGTGCTAAAGCAGAGGTTCAGTTTGGGAAAAAAGTGGCCGACGAATTAAGTCATTGAATGAAATTGCATGTCCAGCCTCGGTTCTCGGCGATACCTGCCTTCTGCATCGGTGCCGAAAAGAGCTAACGTGAAAGAGTGGTTATTAGAATGAAGCTAGACACCGACGTTGCGATTGTCGGAGCGGGGCCTTACGGACTTTCGTTGGCCGCGCATCTCCGCACGCGGGGCGTGAAATATCGTATCTTCGGAGAGGTAATGCGCTTCTGGCGCGATATGCCAGTCGGCATCAACCTTAAATCTCTGGCATTTGCGACTAACATCTATGTACCGAAGCACGGCCACTCGTTCCCCAATTGGTGCCGGCAGAATGGGCTCGAGGATTTCGAACCGTGTACGATGCAGAGCTTTTCGGCCTATGGCCTCGAGATGCAGAAGCGGTTTGTCCCTGATGTGGAGGAAGTTCTAGTCACCAGGGTCAGCTTGCGCTCCGGTGGATTTGAATTGGCTTTGTCATCGGGCGAGCGTCTGCACGCGAGCAAAGTGGTGGTTTGTACCGGTCTTTCAGGGTTGGCCCAGATTCCCGACGTATTGCGAGAACTGCGTCCCGACTTTATGCGGCACACATTCCATATTTCGGATTATAGCGAGTTTCGAAATAAGAACGTTGCCGTCATTGGAGCCGGGTCATCTGCCATCGAGGCTGGCGCTCTGGTGCGCGAAGCCGGGGGAAGCAGTGAGGTCTTTGTTCGTGGCCAGGAAGCCGTCTTCCACGGACGCACTCCGCGCGAGCGTCCTCTATGGGAGAGGATCAAGAACCCCACGACAGTGCTTGGTGCCGGAAGAGACAACTGGCTTCTTCAGCAACTGCCACTGATGGTCTACAGGCTTCCACGCGAACGACGGACCCGTTTCGTGAAGCGCTATTTGGGCCCTTCCTCACCGTGGTGGATCAAGGATCGCGTGCTGGGGAAGGTGCCGATCCACGTGCGCCACGAGGTGATCGAGGCCAGCAACGCGAAACAACGTGTTCAGCTCAAAGTGAGAGATGGCGAAGGTGGCTCGAGGAAAGTGGAGGTCGATTTTGTTATCGCTGGCACCGGCTACGACGCCGACGTATCTCGCCTCAAATTCCTCGATCCGGAGATCCTGGGGCGCATCGATCGCATTGAGCGAGCACCCACTCTTAGTATCAATTTCGAATCGTCTGTCCCCGGACTCCATTTCACAGGTCCGCTCTCTTTCATGTGCTTCGGCCCGCTGTTCCGCTTTGTGACGGGAGCTGAGGTGGCGTCGGCGCGACTCGCGCGTCGTCTTGGTCGCAAAATCTAGGCATACTCCACGTTGCCGACGGCGCCACTGCCGCCCGTCGTACTTGATCTCGGTACGATCAGAGTCAGTAGGAAGGTTTGTGCAAGCATGTCTGCCTCGAGTTTCGCCGATTCGCCGACCGTGCCGACCGGCACTGCGTCAAGGCTTGAATACATCGACGGCCTGCGTGCGCTCGCGGCGCTCTGGGTCGCATTGCATCACGCCATTGAGACGTCGGTCCCGGCTACAATGTTGAAGGTTGCCGTGGTTGGTCCTGTCGTTGCGACCCTGTTCTTCGGGCAGTTTCCAGTCATGGTGTTTCTGATGTTGAGCGGATTCTGTCTGTACTATCCATGCGTTCGAAAGAATCCCGCACGACCGGAGTTTTCGAATTGGCGTACTTTCATACGGCGGCGCTGGACGCGTATCGCACCGCCGTACTTGTGGGCCGGAGCCTTCTGCCTTCCTCTCGTCGCATTTCCGGCCCTGAACGTAGGCAAGTGGTTCGATGTCAGCACACTCGACCCAGGTGTAATTACCAGCCACCTGCTGTTGTTTCACAACCTGATTCCAACCCACGCCATGAAAATCGATTACCCGATGTGGTCGATTGGCCTGGAGTGGCAGCTGTACCTGCTGTTTCCGCTTATGGTCTGGGCTTTCCGCCGAACTGGTGCCGTCGTAACCTTAGCCGTGACACTTTTCATCGCGGCGGCGATTCGGGTGACATACCATCAACTGCCGCTGCCAATAGGTGCCGTGCTGCGCGACGGCCCTTTTTCCTACCTGGAGATATTCGCCGTTGGCATGCTCGCGGCAGCACTTGCCATAAGGGGACGAATCATATTGCCCAGGTGGGCTCTTGCACTTGTCGTTCTGGCCGGCCTTGCTATCTTGCGCTTGGGCAGTGGCAATGGGCTAGTCCACGATTTGGCGACAGCCGTTGCGTTTTTTGCGGTGTTGCAGCTTGCTTTGGATCCAGCGGGACGGGTGGCGCGCGTACTCAGCGCGCCGTGGCTCGTGCGTATAGGGTTGTTCTCGTACAGCATCTATCTTGTCCATGCTCCGTTGCTGCATTTGTCGTGGTTCACTTTGCGTCAGCTGGGGTTGAGCGATGACCTCAACTTCGTGGTGCTGGCCGTGATCTGTCTGCCACTCATCGTGGTCGCTTCGTATGCATTCCATTGCGTATTCGAACGACCATTCATGCGGTTGGAGCCAAAGCTGGTGAAGGCGCCCGGACGTGCGCCCGCCGTCAAGACATTCTCCGGCGCCACTGAGTACGAACGAAGTTCGTAGGTCACGCGCACCTTTTACTTGGATTTTGCTTATCACGCTATGTGACTGGTGGGGTCTGATTGACTGGGTTCGGCTTGTTGCGGTTCGTCCACGTCGGGAAAGGCGCCTCTACAGCGGTACCGAACGTCAATCTGCAGCGCTTCCCGTTAGTGGGCCAGGAGCTCGCTCTTCTCTTCGTTCGACAGCGGCTTTGCCGCGTAGTACTGCAGGTTGGCCTGAAGATGCTGGGGAGTGCGCATGCCCAGAATGGTGACCGAGATGCGCTCGATGCCGAGCGAAAACTGAAGTGCCGCTTCGAGTGGCGAACGCTGCATCCGCTCAGCGGCCCGCTTGATCTGCAAAACGCGCGGCCATTTTGGTTCTATCGCACGCAGATCGGCTTCAGTGAGGGATTGCTTTAAGGCACCTGCACCGAAACACCCACGCGTAATGATTGCGCAACTATACTTCGACACTCTGTCAAACACGCCATCCAGCGCCTCGAGGTCCATCAACCCGAACGCCATCTGCAGGCTGGCGATCCCCTCCATGTCCAGGCAGTAGGCAGCATCGCCGACGGAGTCGAGGGCAATTCCATATTCGCGAATTTTTCCCTCTGCCTTCAAACGCGCGAGAAGAGCCAACGCATCCTGAAGCTGACTTCCGCGCAGCTGCTCCTGAGGCGGGCTGTGGATCTGGTACAGATCGATATAGTCGGACCCTAGTCGGCGCAGCGACGCCTCCACGGCTTTTCTCAAATAGCCGGGCGAAAAATCTTGCGAAATCGTGCCTGACAAGGCCGCTGGCACTGTGGCACGGCGCAGACCGATCGCTCTAACGATGGGCTTCGCAAGCGGCTTGACGAACTGAACGAGCCTCTTCCGTGCTGGAAGGCAATAGCCGCCTTTGGTTGCGATGAAAACCTTGTCGCGCTTTTTGCAGAAAGCCTTGCCAATCAGGATCTCGCTTTCCCCTTGCCCGTACATGTCGGCAGTATCGTAGAAGTTTATTCCTCCATCGAAGGCGGTCTCAAGCGTCCGGATCGACGTTGCTCTACCGCCGTCCTGCGCGAGCAGCCCTCCAATGCGCGCTCCACCAAATCCGATCTCGGAAACGCGCCATCCGGTTTTCCCAAACTCCCTGTACCGCACGCGCGTTCTCCCTCACATGGCTCTTAAATCGCGTGCGAGGCGATCCGCCGCGCGTGCAGCCAGCGCCATCACGGTAAGCGTCGGATTCTTCTCTGCTCCTGTCGTGAAACAGCTGGCATCGACCACTAGGACGTTAGGGATCTCATGAAGTCGATTGGACCCGTCCGTGACGCCGAACTTGGGTGAGACATGCATGCGGGCCGCTCCGCCGTAGTGCTTGGCCGTTCCGGGAAACAGCTGCGGGACGATCTCCCTAACTGTCCCGCGGTGGCCGGCATCCTGCATCAGCTGCAACAGGTGCTCGCGCGCCTTAATTACATTGGCCAAAACATTTTCATCGAAGCTGAGGTGAACTTCCAAGGCTGGGAAGCCGAACTCGTCCTTGTCGTCCCTCGCGAGACGGACGTAGTGTTTCTCCTCAGGTACCATTGTTCCGAAGATTTGCACTCCAAAATAGTTCGTCTTCTGTCCAAACCGGCTTTTGATCTTGCCGACCGTTCCGAACGCACCTAGCGTCCATGACGAGGCAAGTAGCGGGTCGGAGGAGGCGTGGGGCAGGCGAGTCAAATAGGCCGGCGGTGACAGCGAAGTGAGCGGCGTGTCCACGTCAACAGCCCACCACTCACGGGGGTGGTCGTGCAGATATTTGCCGAGCAACCCGGCGCCGTTACCCATTCCATTCGGGTGGTCGCAGCACTCCGAACTGAACAACAGCTTGGAGGAATTAAGCGGTCCGCATGCGACGACAAATGCGCTAGCGCTAATTCGATTTTGCGCCATGGTCTGCCTGTCGCAATAGATTGCGGCTACGGCCTTTTTCTTCTTACCATCCCATTCCAACCTCAGTGCATGGGCTCGTGTGATCAGTTTGAACGCAGGCTCCCTAGGAAGCTTGGCGAGCAATTTCGAGTAGCTGTTGAACGAGGTGCCACGGCGCAGGAGCAAGAATGGTGGCCCGTCGGCGAGGGGCATGGTCGTGAAACCCTGCCCGTGCTTTAGCGCCGCTCGCCGAACCGACAGCCAGTCCTCAGGCAGTTGCTGTTGATAGTCACAATATCCGGCAGGCAGACTTGGGACGTCGCTGGGATCGGCCGTGACTTCCATGACCCTTTCGGCAATCTCGTAGAACGGAGCAAGATCATTGTAAGTGACGGGCCAGCGATACTTCTCGTGGACCCGCTCACCTGCCGTGAAATCCTCCGTACAGAAACGGGGTACGGCACCTGTCCACTGATTGGAGAGGCCACCCAGAGCATAGTTGTATTCGAGATTGGTCTCCGGATCGCCGGTGACCACGAATCCGGTAGCCTTTGTCATAGGTGGAAGATGTCGATAGAGATTCCTTCCTGCAATCCTGACGAGTGCACCGCGTTGTATGTCCTCGCCAGTTTCCAACATGGTCACTGGAATGCCCTTGCGGACGAGCTCGTACGCCGCCATTGCCCCTGCCGGACCACTGCCTATGACAACTACGCGGCGATCGTCATTCATGCGATACCCTCGAAACTGCTCCGTCTCGCGTGTCTAGCCTCTTTCGATCTGGGACGCTACGGAGAGCTTGGGCAAGGCTTCGCAATCCGATTATGGTTAAGTAGATGTGCGCGCGCAGGCACGCGCTATCATTCACTATCAGAACGACATCGCCTTGACTCTACCGTGAGATATTTGAGACACTAATATCCAATTGTTTCATCAATTGCATCGCGGCTGCGCAAAAACAAAACAGCGCTCGAGGGTAAATCTTAGATCCACGACGCCGAGAACAGTAAGGTATCTTGTATGCACCTGGAAAAGCGTATTCTCGTCACTGGCGGTGCTGGCTTCCTCGGCTCCCATCTTTGTGAGCGTCTAATCGCTGAGGGAGCGCAGGTCCTCTGTGTCGATAACTTCTTTACCGGCGCACGTAGGAATGTAGAGTCGCTGGTCGATCACAAGCATTTCGAGTTGATCCGCCACGACGTCACCTTTCCGCTCTTTGTCGAGGTCGACGAAATTTACAATCTTGCCTGTCCAGCTTCGCCAATACACTACCAGCACGACCCAGTGCAAACGATCAAGACGAGCGTGCACGGCGCGATCAATATGCTCGGTCTTGCGAAGCGTGTGAACGCAAAGATCCTGCAGGCGTCGACCTCGGAGGTCTATGGCGATCCGAGCGTTCATCCCCAAACCGAGGATTATTGGGGCAACGTTAATCCGATCGGTCCTCGGTCCTGTTATGACGAAGGCAAGCGCTGCGCGGAGAGTCTGTTCTTCGCTTATCGGCGCCAGCGCAATCTGAACATCAAAGTCGCTCGCATCTTCAACACCTATGGACCACGCATGCATCCCAACGACGGACGCGTCGTTTCGAATTTCATCGTACAAGCGTTGCTTGGTCGCGACATCACGATCTACGGCGACGGCTCACAAACACGCTCGTTCTGCTACGTCGATGACCTGATCGAGGGGCTCATAACCCTCATGAAGACACCGGACGGCGTGACCGGTCCCGTGAACATCGGAAATCCTGATGAGTTCTCGATTCTCGAATTGGCATCGACTGTTGTCGGCCTGACCGGTTCATCTTCCCGGATCATTCGCAAGCCCCTTCCGCAAGACGATCCGCGCCAGCGACGTCCGGACATTTCCAAGGCCAATCAAGCGCTCGCCTGGGATCCGCGGACGAAGCTCAAGGACGGTCTCGTTCAGACCATCGCTTATTTTGAGCAACTGCTGTCTGATCAGAGCCTGCGTGCGTCCTTGATGGTCGACTTGGCCTCGCCTTGATTACGGGTCACTACGATTTTTCAGGCAGCGAGGCCACTGACTGCCGCGAACTTCACGTTGCATTTGTGCATTCGATTTTGAGAATGCTCGCGACGCGCGGATGCTGCTCCCAGTGAGCTGAGGCGCGCCGTCTGCTCGGCGCACTCGGGTCGCCAAGCAATTCACAATCTTGTCGTCGCTGCCGCACAAGCCGAATGACGCCCGGGTTCGAACGGCTGAAAATCGCTGGGCGTTGCTATGATTGCGCTGCCTACCTGAGCGTTCATGACTCAGTGTGCGGCCGTCGACGTGACAACTGTAGTCGCGCCAGATGAGAAGACACTAGGCACCGCTCCGGTGCCTTGGATGATATTCCGCAAGCCATAAGCGGTGGTGACGGTCGTGATGGGAGCCTGAACAGTAGTATTGATCGTATTGAGATAGGTCATGAACTTGGTGGATTCGACCGCGAACGCATTCGAGACATAGAGTATGTCCTTGTTGCGCATCTCGAACGAACTCGCCAGGAATAAGCCGGCGGGATCGCGCATATTGATCGTATAAATGACGGGAATGACAGCGCCTTCGTATTTCGAACAGTCGATGCCCAGCGCTGCGGCGACGTCGCGCGCTTCCCCACGATAGAGGAAGACTGAGGCGGGGTCTGCCTGGATATCGAGTAGACCGCCAGCTTTGCTGATCGCTTCCGCAAGCGATAGCCGCCAGGCTCCAAACGGGATCTGCTGCTGCGTGCCGACCGCACCGAAGGCCAGGAAGGTCTGCGGCTCTCGATACAAGTAGATCGTATCGTCTGGGTGCGCGTAGATATTGTTGGCCGGCTCATAGATGAGCGCCCCAAAGGGGGCGATAGCGCGCCGGCCGTTTCGCTCCAAAAGCACCCACGTTTCAGCCCCGGAGGAGCCGACCGCGGTCCCCGTCGTCCCCACCATGCCGGCCCGACTGACAACGTCGAGCAACCGCTCGGGGGTGGTGTTGGCGGGGATCCGTGCCGAGCGTCCCTCGCCCAGGATGCTGATCATGGACGTCTTCTGTTCGACGGTCGATACCACGACCTGCGGCTCGATTGCCCGATTCTTGAGGGCCGCCACAACGGCGTCCTGCACTTCGACCTGGGTCCGCCCGCGCGCACGGATCGAGCCTGCGTAGGGGATCGAGATATTGCCGTGGATGTCGACGGCCTGGTTCGGAATGGTGACGAAATTGCCCGGCCGCACGCCACCTTCGGACGGAATGAAAAGGCCCCCAGAAGCAGCTTCGAATATCGTGACGCTCAGGATATCGCCGACGCCGAATGTAATGTCGTGCGGCCGCAGATTGTCAGCGAAGGCGAGCAAGCGCGGCAGGTTGCGGGACTGGACTTCGATGGCTTTCGACGTGACCTTGACGACCGCATAGTTGAGGCTCAGCGGGTCGCGCTGGCCCAATAAGATGTCCGTGGCAGCAGGGCCGGTCACCGGCATCCACCCGCAGCCGCCTAGTGCCGGCACCATAGCGAGTGCCAACAAGCCAAAGAGGACGCGACAAATGCCCACCGAATGCCCCATGAATCTAACTTCGGCTAAGGTTTTACGTGAAGTGAAAGCTGATGCGTAGGCTTTCCCGTCTAAGATCCAGGTTTTCGGGGGGGTGTTGCGGTTAGGCCACAATTGTTCCGCACTGACTTATGTAAATCTCGTTGCAAGCCGCTGCGGGTTAGGGGAATGATTTAGCGGGCGTTGCTTGTCCAAATAGATTGCAGCAAAAAGGTTAACGAAGGAGCCGTCTCCTGGCACTGGTACTGCATTTGCCGCCTATCAGCCGATCTTTTGCACGGCCTCGCTGTCAGATCTGCCCGTCGGCCGGTTCTCGTCGCATAATCGGAGTTAATCAAATTTCTAGCCGCTTCGGCGCGTCGGTTAGGGTATTGAAACAGCCGCTTAATCAGGCCGGATGAGGGCAAAGGGCAGGTGATTTGGTCTTCTCGCGCTTCGCGCACCGCAGCGCCCAAGGCCAGGGTGCCGGACAGCACTCGGATTTATGCAGTCGGAGACATCCATGGGCGCCCAGACCTTTTGGACTCGGTCCTCGCACGGATCGACGCGGATATGGAAGCGGATCCTGCGCCGAACGCAATTCGCATTTTTCTTGGGGATTACATCGACCGCGGTCCGGATTCCAAGGGCGTGCTCGATCGACTTGTCGACCATGGTGCCGCCCAGCCAACTGTCTGCCTCATGGGAAACCATGAGGCCTTCCTACGTGAGTTCTTAGAGAACCCACACGTTCTTCCTGTTTGGCGACGCTGCGGCGGACTAGAGACGTTATTGTCATATGGCCTTGTGCCGGAGATAGGGACCGATCCGCAAAATCGACGAGAACTCTCCTCCGAATTTGACAGAATGCTTCCATCCAGCCACCGCGAATTCCTGAGCGACCTTAAGCCATACTTCATCTGCGGCGATTTTTTCTTTGTGCATGCAGGAGTCCGACCGGGGGTTTGCCTTACCAAGCAATCGGAAGATGACCTTCTCTGGATTCGAGAGGATTTCCTCCTAAGTAAAAGCGACTTTGGCAAAGTCATCGTGCATGGGCACACGCCCGTCCTGGAGCCGGATGTTCGATCAAACCGTATCAACATCGATACGGGTGCCTATGCGACTGGACGACTGACCTGTCTTGTGCTGGAAAACGATAAGATTCGATTTATCTGAGAGCGACTTGCGAGGAGTCCTTGGACTCAAGTGCTAATCGAGGAAGGGCGCTCGCTTTTCTCAATCGGCCACCGCCGCTCGGCGGTGCGCCGCGCGTTGTGCCTGTTCGAGAGCACTTGACCTCCGTGCCAGGAGTGCACTCAGGCCATGGCGAATCAGCGTTCCAACAAAATAGCCGATCTGTATTCCTAGGGTTGCTGCGGCGATCATCAAAATTATCGGCCGAACGCTATTGGTCTGCACGACCCCGACAGCAACCGCGACGACCACAACGATAAGGGTCGCGGGTGCCAACACCATGAATCTGCGGGTTTCGCTAAGTCGCGGACAGCGATTTCGGTAAGTCCCGGACAGCGATTTCAGTAAGTCCGGGACAGGCATTTCGCTAAGTCGCGGACAGTCACGAGATCTGGTTTTTTGGTTGCGCCGTTCAGGCAATGTTCTCTCTCAAGCTGAGTTTGAGGGGGCCAATGCCGAGACGGAAGCAAGTGAATCGAACCACTGTGAAGGACCTACGATCGATCCTGAGGCTAACCTACGAGCAGAACCTTTCGGTTCGGGCGATCTTGGAACGGCTTCATATCAGCAAGACCTCGGTTTCCACTTACCTGCTGCGGGCCCGTGAAGCGGGCGTGACGTGGCCGCTACCGGCGGTTTACGAGAACGAAGCTGCCCTGCAGCGAGCCCTGTTCCGACGGATGGGACGGCCTCCGCAGGATTTGAGCGAACCTGAGTGGCCGCGGGTGGCGCAGGAGCTCAAGCGCAAGGGCGTGACGCTGACGCTGCTTTGGCAGGAATACCGGGCGGTCCGCCCCCGGCGGCTATGGCTACACCTTGTTCTGCGAGAAGTTTGACGCCGATCAGCGCCGGTCGAACCCGACCTTCCGCCACCGTAACGCGGCGCGTGCGGTGATGCAGACCGACTATGCGGGCCCGACGGTGGAGGTGATCGATCCGCAAACCGGTGAGGTCCGTGCGGCCCAGATTTTTGTCGCGGCGCTCGCCACTTCGTCGCTGACCTTCGCTATGGCGAGCTTCGGTCAGCGACTGCCAGACTGGATCGAAGGCCAGACCCGGGCCCTGGCGTACTTTGGCGGAGTTCCCAAGGCGATCGTCTGCGACAATCTGAAGGCCGCAGCCAAGCTGCGCTTCGTCGACGCCTGCATCGAAGACATCGACTTCGCCTCCCGTCGCGGCCTGGACCGGCGCAATACCCTGCAGCTCGCGCAAGGCGTCTGGCTGAAAGCCCATGAGAACTTCATCATCACCGGCTTGACCGGGACTGGCAAAACCTGGCTGGCGTGTGCCCTTCGGGCGCCAGGCAGCAAGGCTCGATCATTCCGTGCTCTATTTGCGTATGCCGCGCCTGTTCGAAGACATCGCCATGGCGCGTCTCGATGGCCGCAAGCGCTAGCCGCAGCGGCGCTCGCATAAGGTCTTCAATAGGCGTTCCGTTTTCGGAGAACCTCGAAGACCGTCCGGATCAGGATCACCAGGTCCAGCCAGAGGCTCCAATTATTGATATACCAGAGGTCGAGTTTCACGCGCTCAACGACATGTTCAACGGTCGGCGTGCCGCCTCGCGAGCCGTTGCACTGCGCCCAACCTGTTATGCCGGGCTTGACGTGATGCCGAAAAGCATAATCGCTCAACAAGGTTTCAAAATAGCTGTCGTGGGCTAGAGCGTGAGGACGCGGCCCAATCAGTGACATCTCACCTATTAGAACATTCCAAAGCTGAGGCAATTCATCGATGCTGGTGGACCGAAGCAGCTGCCCAATAGTTGTTATTCGCGAGTCGTCACGCGACGCTTGGACAACGTCGGGACCATTCTCCTGGACGGTCATGGTTCGGAATTTCAATATGACGAAATGCTTGCCGTTAAAGCCCTTCCGGATCTGTCGAAAAATCACCGGACCTGGACTGTCGAGTTTGATGGCAATGGCAGCCATGGCCATGATTGGCAGGAAGAACATCAGCATGAGTGAAGCGGCGACGACGTCGATGATGCGCTTCACAAAGCGCTGCGCTGCACTAAGGGGCGCCCGCTGCAGTTCGATAGTCGGAGCGGGGTTACGCGCAGACCAAATAAAATCCGACAACGCTCGAACGCTCTTGTCCGGCACCAATCGAACAGCGACGGGGAGCGCCTTGATCTGGTCCCTGATGAACTCAATACGAGTCGCGTCGCTCCATGTTAAGGCTATCAGCACTTGTCGGCAGTTGTGATGCCGCACATAGTTGGCTGCAGAGTTGATAATCCGAACGTCTTCCGACGAGCGCTGCAAATCATCGTCTGCAGGGCTTAAGGCAAAGCGCCTTACATCGGGGGCACCACAAAAAGCCAGCAAATCACCTTTCTCCAAGGCGGAAATCTCGCTTGGATCACCTATCAAGACAGTGTCGCGTCGTCCTATCGTCCCACGGGAAACAGCCTGCGCCAGGGCAGCCTTTGTGGCTTTGCGGGTCGCCACCAACGCCATGGGCGTGAGAACGTAGAAGATAATGAACGCGCCGCGAGAATAGGCCGCGCCAATCTTGAGAAGAAAGGCGAAAAGCGCGAGCAACAGCCCGGTCGTAAACCAGCATACCAATATCTCGCGTAGCTCCAGTCGCGGCTTCGCGCTCTCCAAGAGCTCGTAGTAACGACCTCCGTTCATGCGCGGGATGTATATAACGCTGGCAAGTGAGCCGACGGCCCATAGTGGCAATAGCTCGAAGGGATCGCCGATCACCAGGTGGTAGCCGATCTCGCCCACCAGGCAGGATAGCAAAATTACAAACGCGTCTAAGGCTGGCAAAATATACGGAATAGCTTCAGCGGAAAAACCAATCGCTGATCGCGCAATCGAACACTGAAGCTCACTTACCTCATCGCGAGTACCGGACTCAATCGACATAACGCCTCGCCATTAAATCTGGATGTCAAACACAAAATTGGCTGCAACGGCAAATTGTTAAATCCACGGCTCCTCTAAGTGGATTACGGGATAAATAGTCAGCGTCCCCGGCGGTTTGATTCTTGAACGATTGGCAAAAATTTAAATCCTCTCGGTCAGATTCATTAAGATGTTCCGTCACGTAGGCCAACCCTCGCGCAGGCCAGGAACGGTTCAAGATACTTCGCTTGATTTCCTTTAGTTCTAATTCATATCAAAATGTGCGTCACTCAATTTCGACAAATTTCGATAAACATTTACGGACTCAGAGCAAAAATCATGCCAATCGACATCTGCCTGCGGGCTGACTCACAATTGGCACTATCGGTTACGCGCTGCTGTTAATTTAAAATAATACATTAGAAAGGGCGACGCTAGTGTGAAATAATTAATATTCGAGGCCATATTGACATTAATGATGCCGGCTTGAATTGACCATCCAGCGCAGCGCGGTCACGCAAGGAATAGCTCCGAGGAACCCGTCCGCCGGCAGATCGCGCCATCACGATCACCAGTCATGGTAGGGCGCGAAATGGCAAGCGCTGCGCTCCTGACTATTGAGACTCATAGGTCAGTGATTCGCCGCCTTGAAACTCTGGCACGTCAACTGATTCGACTGCGTCTTGAAATTGCTTGCCGAGGATCTCTACGAAAGGCTGATCGAACATCAGTTCGTGTGTGCTTCGGGTATGAATTACCGTCAGCTCCGGGCAAAGAGCGCTCCATCCATAATCGCCCGAGGATGGGCTATCGTCCGATCGGAATAAAGTCAGAGGAGTTCCTGGCGGCCTTAGGCGCAAACGGCGGAGGGACTCTGTTCGCAATCGCCAATTGATTACGGCTCCAATTGTGAATGCCTGTTTCTCGGGAAAGAGCATCGCCAAACGGCCAAAAATTCTCAATGTCCTAAACGCCGAAATCAAAATAAGTGCAGAGATAAGAGCGTGCCAACGACTTGGCAATCTGCCAGACTCCTCCGTCCCCGCACGTCGAGTTGTCGGCTCGAATTCCTCCTTTTGCCTTGGCATGAAAAATTGCCTTGGCACGAAAAACCGACGCAGTCGCTCAGCGAGAGAAGGTGAATTGATACCCCTCGTATCGATCAGTCCAAGGAAACGCACTCTTCGGCCTCTCTCCGCGAGGCGACGCGCGGCTTCCATCGCAACAAGGCCGCCGAACGAATACCCTGCCAAGAGGATAGGCTCCGGTCCGGGGCACTTTGTGCAAATCTGCGCAACCGCTGAGCTAGCCAAAGCGTCAAAGCCACCGCCGGCTTTGATCATCTCCCGCCAATCTGGATACTGGATCAGAACAAAGCGGATCTTGGCTTTGAGGACTGCACGAAAGCGTGCCAAACCCAAAAAATCACCCACGGCCGGCGGCATCAGAAAGACTAATGGGGCATTGGGCGCCTCGGCTTTTGCTCGAAGCTGTTGCTCTAGCGCGGCGACGAGTTGATCTGGCTTTGGCTCAGAATCCAGCACATCCATTGACAGCCGAGTGCCCAACATTTGTTCGGTCAACAGCCAAAAGCGCATAAGGTCGAGGGAATCCGCTTCCGTTTCGGATAGTGAAATTCCAACGTCGTAGGAGTCGCGACCAAAGACTTTCGTCCAGGCGAATTCCACCGCAGTCCGAACTGAATCGGTTTCGGCGAGAGCGCCCACGTCCTGATCGCTGATGGTGCCCGGCGCAACCTCAAGCGCTTGGTCGTCAGCGACAGCGGCCGATTTCTTTACGATCGCGTTGCGAACGGCGTCACGATTGACTTTGCCGCGTGCTGTGCGCGGAATTTCAGAAACGAAAAACCAGCTTTCGGGGACGGCCTCTCGCCGAATTCGCTCCAGGCACCAGGACTGCAGGCCTTTCACGTCTGCGCCGGCGCCCTGCTTCAGCTGAACGGCGGCGGCAATAGCCTCTCCTCCAAGCGGATCCTCTATGCCGAATACGCACGCTTCTGCGATAGCCGGGTTGGCCTCGAGCAAGGCATCGATCTCGGCTGGTTGTACCTTGAACCCTGCCCGATTGATCTCGTCTTTGGCGCGGCCAGTCAGCCAAATGCGACCTTGCTCATCGATCGACCCGCTATCACCGGTTCGATACCAACCTTGAAAAAGAGCAGCCGCCGTTAGGTCCGGTCGGTGCAGATAGCCGGACATCTGGCTCGGCGATCGCACGATAATTTCCCCGCTCCCAACCGGCTGTATCGCACCATTGCTATCAATGACCGCCGCTGTGCCTCCCCACATCGAACCGACTAACCCGTTGGCGATACCGTCAACACGAGACGAGGCGCCTGCAAGCCAGTTGGCCGTCTCGGTGGTGCCGTAGCAGTTGACGACCTCGGCATCCGTCCAAGCGGCAACCTCCGACCACAGGGTCGCCGGAAACGGCGCAGAGCCAACATGCACTCGCGCCAAGCTCGCACGCTTAGGCTGCGAACTCCGGCTCAGCGTCATGCGCCAAAGTGCCGGAACAGAACTCATGAAGGTGATATCGTGTTGGTCAATTATTCGACCGAGCTCATTTGCCATCGGGACGCCTATGGGATGAAGCACAATGTCTCCTCCCGCCAGCAGCGGCGTTAGCGAGTTCCCGATAAGCCCGTGTCCGAAGTGCGTAGGCAGTGACACCAGTGCACGCGCCAAAGGAGCCTTTCCAATCGCCCGGATGTTTGCATCGATCCTGGCCTCAAGTGCTCCGAAGGTCAGTACAACACCCTTCGGCGCGCCGGTCGTGCCTGACGTGAAGAGTAAGAGAGCTGGATCCGTTTGGCTGACCAGCTTCGAAGGAGGCGAGGCCTTGGCGCTCCTTTCGCTTCGGAGTTCGATGATTGGCGCTGCAAGCTGCCCAAAGGATGCACGACTATCGACGAGAACGATGGCGGCACTTGCGAAAGCAACAACCGTTTGAATTTCTCTGGCGGTCAATGTTGAATCAAGGCATGCCGCAGTGGCTCCGACACTCCATGTCGCGAACAGATCGGCAAAAAAGTGCGCAGTTCCGCCGTGCGCTATTGCAACGGTCGATCCACGCCCGATGCCCATGTGCGATAGAACGGCCGCGCGCCGGCTCACCTCATTTGCGAACGTCGAAGCTTCCCAGTAAACCCCTAGGAAAACATCCTCAATTCCTCCGCGGGGGAAGGACGTTGCGAGCGAACAAAGTGATCCAAAAGTACGCAATACTATTTGTCCGTAAGCCAGCCCGTTTGCAGGCTCGTAATCCGGATAACTTTCGTTCCCGCCGCCTGCTCGGTCAATACCGGCCCACGGGAGCCGTTCAGCGATTAACCCAAATACCGAAGCCATTATACAGCCTTGGGGGCCCGCCAATCCAAGACTCTATTTCGCAAAATCGCAAACAGCGAAGTCGATCGTAAGCTCCCTGTAAGCTTTGCGACGCCATTTCCGGCATCACCAATAATCTTCCCAGATACAAAGTTCGCAATTTGCGGATGTAATGGACGATGACCTACCTAACGCGTCCATCCGCCATAAGTGTAGCGCGACCAATAATCGGGGGTGCCATAGGGCATATTGTAGCTTCCATAGAGGGGAGCGCACGAATATCTATCCGGGCACCCGCCACGACAATTCCAACCGCAGGGCGGCTGCGCGACCAAAGCCCTGTGGTGCGAGTGAACCCTCGCTGGTTGGTCCCCATTGGGCCCACCGTAAAGCTCCGAAGCGCCCGCCACCCTCGACGCAGAGCCGAGTGCTGCGAACCCCAGTAAAGAGCTTAGGCCGACGAAAATCTTAAGCGACTTTATCAAGGGCATAGCCAACTCCTTGACTTCAACCTAGCCCGGCAAGTTTGCAGGTTGCCACGGCTGAAGTTGATTCAAACACATAAATCTTATTGTGAAAATGGAGCCGCGTGTGACTGGAGCAGGTAAAAATAGCGAAAATTTAGCGTCTGTTGCGAACCTGCTACATTCTGTTGAGCTTCGCGGCGAATGCTATCGGATATTTTCTTGGGGGGCCTCCAGCACGGTCTAAGCTTCAGTCTGTGCAAACCCTTTCGAGTTCCCATTGAAGTTGCCTGATCAACCGCGCTTGCGGGGGAGGGGGAGCGCATGTTGGAGAGTTCACAAAGCACAATTTTACGTCGCGGGCAATTTGTTTGGAACATCGATATCGCTCCACAGACTAAGGTCGCACCTCAGCCACGCGCCTCGGTAGATCGGGACAGCCTATTTCAGCGTTTCCTCGGGTGCGCCAACATGACTCAGCACCGACCGACTATCAGCTGTTTATGATGCATACAGCATCCTGAACGGAAGCGGCTTCGAAGCTTCGAAAGCCGGGCAATCGACGCACAAGTTAGGGATTCGTGAGCTATGGTTCTCGTACAAGCAGCTGCCTGACGAACGTGAGAACGGTTGCAGCCAGCGTTCGAGTTCGTCTTTCCACCCCGCCATGGTCAGCCCTCGAAGGGCCGACCACCCATGAATCATTGAAGAATTGATTCGGGAAACCTATAAAAAGCGACAAAATCAATAATCTGCCAAAGCAGTGTTAGGGTGCGGACTCAATTGACCCACCAAGTGAGTACGGCTGCCAAGAGGATTGTGGAGAGCAAGAAATCGGCTCGCTTGTCATAGCGGGTTGCGATGCGCCTGAAATCCTTGAGGCGACAGAACATGCGCTCGATGACATTGCGTCCCTTGTAGGCGGTTTTGTCATAGCGGTGAGGATGTTTGCGGGTGGAGTTTGGCGGGATGACAGCCTTTATCCGCCGCCCAGCGAGGACCTCCCTCAGACTCCTGGCGTCATAGGCGCGATCGGCGAGAAGCCTCTTGGGCTGATGTCCCATCGCCAGCAGGCTGCGCGCTCCCAGCTGTGCAAGTGATTAAAAGGTTTAATAATACCATAGCAGACACGGGATTGCCGCGCGCTGGTCTGATTTTCGCCATCCCGTCACATGCATTCTCGATCTTGGTCGGGACGCGATACTGGTGCACAATTAGCTGCCTTGGACGCTTTAGCGAAGTGGAGTTGGCGTCGCCCGTGTAAACACGTGCCGAAGCGCCGGATGCTAACTCACGAGCGGCAGTCAGGCAGACAACAGCGTGTCGTTCGCAAATCGCAAGTTTTCTAGGGGCGTACCCAATGCCGCAATTCCGCTATCGCGCTGTCACGCCTGCGGGCGAGATCGTCGCCGGCGAGGTGGATGCGTCATCGCGTGAAGAAGTGGTGCGGCGTATCGAGTATTTAGGTCACCTGACCATCGATGCCGAGCCGGTCACCACAGGAATTCTCGCTCGCAGCCGTAAGGCTGCTGGAAAGGCGCCGCGATCACGGGATGTTTCCATTTTTTTGCATCAGCTGGCGCTCCTTCTCGGCGCCGGATTGACGCTCGAAGCGGCGCTGCAGACGCTCAGCGACAACACAAGCAAAGGTTTAGCGGGATTTGCTCAGGATCTGCGCGCATCGATCTCCGCCGGCGACAGTTTCGCAGAAGCGTTGGAACAACATACCGTCGCTATCGAACCCGCCTATGTCGCAATGGTACGTGCAGGCGAAGCATCGGGAAAATTGGATGCCGTACTGCGTGCGATCGTCGAAGACCGCTCACGCAAGGAGGTGCTGACCGATCGAATTAATTCTGCGATCCGCTACCCGTTGTTTCTGGTCGGCTCGGCGATTGCTATCCTGCTTTTTTTCCTGATGTATGTCGTGCCGCAGTTTGAACCCGTTTTTGCAGATCTTGGTGGCCGCCTTAACTCCGGTGCGGCTTTCGTGGTCGCGTGCTCGTCCTTGCTTCGTCGCAATCTGGATCTCTTTTTAGTGATCTGCTTGTTTTTGGTTGTGGGTACTTGGCTAGTGTTGCGCAACCGCGAATGGCGTGCGCGGATCGTCGGCGCAGTCACGCTGATTCCTGGAATTTCAGAGTTGGCGGGTGATCGCCGGACGGCACGGATCGTGGGGACGCTCGGCCTGCTGCTCGAAAATGGTGTCCCACTTCCGGCGGCACTCAAGATCCTTCGTGACATAGTTACCGAACCACGTTATGTCGCGGCACTCGACAGCGTCCACGAGCAGGTGAGGAACGGCCGGAGGTTTGCAGAGGCCTTGGCTGACACCACACTGCTTCCCCCGCTCGCAGTGAGAATGCTTAGAGTAGGAGATGAGGTGGGCGACGTTGCGAACATCGTCCGTCATGCGTCGCGTTTCTACGAGCACAAACTTGGCTTGGGTCTCGATCGCCTGATGGGGGCGATCGGGCCGATCACGATCATTGTGGTCAGTATTGTTATTGGTACCCTGATCGTATCGATCATGAGTGCTCTGCTTAGTATGACTGATCTTGCGCAGTGAACCGGAGGATCAGGGTGGTCCGGGTCATACTGCCAGTGTTGCGAAGCTGGAACGCCGATCGAGGCGCCGGCTTCACACTCATCGAGGTCATGGCAGTGATGCTGATTATAGCTCTGGTCGCCGGGCTTGTGTTAACGATGACGCCGGGCACTGGCCGAGCCGGTTTGAAGGCTGTGACGCTGCAGACCGCCTCGCTGTTCCGACGCGAACGGCTTGGTGCGATTCTGACGGGTCGCGATCGGGAGATATCTCTCGATGGCAAACGACGTATCCTGGTTGGTGACGGAGGGGATATCGTCGCGCTGCCGCGCGACATCGCCCTCGACATTCTCGGTATCGACGCGCTCTGGTCGGGACGTCAGGCTGTCGTTCGCTTCCATCCGGATGGCGCGTCGACGGGAGCGGTATTGAAATTATCGCGTGAAAGGGCGGAATATGAGATCCGTGTTAACTGGTACACCGGTGGTGTCGCGATCGGGCCATAACGACCGAAGCGATAGGCAGGCCGGATTTACGCTGCTTGAAGCTCTCGTCGCTCTCACGCTGCTTGTAGTTTTTGCGAGTGCGGTCGGGCCACACCTGTCGCAGGCACGCCGCATCATGGCAAATGCCGAGGGCCGCGTCGCGGCGCAGGTTCTCCTGCGCTCGCTAATTAATGCCCCATTCGATCGCTCCAGTTTGGCAAGCGCTTCGCAGGAAGGCGAAACCAGCGGATTGCGTTGGCGCGTCGACACTGAACCGGCAGTTGTGGTTCGTAGGCAGGCCCAATCAAATTGGTTGACTTATCGTGTGGTTGCAAGCGTGACGTGGGCGCCGGGCCAGGTGATCATGGCCGAAACGATCCGGCTTGGAAAACCCTGAGATGGCGATGCAAGGCCGAGGCATTCGCTCTGGAAGTGAAGGTTTTACTCTTGTCGAGGTTTTGGCCGCACTGACGATTGCCTCGGTGATCATCGTTGCCAGCGCGGCGCTTATCCGAAATGTTGCGATTTACTTCGATCGGGGAACGCGAGGGGCAACTGAAGCCGAGCGGCTTGTTCTCGCTGTCGGACGTTTGGCCGGCGATTTTAGTTCAGCTCGCTTTGTGTCACGACGAACGGCGGATGGCACTGCAATCGCGTTCGCCGCCGAGCAAGAGAGCGCGGGTCGATCAGCAAACGTGGTCTTCGTGGGTGCGGGGGGCGTTGCATCGAGTTCCAGCGACGATGAACTCGTCAGCCTGACCATCGAGCGGGATGGCGATTTGCGTCGGCTAGTCAGACGTCGCGCGAAGTGGCCAGGAGGTCGCACGCACTTCGAAGATGTGACGCCAAAAGATCCTGTGGTTCTGATCGAGGGTAGGCTGGACATGTCGTTCCAATTCGGACGCAGCACGCCGGTGGGCGCGCCGGTATGGTCTTCCAATTGGATTGAGGAATTTGCCTTGCCCCGCTATGTTCGTTTGATCTTGCGCAACCGCGAAACCGGCGTCGATTTGCTCGGCGAAGCTACTTTTATTGTTCGCTCTGATGCCCCGCCGGCCTGCGGGCAAAGCGATGCGAAGCCTGCGTGTCTATCGCCGCCGAACGGCCCATCTAAGTCCGAAAGCCCGGCGAAATGACACATAGCGATTCACGACGCGGAATGGTTTTGGTGACCGTGCTGTGGTCCATATCGCTGCTTTCGGCGTTGGCGATGGCCGCATCGGTCACCTTCCGGGGCTTTGCCGGTGTGATGGCGGTTGAACGCGATCAGGTGCAGGCAGAGGCGCTTTTAAGCGCCGGACTTGAGACCGCCGCCGGCATTGTGCAGACCCCCAGCGATGTCCCGCTGTCCGAGGTCGAAACGACGGCTACCCTCGGTACTGGCGCCGTGCGTGTGCGCCTCAATGACGAGGGTGGCCGAATCGATATTGGCAAAGCACCGGTTGAGGTTATCGCTTCAATGTTGCGTTCCATTGGCGCTCCGGCAGGGGCGGCTGGCACCGTCGCCGGTCGCATCGTCGAAAGACGCAGTCCCGGCAGCGCGGCAAATTCCGACAATGGAGGCCGTCCATCCAGTCAAGCGCTCCCGCCGTCTACCGCCAATCAGCCCTTCGCCGACCTAGGCCAACTTCACTCTATTCCAGGAATGGAGCCAGAGTGGATCGAGGCAGTTGCGCCACTGACTACCGTGTTTGGTGATTCAACCGTCAATCCGTTGACTGCGCCACCAGCTGTCATCGCGGGGCTGCCCGGCGTTGACGCCCAACGGGCTGCAGAGTTTATCAAGGCTCGAAGCAATTCTTCCTCAAACCCCGATCGGCTCGTTCGTCTTCTTGGACCGGCGCAGCAATACCTTGCAGTCAAGTCGCAGCGAGTCGTGTCGGTGGATCTGACGGCGGAATTGATGAGCGGTTATGCCACCGCGGCCCACGCGGTGATTGTTGTGTTACCTCAAGATAGCCAACCGTACCGCGTGCTGATTTGGACCCCAATTCCATATGCCAAAGCTTCTATATGGGGCGGTCCCATGACGCAGAGGTAGTGTGATGCGGATGCCTGCCGTTCTGAAGCGATGGATCGAGACGTTGGCGACACTATTAGTTGCTTGGCACGAGCACTGGCGTGAACAGCGTGCTCTGACCGTCGCACTTGAAAATCAGCAAGTCGTCGTAAGGGAGACTAGATCCGGCCATGATATCACTCGTCCACTGCATCGGCCCGAGCAAAGATCAGCGGCTGATCTGCTGGACGCCGCCCGCGACGGTTTTGTCATTGCAGAATTTCCTCCTGACAAGATCGTAAGGCGGGACATCACCGTCCCGGCGGGTGCACAGAAGTTTTTGTCGGGTGTTATCCGCAACCAGATCGAACGGCTGTCGCCCTGGCCACCGAACGACGTAGTTTACGGTTTCGACGGCGAAGTAAACGTGGAAAATGCCTCGGTAGTTGACGTTCGGATCCTGATAGCTTCACGGGCGAATATCGACGCATTTCGAAATCATCTGGCTGCACTCAATGTTCAAGTCGATCGCATCGTGGCGAACTCGCTTGTCGAAAATTCAGATGATGCGAGAAAACCCGTGACCCTGTGGTCGCGATCGACGGACGCCTCCTTTGATCATCCTGAAAGGTTGAGGCGCCTGATCGGTTTGGGCATTGGTGGTTTCGTCGCAGTGAGTACGTGCTTGAGCCTCTGGGCGTTTGTTTCGGCCGGTGATATTCGCGACGAGAATGAAAGGATCGCCGCGCGCGCCAAGGCACTGCAGCAGCAAATCCAGGGTGGTCAGACGTCGTCCGCGGCGGCTTCCGGTTCGCCGGCAGAACGCGCATGGTTCTTGAAGGAGACCTCCGGTTCTAGCGTAATCCTCCTTGAAGCATTGTCGCGTGCCTTGCCCGATTCCGCATATCTAACCGAAATTCGACTGGAAAGTGGAACCTTGCGCATAATTGGCCTGGCTGATGATGCTCCGGGATTGCTTGCGCCGCTTGAACAGTCGGGACACCTGACCGGCGTGCATTTTTCTGCACCAACGACACGCGGTTCGGACGGCAAATCCTTTAGATTTTCTATCGAGGCGCACGTCGAACCTCGCATCAAGCTCGAAAAGGAGTGAGGCGTGCTGAGGTTGGACCGCGAACAAGCTGTTTCTGTAGCGGCATTGGCCTTGTTGTTGTTGGCATGTGTGTTCGTCGCAGGAGTATCGGTTCAGATGCGTTCGGATGCTGGGTGGGAGCTTGCAGAACGTCGTGAAATGCTCTCGCGCTTGGAGACGAAAATGCGAGCAGGCGCCGGCGGGTCGAACGGCGCAGCACCCCCGACGGCTTTTCTGGATGCGCCTACCACGGGTATCGCGAACGCCAAACTACAAGCCTACCTGGCACAGCTCGCCGACCTTCAGCAGGCTGGACTGGTTTCGACGGGAACGGAAGCGGCCAAAGCCGATGAGGCTGACGACACAATCAGGATTGAGGCCACACTCGACATGAACACGAGAGCTCTGCGCGCGGTGCTTTATCAGCTTGAAAGCGGGACACCTTACGTATTCGTCGATACATTGACGTTACAGCCGGCCAGCACGACGGCAGGCCACTCGGAAGATCCGATCTTGCGGGCAACGATGAGCTTGCGTGCATTTTGGCGGCGAGGGAGTCCATGATGCACCTTTGCCTGACGCCCGCTGTTCTGTTGTTGTGCACGACTGCTGCGCTTGGTGCAGATCCATCGACGACGCAGGCCACGCCTTCCAATCCGCTCGCGGCCCAAACGATGGAGCGGTTGTCGGCGATTGTGGATCGACCGTTGTTTTCTCCGAGCCGTCACGTCGCGTCGACACCGCAGACGTCTCGCGATCCCGAACCGCGAACGCCTCCAACTCCGCCACCAAATCTAGTTTTCTCCGGCGTTGTAATGGATGGGGCGAGTGCGCATGTCGTTGTCGAAGTTGGACCTGAGAAGAAGATCATACGCGCGCAAGTTGGTGATGAAATAGGCGGATGGACGGTAAGTGGGATCTTGGGACGCAAGCTGATCTTGTCGCTTGATGGTCGCTTCGCCACGTTTACGCTTTTTAATCGTGAAACCGATCAAACGATTTTGGGCGACGGGTCGCCCTATGCGCCGCAGCTCCTGCAGCAGCAGAATCCAACATCGGCCGGCAAAAAAGCGAAAAATTAGTTCGCTGGCGACGTATTTATCTGACCCAAGGGCCAAAATTTACCTTTGGATCGCCACTTACTGCACTGCTCTCGCCCCACAAAACACATGGTTAACCATCATTTCATCTTTTAAGGTTAACTTTCGGTTAGCAAGGGGGCACTGAGCATCGGTATTATTTTGCCATTGGCATCGGTGCAATCATCTCGGTCTCAAGTTCAGGCACGGCGGTGCGGGAGCGCATTTTGACTTATTTTTGGGGGGTAAATTTCCGTAAGGAATTAAATTACCCTAATATTTGGCCGGCTTGCGCGGCGATATTGATGGTGGGTGGCTTGATGGGCTGCGCTGGACCTGGTGCTAGTCTTTTCGGGGATACGACTTCGCGCGTAGGGGATACGACGTCGTCGCACGACGCTCCCAATACTGTTCGCAAAGCCGATTTGAGCCCTCGCTTCCCAGCAGCCGAAGACCAGCCCCAGGCAAGCCGTCAAACCGCGGGGCCTCTCTTGTTTCCCGGCGCCGATGTTGGGCCCGAAGTCGTGCCAAACTCCCGACGCGGCCCCGACCCCGCGATGACGCCTGCGTCATTCCAACCGGCTGCATTCATCAAAGGCGATAGCCTCGAGCAGGGTTCTTCAGCAAAGAACGACGGCGTCGAGATTAATTTCGATGGCGCCGACGTGCAGACCGTCGCTAAGTTCCTGCTCGGGGATATTCTTCAGCTCAATTTCACTGTCGATCCGCGCGTGCAGGGTCACGTGACGCTGGCGTCATCGGGCCCCATACCCCGCAAGGACGTGCTGCCAGCTTTCGAAAGCGTATTGCGCATGTCGAATGCGGTGATCGTGCGTAGCGGAAATCTAATGAAGATCGTGCCGCTTCCAGAAGGTAGTGCTGGCGGTTCGTTCGATGGCGCGGGTGAACCAGGTTTCGGCGTATCGCTAGTGCCGCTGCGATATACGTCTGCGGAGACGGTAGCGAAGACGGCGGAAAGCTTTTTGGCCAGGCCCGGTTCGATCCGAGTTGTCCCGTCCCGTAATCTGCTTCTGATTCAGGGTACGACAGCCGAGCGCCAGGCAGCTCTCGATATGGTCGCGACGTTCGACGTGGAATGGCTGCGCAATCAATCGGTCGGAGTCTATCCGCTAAAGTCAACTTCTCCCGAGACGATGATCGGAGAACTTGAGCGGATATTCGAAACTCGTGACGGTGGTGTGGGTCAGGGAGTTGTTCGGTTCCAGCCGATCTCGCGCATGAATGCAGTCATGGTCGTCACCAGGACGCCTAAATTGCTTGCACAAACGACGGAATGGGTGCGCCGCCTCGATCGCTTCGATTCTTCCGGCACAACAATGCATACCTTTCGCCTGAAGAATGGAAATGCGACTCAGATAGCCAAAATCCTGAACGATATCTTCCTTCAGCGATCCGGTGCGAGTTCCGACACACCCGGCAAACAGCTCGCACCGGGCGTCAACGGTTCGGAATCCCGGCTGGACTCGCTTGACAAGGGGGCCGGCAGTGCAGGCGTGACGACGGCATCCAACAGCAGCGGGGGTCTGGGCGGCAAACCGATATCTACTGCTTTTGACACCTTCTCGGATCGGAAAGGAACCGAGGGGGACGGCCCGGAAAGCGCTTCGCTGCTGTCCGGTGGAAACGCCGTGCGTGGCGCATTTCAGAACGTGCGAATTACCGCCGACAACGCCAACAATGCGGTTGTGGTGTATTCCACTGACGCCGAATATCGAGTTGTCGAGCGTGCGGTCCGCGACCTTGACAAGGCGAAACTGCAAGTGGCGATTGACGCGACTGTGGCCGAGGTCACGTTGACCAACGCCTTGCAGTACGGCGTTCAGTTTTATCTAAACGGCAGCAAGGTTGGGGGTGGTGTTCTCGGCTCTGGCGCCTCGACAGCTCAGTCGGCTACTGCGGCCGCATCGGTGACAGCCCAGTCCGCCCTCCTTCAAAGCGTGGGGCCAGGTTTGAATTTGTTGTTGGGATCCGCAGGGAATCCGCGCGCCATCATCAATGCGCTGCAGACGGTGACCGACGTTAAGGTGCTGTCATCGCCTTCGCTGGTCGCACTCGACAATCAGCCAGCTCTGCTTCAGGTAGGCGATGAAATTCCGGTCTCAACGAGTTCGGCGACGCTTCTTACCAGTTCGACTACGCCAACCGTCAACACGATTGAAATGCGCAACACCGGCGTCATCCTGAAAGTACTGCCGCACATCCACGCCAACGGTTCGATCCAGCTCGAGATCGATCAAGAAATCTCTAATGTTGTGAACCCCGATCAACAGACGCTAACTCCAACGATTTCCCAGCGCCGCGTGCACTCGAGCGTGTCAGTGACAAGCGGACAGACCGTGCTGCTCGCAGGCCTGATCAGCGAAAACAATCAGGAAACCCGTTCCGGAATACCCGGTCTTCGCGACATCAAGATCCTTGGTGACATGCTCGGCAACACGTCCAGCACCAAAACCCGCACGGAGATCATCATTTTCATCAAGACTCAAATGATCCGAAACGGCCAGGACGCCAGCGCTGTCACCGAGGAGTTCAGAGACAAGCTGCAGTCAATGCGCGGCGGTAGCTCGGTCATCAATGGGACCGGGGTGCCGTCTGCGGCAGGTCCGCATGCGCCGCCGCCAGGTTGATATCAATGACAAGCGTTGATACAAGAGAGCGGGATGAGTCGGCTGAGAATCTCCAACCGAATATAGTGATCCTGGTTGGCGGCGGATTAGCCATCGGGTTCGTATCTCTTATAACGCTTCCCGGTCCGATCGCTCTGGCTTCAATCGCGCTGGGCGTGATGATGTTGGCCGGTGCGGACGTAGATGCTCGGACCTTCCTGTTGCCAAATGTAATTACCTGGGGCGCGACCGTTGGCGGTATCAGTTCAGCGTGGTTTCTGGATGAATTGAGCCCGTGGTCTGCGGCCTCAGACGCGGTTCTGCGTGCCGTGTGCGTTGCTGCCTTTCTGGCGCTGCTGCGTTGGAGCTACGAGAGCGTCAGGCATCGCGAGGGACTTGGGTTAGGCGATGTAAAACTTGCGGCAGCAGTTGGCGCGTGGCTTCCCTTCGAGGTTATTCCGTTGTGTTTTGGGTTAGCAACGGGCGGGGCGCTGTTGACGATCTTGTGGGGACATCTGCGCGGCCGGCGAATAGAGCGAACAACAAAGATGCCGTTCGGCACCTTTTTGTGTCCCGCCTTATGGCTTGCGTTCTATGTAACTAACCTGCCGACCGGATGATCACCGTCGTTCGGTCTCATCTAAAGTACTCGTTTTGATTCGTTGTAAACTCGGAATGGCGTTTAGACGACGCTCTGAAAAGCAGGCGGTGTCGATCGTTGAGACGCTATGAAACCGACGAGACATCGCTGCCTGAAGTTGTAAACCGAAGAGTCGAGCATTGCGGGGGATCACGTAAAACATTTCACAGTCTCGAATAG
This sequence comes from Bradyrhizobium sp., assembly GCF_049519115.1. Lineage (GTDB taxonomy): Bacteria > Pseudomonadota > Alphaproteobacteria > Rhizobiales > Xanthobacteraceae > Bradyrhizobium. Next base: position 31,622 of record NZ_JBEKRB010000056.1, read on the forward strand.
AAGCGATCGAACAATTGTCGAAAGAGATTTCTTCTGCATCTAACGGTGCAAGCGGCGTCATGGAACGAGGAAGTAGTGACTAGAAAATCCGCGCAAGCAAACATGGGCAAAAGGTTGACCGTCGCGCCGGTTTTGCAGGCACGTGCTCTGTTGGCATGCGACATTATATTCACCTCCCATAAATTGAATGGTAAAGTTCGGCTACCTCTCTTGGTTGAGTTCGGTCGAGTCGTGCCTTCAATTGACGGCGTAGCAGATGACTTCGGATTTCCCGGGACCAGAGATGCGGTGCGACAGTGGAAACTCAAGCCGCATTTCGCGGTAGGTAAAGTTCGCCATCTGCGCCGGTCCAGGTCATTTCGGCTGGTGGTTCGAGAGATGACATTCTGATGGAATTAGCCGGAAACAGGTCGAAGCCAATGCCAAGCGGCCAAACGTCGGCAGCGGGAGCTGTCGTGGCGTTGCGTTCGGTCGAGCATTTCCGTCGGTATCTACTGGATCAGTTGTCCGACGCGGCTGCTACGCGAGTGCAGCTTCAAGATTGCGTTGATGGGGGTTCTGGAAATCAGCTGCGACTGTTGTGGGAGAAGTCTGACTTGCCGGCGGGTAAATTCGCAGATGAAGCGGCTCGCTTCTGGGGTCTGCGGCGATTGAACCTTCAGGATTTGATGAATGCGACGAGTGCCGCCGAGCTTTTCTCCGCACGCTTCTTACGCGAGTCCTCCGTGTTTCCGTTTCGGGCGGACCAAGGTCGTTTTGGTTTGGCAGTATCCGATCCGACCGATGCCGCGTCGATCCGGGCTGTCGAGATTGTATGCAACGGTGCAGTTGAAGTCGCCATAGCGTCGTTCGATGACATTTCGACGGTTCTGGAAAAGCAGCTCGACGAGCAAAGTCCTAATACTGTGGAGGTCGATGAACCGAAGCATCGGTCTCGCGACGACGATATTGATAGTCTGCGAGATCTGGCGAGCGGTGCGCCGGTTGTACGGGCCGTCAACGATTTGCTCGAGCGCGCCGTAGAATTGCGGGCAAGCGATATCCACATCGAGCCTTTTCGGACCGGACTCGCCGTGCGTATGCGGGTCGACGGCATGCTTCGCGCAGTGCCGGCGCCAACCAACGCGCCGCCGCAGGCCGTTATCTCGCGTATCAAGATTCTTGCCAGCCTCAATATTGCGGAGCGCCGGCTGCCGCAGGACGGCGCGGCACGCGCGCGGATAGGACGATCCGAAATCGATATTCGTATTGCTACGATGCCGACGCAGCACGGCGAAAGCGCGGTGATCCGCTTACTGCCGCGGGATCGTGGCTTACTCGAGTTAAGCAAGGTCGGTCTAGGCAGTCGAGATCAATCTTCGATTCGTCGTCTTTTGGCCCTGCCGCACGGCCTGATCATTATCACCGGACCAACCGGAAGCGGCAAGACGACAACCTTGGCGACGATGCTAGGGATCCTGAACGAGCCAACACGCAAGATTCTGACAATTGAAGATCCGGTCGAATACGAAATACCCGGCATCAACCAGTCGCAGGTCAAGCCGGCAATCGGTTTGACCTTCGCCGCGGCGATGCGAGCTTTCGTTCGTCAGGATCCCGACGTCATAATGGTCGGCGAAATCCGGGACGCGGAAACGGCGAATATCGCGGTGCATGCGGCGCTGACGGGGCACCTCGTGCTGACGACGCTGCACACCGAGACCGCGGCCGCCGCCGTGCCGCGTCTTCTTGATCTTGGCGTTGAGGGTTTTCTCCTGCAATCGACGTTGCGGGCCGTCATTGCGCAGCGGCTGGTTCGGGTGCTGTGCGATGGCTGCAAACGCAAGCACGCACTCACCGGTGGCGATCTTGCGGCTGATCCCCGTTATCGCGTTCTGGGTTTTGCAACTGGTGAAACAGTCTATCAAGCGGTCGGTTGTGAGCGCTGCAACGGAATTGGTTATCGCGGTCGCGCCGGGGTCTTTGAATTGCTTGAATTGACCGAAGAAGTCAGGCCCTTCGTCGGCGCCAACGCGGATTCGTTGGCAATCGACAGAGCCGCTATCCATGCCGGTATGACCACGATGATCGACGATGCCGTCGTTAAATGCCGGGCTGGAATTACGACGGTATCGGAAGTGCTCAGGGTCACCTCGGTTCGGTAGCCGATTGGGTAACCGTGGCAAGATGTTTGTCGATCGGGAAGATCGACATCAAGAGATGGAGAGAAGAAAATGTCGCGGCATGCCATAATGAGGGGATCTCTCAACCTGATAGGTACGCTTTCGTCGAAGATTGGCGCATCTAGACGGCGACCTCGCACGTCGTGGTCCGATGTGGGCAGCGCTAAGGGTCACTTGAGACAGCAAGCGATGCGAGGCCATGGTGAGGGCGGCTTCACTTTGGTGGAGATGCTGGTGGTGATCACGATCATCGGTCTGGTGATGGGCTTAGTCGGGCCCCGGGTGCTTAACTATCTCGGAGATGCCAAGGTCAAGGCCGCGAAGCTGCAGATCGAAAGCTTCGGCAGCGCACTTGATCTATTTTACCTCGATGCCGGCCGCTATCCGTCCGCGAGCGAAGGACTTGCCGCTTTGGTGCAGCGACCTGCAGGCGTTCCCGTTTGGAATGGACCCTATCTAAAGAATGCCTCCGTGCCGGTCGACCCATGGGGGCATGTATACCTGTACCGGGTTCCCGGCGAGAAGCGCCCCTATCAAATCATATCATTAGGGTCGGACGGCCAGGAGGGTGGGACGGGTACTGCAGCCGACATCGGCAACAATGAAACATTAGCCGCCGCCCGCTAGCGCCGTTGGTTGATCCGTCACCCTGAGGTTGCAAAATATATTCCGGAGCAGAGCATTGGCCCACTTTGATTATTCGCTTCTTGGCGCTCGACCGTGGCTCGCGAGGGCCCTGGTCTCGACGATCGCGATGACGGCTTTTGTGCTGGCTTCGAGCAGCGCTTCTGCGCAATCGTCGATATTCACCCCAGCAGCAAATTGCAGTTTGAGTTCACCTGCATTCTGCGAGACCTTTGACGAGGGGCCCTCTACCGCTGGAGGACGTGGGGGGGATCTCGATCCCAGGAAATGGGCGACGTCGCGTCTGGCGGGTGTTAGTGTTCCAAACGTAGGCACTGCTAATCCTGTTTCAGTTGCCCCGATCCCACAATGCCGTGCGACTTTCACGCAAACGTCCGTTTACCCGCCCAATGACACTTTGATTTGCGACCCAAGCGGCACGAAGTCGTCACAACTTATGACGGCAACGGTCATGCAAAACTATGGCGTCAACTCGTATATGGTGCGTCAGCCTTTTGATTTTGCCGGGCGCACGGGCTTAATCCATTTT
>NZ_JBEKRB010000057.1:0-32220 GCF_049519115.1 Bradyrhizobium sp.
AAGCGCTTCCTCACCGCCGCCCAGCGGTGGCACGTAATATCCGAAGCCCGCTTTGGGGACCGTGAGGGCCGCAAGCTGGTCAACGGCGTTCCGGTCGAGAACGTCTTTAGCTTTCTCGAATGTGAGCCGCCGCTCCTCCCTTGGTTGCGCATCAACCTGCTTCCAAAAATACGTGTCGTCCGACTTCCTGTAGAGAACGATAATGACTGGCAGGTTTGATCCGCGCCAATACGTGAGATCGTCGGGGCGGATGACATAACTAAAGCTGGTTTCGTTTTCGGAAGAGTGGCGCGATGACTCCGTGGCCTTGACCTGGACAGCGATCATACGGGCCAGCGGCTTGCCGTTGTCCATCACTTCCGCAATTCCATCGACGCCCGCTTCTAGTCGGGAGCGACCGTCGAATTGGAAACCGACGTTGAGGAAACGGAGACGCACAGCGGCTTCGCCTTTTAGGCATCCATCGACTTTAGAACAATTCAAGAACGTCGTTAAGCGGTATTTCGCGTCCAAACGAGCTCCCCACAGGTTAAGCGGGACGCAATCGGGTCGGGCCTGCTTACCGGGGACAAGGTCATAGGTTCAAATCCTACCCCCCAACCAAGATTTGATCGTTTATCAATCCATTAGACCGCGTCACGGCGGTCAGCCTATTGAGGTAGGAGATGAGGCGGGTGGCGGCGAGTTAGAACACCAGGTGTGAACTTCGGGCAGCTCCACGCTGTTCTGAGCGCTGAAATTGGCGAGCGTCCGTTCGCGTTCGACTTGTTGGACGCAGCATTAAGGCAGCCATCATTGTTTTACCTGAAGCCGGAGACGCTGAACAGGAATGTCGAGGCGAGCGCAGCACTGCTCGCTCTCACCAAGCAGGCATTCGTGGCCGCCGCAGTGAAGCAGCCACAACTGTTTTACCAGAAGCCAAAGACCCTGAACCGGAATGTCGAGGTGAGTGCGGCGCTTCTCGATCTCACCACGCGGGCATTCGTGGCCGCGGCGTCGAAGCAGCCACAACTGTTTTACCAGAAGCCGGAGACGCTGAACGGGAACGTCGAGGCGAGCGCGGCGCTTCTCGATCTCACCAAGCAGGCATTCGTGGCCGCCGCAGTGAAGCAGCCACAACTGTTTTACCAGAAGCCGGAGACGCTGAACGGGAACATCGAGGCGAGCGCGGCGTTGCTCGGTCTTTCCAAGCAGGCATTCCTGGCCGCCGCAGTGAAGCAGCCACAACTGTTTTACCAGAAACCGGAGACGCTGAACGGGAACGTCGAGGCGAGCGCGGCGCTTCTCGATCTCACCAAGCGGGCATTCGTGGCCGTAGCGTTGAAGCAGCCACAACTGTTTTGCCAGAAGCCAGAGACGCTGAGCGGAAACGTCGAGGCGAGCGCAGCATTGCTCGGTCTCAGCAAGCAGGCATTCGTGGGCGTCGCCTAAGCAGCCGTCACTATTTTGCCTGAAGCCGGAGACGCTAGAACTTAAGAAAGTTTACATCACGAGTATCAACGAAGCCCTCGGCAACACCGACGATTTCGCATCGTTCGTTAGAAGCGCTTCGGCCGCACTAACCTGCAGCAGGACCCGCTTGCATGCTTGCTACGTTCTGGCCAAGCTCGGTCTCAAGCATGGTGCCCTTAGCACCCTCGTAGCGTTACCAAGCCGCAAAGCCGAGGCGCTTTTGCACGGCCATTACACTCAACGCATGGCCGCTACCGGCAAAGGCAAAAGAGCACTCCAAATTATGCACGCCGCCGGGCTCATCAAGAACTTGCCAACCGGTATATCTCCCATGCCCCGCGACGGAAGAATGCGCGTGCGTTGTAACGACGTGCGTTTAAAGGCCTTCACCGCGGGTTGAGCTCTCGCACAATCGTTCGGCCTTGCGGCGAACGTGCGATGACCAGGTCAACGCGCCGACGCAAAGCGCTCCCTGTAAGCGGTCGGGCTTAAGCCCATGCGCCGCTGAAAAAGCCGGCGAAGGATTTCGGCGCTGGTGAAGCCGCAATGCCTGGCAATGGTTTCGAGCCGATGCTCGCCGTCCTCAAGAGCGCGGCGCGCGGCATCGAGGCGCGCCCGTTCGACGAAGACGCCCGGCGGCGCGCCGGCTTCACGCTGGAAGTTGCGCGCGAAGTTGCGCGGGCTCATATGCACGCGTTCTGCAAGCGCCTCGACGGTGAGATCGGTATCGAGGTGATTGAGAATCCATCGCTGCAGCATCGCAATCGGACTATCGCCATCGAGCTGCGCCGCGAGATGGGCGCTGAACTGCGACTGCCCTCCGGGCCGTTTGAGGAACAGCACCAGTAACCGCGCGATGGCAAGTGCGACGTCGCGCCCCAAATCGTCCTGCACGAGAGCCAGGGCGAGGTCCATACCCGCGGTTACGCCTGCCGTCGTGTAAAACCGGTCATCTCGCAGAAAAATCGGATCGGGCTCAACCCGGATCGCGGGGTAGCGTCGCGCCAGTTCATCGCAATAAGCCCAATGCGTCACGGCGCGTCGACCGTCCAATAAGCCGGCTTCCGCCAGCAGGAAAACACCGGTGCAGATTCCGCCCACCCGGCGGATTCCTCCGGTGGCGTCCCGGAGCCAATCGACACAGGGCTGGCGGCTCATGTCGGCGACGACGGGCGACCCGGCCACCAGCACCGTATCGAGTTCAACAGGTGCGGGTGTGGCAATCGAACGCGTCGCGATCAATCCGACACCAGAGGAGCCGTCAATGGCGCCAAGGCGGTCGGCCCAAACGTCGATCTGGTAGGCGACAGGGTTTCGAGGCGAGCGTTCTGCAACGATCCGGTTCGCTGCGGCAAAGACCTCGAGCGGTCCAATTGCGTCGAGCAGCTCAATGCCCGGGTAAGCGAGAATGCCGATTTGACGCGGCCTCGGCTCGCTCGCGGGCATGCGGTGGTTTGCAGCATCTGCCTTCATGATTGCACATTATGCCGGAATGCGGATCGCTGTGCCAGAGCCGTCGCATTTGTCGCAAAACGTGGGGTCAATGGCATGTTGGAAGGCGATCCTGGTTCGCTAGGTTCAAGCGCAACACGAGGATGCCTTCCCGCAACCATACCAAGGAGAACTAAGATGATGACGCTTGAAACCACACCCACGCAATTCGTTGAGGCTGCCGGCACACGTTTTTCCTACCGCTGGCTGGGTCCGCGGGTCGGAATCCCACTGATCTGCCTGCAACATTTCTCAGGCAACATGGACGCCTGGGATCCGGCGGTGGTGAACGCTCTCGCCAAGGACCGTCCCGTCATCGTCTTCAACAATGCGGGCCTCGGCCGATCGAGCGGCACCACTCCGGATAACGTCGCACAGATGGCAGCAGACGCCGCGCGCTTCATTGCAGCACTTCACTTTTCCAAGGTCGATCTGCTCGGATACTCGCTGGGCGGCATGGTCGCTCAAGTGTTGGCGGCTGAACATCCGAAGCTCGTTCGCAAGTTACTACTGGTCGGCACGGCGCCGCAGGGCGGCGAAGAGCATCTGATGGAGGTGCTCAAAGAGGCGCAATCGCACAAGGAAGCACCCGATCCTCGCCTTCCCCTGTTCTTCACGCCATCGGCGGCCAGTCAGGCCGCTGGCGTGGCCTTTCTGAAGCGCGCGAGCGCTCGAACGGACGACAGGGACCCGGACAGCAGCCAGGCGATCATGGGGCAGCAGGCCAAAGCGATCATCGGCTGGTGCGCCACAAAGGATCCCGGCAACAAGATTCTGAGCGCCATCGACCAGCCGGTTTTAATCGTCAGCGGCAGCAACGACACGATGCTTCCCGACAGCAACGCGTACTTCATGTTCAAGCATCTGAAGAACGCGCAGATGACCCTCTATCCCGACGCTGGTCATGGAGCGCTATTTCAGTATCCGGAGCGCTTCGTCAATCACACCGAGCTCTTCCTGTCCGAATAGCGCAAGGGGCTAACGCAGCCTCGCGGCCCAATTGCCAACACTCGACAGAAGGAATTTGAGGATTGGGGATTTGTTCGTCTTGTTGTACGCGATGAACAAATCCACTGTGGGTTCCTCTCCCTTGGCCGGCCGGGTAGCAATCGTGCTCGGCAGATAGGATTTCGTATAGGACGGTAGCAGCATCACCGCGCGGGTCGACGTGATCATCGAAATTGCGTGGACCACATTGTGCACTTCATACTTCGGCTTGAGATCGACGCCCGCGCGATTGAAATACTCCAAAACGGTCCGACGTACGACAGGCGCCGCTTTGGATGGAAGACAGAACTCATCGTTCTGAACCTCTTCAGGAGCAACGGCCTGCTGCGAAGACAGGCGATGGTCGCTCGGAAATGCAAAAACCAAGGGGTCCGTGCGCACCCGCGTGCAGACCACGTCCTCCAAATGTTCTTCCTGGCGTATAAACGCGGCATCGAGCTTGCGCCTTACCAGGGCTCTAGCGAGTACGGGCGAGTAGTCGCTCGAAAGCCGGATATCGATATCAGAAAATTCCTCGCGAAGGACGCGCGTTACTTCGGGCAACAGACCTATTTCGGCCCCCGACATGAAGCCAAGAGCAAAGGTCGGCTGCGAAAGCTGAGCCGCGCGCAGGGCCGCTTCTGTTGCCGCATCTACCTGAAGCAGCGCCTTGCGCGCATGATCCAGAAACGCTTTGCCAGCCGAGGTGAGCTCAATGCCCTGAGCGCCACGGGTCATCAGTTGCGTGCCGACTTCCTGCTCAAGATCGCGGATTTGACGGCTGAGAGATGGCTGGGATGTGTTGAGCGTCTGCTCGGCGGCAACCGTCAAGCTGCCTGCATCGGCCACGGCGATGAAGTAACGCAGATGTCGTAGCTCCACGATGCCCTCCCATGTCTCAGAGGCATGGGGCCAGCTTACAAAGTCTTTTTAAGACCGGCCAGCGATCTGTATAGCAGGCCGTCTATTATTCTTGGCTGCCTTAGCGAGGTGTGGCGTGCCGTTGGCTCGATGTTGTCGAGCTCGGCACGAAGGGCAGTTCATTCCCCTTGCTGGAGCTAGCGAATGGCTAAACGCTTCGGAGTCCTCTTAATGTTCTTGCTGCTGATGGCGGGAACGAGCGAAGCTATGGCGCAAACCCCATCCAACGAACCGCGAGCGAGCCTCATGGAAACAGACGTCACGAAGATCAAAGAGGCGCTGCTCGGAAACTGGGAGAGCATCGCAACCGAAGTTCGGCCTAGCAAAAATCCCGACGGGTCGCTGAAGCCGTTCTATCTCAAGCGCGCTTTCAAATACCTGCCGTCCGATCGGTTCGAACTGAACGTCGTCAATTCGGCCGATCCCAATGGGGCCGTACCGCTCGCGCAGATCAAGATCGTCGGGCACATGAAATGGCAAGGCGCGCATCCAATCGCGCCTGGCGCCCAGAAGGTCGACTTCATTGCCGATGAGGCTTATGAGGTGACACCCCTGGTGCAAGGTTTTGTCGATGTGCTCAACAAGGTCGCGTCGGACGGCTACGCGCCTTGGACGGTCAACGCATCGCAGAGCATCTTTGGAAAGACGTTCGTTCCCTTCGGTTTGAAACAGGGGACGAATTTCATGGAATACGATCTTGTGTATCTCCGGGGGGATTTACTGTTCTGGGGTGCTCGCAACATTGACGGCCGTGGATTTGATACCGAGCAGAACCGTCCCACCAACCTGCAGATCCCGCTGATACGTAAGTAATCTGCGGGCCCTGCAACTGATCGCTTTCAGAGTGCAGGTCGCTTCATGGCTGGGTCGAGAGAACCCGAAATTCCTTCACAAGTTGGCAGAACGGCCGTCGTCACAGGCGCGACGGGCGGTCTCGGGTACGAGGCGGCATTGGCTCTCGCCAAGGCTGGCGCTGAGGTCATTCTGACCGGCCGCGACGCCGGCAAGGGACAGTCAGCTATCGACAAAATCGCACGTGATGCGATCGGCGCCAACGTCATCTACGAGCATCTCGACCTCGCCAAGTTCGCATCGATCACAGAATTTTCTGACCGGATGCACGCTCGGCCATCGCTTGACCTCTTGATCGCCAATGCCGGGGTGATGGCGCTCCCGCGCCGGCAGACCACGGCGGACGGCTTCGAGATGCAGTTCGGAACCAACTATCTCGGTCACTTCGCGCTCACGACCAGGCTGTTGCCACTTTTGCGCCGCTCAAGCGAACCGCGCGTTGTTCAGGTCAGCAGTCTGGCGCACCGGGCCGGGTCGATCGATTTCAGCGACCTGCAGGGCGCGCGCCTATATTCGCCGTGGAAAGCGTACGGGCAATCGAAGCTCGCCTGTTTGATGTTCGCCCTTGAACTGCAACGTCGCAGCGATGCGGCAGGCTGGAATCTCGTCAGCAACGCCGCGCACCCCGGATTTGCTCGTACCAACCTGTTCGCGCACGGTCCGGGCGGGATGCTTTCTTTCGCGACCGATCTTGCGGCTCCATTCTTCGGCCAATCGGCATCGGACGGCGCGCGCCCGATCCTTTTTGCGGCGACGAGCCCTCAAGCAAAGCCTGGTGCCTACTATGGCCCCGGAGGGATAGGCGAATTGCGCGGTGCCCCGGCTCGCGCGTTGATCATGCCTCAGGCGAGCAACGCCGCCGCGGGCGCCAGACTTTGGGATGTTTCCGAAAAACTGACCGGCACGACGTTTCAATAGCGGTCTGAAAATGCGCCTTGCAAAGAACGTCATCGACATCGGACTTTCGACAAACAACCTGGAACCAATGTTGCGGTTCTGGCAGCAGGATGCCGCTGTTGCCTTCGATCATGTCTTGCCGGTTCGCCGGGGGCAGAAACAGTATAGGCATCACGAGCAAGGTTCCGTCATCAAGCTCAACCACCATGTTGAGCCGTTGCCCGACGCAGCGCCCTGCGGTTATCGCGAACTGGTCATCGCGCGAGAGGGCTTGCGGGCGCCGCAACGGATGGTCGATGCCGACGGCAACCGTGTCCGACTGGTGCCGCCGGGATTTGAGGGCGTCACTCAGATAGCGATCGTCGTAGCGGTCCGGAGCCTCCGCGACCACCGGTCATTCTATAGCGAGACCTTGGGCTTTCCCGAACAGTCGTGGTCGGGCGGGCTGGCCTTTCGCCTGGGCGAGAGCCTCCTGCTTCTATCGCAAGATACTGCCGCGACCGTCGATGCGCCTCGTCAGGCACGCGGCTTTCGCTACATCACCCTTCAGGTCACCGATATCGACGCGGTGCATGGAGAACTGCGGGGCAGGGGCGTGCGCGAGGGTCTCGCACCGATAACGCTCGGAGACGTGGCGCGAATATCGATGCTGCTTGATCCGGATGGCAATTGGATCGAGCTCTCTCGTCGGGCCTCGATCGTCGGCAGCCTGACTTAGCAGCGTAGGAGATCCGTGATGTCTGAAGCCACGCATGAAACTGTCCCCACCCAATTCATTCAGGTGCGAGACGCTCGCATAGCCTACCGGCGTTTCGGAAAGCTGGGCGCGTATCCACTTCTGCTCCTTAATTACTTCGCGGCAAACATGGACGATTGGGATCCACGGATCACCAACGGGCTTGCGGCCTCGCGCGACGTCATCATATTGGATTATCCTGGAATCGGGCGTTCGACGGGTGCGACCCCCTCAACAGTCGCCACGATGACGCACGACCTCGTCGGCTTTTGCCTTACGCCGGGGTTAGACATCTTCGACGTCGTCGGCTTCTCCCTTGGCGGCATGATCGCGCAGCAACTCGCCTTTGAATTTGGGGGCATGGTGAACCGGATGATTCTGCTGGGCACCGGGCCGCGCGGCGGCGAAGGCATGACCTTCACCGAGCTTTCGATCGACGAATTGAGCGATCCGGAAAAGCTGCTGATGAATGCGTTCTTCACGCCAAGCGATGCGAGCCAGGCGGCAGGACGCGCTTACCTTGAAAGATTGAAGCTGCGTGTCTCCGATCGAGACGAGCCTGTGTCCACGAAGGCAGCGATTGCTCAGCTCGGGTCTATTCGCGAATGGGGTACGATCCCCTTGGAGAACCGCTTCGCGATGTTGGCTCGATTCGTCAGCCAACGCTCGTCGTGCACGGCAGCAAGGACGTAGTCGTCAAGCCGATCAACGCCTTTCTTTTGGTCGAACACCTCCCGAATGCGCAACTGATCATATATCCGGACGCGAGCCACGGGACGCAGTCGCAACATGCTGAGGTGTTTCTCAAGCACACGCGACTGTTCCTGGAAGGATGACGCGCCGGGACCACACGTCTACGTTCTGACAAGAGGAGCATATCCATGGTCAACGCACAGGAAGATCGCCACGTCAAAACCGTCTTGAACGCTTTCGATATCCTGTTCAACAAGCACGACTACGCCTCCGCCGAGCGGTTTTGGTCTCCGCATTACATTCAACACAGCGCGCATATTCCTCCCGGCCGGGAAGGTCTCTTTGGCCTGGTAAAGAGTTTGCCCGCGACACTGCGCTACGACAATCACGTTGCGGCAGCGGCGGGCAATTTCGTAATTCTTCACGGGCGGTTCAGCGGCCATGGCCTGCCGGCGGCATGGGTTGTTGCCGACATTGTACGCATGGAGAACGATGTGCTCGCAGAGCACTGGGATGTCATCCAGGATGAAGCCACGCGGGCGCAGTCGCAGAGCGGGCGGCCCATGTTCGGCGACCAATTTCCGGCTTAAGGGAGATCGGTGAAGCACGCTTCCGAGTAGTGATCGAAATCGTCTTGCACGCTCGAGGAAACGGACGGGCGATAGGGTCGTTCCGCAATGGCTGATGACGCCGGATGCGTTCGCCGAGGCCTGCAAGGCACTGCTTCACCCGCTGAGATGCCGGTTGCTGCGGATCGCGAGTAATCCCAACCCGGTGTACGCGCGGAGAGGATCAACGAATGGTCACCGGTTTCTGGGTTGGAGCGAATCCCGAGCGAAGCAGGGATAGAATCTGCTTCGCAATGACGGCAGGAGGATCGTCCTTGTCTTTCTTGAACCAGAACAGCGCCCAGGATAACGCGCCGATCATGGTGAGCCGAAGGTAATGCTTGTCGATATCGCTGCGAAGCGGGAGATCGTCGATAAGACCAATGAAGATGCGCTCGTACTCGTCGCGAAGAGCGATGACACGCGCCTTGATGCTTTCCGGATAATGCCAGGGGGGCATCAGGAACAATGCCTGATTTGCCCGCCGCCAATCGAGCAGGCCGGAAACGTGAGCCACGCAAGCCGTCTCAAGGCGCTGCCACGGATCGGTCACCGGTGCGATCACATCACTGACCCGGTTCAAGAGCTCGACGCCGCCTTTCTCCCAGACCGCCCAGAGCAGTTCCTCCTTTGAACTGAAATGATAGTATATCGAGGCCGGCTGCATGCTGGCGGCGGCGGCGATATCGCGCATGGATGCACCGTCGAAACCCTGTTTGTTGAAGAGGGTCTCGGCGACGGAAATGATCCGTGCGCGCGCCTGCATGCCCTTCGTGAGACCATCCCCTTGAGACACTACCTCTTTGTTCACGCGCCGTTTTTTTGCCTTCGCAGGCATTTTGGTTGGCATGGGCGGAATTTTCACCTCTTGGGCATTGATTTTCTAACGAACGTTCGGTAAGTAAAAACCTAACGACTGTTCAAAAACATTAGCAAGCGAATCTCCAGGGAGGAAGCGATGGCCGTGCCGGCGCGACTGGATGCCTACATCGAGACCGAAAAGCAGCGGCACTTTTCCCGCGATTTCATGATCGGCTGGGAAAACTATGAAACCTGGGAGCAGGCCACCGTGGGCGATTCCGGCCCCGGATTGCGGACGTTTCGGATCGCCGAAGAAGACATCGTGTCCTACAACCGGGCCTGCGGCGAAACCGACCCAATGATGATCAACCCCGTCTACGCCCGTCAGAACTCGCCGACCGGCGAGGTTCTGCAGCACCCTGTCTTCGTCACCACGATCGCGTTCTACAGTCTCGGCGAAAAAGGCATAGGAACCTGGATCAGGACGCCAGGTGCTCGCAATCCGCAGCAGCGCATCGAAATCATCGAGCCCTTCCGTTACGGCGAAGTGATCACGACAACGGTCACGACGGCCGACAAATTCGTCCAGAGAAACAAGCCGTATCTGCAGATGCTTCTCGACTTCCACAACGAGAAAGGCGTGCTGAAGGCCCGCTGGTGGTGTTCTTTGATCCTTCCGCAAACGCAAGCCGACGTGGCCCGCTTCGCCAACGCCTGATTGAGGATTTCAGATGATGACCGTTCCGACGTTCAGCCAGATAGAAGCCGGATATGAGTTTCCGGCGGTAAAGCAATCCTATGTTCAGTCCGCGATTGATCATTATGCGCTTGCATCGCTCGACATGAATCCGGTCCACACCAATGAAGAATGGGCTTCACGCGCCAAGGTGTTCGGCATTCCAGAGACGGTCGGGCACGGCATGATGACGATGTCGACCCTGGCTTCGGTCGTCACCCGCGGTTGGGGCGTCGTCAACAAGGAGGGCGGCAGCATTCGCTTTGTCGATGCCAAGTTCACCAAGCCTGTAAAGGTCGGCGAGACCGTGACGGCGACCGGAACAGTCAAGCGCAAGCACCATCACGGGCCGGGAAAGAACTGGGTTCAGATCGCGATCGAGGCCAAGGATTCAACCGGCGACCTGATAGGCCTTGCTGAGGTTGGCTACAACCTTCCGGACTGACCTAAAAAGGCGATCCAAGGTTGCTCTGACGTTCGTTCAAGTCGTCCACCGAGGCAAATACACGGCAACACGAAATAGACAACTAAAGCACGTCGAGGGGGGCAAACATGCCGAGCCGGATTGGCGATGCGCTACGCTGGTACGCGACGTATACGCCGCAAAAGACGGCTATCATTTCCGCGCAAGGTGAGCTGTCTTACGCCGAGCTATGGTCACGTGTTCGCCGCCTGGCAAACTCCCTCTCGAAACTTGGTATCGATCCTGGCGATCGGATCGCGCTTTTGCTGCAGAACAGCGGCCGGTATCTCGAACTCTATCAGGCCGCCGCCTTGCTCGGCATCGCTGTGGTGCCGTTGAATTTTCGCTTCGTTGCCAGCGAAGTCGAATATGTCGTCAATCATTCTGGCGCGAAGGCACTGTTCTTCGATGCAGCTTTTATGCCGATCATCACGTTGCTGCAGGACACGTTGCCGACCATCGGCAACAATTACATCGTGACCGACAAGGACGACTTAGCGGAGGTTCATTCCTATGAGCGCCTGATCGATGCCGGCCAGGATGTTGATCCTGTGGTGCCAGCCGATCTCCATGCCTGCTATTTCCAGGGCTACACCTCGGGCACGACTGGCTTCCCAAAAGGCTGCGTCAACCCGCATCGCGAATTTGCCGATTGCTTGCGGCGCATGGCCACAATTTACGGCATCACACCTGATGACAGGGAATTGGTCGCAGCCCCTTTGTTTCACGAAGCACCCGCACTGTTCTCGCTGCTGCAGTTGTTTCGCGGCGGGACAGTCATCGTCACCAGCGACAGCACGCCGGCAAACGTCTTTTGCCTCATCGACAAGCATCAGGCGACCTGGGCTTTCATGGTCCCCACCATGTGGGCCGTCATGGTGACAAGCCAAGAGATCGACAAATTCGATCTCGGCTCATTGCATTCGGTGATCAGCGGAGGCTCGCCCCTTCTGACGCACACTAAGGAGGCCTTACTCAAAAGGCTTCCGCGGGCAGGGTTACATGAATTCTACGGTGGGACCGAAGTCGGTCTGGTGAGCAATCTCGGCCCGTCTGATCAGACACGCAAGGTTCGCTCGGTAGGTCGTCCCGTGATCGGCATGTTCGTCGAATTGCGCGATGAGGATGGTCATCCTGTCGCGCCGGGCGACATCGGGGAAATCCATATCGGTGGTGCGACGCTGATCAGGGAATATTTCAACAACCCGCAAGCGACGGCAAGCGCAAGGCGCGGTGATTTCTTTACCCTTGGCGACATGGGGCGCTTCGACGAAGAAGGGTACCTTTATATCGTCGATCGCAAGAAGGACATGATCATCAGCGGCGGCGAAAACATCTTCCCCAACGACATTGAGGACGTGCTTTACAAACATCCGGCAGTGCATATGGCGGCGGTCATCGGAGCGCCGGACCCGACATGGGGCGAGATCGTCGTCGCGGTCGTCACCAGGCAACCCGGTTTCTCCGTCAGCGAGGCCGATTTGATCGCCCACTGCAAGGGATCGCTATCGAGTTTCAAGGTGCCGAAAAGAATCGATTTCGTCGAACAGCTGCCAATGTCCTCTTTTGGAAAAATACTCAGGCGTGAGGTGCGAAGCCCCTATTGGGAACGCCAGAGCGTTCAAGTCTAGGAAATGGACGGTGCAACACGCTCTCCGGCTGGGCGGGGCCCGTCTCGCAGAGCCATCCAGATGATGGTTGTAATTTATTGATGACTGCGATTCGTTCGAATGCTTGTCGACGCTGGCCCAAGACGTTCCGATCAGCCATAGTGGCGCCACGATGAAACCACAGCCAAATAAGCCGGTCCTTGCGAGCGATTCCGAACCTCGGCACGTTGGCATTCTCGCGTATCAGGGTGTCGCGTTGCTGGACGCCGTCGGTCCGCTCGAGGTCTTTGCCGCTGCCAATATCGTTCTCGGCAGGCGTTCACCGCCCTGCGCCAAAGCTTACGAAGTTGAAATCTGGTCCGAGCATGTCGGAGCCATTGACGGATCCTTTGGCGTGAGCTTGAACGCGACGCGCTCGATCGCGGCGCCGTCCCCTTTCGAGCTCGATACCCTTATCGTGGCGGGCTCACCTGGCGCTGGCAATCTGGTATCCAAGCCTTGTGTCGATTGGCTCCGGGAAGCCGCCGGTGGAATCCGCCGGGTGGGCGGAGTCTGCACGGGGGTTTTCCTGCTGGCGGAAGCGGGCCTTCTGGATGGCCGCCGCGCCGTGACGCATTGGGCTTTTTGCGACGAACTGAAACGGCGCTACCCCGCGATCCAAGTCGAGCCTGATCCGATTTTTCTCAGAGACGGCCCGTTCTACACCACGGCCGGCATGACCGCTGGCATGGACCTCGCTCTTGCCTTGGTGCAGGACGATCTCGGACGCGAAGTCGCGCTTGCGACGGCCCAGCTGATGGTATTTTTCCTCAAGCGCCCTGGTGGCCAATCGCAATTCAGCGCCCATCTCGCGGCGCAGCTCGATGGCGACGGTCCAATCGCCGAACTTCAGCGCTGGATTCTCGACCATCTCGATACCGACCTTACCATCGATGCACTTGCGGAACGCGCGCATATGAGCCTTCGCACCTTCGTGCGCAACTTCGAGCGCGAGGCCGGCACACCGCCCGGCGTCTTCGTCGAACGGGCGCGCCTCGATGCAGCGCGCCGCGCTCTTGAGGATGGCGAAGACCAACTTGAGATCATTGCCAAGCGGTGCGGCTTCACCAGCGCCGAAATCCTCCGCCGTCTCTTCCAGCGGCGTCTCGGCGTGAGTCCGACCGCCTACCGGGAGCGCTTTCGATCGGCGCGCTGAAGGACTGAAGAGGCGGGAGGGTGTTGTGCGCCTTGAAGGTGAGGGTGGTGGGCTCCAGCCTGACCACGAGACCGGCGCCAATCCCATCTTTGGCACGAAACGTGGGACCAATGACCTAGTCCGATATGGAGCCGTCTTGGTAGACTTCGCGAGCATGTTGAGCGGGGGGACCAATGGAAGACGCAAAACAGATCGCCCTTCGCGCGTTGACAGGCGCCTTCATCGACCGGGACCCGAGCGTCGTCGAGCGCTATTTCGCCCCTGATTACGTTCAGCATAATCCCGCCATTCCGAACGGCCGGGCCGCCATTCCCGGCCTTATCGCCAGCTTGAGCAAGGATTTTTCCTACGAACCCGGCATGGTCGTGGCCGAGGGCAATCTAGTCATGGTGCACGGCCGCTACGTCGGGTGGGGACCAAAGCCAATGGTGGCGGTCGATATTTTCCGCGTGGTGAACGGCAAGCTGGTCGAGCATTGGGATGTGTTGCAGGAAGAAGTGCCCGCATCCGCGACGGCGAGCGGCAATCCTATGTTCAGCCCGGTTGGCCGCGGCTCGTAACTGGCCAGGCGTGTCGGTACGCCATCGAAAACATCGAGAGCAGCTGTGAGTTAGGCGCGCGAGCGTCACCACGAGCCGACACCAGAACCTAAAGACCGGCAGCGTCAGCGACTTCTTTAGACGCAGTATAGCCGCTCCTTAAAGGGGCGATCGCACGCATTCGAACCGTCGCCGCTGTCGACTGCAATGCTCCCTCATGTCTTTCAAGCATGGGGCCAGCCAACAAAGTATTTTTCAAGCCGAACAACGAACTCTAAAGCGAGGGCGCGCACCTCCCATGCCGTGGCTTTGCGATGTCTTTGAAATGATCGCACCGACCGATCGGAAGACGCTCAATTCGCATCGACTCGTATTTTGGCAGGGAAGGTGGGGCCTATGGCATGGTCGAAGAGCGCCGCCTCGTTAGAATTCTGACCTGTAGCAACGAGAACCGAATGGAAAAGCGAGAGAACAACATGTCCACCTATCGCGCAGTGCATGTAGTGAGCAAAGGCAAGCTTGAGCTTGCTCAAAAACCTCTGCTTGATCCGCCCGCAGGCCACGTCCGCATCCGCGTCGAAGCCTGCGGCGTGTGCCACTCGGACGCCATAACCGTGGATGGGCTCTTGCCGATCCAGTATCCGCGAGTGCCCGGCCACGAAGCGGTCGGAAAGATCGATGTCATCGGCCCCGGCGTTGAAGGCTGGCACGTCGGTCAGCGCGTCGGCGTCGGTTTTCTCGGCGGCAGTTGCGGGTATTGCGAATACTGCCGCGACGGCGATCTCGTGAACTGCACAAACCAGGCTTTCACCGGCGTACAGCATGATGGCGGTTACGCGGAGGTGATGATCGCAAAAGCGCGCGGGTTGATGTCCGTGCCGGACGAATTGTCATCGGTCGACGCAGCGCCGCTACTGTGTGCCGGCATCACGACGTTCAGTGCGCTCAGAAATTCTCCCGCGCGGGCGGGCGACCTGGTCGCGATATTCGGAGTAGGCGGCCTTGGCCACCTCGGTGTGCAATATGCGCGTCATATGGGATTTGAGGTGGTCGCGATCGACCGCGGCGCCGACAGGGCCGAACTCGCGAAGAAGCTTGGCGCGCACCACTATATCGATGGCTCGACCACTGATGTCGCAAAGGCGCTCGAGGCGCTCGGCGGCGCTTCAGTGGTGGTGGCGACCGCATCGGGCGGCAAGGCCGTCGCCGCTGCGCTCAGTGGCCTGAGGCGCGGCGGCGTTGTGATTTCGCTGGGCGCGACCGACGAGCCGATCGAACTGTCAGCGTTTGAACTTCTTTTCAAAGGTTTGGGTGTCGAGGGCGCGTTGACGGGGACACCTTCGGCTGGCGATGCCACGCTCAAATTCAGTGCGCTTAGCGATGTCGCCGCCATGGTCGAAACCATGCCGCTCGAACGGGCCGCTGAAGCTTACGCCAGGATGATGTCAGGGCAAGCGCGCTTCAGGATGGTTCTCACCATGGTCTAGGCAGCATCGCCCGTAACAGCAGCCCCAATGGAGGTCACAATGAGTAATAGCCCGGACTTGAAGGCAATCACCAAGAAGTTTTTCGCGGCTTACGATGGTCACGACGTCGACTGCATGTTGGCCCTTTGCGCTGATGGCGCGCAAGGACGGTATCTTCCTTATGGCAAGAAGAGCGTCATGCCGATCCGAGGCGGCCTTGAGCAGATTTGGCGTGGCTTGCTGGGAGCCGTGCCGGATTTCGGCGTCGAGGTCGACGAGATGATCCAGGGGGAAGGCAACATCATTGTGGTGCAGGCGCTGCTCGGTGGTGCCATGCCGGCGGATGTTCCTGGCCTTGTCACGAAAGGCAAGTCCGATCGCATCGCTCACGCTTACATCATTCGCTACGACGCGTCCGGCAAGATCAAGCGTCTCGATTGCTATTGGGACAACACCGCCATCAACGCAATCATGGCGAGCGCTTTGTAGAGAAATTCCGTCGAAGGACGGGATAGGTCAATAGGTCAAACTTTCGAGGGAGAGCGGCGCTGGGCGTCGAGCCTTCGAGAGAAGTAAATCTGAAAACAATCCTGTCATCCGATGGAGGCTTTAAATGAATCAGTTTCAGAAAATATTCGACGCACAGAAGGCGCTGTTCGCCACGGGTGTCACGCGTACCTACGAATGGCGCGTCGACCAGCTCGATCGCATGTCCCGCATGATCCGGGAGAACGAGGAGCGCTTCCAGAAGGCGATGGCGAAGGAGTTCAAGACCGCCTCGCAGGAATACATCTTCGAGACGGCGGCATCGGCCGGCGAGAGCGAGGTTCAGAAGAGCCAGCTGAAAGACTGGATGAAGCCCGTGGAAGCGCCCGTGCCAAAATTCCTCGCCAAAACCGGCCACAAGGGCATGATCTACCGCGAGCCTTATGGCGTGACACTCGTCATCGGCCCCTTCAATGGACCCTTGCTGCTGCTGATCCGCCCGGCGCTGGCCGCGCTCGCGGCCGGAAACACCTGTATTCTCACGCTGAGCGAAGCACTCCCGGAAACAACCAAGGTGCTGCAGGACCTTGTCCCGAAATATTTTCATCCGGCGGCTGTCACCATGGTGGCGGGCGGCAAGGAGCAGAACACCGAACTGCTGAAGCTCCCGTTTGACTTCATTTTCTTCACCGGCAGTACCTTTGTCGGCAAGATCGTCGCGCAAGCGGCCGCGAAAAACCTCACGCCCGTCCTCCTTGAACTCGGCGGGATGAACCCTGCCGTCGTGGACGAGACGGCGAACATTGCTGATGCCGCGAAGAAGATCGTCTGGGGCGCGATGGCCTGGGGTGGCCAGTGGTGCACCTCACCGGGTTACGCTTATGTCCATGAGTCCGTCGCAGATGCTTTCGCCGCCGAAGCCAAGAAGGCTTTGGTTGAACTCTTCGGCAAGGACCCCAAATCCAACCCCGACTACTCGCGCATCATCAACGAGCGCACGGTTGACCGGCTGGCCTCGCTCATCGATCCCGCCAAGGTAATCGCCGGCGGCAAGTCAGATCGTGAGGCGCACTACCTCGATCCCACGCTTCTTTATCCCATCACCTGGGAGGACAAGATCATGGAGGACGAGATCTTCGGACCTATCCTGCCGATCCTGACCTATAAATCCTTCGATGACGCTATGGCCCGGATGGCGAAAACAGGACGTCCGCTCGCCGGCTTCATCTTCAGCCGCGATCAGAAAACCATCGACCGGTTCATCGGTCAGCTGTCCTTCGGCGGAGGTGGCGTGAATATGGTGAATGTTCACCTGTTCGTCGAGACGATGCCGTTCGGCGGTACCGGATCGGCCGGGATGGGCCACTACTACGGGAAATACGGCTTCGATGCGCTGACCCACGCCAAGTCGATGCTGATTTCGCCGGCCGACGTTGCGATCGAGCATCTCTACTCGCCCTTCACCGAGGAAAAGAACCGGCAACTTGCGGGATGGTTCGAGTACTGAGGCGATCATGGCTCTGTCCCCATCCAACACAGATGCCGATTATGATGTCGTCGTGATCGGCAGCGGGGTCGGCGGTTACACCGCCGCAATCCGCGCGGGACAGCTGGGCCTGAAGACGGCCTGCATCGAGGGGAATTCAGTACTGGGTGGCACCTGCCTCAACGTCGGCTGCATCCCCTCAAAGGCCCTGCTTCACGCTTCGGAGCTGTTCGATCTGGCCCGAACCAAATTCGAGGGCTTCGGCATCAAGGTCGATCCGAAACTCGACCTCGCGACGATGATGGATCAAAAGCAGGCCAGCGTCGATGCTCTCGGACACGGGATCAAGTTTCTGTTCCGCAAGTACAAGGTCTCCCGGATCGACGGGTGGGCTCGCCTCGACGGACCAGGACGCATTGAGGTTCGGAAGTCCGACGGCGGCAAGGCCCAAATCACGACGCGGCATGTGGTCATTGCGACTGGATCAGTTCCGGCGCCACTTCCGGGAGTGACCATCGACCAAGCGCGGATCGTGGATTCGACGGGCGCGCTGAAGCTCAGCAAAATTCCGAAGAGACTGCTGATTATCGGCGCGGGCAGCATCGGCCTTGAGCTTGGTTCGGTCTGGCGCCGCCTCGGCGCCGAGGTGGAAGTTGTTGAATTTCTCGATCACATCATTCCGGGAGCGGACACGGCAATCGCATCGGCCTGTCAGAAAATGCTCGAGAAGCAAGGCGTCGCTTTTCGATTGTCAACACGGGTGCTTGAAGCAACCGCGCATGACGCTGGCGTCTCGGTCGAGGTAGAGAGCCTGAAAGACGGCGTCAAAGCCTCGATCGAGGTGGATGTGGTCCTGGTTTCAGTCGGCCGTAGGCCCTTTGTCGGCGACCTTGGCCTCGAGACAGTGAACCTGGTGCCGGACAACCGCGGCTTCATTCCAACTCAGAACTTTGCGACATCGGCACCGGGTATCTGGGCTATCGGCGATGTGACCGCTGGTCCAATGCTCGCGCATAAGGCCGAGGACGAAGGCGTCGCCTGCGTCGAAACGCTGGCAGGGCTCGCCGGCCATGTCGATTACGACATCATCCCCAGCGTGATTTACACGAGCCCCGAAGTAGCCTGGGTCGGATTAACCGAGGAGCAAGTGAAGGCGAGCGGGCATCCCTACAAAGTCGGGCGGTTTCCGTTTTCGGCGAATAGCCGGGCCAAATTGCAGCACGAGGGCGAAGGCTTCGTAAGGGTCATCTCCAGCACCGACGACTACCGCATTCTGGGCGTGCACATGATCGGCCCGCAAGTAAGCGAGTTCATCGGCGAGGTCTGTCTCGCCATGGAATTTCATGCGGACAGCGAGGATCTCGCTCGAACCTGCCATCCCCATCCCACGCGTTCAGAGGCGCTGCGTCAAGCAGCCATGGGCGTCGACGGGTGGGCAACACAGACCTAACAACCAAAAACGAGAGGAACCGGTCATGGGCAAATTACAGGGAAAGGTAGCGGTCATCACGGGCGGCACCACGGGAATTGGTCTGGCGACGGCAAAGTTATTCGTCGAGGAGGGAGCCCATATCTTTATCACCGGTCGGCGGGAAAAAGAGCTTGATGCAGCCGTAGGGGAAATTGGCCGAAATGTAACCGGTGTCCAAGGCGACGTCTCGAATATGAAGGACATTGATCGGCTCTATGAGACCATCAAGGCGACCGGCCGCCGCCTCGACATTGTTTTCGCGAATGCCGGCGTCGCCGAATTTGCTTCGCTGCAACAGGCAACCGAGGCGCACTTCGACAAAATATTCGACATCAATGTAAAAGGCACCTACTTCACCGTGCAGAAGGCGTTGCCGCTTTTGAATGACGGCGGCTCGATCGTTCTCACGGCCTCCATTTCAGGTGTTAAAGGCACCCCGTCCTTTGGCGTCTACGGCGCAAGCAAGGCGGCGGTTCGCAACTTTGTGCGCTCCTGGACAAACGATCTGAAAGATCGCCGCATCCGCTCTAATGTTGTGAGTCCTGGGCCGATCGCCACGCCAATTCTGGATGATCAGCCACAAGAAGCCATCAACAAAATTACAGCGACGATCCCGATGGGACGATTGGGCCGCGACGAAGAAGTCGCCAGGGCAGTGTTGTTTCTGGCTTCGGATGACTCCAGTTTCTGCTGTGGTGCCGAACTATGTGTCGATGGCGGAAGGGCACAGGTATGAGACTTCTGCTTCTCGGCGCAACGGGTTTGGTGGGACGAAATGCACTGGCGCAGGCGCTTTTGCACCCATTGATCACGCAAGTTATAGCGCCGACGCGCAAATCTCTGCCAGAGCGTGACAAGCTCATAAACCCGGTGGCCCTTGCCATACAGGAGCTGTTGCCGCAAATGCGCAATTGGAAACCGGACGCCGTCATCAACGCCACCGGCACGACCATCAAGAAAGTGGGATCGAGGGAAGCCTTTCGCATCGTCGATCACGATTTGCCTCTCTCGTTTGCCAAGGCGGCTTACAGAGAGGGCGCACAGAACTATGCGCTTGTGTCAGCCATTGGAGCATCCCTCACTTCTCGAATAGCTTACGCAAGAATAAAAGCTGAATTGGAGCGTGACGTTCAGAAGATCGGCTTCAAGTCGCTTACCATCGTGCGACCCAGCATGATCGGCGGAGAGCGCGAAGAATTCCGTCTTGGCGAAAGCATATTCTTATGGCTTTCGCGCGTTCTTGCTCCCGTCCTTCCCAAAGGATTCCACGTCAATCCAGCCACCGTCATTGCTCGGGTGCTTGTCGAAGCCGCCGTGATCGGGGTGCCTGGTGTCCACTTTAGATATTCAGACAGCCTTACGGAATAGTCGTGCTGCAACAAGGAGCCTTGCTATGACCCTCGCGCGCATCAAATCAGTGGCCGGAGTGCGAATTCCGGATACCGCGCTTTGCGAGGCTGCGGTCGATCTTTTGGAATCGAGCTCGCCCCAGTTTCTCTGCACCCATTGTCTTCGAACCTACATTTTTGGCAGTCTAGCCGTCAGAAGCCTCGGCCGGTCGGTGAAGGATGAGGAAGCCGCGTTTTGTGCAGCACTTTTGCACGACCTCGGGCTGATCCCTCCCTACCGTCGCGACAATCGCTTTGAAATCGACGGCGCGGATGCCGCGCGCGATTTTTGCACAAAGCACCACGTGTCACCCGAGCGTGCCGATCTGGTTTGGAGGGCGATCGCTCTGCATACTTCGCCAGGAATCCCCACACGGTTGGCAGGGGAGATAGCGTTGGTCCATCTCGGCGCTGGCCTCGACTTCCTGGGTCTGGGACTCGATCAGGTGCCCCCAAAGGTTCTCGAGGAAATCCTCGAAACATATCCGCGGATGAAGTTCAAGTCGGAATTCCACAATCTCCTCGTCGAGCACTGCCAGCACAACCCCGCCGCACAAATCTTGACCTGGACCGACGATGTCGCACGCACTGCAGGCTGCACGTTGCACGGCCGTCCGATCCCGACGGCAACACAAATCATGGCGGCAGCGCCGTGGGACGAATGACCCGAACGTTGGTTCACGATGACTGGAACAGGGAAAACGCACATGATCCAGATGCTAAACGTCGAACACCGCGAGCATGTCAGCAAACATTCCTTTGAGGATGTCGTCGGCGCCTTTTACGACGCGACGGGCTCGATCGAAGAGGGTTTCGGCGAGGTCGCGAAGACGGCCCATTCACCGGAAGAATTTGAGCGCGTCTTCAAGGCCCGCGAAGGATCAAGCGGCTTCATGCGCTTCGATGTCATCGATCACGGCGGCTGGCTCGCTACGATCGGTCAAAGAGCAAAAGCGGTGATGGTCGTGTTGGGTAATCCCCTGATTGCACGGACAATGTTGCAGCATGATGTCGGCGCTGGGTTAAACGTGCCCGTGCGGATTTTCATCTATCAGCATCAGGACGGAAAGACGCGCGTCGCTTACGACCTGCCGTCGACGCTCATGAGCAACCTAAAGGGCGATCCCGTAGCCGAAGCGGCCTCGAAGCTCGATGCCAAGCTCGTTGCTCTTGCCGAGCACATCTCTGGGGTCAAGGCAGATGACTAGGCTTAGAGCAAAGCATTTCGCTCTCCCGCATGACGTGCTCGAGCCCGACGTCAACGCGTCTTCATAAATCAAAAAAACCAAGGGGGGAGCTGGCTATGCGTCTCAATATCAATGGACTTAACCTGAATGTGGAAGATAGAGGGAACTCTGGCGGGTTACCTCTTGTCTTCTTGCATTCTTGGGCCGGTTCAAGCCGATCCTGGAAATACGTTGCTGCCGCGCTCCCAAATCACCTGCGCCCCATCGCAATCGACCAGCGCGGCTGGGGTCAATCGGACTCTCCTTCGCAGGGCTTCCAACTCGCGGATCTTGCTTCCGATGCGAAGGAAGTCGTCAAAGCGCTTAAGCTCGATCGCTATGTGCTTGTTGGGCATTCCATGGGCGGGAAAGTCGCTCAATTCATCGCCTCCGAAAGGCCTGAAAAGCTGGTCGGGTTGATACTCGTGGCACCCGCGATGCCAGGACCTATGCACCGCCCGCTTGAGGCGAGGCAGGGTATGGTCGGCATCATGAACTCTGCCCCCCTCATCCAGCAGACGATCGACAATACGCTTACGTCCAAACGTCTAAGTGCCGAACTCATTGCTCAAGTCATTGAAGACGCCTTGGGAGGCTCGCCCGAAGCCAAGCGCGCCTGGCCACTGTCGACCAGCCAGGAAGATATCAGCGACCGAGTAGGCCAAATCCAGGTTCCAACGTTGGTCATCGCAAACGAGCTGGACAAGGTTGATCCGGTCTCCGAGTTGCGGGCAGAGCTTTTGCCTCGCATTCCGCACGCGAAGATGGAGATCATTCCTGCGACCGGGCACCTGTCGCCGCTGGAATCGCCGATCGAGCTTGCAAAGATCATTGCTCGTTTTTCGGAAAAACTCGGACAGGATCAGTGATGCGCTCCAAGTTCGGTACGCTGGAGTGGGGCAAGAAGAACAACGGCAGGCTCACGCCAACCGAGCGGCTTCACTTTTTGCGCAACATGGCGTTCCTGGCCGCTCGGGAAGCGTCGGATGTTATCCGGGATAAACTAGGGCTCTTGAAGCCCGTCGATCTCGATTTTTCGAACTTTGCCCCGCCGGATACGCGGATGGCGAAAGATGCCGAAGTGTTTGGGCGTGAGACGCATACTGAAGATTTGTTGTCTCACGGCTACCGCACCTATTACTTCGGCGCCATTCTCGCACCGTACAGCAGGCTGAAGTACGACAAGGAATTGTTCTTCACGGCCGCTCTTCTGCACGATATCGGCCTTACCGAATCCAGAACCATTCCGCTCAAAGCCTGTTGCTTTGGCGTCAGCGGCGGCCGTCAGGTTCAGGAGTGTCTTCTACGTAAAGGGCACCCGTCCGAGAAAGCCCAGATTGTCGGCGACGCAATCTCTGCGCACCTCAATCTGCATTTGCCAGTTCGAGACTACGGGGAAGTGGCGGCGATGGTCGCGAAGGGCGCCGTGTGCGACCTTTTTGGCTTCGGAAAACGGCGCGTGAACGCGAACTTCAAAAGGGAGCTTCTTCGCGCTTATCCCGCCGGCAACATGCATGCCGCTCTTTTGTCTCAGGAGCAAATGGCTCCGGGATCGCGGCGCGATATCGGCAGGAAGCTCACGGGTGGTTTGCCCGAGCGACTGTGGATTCAGGACATAAAATGACACGTTACGAGCGAAGTACCATTCGTCCTCTGTGACGCAGCTGTTCCCACTGGCTTTCAGGTCGCCGAGGATCGGCGAGACGAGGTGGACATATGATCAGAGATATTGGCATTCGTCCGATCATATTCTCCGTCAACTGCTATATTGCGAGCATCCTCACGATGTTTGTCGCCTTCAGCCTGGACTTGAAGAGTCCGGGCTGGGCCATGACCACCGTCTATCTGACCAGCCAACCGTTGTCCGGTCCGATGCGGGCCAAGGCCTTCTATCGCGCCATCGGCACGTTCATCGGGGCCGCCGCCATGGTTGCCATCGTTCCCAATCTGATCGACGCGCCAGAGCTTACGACGCTTGCGATCATGCTTTGGGTCGCGCTCTGCATTTTCGTTTCGCTGCTCGATCGTACCCCGCGATCCTATATGTTCGCGCTGTCGGGCTATACCGCAGCGCTGATTGGCTTTCCAAGCGTGCTTAACCCCGGCACAGTGTTCGACACCGCGGTGTCTCGGGTCGAGGAGATCACGCTTGGCGTCGTCTGCGCGGCCGTCGTCCACAGCGCCATTTTTCCCAAGAGCGCCTTTAGCGCCTTTGAGCTGAAGTTGAGAAACGCTATCGCGGACACGCGCCGTTGGCTTGCTGATGGCTTGATCCAGCAGGGTACTTCGGAAACCGGGATGGAGAGGCGCCGGATAGCCGCCGATATCAGCGAGCTTTATGTGCTGGGCACCAGCCTGCGTTTCGACACCTCGCCGCACCGGCCGGATATCGGTACCATTCGCGCCTTCGACCGTACGATCGTCGCGCTTCTGCCCTTGGTGAGCGCGATCGAGGATCGTCTAACGCTTCTTCGCGGTATTGGGCCGCTCGATCCGAAGTTATCGCAAACGCTTACGGGCATTTGCGACTGGCTGCAGGTGCGGGCGCCAGGTGACCGACGTCGCGCCGCTGAGCTTAAGGAAGCCTGTGTCGCCGCCACGCCAGCCGCAGGCCCGCAATCAAGTTGGGGCGATCTGATAAGGGTGAACGTGACCGTGCGTCTGATCGAACTGATCGACGCGTGGCAAGGCTCTCTCGAACTCGCCGCCTATCTCAGCGACCCAGCGCGGACGCCAAGCGCGGGCATTCGCGCAGCGGCGACGCAGATCGGGCCCAAAGCGATGCATACGGACGCGGCTATGGCTTTGCTCTCAGCGCTCGCTGCCATGGTCGCGATGGGTATCTGCGCGTTCTTTTGGATAGCGACCGCATGGCCGGAAGGTGCCGGCGCCGTGGCTTTTGCCGCCGTGTCTTGCACTCTCTTTGCTTCCCTGGACGATCCGACGCCGGCCATTCGCGCTATTACGCTTCTCCTGGCGCTGTGCATACCGCTCGTGCTGATCTACCAGTTCTTTGTGTTGCCGGCGATTACCGGCTTCGTCCTGCTTTGTTGCGCCCTCGCATTTGTGCTGATACCGGCCGGCATCTTGATGGCGATCCCCGCCTATGCGGTTCTCGGCCTGGCGCTCGCCCTGAGCTTCACCATCGAAATAAGTCTGCAGACAAGCTACACCGCCGATCTGGCCGCGATCGTCAATTCGAACAGCGCTTTCGTGCTGGGCGGTGTCGTGGCGCTCATTGTGACCCGGATGATGCGGGTCATCGGCACGCAGGCCAGCGCCGCGCGGCTCATTCGGGCGACGCATCTGGACCTTGCAGACCTTGCCGCCGGGCGCTTGCATCCCAACCGGGATCAGTGGACCAGCCGCATGATGGATCGCGTCGCACTGTTGCTCTACCGCCAACCGCGGGTTGAGCCGCAGCCGCAGCATGAATTCGCCGATGCGCTCGAGGATCTGCGTCTCGGCGTCAATATGATCGAGACACAGTCAATCGCGCCTAACATGTCGAAGCCGGCACAGGATGCCTTGGCCGCGATGTTCGCGGGCTTGGCAGCGCATTTTCGTGGGCTGGGGCGGGGCCGCGTAGCGCCGCTTGACGGCGATTTGTTGCAGAAGATCGATATTGCAATCGGCGAAGCGACAGCGATCACCGCGAACACGCATGCCAGCGTCGCCGCGATCGTCGGCATGAGGCAGACCCTTTACCCGAACGCCCCGCCGTATCAACCGATCGACATACAGCAGAGTGATCCAGCGCTACCCGAGCCGGGCGAGCCGCGGCGACGTGATGGGAGCTTACCGTGATTGGGGAGTTCGACATCTACGGCGTGTACGTTCCGGCTTTTGCGATTTATGCCGCTATCGCTCTTCTGCTTCAGATCGCGATCATGCGGCTTCTGGAGGCCCTTGGCTTCTACCGTCTGGTCTGGCATCGCGCGCTGTTCGATCTCACGATCTATGTCGTTGTGCTGGGCATTGTGACGGCGGCGGGCACAAGCATCCTGGCGCGGGCATAGGCCATATAAAATCTTGGGAGGTGCAGCCATGAAAAACGTATTCGCCTCTGCCGGTCGCGTGTTGCTCACGCTCGTTTCGCTGATCGTGGCGATTGCCGTCGGCTGGCAGCTATGGAGTTATTATATGCTCGAACCTTGGACGCGCGATGGCCGCGTGCGCGCCGACGTGGTTACGGTCGCCCCCGATGTTGCCGGGCTAATCAGCGACGTCTTTGTTCACGACAACGAGAAGGTAACCAAGGGCCAGCCATTGTTCCGTATCGATCAACGGCGCTTTCAGTATGCGCTCGACCAGGCTAAGGCAGACGTCGCGAGCCGACAAGCGACGCTCGATCAGGCCAAACGCGATCTTGAGCGCGCGAAGAATCTAACCAGTGTCGCGATCACCGTCCAGCAGGTCGAGCAGCGGCAGCAGGCCGTGGACGTCGATCAGGCCGGGCTCGACGCGGCGAACGCGGCGCTCGAGGTCGCAAGTCTCAATCTCGAGCGCTCGACGGTCGTGGCGCCTGTCAACGGCGTGGTCACCAATTTCGAACTCCTGCCCGGGCGCTACGTCAACGCCGGCGCGGCGGTGTTTGCGCTGCTCGGTTCCGACACGTTTCGCGTCGAGGGGTATTTCGAGGAAACCAAATTGCGGCGCATCCATATCGCAGATGATGCAACCGTAAAGCTGATTGGCGATCCACGCTTGCTATCGGGGCACGTCGAGAGCATCGCCTACGGTATCGAAGACCAAAACCGCAGCACCAGCAGCAATCTGTTGGCCTCCGTCAATCCAACGTTCAGCTGGGTACGCCTCGCGCAGCGCATTCCCGTGCGTATCAAGCTCGACAATGTGCCGCCGGACCTTCTCCTCGCCGCTGGCCGCACCGCGACTGTTTCGATCGGGAAGATCAATTGGTAGTGTTACGCGCCGTCTTGGCTTCTGCGTGATCGAACAGACCGACGATGCAGATGACGTAATCAATTTTAGAGGGATCTCCGGGCGCGTCCTTTTCTGAACGGGAAAAAGACCGGGCTCTCGTGAACCGGGCCCCCTGGTCCCGGTAGGGTAGGCGCGGAACACCTCCGAGGAGGATGTTCCTACGCCTCCCTCCAAACCGTGCATGCACCTTTGCGATGCACACGGCTTTCCATATGCGAGTGCTCCCGACCGGAAACGGTCGCCCGGCACGACGGGCACAAGACGATGGTCTTGCGCCGCCAGCCAGATCGTTTCCAGACTATCAGCGACCCACTTCGCAGGTCTCGAACACGGCGGAGGTGATGCATCTCGAACGGCCCCGTCGTGCCGCCGCATGCTTCGCATCGGCGAGCATTCTGCCGTTGCATTTGGGTTCGCGGCTTTTGGCTGGTTCAGAAAAGAAAACTTTGATTTCGAAGCTTATAGCGTCTTGGTCGCAACGCAGGTCGTGAATGAGGTCATAACGGTCTGGTGGCGGATTGAACGGTTTCGACGTTTGCTGAAGATTGATCGCACGCCCTGAGCAACTGGCGCGCGACCAACCGAGGATCGCTGACTTTTCCGAGTCCGAAAAACCTGCTTTTGCCTTCAAAGCGCTCGTTGAGCGGAGGGTCCCGGGTGGCTCACCTGCGGTAATGCTCTAACTGATCGGAAGATTGCCGGTCCCCGCCAGATTCCGAAAATAAATTTGCCTTCATGAGTAGACGTTCTAACTTTATCTCGACCGTGCGGCGGGGACCAGGCTGGATAACTTGCGCTCGTGCCGGATACACCAGACGTGAAGCACGTTATAAAACTTGGGATCGACGCGCCGAATGTCGGCTTGAGTCAGTCCGCGCGCGACGTGACGAGCATAAACCCTTTGAAAAAATTGGTCCGGCTTCTCTGTTTTGTCGGACCGCTTGCCGTACAACGGTGGTGATAAACTGGTAACCGTTGCGCCGGCTATCACGTTGATGGGAGATACGCGTATCGATGTCGTCGCGCAAACGGCGAAGGGTCGTGAGGATCGATCTCTTTGGCGTGCGGTAGTCGAACGATATTGAATCCAACGCATCTCCGATGATCGCAAGCTGATGCGCGACCGTGACAGCTGCGTTTTCCCGCTTCCCAAGCTTCAACGCAACAAGCGCGACCGCGAACACAAACGTTTCGATTTTCCGGCTGCGGGCAGCGGCGGCCAGCTCGTGTTTTGTCGCCTGCGGCAACCTCAGCTCGGTCTTCGCCCGCGGTGGCGGCGTTAGCAGATATCCGACAACCTCGTATAGCGCCCTCGCGACCGTTTCCATGTCTTTTGGGTTGATGGCGCCGAGATCGGCGATCCGGTCTCTTGTGCCAACAAGTTCTTCGTAGAGCACACAGGCATTTTCGAGTTGATCGCTGTCGGCTGCCCAGCCCGATTGCTTGGGCAGGGTTGCTTCACCATCCAAAAGTCGCCTTCCAGGTTTGGCCTGCTTCATGATCCACGTTCCCGGACGCCATACGCGTAAGTGAAATCCCCGAAACGCCTCGTTGTCTTACCGGAAGGAGCGTTCGCTGGCAGTTGTCAGTGCACTGTAGGAGAACGTCTGATGCATGCAACCGCTGAGCAAAATTTCTTTCAACAAACTCCACCCGTTGCCGAAGCCGGTCATTTTGGAGTTTCTTTGTCGGAAACAACCACGGAGACGCCCATGTCCAATGTCATTCAAGTCGCAAGAAAAATTCTGCCTATCGAGCAAGTCGTTCTAGTCGAACCATTCGTACCGCCGTCGGACACGCCGCTGCGTACCACGAAGGAATTCCTCTCCCGCATCGTCCTCCTCGATCGCGTCAGCGTATTGTCGGAGGAGTCTCCAGAAGATCTCGCCCAATCAATCAGTTTTCGGTTTGTGACTCTGGATCGTGTCGGAACTAACCCCGCGATAGCGTTCCGCCTCGAGACGTTTGTGCCTACGGACCAGTTCAATCCTTCGCGGCCGTATCAAAGTCGCCTTTTGTGGAAAGACAGTGAAGGGAACGATAGGAGCAAACTTATGCTCGCGCCCCCCGATGAACTCCTGGCGGTCGTTATTCGCGGAGAGGTCGATCCACAAGAGATCGTCGCGGACAATAAACCTGTCCGCCGCCGGAAACCGTCCAACCGCCGCCGCGTAGCGCCGGCTGCCCGCGAGCCATCATAGGTCAGCAGCCCCCGGAAGGAGGCGGAGCATGCGTCGGTCATCCGCTAAGGACGACGGCGCCAAAGTCGAATTTCTCGACTACACGATCGCCGTTTGGCAGCCTTACTCCGCGCGTCCATTAACACGCGAGGATGCGCAGGAGATTCCTCACAACGTTGCCGGCTTCTTCCGCATCTTACAAGAGTGGGCCTACGAAGAACGCCGTGCGACTGCCTGGGCGCTGGCGCAATCGCCCGCGCGGATCAACGTTGGCGACGTGTCCGCTCCGCCGTCAAGAGCAGACGCTCGTCAACTCGCTCCGAATGTCCAATATGGGCCACATGCGGCTATGCTTAAACTTGCCAGAGCGCTTCCGCTCAACGGTCAGAAGCCGACCAGCCCTTTTTGTAAATGGTGCCTAACCTTGCCTTGATCGTGCGGTCGGGACGAGGCTCGACAGTTTGCCGTCGTGCCGGACGCACCAGCCATGAAGCACGTTGTAGAACCTCGGATCGGCCTTCCGGATATCTAAGCCATTTCGTCCAACAAAAACGTCCAACATCACGTCTCACATTTGCAAGATCTCTTTGCAGCGTAAAAAAATTGACGAGCAATAAATTGTTGAAGTCCTAAAGGAAAATCGGCATTATCTTTGTCGGCGGACGTCACCCAACAGGCTCCTAGGGAGCGCCAGCAAACTCAGGCACTTAGGTAGCCATCAGCCCCGTTCGTTGAATAATGGTTGAATAAGACGCTGGTGAACAGCGGCGAACGTTTGGGAAATTTGCTGCCGACATTAGCAGACTAGCCTCGGCGCGATGCCTCGCTGTGGCTGGCGCATTCGCGAAAAATTTCCTCGTCGCCCATGGTGTCCGGAAATATTCAAACCGCCGCTGACGTGCGCTGTCGTACGCGAGCGCCCTCGGATGTTCGTATTGACGTTGCTCGTCGCACAATCAACTCTTGTCCTGTCTAGCTGTGCGAATAGGAGGGCGGCACGTGAGATACAATCGACGAGAGAAAACTGGCGGACAACTTTCACAAGTCAGTCTATCCGCTCCGAAAGCCACAGAACCGAGCGCGATGCCATTCGCCCAGCGACTCTCCTGCACGATTGACGATGCATGCGAAGTGACTGGCTTGGGACGCACGAAGCTTTACGAATTGATCGGAACTGGGCGTATCGTCACGACAACGATCGGACGTCGGCGACTAGTTGTGGTGCGCTCGCTTCTGGCGCTCCTTGACACCAACATGTCGAACTAATGCACGTGCGATAGTCGAGCGCGTAATGCCGTCTAGGGTGCTCAGGTCGATATATCGGCTCAGAGAGCGAACATAGGTCGCGACCAGATCGCCGAACGCGCGCGTGCTCCTCCGTATCGAAGCAGCGCAGGCTGCGGCGGGAGTTCATCCGCCGCCGCGCCTTCGGTTTGTATCTCCGTGGGCGTCGCATCCGTCATTGGCGGTCATCGTAGACCATGAGGGCGACTGGCGGCTTCGACCCCGCCGAGTCCCCGATTTGGTTTCAAAACAGGCGGTTTTCAAGGAAAACAAGACCGCAGGCTGATTATTGTGGCACTAAAATCAGGTTGTGCCCTGATAAATATTAGAATAAATAAGGCTATAGACTGACACCACAACCCATCAAATCAGGTCACACTATGAAAACCGATGCTCGCCAGCGTGGCCGTAAACGGCTAGATGAGCGGCTCATCGCGCTCAAACCCCAAGACCGCTTCAACGCTCCGCCGAAAGGCTGGGTGCGGGCGATCAGGGACGCGCTCGGCATGACCGGCGTCCAGTTCGCCAGGCGGCTCAAAATCCGTCCCCAGAGCGTAGAGGCTCTTGAAAAGTCCGAAGCGAACGGTTCGATCCAGCTCAAGACGCTGCGTCGCGCCGCGGAAGCCCTCGACTGCACGCTTGTCTACGCCCTCGTGCCGAACACATCGCTTGAAGGCGCCGTGAGCGCGCGCGCGCGCAGAATCGCTAAGCGCGAGCTCGGCCGCGTCGCCCATACGATGAAGCTGGAAGCGCAGGGGACGGGCGACGCCAATCTCGAAGCGCGCATTGAGGCGTATGTCCGTGATGTCCTCAAAGACCGCGATTTGTGGAACGAGCTATGACGGATCTCTTCCAGGAACCGGATGACGCGACGCCGCTCGATCCCGCGCTGCGCGGCGATCTGCTGCAAACATGGATCACCAGTCGCGCCGACCTGAACGAGGCGGAAGAGGAAAACATTGTCAACGGCGCGGCCTGGGGCCGCCGCCGCCGCGGCAAGGCGGCCGATCTCCTGACGGAGGACTTCGTCAAGACGCTGCACAAGCAGATGTTCGGTGAGGTCTGGAAATGGGCCGGAACCTACCGGCAGGGCGAACTCAATATCGGCATCGCCCCGCATCTGATCGCCGCCGAAATGCCGGCGATGCTCGATGACGTGCGCTACTGGGTGGAGCACAACACATATCCGCCCGATGAAATCGCCGCGCGCCTGCATCACCGGCTGACGCAGATTCATGCGTTTCCGAATGGTAACGGCCGTCACGCGCGCATGATGGCGGATCTAGTGATCGAACGGCTTGGCGGCAAAGCGTTTAGCTGGGGCGGCGGAAGCCTTGCCGACGTAGGAACGCTACGCAACCAATACGTGGCGGCGCTTAAGGCCGCGGACAATCACGATATCGGGCCGCTGCTGGCCTTCATGCGGTCATGACGGCGGGCGCGCCGACCATCGCCGATCAAAGCCTGGTCGTGTTCGTCGATGACACCGGGCATGAGGCCCTCGTGTCGGGCCATCCAGTGTATGGCCTGGGCGGCTGCGCGGTCATGGCCGGCGATCTCGACCAGCTCATCCGCCACCCCTGGCATGAAGTGCGGCGCAAGGTGACCGGCTCGACCGACACGCCGCTGCATGCCGCGGCGTTCGCGCGCACGGCGACGCCTGAGCAAATTGAAGCCGTGGCCGCATTCTTTCGCGCGGAGCCATTCGCGCGCATCGGCGCGACCGTGAGCGTAGCGACGCGCATGATCGGAGATCTGGGTCCCGTGCACGCGATTGCGGGCGCGCTCAAGAACCGTATCGTGGACATCGCCCGGTGGACGCGGTTTAGCGAAGTGAATGTCATATTCGAAGCCTCCGAGCGAGCCGATCGTCACATCGAAGCGGCGTTCCAAGATTTCAGGCTGGAAGAAGGCGGGGCGCAGATTCCGGTCGAGTGCTATTTCATGCTCAAGGCCGCGCATGATCCGGCCCTCGAAGTCGCCGATTTTATCATGCACGCGGTGGGCCGTCAGGCGCGGCGGCGGATCGAGGGTAAGGAAGGTTTCGCGCCGGACTTCGTGGCCGTATTTCACGGGCAGGACTCGAAGCGCGTGAGTTTTATGGATATTTCAGAAGTCAGACGGGGCAGTTGATGGCACATACCAAACACAAACAGGTTCTTGAGGGCCTCGCGCGGCTGGATTTCACCGACAAAGGTGAATCCTTTGTCGAACAAAAATTCGTCACCCCGTTGCTCGAATGCCTCGGCTACGAGACGCACAAGGATTATGAGGTCATTCGCCACGGCGACGATGGCTCCACGTTCAA
>NZ_JBEKRB010000058.1:0-41596 GCF_049519115.1 Bradyrhizobium sp.
TTTCGAAGCGACAATCGCCAGCGCAGTCGCATGGGCGTTCGTCGCCCACATCCGAACCCTCACGCGGCGCCTCGCAAGAGCTTGAAATCAAATGAAATCATTATGAGTCGGACACTAAGGTCTTGACGGACTAAAGTTAACCCGGTCCGACAACGCTGCGGTTGAACAATCCGGCCTTGCGGC
Organism: Bradyrhizobium sp.; assembly: GCF_049519115.1. Taxonomy (GTDB): domain Bacteria; phylum Pseudomonadota; class Alphaproteobacteria; order Rhizobiales; family Xanthobacteraceae; genus Bradyrhizobium. The sequence goes on from NZ_JBEKRB010000058.1 coordinate 184, forward strand.
CGACTAACGAGATACCCACCTCAGGCCGCGGCTGCGGGGTCAGTTTGCCCGGCATCTGTTATTGCATCAGGAGCTTGTTTCCATGTCCGGCTGGATCATCCTTGGCGTCATTGTCGTTGTCGTCCTGTTTGCCTTCGGCGCGTATAACCGGCTGGTCGCGCTCAGCCAGCGCGTCAACCAGGCCTTTGCCGATATCGACGTGCAGCTCAAACAGCGTCATGACCTGATTCCGAACCTGGTCGAAACGGTGAAGGGGTACGCGTCGCACGAGCGCGGCACGCTCGACGACGTCATCAAGGCGCGCAACTCCGCGATGTCGGCGCAGGGTCCGGCCCAGGTGTCGGCGGCGGAAAACCAGCTGAGCGGCGCGCTCGGCCGGCTGATCGCGCTGTCGGAGGCCTATCCGGACCTCAAGGCCAACGCCAATTTCCAGCAGCTTGCGACCGAGCTCTCGGATCTCGAAAACAAGATCGCGGCCAGCCGGCGTTTTTTCAACAACGCGGTCCAGGAATACAACACCGGCATCCAGCAGATGCCGGCCGCCCTGTTCGCCGGGATGTTCGGTTTTACCCGCAAGGATTTCTTCGATCTCGGCGCCAGCCGGACCGAAGTCGAGGCCGCGCCACAGGTGAAATTCTGATCGCGGCAGTTGCGACTGACGGTGACTGACGGGGTTCCGCGCCATGGCGGCCTACGGTCTTTACACGCACATTGCGGCCAACAAGACCCGCTCGATCCTGCTGCTCGGCGGCCTGTTCGTGCTCGTCTACGTGATGGTCTATGCCGGCGCGTTGATCGCGGAGGTCTTGACCTATGGCGCAGGCGCGCCGGCTGACTATTACCTAACTGCCGCCGCACATGATCTGATCAAGGCCTTTCCGTTTGCCACCGGCGGCGCGCTGCTGTGGATCGCGATCGCCTATTTCTTCCATCAGAAGATCGTGGATGCGGTCACCGGCGGCGAGGATGTGACGCGGCAGCAGCAGCCGCGGCTCTATAATCTGCTGGAAAATCTCTGCATCTCGCGCGGCATCCCGATGCCGAAGCTGAAGATCGTCGAAAGCGATGCGCTGAATGCCTACGCGACCGGGCTCAATCAGCGCCAATACGCCGTCACCGTCACCACGGGCCTTCTGAACGCGTTGAACGATCAGGAGGTCGAGGCCGTGCTCGGCCACGAGCTCACCCACATCCGCAACGGCGACGTGCAGATGATGGTGATCGCGGTGATCATCGCAGGTGTGGTCGGCTTCTTCGCCGAACTGTTTTTCCGCAGCTTCACCAATTTCGGCTATTACGGCGGGTACGGACGAGGCTCGTGGTCATCTTCTTCCTCTGAACAGTCCTCCTCGTCGGACAACAAGAGAAGCTCGGCTGGCGGCGCCATCATTGTCATCATCATCGCCGTCGCGCTGATCGCGCTGGCCTGGGCGTTGTCGCAGCTGGTGCGGCTGGCGCTGTCGCGCTCGCGCGAGTATCTCGCCGACGCCGGTTCGGTCGAACTGACCAAGAATCCGGACGCCATGATTTCAGCGCTGCGCAAGATCGAAAACCGCGGCGAGCTGCCGGGCGCAACCTCGGCCGTGATGGAATTGTGCCTCGACAATCCACGCCAGGGCTTTTCCGACCTGTTTGCCACCCACCCTTCCGTCGATGCTCGCGTCCAGGCGCTGGTCAAATTCGCCGGCGGGCGCGATCCCGGGCCACTTGCGTTGCCCTCCGCGCCGACGGAAGGACCGGATGATCAAACCCGGGCCGTGGACGGACAAACGCCGCCGCCCCTGCCGAAGGGCCCCTGGAACGACGCCACGGACCCCGCCGGCGCCGGCCCATCAGGCCCATCGGCAGGTCCTTGGGACAGCGCGACCCGACCTTCGAGCGGGCCTTCCGCCGGACCTCTAACTGGGCCCTGGGGACGCCACTAAACGCCCGCCGCAGTTGAGAAAAGTCGCAAGCGGCCACCCTGAAGCCGCCTCCTAGCGTTAACGACGCCGTATGATTGGGCCAATCCGCTTCTAATGAATTGAATTCTCCCTTGTTTCTGCCATCTTCCCACCCAAAGCATGCAGGGAGCTTCGATTTGATCGGGGATGCCCGGTCGCTTGGGGGTTTAGGGACATGATCCGGGTCCGTCCCGGTCTCTCCTGAACCAGATGTCTGGTTCGGTGCGGAGCGATGTTCCCAACAGGGATGACACAGGTAGGTTCATGGCGAAGCCGGCAGTTATCGTGGTAGGCGCGGACAAAGGCGGGGTCGGCAAGACCACCGTCTCGCGGACGCTTTTGGATTATTTCAGCGCCAATAATGTCTTGACCCGCGCCTTCGACACCGAGTCCCCGCGCGGCACGCTGAAGCGCTTCCACCCCGACATCACCGAGATCGTCGACATGACGACGACCTCGGACCAGATGAAGATCTTCGATACGCTGAACGCGGTCTCGCCTTCGGTCACCGTGATCGACGTCCGCGCCGGACTGCTGTCGCCGGCACTCGCCTCCTTGCGCGACATCGGCTTCCTCGATGCCGCCAAGTCCGGGCAGATCACCTTTGCCGTGTTCCACATTCTCGGGCCCTCGATCGCCTCCCTGGACGAAATCGCGGAAACCTCGAGCTTCATGGGCGGGGCGCGCTATTTCCTGGTGAAGAACTTCATCAACGACACCCAGTTCTTCCAGTGGGATCAGGCCACCTACAACTCGTATTTTCATAAGATCAAGGATGCGACCGACCTCGTGATCCCCAAATTGAACGAAATGGCCTACGAGCAGGTGGAAGTCGCTTCGGTTCCATTCCTGAAATTCGTCGCCAACAAGGGCATCAGCGACGAGGCTGCGAACTATTCCTTCGTGCTGCGCGGATATGTCCGGCACTGGCTCGCCAATGTCTGGAGCGAATACGACCGCATCAAACTGACCGACATCGTCGGATCGACCAAACCGAGTTCACGCGGCGAAAAATAATTGCGCTGCCGGCCCAATTGGACTGGAATAGGGTTCAAATTCGCCTGATATAGCGCGTGATGCGCCACACACCCGTCTATATCATTTGCTCGCCCCGCCCGCTGGTCGGAAAGACGCTGGTTGCGCGTTTGTTGAGCGAATTTCTGCTATTGAAGAGCGGCGAGGTGACCGCCTTCGACGTCAATCTCAAGGAGCCGTCGCTCCTGGAATATCTGCCCGACATTACCGAGACGGCCGAAGTCGACAACACTTTCGGCAAGATGGCGCTGATGGACCGCGTGATCGTCGATGACGGCGTCGCCAAGGTGATCGACCTCGGTTTCCATGCATTCGACGAATTCTTCAAGATGACCGAAGAAATCGGATTTGTGAAAGAGGCCGTCCGCCGCGGCGTCGTACCGGTCGTGCTGTTCGTCGGAGATACCGACCGCGTCTCGGCACGAAGCTATCCGACGCTGCAGCGTCAGATTCCGCCGAGTTCGCTCGTGACCGTCGACAATGAATATATCGTGCGCGGCGAGCTGCCGCAGGCCTTCTCGGCGGGGAAAATCCTGCGCATTGGAGCATTGCCGACGTTTCTCAAGACCTATATCGACCGGCTCTCCTTCTCGTTCACCGACTATTTGCGAAGCGAGAAGGATTCCTCCACCGAACTGCATCAATGGATTCGACGGAACTACTTCAGCTTCCGCGAACTCGAACTGAGCCTCATCCTGCAACAGTCATAGACCTTCCGATTTTGTCCACCCCTCTCGCATGGCTGTCGCGCGATAGCCAACACCTCGTCTTTCGCGCTCTGAGAGCTCGTCTTCTCGACGAGAAAATCGAGCTCGCCCTGATCCGGCGGCACGTCAGGCCGACCGATACGGTGTGCGACATCGGTGCCAATAAAGGCAGCTTTGTTTTCTGGTTGTCGCGCTGGTGCAGCAAGGGTCAGGTCATCGCTTTCGAGCCGCAGCCGACTTTCGCGAATTTGCTTCTCCGGCTGACGCGCAGCCTCGGATTGGACAATGTGAAAGTCGAACAGAAGGCGGTGTTTTCGCGGGCCGGCCACGCCGATCTGTTCGTGCCGGAAGGTCAATTGCCGAGTGCATCGCTGGTGGCCAAGGTCGCCGGCTCCGGCCGCTTCGAAACGATCTCGGTTCCAATGGTGCGGCTCGACGACTACTTCGATCAGGCCCAGCGCATCGCGCTGATGAAAGTGGATGTCGAAGGCGCCGAACTCGAGGTCTTCAAGGGGGCGGAGCGAATTCTGCGCGAACAATCGCCGCTTCTCATCTTCGAATGCGAAAGCCGCCATTTGCAGGGTGCGAGCATGGCCGACGTATTCGCCTATCTGACTGCACTCGGCTATTCCGGCAGCTTCGTCGATGGCCGTCGCCTGCTTCCGGTCTCACAGTTCGATCCGGCCGTCCACCAGAGACAGGACAGCGAGTGGTTCTGGAAGGCCAAGGATTATCGCAATAACTTCGTCTTCAGCAAAGTGCCGCTTGAACGCTGACGCCTCGTCGCAGCGCCCGTTCAATGCCCGTCAAACGTCATCAGGGTGCGGACCGCGACATCCATCGCGCGCAGTTTTGCAGCACCGCCGAGTTCAGGCAAATCGATGATGAAGCAGGCGGCCACTACATTGGCGCCGATCTGGCGCAACAGCTTGACCGCGCCTTCGGCAGTGCCTCCGGTCGCGATCAGGTCGTCGATCAGGATCACGCGCTCGCCTGGATGAATGGCATCGACATGCATCTCCATCTCGTCGACGCCATATTCGAGCGAATAGGCGATGCGGACCGTGGTATGCGGCAGCTTGCCCCGCTTGCGGATCGGCACGAAACCAGCAGAGACCTGATGCGCCAGCGCGCCGCCGAGGATAAACCCCCGCGCTTCGATGCCGGCGATCTTGTCGATCTTCGATCCCGCCCAGGGCTGAACCAGCTCATCCACCGCCCGGCGGAAAGCGCGCGCATCGCCTAACAGTGTGGTGATGTCACGGAACATGATCCCCGGTTTCGGGTAGTCCGGAATCGTGCGTACCGTGGCCTTTAAATCGTATTCGACGGTCATGATTGCCTCTTTCAAATTCCGTTCGTTATGCTCAATGCCGCGGCAAATCCAGCCGGAAAGCATTTTCGACAATACGCAAGCCCACCTCGCCGCCGAGCGACATCAGCGATTCCGGGTGAAACTGCACGCCGGCAACCGGCAAGGTCTTGTGCTCGAGCGCCATCGCCACCCCGTCCTCGGTGCTTGCGGTTACCTGTAGCACGTCCGGCATGCTGTCGCGCTCGACATAAAGAGAATGATACCGCCCGATCACGATTTCATTGGGCAGGTTCTGCATCAACCGCCCGCCCCCCACCTGCACCCGCGACGGCCGTCCGTGCGCCGGTTGCTGCAACTGCCCCAACCGGCCACCGAAATACTCGCCGATTGCCTGCACGCCGAGGCAAACGCCAAAGATCGGCAACTTCCTGGCCAGCGCCGCGTCGATCGTAGCCGCGATGGCAAAATCTTCCGGCCGGCCGGGACCGGGCGAGAGCACGAGCAGATCGTAGCTGGCGCTTTCAAGCATTTGCCGGGCATGGACGTATCTGACGACCGTTACGCTGGCACCGACCTGACGGAAATAATCCGCAAGCATGTGCACGAAACTGTCGTCGTGGTCGATCAGCAGGACGCGCTTGCCCGAGCCGGTGGCGTCAGGCGCAAACGTCGAAAGCCGCTTTGGGGGATCGCCGCGCAAGGCTTGAAACAGAGCGGCCGCCTTGACCTGACATTCGCGATCCTCGGCGGCTGGGTCTGAATCGAACAGACAGGTCGCGCCGACGCGCACTTCCGCGAGGCCGTCTTTCATGCGGATGGTGCGGATGGTGAGGCCGGTATTGATACCGCCGTCGAAATTCACCACGCCGATCGCGCCGGCATACCAGCGCCGCGGCGAACGCTCATGGTCTTCGACGAACTGCATGGCCCATAATTTCGGCGCACCGGTCACCGTGACCGCCCAGGCGTGGGTCAGGAACGCATCGAGGGAATCGAAGCCCGGGCGCAGCATACCCTCGACATGATCGACGGTGTGGAACAGCTTCGAATAGGTCTCGATCTGACGCCGCGCCAGAACCTTGATGGTGCCGGGCACGCAGACGCGCGCCTTGTCGTTGCGGTCGACGTCGGTGCACATGTTGAGTTCGAATTCGTCTTTCTGCGAATTCAACAGCTGCCGTATCTGTTCGGCATCGCCGATCGCATCGACCCCGCGCGCGATGGTGCCGGAAATCGGACAGGTCTCGATCCGCCTTCCGTCGGAGCGCACGAACATCTCGGGCGATGCGGCGACCAGAAACTCGCCGTCGCCGAGATTCATCAGCGCCCCGTAAGGCGACGGGTTGATCCGGCACAGCCGCTGAAACACTTCCGCGGGCGAGCGCTCGCAAGGCTCGCCGAACAGTTGCCCGGGGACCGCTTCGAACAAGTCGCCGCGCGCAAACGCAGCACGTGCGGTTTCCACCGTCGCCTGATACTCGCCGGCTGCGTGATCGGCGAACCCCTGCCGCGGCGTCCGCGCATAGACACTCTCGGTAGTATCGCGCGACAGCCCCTTTGACGACTTGTCGTTCCAGGCAAAGTCGTAGCTCAGCACCACGCCTTGCGCGGTGGCGCGGTCATAGGCAAGCAGCCGGTCGGGTACGAACAATACGATGTCGCGCTGGTCGCTCTCTCGCGCGCGCTTCTGCACCAGATCCTCGATCTGGAACACGAGGTCGTAGGCAAAGGCGCCGAACAGGCCGAGCATTGAATCGTCGTTTGAGCCGAAGGCTGCCACGAGATCGCGCACCAGCGACATCACGCTGGCTCTGCGGGTGCGCTGATCTTCATCGACGGGCGCCTCGCCACGCAGGACATGGCCGGCAAGCCGGCCGGCGCTGCGCTCGGTAATGACCACGCAGGGTTCACGGAGTACATCGCCCAGGAACGCGATCAGAACTTCGCCGCGCGCGTTGAGCGCGGAAAGCGAGAAATTCACGCCGGTTGTCTGCAATTGAAGAGGCGGATCGGCAAAACCGAGGTCAAAGCTCTCATAGCGGCCCGGCACTGTCGTGCCGGACGACAGCACCACGCCGCGGCGGCGATCGAGCAGTTCGATCAGATCGTCGAGCCTGCTGGCGCCGCCTGAAAAATGCTCAACCGAACGCGTAATCAGGAGCCCGCCGCGGGTGCGGCACTCGCTATGGTCAGGCAAAGAAAACACGGTCCTGTTCATGAGATCCTCTTACGAAACTCGCCGAGGGAACGCCACACAGGACAAACGAAGGCCGCCTGCGATGGCGGCCCTTGAACGATGAAAGTTAATACAATCGCACCGGCCACCTCTTTAGGAGGTGCGCCACCAAAGACGACAGGCGTATACCGCGATGCTCATGAGGTGTGACTCACCATGGCCGGGCGGGGACGTCAAGGGTTAACGGGCGCGATGTGCGACGCCCGTCGACGGAAGGGGCCGAAAACCTCACCCCAGATGCTTCCGGAAAAAGGCCGTGGCGCGATCCCACGCCAGTTCCGCCGCCTTGCGGTCGTGCACCGACATGCGCTGTTCGTTGACGAAAGCGTGGTCGGCATTGTAGCGGAACAGTTCGAGCGACTTGCCTGCCTCCTTCATCGCCTTCTCGAAGCCATCGACCAGTTGCGGGGTGCACCAGTCGTCCTTGCTGGCGAAATGCGCCTGCAAGGGAATCTTGACGTCCGCAGGCTTGGCCGCAGCCGCCGGCGGAATGCCGTAGAACACCACGCCCGCAGTCAACTCGGGAATTTTGGTGGCGCCGATGATCGTGACGGCGCCGCCGAGGCAGAAACCGGTCAGGCCGACTTTGGCGCCGTTTCGCGCGAGAAACTGCGCGGCGCCGCGCACCGTCTGCGTCGTCGCATCCATGAAATCGAGCGAGTTCATCTCTTTACCGGCGGCATCCGTGTCGTGATACGGCACAACCTTGCCCTTGTAGAGATCGGGCGCCAGTGCATCGAAACCGGCGACGGCGAAGCGATCGCACAGGCCCTTGATCTGGTCCTGAAGTCCCCACCATTCCTGGATCACGACGATCCCGGGCGCGTCGCCTTTGGCCGCATTGGCGAGATAGCCGTGCGCTTCCTTGCCGTCGGGACGTTTGAAGGAGATGCTGGTGCCCATGTTTCCTCCTGTTTCTGAAGACGGGATCGCTGAGTATTCTGGCCGCTCTACGGCACGGACGCAATTCACAGTTCGCTATCTCGTTCCGTCATTCCGGGGCGATGCGTTAGCATCGAACCCGGAATGACGGTGAAATAAAAAGCCCCCGTCAGGGAGCTCAGACTGCTGACAAACCCCGCCGATTTTGGCGGGGTTTGTTTTTTGGGTGTTGGTGGGGGGATTAACGGAGCTGCTCAGGCCCAGGCGGGCTTTGGAGCGAGAGCAAGGGCGATTTTCTTGATGTTCTGAGCGGCGGCGGCGAGCAGGCACTGGGCGGTGACAGCCAAGAGACCGCGGAAGCGGGCGTAGCGATGGCCGTGAAGTTGTTTGGCGTCGGCAAAGGAACGTTCGACCGTCTCCTTGCGCCGCTTGTAGATGCGCTTTCCCCAGGGAGTGAGACGATGGGCGTCGGTTCGTTCGCGCGCGTCGGCCCAGACATGGCGCGTGATCAGTCGGGTGGCATTGCGGCTTGAGGTGCATGAAGCCAGCAGCGGGCAGCTTCTGCAGATATTTGGATCACTTTTATAGTGGCGGTAGCCGGTCCGGTCCGTGGTGGCGTAGTTGAGCAATTGACCTTGCGGGCAGCGGTAGCCGTCAGTCGCAGCCTCGTAGAGGAACTGCCTGCTTGCCATCATGCCAGGTCTCGGCGGGGTCGGACGGCGATAGCCGATCACTCCCGGGATGCCGCGCTCTTCGAGGCCCCTGGCAATCCCGCTTGTGGCGTAGCCGGCATCCAGTCCGACGGCGCCGACGTCAAAACCGAAGCGCTCGCGCTGGCGATCAAGCCGGCCGAGGTAGACGATGGAGTCATGGACATTGGCCGGTGTGGCGTAGGTGTCGGTGATGATGCCGAGCCGGCCATCAACTGTTCGGTGGTCGAGATAGAAGAAGCCCTTCGGCTTGCCGTCGCGCACCATGTAGCCACTCTGAGGATCCGTGCGGGAGACCTTGGTCTCTTTGGCAACGGGGTCGCGGGGCTTTGGCTTCAGGGGTGGCTTGTCGTGGGCTTCCCGATCCTGATCAATCGCCTCATCCAGAGCGTCCCAATAATCTGAGCGGGACTTGGCGATCACGGCCAGATCGTAGCGGTTCTTATTGGCGTTGGCCTTCAAATGCGTGGAGTCGGTGTAGAGCACCGTGCCGTCTACCAGACCCTTGGCAATTGCTTGCTCGACAATGGCGTCGAAGATGTCCTGGGCCACCGTTGAAACGGCGACGGCGGTTCTGGCTCAGCGTCGAGGCGTCAAATACCGGCTCGGTCAGTTGCAGCGCTAAAAAACCAGCGGTAGGCGACGTTGACCTCGATCTCACGCACCAACTGCCGTTCCGAGCGAACCCCAAACAGATAGCCGATGAAAAGCGCCTTGAACATCAGTGTCGGATCAAGCGGCGGGCGGCCGTTGTCAGGGCAATAAAGTCCGGCAACTCGATCATGGATAAAGCAAAAATCGATCGCCGCTTCGATCTTGCGAAGCAGGTGATCCTTCGGAACCAGACCCTCGAGACTGACCATCTCAAATGCGGTCTGTTGCGGCGTGGGTTTGCGAAGCATCCCCTAGTGAATCAAAAGTCCCCGCCAATGGCGAGGACTTTGTCATCAGTCTGAGAGGATCAGGAACACGAAAACCTGCAAACCAAGATGTTTGCGGGCCTCCATCTGCGGCTCCGCCGCCCACATCAGGAAGGTCGCGATGTCGTGCGCATATTGCGGCAGCGTCGCCGGCGAGCCGTCGTCGAACGTCACCTGCCCATTGGTCAGAGGCTGCGGCATCTTGATGGCGTGGCCGGGGAAATACTTGTTGTAGTAGGTGCCCTCGGGCAGTGCGACGTCGGCCGGCTTCTTCTCATACCCTTGCAGAATCGCGGACACGTAGTTCGGTCCCTGTTCCTGGAACTGGGTGAAGAAATCGAAGATGAACTTGGGGAAACCACGTTCATAGGAACGCGCCTTCGCGATCAGCGAGAGGTCCGGAGGCAGGCCGCCGCCATTGGCCGCGCGCGCCGCCTGCTCGTTCGGGAACGGCGAGGGGAAATAGTCGGCGGGCCGTCCGGGCCGGTCGAACATGTCGCCGGCGTCGTTCGGGCCGTCCTTGATCTTGTAGTCGGACGCGAACGCCGCCGCCTGCGCCACAGAATAGCCGGGACCGCCGACATCGGCGAGATTGCGGAAGGCGATATAGGAAAGCCCGTGACAGTTCGAGCAGACTTCCTTGTAGATCTTCAGGCCGCGCTGCAGCGAGCCGCGGTCGTATTTTCCGAACGGACCGGAAAACGACCAGCTCTGCGACGGCGGCGTTACCTCTTCGTCGGCCCGCGCATTCTGCGCGCTGCCGGCAATGAGGCCGCCCGCGACCACAAACGCGACCGCGATCGAAGCAACCTTCTTGCCGTACTTGGCGAGCACGTCATCGGCGATCGAATTGGGAAGCGGCCGCGGCGTTTCGATCCGGGACAGTAGCGGCAGCAGGATCAGGAAATAGGCGAAATAGCAGACGGTGAGGATACGTCCGGCAATGACGTAGATGCCTTCCGGCGGCTGCGCCCCGAGATAGCCGAGCAGCACGCACACCACGACGAAGATCCAGAAGAACTGCTTGGCGAGCGGGCGATACTTGGACGAACGCGTTTTGGCGCTATCGAGCCAGGGCAGGAACGCCAGCACCACGATCGCCGAGAACATCGCGATGACGCCGGCGAGCTTGTTCGGGATCGAGCGCAGGATCGCGTAGAACGGCAGGTAGTACCATTCGGGCACGATATGAGCCGGCGTCACGCCGGGGTTCGCCGGAACGTAGTTATCGGCATCGCCGAGATAGTTCGGCATGTAGAAAATGAACCAGGCGTAGAAGATCAGGAAGCAGGAGACGCCGAACATATCCTTGATGGTGGCGTAAGGCGTGAACGCCACGGTGTCCTTTTCGGTCTTCGCCTCGACGCCGGCCGGGTTGTTCTGGCCCGCGACATGCAGCGCCCAGACGTGCAGCACCACGACGCCTGCGATCAGGAACGGCAGCAGGTAGTGCAGCGAGAAGAACCGGTTCAGCGTCGGGTTGCCGACGGAGTAACCACCCCAGAGCAGCGTCACGATGCTGTCGCCGACATAGGGAATGGCGGAGAAAAGATTGGTGATGACGGTGGCGCCCCAGAAGCTCATCTGGCCCCACGGCAGCACGTAGCCCATGAAGCCGGTTGCCATCATCAGGAGGTAGATGATGACGCCGAGGATCCACAGCACTTCGCGCGGCTCCTTGTATGACCCGTAATACAGGCCGCGGAACATGTGGATGTAGACGGCGAAGAAGAACATCGACGCACCGGCGGCGTGCATGTTGCGCAACAGCCAGCCGTAATTGACGTCGCGCACGAGCAGCTCAACCGAGCGGAAGGCAAGATCGGCATTCGGCGTGTAGTGCATCGCCAGAATGATGCCCGTCAGGATCTGCACGCCCAGCATCAGCGACAGGATGGCGCCGAACGTCCACCAGTAGTTGAGGTTGCGTGGCGTCGGATAGGCGACGAAGGAGGAATGGACGAGACCGAAAATCGGAAGGCGCCGTTCAATCCACTTGATCACGGGATTGGTCGGTTGGAAGTCGGATGGTCCGCTCATGTTGCGATCCCTAGGGAAGTAAGACGACGCGACGGGCGTAAGGGTCTCCGGCCTAGCGGCCGGGCCTCAGCCGATCTGGATTTTATTATCGGAAACGAATTGGTACGGCGGGACAGGGAGGTTCGCCGGCGCGGGCCCCTGGCGGATGCGGCCGGAGGAATCATATTGCGAGCCGTGGCAGGGGCAGAAGAACCCGTCGTAATTGCCCTCATGCGCAATCGGGATGCAGCCCAGGTGGGTGCAGATGCCGATCACGACCAGCCACTGGTCGTGACCTTCCTTGACCCTGGATTGGTCGGTCGCCGGATCGGGCAGGCTCGAGACCGGAACGCTGCGGGCCTCGTCAATCTGCTTCTTGGTCCGGTGGCTGATGTAGATCGGCTTGCCGCGCCAGAAGACCTTGATGTCTTGCCCCTCGGCGATCGGCGCCAGGTCGACTTCGATCGGCGCGCCGGCCGCAATCGTCGAGGCGTCCGGGTTCATCTGGGAAACGAACGGCCAAAGCGAGGCCACCCCACCTACGGCGGCAAAGGCCCCCGTTGCTACGAAGAGGAAATCACGGCGTGTCGGATGCTCCGCCGAAGACGCTGTCGTCACGATTCCAAACCCTTTCATCAGCTGCAGCCGGTGGAACCGTCCCGGTAGCCGGGAGGCTGCCGGCGCCCGCGACCCCCGCGGCGGCAGTAAAGACCGCCTCTTTCCGGCCCCACCGGAGATAAAGAACAGTCCAGAATCGTTCTATTGGCACCCTTGCCAGAATAGCGCAAGCCCGCTATCGGCTGCCCCGCGTGCAATGCACTAATTCCGCGCAGCACGGCGTTTTTTCGCATATCCCCGGCGTCGGTCCACCCTTGTGAAATGGATGTGACATCTCCCGGCCGGGACGCCAATGTTGGAATCATGCAGATCGCACTTTATCAGCCCGACATCCCCCAAAATACCGGCACGATCCTCAGGCTTTGTGCCTGCATGGGCGTCGCCGCCCATATCATTGAGCCCGCCGGTTTTCCCGTATCGGACCGGAATTTTCGCCGCGCCGGAATGGATTATCTCGACCAGGTCAACTGTATGCGCCACGATTCCTGGACCAGATTCGAGGATTGGCGCCGACAAGAAGGCTACCGGCTGCTCCTGTTCACGACCAAAGCCGCCACGCCATATCTTGATTTTCGTTACCAGTCGTCGGACATCTTGTTGTTCGGGCGGGAAAGCGCGGGCGTTCCTTCCGCTGTCGCGGAGGCCGCCGATGCCCGGCTGGTCATCCCGATCCAGCCCGGTTTGCGCTCGCTCAACGTCGCGATGGCCGTCGCTATGGCATTGGGGGAAGCACTTCGGCAGACTCAAGCGGCACCGGATTAGGGCGGCTCATTCATGGATATTTCCGAGCTCGATGAACGCAAGGCGCGCGCCAAGGCCTGGTTCGAGTCCTTGCGCGACGACATCTGCACAGCGTTCGAACGGCTGGAAGACGAGGCACCGGCCGCGCTTTATACAAGCGCCGCCAATACAAGTGTCCCGGGCCGCTTCGTCCGTACGCCCTGGCAACGCACCGACGCCACCGGAAAACCCGGCGGCGGTGGCGTCATGGGCATGATGCACGGGCGGTTGTTCGAGAAGGTGGGCGTGCATTGCTCGACCGTTCATGGCGAGTTTGCGCCGGAGTTTCGTGAGCAAATTCCGGGAGCGGCCGACGATCCCGCCTTCTGGGCATCGGGCATTTCGCTGATCGCCCACTTACGCAATCCGCATATTCCCGCGATCCATATGAACACGCGCTTTATCGCCACGACCAAGGCGTGGTTCGGCGGCGGCTCGGATCTGACGCCGGTCCTGAACCGCCGGCGCACCCAGCAAGATGCCGACACCCTTGCCTTTCACGCCGCCATGAAGGCCGCCTGCGATGCCCATGGAGCGATCGCGCCTTACGACAAATACAAGAAATGGTGCGACGACTATTTTTACCTGCCCCACCGCAAGGAACCGCGCGGCATCGGCGGCATCTTCTACGACCATCATGATTCCGGCGACTGGGATGCCGATTTCGCCTTCACTCAGGACGTCGGCCGCGCCTTCCTGAAGGTTTACCCCGAACTGGTCCGGCGCAACTATGCAACGCCGTGGACCGAGGCCGACCGCGAGGAGCAACTGATCCGGCGCGGGCGCTATGTCGAGTTCAACCTGCTCTATGACCGCGGCACCCTTTTCGGTCTCAAGACCGGCGGCAACGTGGATTCGATCATGTCGTCGATGCCGCCGGAAGTGAAATGGCCTTAATCAAACCACATGCCGTAACGCTGCCGACATCATGACCACGCCGCCAATGATCACGGCCGCGTCGAGAATCGCGGTGTGGAGGTGCACCGGCATCCGCTCGACAAAGCCCTTGGCCAAAAAGGCGCCGGGCAGCGCGACCGCACCAATCAGAAGTGCAAAGGCAATCACCCGGGTGGTGACGACGCCGGCAAGCCCGAACACCGAAATCTTGATGATGCCGGTGGAAAGCGAAATCACAGCATCGGTCGCGATCACGGCCGCCCCTTCAAGCCCGGAAGCCATCAGCAGCGACAGCAGGATGACACCCGAGCCCGACGTGCCGCCGACCACGACGCCATAAGCCACTGCGCTAAACCCTAATCCGGTTTCGCCGATCCGTAATTCCCGGCGTCTGGCAAAGCGGCGCAGTGGAACGCTCAGAATCAGCATCGCGCCGATCACCAGCGACGCGCCCGCGCTGGTCAGCATCGTATAGCCATAGGCCCCGAGCGCGGTCGTGATCGCCGATGCCAGGATTACAATGAGCGCGCGACGGCGATCGAAGTAACGTCGATAGGCCGTGACACGGCTGAGATTGCTGAAGATGGCGGAGATCGCGATGATCGGCACCACCGGCTCGGCACCAATCAGGGGCACCAAAACCAGCGGCATCAGCGCGCCGGTGCCGTAACCGGCCATGCCGCCGACGACCGAGGCCACGAGCGCCATGCCGGCCAGCAATACGAGTTGGATCAGCGAAATATCGGCAAAGCTGGACGATAGGCTCACAGCTTGAGATTCACGCGTTGAGATCTACGATTTGGGTTCGCGGGCAAGACGCGCTGCGGTTTGATCGGCGATCGCGTCGAGCGAGGGCTGATCGAGCGGGAATTCCGCCGCAAGCCAGGCATCTTCCGCGAGCGCCAGCACCTGACCGAGGTCGGGGCCCTGGGCGATGCCGCGCGCGATGAAATCGGCCGCCTTCAGCGGAAACTTCGGTGCGCTCCAGCGCGCGGGCAAGCTTGCGAGTTCATGCCAGGATGCGGCATCGCTCGCATCGCCCGAGCGCGCCCACGCCAATATCAGCCGATCGCGGTAGCGCTCCTCGCCGAGACGATAAAGCCTGCGCCGCGCCCGCGCCTCACTCATTCCGGCGAGCCGCCACCAGCGGTGCCCCATCGAATCCAGCGCCTTGGCCTCGGCATTGGTCAAACGCAGCCGCGAGGCGATGCGTCTGGCATCCTCGGTGACAGCAACCGCAAGCGCGGCGAGCCGACGGATCGGGTCGGGCGCAAGGCCCAGCGCGCGTTCGATCGAAATTGAGGCAGCAAACGGCCCGGTATAGGCGACGCCGCCGAAGATCGGCAGCGATAGCCCACCGTCCACCATCGCATTCACGGCAACCACCGCACCAGGCGCGACCATCAGCTTCAATATTTCGACGCGTATCCGCTCCGCCGACAGGCTCGCAAGACCCGCTTGCCCGCCGATACAGGCGAGATAGCTTGCGCGATCGACTTCGCCAGCACCGTAAGTGGCGTGAATGCGGAAGAAACGGAGGATGCGCAAATAATCCTCGGCAATTCTCTGCTCGGGCTTGCCGATGAAGCGGACGCATCTCGCCGCGATGTCTTCCAGACCGCCCACATAGTCGTGAATGAGCCCCTGCCCGTCGACCGACAGACCGTTGATGGTGAAGTCGCGCCGCTCGGCATCGCGCACCCAGTCGCGGCCGAGGGCGACCTTCGCCTTTCGGCCAAACGTCTCGGTATCCTCGCGCAACGTCGTGACCTCGAAGGCATGACCATCGACGACAAGCGTCACGGTGCCGTGCTCAATGCCGGTCGGCACACTCTTGATACCGGCCGCCTTGGCGCGACGGGTCACTTCTTCTGGCAAAGCCGTGGTTGCGATATCGACATCGACGATCGGAAGATCGAGCAGCGCGTTTCGAACCGCGCCGCCCACCACGCGCGCCTCCTCGCCATCCCCGTTCAGCAATGTGAGCACACGGGCGGCAGGGCCGCTCTTCAACCACGGCGCATCATCCAGTCGCCGCATGCTGCTCATTTCTCTACCCCGGGAACCAGCTTACCGTTCTCCAGATGCGCGGGAACGTAAGTCGAATGCGGTGCCGCACCTGTGAACTGAGCCAGTAATATCAGACTGAGCACGACGAGCAGCAGCGAACCAAGCAACAATCTTCCGACCACGATCACCGGCCAGGAAGACGGCGTCAGCAAGCCGGAACGGCTGGCAACAAGAAACAAGGCATAGACCACAAACGGGATCAGAAAAATTCCGATCTCGGTCAAGGCCGGACGAATCATGGCGTAAAGATCCGTTCGTACAACACGCGAAGGATTCCGGCTGTCGCGCCCCAGATATAACGCTCGCCGTAGGGCATGGCGTAGTAAAAGCGTTCCACGCCGCGGAATTCCTTGCTCTGAAGCTGATGGTTCGCCGGATTCATCAGGAACGCCAGCGGGACTTCGAAGGCATCGTCGACTTCCGCGGGACTGATGCGCAGCGTGAAGCCGGGCCTGACCCGCGCAACCGTCGGCAGGATGCGAAAGCCAAAACTCGTTCCGTAGAGGTCGAGGTAGCCGATCGGATCGACGAATTCGCGCGTCAAGCCGACTTCCTCTTCCGCCTCGCGCAGCGCGGCGTCGAGCGGGGACGCGTCCGTTGCGTCGATCTTGCCGCCCGGAAAGGAAATCTGTCCGGCGTGTTCGTTGAGATGGGCGGAGCGCTGGGTCAACAGCACCGTCGGCTGCGGGCGATCGATGACCGCGATCAATACCGCCGCGGGACGGATCGGCTGCTCGCGCGCCAGGATCGCAAGCATGCGGTCGGTGCCCTGATCGCCGCTGGCAGGGATCAAACCAGGATCGGTGAGGCCTGCGGGAATCTCGAAGCGCAGCCGTGCGCGCGCCCGATCGAAGAACTCCGCCGAACTGATTGCGGCGGGATCGTTCTCCGCCATCGCCTCGCTCAAATTCAGCCCCTCACTTGTTCCGCATCCGCCATCGCAAAGAACGCACCGGCCGATGCAACCCCGAACATCTGGCGACCATCGACCATCCGCTCCTCGCCGATGTCAACCAAATCATAGTAAAGCGCGCGCGTGACCTTCGCCCACAGGTCGGCGCGGACGTACAGATAGGGCGTCAGGCCGCCCTCGGCGGAGGCTTCGAATCGCAACGGATGCGCGCCATCGCAATCCACCCAGTCATCCACATTGGTGCGAAAGCGCAAGCACCGGCCCTCCTCGTCTTGCTCCTTGACCATTTCGACGGCCAGAAACGGTGCGTCGTCGACGCGGATGCCGACTTTCTCCACCGGAGTCACCAAAAAGTGCTTGCCGTCCTCGTACTTGAGGATCGTGGAAAACAGCCGGACCAAAGCTGGCCGCCCGATCGGCGTGCCCATATAGTACCAAGTGCCGTCGGCTGCGATTCGCATATCGAGATCGCCGCAAAAGGGCGGATTCCACAGATGCACCGGAGGCAAGCCTTTTCCGGCCGCGCCGGTATTCGCAGCATTTTTCGCCGCGGCTGTGAGGCCCTCAAGGTTTTGAACCGGTTCCCGCCCTTGCTTCGCCATGGTTTGCCGTGAGTTTGAACACGAAATATTGGAACGCTAATGCTTGGTTTGGCACGATTGGTGCAGGCAAACAAATATCTGAGACCGGTGTCCCGGTTCTGACATTCCTACCTCATCGCGGCGGACACCTTTACGAATGTCAGAACCAAAGCGACACCGGCAACCATATGATTCTAGTGTGGCTTTGACTCTGACGTTCCTTCGAAGAAATCGGCGACACTGACAAGGAACGTCAGAGTTGCCACACTGCCATTCGCGGCGTGCATTTTGGACGAATTCTGCCGTATTTCCTCAGGCCCAAGTCGCCACATCGTGATCCCGTTCATAACCCCAAATGTCGATAATGTGGGGATAGTTTAATTCAACAAATACACGACCTTCGCGTGAGTTTAGCATAGGCTTGTTGAGATCGGCGGATCGGACTTAGGTTTTTAGGAGAAGTAGATGGCTGGTGCAGACACGGTCGGTTCAAGCAGCGTCGAGAAACTCGAAGACGTCATCGTTCGCTCGGCCGAGCAGGTCGCAGGGCAAATACGTGGCGCGAAGGAAGCCATCTCGACCGTCATTTTCGGTCAGGATCGTGTCATCGAAAACACACTGGTGACGATCCTTTCGGGCGGTCACGCGCTTCTGATCGGCGTGCCCGGTCTGGCCAAAACCAAACTGGTGGAAACCTTAGGGATCACGCTCGGACTCGATGCCAAGCGCATCCAGTTCACGCCGGACCTGATGCCATCGGACATCCTGGGCGCGGAAGTGCTGGATGAAAGCAATTCCGGCAAGCGCTCGTTCCGCTTCATCTCGGGGCCTGTGTTCGCGCAGCTCTTGATGGCGGATGAAATCAACCGCGCCAGTCCCCGCACCCAGTCGGCGCTGCTGCAAGCCATGCAGGAACAGCATATTACGGTCGCCGGCGTCCGCCACGATCTGCCGAAGCCGTTCCACGTGCTCGCGACACAGAATCCGCTCGAGCAGGAAGGCACCTACCCATTGCCGGAAGCCCAGCTTGATCGCTTCCTGATGGAAATCGACGTCGACTATCCGGATCGCGATGCCGAGCGCCGGATCCTGTTTGAAACCACCGGCGCCGACGAGACCTTGGCGAAAGCGGCGATGGATGCCGAAACCCTGCTCACGGCGCAGCGGCTGGTACGGCGACTGCCCGTTGGAGATTCGGTCGTAGAGGCGATCCTGTCGCTGGTGCGCTCGGCACGCCCGGGTCCCGAAGGCGGCGAAGCCGGCAAGCTGATCGCGTGGGGACCCGGCCCGCGCGCCAGCCAATCCCTGATGCTTGCGGTTCGCGCCCGCGCCCTTCTCGACGGACGCTTGGCGCCGTCGGTCGATGACGTGCTCGATCTGGCCGAGCCGGTCCTCAAGCACCGCATGGCGCTGACCTTCTCCGCCCGCGCCGAAGGCCGCAGCATTGCCGACGTCATCAAACAGTTGAAGACGCGGATCGGCTGATGGCTGCAGCCGCCGAGCATAGCGCTAGTGCCGCCCATTTGAAGTTCCTGCACCACGGGCGGCAAATTCTGTTCAGGAACTTCAAATGGAAAAGCGGCACTAGAATCATAGGTTTTCTAGTGCCCATGACTTTTCGAAGTTCGTGAAAGGTAGGCGCTGAGGTGGAGCATGAACTTCGAAAAGTGGGCGCTAGCGAGATCGTAGCAGTCCGACGTGCCGATGGCGAAAGCCGAACGCTCGCCGCATCGCTGCCGCGCCTTGTGCTCGAAGCCCGGCGAATCGCCGCCAACGTCATCCACGGACTGCATGGCCGGCGGCGCGCCGGCGCCGGCGAAAGTTTCTGGCAGTACCGCCGCTTCGTTTCCGGCGAACCTGCCCAGCGCGTCGACTGGCGCCGATCGGCGCGCGACGATCATCTCTATGTTCGCGAGCAGGAATGGGAAGCCGCGCACACGGTATGGCTTTGGCCGGACCGTTCGCCATCGATGGCCTTTGCGTCGAAAGACGCGCGCGACAGCAAGCTGGAGCGCGCGCTGATCGTAGCCTTTGCGCTCGCCGAGCTTTTGGTCGAGGGCGGCGAGCGGGTCGGCATTCCCGGCCTCGTCAGCCCGACATCAAGCCGCAACATCATCGACAAGATGGCACAGGCGATGCTGCACGATGATGCGGCCCGCCTCAGCCTGCCGCCGTCCTTTGTGCCCTCGCCACTTTCCGAAATCGTGTTGCTGTCGGATTTCTGGTCGCCGATCGGCGAGATCCGCAGCAAACTTGCGGGATTGTCGGCCTCTGGCGCGCACGGCACGCTGATCCAGATCGTCGACCCGGCGGAAGAAACCTTTCCCTATTCCGGACGTGTTGAATTTGTCGAACCGGAAGGCGGCAATGTCATTGTCGCAGGACGTGCCGAGAGCTGGGCCAGCGACTACGTCGCGCGCGTCGCGCTTCATCGCGAGCAAATTCGCGCCGAAACCGGCAAGCTCGACTGGCTTTTCTCGACCCACACCACCAGCCGCTCGGCGGCTGAACTGTTGCTGTTCCTGCATTCGGGCATGATGGTCAGCAAGGCAAGTGCGCGCGGCGCCACCGTCAAAGCGGGGCGCAGCGCATGATCGCAGGTCTGCCGCTTTCCTTTGCCGAGCCGATGCTGCTGTTGGGTCTTTTGAGTCTGCCCGTGCTGTGGTGGCTGTTGCGGGTGATCCCGCCGCGGCCGCGGCGGATCGAGTTTCCGCCCACGCAATTGTTGTTCGACATCGCACCGAAGGAGGAAACACCTTCGCGCACCCCGTGGTGGCTGACGGCCTTGCGTCTGGCCGCCGCGGCGCTGGTCATTCTGGCCGCGGCAGGACCGATCTGGAATCCGCCCGCCGGGGCGTCTACGTCGCGTGCGCCGCTCGCCATTCTGATCGACGACGGCTGGAGTGCGGCTTCGAGTTGGGACACCCGGGTCAGAGCCGCGGACGAACTGATCGCCAATGCCGATAACGACCGGCGCGGCATCGCCCTTATCCCGCTGTCGGAGCCGACGCGCGACATTACGATCATGCCGGGCGGCACCGCGCGCGTCGCGCTGCGTCAATTGGCGCCAAAACCCTATTCGATCGATCGGGTCGAAACCCTTGGGATCATCGACCGCTTCCTGAAAGCGACCGGCGAGTGCGAGATCGCATGGCTGTCGGATGGCGTCGATAGCGGACGCGGCACGGAATTCCTCGAAGGCCTGGGCAAGGTTGTGGGCGATCGCGCGCTCACGGTGTTTGAAGGCGGCACGCCGCCTGCGCTGGCGCTTGCGGCTGCCGAAAATGCGGCGGCCAAGATGACGGTGAAGGTCCTGCGCGCCGACGGCGACGTCACTACCGGCGTCGTGCGCGGGCTTGACCAGAAGGGCTCGCCGATCGCCGAAGCACGCTTTGCCTTTGCGCCGGGAAATCGCGAGACCGAGGCATCGTTCGACCTTCCGGTCGAGCTGCGCAATGACATCGCACGGCTCGAAATATCCGGCGAACGTTCCGCGGGCGCGGTTCAACTGCTCGACAAACGATGGCGCCGACGCGCGATCGGCGTGGTCTCCGGCTCAAGCAACGATACCGCGCAGCCGTTATTGGCATCGACCTTCTATCTCACCCGGGCTTTGGCGCCGTTTGCCGATGTCAGGCTAGGGGATCGCGGCGCGCCACAACAGGCGATCTCGCAATTCCTCGATCAGAAGCTGCCGATGATCGTGCTCGCCGATGTCGGCACCCTCTCGCCGGAAATTCGCGAACGTATCAGTGCCTGGATCGAACGCGGCGGCGTGCTGGTGCGCTTTGCCGGACCGCGGCTGGCGCAAGCCGACGATGATCTGGTCCCGGTGAAACTGCGCCGCGGCGGTCGCAGCCTCGGCGGCAGCCTGACCTGGGAAAAACCGCAACACCTCGCAGCCTTCGCCCCCGACGGACCGTTTGCCGGGCTCGTGGTGCCCAAGGACATTACCGTCAACCGGCAGGTGCTGGCCGAGCCCGACGCGATATTGCCGACAAAGAGCTGGGCGTCGCTGGAAGACGGCACGCCGCTCGTCACCGGCGAACGCCGCGGCAAGGGAGTGGTGGCGTTGTTCCACGTCAGTGCCGACATGCGCTGGTCTGATCTGCCGATGTCCGGCTCGTTCGTCGAGATGCTGCGACGGATCGTCGACAGTTCCGGTTACGCATCGGGTCCGGCTTCGGACGCGACGAGCGAGGCGAACATCGAAACGGCGGCGCCGCTCCGGACACTCGATGGGTTTGGCGCGTTTGGGCCGCCGCCTTCAACCGCCAAGCCGCTCACCGCCGATTTCCGCGACCGCGCGAGCCTCGATCATCCGCCCGGATTTTACGGCCCCGCCGACGGACCGCTTGCGGTGAATACGCTTGCGGCGGCGGACCGCATCGTGCCGCTCGATACATCTTCCTTGCGCGCAAGGCAGGCCAACTACACCAATTCCGAGCCGCGCGACCTGCGCGGAATCCTGTTGTCGTCGTCGCTGGCTCTGTTCCTGATCGATGCCGTGATCGTCGCTCTGCTCGGCGGCGGGATCGCGGCTCTGTTGCGGCGGCGCGTGGCGCCGGCTGCCTTGCTGCTGGCGTTACTGTTGCCATTGGCGCTGCCGTCGCCGACCAGAGCCGACAGCACCACCGACGACTTCGCGATCAAAGCCACCACGCAAACCCGTCTCGCTTATGTGCTGACCGGCAATGCCGACGTCGATTCCATCGTGAAGGCGGGAATGTCCGGCCTCACGCTGTTCCTCGCACAGCGCACGGCACTCGAGGCCGGCGATCCCGTTGGCATCGACCCCGCCCATGACGAACTCGCATTTTTTCCGCTGATCTACTGGCCGGTGGTTCCCGGCGCGCCGAAGCCGCCGCGCGAGGCGATCGACAAGATCGACGCCTACATGAAGCAGGGCGGCACGGTGCTGTTCGATACGCGCGATGCCATCGAAGCGCCGCCCGGCGATAATGGCGCTTCGCAAACGCCGGGCATGCAGACGCTGCGCGAGATTCTCTCCTCGCTCGACGTGCCCGAACTCGAACCGGTGCCGCGCGAGCACGTGCTGACCAAGACATTTTATCTGTTGCGCGATTTTCCCGGCCGTTTCGACTCCGGCCAGACCTGGGTCGAGACCCTGCCGCGCGACGACGACGAGGACGCCGCTTCCCACCCAGCCCGTGGCGGTGACGGCGTCTCGCCGATTATCATCACCTCGAACGATCTGGCCGGTGCCTGGGCGATACGCCCCGACGGGCAACCGATGCTGCCATTGTCGCCGGGCGAACCGCGGCAGCGCGAATTCGCCTTCCGCGCCGGCGTCAACATCGTGATGTACACGTTGACCGGAAACTACAAAGCCGACCAGGTGCATGCGCCGGCATTGATCGAGCGGTTAGGGCAATGACCATCGTGCTCCGCAGGTCCACGCCATGAACTACGGCATCGCGTTTACCCCGCTGATCCCCTCGCCCGTGCTCTGGACGGCGCTGGCCGCGATCGTCGTGATTGCCGTATTGCTGCTGGTCGGACGGCCGCGTGGCGCATGGTGGCGCCTGTTGGCGCTCGGTCTGCTGCTGCTCGCGCTCGCCAATCCGTCGTTCACGCGCGAAGAACGCGAGCCGCTGTCGTCGGTCGCCGCCGTCGTGATCGACAAGAGCCCGAGCCAGAATTTCGGCGATCGCACCAACGAAACCGCCCGCGCGCAGCAAGCGCTTGTCGACAGCTTGAAGAAAATCCCCGGCCTCGAGGTCCGTGTGGTCGAAGCAGGCCAGGCCGATGGCGAGACCGATGGCACCAAATTGTTCGGCGCCGTGTCTTCGGCGCTGTCGGACGTGCCGGTTGATCGCGTCGCCGGCGCCTTCCTGATCACCGACGGACGGGTTCATGACATTCCGGCGAACGCCACCGCGCTCGGCTTCCAGGCCCCGCTCCATGCGCTGATCACCGGCCGCAAGGACGAGCGCGACCGCCGGATTGCGATTGCGGCTGCTCCCCGCTTCGGCATTGTCGGGCAGGTGCAGACCATCACCTATCGGCTCGACGATCAGGGCGTTACCGGCCAGCGCGCCAAGGTCGCGGTGCGCGTCGATGGCGAAACCATCAACGAACGCACGGTTGTCAGCGGCCAGACCGTCAATGTCGATATCGACATCAAGCATGCAGGTCCCAATATCGTCGAGATCGAGGCTTCGCCGCTTGAGAATGAACTGACGCTTGTCAACAACCGCGCCGTGGTGGCGATCGACGGCGTCCGCGACAAGCTGCGCGTGCTTCTGGTTTCCGGCGAGCCGCATTCGGGCGAGCGTACCTGGCGCAACCTTTTGAAATCCGACGCCAGCGTCGATCTCGTCCATTTCACGATCCTGCGTCCGCCGGAAAAGCAGGATGGCACGCCGATCAACGAATTGTCGCTGATCGCGTTTCCGACCCGTGAATTGTTTCAGCAGAAGATCAACGAGTTTCAGCTGATCATCTTCGATCGTTACGCGCGTCAAGGCGTGCTGCCGATCGCCTATTTCGACAATATCGCGCGCTATGTGCGCGCCGGCGGCGCCGTGCTGGTTTCGGCCGGCCCCGACTATGCTTCATCGACGAGCATCTGGCGTACACCGCTGGACTCGGTGCTGCCAGCAGAACCGGTCGGCGTGACCGAGAAGCCATTTTATGCTGCGCTGAGCGACGTCGGCAAACGGCACCCCGTCACGAGAGGCCTGGAAGGTTCCAACAGCGAGCCGCCGCGCTGGAGCCACTTTTTCCGCACCGTGGACACCCGCAACGCGACGAGCCCGCCGGTGATGACCGGAGCCGACGGCAAACCGCTGCTGTTGCTGTCGCGATTTGGCGAAGGCCGGGTCGCCCTGCTGTTGTCCGATCATATCTGGTTGTGGGCGCGGGGTTACGAAGGCGGCGGCCCGTATCTCGATTTGTTGCGTCGGATGTCACACTGGCTGATGAAGCAGCCGGATCTTGACGAGGAAGCCCTGCACTTGCAGGTGCGCGGCCATGACCTCGTCGTGCAGCGTCAGACCATGGCCGACAGCGTCACACCGGTGACGGTGACTTCGCCGTCGGGAGCCACACACGAGTTGACGTTGAGTGCCGGCGAGCCGGGAACGTGGACAGCAACCCTGCCGGCCAATGAACTCGGCCTGTGGCAGGCCACCGACGGCACGCTGAAAGCGCTGATCAATGTCGGCCCGACCAACCCGAAGGAATTTTCCGAAGTCACCTCCACCACCGAAACGCTGATGCCGCTGGCACAAGCGACCGGCGGGGATGTGCGACGCGTCGTCGATGGTACCAGTATCGATCTTCCACGGATCGTACCCGTTCATGCCTCGAGCATTTTCCGCGGCGACGGCTGGATGGGCGTGAAAATGCGCGATGCCAGCGTGGTCCGAGGCGTCGGCGTCTTGCCGGTCTTTGCCGGCCTGATCGGTTTATTGCTGTTGCTCGGCGCCTTTGCCGCGACCTGGCTGCGCGAAGGACGCTGATCTCGCCTGATCCGAAAAGACCAGCGCGCTGACTCGATGCGTTTTCCGAATTCACGAATTGTTTCCCGGCGTAGACGGTTGACATACAAGCGCAGCACTTGCGATGTTATGTTGTAACGTCGGAGGCAACGGGGTGTTGCGACCTCCGACAAGGGGCGCGTTGTCACGATGAAGTGGGTGCGGGCGAACATCGGACTTGGCGCGCGGGTCGCGCTGTTCGCGCTCGCCGTCCAATTCGTGCTTTCGTTCGGCCACTTCCATCCCGTTGCGGCGCAAGCCGCGCCGTCAATCCAGTCCGTCCAGCAGCAACTGCCCGCGCCCGGCCCCGATCAGGACCGGCATCTGGACGATCTTTGCGCCATCTGCGCCGTTATCGCCTTGGCGAGCACGGCGGTAGCCGCCGCGCCACCATCGTTGCCGCTGCCGCAGTCCACCGAATTGCCGCAACGAACGACAGAGACGGCATTCCTTCGTCTGCACGCGGCGCGCGCCGCATTTCAATCCCGCGCACCTCCCCTCTCCTGATCCCGATTGCTCCGTGATCCGCGTCGATGGCTGGTTTGCAGCCATGCGCGCGGGTTGAATCGATGTCGGTCCGTCACATCGACGGCACGCGCTACCTTCCGGATTTGTCGCGCACGACATCCGGGGCGCGCCTCAGGATCAGGACATGACAAGCTACCTCAAGCGAATTCTTCTTTTCTCCAGCTCGGTGCCGCTGCTGCTTGGCCCGGTAAACGCTTTCGCGCAAACGCCGGAACCACCGCCGCCGGCCGCCGCAAGCGCCCCGACGGAACTGCCGAGCGTCGAGGTGACCGCGCCGAAACAAACCGCCGCGGCGCCGAAGAAGCCGAAGCCGCACATCGCCGCCCGGAATCCGGTCTCCTCAACGACAGCGCAATCATCGACGTCGAATTCGTCCGTCACGCAGCCTTCCTTGCAAGCCGCTCAGCTCGCCGCGAAAAATGGCGTCTTCGACCAGGCGCGCGGCAATATCTTTACGACCGTCGGCACGAGTTCCGACACGATCGGCCACGACACCATCCAGGATCTGCCGGGAGGCACCAACCAGTCGGTGGAGCAAGTGCTGCTGCAGACCCCGGGGGTTTCGCAGGATTCCGCCGCCAGCGGATCGCTGCATGTCCGCAACGATCACGCCAACCTCCAGTTCCGGATCAACGGCGTGCTGTTGCCAGACGGCGTCACCGGCTTTGGCAGCATCTTCGACACCAGCTTCATCGGCAGCATGTCGCTGGTTACCGGCGCGTTGCCGGCCGAATACGGACTGCGCACGACCGGCCTCGTCGATATCACGACCCGCACCGATCTTTTCAACAATAGCGGCAGCGTCAGCATGTATGGCGGCAGCCACGGAACGATCGCGCCGAGCATCGAATATGGCGGCACGTTCGGCAGCACCTGCCCGGCAGCCACGACGACAACGCCCGGGTATACCAAGGCGCCATCCGCCGCCGATTGCTTCGCCGGCGTCCAATACTACTTCACCGGCCGCTATCTTCAGAACACGGTGGGCATCGAAAACCCGACCTCCGCTTACAATGCGATTCACGATTTCTCGCAGCAGGACAGAGGCTTCGCCTATATGTCGGCCATCGTCGACCCGACCACGCGGGTCAGCCTGATCGCCGGAACCGCGTATAACAACTTTCAGATTCCCAATAATCCGGGCCAGCCGACCGGACAGAGCGCGCTACCGGTCACGAATGCATTCGGTGCGACCAATTTCAATTCGGCGCAGCTCAATGAAAACCAGGTCGAGAAGACCCAATTCGCTGTGTTGTCGCTGCAGAAATCGGTCGACGGTTTTGACGGGCAGTTGTCCTATTTCACCCGTTACAACGAACTGCGTTTCACGCCGGATCCGATCGGCGACCTCCTGATCAACGGCATTGCTTCGAATGTCGGCCGCATCTCCTACACCAACGGCATCCAGGGCGACGGCTCCTACAAGGTCAACGACTCACACACGCTGCGCGCCGGCTTCTCCGTCAGCGGCGAGCAGGCGGCCGTCAGCAATACATCGCTGGTCGAGCCCTGCACGATTTGCGACGGCAGCGACAACGGCGCACCGGTCGGCATCACCGACAACGTCTCGAAACTAGGATGGCTGGCGGGGGTCTATGTTCAGGACGAGTGGAAACTGACCAACCAGCTCACGATGAACTACGGCGTGCGCTTCGATCAGATGGACCAATTCGTCAGCGCCAACCAGTTTAGTCCACGGCTGAGTTTCACCTACAAGGCGTTCGAGAACACCACGTTCCATGCGGGCTACGCGCGCTACTTCACCCCGCCGGTGCTGGTGGAAGCGGCGCCCGCCAATATCGCTTTGTTCGACAACACGACCGGCGCGGTACCGACCAACCAGGGAAACGATCCGGTGTTGCCGGAGCGCTCGCATTATTTCGATGCCGGTGTCGATCAGAAATTCAAATTCGGATGCGGCTCGGACCCGAAAAGCTGTTCGACGCTGGAACTCGGGGTCGACGCCTATTACAAGATCGCGACCGATCTGATCGACAATGGCCTGTTCGGTCAGGCGCTGGTGCTCAGCGCCTTCAACTATGCCCGCGGGTACAACGAAGGCATCGAATTCAAGGGGAAATTCACCAGCGGCAACTTGCAGGTCTACGGCAATGTCGCCGTGGCTCAACAGAGAGCGAACGATCCGGTGTCGAACCAATATTTGTTCGGCAACACACCGCTTGCGGATCTCGGCGGCTTGACGGAGCTTCAGTACCTTCAGACACACTTCGTCTATACCGACCACAACCAGTTCGTCACCGCTTCGGCCGGCGCCGTCTACTCGTTCTGCGGACGGCCGGCTACAGCGGCGGAAGCATTTGGCAATGATGGGCTATCCTGGTGCGGCGTCAAACTCAGCGCTGACATGATCTATGGCAGCGGTCTGCGCGACGGTGACGCCAACATCAGCACGGTGCCGTCGTATACGCAGGTCAATATCGGCATCAAGCGCGAATTCCTGCTGCCGAACGATCCAAAGCCGATGACCATTCGCTTCGACGTCGTCAATCTGTTCGACACGATCTATGAGATCAGGGACGGATCCGGCATCGGCGTGTTCGCTCCGCAATTCGGGCCGCGCCGCGGCTTCTTCCTCGGCATTTCGAAAAAGATTTGAGATACGCATGATGGCGGGATCGATACCGAGATTTTCGGTCCTGCCATCTTTTCCGATCGAACTTCTATCTCGCGAAGTCCCAATCCGGACGGACGGCGCCGGACACGCCGTCGAATGCGCCATCGACGAGTTCGGCGAACAGGAGCCGGCTGTAGTCGACCGGGCCGGGCATGCTCGCCCTTCCCTCGGGGACAGCCTTGAAGCCGATCCGGCGGTAATAAGCTTCGTCACCGACCAAGAGCACCAAACGGTGCCCCTTGGCCTTTGCGTCACGAAGTGCGCGTTCGAGCAACAGACGTCCGACCCCGCGGCCGCGAAACGACGGCTCGACAGTCAGCGGGCCGAGCAGCAACGCCTTGGTGTCACCGACGACAACCGGCAATTGCCGCACTGAGCCCACCAGCAATGTCCCGATCCACGCGGTGAACGACAGATCGAGCAAATGGTCGACATGCTCGCGTATCCGGTAAGCGCTCAGGACGAAGCGGCCGGGACCGAAGGTGCGCTCATGCAGACGCTCGATCGCTTGCGCGTCGTTGGCGGTTTCGGCCAGGATGGTCAGAGAGAGATCACTCATCAACGCGCGTCTATCTGCGAATGGCAGTGCTCCGATTCCGAAGTTCGTATCATATCGCGGCTCCACGTTTACGAACTTCGGAATCAAAGGAGCACTAGCATCTATATTTTCTAGTGCGGTTTAGAATTTGAAGTTTGTATGACAAGATTACCGCGAAACCGATAGAAACTTCAAATTCACCGCACTAGTGGTCCGTCAAGACCTATCGACAGGAGCCTGAGCTAGATAGGCCAGCAGCTTCATCTCCCGGCGTCCGCGCGTCACCGTGTCAAGCACAAGGCCGGACGACAGCGAGAGCATCGCCATAACCATCAAGCCCATCGACAAGACTGCTGTCGGCAGACGGGGAACGATACCCTGCTCAAGATAGGTGAAGAATACGGGAATCGCGAGGCCGATCGAGGCCAGCACCAGAAAAATGCCGATCCCGGTAAAGAAGCGCAACGGCTTTTCCGAGCGATAGAGCTTGAGGATGGTGCCGAGAATCCGGAAACCGTCGCGCCAGGTGTTGAGCTTGCTGATGGACCCTTCCGGGCGCGCATAATAAGGCGTTTCGATCTCGGCCGTCGGCAGCGACAGTTCCAGCGCATGGACGCTCAATTCGGTTTCTATCTCGAAGCCGTCCGACAACACCGGGAAGGATTTGACGAACCGCCGGGAGAATACCCGATAGCCGGAGAGAATATCCTTGAAGGCCTTGCCGAACACCGATGCGAGAAAGCTAGTCAACAGCCAGTTGCCGGTGCGATGGCCGGGCCGCCAGGCGGCCTCGGCCTGATCGACCCGCAAGCCCACCACCATGTCGAGATGATCTGACACCAGAGCCTCGATCATTTTCGGCGCGCTTGCCGGGTCATAGGTGGCATCGCCATCGACCAGGACGTAAATGTCGGCATCGACATCGGCGAACATGCGGCGGACCACGTGGCCCTTGCCCTGGCGGCGTTCGCTACGCACGGAGGCGCCGGCTTCGCGCGCTACCGCGGCGGTACGATCCGACGAGTTGTTGTCGTAGACGAAAATTTTAGCCGACGGCAGCACTTTACGAAAATCGGCAACCACGTTGGCGACCGCGGCTTCCTCGTTGAAACAAGGTACCAGAACAGCGATCCGCGGCTGTGCGGGCTGGCTTTGCGGGAATTCCGATTTCGCAAACTCCGCCAGCGCCGCTGCCATGCCGGCCAGATCGCCGCGAGGCTCTAGCGGGCGTTTGGGTTCCAGAACGGCGCTCATCAGCTAAATCCTTAACGATCGTTAGGGTTTTGAGGCCCGATCATAAGGACGCATCGCTAACGTTCTCTAACGCCAGGTGTGGCTTGGCAGCCTGTTTTCAATCACTTCCGAAATCCGCAGCCGCGTTCCCTTGGTCGTCTCCGCCGGCAAGGCCTGTATTTCGAAAAACCCGCATTCGACGATCTCGCGGTTCGGCTCCGGGAGCCGCTCCTGCCGAAACTGCCGGACTAGGTACAGCGCGACGTGATCGCGCCGGGAAACGTGACTGTTGAGATAGACGCCGAACAGCGTGGGCTCGCCGACCAGTTCGATTTGCCCCTCTTCCATCATTTCGCGCGTGAGAGCCTGGCGAAGCGTCTCGCCGGTTTCGACCCCGCCGCCCGGCAGATGCCAGCCGCTGACGTAGCTGTGCTTGACCAGAAACACGCGATTTTCGCCGTCAAGCACCACGGCGCGGACGCCGAGCGTCATGCCGCGCGCAAATCGCCAGTAGAGATGAAAGAGCCACCGCAGCGCCGGCTCAAGACGTCTTCGCAGGCCCTGCATCATCGCCGTCAAAACCTTGCACTCGGGATCACCTTGATCCTTGCATCCCGGTTACCGGCTTGCCAATACATTCGCATGGCGGCCTTCACCCTCGCTCATTTGTCCGACCCGCACTTGCCGCCGCTGCCAAGCCCGCGGCTTTCCGAACTCTTGGGCAAGCGCGCGCTCGGCTATCTGAACTGGACGCGCAACCGTCATCAATATCACCGGCGCGACGTACTCGATGTCCTGATGTCGGATTTGCAGGCACAGGTGCCGGACCACATCGCGGTCACCGGCGATCTCGTCAACCTGGCGTTGGAGGCCGAATTTGCCCCGGCCAAGGCCTGGCTCGAGAGTGTCGGGCCGCCGGAACGGGTGACCGTCGTTCCCGGCAATCACGATGCTTATGTGCGCGCGACCGCCGACCGATCCACCGATGAATGGGGAAGTTATCTTGCCGGCGACGATGCGCCGGCACATGGCGCGGTTTTTCCGGCGTTGCGCCGCCGCGGCCCGCTGGCGCTGATCGGGGTATCCTCGGCGGTGCCGACACCGCCGCTGATGGCGACGGGATGGCTTGGAAAAGACCAGATGGATTCGCTTGAACGTCTGCTCGCTACGCTGGCGTCCGAGCCCGCATTTCGCATCCTCCTGATCCATCATCCGCTGCGCTCCAATGCACACGCCAAGCGCCTGACCGATGGGCCGGAACTGCTTTCGCTTTTGAAACAGCACGGCGTCGAACTGGTTCTGCACGGCCACGATCACGTCCATTCGACGATGTGGGTCGAGGGGCCAAGCGGATCGTCGATACCGGTAATCGGCGTGCCTTCGGCTTCCGCGCGGGCGCACGGTCATTATCCCGATGCCGCCTACAACCTGTTTTCAATCGCACGCGACGACGATGGATGGCGCTGCCGGCAAACCGTGCGGGGCATCAACGAAGCGCTTCAGGTTCGCGAAATTCGACGCGTGCAGCTGACGTAGCGTGCGCGACCTAGAAGCTGTTGAAGCTCGCAAACAATGCGAGGCCAAACAGCGCCAGCGCACCGAGGAGGAAGCCAAGCGCGAACGGCCAGAACCGGCCACGGCGGCGCTTTTCGGCCGGGACCGAATTCTGCTGGGCGGTCATCGGCGGCGCCGCGAGCGCGTGTTCGCGCTCAATCATGCGACGCGCGACATAATCGGTAACCGCATCGGCGATGACCGGCACATCATGGGATTCCGCGATCACGATGCGGCCGAAACGGGTATCCTGCACGAAGCGATAGGCGCGCTTGTCGCGGCCCATCACGATATGGGCGACCACGTCGATCCACAGCCGGGGCGTCTCGCCCTGGCTGATGCCGCGATCGAACAGATCGACATGATCGGGGATTTGCGCAAACAGCGGGTCCAGCGCTTCACTCAAAATTTCGAGCCGCGCCACTTCCGCATCACGCAGATCGACGACGACGCCGGTGCGATCGGCAGCCTCGATGCGCGCCTTGCGGAGCGCATCGCGCAAGCGCGTCGGCCGCGCTTCGGCCGCTGACCCGCCACTTTCGATGTTTTGTGCCTCTGCCATCGGCTTCACGTCCCGTCCTGATCAACCCAGAAAAGTCGCATTAACCTATCAGTAACCCTGCCATCCGCAAAGAGCCGTTTATTCCCAAAGGCTTATACTAGTGTCCTTGTCCTGACATTCGCGGCGATGCTGAAAGGAACGTCAGAGCCGTCACACCGGCCCCAAAAACGAACGCAGCCCCGCCACCCCCGAAGGGGTGACGAGGCTGCGCCCGTCCTTGGACGTCTTCTTAAAAGATCAGGCCATCACGCGCGCGGGTTCTTCCACGATCGAGAAGCGCACACCGGCCTTGTGGCGGTTCTCTTCCGAAACCTCGCGCCAGCAATCTTCGGCCTCCGCGCGGCTCTTGAAGGGGCCTTTGACCTGGGCCGAGCCTTCCACGAGCTTGTGGAAGTTCATCGAACCGAACTCGCCGCCGATCACCCAGAAATTGCTACCGTGCTTCATCGTCAGTCTCCTTTTGCTATGGCCCGATCAGTCCGGAATTCGACCGGACGCCAGACCGATCAACTAGTCGTTGGATCTGAGCATGATCTTTTCGGAAAACCGGTTTACACTTTTCCGATCATGCTCTAGCCGAACTGGTTCATCGTGTTGTGGGCGCCACCCGCCTTCAGGGCAGCTTCGCCGGCGAAGTACTCCTTGTGATCGTCGCCGATGTTGGAGCCGGCCATGTTCTGATGCTTCACGCAGGCGATGCCCTGACGGATCTCGGCGCGCTGGACGTTCTTCACATAGCCGAGCATGCCCTGCTCGCCGAAATATTCCCTCGCCAGATTGTCGGTCGAGAGCGCCGCCGTGTGATAGGTCGGCAACGTGATCAGATGGTGGAAGATGCCGGCGCGCTTCGCCGAGTCGGCCTGGAAGGTGCGGATACGCTCGTCAGCTTCCTTCGCCAGCGGCGTGTCATCGTATTCCGCCTTCATCAGCTCGGCGCGATTATACTTGCTGACGTCTTGCCCGGCTTCCTTCATCGCATCGTAGACCTGCCAACGGAAGTTCAGCGTCCAGTTGAAAGATGGCGAGTTGTTGTAGGCCAGCTTCGCGTTCGGGATCACCTTGCGGATCCGATCGACCATCCTGGCGATCTGCTCGATATGCGGCTTCTCGGTTTCGATCCACAGCAGGTCGGCGCCGTTCTGCAGCGAGGTCACGCAATCCAGCACGCAGCGATCTTCGCCGGTACCCGGGCGGAACTGATAGAGATTGCTGGGCAACCGCTTCGGACGCATCATCTTGCCGTGCCGGTTGATGATGACATCGCCATTGCGGGCATTGTCGGCCGTCATTTCCTCGCAATCGAGGAAGCTGTTGTACTGGTCGCCGAGGTCGCCGGGCTTGTGACTCACGGCGATCTGCTGGGTGAGGCCGGCTCCAAGCGAGTCGGTGCGGGTCACGACGACGCCGTCTTCGACGCCCAGTTCGAGGAACGCGTGGCGGCAGGCGCGAATTTTCGCGAGGAAGACGTCGTGCGGCACGGTCACCTTGCCGTCCTGGTGTCCGCACTGCTTTTCGTCCGAGACCTGGTTTTCGATTTGAAGAGCGCAGGCGCCCGCTTCGATCATCTTCTTGGCAAGCAGATAGGTGGCTTCCGCATTACCGAAGCCGGCATCGATGTCGGCGATAACGGGGACAACATGGGTCTGGAAGCTGTCGATCTTCCCGATCAGCGCCTTCTCCTTTGCCTTGTCGCCTTCCTTGCGGGCGGCATCGAGTGATCGGAAGATATCGTTCAGCTCGCGCGAGTCGGCCTGACGCAGGAAGGTATAGAGCTCTTCGATCAGGGCCGGCACCGAGGTCTTCTCGTGCATCGACTGGTCAGGCAGCGGTCCGAACTCGGAGCGGAGCGCCGCGATCATCCAGCCGGACAGGTACAGGTAGCGGCGATCGGTCGTGCCGAAGTGCTTCTTGACCGAGATCAGCTTCTGCTGGGCGATGAAGCCATGCCAGCAGCCCAGCGACTGGGTGTACTTGGTGGGGTCGCCGTCATAGGCGGCCATGTCGGTCCGCATCAGCGCCGCGGTGTAGCGCGCGATGTCGAGGCCGGTCTTGAAGCGGTTCTGCAAGCGCATGCGCGCGACGGCCTCGGCCGTCACCCCGTTCCAGGTCGGCTTGGTGTCGAGGAGCGCGTGCGCCGCCTCGAGCTCGCTCTGATACGAGGCCGGACCCTGGAGCGCCTGATCGCCGATCCCGCGTGGCTGATAGTTCATGTTCTTAGTCCTTCTCACTGGCGACAGACCTGCAGCGCCGCCGCTATTCTCGACATTCGTGACAATACGCTGCGAAATGCGTGTCAGGAGATAAACGCGATGCTCGCCAATTGGTAAATACCGCTTGATTCCGAATGGTGATGTCATGTAACATGTGTACTTGTGATATTAGTTATTTTGTAAATTTTGTCACAAATCGGAATAACGGCGCCACTCGCGTGTAAAGACTTGGGACAATCGACCCGTTTCGTCGGAACCGGGCTCGCATCAGGACGAAACGATGCCTGCGGATTCCGGAAAAAAGCTGTTTGTCGGTCCCCGCTTCCGGCGCATCCGCCAGCAGCTTGGGCTGTCGCAGACCCAGATCGCCGAAGGCCTCGGCATCTCGCCGAGCTACATCAACCTGATCGAGCGCAACCAGCGCCCGGTGACCGCGCAAATCCTGCTCCGCCTGGCGGAGACCTACGATCTCGATCTGCGCGACCTTGCCACCGCCGACGAGGACCGCTTCTTCGCCGAACTGAACGAGATCTTTTCCGATCCGCTGTTTCGACAGATCGACCTGCCAAAACAGGAACTGCGCGATCTCGCCGAACTTTGCCCCGGCGTCACCCATGCGCTGCAACGGCTGTATGCGGCCTATGCCGAGGCCCGCCGCGGCGAGACGATGGTTGCGGCCCAAATGGCCGATCGCGACGAAGGCGCGCGCTTCGAGGCCAATCCGATCGAACGCGTGCGCGATCTGATCGAGGCCAACCGCAACTA
Source organism: Bradyrhizobium sp. (assembly GCF_049519115.1). GTDB lineage: Bacteria > Pseudomonadota > Alphaproteobacteria > Rhizobiales > Xanthobacteraceae > Bradyrhizobium. Next base: position 35,340 of record NZ_JBEKRB010000058.1, read on the forward strand.
TTTTCCCGAGCTCGAGACATCAGCGGAAAACCTGCGCGACGAACTGAACGTGCCTTCGGAAGAATTGTTTGCCGCGCTCTCGGCGCGCTTGCGCGAAAAGCATTCGATCCTCACCCGCATCATGCCGGTCGACGTCATGCGCGAGACGCTGCGCCGCTTCGACCGTCATCGCCGGCAGCTCCTGATCTCGGAACTGGTCGACGGCCCCGGCCGCGCGTTTCAGCTCGCCTTTCAGATCGGGCTCACCGAATGCACCGGCACAATCGACACCATCATTGGCCGTGCCGGACCGCTGGACGATGCGCCGCGGAGGCTCTACCGGATCACGCTTGCGAATTATTTTGCGGCCGCAGCGATGATGCCGTACCAGCCGTTTCAGACCGCAGCCGAAGCGCTCGGCTACGATCTCAGCGTGCTATCGCAGCGCTTCAACGCCGGCTTCGAACAAGTGTGTCACCGCCTGACCACGTTGCAGCGGCCCAATTCGCGCGGCGTACCCTTCTTCATGCTGCGCGTCGACAATGCCGGCAATGTCTCCAAACGGTTTTCCTCCGGCACGTTCCCGTTTTCGAAATTCGGCGGCACCTGTCCGCTGTGGAACGTACATTCAACTTTTGACACGCCGGATCGTCTGTTGAGCCAGGTGATCGAATTGCCTGACGGCACGCGCTACTTCTCGATCGCGCAGGTGGTGCGGCGTCCGGCGGCGCCGCACACGCAGCCACAGCCTCGCTTTGCGATCGGACTGGGCTGCGAAATCCGGCACGCGTCGAAACTCGTCTATGCCAGCGGGCTCAATCTCGAAGCTGCCGAGGGCGCCCCGATCGGCGTCAACTGCCGGCTGTGCGAACGCGAAAATTGCAGCCAGCGCGCCGAACCGCCGATCACCCGAACGCTCATCCTCGACGAAAATACGCGGCGGATGTCGTCGTTTGTCTTCTCCAATGCGCGAGAATTGTAAGCGGTACACCCGGCGTCAAGGCGTAATCGACCGATCCCGTCGGTTGGCTATTCCGGCCGAGCCGCTATGGTGTCCTGAACTACCGGCCATCCGGCCCTACAAATTGGATATCCCGAAATGTTCGTTTCGTTTTTCCCCCGCCCAAAACTGTTCTTCTGGTCGGCTGTCGTCTGGACCGCAATTTCGATGGCGGTTTGGTACGGCTATGTGAGCGGTCTCACTCAATCCTCGACGCCGGGAATCGTGGGCGTTGCGCTGTTCTGGTCGGCGCCTTCGTTATGGTTCGACCTATATTTCCTGATCGCGGTCGCGATTTTCGCCGGTTTCTGGATGACACTCGCTCCGCACTCGTGGGCCAACTGGTCCATCCTCGGATCGGCGCTGATCCTGTTCACCTCTTACTTCCAGGTTCAGGTCAGCGTCGCCATCAACAGCTGGTACGGACCGTTCTACGATCTGGTGCAGGCGGCACTGTCGAAATCCAAACCGGTCACGATCGAACAGTTCTACGGAGAACTATCGACGTTTTCCGGTATCGCACTGGTCGCGGTCGTGGTCGGCGTGCTGACGCGGTTTTTCGTCAGCCATTACATCTTCCGCTGGCGCACCGCGATGAACGATTTTTACGTAGAGAACTGGCCGCGGCTGCGCACGATCGAAGGCGCCTCGCAACGCGTGCAGGAAGACACCATGCGTTTTGCCACCACAGTGGAGGGCCTCGGCGTCAACCTGATCAGCGCCGTGCTGACCCTGCTCGCTTTCCTGCCGGTGCTGTTGCGGCTGTCGAGCAACATCACCGAACTGCCTCTGATCGGCTCGATTCCCTATCCGCTCGTCATCGCCGCGGTGGGATGGTCGTTGCTCGGCACCGGCGCGCTCGCCTTGATCGGGATTCGCCTGCCCGGCATCGAATTCTTCAATCAACGGGTCGAGGCCGCGTATCGCAAGGAATTGGTGCTTGGCGAAGACGATTCCACGCATGCCGACCCGCCGACGTTGGCGATGCTGTTTGCGAATATTCGTCACAACTATTTTCGGCTGTATCTGAACTTCCTGTATTTCAACGTCGGCCGCATTGTCTATCTACAGGTCGACGTCATTTTTCCCTACATTCTGCTTGGGCCCACGATCGTCGCCGGCAAGATCACGCTGGGTGCGATGAACCAGATCCTGAACGCGTTTACGCAAGTGCGGACCTCGTTCCAGTATCTCGTCAATTCTTGGAGCACGATCGTGGAGCTGATTTCGATCTACCAGCGGTTACGCGCCTTTGAGGCCACCATTCACGGCGACCCGTTACCGCCGATCGAAGCCGAGGCGGAACCGCAGTCGTTGTGAACGATTAACCCGAAAAGGGAGATTCCGATGAGACGACAGATTCTTGCAGGCGCGGCGGCGCTTATTCTCGCCACCGCAATGACCTCGGGAGCGACGGCTTCCGACCATCGCGGCGCGGGCGGCCATCACCGGCGTCACGGTCATCGTGTCGTCGGCGTCTATGAGGGCCAGGATGCCGGGACCTACTCCGGGGGCCACTATACCAGCCTTGGTCCGTTGGGCTTCACGCTGGGACCGCCGCCGGGACGCGGCACTTGCGGACCTAACTGCGTTACGGGGTCGTCAGTCTCCGCCTGGTCGTACTAGTGGTTCGATTCCGATATTTGCAAAAGGGCTGCCTCGGCGGCCCTTTTGTTTGGGTGCACGAAGCGAGAAAAGAATGGTAGTGGAAACAACATCGAAGTTGATTTCCGACCGGGTACCCATGCGGCTATTTTCGAAACCCCTCCTCGTCACCGTCAGCCTTGTCATCGTTAGCCTTGCGATGCACGCGAGCGCAGCCTGGGCACAGGCCACAGCACCGGGGTTTCCGGCGCCAGCACGTGCCACGCCTGCTCCGCGCGCCGCCAGTTGCCATAACGGCGCGAACTTCGATCGCTTTTTGGCCGACCTGAAGCAGCAGGCAATGGCGGCAGGCGTCTCGCAGCGCGCGATCAGCGAGGCCGCGCCGTACCTCGTCTACGACCAGGGCATCGTCAACCGCGATCGCGGCCAGCGCGTGTTCGGCCAGGTGTTCACCGAATTCTCCGGCCGCATGGCAGCGCCGTACCGGATGCAGCAGGGTCAGGCGCGGATTAAAACCTACGCGGCCGCATTTGCGCGCGCCGAAAAGGAATACGGCGTACCGCCGGCGGTAATCGCAGCGTTCTGGGGCCTGGAAAGCGACTTCGGCGCCAACATGGGTACCTTGCCGACGCTGCGCTCGCTGGTGTCGCTGGCCTATGATTGCAGGCGTTCAGCGCGGTTCGCAGGCGAGACCATCGCCGCACTGAAAATCATCGACCGCGGCGATCTCACGCCGGATGAAATGATCGGCTCCTGGGCCGGCGAACTCGGTCAGACGCAATTTCTGCCGACACATTATTTCAACTATGCGGTGGACTATGGCGGCCGGCGCAATCTCTTGAGCAGCCCGGAGGACGTGATCGGCTCGACCGCGAACTACATCGCCAACGGTCTGAAATGGAAACGCGGCGAGCCCTGGTTGCAGGAAGTGCGCGTGACAACAGCGGCCAATTTCCCCTGGGATCAGGCCGATCTGACGATCCGCCTTCCGCGTTCGAAATGGGCCCAGCTTGGCGTCAAATATCCAGATGGCAAGCCGCTGCCGGACGACGATATGCCGGCTTCGCTGCTAATGCCGATGGGCCGCGCCGGGCCGGCCTTCCTCGCCTACGCCAATTTTGCCGCCTACACCGAATGGAATAACTCGCTGATCTATTCGACCACCGCCGGCTATCTCGCCACGAGAATTGCGGGCGCGCCGCCGATGCAGCGGCCGACCGCGCCGGTGGCGCAATTGCCGTTCAACGAGTTGCGGGAATTGCAGCAGCTTCTGGTGCGCGCCGGCTACGACGTCGGCAAGGTGGATGGCGTGATGGGCCAGCAGAGCCGCACGGCCGTGAAGGCAATGCAGATCAAATTCGGTTTGCCGGCAGACTCCTGGCCGACCGCCGAATTGCTGGCGCGGATGCGCGGCTCCCGCGCGCAGCCGGCCGCAGCGGCTGCTCAGCCGGCAAGGTAATTTCCCGCCGGGTTTCGACCCCAACAGAGTTGTATTGTTCCATAGCTGATCCCATTTGTAGCATGGGCCATTCGGCTGCAACCATCCACGCCACGAAAGAGCATCGCATGTCCTTCTATGACGCCTCCGTTCCTGCCTTCCTGCAAATCCTCGGCAGCCTCTCCGGCATTCTCGCCAAGGCGGAGGCGCACTGCGCCGCAAAAAATATTCAGCCCGAGGTGCTGCTCAGCGCACGGCTCTATCCGGACATGCTGCCGCTGTCGAAGCAAATTCAACTGGCGTGCGATTTCTCCAGCAAGGGCTGCGCCCGGCTCGCCCATGTCGATGTGCCGTCAACGCCCGACACCGAGAAGACATTCGCAGAATTGCGGCAACGGCTGGCCAGGACCAGCGACTACCTCAAGAAGTTCACGCCCGCGCAGTTCGAAGGCGCAGACCAGCGCGAAGTCACCTTCCCGATCGGCCCCGATAAAACCCTGACGCTGAAGGGTCAGGAATTCCTCAATCGCTTTGCATTCACGAATTTCTATTTCCACGCCGCGACCGCCCACGGCATCCTTCGTCACAATGGCGTCGAGATCGGAAAGCGCGATTTTCTGGGCGTGGCCTGAGCCGCAAGGCGACGGGCAAAAACACCAAAACAGGCACCGGGACGAGGACGGACCTATCTTGCCCGGGTCTGTTTTGGGTAAATCATACCGACTTGCGATTTCGTGATCGTGGTGGCCTTGTCCATGGTCTGTGGCAATGCACAATTCTAGTCACACGTTCCCGCCTGCTTTCTCTAACCAACCGAGATCACAAAAAATGAGCACGTCCAAACTTCTCGAACCGTTCAAGCTTGGTCCGATCACACTCCCCAATCGCTTTGCGATGGCGCCATTAACCCGTAACCGCGCTCTGGAGGGCCTCGTGCCTAATCCGCTCGCGGTTGAATATTATGGACAGCGGGCCTCCGCCGGATTGCTGATCACTGAAGCCACTCAGGTTTCGAAGCAGGGTCAGGGATATCAGGATACCCCCGGCATTTATTCGAAAGAACAAATCGCTGGATGGCGCAAGGTCACCGAACGCGTGCATGCGCAAGGCGGCCACATCTTCCTTCAGCTCTGGCATGTCGGCCGCATCTCGCATACCTCGCTGCAACCGAACGGCGGCGCACCGGTAGCGCCCTCTGCGATCCTCGCCAAGACCAAGACCTTCGTCGGCGGCACCTTCGCAGACGTTTCCGAACCTCGCGCGCTCGAGCTTTCGGAAATTCCCGGCATTATCGACAGCTTCAAGAAGGGTGCGGGCAACGCGATCGCGGCCGGCTTCGACGGTGTCGAGGTTCATGGCGCCAACGGCTATCTCTTGGATCAGTTCGCCCGGGATGGCTCCAACAAGCGCACCGATGCATATGGCGGCGGAATCGAAAACCGCGCCAAACTGATGCTGGAAGTGACGAAGGCCGTGGTTACCGAAGTTGGCGCCGAGCGCACCGGCATCCGCATCTCGCCGGTGACACCTTCAAACGATATTTCCGATTCCAACCCGCAGGCATTATTCGACTACATCGTCGATCACCTCAACGCGTTGAAGCTGGTCTATATCCACGTCATTGAAGGCGCAACCGGCGGCGCGCGCGACATCGCGCCGTTCGACTATCGTTCGCTGCGCAACCGTTTCAAAGGCGCCTACATCGCCAACAATGGCTACGACTTTGAACTCGCCAACAAGGTGTTGTCGGCCAACGAAGCTGACCTGATCGCGTTCGGGAAACTATTCATTTCCAATCCCGATCTCGTCGAGCGCTTCAAGCGCGGCGCGCCGCTCAACGACTTCGACAAGGCTACATTCTACGGTGGCGGTGCCAAGGGATACACGGATTATCCGGTGCTTCAATCCGCGGCCGCGGCGGAGTGATATTCAGGCATTGAGAGCCGCAATCCCGGAAGACGTCAGGCGTGGTCCAAGCTTGGGCCACGCCTGACGACATCTTCCGTGGTGCACATCTACAAGATGGCATCCGATAGCTGATCCCGGCGCCGGTCAGAGCCGAGAGCCGATCGTTACGGTCCACGTAGAACCCTCCAGCCCCTCACGTTGACGGGGCTAAGAGCCGGACTGAAAAAGAAGCTGAGTGATTTCAGCCAGTTGTGATTCCTTCGGATTTGCAAAGATTCGAGGGAGAGCACGATGGCCTGGACTGAAATCACTCGCCGACATTATAGG
>NZ_JBEKRB010000059.1:0-30722 GCF_049519115.1 Bradyrhizobium sp.
GCCTATAATGTCGGCGAGTGATTTCAGTCCAGGCCATCGTGCTCTCCCTCGAATCTTTGCAAATCCGAAGGAATCACAACTGGCTGAAATCACTCAGCTTCTTTTTCAGTCCGGCTCTAAGAAAGATTTCGCGGTATGGGTCCCCGCGTTCGCGGGGACGACGAAAATCCGCATCAACTAATCGTGGCGCCGCCGTCGATCACGATGGTCTGGCCGGTGGTGAAGGTACCGGCGCGGGAGGCGAGAAAAACCGCAGCACCCGCGATTTCGTCGGGTTCGCCGATCCGCAGCAGCGGCGTACGCGCGGTGGAAGCCTTCAACGTTTCCGGATTTTCCCATAGTGCGCGGGCAAAATCGGTCTTGATCAGGCCGGGCGCGATACAATTCACGCGGATATTGTGCTTGCCGTATTCGCACGCGAGGTTGCGCGCGAGCTGCATGTCGGCGGCTTTTGAAATCGCATAAGCGCCGAGAACCGTCGACCCCTTCAACCCGCCGATCGAAGAGATGATGGTGATCGAGCCGTCCTTGCGCTCGACCATCTGCGGCACCATGAGCGATATCAGCCAGTGGTTGGCGACGATGTTGTTGTCGAGGATCTTGCGGAACTGATCGTCGGAAATGCCGGCCTGCGGCCCATAGTAAGGATTCGATGCGGCATTGCAGACGAGCGTATCGATGGTGCCGAAGACGCGGTTGGTTTCCTCAACCAGATGTTTCAGATCATCCTTGGTCGAGATATTGGCGGCGACCGCGAGCGCCACTTGCTTGCCGGCTTTGTCGTTGATCGCTTTGGCGACCTCATCGCAGGCCTGCTGCTTGCGCGAGGAAATCACTACTTTGGCGCCGTGATAGGCCATGTGTTCGGCGATGGCTCGCCCAATGCCGCGCGAGGAGCCCGTGATGACGGCGACTTTTCCCGTGAGATCAAACAAGCTCATGTTCCACTCCCTCCATGATTTGTTGTCATTCCGGGACGGTCCGATAGGACCGGACCCGGAATCTCGAGATTCTCTGATGTGCAATTACACATCATAATTCGATGCTGGCGCACCGCTCCGGAATGACGACAATCAAGCAAGCTTGCTTGTCGCCACTTCCGGCCCCGCCGGTTGATGCATGGCCTTGTGCGCGGCGTCCGCCATCCACGGCTGCTGATTGACCATCGGCAGCCGCCAGACGTCGACCGCAGGACCTGCGATGTGATCGAGCCGCGTCACCGAACAATTGTCGATATCGAAGGCCAGTCCCTTTTCGGGCTGGCCGCCGAGCGCAAGCGCAATCGCCGCCTTGATCGTGCCGCCGTGGCCGACCGCGATCACGTCATGTCCGGCATGTTCAGCATCGATGCGACCGATCGCGCGACAGACGCGGTTGTACAAATCCATAAAGCTTTCGCCGCCCGGCGCCGGTTCGCCGATATCGGCAAACCAGTGGCTGCCGGCCGGACGGCTGGCGAGGAACGCGGCGCGGTTCATGCCCTGCCATTGTCCGAGATGCTGCTCGGCGAAGGCTGCTTCTTTCGCCATCGTTGCGGGCTTCGGAAAGCCGCTATCCCAGATCGCCTGCGCGGTCTGATGCGTACGCTGAAGGCTGCTCGCAACCCAGACCGCCTGGCGCGGCAGGATTTTCGCTACCGCCTCAAATACGTGGCGGTCGCTCGTGTCGCAGGCGATGTCCTTCTGCCCGTAAATATTGCCGCCGTCGCTGCGCACCGGCGCGTGACGAACCCACCACCACCGTGTGGTGACGACGGCTGGTTTGTCGGCATTGGACATTAGGAAAACCCTTCAATAATGTCTCGCTTGGTACGTTAGAGAGCGTATCGTCTCAAGTCACTTCGACGTTTGAAACATTGTTTGCCGCTAAATTCCGCAAGGCGAAAACGCCGCGAACCGTGCTAACTTGATCAAGGAAACACCATGGGCCGCCTCGAAGGCAAATCTGTCATCATTACCGGCGCCGGCAGCGGCATCGGGCGCGCGGCGTCGCTGCTGTTTGCGAAGGAAGGCGCGAAACTGATCGCGGTCGATCGCGCCGAGGGTGTGAAGGACACCGTCGATCAGGTGCGCAAGGCGGGCGGCACGGCGGAAGCAGTCATCGCCGATGCCGGTTCCGAAAAGGACGTCATCGCTTACATCGACAGAGCGGTCTCCAGTTACGGCAGGCTGGATGCGATCTGGGCCAATGCTGGCGTCAGCGGCGGATTGGTGCCGATCGCCGAGCAGACGGTGGAACATTGGCAGGAAATCCTGCGCATTAATCTGATCGGCGCTTTCCTCGCCATCAAATACGCAACGCCGCACATGATCAAACAGGGATCCGGTGCGATCCTCTGCACCGCCTCGGTTGCGGGACTGAAATCCGGTGCCAGCGGCCATCCCTACGCGGCGAGCAAGGCTGGCGTCATTAGTCTCGTGCAAACCACGGCCTATTCGCTCACAGGCACCGGCGTGCGGATCAACGCGGTGTGTCCTGGCCTGATCGAAACCGGGATGACCAAGCCGGTATTCGATCGCGCCAAGGAACGCGGCACGCAGGACAAGATCGGCCAGCTCAATCCGTTGAAGCGCGCCGGCCAGCCGCATGAATTGGCGGCGACGGGCCTGTTCCTGCTGAGCGATGAAGCATCCTACGTCAACGGCCAGGCGTTTCCGGTCGATGGCGGCCTCACCGCCTCCATGCCATACACCGGCAAGCCGATCTAGATTTCGGGGTTATTGCGTGCCGAGGCCGATGATCCACACCGTAAATACCGCACAGAAAATGCCGACAAGGAAGAACAATGAGCCGGCGATCAGATTGCGCATGCCGCCGGACTCACCCGGCTCCAGCACCGCAACCGCGGAATCATAAGGATCATAGTGCACCGGCACCGGAGCGCCGGCTTCGTAGCGCTCAATATGCTTTTGCGCCCGTTCCACGACGCCATAACCAAACTGTTCAATCCCGAACCGAATGACGTTTCCCTGATAGGCCTTGCCGGCAACGGTGTAGGAATAGCTCGCCTCCGGCAGGTAGACTTTCATATCCGAACCTTCAGAATCCGAGCGCATTCCGGTTTTGACCGAGGCGGACAGAATCCTGCCCTCGGTCACCGGCCATTGCAGGCTCCGCGCCGCCATCTGACGGCGGCTAATGCCATGCGCGAGTTAGATGATGCCCAAAGAGAGAAAAAGCAGCCCGGCCACCAGGCCACCGAGGATCAAGTAGGGTTTCGCACCGCTATCAACGGTGCTGGTTGCCGCAGCCGCGCTGTTCAGCTGAATGGCAAACGCCACTGTCAGTGCAATGAAGAGTGTCTTGATCATGGGCTGCCTTCATTGTGCTGCTATCATAAGCTGCGCTGCAACTTCATTTCTTCTCGATCGCCTCGACCAGAGGCTGGACCGGTGCTGCGCCAGTGCCGTGACCGCCGGCCCACAACGTCGGCATGACGCCGAACTTGCGCAGGCCCGTGACGAATTCGCGGTGCGACGCGAGCGCGCCCGGGATATCGCGGGTCGGCGACCACAAATCGACAACCCAGCCGAAATCGGCGTCGGGGATTATGGCAACCAACGAGTTCTTGGCGTGGGAGCTGTTGATCACATAGAGATCGATCTGGCGCGATCCATCCGTGAGCGTCATTTTCTCAACGACCTCGATCAGCCCGACATCGCGCGGCTTCTGCCATAGCTCATCGTTGCGCACGCGATTGGGCGCCTGCATTTGTGCGGCAAAATAGCCGCGGTCGCCTGCCGGGAAGATGAGATCGGCGCCCTTGGCAGCGAACACCCGCGCGCCGTTGACGTGGTCCATGTGGTGATGCGTCAGCACCAGATACTTAAACGGCTTTCTCGGAAAACGACGCGCGGCCTCCGCAATCGTCAGCCGCGACATTTCGTTGGCGATCGGCGCATCGAACGCCACGAGATAGTCCTTCATCTCGACCACCAGCGTGTTGTGGCTGCCGCCGGTGATATGCCAGACGCCTGGCTTCACCTCGGTCCAGATGTTTCCCGGCACCACCGCAGGGTCATAGGCAAGCTGGTCGGAGTCGATGAATGAGCCCCAGTTGGCCCGCCGCAGCATCCATTGGTAATTGACTTGTTCGGGCGCCCTCTGTTTCGCGGCGGTCGCGGTGACGATGTCGGAAATTTTGAACAAGTCCGCGCCGAGCACAGGATTGAGGACGATATCCTCCAGATAGATGTGCTGAACTTCGTGTCCGTTCAGCGTGAAGGATTGATCGAACGCGAATTTGATACCGCCGACCTCGCGCCAGTCCGACAGGATCATGTCGTAATTGCTGTCGCCCCAGACGCCATCGGCATCGACGGTGCGGATGCGCGCCGGAAACCCGTCGTCGCCGAACAGCGCGATCCATTCAGCGTCGTCGGCCTTGTAGGAAATAACCGAAAGCGTCTTGCCGTCGATGGTCTCATTCGGCAGCGCCGAAAGCCGATCGGTGGCGCCTTGCATGTCGCGCAGAAGCTGCGGCGACATCCGATGCAGTTCGCGCCGGTTCGCAATCACCCGCGATGCGCTCATCGTGTGCAGGGATGGATCGGTCTCTTTCGCCTGCCGCGACAGCACGATGTTGTCTTGGCCTAGCACATAGCCGACGCCATCGGCGAACACCTCCGAATAGATGAAGGTGCGCTTCATCGGCGCGATACGATGGCGAACCCAATCATAACGGGCGCGGTCGTGCGCGAACTCCATCGACAACGTGAATCTGGATTCGCCGCCGAGCCGGTTGCCGACATCAGGCTCCGGCGTCTCCTGCGGGTCCCAATGCCTGGACTTTCCAGATATGGACAGCGTGGCGATATCAAAAAGCTTCTTCGTCCCACCAAGCTTGTCGATCGCACGCGCGACCAGCGCGGACGGGTCCGCGGCCACAGCGGGCACAACGCCGGTGATCGCGACGAGCAGTACTGCGGCCGCCATACGTATCAAATAAAGCGTGGAAGGCATCGGTTACAGTCTCGCAGACGGCGCAGACCAGCCGCGCTCTTGTTGTCGAAGATAATCGACAGTATCACAGACGACGCCTTCAGTTCACACGGGTCTTTCGATGCAGCGCAGCAACGACCGCATTCTGACCACCCACACCGGGAGCTTGCCGCGCCCCCCTGCCCTGACGAAGCTCTATGCTATGCGCTCGCGCGGAGAGAGCGTCGATTCCAGAGAGATCGACCAGGCTGGCCACGCCGCGTTAGAAGAGATCGTTCCAAAGCAGATCGAGGCCGGAATCGACATCGGCAATAACGGCGAACAGCAGCGCGAGGGCTTCTTCCTTCATGTCCGCCACCGGATGACCGGTTTTGGTGGTTCATGGAAGCGCTGGCCGCGCGCCGACGTCGAGGACTATCCGGTCTTCAAGCAGTCGCTGGAGCAGCAGATCGCCGGCAAGGAGATGGTGAGCAACTTCGCGCCTCCGAAGGTGATCGGCGAGATCAACTATATCGGCGCCGCTGAGGCCACGCGCGAATGCAAGGACTTTCGCGAGCTGCTCGATGGGCGCAAGCGCGCCGGACAAAGCGGCTTCGTTGAAGCATTCCTGACCGCCCCCTCCCCTGGCATCGTGGTGGCGGCGATCAAAAACGAACATTACGACACCGAAGACGCTTATCTTGCCGCCGTCGGCCGCGCGCTTCAGGTCGAGTATGAAGCGATCGCGGGCCAGGGCTTTCTGCTTCAGCTCGACTGCCCTGATCTCGCACTCGAGCATCACATCTCGTTTCAGGACCGCCCCATCGGCGATTTCCTCGATTTCGTCGAGCGCGTGGTGGCGACGATCAATGTCGCGCTACGCAACGTTCCGCGCGAAAAAGTGCGCATGCATGTCTGCTGGGGCAATTACGAGGGACCGCACGATCGCGACGTGGCGCTGGAGACGATCCTGCCGCTGATCGCCCGCATGAATGTCGGCGCGCTGGTGCTGCCGTTTGCCAATCCCCGCCATGCGCATGAAGTGCGATGTCTCGAGGGAAAAGCAATCGCCGACGACCAGATCGTGGTCGCCGGCGTGATCGATTCAACGACGAATTTCGTCGAGCATCCGCAAGTGGTCGCCGAGCGGATCGAGCGCGTCGCTCGATCCCTTGGCGATCCCGTCCGCGTCATGGCCGGGACGGATTGCGGGTTTGACACTTCCGCCGGCGCCGGGCGCGTGGCGGAAGACGTGGTGTGGGCGAAGCTTGCCGCTCTCAGCGAAGGCGCCCGAATTGCATCGGGCCGGCTGTTTTAAGGGCTTCGCAGGCCTTTTTATTTATCGTCTGCGACGTTTCGGAGCACGATCTCCGACAGTCTGATCACGAGTTTGCGCAGCCGCGCATTCTCCTCAAGCAATGACACAACGTCATCGTCGGCATATTCGTCGTCGGTAAAATCATCTGGTCCAAATGAAGATCCATCAACTTCTTTGAGTGCTTCGTGTAGCGGTTGTGCGGGTACCATGGCCAAAATCCCCAATACTAATTAGCCGAACATGACCCCAGTTTCTTTCCACCCGCAGCCAAGATGCTGCGAGTCGAGGGCGGATTTGAGACGGAAATGGGAATCTGTTGCGACGCCAAAACGCCTTCCGCGAGATGAAATCTCAAATCGCGCAAGCAAAATGCGGTCTGCCCGGATTGGACCGCATTTGCGCCGCCTCGCAGACCGATTGCTTTAAAAATTCTGAAGGAAATTATCCGGCGATATGACCTTCGACCGCGTAGAACACGCATAGGCCGAGGCTCGCCCAGACAGCCGCGCTGAAATAAAGCGACATCCACGCGATTTCGTCGCGCCATTGGGAAAGGTCGTACGTAACAATCCAGCGCGTGCTGACGTCGCGAAAGCCCTCCAGCGGCTTCAACCCCCTGTTACCTCTCGCCACATCCGCCCGCCAGCGCTTCAGGTACATCGGTACGTCGACCGTCATCAGAAAGGCCAGATAAACCACGATGCCGACCACGGCGCCGACAAGAATGATGCGGAGCGCACCGTCGAATTCCGGAATCAGCCGGCAAATCCCGACGCCGGCGATCAAGAAGGCCACTGCCCAGATCGAATTCTCAATGGCGTTGCCGAGATAGTTGGTGGTCACGACCGCATGCCAGGAAAAGCATTCCGCGATCAGGATCAGCGGCACGATCACCCACGCCGCGTACACCGTCGTTGTAGCGTCCGACATCGTCCCCAATTGCAACAGGATCATCGTCCATTGCGCCGCGAAACACACCTCGGCAACGGTTGCCACCGAACGGCCGACGGCGACGCTCGAGAGCCAGGTATCGAACAGGCAAATCCGCTGCACATCGGCGCGCGGCAACAACGATCGGAAGGCGCAGCCGAAAACATACGCCGCGCTGAGCAGGAGCATGATCTGCATGCCCGGGATTCGGCCCGAACTCCCGGTGTCGTGAAGCCCGCGGTACATGAAAATCCACGCCGCGATATTGACGCCGCTGACCAGCGTCAGCATGGCCCACCACCACGACACAGGGTTGGTCCAGGCCAGGGAATTTGACCGCGCTTTAAATTCCGACCGCATCGACATCTCCGTGTAACCGAACGGACATTTATCCTTATTAATTCTGTCACAAAATATGACGAATCACGACAGGAGATTTGTGACAACAGCCCTCGTCCGTGCCGGCTTTGCGATATGAAGCCCGGTCGTCACAGTCGCCAATTCGTGTAAAAAGGCGACAAGCGGACACACCCAGTCACAATGAGGTCCGCCAATAGTGGTCGGCGGCACGCCGATCCATCCGGGAGGGGCTATGTGCGAGATTTGCAGGCGTGGTTTCATTGGCGGCGCGGCCGCATGGAGCGCAACGGGATTATTTTCATCTCCCCTGATGGCGCAGACGCCGCGCGGTGACTCCGGCTCGACCAGGCTGCCCGCGCGCGGCGAGTTCACCATCGCCAACGCCTATGTGATGACGATGGAGCGCGACTTCGGCGACTTCGCCGGCGGCTCGGTGCATGTGAGAGACGGCGAGATTGTCGCCGTCGGCCGCGGCGTGAGTGGTGGCGAGACGATCGACGGCAGCGGCATGATCGTGATGCCCGGCCTGGTCGAGACCCACTGGCATATGTGGAACACGATTTTCCGCAGTTTTGCCGGCGACAAGCAAGAGGACGGTTATTTCCCGACCGTTGCCCGCTTCGGCCAGCAGATGACGCCGGACGACATCTTCCAGAGCACGCGGTTGTCGGCGGCGGAAGCGATCAATTCCGGGATGACCTTCGTGCACTCCTGGTGTCACAATGTGCGGAGCACCGCGCATGCCGAAGCCGACATTCGTGCGCTCACCGGCGCCGGCATCCGCGCCCGCCACTCCTGCGGCTGGCCCCAGGGCCTGCCCGATACGCAGTCGGCCGATCAGGCGCCGATCGAGATGCTTGCCAAAAACTGGAGCAGCTACTCCAACGAGGGCCTCATTTCGCTCGGCATGGGCTGGCGCGGACAATTTCGCGCCGGGCCGATCAAGGCGGAGGTCTATCAACCGGAATTCGACAATGCCCGCAAGCTCGGCCTGCCGATCACGGTGCATGTGGCGGCGGCCGCGCATCGCGCGGTGAACCAGGTCGAACTGCTCTATAAATCAAAGCTGATAGGCAAGGACGTTCAACTGGTCCATGCGCTGGCCGTCACGCCGGCAGAACTCGACATGATCGAGGAGACGGGCGCTTCGATATCGACCTCACCGGGCTCCGAACTGCGGATCGGCTACGGCTTTCCGCTGATCTCGGAAATTTTGGCAAAGCGCATTCCAGTCGGAATCTCGATCGACACCTCGGCGCTGACCGGAAGCTCGAACATGTTCGGTATCTTGAAGCTGGCGCGCGATTCCGAGAACGCGCGAGCCGAAAGCGAATTCAAGCTGACCGCGCGACGAGCGCTCGAACTCGGCACCATCGAGGGTGCGCGCGCGATGGGGATCGAGGACAAGGTCGGTTCGCTCAAGCCCGGCAAGCGCGCCGACCTGATCATGATCAGTCCCAACGCGCTCAACATGGCCGTCGTCACCGACCCGGCGCACCTGGTGCTGGAAGCAACCACCCCGGAGAATGTCGACACCGTCGTGGTTGATGGCCGCATTCTCAAACGCGGCGGCAAGCTTTTGGCTGTCGACACAACGGAGGTGATCGCCGGCGCACGGACTGCGCTCGCCGGGATTCGCGAGCGCACGAAGTGGCGGTGAGTTAGAGCGCGATTAAACCGCGCCAGCCTTCTGCGCGTAGCCCCAGGAGGCCTTCGACAGCGGCACCGTGCGCGCGGCCGATTCCAGCGCCTTGGCGCTCGCCGCGGTGCCATCGCGGATGCGGCCGGCAATGCCTTGCGTGATGCAGGCCAGCCGAAACAGGTTGTAGGAAAAGTACCAGTTCAAATCGGGCACCGCGCTGCCGGTGACGTCGCAATAGATCTTTGCGGCTTGTTCCAGCGTCGGAATGTTCAGCGCCTTGAGGTCGGCATTGGCCAGACCCGGCATGGTCCATTGCATCAAGAGATAAGTGAAGTCGGCCATGGGATCGCCGAGCGTGGAGAGCTCCCAATCCAGAACCGCGATCACCCGCGGCTCAGTCGGATGGAAGATCATGTTATCGAGGCGGTAATCGCCATGAACGATCGAGACGCGTTCCTGGCTCGGCACGGTGCGCGGCAGCCACTCGATCAGCTTTTCGACCTCATCAATGTGCTGGGTTTCCGATGCCCGGTATTGCTTGGTCCAGCGGTCGACCTGGCGGGCGAAATAATTGCCGGGCTTGCCAAACTCGCCAAGACCGATGGCTTGCGGATCGTAGGTGTGGAGTTTTGCCAGCGTCTCGATCTTGTCCTTGAAGATCGCGTGCCGCGCCTCTGGCGTCTGGCTCGGCAGCGTCGGATCCCAGAACACCCGCCCCTCTTCCATCGACATGATGTAGAAAGCAGCTCCGATCACGGCGTCGTCTGTGCAAAGCGCGTAGGCCTTGGCGACCGGAAAACCCTGCTTGCCGAGCGCGGAGATGACGCGGAATTCGCGATCAACCGCATGCGCCGACGGCAACAGCTTCCCGAACGGCTTGCGCCGCATCACGTAGGAACGGCTGGGCGTATTGAGCCGGTAGGTCGGGTTCGACTGGCCGCCCTTGAATTGCAGGACGGTCAGCGGCCCCTGAAAACCTTCGACATGCAGCGCCATCCAGTCGTGGAGGCACACCTCATCGATCCGGTGCCGCTCCTCGACCGGTTTGGTTCCGGAAAACTCCTCGTCGTTCCTGACGCCCTCGGCCACGCTCACTACCCCTGAGAGCGCCCCGAGGGCGCTATTTTATGAGTTCGGAGCGTTGGCATACTTCCGAAGTTCGAGCCTGGCAATGGCGCGGTTGTGGACTTCGTCCGGACCGTCGGCAAGCCGCATGGTACGCATCGAGGCATAATCCCGCGCCAGGCCTGCGTCGTCGGACACGCCGGCGGCGCCGAACGCCTGGATCGCCTGGTCGATGATCTTCAGCGCCATATTGGGCGCCGCGACCTTGATCATGGCGATTTCGAGCTGGGCGGTCTTGTTGCCGACCTTGTCCATCATGTCGGCCGCCTTCAGGCACAACAGACGATTCATCTCGATGTCGGTGCGGGCTTCCGCGATCCGCTGCTCCCAGATCGAGAACTCGATGATCTTCTTGCCGAAGGCGGTGCGTGACGACAACCGCTTCACCATTTTCTCCAGCGCCTCCTCGGCCTTGCCGACGGTGCGCATGCAGTGATGGATACGGCCGGGGCCGAGGCGGCCCTGCGCGATCTCAAATCCCCTGCCCTCGCCGAGCAGGATATTGCTGGCGGGAACGCGCACGTTCTCGAGCAGCACCTGGGCGTGGCCGTGCGGCGCGTCGTCGAAGCCGAACACCGGCAGCAGTTTCTCGATCGTGATGCCGGGCGTGTCGAGCGGGACCAGTATCTGCGACTGCTGCTGGTGCCGGGCTGCCTTCGGATCGGTCTTGCCCATCAGGATCGCGATCTTGCAGCGGGGATCGCCGACGCCCGACGACCACCACTTGCGGCCGTTGATGACATAGTGATCGCCATCGCGTTCGATGCGGGTTTCGATATTGGTGGCATCGGAAGAGGCCACTGCCGGCTCGGTCATCAGGAAGGCGGAGCGGATTTCGCCGTCCATCAAAGGCCGCAGCCACTTCCGCTTCTGCTCCTTGGTGCCGTAGCGCATGAACACTTCCATGTTTCCGGTGTCGGGCGCCGAACAATTGAAGACTTCCGAGGCCCAGCCGATGTGGCCCATTTCCTCCGCGAGCAGCGCATATTCGAGATTGCTCAATCCCGCGCCACGGAATTCGTCATCCTCATGCGACGACGGTGGCATGAACATGTTCCACAGGCCTTCGGCCCGCGCTTTCTTCTTCAGGTCTTCCACGATCGGGATCACCTTCCAGCGCGCGCCCTCTTCGTCCTGCTGCCGGTAGATCGGCACAGCGGGGCGAACGTTGGTTTTGATGAATGACTGCACACGGCCAAGCCATTCGCGCTGGCGTTCCGACATCGTGAAGTCCATTGGCGTTCCCCGTCGTTTGATGAATTGATTGGCGGCGACTTTCTGCCCGCCACCGGCTCTCTGCAAGCTTATTTCACGATCGCTCCGGAAAGCGCGCGGATCGATCCGTGGCGTAGCCCGGCGGATCCTTCGCGCATTGACAGCGCCTCGTTCAAACCATAGTTTCATACAACTGTTTGAAATGCAACACGGTCGCTAAACATGCCTTCAGACCGGACCCGCGCCCTGATCTTGGATGCCGCCGAGCGGCTTTATGCCGAGCGCGGCTTCGGCGATGTGACGCTGCGCGACATCGTGGCGGCGGCGGGCGTCAATCTCGCGGCGGTCAACTATCATTTCGGCTCCAAGGACGAACTGATCGCCGAACTCTTTGTCACCCGGGGCGTCGCCACCAACCGCGCGCGGCTCACCGAACTGAAAGCGGCCGAGGCGGCCCGCAACGGACATGCGGATATCAAGGCGATCCTGCGCGCACTGGTCGGCCCGACCTTGCGCGGTTGCCTGGGGCCGGACAACGAACAATCGACTGCCGCGCATTTCATGATCCGCGCCTCGATTGAATCGGTGCCGCCGATCCGTCGCATCAAGAACCGCGAGGTCGATCACTTGCGGAAATTTGCCGCCGCCATGCGCCGGTCGCTACCCGATTGCGGCGAGGCCGATCTCTATTGGGGCCTGCATTTCGCGCTCGCCATGGCGCACCAGACCATTCGCGACACCGAGCGACTGACGAAACTGTCCGAAGGCAAATGCGATCTCAATGACGTCGAGGCGTTGATCGAACGTATCGTCGACGCGTGTGCGACGATGCTGACACCGCGCACGACTGCGAACCGGACGCCGGGTCGGACCGAAGCAACGGCCGTTGCGCCCCGCCGCGCAGAGAAGCTGAAGAACTCCCCGAATATATGACCACCATCATATGTCGACGACATACATATGTTGTCGACATAAGAGCCAACGCGCGCTCGCCGCTCCACAGAAACTTCCGATTGCAACAAGGATGTCACGTCGCTTCGAATAAAGTGTCACGCCGCATCGTTAGGTTCCGCACTACTTCAAACTGGGGAAAACCAACATGCGCGAAAAAAATACGCGGCTGGCCGAAAGCTTCGCCAGCGCATCGGGGCCGCTACCGCGGCGCTCGGGCTATTCACGACGAATGCAAGCGCCATCGACCCGGCTCAGGTGCCAGCGCATGTGCGGACAACGACGCGAATCAAGCATGTGATCGTTGTCATCGCCGAAAATTCCAGCTTCGATCATGCGTTCGGCACGTTCCGCCCGCGCGACGGACAGACCATCCATAACCTGCTCTTGACCGGCATCATCAACGAGGACGGCACGCCCGGCCCGAACGCCAAGAAGGCAACGCAGTTCACCGTGACGCCGCAGCCGCAATATTTCATCAGCGCGCCGGCCGTCAGCAAAACACCCTTCGCGACGCTGCCGCCACCGAACCTAAATGGCGTGCCGCAGGCGCCCAGCACCACCGCGCCTCCTTTTACGACCACGACCCAAGCCGCGGCAGCCGAACCGGCCCTTACGCCAAAAGGCGACGTGTTGTTGACCACGGGCGCCAGCGGCCTGCCGTTCAAATCCGAAACGACCAACGGTCAAGCCAATGGCGTGCGCAATCCCGACACGCGCGTTGCCAACGTGACCAATCTGCCGAGCGGACCTTATCAGCAGACAGCGAAGGACGAGGAAGGCCACGGTCTTCCCTACGATGCCTACACCGAAGACACCATTCACCGCTTCTACCAGATGTGGCAGCAATCGGACTGCAGCGTCCAGACCGCGACGCGCGAGAATCCGAGCGGCTGTCTTCTCGACCTGCTGCCCTACGTGATCACCACCTTCAACGGTTTGACGGAAGAAGGCATGGGCACATCGATGGCCTTCTTCAACATGCAACAGGGCGATGCGCCGACGCTGAAGCGGTTCGCGGAGGAATATTCGCTTGGCGACAACTATCATCAGGCGATGATGGGCGGCACCGGCCCCAACCACATCATGCTGGGCACCGGCGACGCCTACTACTTCAACAATTCGTTCGCACAAAACGGCGTATTGAATGCGACAAGCTTTACTCCGGCAACGCCACCGTCAGCTCCCGGCTCCGTCCTCGGCTTGCCGGCCCAGGTGCAACTCTCGCTGGTGGCCAATCCAAATCCGGTTGCCGGGCTCCAACAACGCCTACCAGAACGACGTCGCCGCGACGCTCGGAGAATATGTCAAATGCTCGGACACGACCCAGCCCGGCGTTCCCGCGATCGTCAACTATCTTGCGACGCTGCCCTACAAGCCGGCGCCGAACTGTGCACCGAACACGTTCTATGCGGTGAACAACTTCTTCCCCGGCTATCATCCCAACGGTACGCCGGCGAATCCGCTGTCGCCGAAGCAGGCGGCCGATGGCAGCGACTTCTTCTTCATTCCGCCGCAGAACGTGCCGACGATCGGCGATGCGCTAAATGCAAAGAACGTTTCGTGGGTCTATCACGGTGACGGCTACAACAACGCGGTTGCCGGCACGTCCAACGAGTTCTGCCCGATCTGCAACCCGATGCAGTACGCGGCCTCGATCTACGGCAATCCCGCCCAGATCAAGGCGCACACCAAGGACATCGTCGACTTCTTCACCGATGTCGACAGCGGCCAGGTGCCGTCGGTTTCCATCATCAAGCCGAGCGGTTTCGCCGATGGACACCCGGAATCGTCCAAGCTGATCCTGTTCGAATCGCTGCTCGACAAGATCGTCAACCAGGTGCGTAACGAGCCGGAGCTGTTCGCGGACACCGCCATCATCGTCACCTGGGACGAAAATGGCGGCTTCTACGATTCGGGCTTCATCCAGCCGGTCGACTTCTTCGGCGACGGCCACGCGTACCGCTGCTCGTGATCTCGCCGTATTCTCGCGGCGGCCGCGTGGTCCATACCTATTACGACCACGTCTCGATCACGAAGTTCATCGAGCGCAACTGGGGGCTGAAGCCACTGAGCGGCCGCAGCCGTGACAACCTCCCGAACCCGGTCAGCGACGAAAGCAATCGCTATGTGCCGCGCAACATGCCGGCGATCGGCGATCTCATGGAGATGTTCGACTTTGGCATTCTCGACGATCGCCAGATTCTGAACGATATCGACCGGATTCTCGACCGTGTCATGGACGGCCGCAACGGCTAGTCATCACGGAAGCAGTCTACGGAGAATGCATCGGGCAGCGCGGCAACGCGCCGCCCGATCGGCTTTCCTAGGAAAGCTTGAGCATCGCCCGCGCCTCAGTAGGCGATGCGACCGCAGCGCCGAGGTCTTTCAGGATCTGCGCCGCATGCGCCACGAGTTCGGCGTTGCTCTTCGCCAGCACGCCCTTGGATAGATAGAGATTGTCTTCCATCCCGACCCGCACATGGCCGCCGAGCAGCCAGGATTGCGCGACCATCGGAAATTCGGAACGGCCGATGCCGAAGCCGGCCCAAATCGCCTCCTCCGGCAGCAGATTGCGCGCATACATCATGGTTTCCGGCGACGGATCGAAACCGTATTTGACGCCGAGCACCAGCGTACATAACGGCGGTCCCTGCAGGGTCCCGTCCGCGATCAGGTCGCGCGCCAGGTGAATATCGCCGGAATCGAAAAGCTCCAGTTCCGGCAACACGCCGGCCGCGCGCATCCGCGCCGCCATCTTGCGGACGTTCGGCGGCGTGTTGATCACCACTTGGCCGCCCGAATTCATGGTGTTGAGATCGAGCGTGCAGATTTCGGGTTTGAGGATTTCGACATGCTCGACGCGTTTTTCCGGCGCCATCAGCGTGGTGCCGGGACCGGCCACCTTCGGGTCCTCCTCGGAAGGCACAAACCGCCCGCCCGGCCCCGTCGTCAGGTTGATGACCAGCTTCGGATTCTTCGCTCGGATGCGGTCCATCACGTCGCGATAAAGGTCGATCGACATCGAGGGACGGCCGGTCTCGGGATCGCGCACATGGATGTGGGCAATCGAAGCCCCCGCTTCCGCCGCCTCCAGCGCGCTGTCGGCGATCTGCTGCGGGGTGATCGGCAGATAAGGCGACTGGTCCGGCCGGGTAATATTGCCCGTGATCGCGCAGGTGATGATGACTTTGGAATGAGGTTGATACGCCATGGCGCGGTGCCTTTATCGGCTTGATTGAGGTTGGACACTGCAATAGCGCAACGGAAGGCTGGAAGCGAGCCAACCCGCCGGCATGGCGTCATGCTTTCTTCCTGGACGCATGCGCATTGGGATCAATGGATCGGGATCGGACGCGGCAGGCAACAGGGAAGAAAATGCTCAGGTCGGGATAATTCAACCGGGCAAGAATTTCCCCTGCGTCGACAAATCGCGGTCGGTTCGCAGGCCAACATCTTGGAATATCGGTCACTTGAGGACCGGCACGCCGCTTGCTTGCGGTATCGCGCAACCTGCATCGACTAGTACGGAGCACCCGATGTCAATCTCTTCCGTGACGGCCTTCGGACCGATCACGAGCGCCATGTTCCCGCAGACCGGCGGCTCATCCGCCAGCGCCAGTGCCAGCGGAACCACGTCGCAGAGCAAGAGCACGTCGCAGGGCAACAGCGTGGTGCAGGATTTTCTCGACTACGCCAAGATGTCCCCGGCGGAACGGATGCGCGAGAATATCCTGAAGAGCCTCGGACTGACCGAGCAGCAGTTCGAGAAGCTCTCGCCGGCGCAACAGCAGGCCGTGAATCAAAAGATCCAGCAGATCATGCTGCAACAGATGCAGCAAAACGCGGGCAAAACCGGCCAGCTTGTGAACGTCTCCGCCTGAGATACACGGCCACCGCGGAAAAGCACGGAAGCGAGCCGCGTCGTCAGGCTTTCTTTTTGGCCGCCTTCTTGCCGGCTGCTTCGCTTTTCGCCGCAGCCGCCTTGGCCTCAGCCGCCTTTATTTCCTCAAGCGCATTCTTCATCGCCCGCGCGTAGCTGTCGGCCGCGTTCTCGGCGGTGATCTGCAACCGCCGCGCCGCCGCGTTAGCCAGCAACATCATGTCCTTGGCGGTCTGCTTGAAGCGCGCTTTGCCCTCTTTGGTTTTGGCCCTGGCCGCTAAACCCGTCAGCCGAGCGTAACGTTTCTTGGCCTCCGCCATTAACGCCTTGTGTTGCGTCTTCCCGATCCCGCGGATGACGGCATCAAGGTCTGTTTCGGCCATTTTGGATTCCTGAAGGTGCGACGCGGATCGGATGCCGGGCTCGTGCCCGCCGCCGACTTCAACCACAGCGCATTTTGATCCGTCAACCCATTTCGCCGCGGTGCGAATTTAATGCCGTTGCACTGAGGTCGAAAAAACCACCCGCCCCTCGACCATCACCGTCCGTTCCAGTGCTCCGCTGGCGACCATCTCGTCGATCGTATCTGCTCGCGCGATCAGCAAATCGGCGCGCGCGCCCTGCCTGATACCCCAATCGGCGCCAAGCCCGATCATCTGCGCCGGCACCGTAGAGACCATTTCGAAGCCCTGGCGGAGATCGCCGAGGCCAAAGTGCCCGGCAAGCAAGGTCCATCGCGCGATTTCCAGGAGATCGCCGGAGCCCGTCGGGACGAACGGATCCTGGATGTTGTCCGACGCGGCCGCGACCGGGATTCCCGCCGCGAGCAATTCCTTCACCCGCGTCAGTCCGCGCGGCGGCAGGCGACCCGCATCGCGTCCTTGCAGGAAAAGATTAGCGGCCGGTAACGTGACGATGCCGACGCCGGCCTCGCGCAACTCGTCGATCGTGCGTTGTGCCTCGTCCGGCGCCATGGCGCTCAGGGCCGATGAATGGCCGGCAACGACGCGGCCGGCCATGCCATAGGCCCGTGTCATCTTCGCGAGTTCGCTGAACATCGCTCTGCCAGCATCGAGGTGCTCATCGATGTGCATGTCAAGCGGCAGGCCACTGCGCTCGGCGCTGTCGAACAGAAGCTTCAGCAGCGCAACCGGCTCGGAGGAAAATGCCGGCACGCCGCCGATCGCATCAATCCCGAGATCGATGGCCTGGCGCAGCCAGGCATCGCTCTCCGGCAGCATCGAGGTGGCGCCCGAAGTGACGTGGCCCACAATCTGGATGCGCATGAAAGCCGCGCACTGCGCCCGCAACTCGACCATGGCTTCGATGCCGCGCACCCCGGTTTGCGGATCGATATTGGTGTGACTGCGGATGGCGACGGTACCGTAAGCGCTGCACGCTTCGACCGTTCGCCGTGCCCGCGCGATCATCTGCTCCTTCGTGATCGAAGGCGCCAGCGCGCGGTAGGCCGCGGAAGCCCCCATCAGCGTGCCCGAGGGATTGTCGAGCAGCGCCCGGGTCCGCGACTTGTCGAGATGCTGGTGCATATCGACCACGCCGGGCAGCACCAACTGCCCATCCACCGCGAGAATCTCCGTATCGCTCGCGGCCAACGACGGTCCGATCTCGACGATGCGTCCATCGCCCCCGATCCTGATATCTAGCAATTCCGGCATCGCCGCGCCGTAACGTAAGGCTCGGCCTCCGCGGATCATCAAAGGACGGCGCATGTAGCTCTCACCAATTCGGTTCTGGATTGTCCAACCAAATGAAAAACCCCGCTCCATCTACGCGATGAAGCGGGGTCTTGTCTTTCAGAATACCGTGTCCGAACGCTTGGTGTCCCGATTCCGAAGTTCGCAGCACCTTGCGGAGCCACGTCTCGAACTTTGGAATCGAAAGGACACTAGCAAACCTATTGATCTAGTGTGGCCTTGTTCAGAAGTCTGCATGACGAGCCCGCGGCAGTACTGATGCGGACTTCTAAACCGCCACACTAGAATGAAGCGTAAGCGTTACGGAAGGCAATGGCACCGGCGAGAGATCGCGGTCGAGCTCGAACCGCATGACCGTCGTTCCCGCTCTCGACGATCCATTGACCGTTCTCCTGACCGACAATCTTGCCGACGTGGTGACTCCAGACGACAATCGTGCCCACCGAGGGACCGCCGGCGTTGCTGCCGTAGTGCGCCCAGGATCGCGCGAGGTTGTATTGGGGACCCGGATCGGCTCCGACCTGACTGCGCATATACCAGCCGCACCAAGCGGCAGGCCGTCCTCCGGAACGCGCGCGCCCGTAGCTCGTATTCTCATAAGCTTGGCGCCTGTACGCCGGGCGCTCATAGTTTGAGTTCGTGAAGCTCGACGACCCAAATCCGAAAGCGAAACTCGGTGCCTCATTTGACCGAGCAAAGTGCCGGTAATGATGGTGGCTGGAATAGTGCCGATAATGGTGATGATGAGTTCGCGCCTCCGCGCTCGTCCCAAATGCAAGCAGCAATGCGCCCGCGGCAACGACTTTACGCATACTATCTTCCTTCGTGTTGTTTCGGGGGATTTAAGGATCGCGATGCGATCGAAGGCCGCGTGATCAGTGGTGATCACCCCGCCGCGGCCTCAACAATGGGGGTTCCCGCGGCGCATCAGGGCCAACCGCCTTAAAGGGGCGATGCGTGGCCGGAATGTGGCAAAGGAATGCAGCAATAACAATGAGATATGCCATTATGCATGGAACATTTCCATGCGCTTTCAGCGGCTGACGGCAGGGGCCAAGGCGAAGCGGGTATTTTCGCCTATTCGCCGGTTATGGTGCGCATGCCGGACGAGCGCGCGGTTCGATTTGCATCGGCAATCACCACGAAGGGAGCGGTGGAGGGAATCGAACCCTCGCTTTCAACCGAGATGTCTTTTGGACCTCCCGGACATGACCGAGACCGCTGGCTGGTTCTGGACATAACCTGCCCGGAATCCTTCGTCCGCTCCGACGTCTGATTACCGAATCCGTCGACAAGGAAAATGTCCGAACGATGGATGCGGTAAAAACCTGCGCCGAGGCACATCCGGAAGGCATCCCGAAGTAGTCAGGTTAGCGGCGTCTCACGAATGATCGCGAGACCATCCCCGTACGCGGCTTGCGCTTCATCAGGCCGCCTTCACGTCCTCGACGAAGCCGACGACGGCCTGCCAGAGCCGGTCGGCCTGACCGGACAGTTCGTTGGAATTCTCCAGCGCAATGCGGGCATGCTCGTCGGTTTTTGCCGCGGACTCCAGCACGCCTGCGATGTTGCTCGAGACCTCGTCGGTGCCCTCCGCGGCCCGCTGGACATTGCGCGCGATCTCGCTGGTCGCGGCGCCCTGTTCCTCGACGGCGCTCGCGGTGGATGTCGCGATCTGGTTGATTTCCAGAATGACGGTTTCGATGCCCTTGATGGCGGTCGCAGCCTCTTTGGTCTCGCTTTGGATTGACGAGATTTGGGCCGCGATGTCCTCTGTCGCGCGCGCCGTCTGGGAGGCGAGCGTCTTGACTTCCGATGCGACGACGGCAAAGCCCCTGCCGGCCTCTCCCGCACGCGCAGCTTCGATCGTCGCGTTGAGCGCCAGCAGGTTGGTTTGCGCGGCGATGTTGTTGATCAGATTGACCACCTCACCGATACGGTCGGCAGCCTGGGACAGACGCTCCATCGTGGTCGTGGTCTGGCCCGCCTGCTCGGCGGCGCGGCGTGCGACATTGGCCGAGCTTTGCGCCTGTTGACCGATCTCGCGGATCGAGGCCGATAACTCCTCGGCAGCGGAAGCCACCGTCTGAACATTCATCGACGCCTGTTCGGACGCGGCTGACACGGTGCTCGACTGAGCCTTGGTCCGTTCGGCAGCTCCGCTCATGGTCGAAGCGCCATCATGCATTCTTTGAGCCGATTGTTTCACACCGTCGGCAATGTCTTTGACCGCGCGTTCCAGCCGCGAGGCCAATTCTCTCAGGCCGGCCTTGCGGTCCTGTTCGGTCTGCGCCGCGAGGCGATTCTTTTCCGATTCAACCTCGGCCATCCGAATCGCGTTTGCCTTGAAGATACCAACGGCGCGTGCCATGTTGCCAATCTGGTCGCCTCGCTCGGCGCGCTCAATTTCGACGTTTAGATCACCGGCCGCCAGTTGCGACATCGTTTGAGTGATCCGCTTGATCAGTGTCGAGATTGAAATCGTGATGAGGGCCGCCAAAATAACGGCGAGTATTTCGCCCGCGACCGCGGCAATCGAGCCAGCCGTCGAGGCCTCCTCGGCAATTAGAGTGGCGGTCGAAATGGCGCTGTTGCGGCTGCTCTGATTTTCACTGCGCAAGGCTTCGGCATTGTCACCTAGTTTGATCCCGGAATTGACCAGAGCCGCAAAATTCCCCTCTGTCGAGGCGGCTAGGCCGACCAGTTGGTCGGAGTAACCTAGCAGTTTTTCGACCTGCGCCGGCAGCGCCGCGACGATCTTGGCGAGCGCAGGATCGGCTGGAGGCAACGCCTTTACCTCGGCCAATTCCTTAGCGACCCTTTCCCGTTCCGCGGTGATGATATCGAGATCACCTGAGGATGGCGATCCTGCATAGCGATAGGCGACGGCGCGAAGCACCTGGAACGCCTGTTCGAGCCGTTGGGCCGCCGGACGCGCCGCTTCGCCCGCGGCGGCGAGATCAAGCGTCACCGTCGTCAACGAGTTCGTGAGCCGGGCGCCGGTGGCGTTCATCGCCTGGAGCGCCGCCTGGCGTTTTTTGATTTCCTCATCGAGCTTGTTGAATGCGGCATGGTAATTGGAGAGGCCGGTGCGCAGCAGATCGCCGCGTGAGCCTGCGACCTCGCTCAGCCTGTCGATGGACTTGTCGAGCGGTTCGAGAGCCGCGAGCGTTCGCGCGCGGTCCGCAGCCGAGCCGGAGCGGAAATAATCGACGGCGATGGACCGTAGCAGCAGGAGATGACGGGTAAAGTCGCCGACCGTGTCGGTGGCCGCCGACGCACGCTCGATGCGCGCGACGTTGTCCCGCACATCGCGAATACGAACATTATAGAAAATCGAGATGCTTCCGATCAGCACCATCAAAAGTCCGAAACCGCCGATCAGGCGGCCATTGAGGCTGATACGGTTTACGACAGACAGCAAGGACATTGATTGTTGCCTCATTTGCCAAACGCACGAATGGCGTCGATGTTGTCTTTGCCAAACTGCTTCTGGAATTGCCCTTCGAGGCTCGCGAGCGAGGCCACGAAAGCCGGCCGGTCGATATCTTCGACCACCTTCATGCCGCGGCGACGCAGCTCTTCAATGCCGCTCTTTTCGACCCGATCGATATAGGTGCGGCTGGCCCTGCTTCCGACGAGGCCGGCGGCGCGGAGCATGGACTGATCCTCCGGCGAAAGGCGCTCGAAAGCCCGCTTCGAGATCAGGAAGGCGGCCGGTGAGTAAACATGCCCGGTCAGGCACAGGTAGTGCTGAACCTTGTCGAAATTCGCCGCAAGCACGGTTGCAATCGGATTTTCCTCAGCCTGGAATGCGCCGGAGGACAGGGCCGTGTAGAGCTCGGGGAAAGGCAGCGAGCCCGCGGCCGCGCCGATCGCCTTGAAGCTCGCCACCATCACCTCGGATTGCGGCACGCGAAGCTTGAGATTCTTGAGGTCTTCCGGCCGACGAACGGCGCGGTCGGTAGTCGTGAGGTGACGAAGCCCGTTTTCGCCCCAGGCGAGACCGACCAAGCCCGTTGGCCCGAGCCGCGCCAGCGCCGCTTTGCCAATCTCGCCATCCAGCACGGCGCGGGCATGGGCCAGATCGCGAAACAGGAAGGGAATATCAAAGATGCTGAGTTCGGGGGCGATCGTGGCAAAGACCACCGACGATGCAAACGCCATCTCAAGCGTACCGGCGATGAGATCCTGGCACATCTCCAGCTCGCCGCCGGCCTCGCCCGCGGGGTACACCTCGACCCTCAGGCGACCACCACAGTTCCGTTCGACAAAGGCGGCGAACTCCAGCCCGCCGACGCCGAACTGGGAATCCCGGGGATTGGTGATGCCCATCCGCAGTACCTGCGGCTGGACAGAAGCATAGGCGCGCCGGTTCAAAAAGCCCGAGGTCATGAAGCCTGAAGTCAGGGCGGCCGTAGCGGCACCCGCAAGGAAATGCCGTCTTCGCATCGTGTCACGCATGTCTTTCCCCACGAGCAAAGTAAAAATTGCCGCGGTACATACTAGATGGCTGTAGGGTAAAAAAATCGATAACACGCCCGGAAAACGCGTGAGCAAAGGAAGCGCTACGCGCCCGTCACCCGCCAGATGACATTGCCGACATCGTCGGCCACCAGCAGCGAGCGATCGGGCCCGAGTGTGACGCCGACCGGCCGACCCCAGGATTCCCGCTCGTCCGGCGCCAGGAATCCGGAAAGGATATCGCGCGCCGGGCCGGACGGACGGCCATTCTCGAACGGCACGAACACGACCTTGTAGCCGCTCAGGGTGCTGCGATTCCACGAGCCGTGCTGACCGATCGCCATGCCGTCGGGAAAGCCCGGAAGCGTGCCGGCCAGTACCCAGCATAGACCGAGCGAGGCGGTGTGGCCGCCGAGCGCGTAATCAGGCCGGATCGCCTTGGCTACCATGGCGGGGTCCTGCGGCACCCGATCGTCCACCGTCTGTCCCCAATAGCAATAAGGCCAGCCGTAGAATCCGCCGTCGCCGACTGACGTTAGATAATCCGGGGGCGTCTCGTCTCCGAGGCCATCGCGCTCGTTGACAACGGTCCAGAGGATTCCGGTGCTCGGCTCCCACGCCAGACCCACCGCGTTGCGCAGACCGCTTGCGAAGATCCGATTCGAACCGCTTGCCAGATCCAGTTCGTAGATCGCCGCGCGGCCTTCTTCGACCTGCATGCCCTCGTCGGCGATGTTGGTCAGCGAGCCGACGCCGGCATAGAGCTTCTTTTCATCGGCGCTCAACAGAAGGCTACGCGTCCAGTGGCCGCCCGGCTTGAAGGTGACGAGCTTGCGCCCTGTCGCGGTGATCCGATCGGCGCCCGCAACATAGGGAAAGGCGACGACGCCGTCGGTGTTGCCGACGTAGAAGGTGTCGCCCGCGAGCGCCATGCCGAACGGCTGGCTCAGGCCCTCCATAAAGGCCCAGCGCTTTTCAGCGACCCCGTCGCCGTCGAGGTCCCGGAGCAGCGTGATGCGGTTGGCGCTGACGCCAAGCGCATTGGCCCGCCGCATCGTCGCCTGCATCGCATAGTGAAACATGTTTCGAACGGGACCGGCGACCTGTGTCGACTCGGCGACGAGCACGTCGCCATTGGGCAGCACGTTGATCCAGCGAGGATGGTCGAGTTCGGCGGCAAAGGCGTTGACCTTTAGTCCGGGTGCCGCGACCGGCTTTTGACCATCGCGCCAGCCCCGCGCCGTTGGCATCTTGAGCGTCGGAAGCGCCCCTTGCGGTTTCGCCGTCGGAATCACTGGCGCCTGCCCCCAGGCGGCTTGCGGCTGCGCGCCCTCCTGCAACCGCCGCCATTGCAGCGCGCCCGCACCGACCAGCTCGACCACGCGCGCAAAAATGGCGGACATGTTCATGGCAGCGGGGCTCGTGTTCGTATGGAAAACCAGGAGTGGCGGGGCTGTTCGAAAGAACAAAAGCGGACGAAGGGAATCGAACCCTCGTATTCAGCTTGGAAGTCGCAAAATTTGCTAATCATTACAATAGCCATTCTGACATTTAGCAGCTCATAGAGGGGATTGAGATCACTACAAAATTTCCCGTTGTCAGAATGGGAGTAACGACGAGTGAATGGATATGGCGCCAGCTGTAGTCGCGCCTGAAACGCTCTACGCGTCACCTCTAGACCGGGGACAAACGTACGAGTCGGAAATGGGCCCCTGTCTATACGGCCTAGAATCAGTCAGAGGACTCAATTCCGAGAATTGAGCTTTTTGTCGGCACCGGATCAGTTTGGAACAGTCTATCACGTGGTGATTCTGACGTGACAAAGATGGGGTTACCCTCGGAGCCTCGACCGTTTCTGCTCATTCGTTATCGGCCACGAAATGCCGTTTGCGTATGACCGGCCGCTGCGCGTCAGAAACGGCTATTCGGCAACTGATTGATTTTCGGCTGTTTGCCATCCGGGTCCCGTCGCTTACTGGAACGCGACCTCGGCAAAGCTCCTCAGCTTGCGCGAATGCAGTCGTTCTCGTTCTTGGGACTTGAGCTTTTCCAACGCTCGAAGACCGATCTCAAGATGCTGGCTGACGCGGTGGCGGTAGAAGTCCCCGGCCATTCCAGCCAATTTGATCTCGCCATGCAGCGGCTTGTCCGATACGCAGAGCAACGTTCCGTATGGCACACGGAAGCGGAATCCATTGGCGGCCACAGTGGCCGATTCCATGTCGAGGGCGATGGCTCGTGACTGCGACAGGCGGCGGATGGTAACCGCCTGGTCGCCGAGCTCCCAGTTCCGGTTGTCGACGCTGGCTACCGTGCCGGTCCGTATCACCCGTTTGAGCTCAAACCCGGTCAGCCCCGTCACTTCGCTGACTGCTTGCTCGAGCGCGACTTGCATCTCGGCAAGCGCCGGAACCGGCACCCACAGCGGCAGCTCCTCATCCAACACGTGATCCTCGCGGACGTATCCGTGAGCGAGGACGTAATCGCCGAGCTTCTGCGTGTTCCGCAGCCCAGCACAATGGCCGAGCATCAACCAGGCATGAGGACGAAGCACTGCGACGTGATCGGTGATGTTACGTGCGTTCGACGGGCCAGTGCCGATGTTGATCATGCTGATGCCACCGGAAGCCTGTTGAACGAGATGAAAAGCCGGCATCTGCGGCAGGCGCTCCGGCGGCGTTTGCGTGGGATCCGGATTGCCGAGGCTCGCTTTGGCCGTGATGACGTTACCTGGCTCGACGAAGGCATCGGCCGCGGGATCACCGGCCGCCATGCGCTCGCGGCAGATGCGCGCGAAGGCGTCGACGTAGAATTGGTAATTGGTAAAGATCACAAAGTTCTGGAAGTGCTCCGGATCCGTTCCAGTATAGTGGTAGAGCCGGTGCAGCGAATAGTCCACACGGGCAGCACGGAACATGGCGAGCGGTTGTCGCGGGCCAGCAGGCAGCGTGCCGTTGACGATCGCATCGTCAATGGTGGCGAGATCTGGCGTGTCGAACAAATCGCGCAGCGGCCGGTCGCGAGCTGGCAAACTCGCTGAGACGTTAATGTCGCGTCGATAGGCAAAGTGAATCGGTATCGATTCGTCCGACTCGCCGATCTCGACCGGCACACCATGGTTCTGCATGAGAAGGCCGATCTGCTCGGTGAAATAGCCGCGAAAAAGATCCGGCCGCGTCACCGAAGTCTCGTACATGCCGGGGCCGGAGACGAAGCCATAAGACAGCCGCGAGTCGAGGCGGGCGTGAGTGCCCGTGGTGATCCTGACAAATGGATAGGTGGCACGCACGCGCGTGTCGAAAGGCTCGCCGCCGACATACGCTTCAAAAGCGGTACGCAAGAAGCTGACATTACGTTCGTAGATTTCGGTAAGACGGGCGACCGCCGCGGCCGCATCGGTGAAGGCTTCGGCGGTGATCCGCTTGGGCGACAGGATGTTGTCTGGCATCGGCGTGATCTCGTGGGTTGCCGATACATATAAGCCAGCCGGGCACACGCGGTCGAGACCGCTACGACAGAAACCGATAGTCCGGATGAGAGCTGCGAAATCCCTCTCGGGCGCGGTGAAATCGGTTCCGGGTGTCGCTATGCTGATCCTAGCAACCTTGACTGGAGCCGTTGGATGCCGTGGCATCGACTGCTTCTGACGGCATCGTTATTGCGGTAGGCCCCCAAGCAGGGCGAGGTTCCGAATCCAGACAGCGAGGCAGGCCATGGTGAAACCATTCCCATCGAAGACCCACATCGGCAACCACGTGCTGCACCCCGAAACGCTGATGCTGAACTACGGTTACGATCCGCAACTATCGGAAGGGGCCGTCAAACCACCAGTCTTTCTGACCTCAACCTTCGTTTTCAGGACCGCCGAAGATGGACAGGACTTCTTCGATTATGTCTCGGGTCGGCGCGACCCTCCCGAGGGGATGGGTGCTGGCCTGGTCTATTCGCGGTTCAATCATCCCAACAGCGAGATCGTCGAGGATAGGCTCTCTGTCTACGAGCGCACCGAGAAATGCGCGCTGTTCTCGTCCGGCATGGCGGCGATTGCGACCACGATCCTCGCGTTCGTCCGCCCGGGCGACGTCATCCTGCACTCTCAACCGCTCTATGGCGGGACGGAAACTCTGTTTGCAAAGACGCTTGCGGGCCTTTCCATCGGCGCGGTCGGTTTTGCGGACGGCATCGACGAGGCCGCAGTCACGCTGGCGGCGGAGGAAGCCATGCGCAAAGGCCGGGTAGCGATGATTTTCATCGAAACCCCGGCAAATCCCACCAACGGCCTGGTCGATATTGCGATGGTCCGGCGCGTCGCCGAGATGATCGGCCATGCTCAGGCGCACACGCCGCTCGTCGCGTGCGACAATACGCTGCTCGGGCCGGTGTTTCAGCGGCCGATCGAACACGGCGCGGATCTTTCGTTGTACTCGCTGACCAAATATATCGGCGGTCATTCCGACCTGATCGCTGGTGCGGCGCTGGGCTCTAAGGCTCTCATGAAAGGCGTCAAAGCGTTGCGAGGCGCCATCGGCACCCAACTGGACCCCCATTCCTGCTGGATGATCAGCCGGTCGCTCGAAACACTGAGCATCCGCATGGAAAAAGCTGACAGAAACGCGCGGCTCGTCGCGGATTACCTGCGCGACCACTCCAAAGTGGCAAAAGTCCACTACCTTGCTCACCTCGAAGAGGTCTCCCCCGCCGGCCTTGTGTTCGCAAGGCAATGCAGCGGCGCAGGCTCCACATTCTCGTTCGACATTCTCGGCGGCCAGGACGCCGCATTCAAATTCCTGAACGCGCTGCAAATCATCAAACTGGCGGTGAGCCTAGGCGGCACCGAGTCGCTCGCCAGCCTACCCGCCAGCATGACCCACTCCGGCGTTCCGGCCGACGTCCGCCAAAAAATTGGTATTCTCGACTCCACGATCCGGCTGTCGATCGGCATCGAACACCCGTCCGATCTCATCGCGGACATCGCCCAGGCTTTGAACGAGGCAGACTGACAAGGTTTGACCATCTCCTCGCCAGTTGGAGCCTCGACGGTTTCTACTCGTTCGTTATCGGCCACGAGATGCCGTTTGCGTATCACCGGCCGCTTTGCGCAGACAGCCGAAGCGTGAGGTTCGGCACCCCTTCGAGGGACCAGATGTGCTATGTGTCGTGCGCGCGGTCCTGTGCTCGGGGGGAGCGGACATAGATTGCGCATGTCGAAGGTTATGGAATGGCTGGATCCTCTTGGGAAGCGGACGTCGGAGCTAACAGCGGCGGCGCCGAGTTGGCCTCCTGCAAGCTACTTGGACGTTGATCGGACTTCGAAATCAGCGAACCGCCGTTCTCAAATCGGACGCGATAGACCTGCAGATTCTCGATAACGCGCTGGACATAGTTGCGCGTCTCGGAGAGCGGAATGCGCTCCACCCAGTCGATCGCGTCCACGTCAGGATTGCGCGGGTCGCCGTACAGCTTTACCCAGTCGCGAACACGACCCCGGCCTGCGTTATAGCCAGCAAAGGCCATGATGTGAGAGCCGGCATATTCCTTCAACAATGCGCTGAGTTCAGCGGCGCCCATTTGCGTGTTGTAAACGGGATCAGAGATCATCCTGTCCCAGTCATAGGCCACGCCGAATCGCCTGGCGGTATCGCGTCCGGCTTCCGGCGTCACCTGCATCAGGCCGACCGCGTTGGCCGGCGACTTGTCATGCTGGTCGAATGCGCTTTCGGTACGCGCGACCGAATAGATAATGCTGCGCTCGATCTCAGGACCGATTGGGCTGTGCTGCGGAATTCCGATTGTCGGGAATGCGTAAGGGTCGAGCGCGAAGCCGCGGGCAAGCGCCAGCTTGCCGATCCGCAACATGGCCCGCGCGTCGTTGCGGCGGCCGGTTAGTTCGGCGAGCGCCACCAGCAACCCCGCGTCAGTGCTCTCTTCGGCCAGGTCAGCAACGAAATTTAGAACGACGTCGTGTTCGCCGAGTGCATATAGCATATCCGCGGCATGCACGCGTTCGTCCGCGAGCTCCATGTCGTCAGCCGGGTTAACCCGCACCGGCACCCGCAGCTCGGTTCTGTCGAGTCCGAGCCTGGCGCGCGCGAGCTGTCCGTAATAGGCGGTCGGATAGCTCGCAGCCGCCTCATAGCTGGCGCGCATCGCGTCCTTTTCGCCGATCGCTTCGGCGACGCGGGCTCGCCAGTAGTTCGCCCGAGCGAGCACAATCGGATTGGCCGAGCCGTCGTCGATATGAGCAAAATACGCCCGCGCCGTCGCGGGATCATTGAGATAGCGCAAGGCGATCCAGCCGCACATGAAATGGAAGTCCGCCCGATAATGTTCGCCCGCCGGCAGGGCGGCCTCACGCACCACCTGATAGGCGGTTTCAAATTTGCTCTGATCGAGCAGCTTGCGGGCAAGAAAGCGCCGCTCGCGCCACCATTCGTCGGTATCCTGAAGCGCCATGGTCTCCGGTCGGGCTGCCAGCATCAGACGGGTTGCTTCATCGATCCGGTCGTGATGCGCCATCCAGCGGATACGGCAAAGGGCGTATCCCAGATCACTGCGGGCCTCAGCCGCAACGTCGTTGAGTAAATCGAGCGCCTCGTCCGTGTTTCCGGCCGCACAGGCCTTCACGATCGAAAGCTCGTCGCTGCCGAGGCGCTGCGCAGCGCGCTTGGCGCCTGAAAGATCCTTGGCGCCGATGCGCTTGTCCATGCGGGCACGATGGTCCTCGCGCGTGAGCAGGTCGTGGAATAGCTCAAACGCCTCGGTTTCGGAGCGCTCCAAAAACTCATCCGACCTCCAGGCATGGCGAACCATGCGTCCGGCATCGTCACGGTTGCCTTCGGCGAACAGGACCCGCGCAAGCGCGAAGCGGCCCTTGGCGCTTGTCGGGTGATCACCTACGAAGCCGCGAACGGTGGCGGCGTCGCTGTGTTCCTGCCACAGGCGCGCCTCCGCCCGCTTGCGCATGAGTCCCATACTCGGCCAACCCGGACTATCGGCAATGAACGCTGCGTATCGGCTGAAGTTCGCGTCAGCGTCCGGATGGCGCAGGATGAACCATTCAACGAGTTTCCGAGCCGCCGGATCGGCGATCGTCCTTTGTAGAGCGGTAGCCTCGGTTGTCTTTACCTTGCGCGCGAGATCGATCGCAGCCTTCACTGCCGCGAGATCGGCCGGGAGCGGAGAAGCGTCCGCACTGGCGGACGGAGCGGCGACGGGTCGCGCCGACTCGCGCTCCTTCGCCGCGACATGCTTTGTATGTCCAGCTATCTCGTGCGCCGCATTGCGGTGGTGCCGCGCTCCGCTCGCTTCATGCGGCTTCCCGGCGTGCGGAGACTTATGGTCGGCCCGTGCCATGGCGGCAGTCGAACACACGGCGAGCGAAGCCGAAATAAGGAAACAGGACAGCGGACGTGAGCGCTGGTTCATCCCATAGCCCCCCAAACCAACCGGACGAACCATGCCGTACGGCTGGAGCCGCCCGGAGGGTATCACGGCGTCCGTTCGCAACTGTCGCGTTTCAGCAACAGCGCGTGAAAACCTCCGCAAGATGGAACTCAACCGTCGTGATGCACAACCGATAGGCCGCACCGCTGAAAGCCAGGATTGACGACCTCGGCGCCGTGCCTAAATCCGGTGGATGGTCAAAGCATTCTTATTGGCGGCGCTGGTCTTCGTGGTTTCGGCCTACCCCGCTTTAGCGCAGGATACGAAAGTTTCCGTCGACATGACGGGAATAGGAGGAATGAGTTGCGCGCACTGGAAGGCCACCAAAGAGCATTTTTCAGAGGGAACGGTCTGGATTTATGGCTTTTGGACGGGGCTGAATTACGTTGCAGCTGCGAGCGAACAACCACAATCGAGAACTGACACGGCCGAGATAGTGGCCGAGGTCAAAAAAACTTGTGCTCAGGTACCGTCGCAGACATTGGCCAGCGCCGTCTGGACAACTTATCTTGAGTTTCAAAAGAGGTAAGGCGCCGACGTCCAGGCTGGATCATTCGCCCCTCTTTGCTCGCGCGACATTTCCGGTCCCACCGATGAAAGCTGACTTGCCGGATGGTAGGAGCGATGTCGGCTCTTGTTGAGGGTTTCGGATGCCGGCCGATCGCAGCGGTGCGGCGTGCACCGAGGCCGGCGTCCGAAAGCCGCCAAAGAAAGAACCCGCGGGAAATTGTGGGCGGTGGCGCCGGGATCGCCGGG
>NZ_JBEKRB010000060.1:0-28418 GCF_049519115.1 Bradyrhizobium sp.
TTCCAACCCGATCCGCCCAAGCCGAAAGCCTAGGGAACCAAGCCACCCGATCAACGCCGCCGGCTCGCTCTCGACCTTCGTCTCGCGAACAATCTTGCCGCTCCCGTCCACAACACACACGCTTGAGCATTCCAATGACACATCGATTCCGGCATAATGCTCCATGGTCGTCTCCTTGATGCTTGGAGCGAGGTCAATCCTCGACTCCGTCACACCATCATGTGAGGGACGACCGCCCGCTCGGCCAAGAGGCCCGTTACCCCATCTGCGGGTGCGCTCGAGCATCCGGCATTCCCTGCGCCCTCACTCTTTCGGGGGACGTGCGCGTGCAAGACTCAGGCGAGATCGCGCCGTGAGAACGCGAACTCGTATCTGCTGTTTGAAAATTGAATCTGTCCACGTCGTGCTGGGCAAGCGAAAGCGCGACCCGGGATCGATAACCACCGCTGTGCGTTATTTCGACCGCTGTAGCTCCAGCTTTGAACCCGGCATGCATCGGTGGTTATGGGTCCCCGCGTTCGCGGGGACGACATCGTATTTGCGGAGTGTCCGCAGCGATATGCCTCAAATTCTAAGCCGCTTTCCCCTGCACGTTGTCGCAGAATTCGGCGAGGCGTCCGGCGAGCCGCAACGTCGCCGGGCTGGCGTCGGGCGAGGCCACCAACGCGACTTCAGTCCGCTCGATCGGGGAAAAGCCATCCTTGGCCGTCAGCACGCGGTGATCGGCCTGGATCGCCATCTCCGACAGAATGCTCAAGCCCATGCCGGCGGCGATCGCAGCCTGAATGGCGGCAAGGCTGGAACTCGAATAGGCCATGTGCCAGGCGCGGCCGGTACTTTCCAGCGCGTGGATCGCACGGGCGCGATAGATGCAGCCGGTCGGATAACCAATCAGCGGCACCGAGCCGGTTTTCGCCTGGATCGGATGGCTTTTGCTGGTGACCCAGTGCACGCGCTCCGGCCACACCGCGATGCCGACCTTTTCGCCGGCCGAACGTTTGAACAGCGCAAGGTCAAGATCGCCGCGCTCGAGGTCGCGCTTCAAATTCATGCTTTGATCGGCGCGGACATCGAGCCGCAGGCTCGGGTGCGAGCGCGAAAATGACGCCAGCAGCTTGGCCAGCCGATAGGCGGCGAAATCTTCCGGCACCCCTAACCGCACCGCGCCTTCATTGCCCGGCCGCGCCAG
Organism: Bradyrhizobium sp.; assembly: GCF_049519115.1. Taxonomy (GTDB): domain Bacteria; phylum Pseudomonadota; class Alphaproteobacteria; order Rhizobiales; family Xanthobacteraceae; genus Bradyrhizobium. Next base: position 1,190 of record NZ_JBEKRB010000060.1, read on the forward strand.
CACGTCGCGGGCTTCTTCCTCGAGCGCCAGAAGCCGTCGCGCATAGGACAACAGCCGTTCGCCGGCTTCGGTCGGCGTCACGTCCTTGCCGCTGCGGTTGAGCAGCGGCTGGCCGATATCGTCCTCCAGCCGTTTGATCTGCTGGCTGACGGTTGATTGGGTTCGGTGAATGCGTTCGCTGGCGCGGGTGAAGCCGCCGGCGTCCACCACCGACACAAAACTGCGCAGGAGTTCTAGATCCAGCATCAACGCGACCCATTCGATTATCCACTGGATGGCAGTCTATTATTTAATTTCCAAATGACAAGGGGGCGCCGTAGATCATGGGCAGAGGAGAATTCCATGTCGCTCGCCCCTTCCGTCGCGGTTCCCCGCCCCGCCTTCAATTTGCTGCCGCTGTATATCGCGCTGTTCTGCCTGCTCTGGAGCTTCGCGTTCGTGGCGGGCAAGATCGGCGTCACCTACTGCCCGCCGCTCATTCTGCTGGCGGCGCGATTTTCGCTGGCGGGAATTCTGATTCTCGGCGTCAACGCGTTGCGCGGCGAGGGCTGGTCGTTGTCGCTGCGTGACACGCTGGTGTTCGCGCTGATCGGGGTCGCCAATAACGCGCTCTATCTCGGTCTCGGCTATACCGGTCTCAAGACGGTGTCGGCCGGCCTCGGCGGCCTGATCGTCAGCGCCAATCCCGTCTTTACCGCGGTGTTTGCTGCGTTGGTGCTCAACGAGCAACTCACCTGGCGCAAGATCGCAGGCCTTGGGCTCGGCGTTCTCGGCGTCGGCCTGATCGTCTGGCATCGCCTGTCGGTCGGCACGGATAGTCTGCACGGCATCCTGTTCACGTTCGCGTCGCTGGCGTCGATTGTGGCCGGCACCATCCTGTTCAAGCTGCTGGCGCCGAAGGGCTCCTTATGGATCGGCAACGGCGTGCAGAATCTGACGGCCGGCATCGTGTTGATCCCGTTCGCTTTCACATTGTCCAACGTGAGTGACATCGTGCCGAACCTTCAGTTGCTCGGTGCGTTCGCGTTCCTCACGCTGGGCGGCTCGGTGCTGGCCTATGTGCTCTGGTTCCACCTCTTGCGGGTTTGTGGCGCGACGGCCGCCAGCGCCTATCACTTCCTGATGCCGCCGCTCGGCATGTTGTTCGCCTGGATGGTGCTGGGCGAGCATCTCACGGGCCGCGACCTGCTCGGCATCATTCCAGTCGCGCTCGGCATCTATCTGGTGACGCGTTCCGGCAGGGCCGCTGGTTGAGATCGCTGTAATTCCGAAAACGGAGGGCAAGATGCCTGCATTCTATATCGCCGAGCATATCATCACGGATGCCGAAAAGTTCGAGGAATACAGGGTGAAGGTCGGGCCGATGATTGCGCGATATGGCGGACGGTATCTGACCAAAGGTGGGAGTCATAAATTCCCGGAAGCGGCGCATTGGAAACCGGAGCGGGTCGTCATCATCGAGTTTCCCGACATGACCAGTCTCGATGCCTGGTACAATTCCGCCGAATACCGGCCGCTCTTTGCGCTCCGCAAGCAATCCACGGGCGATAAGGACATGGTAATCGTCCTTGAGGGTATATAGCGGCGGTTGATATCAGTCCTTGCGGAACACGATCGAGGCCATCCAGCCCGTCATCAGCGCCATGAAGGCGGTGAAGGCGCCATAGAGCAGCCCGTCCTGCCTGGCGGTGGTCGCAACGAACTGCTCGAAGCCTACCTTGACGATGTCGAAGGCGGTTTCGGTCCGCGTGATCAGGGCGCCGTCGGAAAACAGCTTGATCTCGACGGTGTAGGTGCCGATCGGCACTTCGGCCGGCAGCGGAATGCCGGTGCGGAACAGCGTCGGTGTCAGGAACGTCACCGCCGAGGTCTCCTCGCGATAAAGACCGTGCTCCTCGCGCAACCGGACAAAGGCGCTGCGGAACGCGTCGTTGGGCACGACGTCGGCGTAGTCCGTTCCGACCCGCTGGGTCAGTAGCACGTTGTTGAGGCCGAGTTGTTGCCGCCGTTCGACCTCGGGCGAGGCGATAGCTTCGAACGGTCGGTTGGAAAACAGCGCCAGATAAGTCGGCACCTGAAGGAATTCGCGGTAGTCGGTATTGATCCAGATGCCGAACTTGCGCTCCTTGCGACGCGTCACCATGTCGGCGCGCGGGCCGCTGACAGTAACAACGAGATCGTAATTGTTGCGGCTGGTGGGCGTCGTTGAGTCCTTCTCCACCGAACCGAACAGCACCAGTTCCTCGCCCGAATAGTTCGGCGTCACGGTCACGCGGTGGTTGGAGACCGAAACGATCAGCCGTTCGGCGCAGGCGGGCGAAGCGCTGACCGCCGCGCCGAACGCCAGCATCGCTGCCATGGCTGCGTTTCGGAAACGTCCGCTCATGCGGCGCCTCCGGCTTCCCGGATGGTGAAGAGATCGTCGGGGCGAATGACGAGTTCGACGGCAAAGCGAATGCCGACCGCGAGAATCAAAAGCCCAAGCAGCAGCCGCAAATGCTCGCCGCGAATCCTCTGGCCGGCCCGGGCGCCGAACTGGGCGCCGGTCACGCCGCCGATCATCAGGATCAGCGCCAGCACGGCGTCGACCAGATGGTTGGTGACGGCGTGCAGCAAGGTCGCGAACGTCATGGTCACCAGCGTCAGCACCATGGAGGTTCCGATCACCGTCGACGTCGGTACCCGCAGGAAATAGATCATGATCGGAATCAGAATGAAGCCGCCGCCGATTCCCATGATGGCGCCGATGAAGCCGATGATGAGGCCGACGGCGATCACGGGGATGACGGACAGGTAGATCTTGGAACGCTTGAAACGCAGCTTGAGCGGCAGGCCGTGGATCCAGCCGTGGCTGCCGGACCGGCGCAGCGGCACGACGATGCCGCGCCGAATGCGAAGCATCGAGCGCAGGCCTTCCCAGAACATCAGCCCGCCCACGGTGGTGAGCAGTACGACATAGGAAAGGGCGATCATCAGGTCGAGCTGACCGAGCGCACGCAACAGTGTGAAGGTCCACACGCCAAGCGCGGTACCGACCGTGCCGCCACTTAACAGCACCAGCGCCAGAGCAGGATCGATAGCGCGGCGGCGCCAGTAGGAAATCGCGCCGGAAAACGACGAGGCCGCGATGTGGCTGGCGACGGAGGCAACCGCGACTGCGGGCGCGATGCCGATGAATATCAGAAGCGGCGTCATCAGGAAGCCGCCGCCGATGCCGAACATGCCCGAGACGAAACCGACCGCTGCGCCCATGGCCAGCAGCAGAAAAATATTCACCGGAATGTCAGCGATCGGGAGATAAAGCTGCACGCGCGTCGTTTCGGAATAAGCCGTGAGGCCGGCCGAAACCGCTCATGGCCTGGTTTCATCGGGAGTGCGGGCCTAATAGCGAATGTCAAATTCACTTCACTAAGCCGCACCCCTGCATAGCCGAAATCGATAGCCGGAGGGACTAAAGAATCCGCAACAAGCGGATTTTTTGCTGCGCACCGCGGCCTACCTGGCAACGTGGTGAAAAATAACGATTAACGAGTGGCCTGCGCGTTTCCGATCGGATCGGTGACGAGGTGCATCTGCAAAGCTTCCGCAGGGTCGAGCCAGCGGATATCCCGCGTTGCAGACATGGCTTCAATCACGGAAGAGGAGATGCCCATCTTGGTCATGTAGCTCAGGACCGTTCCGGTCGTTCGCTGCGCATCGGCGACGGGATCGCGGCCCGGCGAGGGGGTCACAAAGCGGTGGACACCGAGGGCCGAACCATCAACGCCATAGCGCGGCGAGCCGCCGGCATAGACCAGGACACAAGCGCTGGCGCAGTAAGATCGTGTAACCCGGCCGGAAGTGTCGGCGGTGCCGACGGCGGTAGCCAGTCCTCGTGAGCGGATGATTTCGCCCATGATCAGCGCCTGACCGAGATTTCCGCCCGGCGAAGACAGCAGGACAATGTCGCCCGCCGCGAGATGGGCCTCGTCAAGCTGCGCGCGCAACCAGCTTGCGCTGGCCTCGCCGATCGTCCCATGGATGGCCAATGCCGCCCGGCCGCGACCTCGGTCGTCGAGGTCGATCTTCGCGACGACGGATGACGTCATGGTCGGCGCGAAATAGGTTTCCTTCCAGTACACCCACGCCTCCGGCCGCGACAGGTCGCGATAGGCGCGGATGCCGACGCTCAAGATCAGAATGACAAAAAATAACACCGACCAGATCGGCCGCCGCCGTCTTCTGCCGATCGCGGCGCGTGGCGGTGCCGGAGATGGATTGGTGTTGGGAGAGCCCGGCGGCGCAACCCATGGACCGGTCGGCGAGGCCTGGAATGAACTCCGCGGGTCTTCGCGATCTGCCAACGACACAACCTCTTCGGCGCCCATGACCGGCGCGGTCAGCTATCAGGACGTTGTGTTGTTTAATCGAACTTGCCGGTTGCGGATATGTCGGCGGTGCCACACTGGCACCGCCAGTGGGGTGGATTTGGCATTCGCTAGTGGTCCTTTGATTCTAACATTCGCAAAAGTGCCCGCAGAAAAGGGATGCGAATGTTAGAATCGGACCACCAGCGTCAGTGCGCCGATGCCGTGCGCTTCGCCGCCACCGGCTTGATGGCGGGCTTGGTATTTCCGGCGGTCGCCGGCGCCGAATCCCAGCCGCCCGTAGGCGCCGCCACGTTGACGGCATCGTCGGGCTGGGGTTCAGCTGTGAAGGTCTGGATCGCGAGCTTGGCCGCGGCCAGTGACTGCGCGTCGAGACGTTTGGCAATGTCGTCGCGCTTGCGACCGGCGTCGACATCGCCTTGGGCGGCGGCGAGGCTGAACCACTTGAAGGATTCGGCGAGGTTCTGCTCAACGCCGATGCCGCGGGCGTAGAGAATGCCGAGGTTGTACTGGCTGTCGGCGATGCCGCGATCGGCGGCCTTGCGGAACCATTGCGACGCGCTCTTGTAGTTAGCGCCCTTGCCGCCGCCGTCCGCATCCAGCACCGCGAGATTGTGCATCGCCTTGGCGTTGCCGCGCTCGGCGGCCTGCATGTAATAGCGGCGGGCGATATCGACATCCTTTTTCACGCTCAGGCCCTTCTCGTAGAAGGTGCCGAGCCTGAAGATCGCCGGTACGACGCCAGCCTGCGCCGCGCGATCGAGCCATTTGGCGGCTTCGTCGTAATTGGCCGCGACGCCCTTGCCCTCGGCAAAGCGTACACCGATTTCAAAGGCGGCCGTAGGATCGCCCTTGAGCACGGCGGCGCGCAGAACCGGACCGCCGATGGCTTCAGGCAGGTGCTCGGTCGGCGGAACCGCGATCATCGCCAGTTTGCCCGTGCTCGACGAGTTCGGTGAGAGCGGGATCGCCCCGGTCACGTCGCCCGTGGAGGAAAACGAAGGTGCATTGTTCTGTGGAATGGCAACCGAGGCGATGCTGTCGCTGGTCCTGGCGTTGTTGAAAGACTGCCGTCCGATCGGCGTCGGTGACGCCATCGAGGGCGTCGTCTGGGTTGGCATCGCCGGGCTTGCATTGTTGTCGGCAGGAGAAGCCGGCGACGGCGCATCGGTCGAACTTTCCGCACCTGGTATCGCCGGTGGGGTGCCGGTATCGAGCAGCGTCATCGCCATCCTGAATGTGCCGAGCACGATCACGACGACGCTCGCGCCGACCAGCAAGGAGCGGATCTTCGAGGTAATGTTCGAGGCCGGCTTGGTTGGGTCGGCGGGCTTTGCGGCCTTCGGCGTCCGGCCGGCTTTGTCGGGCGGCGGCGCGGCGGCGGCGGCCTGAGCGGCACGGCGCGCGGCGGCAATGAAACTCGACGTACTGACGGGCTCCTTGGAAGCGGCGGCGGCCGGAATGCTGCTGATCGCGCTCTCGGATGCCGCGATGCGCTCCGACGGCGAGGCAACACGGGCCGACGGCCGTGTGCCCGGTTCGAGCGGATGATCGGGCGGCAGGTCCGGGTCGATCGCAAGGCGCGGGGGCGCCGTATGCGGCTCCAGAATTTCGCTGATGGTCCGGGGCGGAACCGCGGGCGGCTCTGCCTGGGAAGCCGCATGGAAATCGCGCGGAGCGGCGGAAAAATACTCCTGCTGTGCGGCAGGGGTCGGCAATTCCGGCTTGATCGGCGGCGGCATCGCCACCGATGGGATCGCCTCCGGTTCTGCATATTGCAGCACAAGCGGCTCTTCAGGCGCGGAATAAGAAGGTTCGGGAGCCGACGGGGCCGGTGCCGCATAACTCGGCGCCGCCACGGGCGGCGCTGCCGGCTGGGCGCGAGCCGTCCGCAGATCGCCTTCGATCGTCGAAAGGCGATCGACCACGTGGCCGAGCGTGTTGTGGACGGCTTCCAGCGAGTCTTGGGTATGACGACCGGTTTCCGCCTGGCTGAAACGGATGTCGGACAATTCGCGCTTGAACAGATCGGCGAATCCGTCGTCTGGGGCGGCCGGCTCGCCGCGGTTATTGGCGGCGAAGTCGGCAAAGCTCGCATGCTGCCGTTCGAGATGGTGCAGAATATCATGAAGGCCCTCCTCGACCCGCCCGAGATTGCCGGAGCGATGATCGGAGGAAGCTTCCAGCCGTTCGAGCAGATAGGATACGCGCTGCTCCAGATGAGCGAAAGCGGACGCGCTGTCGTTGCCGACCGGCATGCGGTCGAGGCGATCGGACAGGGCCAGCAAGGCGCGCTCGATCTGCTCGGAATTCTCGCTTGCCGGCGGCCGTTGTTCGCGGCTCTCGAGCGAGGACATCAGCGCGGCGATGCGCTGTTCGAGTGCTACAAGCGAATCGGCACGGCCATCCGGGCGGCTCAGCTGGTCGACCTTGGCTGACAGAGCATGCACGTCGTCGCTGAGGCGAGCCAGCGCATCGTTGGATGCGACATTGGAGACGATCGCGCGAAGGGCTGCGATCGCGCCTTCGAGCTGGTGGATCGTCGACGGGTCGTCGTTGGCCCGAATGATCTGGTCGAGTTTGGCGGTGAGGTTGCGGATTGCCTGGTCGTAGCCTGCGAGCTGTTCGGCCGGGGTCAGTGAGCGCAGCACTTCGCGGATTTCGCTGAGCGCGCGTTCAATGCCGGCGAGCGTCTGGCTGTCGCTGCCGTTTTGTCTGTTATCGTCGATGCGGCGGGCGAGGGCGCGCACTTCGTTTTCGATCGATTCGATCGCCCGGCGCGGCATCGCCTCGGTAATGGCCTGACGAATTTCGCCGAGTTCGCTGCGGAAAGCGGCGATCGACTGTTCGATGTGATCGGGCTGCCGCAGCGATTCGATCTGGCTCGTGATTTTGACGAGGTGCTGCTCCAGCGACGAAAAATCAGGGCCCGGCGGCGGGGCGTAGGCGGCAGCGGGCGGCGGCGCATAGGCCGATGCCGGCACAATCGGCGGCGCGTTGCGCAGCACCGGTTGGGCGGCAAAGCCGTCGAGCTCGTTCTGGCGCGCGGAAATTTCCGCGATCGCGGAATCGAAGGAGGCCGGATTGAGCGGAGGCGAGGGACGATAGACCTGGGTAGCCGCGCGCTCGACCATCTCGGCCTGTCGTTGCTTTTCCTGAGCCTGGCGCTGTTGCGCGGGTGCCGGATTGGAAATCTGCGAGAGCCGCGCATCGAGACGCGCGATCGCATCATTCAATTGCCGCGCGACCGGCGGCTCGCCGCGCGGGGCATCGTTGCGCGGCCGTGCTTGCGAAATCTGTTCGATCTGGCGGGTGATCGCATCCAGCCGCTGGTGGATGTCGGCGACATCCCGGCTCTGCTGGGCGGGCATCGCCGGACGTTGGTCGGGAGGACTGCGAAAATTCGGCGGGGTGGCGTCGCCCAGGCTCAGGTTGAGCCAGTCGCTCAACGACACGCCGGCCCGGCGAGCGGCAGCCTCGGCCCGCTCCCGGACGGCGGGATCAATGCCTTCAGTACTCCACGATACACGCGAATTCATGCTTCCGTCCGGTTCCGCTCCGGCGCTCCACCTGGCGCCTCCGGCCTCCCCGCGTGTCCCCAAGACGAGACAATCGAATTTGGCGCGGGTCGTCTGCCTCTGCAGATCGACTTTTTCGCGTTACGGTAAATAACGGGTTAAGGAACGAGGCTGGCCGGCCGTAAAGTTTGCGGAGCCGATCCGAGGATCGCAATCAGCTTCGCCTTAGTCGCTGGAACCGGTCTCTTTTTTTCGCGTCCCGGCATCGAACGGTACGACCGCAGCGCAAGAGATCGCCGAAAGTGCCGTGATCGCTTCCTCGCACCACTCGGCGACCATTTGCTCGTGCCGCAGGCCGATGCGAAGCCCAAGCAGCTTGCCCATGTCGGCGGGTGAAGCGGTTCCCTGCGGAAAGCGTTTCTTCAGGATCCGCTCGTAGCGCTCATAGCGGTCGCGGTGATGTTCCTGCCTTGCCATCAAATCGGCGCGCAACGGCTCGATGTCGACCGCATCGAGCGCATAAATCCGGATCAGGAGATCGTCCTTGATCGAGGCCGGCGTCGAGGGGCGGGCGGCCCAATGGCGGAACGCGACTTTGCCCTCGGTCGTCAGCGTATAGACCAGCTTGTTGGGTTTGCCGGACTGGACGACCTCGCGCCCCTGAATATGGCCGCGCTCGCGCAGCTTGGAGAGCTCGCGATAAATCTGCTGATGGTCGGCTTTCCAGAAAAAGCCGATCGAGGAATCGAACGTCTTGGCGAGCTCATAGCCCGTCATGGGGCGTTCGGTCAGGCAGGCGAGAATGGCGTCAGCAAGGGCCAAGGGGCGATCTCCCATCCCGTCGTCGAATGATCCGCCATTTAAACGCGGTTGACTTTATGCGTATTTATGCATATGCGTCAATGTGCATATAGGGGCGACGGCGATACCCGGGCCCGGGCTGTCGATCGCGGGAGGCTTGCTTTGACAACGAACGGCCTTCAACGATGGCATGGCTTTCTCGAGTCCCGAGATCCCGCCGCGCTCTGGAATTTGCTCCATCCCGATGTCGTGTTCGAAAGCCCCGTGGTGCACACGCCGCAGCGTGGCCGCGACATCACTTCCAAATACCTGATCGGTGCCACCAAGGTGTTGGCCGGCCCGGGCTTTCGCTATGTTGGCGAATGGACCAGTGATGACGGCGCTGTGCTGGAATTCACCTGCGAAGTCGAGGGCGTCACAATCAACGGCGTCGACATCATCAGTTTTGACGCAGAGGATCGCATCACGCATTTCAAGGTGATGGTTCGCCCGCTGAAAGCCATCAATCTGCTGCATCGGTTGATGGGCGCGCAATTGGCAACGCCCTAATGCCGCGGTGCAAGACCATCGCGCAGTTGCGGTAGGAGCTGCCCTCGACTCAAGGAAGCGGTTAATGTCCGCCTCCAGCTGCCCTCAAGAACGCCACCAAGACCTTGCCGGGAGAACGTCATGCCGATCTACAAAGCGCCGCTTGAAGACGTTAATTTCCTGCTCAACGACGTCTTTCAAATCGACCGTTACGACAATCTCCCCGGATTCAGCGACGCGTCGGCCGATGTGCGCGAGGCCATACTGGGCGAAGCGGCCAAGCTGAGCGAGGAAGTCCTGCAGCCACTCAACCGTGTCGGCGATCTCGAAGGCTGTACCCGCCACGACGACAACAGCGTGACGACGCCGAAGGGTTTCAAGGCGGCCTTTAAACAGGTCGCCGAAGGCGGCTGGCTCGGACTCTCGGTACCGACGGAATATGGCGGGCAGGGCTTGCCGATCACGCTGAGCCAGACCGTCACCGAATTCCAGTGCTCGGCGAACATGGCCTTTTCCATGTATGGCGGTCTCACCGTGGGCGCGACCGCAGCGCTGCTCGTGCACGGCACGCCGGAGCAGAAGGCGATGTACGTCCCGAAAATGGTGGCGGGCGAATGGACCGGCACCATGAACCTCACCGAGCCGCAATGCGGAACGGATCTGGGTCTGTTGCGCACCAAGGCCGTCAAGCAAGGCGACGGCAGCTACAAGATATCAGGCACCAAGATCTTCATTTCCGCCGGCGAGCACGACCTCACCGAAAACATCATTCATCTGGTGCTGGCGCGCATTGAAGGGGCGCCCGCCGGCATCAAGGGCGTGTCGCTGTTCGTGGTGCCGAAATTCCTGGTCAATGCCGACGGCTCGCTGGGGCAACGCAACGGCGTCACCTGCGGCTCGATCGAGCACAAAATGGGCATTCACGGCAATTCGACCTGCGTGATGAATTACGATGCCGCCACCGGCTGGCTGATCGGCGAGGAAAACAAGGGCATGCAGGGCATGTTCGTGATGATGAACGAGGCACGGCTTGGCGTCGCCGTGCAGGGCCTGGCGCAGTCGGAAGTCGCCTACCAGAACGCGGCAGCCTACGCCCGCGACCGCCTGCAGGGCCGCGCGCTGTCGGGCGTGAAAGCACCGGACAAACCGGCCGATCCGATCATCGTACATCCTGACGTGCGTCGCACGCTGCTTACCATTCGCGCCTTCAACGAGGCGGCGCGTGCGATGGTGGTCTGGACCTCACTCAAGAGCGACGTGGCCCACAGGTCGAGCGACCCGAAAGATCGCCAGGAGGCGGACGATCACATGGGGCTGATGACGCCGGTCATGAAAGGGTTTCTCACCGAGACCGGCTTTGCCAATGCCGTTCAGGCCCAGCAGATGTATGGCGGTCACGGCTATATCGCCGAGCAGGGCATGGAGCAGTTCGTGCGCGATGCGCGTATCGCCATGATCTATGAGGGCGCCAACGGTATTCAGGCGCTCGATCTGGTCGGTCGCAAATTGCCGCGTGACGGTGGCCGCGCCGTAATGGCTTTCTTCGGCGAAGTCGGCGCCTTCGCCAAGGAGCATGGCGGCGACGAGGCGATGAAGCCGTTCGTCGCGCCATTGTCCAATGCGCTTGGCCATCTTCAGCAGGCCACCACCTGGCTGATGCAGAACGCGATGATGAAGCCGGATAACGCCGGCGCGGCTGCCACCGACTACATGCATTTGTTCGGCCTGGTGACGCTGGGCTATATGTGGGCCAAGATGGCGAAAGTCGCCAACGACAAGATTGCGGGGAGCGGCGCAACCGCTTATCTGACGACCAAGCTGGTGACGGGCCGCTTCTTCATGGAACGGGTGCTGCCGGCAACCACCACACATCTGGCGCGCATCCAGAGCGGCAGCGCCACCATCATGGAATTGGCGGCCGACGCTTTCTGATCGGAGCAGTTTTTACCGCGGGACCGTTGAGGTCCCGCGTCTGTCTTTCAAACCGAATATGATCCTCAACCCGGGAGGGCTTCATGCCTGAGGCGTATATCTACGATCACGTTCGCACGCCGCGCGGCCGCGGCAAGGCCGACGGTGCATTGCATGAGGTGACAGCGCTCGCGCTCGCCACCGCGCCGTTGAAGGCGCTCAAGGAGCGTAACCATCTGCCCGAAGGGGTCGTCGACGACGTGATCCTGGGCGTGGTTGATCCGATCGGTGAGGCCGGTTCCGACATTGCGCGCTTTGCTGCGCTGCAGGCGGGTCTGGGCGAATCCGTTCCCGGCGTGCAGATCAGCCGCTTTTGCGCCTCAGGTCTCGATGCGGTGAATTTCGCCGCCGCCCAGATCATGAGCGGCCAGAACGAACTGACGATCGGTGGTGGCGCGGAATCCATGAGCCGGGTCGGTATCGGCGCTTCCGGCGGTGCCTGGCCGATGGATCCCTCGATCGCGGTGCCGGCCTATTTCATGCCGCAGGGCATCTCGGCCGATCTGATTGCGACCAAATACGGCTTTTCGCGCGACGACGTCGATGCCTATGCGGTGCAAAGCCAGCAACGCGCGGCAAAGTCCTGGGACGAGGGCCGCTTCGACAAATCGGTGGTGCCGGTAAAGGACGTCAACGGGCTCACGATCCTGGCCAAGGACGAACACATGCGACCCTCGACGACGATGCAGACGCTGGCGCAGTTGCAGCCGTCGTTTGCACAGGTGGCGCAGATGGGCGGCTTCGATGGCGTGGCGATTCAGTCGCACCCCGAGATCGAGCGCGTCAATTACGTGCATCACGCCGGCAATTCGTCAGGGATCGTCGACGGTGCAGGCGCGGTGCTGCTCGGCAGCAAGGAAGCGGGCAGTAAATATGGTTTGAAGCCCCGCGCCAAGATCCGCGCCTTTGCCAATATCGGTTCGGAGCCCGCGATGATGCTGACCGGCCCGGTCGACGTCACCGAAAAACTGTTCGAACGCTCCGGCATGAAGAAGTCCGACATCGACTTGTTCGAGTTGAACGAGGCGTTCGCTTCCGTGGTGCTGCGCTATATCCAGGCGTTCGACATCGACAACGCCAAGATCAACGTCAATGGCGGGGCGATTGCACTCGGCCATCCGTTGGGCGCAACGGGGGCGATGATACTCGGCACCGTGCTCGACGAACTCGAGCGCTCCAACAAGTCGACCGCGCTGGTTACGCTGTGCATCGGCGGCGGCATGGGTACCGCCACGATCATCGAGCGCGTGTAAGGGGGAACGGGAAATGGCCAAGAATTTCAAAGTCGAGACCGACGCTGACGGCATTGCACTCGTCACCTGGGATATTCCCGGCCGCTCGATGAACGTGCTGGATGAAACCACGATCGCCGAGCTTGAGGAGATCGTGAAGCAGACCTCGGCCGATGCGGCGGTAAAGGGCGTCGTTATCACCTCCGGCAAGGAGGCATTTTCGGCCGGTGCTGACCTGTCGATGCTGGAAGGCATGCACGGGCGATATACTGCGTTATTCAAGACCAAGGGCGAAGTGGCGGCCAACCAGATGCTGTTCGACGAGAGCCGCAAGATGTCGCTACTGTTTCGCGCGATCGAGACATCCGGCAAGCCCTGGGTCGCCGCGATCAACGGCCTGGCGCTCGGCGGAGCGTTCGAACTGACGCTGGCCTGCCACCACCGTGTCGCTGCGCAAAATCCCAAGACTCGCCTCGGGTTGCCTGAAATCAAGGTCGGGCTTTTCCCCGGCGCCGGCGGCACCCAGCGCGTGCCGCGCATCGTGTCGCCGCAAGACGCGATGCAATTGTTGCTCAAGGGCGAAGCCGTCAATCTCGACAAGGCCAAGACGCTGAAATTGATCGATGCCTTGGTGCCGGCGTCGGATTTGATCAAGGCGGCCAAGGACTGGATCAAGGGCGGCGGCAAGGCGGCCGCCCCCTGGGACGATAAGGCGTTCAGGCTGCCGGGCGGGCCGGTCTACTCCAAGGCCGGCATGATGATGTTCCCCGCGGGCAATGCTATCTATCGCCGCGAGACCTTCGACAATTACCCGGCGGCGCGCGCCGTCATGCAATGCGTTTATGAAGGCTTGCAGTTGCCGATCGACGCGGCACTTCGCGTCGAGTCGCGCTACTTCGCGCAGATCCTGCGCTCGAACGAAGCGGCGGCGATGATCCGCTCGCTGTTCCTGTCGATGCAGGAATTGAACAAGGGCGCGCGGCGTCCGCCAAACGTTCCACCGACCAAGGTCAAGAAGCTCGCCATCATCGGCGCCGGCTTCATGGGCGCGAGCGTCGGCTATGTCTCGGCACGTGGCGGCATCGACGTGGTGCTGATCGACCGCGACCAGGTCAGTGCCGACAAGGGCAAGGCGCATGCACAATCGGTGATCGACGACCTGATCAAGAAAGGCCGCGCCAAGGAGAGCGATCGCGACACGATCTTGTCGCGCATTTCAGCGACGGCCGACTACAACGCGCTGAAGGATTGCGATCTCGTCATCGAGGCGGTGTTCGAGGACCGCAAGGTCAAGGCCGAAACCTATGCCAGGGCGCAGCCGCTGTTGAAGAGTGATGCGATCTTTGCCTCCAACACCTCGACGCTGCCGATCAATTCGCTGGCGGAGGAATTCAAGGACCAGGGCAAGTTCATCGGCATCCACTTCTTCTCCCCGGTCGAGAAGATGATGCTGGTGGAAATCATCGTCGGCAAGAATACCGGCGATGTCGCGCTCGCCACCGCGCTCGACTATGTGCGCCAGATCGGCAAGACCCCGATCGTGGTCAATGATAGCAGAGGCTTCTTCGCCAACCGCTGCGTGCTGCGTTTCACCGCCGAGGGGCTGGAAATGCTGATGGAGGGCGTGCCGCCGGCGATGATCGAGAACACCGCCAAGATGGCCGGCATGCCGGTCGGGCCGTTGTCGCTGTCGGATGAAGTCGCGCTCGATCTCGTGCTCAAGATCATGAAGGCCACCGAAGCCGACCTCGGCCCGAACGCGATCGATCAGGCCCAGAAGAAGCTTCTGGTCGAAATGGTCGAAAAGCAGGGCCGCTTCGGCCGCAAGAACAGCAAGGGCTTTTACGACTATCCGGAGAAGGGCAAGGGCCAGAAGAGCCTGTGGTCCGCTCTCGGGGGCCTTCAGCCGAAGCACCTCGATCCGGACACACTCGATGTCGAGGAAATGAAGCAGCGTTTCCTCGTGGTGCAGGCGGTGGAAGCGGCCCGCACCGTGGAGGACCACGTCATCACCGATCCGCGCGAGGCCGATGTCGGTTCGATTCTCGGCTTCGGCTTTGCGCCGTTCACCGGCGGTACGCTGTCTTACATCGATTTCATGGGCACCAAGAAGTTCGTCGAATTGTGCCACAAGCTCGAGGCCAAATACGGCTCGCGCTTCACTCCGCCGAAACTGCTGATCGAGATGGCCGCCAAGGGCGAGACTTTCTACGGCCGCTTCCCGCCGAAGAAACAAGCGGCGGCGTAGTACTTGACCTCCCCTTGAAAAGGGGAGGTCGCTTGATCGCAGACCAAGCGGGAGGGGATCCACTTGAGCAAGATTTGACCCCCCACCCCAACCCTCCCCCTTTCAGGGGGAGGGAGACACGGCCAGCCTCACGCCGCCTTCAGGCCTTCCTTGACCAGGGCTTCATCCACCTTCGGACGCGCCGCAACGCGAGCCTTGTAGGCCATCAGGTTGTCCAATCCTGAAAGGTCGAACTTCATCCGTTCGGCCCAGTTCAGCATCACGAACAGATAACCGTCGGCTACCGTGAATTGCTTGCCCATCAGATAGTCGCGGCCAGCCAACTGGCTATCGAGATATTTGAACTTGCCCATTGCCCGGTCCTTGAAGACCCCCTTGGCTTCGTCCGAAAGCGCCGGGTTGAACAGCGGGCCGATGTTCTTGTGCAGTTCGCCGTTGATGTAGGTGAGCCATTCTTGCAGCTTGTAACGCTCGGTGCTGTCGCGGGCGGGGGCGAGGTTCTTGGCCGGCACCTTGTCGGCGATCATCTGCACGATGACCGGGCCCTCGGTGACGAGTTCGCCGCTGTCGAGCATCAGCGCCGGCACCTGGCCTTTCGGGTTGATCTTCAAATAATCGTCCCCGTTTTCGAGCTTCTTGGCGCGCAGATCGACCTTAACGAGGTCGTAAGGAAGGCCGGCTTCAAGGAGCGCGATGTGGGGGGAAAGTGAGCAGGCTCCGGGCGCATAATAGAGTTTCATGGGGCTTCTCCCTGGGTTATGGCAAATCGGCAAACCATGGCTAAATGCATTTGCATGAAGCGGTCAACATTGATGCATATGCATCAAGTGGGGTAGAGTGCGCGGATAGTGTGGACCTCGACCATGAAACGCAAACCATCGACGGAAGCAACTGCCGCCTGGATCCGCCTGATGCGGGTCCAGAGCCGGGTGTTGAATGCGGTCGAGCAGGATTTGAAGAAAGCCGGATTCCCGCCGCTTGCCTGGTATGACGCCTTGCTTGAATTGTCGCGCGCGCCCGCCGGTGAGCTTCGACCGGTGGAATTGGAAAAGCAGATGCTGTTGCCGCAATATTCCACGTCGCGGCTGATCGACCGGCTGGTCGACGAGGGGCTGGCGGTGCGCCGCGAATGCAAAATGGACAAGCGCGGCCAGTTCGTCGAAATCACCGAAGCCGGGCGTGAATTGCAAAAGAAGATGTGGAGCGCCTATTCCGCTGTCATCGAAAAGCATGTCGGTTCGAAGTTGTCGGATGCCGACGCCATAAAGCTCTGCGGTCTTCTGGACCGGCTCGGCTGCTGCTCAGGCGGGGAGACAACCTCACTCGCCGCAAAAGACGGCGCGCTCGCCCGATGATACCATCCATCTCACTCATCCCCGCGAACCGCAGGGTTCGCGGAAGCCTCCGGCACCGCGCGCGTTTGGCCGCAGCGCCCCACATTCGGAATTTGCATGGCGCGTGACCAGATCGATATGACGCCCCTTCAGTCGCGCGACGAACTCGTCGGCTGGCTCGAGGACGGCGTAAAACCTGTTTCCGAATTCCGGATCGGGACCGAGCACGAAAAAACGCCGTTCACGTTGAGCGGCCATCAGCCGGTGCCTTACGAAGGCGCCCGCGGCATCGGCGCGCTGCTGGAAGGCATGCAACTCCTGCTCGGCTGGGAGCCGATCATGGAGCGTGGCAACATCATCGGGCTTTACGACGTCACCGGCGGCGGCGCGATTTCGCTCGAGCCCGGCGGGCAGTTCGAATTGTCGGGCGCGCCGGTAGAGACCGTGCATCAGACCCAGGGCGAGTTGATGGCGCATCTAGCGCAAGTGCGCGAGATCGCAGCCCCGTTGGGGATCGGCTTTCTCGGCCTCGGCATGACGCCATCCTGGTCGCGGACGCAGATTCCGGTCATGCCCAAGGGCCGCTACAAGATCATGAGCCACTACATGCCGAAGGTCGGCCGCTACGGCCTCGACATGATGTACCGGACCTGCACGGTGCAGACCAATCTCGACTTCTCCTCCGAAGCCGACATGGTCAAGAAATTGCGGGTATCGGTGGCGTTGCAGCCGGTGGCGACCGCCTTGTTCGCCAACTCGCCCTTCACAGAAGGCAAGCCAAACGGCTTTCTCTCGTTCCGCTCGGAAATCTGGCGCGATACCGACAATGCGCGCGCCGGAATGATCCCGTGGGCGTTCGAAAACGGCATGGGGTTCGAGCGCTGGGTCGACTACGCGCTGGATGTGCCGATGTATTTCGTCAAGCGCGGCGACAACTATATCGATGTTGCGGGCTCTTCGTTCCGGGATTTCTTTGACGGAAAAAATCCGGCCCTTCCCGGCGAGCGGCCGATGCTGTCGGACTGGGCCAATCATCTTTCGACGATCTTCCCGGAAGTGCGGCTGAAGCGCTATCTGGAAATGCGGGGCGCCGACGGCGTGCCCTGGGACCGGCTGCCGGCCTTGCCGGCGTTCTGGGTCGGATTGCTCTATGACGACACCAGCCTGGATGCGGCCTGGGACATCGTCAGAGGCTGGAATGCCTTCGAAAGACAGTCGCTGCGGGATGACGTGCCGCGTCTCGGCTTCAAGGCCAGGATCAAGCAGCGCTATATCTTCGAAGTCGCTAAAGAGTGTCTGGCACTGGCGCATGCCGGATTGCGCCGCCGGGGCCGTGTCGATCACTCCGGGCGTGACGAGACGCGTTATCTGGAACCGCTCGACCGGATCATCGATACCGGGGTGACGCCGGCCGAGGAAATGTTGGCGAAGTTCAACGGCCCCTGGAACGGCTCGGTCGAGCCCGCCTACGGCGAATACGCCTTTTAGAACAAGGGCCGGCCGGAAGCACAACGCGCCGTTCATCAGCCGTACAGGTTCATGGCGATCAAATGGCAGGGTCACTGGCCCGCCGTTTGCGGGTAACTCCAATCGGTTGAAAGCATTGCGAATGTGGGGAGGTCGCCTCTCACTGGCGTGTTTGGGGACGCTCGTTCTCTTCGCGATCTTGACCGTCAACCGACCGGCGCAGGCGCAGTCCAATTTCGATCGCCCGGGCGGCGACTACCAGAGTTCGCCGGTACCCTCAGGGGATCCGGCCGATTGTGCGCTGGTATGCGAGCGCGACCGGCGTTGCCGCGCCTGGAGCTTCAACTATCCGAACGACACTTCACGAGCGGCGCTCTGCTGGCTGAAGAACAGCGTGCCGGCGCGCATCGCGGACGACTGCTGCGTGTCGGGCGTGCGCGGCGCCGGCGTGGTCGAACCGCGCAACGGCGCGGTCGAAACTTCGATCGACCGCGCAGGCGGCGACTACCGCAGTTTTGAACTCAAGCGGGGCGAGGGCGACGAGGTCTGCAAGGCGGCCTGCGGCACCGACAATAAATGCCGGGCCTGGACCTATGCGCGTGCCGGATATGTAGGCCGGGAGCCCCACTGCTTTTTAAAAAAGGACATCAAGCCGCCGCGGCGCAAGCCGGGATTCACTTCCGGCGTCGTCAGGTAAGGCTTCTAAGACTTCTTTAGCGCACCGAAGTGAAGAAGCGTGCGAGACGGAAGCCGGACAGCCATGTCCACACCGGCTGGCCGCGGATACCGAGGTC
Organism: Bradyrhizobium sp.; assembly: GCF_049519115.1. Lineage (GTDB taxonomy): Bacteria > Pseudomonadota > Alphaproteobacteria > Rhizobiales > Xanthobacteraceae > Bradyrhizobium. Next base: position 19,450 of record NZ_JBEKRB010000060.1, read on the forward strand.
CCAGGAACCGATCACGGCGTCAGCGCGGCCGACCAGATCGTCAATCGGCAAAAATCCGACGCCACCATCGCGCAGCGGCACGCGGCTGTCGGCGGAGTTGTCGCGGTTGTCGCCCATCACGAACAGATAGCCCTCCGGCACCGTGACCTCGGCCGTATTGTCGAGCCGTCCATTGTCGCGGATCTTGAAGATCGCGTGGCTGACGCCGCCCGGCAACGTCTCGATGAAGCGGCGCGCCGGCTCATACTCGCCGCGCTCGTCTTCCACCTCGCCGATGCCATCGGCTTTGAGCGAGGCCGCACGGTCGTTGATAAAGAGCTGGCCCTGGCGCATCTGAATGCGGTCACCGGGCAATCCAACGACGCGCTTGACCCAGGCCTGCGAGCGGTCGCCGGGCCAACGGAACACCACGACGTCGCCGCGCTTGGGCACATTGCCGAACACCCGTCCGGTTTCGGGCAGATTGATCTGGATCGGCAGTGAGGCTGTGCCGTAGCCGTAAGGGAATTTTGATGCGAGCAGCGCGTCCCCAATCAGAAGCGTCGGTTCCATCGAGCCCGACGGCACATAGAACGGCTCGGCAATGGCGCCCTTCGCCAGAAAAACCAGTCCCAACGCCGCCGCAAACTGAACAAGCTGCGCGCCCCAGCCGCGCGCGCGCGTGGCGATCGATTGCCGCTCCATCGTCATGAACCGGTACCTCCAACCGTAATCCGTTCCATCCGCAGCGTCGGCTGGCCGACGCCGACCGGAACGCCCTGGCCGTTCTTGCCGCAGGTGCCGATTCCGCTGTCGAGCGCCAGATCGTTACCGACCATGGTGATCCGATGCAGGTCGGTCGGTCCATTGCCGATCAGCATCGCGCCTTTCAGCGGCGCGCCCAGCTTGCCGTTTTCGATTCTGTAGGCCTCGGTGCACTGGAACACATATTTGCCGGAGGTGATGTCGACCTGTCCACCGCCGAAGTTGGCGGCGTAGATGCCGTTTTTGACCGAGGCGAGGATTTCCGCCGGATCGCGGCCGCCGGACAGCATGTAGGTGTTGGTCATGCGCGGCATCGGCACATGGGCATAGCCCTGGCGGCGGCCGTTGCCGGTTGGCTTCATGTTCATCAGCCGGGCATTCTGCCGGTCCTGCATGTAACCGACCAGGACGCCGTCCTCGATCAATACCGTGCGGTTGGTCGGCGTGCCTTCATCGTCGATCGAGAGCGAGCCGCGGCGCGACGCCATGGTGCCGTCGTCGACCACGGTGACGCCCTTGGCTGCCACCTGCTGGCCCATCAGGCCGGCAAAGGCGGATGTCTTCTTGCGGTTGAAATCGCCCTCGAGCCCATGGCCGACGGCCTCATGCAACATTACGCCGGGCCAGCCTGCGCCCAACACGACATCCATTTCGCCGGCGGGCGCCGGCACCGATTCCAGATTGACCAGCGCCTCGCGGATGGCGCCGTCGGCGGCCTCGCGCCACGCTTTGGTTTCGATGAAGCGCGCATAACCCTCACGGCCGCCATAGCCTCTGGAGCCGCTCTCCTGACGATCGCCTTGACCTGCGACCACGGAAATATTGACCCGCACCAGCGGGCGGATGTCGCGATAGCTTTCGCCGTCGGGACGGAGAATTTCGACGACTTGCCAAGTCGCGCCCAGACTGACCGTGACCTGACGCACCCGCGGCTCTTTTTGGCGGACATAGGCGTCGATTTCGGCGAGCAGCTTGACCTTGGTTTCGAACTCCGGCCCATCCAGCGGGTTTTCATCGCCGTAAAGCCGGACATTGGTATGGGACGGGGCTGCGGCGAAAGTCCCGTTATATCCGCCGCGGACCGCCGACACCGCATCGGCTGCGCGAATCAGCGCCGGCAGCGAAACGTCGGAGGAATGCGCGTAGCCGACCGCGTCATCTTTCACCGCGCGCAGGCCGAAACCTTGACTAGTGTCATAGGTCGCCTGCTTCAGCCGGCCATTATCGAACATCAAGGCTTCGGTCTGGCCATATTCCAGGAACAGCTCGCCGTCGTCGGCGCCCGAAAGCCCGCGCGCAATTTCGTGGCGGACGGCATCGCGGTCGAGTTGGGCGCGGTCGAGAAGCGAGGTCGGGGGCGTCATGTGTACTCCAATCCGGCAGCTAGCAACGTGCAGGTGTGCAGTTAAGCAAAGTCTCGCAAAGCGGTCGCCTTACATCACGGTAACCCCGATCCGCTCCGGCGCGCGTGACCCAGGCCACTACACTTTCTCCAAAATAGGCGCGATAGTCTGTGAAAGGGAGGGGCAGACGTGCCACAAAGCGAGGCAGATTGCCTCATTGCTTCACGGTAATTTGTCGTAACCCTCGCCGAGCCCGTTCAGGCTGAGGGGAAAGCCGATGCCTTCCTCTGGCGTCTCGAAAATGATGAAAGTCGCGGTCTTGGCGCTCCGCAACTGGCCCAGCAGTTTGTCATCCATCACGACCTCGGCGACGCAGCCGTTGGGCAGGCAACGGACAAAACCGGCCCGGCCGACGTCGACATTGTCGAGCTTGAGGCCAAGGCCCGAGGGCAACAGCACCCCGAGTGGCGCCACCACGCGCATCAGCTTGCTCTTCTGGTCGGCGGTCTTCAGCACGATGACGGTCAGGCCGGCATTGGACCGGTCCTCGGCTACCACGCTCTGAATCAACGCGCATTGTTCGGCCTGAGCGCCGGGCGGAGTATCGCAGCGGATCTGCCAGTCGCCGTGGACCGACCGTACCGCGCCTTGCGCGCCGGCCGGCGCCGTCAGGCTCAACCAGCCCACAAAAGCGAGACTTGAAACGAGGCCCGCGCCCATGGCGCTGACCGAGAACGCGTCCCGGATACAAATTCGCAAGCGGCGGAAAGCTTCGGAACTAATCGGGTATTTCGAAGGGCCCATCAGGGTCGATCCCTTGATATTTCTTCGGCTTATGCGTCGGCAACACCGGACGCACCCGACTGATACGGTAATGACGGCGCCTTGATGGCTGGCCGGGTGTCACCGGAAGCCTCGATCCGCCAACGAATCAGACCCTGCAAGCGCAACATTTCTGTGCGTACATCCGGCAATCCGCCTGTCAAGCCATGACGGGCTTGAAACGGGGCGTTTATGCTGATTTCCCGTGAAATTGAGACATTCGCATAGCATCATCAGAATAGCCGTCTATGCACCCCCGCAGGTCGTACTACTGCATTGCGATGGCCTTAGAATTATGGTTTGAGAGGCTGGATTTAGACGCATTCGAACAAGCTGGCCCGGTGTGCTGCCAAAGTACATCTCAAGGCCATTTGCCAGAGGGCGGAATCGGGCGCCATTCTTTGCCCTCGGGGGGAATGCGCGGGGGAATTTTATAAAGGAGCGCGAGCGACATGAAGATGTCGAAGGGCCAAATCGGCCGTCGGTTGCTGGGTTGGGCGGTGGCCGGCACCGCATTTCTGGCTTGCGGAACGGCATTTGCCGAATTGGGCCAGCCGGCGCCGTGGGAGTACAAGCTGCAGGAAGCGGCTTCTCCCGTCATGGACAACATTACCTGGTTTCATAACTTCCTGTTTGTCCTGATCACCGTCATTACGCTGTTCGTGCTGGCGCTCCTGGTCATTGTTGTCGTCAAGTTCAACGCCAAAGCCAACCCGGTACCTTCCCGCACCACCCACAACACCCTGATCGAGGTAGCCTGGACGCTCATTCCGGTGCTGATCCTGGTCGGTATCGCGGTTCCGTCGTTCCGCCTCCTGTTCCTGGAACTCGACATTCCCAAGGCCGACCTGACCATCAAGGCGACGGGCAAGCAGTGGTACTGGTCTTATGCCTATCCCGATAACGGCAAGTTCGAATTCGATTCGCTGATGGCCGCCGACAAGCAGCCGCGGCTGCTTGGGGTCGACAATGAAATGGTCGTGCCGGTGAACAAGGTGATCCGGGTCCAGACCATCGGTGCCGACGTGATCCACTCCTTCGCGGTGCCGGCCTTCGGGATCAAGATCGACGCCATTCCCGGCCGTCTCAACGAAACCTGGTTCAAGGCCACCAAGACCGGCATGTTCTACGGCCAGTGCTCGGAATTGTGCGGCAAGGACCACGCCTTCATGCCGATCGCCGTCAAGGTCGTCAGCGATCAGGACTTCGCGGCGTGGGTCGAGGACGCCAAGAAGAAATTTGCGGCCAATCCGGCGAATTCGTTCGCCTCGGTTGGGGCCGCGGCGCAATGAGCCGGATTGGCCGCCGCTCTGTTGAGGGGGCGGCCAGGAATTGATCGTCGGGTCCAAGGCGCGTCACAGGCGACATAGGACGATGTGACCTCAAGGTCTCAAAGAAGATTGAAGGCAGGGTTTGAAAATGGCAACCACCGCAGCGACACAAGATCACGCTCATGACGATCATGCCCACGACCATCCGACCGGATGGCGGCGTTTCGTCTATTCGACCAACCACAAGGACATCGGCACGATGTACCTGGTGTTTGCGATCATCGCCGGCATCATCGGCGCTGCGATGTCGATCGCGATCCGGATCGAGCTGATGTATCCGGGGATACAGCTGTTCCACGAAACCCACACCTACAATGTCTTCGTTACCTCGCACGGCCTGATCATGATCTTCTTCATGGTGATGCCGGCGATGATCGGCGGCTTCGGCAACTGGTTCGTGCCGCTGATGATCGGCGCGCCAGACATGGCCTTCCCGCGTATGAACAACATCTCGTTCTGGCTGCTGCCGGCCGCGTTCGGGCTGCTCTTGATCTCGAGCTTCGTCGAGGGCGAACCCGGCGCCAACGGCGTCGGCGCGGGCTGGACCATTTACGCGCCGCTGTCGACTTCGGGCCATCCCGGACCGGCGGTCGATTTCGCGATTCTGGCGCTGCATCTGGCCGGTGCCTCGTCGATTCTCGGCGCCATCAACTTCATCACTACGATCTTCAACATGCGCGCGCCGGGCATGACGCTGCACAAGATGCCTTTGTTCGTGTGGTCGATCCTGGTGACGGTGTTCCTGCTGCTGTTGTCGCTGCCGGTGCTCGCCGGGGCGATCACCATGCTGCTGACCGACCGCAATTTCGGCACCGCCTTCTTCGACGCCGAGCACGGCGGCGATCCGGTGCTGTTCCAGCACCTGTTCTGGTTCTTCGGCCATCCCGAAGTCTACATCCTGATCCTGCCTGCGTTCGGCATGGTCAGCCAGATCGTCTCGACCTTCTCGAAGAAGCCGGTGTTCGGTTATCTCGGCATGGCCTATGCGATGGTGGCGATCGGCGGCATCGGCTTCGTGGTGTGGGCGCACCACATGTACACGGTCGGCATGTCGTCGGCGACGCAGGCCTATTTCGTCGCGGCCACGATGGTGATCGCAGTGCCGACCGGCGTGAAGATCTTCTCCTGGATCGCCACGATGTGGGGCGGCTCGATCGAGTTCAAGACGCCGATGCTGTGGGCGATCGGCTTCATTTTCCTGTTCACCGTTGGCGGCGTCACCGGCGTCGTGCTGGCGAATGCCGGCGTCGACCGCGTGCTGCAGGATACTTACTACGTCGTCGCGCACTTCCACTACGTGCTGTCGCTCGGCGCGGTGTTCGGCATCTTCGCCGGCTGGTACTACTGGTTCCCGAAAATGTTCGGCTACATGTACTCGGAGACTATCGGCAAGCTGCATTTCTGGTTCACCTTCATCGGCGTGAACCTGGTGTTCTTCCCGCAGCACTTCCTCGGCCTGTCCGGCATGCCGCGCCGCTATGTCGATTATCCTGATGCGTTCGCCGGCTGGAACTTCGTGTCGTCGGTCGGCTCTTACATCTCCGGCTTCGGCGTACTGATCTTCATCTACGGGGTGGTTGACGCCTTTGTGCGCAAGCAGCAGGCCGCCGACAACCCGTGGGGTGCCGGTGCGACCACGCTGGAGTGGACGCTGCCGTCGCCGCCGCCGTTCCACCAGTTCGAGGTATTGCCACGCGTGCAATAATCGGCGACGCGGCGCGATAAGCGCCGCGTCCGCTTACTTTCAAGGAAACGAGAGCCGTCTTGTCGGTCGTTGATCACACCAGCATCGAACTTTCGCCGCGGATTTCCGAGGCCGGGGTCGCCGATTACCTCGCGCTTCTGAAGCCGCGGGTGATGTCGTTGGTGGTCTTCACGGCGCTCGTCGGCCTGGTGATCGCGCCGGTGCATGTGCATCCGGTGCTGGCCTTCACCTCTATTCTCTGCATCGCGGTCGGCGCGGGCGCATCGGGCGCGCTGAACATGTGGTACGAGGCCGATATCGACGCGCTGATGTCGCGTACCGCCAACCGACCGATCCCGCGTGGCCGTATCACGCCGCCGGAAGCCGCCGCCTTCGGCCTGACGCTCGCCTTCTTCTCGGTGATGACGCTCGGTATCCTCGTCAACTGGGTCGCCGGCGCGCTGCTCGCCTTTACGATCTTCTTTTACGTCGTGATCTACACCATGGCGCTCAAGCGCTGGACCGCGCAGAACATCGTGATCGGTGGCGCGGCTGGCGCACTGCCGCCGGTGGTGGCCTGGGCCGCGGCGACCGGCTCGCTCTCGGTCGAGCCGCTGTTGCTGTTTCTGATCATTTTCTTCTGGACCCCACCGCACTTCTGGGCGCTGGCGCTGTTCCGTAGCGACGACTATGCCCGCGCCGGCGTTCCGATGCTGCCGGTCACCGCTGGGCCGGACGCGACACGGCTGCAAATCCTGCTCTACACGATCGTGCTGGTTGCGGTGGCGCTTGCGCCCTGGCCGCTCGGCTATTTCGATGCCGCCTATGGCGTCGTCTCGCTCGTCCTCGGCGCCGGCATGCTGGCGCTTGCGATCAACGTCTACCGGCTTCGTGAAGGCCGCGAAGCGGCGCGCGCCACGCGCCAGCTTTTTGCGTTCTCGATCCTTTATCTGTTTGCGCTGTTTGCGACCCTTCTGATCGAGGTCGTTGTCCGCGCCGTCGCAGCGTCGATCTGGTAAGGGCGCATGGCAGCACTCATGACCGATAACAACCGACCAGAGGGAATTGTCCTCACCGAAGCGCAACTGAAAAGCCGCCGTCAGCGGTCGATCGCCATTGCGCTTGCGCTCGGCGTTCTGGTCGTACTGTTTTTTGCGGTCACCATCGTCAAGGGGCCGGCCGTGCTAGTGCGGCCGTTGTAACGACATGGCAAACCGTCAGAACCAGCATCAGGCTTCCGCAGGCGAGAAAACGTCATCGCGCCGCGGCCTGACCCGCGACGCGGCGGTGGCGGCGATCTGCGGCTTCGTGGTGGTTTTCATGGTGGGTGCCGCTTACGCAGCGGTCCCATTCTATAACTGGTTCTGCCGCGCCACCGGCTTCAACGGCACCACCCAGGTGGCAACTTCCGCGCCTTCGGCCGCGCCGTTGGCGCGCAAAATCACGGTTCGCTTCGATTCTAATATCGCTGGTGGACTGCCCTGGAAATTCGAGCCGGAAGAGAACGAAGTCGAGATCAGGATCGGCGAGGTCACAACCATCTTCTACAAGGTGACCAATCAATCCGCCCGGACCACGACCGGGCAGGCCGCCTACAATGTCGCGCCGCTGACGGTCGGCTCCTATTTCGAGAAGATCAATTGCTTCTGCTTCACCGAGCAGACCATGGCGCCGGGCGAAACGCGCGAGATGCCGGTTGTGTTCTATGTCGATCCGTCGATTGTCAAAGATAGCGACAATGACACACTGAACACCGTTACCCTGTCCTATACGTTCTACCCCGTCCGCGATCCCGCGACAAAACCACTGGCGGCGAGCGAGGTGGAAAAATCCAAGGGCAATGACAAGGGGAACGAGAAGGGCAACCTTTGAGAAGCGTGCGCCATGGCCGGGTAACTTTCGGCCATCGCGAGGTTTGAATTTAATTGTTGAGACGGAGTGGCCGGACAGGCCCTGCTAACGGAGAGATCGAAAATGGCTACGGCGCAAGTCAAGCATCATGACTATCATCTCGTCGATCCTAGCCCGTGGCCGGTTGTCGGCTCCATTTCGGCCTTCATCATGGCCGTCGGCGCCATCACCTGGATGCATCATATGACCGGCGCGGCGCCGATCATCTTCTTCATCGGCGTCATCGGTGTGCTCTACACCATGGCGAGCTGGTGGATGGATGTGATCCGCGAGGCGCAGTACAAGGGCGATCACACCCGCGTCGTGCAGATCAGCCATCGCTACGGCATGATCCTGTTCATCGCCTCGGAGGTGATGTTCTTCGTCGCATGGTTCTGGGCCTTCTTCAATTCGGCGCTGTTCCCGGCCGATGCGGTTCATGCGGCCCGTGATGCGATTTTCGGATGCGGCGCCGGCGCCCAGATCGGCGCATGCAGCATCCCCGGCACCTGGCCGCCAAAGGGTATCGAAGCGTTTGATCCCTGGCATCTGCCGTTGCTCAACACCCTCCTGCTGCTGACCTCGGGCACCACGGTGACCTGGGCTCACCATGCGCTCCTGGAAAACGACCGTCAGGGCCTGAAATACGGCCTGATCCTGACCGTTGTGCTCGGAGCGCTGTTCACTTGCGTGCAGGCTTACGAATACAGCCACGCGCTGTTCGGTTTCTCCGGCAACGTCTACGGTGCGACCTTCTTCATGGCGACCGGCTTCCATGGCTTCCATGTGCTGGTCGGCACGATCTTCCTGATCGTCTGCCTTGCACGCGTCTATGCCGGGCACTTCACGCCGACCCAGCACCTCGGCTTCGAATTCGCCGCCTGGTACTGGCATTTCGTCGACGTGGTGTGGTTGTTCCTGTTTGCCTGCATCTACGTCTGGGGCACCGGCGGCGGCCGGCTTGTCGGCGCCGAATAGGCTTGCCTGTCATCCATGCTGAGAGGGCGGCCCTGCGGCCGCCCTTTTTCATTTCCATGGTGCGCCCAGCATGGGCGCACTCTTATGGGTGCAAGTCCCATCGTGAGTTGATCACAACGAGCGAAGTGAAGCGCAACTGCATGAGGGCGACCGAGTGTGGGGAGGAAGCGTGGAGCG
>NZ_JBEKRB010000061.1:0-26399 GCF_049519115.1 Bradyrhizobium sp.
ATCTCGCCCAGTGGGACTGCTTCGCCCGTGCCGGCGCTCGCGTACAAGACGTCGATCTTGCCCTTTTCCCGTTTGACTGTGTCGAACAGGCGGTCGAGGTCGTCGAGATTGGCCGCGTCGCCGCGCACGCCGGTCACGTTCCGGCCAATGAGCCTGACGGCCTCGTCGAGCGCCTCCTGCCTCCGGCCCGTGATGAAAACATAAGCGCCTTCTTCAACGAACCGCATGGCGCTCGCGAGCGCCATGCCGCTCGATCCACCCGTGATGACTGCAACCTTACCTTCAAGCTTTCCCATGACTTCTCCTACCAGGCTTCCGCCTTTGGTCGTTCGGGGACGCCCCCGAGAACCTCGACATAGGTCCGCCGGAGTCAGGCGTTGAGTGCGGAAGCGCGCACATCGGTGGTGCAAAATCGATCCGGCTGGACGACTGACGCCAGCCGCGACGATCGGTGTCCGCCGTTCGGAATTGGGCCGCGCTCGTCGACATAAGCTATGATGACCGCCCGTACTGCTGTTCGATGTGTTGGATACGACTTTGGAAGGGGCACCGCGCGGTGCCAGATTGCACCATGATCGACTGGGATGACGTTCGCTACTTTCTTGCCGTTGCGCGCGGAGGCTCGGTGCGGGCTGCTGCCGAGCGCCTCGGTGTGAACCACTCGACCGTGCTGCGACGCATCGCCCAGCTCGACGAACGCCTCGGTGTGCACATGTTCGAAAAGCTGCCTTCGGGCTACCGCCTGACGGGTGCGGGCGAGGAGGTCCTCGAGTTCGCGGACCAGATGGAAGCGTCGTCGCACCTGTTTGAGACGCGCGTTTTCGGGCGCGACCAGAGCGTGCGCGGGCTTCTGCGGGTGACGCTGGCACCGCCCCTCGCGACACACCTGTTCATGCCGGACTTCGCCGATTTCGCGCGTCTGCATCCAGACATCGAGATGGAAATCTTGTCGTCCGGCGAGCTGGCAAATCTGACCAACCGAGAGGCCGATGTCGCGATCCGCGTCGTCTACGACCGCAAAACCCTGCCGCTCAATCTTCACGGCCTGAAAGGGCCGGAGCTGTTCGGCGGCGTCTACATGTCCCGCGATCGACTAGCCGCGTGGCGTGCGGGCGCGCCTGATCCCATCCGGTGGATCGTCATAAGCATTCATGGAATTCCGGATTGGGCTAGCGAGGGTGAGGTTCGCACCACGGGGGTTCCATTCAGGACCACGGACGCCGAGGCGCAGATCGTTGCTGTACGGCAAGGGCTCGGGATGACGACGCTGCCGTGCTTCGTCGGAGATGCCGACCCCCTGCTGGTGAGGGTGCCGGGCGCCGACCTGCACATGTACGGAACGCTCTGGCTTCTCACCCAGGGGGAGACACGTAAGACGAAGCGCGTGCGGCTCTTCACCGAGTTCGTATCCCGCAGGCTTGCCGCGTACGCTCCACTTCTTGCGGGGCTGGCCATATCGCGCGACTGACGCGCGGCAGGTCGCCATCGACGCTTGCCGTAATCCGGTCGGAAGCCGAGCCGCGATCGCTCCAAGCGGTCAATCCCTGGCTATGTCGGCGTTGCCGGTGGATTCGGGAAAAGTGGATCGATATTGATAGTGGCTGAAAGCGGAGAATTTCTGGAGCGATCAAATTCCTCTTTGAATTCAAAAGCCATGCGCATCTGACGGTTCGGGCGACGGGAGTTTCGAAGCGGAGAAATTTTTCGCGACGACAAATCAACTCATTGGGCCCGATGCGAACAATGGTTACGACGCGCAAGGGTACACCGTTGCTGGCATTCTCCTTTAGCGGTCGTTGAGGAGATCAACGTAGCGCTTGGCCGATCGCTCGACCGCGGCGTTGCCGTCCGCCATGACGTCGCGGCCGGGAAAGGCGCCGTAAATGCGTTCGAAGCGCCACGCCGCCGCGGTATCCGCTATTCGCCGCACGATGCGTTCGGAGAGCGGCATCATGTTCGGATAACTCCACATGAACGATACGCGCCTGGTGTCCATCGCGACCTGGAGGATATCGCCACTGAGCAGCGCGCCTTGCCCGTTGGCTCCAGCTGCCCAGTGCAGGACTGTGCCGCCCGGATAATGGCCGCCGAGGCGAACCAGCGTCACTCCTTTTGCCAACATGGACGACTCTCCCTCCCAAAACTGGACCGCCGGGTCGGGCCGCATCAGCCACTCCCGGTCGGCGGCATGGAGGTGGACCCGGCAGTTGAACGCGCGGGCCCAATCCTGGCAGGTCGTGTAGTAGTGCGGATGCGAGATCGCGATGGCCCTGAGGCCGCCGAGGCCATGCACGAGTTCGATGGTCGCATCGTCGATCAGGGCCACGCAGTCCCACAGAATGTTGTCCTGCGGCGTGCGCACCAACAGCGCGCGTTGCCCGATCGCGAAGCCGGGATGGGTCTGGATCTGAAACAGGTCCGGCTCCAGCCGGGCCCAGCCGTTCACATGATCTTCCGCAAGCTCCTGCGGCGTCGTCCACTGCTGACGTCGCCGCGGAACAAATTGCCGCTCGTCCTCGCAGATCGGACACTGCGTCGGCGGCGTCGGCATCTCGGGGAATGACGTACCGCAAGTTTTGCAGATGTGAACCGGCATTGGATGTCTCCCTGGAGATAGCTGGATCAGCCGCGGGCCTGATCCATCATATCTCGCCTTGATATCTCGTCTTGGCGGGCAAATCAGCACCTGCCAAGCTGAGCCAAGAGCTTCAGGGGAAAGCTTCCCGCCGCGGCGCCTGGAGAAACGCCGACGGCGGGCTTGCTCACCATGCCCTAGCCGATGGGCATGGCGATGAAGTGCGTGTTGTCGGAGGTCTTCACCCGGATCAGCACGTCGTGCTTGCCGTCGGTCTTCGCTTGCGAGAGTGCCTGGCGAAGATCGTTGACGTTGGTGACGCCCTTGCCGCCGACATCGAGAATGACGTCGCCGGACTGGATGCCGTGCTCGGCGGCCGGACCGTTGGGGTCGACGGCCGTGACCACGATCCCCTTGTTGCCGGCGCCTGCAACGTCGTTCGCGGGCGCGACCGACAGGCCCAGGTGCGGAACGCCGCGCATGGCGTTGTCGTCAGCCTTCTCGTCAGCCTTGGCCTGCTTTCCGAGTTGATCAGGCATTTTCGCCAGCGTCACCGTGATCGTCTTCGCTTCTCCCTTTCGCAGGATGTCGACCTTGGCGGCGCTGTCGGGAGCCATTGCCGAGATCTCGCGGGCGAGCGCGCGCGAATTCCTGATCTCGGTCCCGTTGACCGCCGTGATCACGTCGCCGGCCTGTATTCCGGCCTTCGCGGCCGGCGTGTCGGGCTGCGCGTCGTCGACCAGCGCGCCTTGCAGCTGCTTCATGCCGAGGCTTTCGGCGATACCGGCCGTGACGGGCTGGACCTGAACGCCAAGCCAGGAGCGGGTGACGACACCCTTATCCTTGAGCTGCGCGACGATCATCTTCACGGTCGAAGCCGGAATGTCGAAGCCGATGCCGACCGATCCGCCGGACGGTGAATAGATCGCGGTGTTGACGCCGATCACCTTGCCGCTGGTATCGAAGGTCGGACCTCCCGAATTGCCCTTGTTGATCGGTGCGTCGATCTGGATGTAGTCGTCATAGGGGCTGGAGCTGATCGCGCGACCTTCGGCCGAGATGATGCCGGCCGTGACCGTGCCGCCGAGGCCATAGGGGTTGCCGACCGCGACCACCCAGTCGCCGACCCGCGGGGTTGCGGTTTCGAAGTCGACATAGGCAAAGTCCTTCTTGCCCTCGACCTTGATCAGCGCGAGATCCGTCTTCTGATCGGTTCCGATCACCTTGGCGGTATAGATGGTGCCGTCCTCGGTCGTGACCTCGACCGACTTCGCATGGTCGACCACGTGGTTGTTGGTGACGGCGTAACCGTCGGGCGAAATGAAGAAGCCGGAACCGAGGCCGGTGACCATCTGGTGGCGATGCATACGACCCTGCTGGCCGTTCCCGGAGCCATATTGCCGGAAGAATTTTTCAAACGGCGAACCCTGCATGAAGGGCGAATTGTCCTGACCTTCCCGATCCTCCGCCTGGGGCCCGTCCTGCTCGTCGCCCTGGTCGACCTGCACCCGAACCGAGATCACGGCGGGTTTGACCTTCGCGACGAGGTCGGCAAAGCCGGGCGCGCCCGGCGCAGTTGCGGTTATCGGCGCCGGCGTCGCGGCGAAGGCACTCCCGGCAAGCCGGCCGTATCCGAACGGTCCGCCGACCGCAAGTGCAGAGCCGAGCACGGCCGCGGAGCAAAGAAGCGTGAGCCGCCGTGCCGACCATGGTTTGCGGCGCGGCTGTTCGTTGGTATCTGTCATGATTGCATCTCCAAAGCTGATTAAGCCGACTGGCTTGTCTAGGGAGATAACTCGAAGGCATTACCGCCTCCTGTCGGGAGAATTAACATTTCCTGTTCGGGAAATTAATTCATCGTAACGCTGCGGCATTTTGTCAGCGATCCGGCTGACGTTGATCCGAGTGCCTCGCTCGGCCAAATTGCCCGTCGGGCAAATCACTGCGCGCCACGCGCCATGCCTCGCTTGTGTCCAGCCCTTCCGACGAAAATATTTCGCTTCGCCGTTTGCTAGACACAGCATTAGTGATTCCAGCCGTCCCGCCTCTATCTATAAGAGGGGCGTATCGCGATCGTCACGAACGTGGAGCGTGGGATGCGGTGGACGCGTGGGCGCTGGAGACGAACAGCGCACGTCGCGGACCGCGAAGCCGTGTGGTCCTGACGCCCCGATGCTGGCGTCAACTCGCGACAATGCTTCGCATTGCGCGGGGATGGTGGCAACAAAGCCCGGCTCACCAGGGAGCACGAAATAAGCCGTGAAAACCATTGCGCAGCGAAGGCCGGATCGAGCCGGTGAACCTGTGGTGACTAACTCGTGTGCTTTTTTACTTTTGCACGCGAGGCTGCTGCGGGCGCATCGGACGCTCGGTCTTCCCTGCGCCCTCTTGATCTGGAAGGACAAGGTTCAGGCATCACTCGGGCGCCATATGCGCTGCGGGACCGAACGTGTGCGCTTATCCGGCTGTTTGAAATGTCAACGATGAAGTCCGTGCCGCTTAATCCAAGCAGCACCGCATCGTACCATGGATCGCCATTCAGCCATGATACGCAAACAGCTCGATTCGGTCACGCGCTTGCGCCGCGACGCATCGGATTTTCCACATCCACATTTTTTGAAATGGCACGAGTATTGCTTAAGCCAATACAAGTATTGCTTGAGGCAATGAGGTGCGGAGTTCTTCTTCCGCTAGTTCTTTGACGTTGGGGAGGCTCACTGGCCCCGGCCTGGTCACGAGTATTTTATACCTTCGTTACCGCCGGCAGAACTTTAAAGTAGACGCAGAGCTACCAGATTAAATTTGGAATGATGTTCATCATTTAATGATGAATTCACTCTCTAGCTGAGGTTTGGAGCTGATATGGGCGACGTTATTCGATTTATCCCAAAGTCTGAGCGCGAGCGCGGCCGCTTAATTCGAGAGGCCCGTGCGATATATGACAGCATCTTCCCGCCGTCCGATCCGGTCGGTGAGCAGCCGGACAAGGCACCCCTAAGTCGCGCGGTCATCGGTGCCAATGCTTATCGCCGCGACGGGATTCTCCTGTCATGATCAAAGTCATCGCGGTGCTCTGCAATCTCTCCTCTCCGGCTGCTTGTCACGAGCAGACCGTCACGACCTCGGACTTCGCCGATGTCTCGATGCAGTCATGCCTGATGGGCGCGCCGCAACTCGCCGACTGGATGAAGCTGCATCCGGCCGAGCGCCTTGCGGGATGGCGTTGCGTGTTCGGTAAACAGGAGGGCAGGGGAGCCTAGGCTTAAACCGGACGATCGACCGGCTTTCAGCCGTGATACGCAAACAGCTCGATGGGGTCGTTGAAGCCGCGCACGGGAGTTTCGCCGACGCGCTCGAGATCGAAATCGCTTTTGACGAGATCGGCAAATGCCTGGGATAGCAGCACCGGCTTTCCCAATTGCTTGGTGAGCGCTTCGAGGCGTGAGGCCATGTTGACCGCAGGACCGATCACGGTGAAGTCGAGGCGGGTGCTCGAGCCGATATTGCCGTACATGACGTCGCCGACATGGACGCCGATGCCGTACTTGAGCGGCGCAGCACCGGTCTCATTGTTCTTCTCATTCAGCGCAATCATGGCCTGACGCGCCTCGGTCACGGCATGCAGCAGATTTGCGCAAGCATTGGGCTGGTCGAGCGGAAAGATGGCGAGCAGACCGTCGCCGATGAACTTCAGGATTTCCCCGCCATGCCGCGCAATCGGCTCCGACATCGCGTCAAAATAGCCGTTGAGCAGATCGATCACGTCGTCGCGCGGCCAGTTGTCCGAGATCTGTGTAAAGCCGCGCAGGTCGCAGATCATGATGGCGGCGCGAACCGTCGTGCCGGTTCCGCGCCGTGTCGCGCCGGCCAGAATGAGTTCGCCGGCATGCGTCCCGACATAGGTCTCCAGCAGCGTCCGCGCCAGGCGATTCTTGACCCGGATTTCGCTGACCAGCGCCAGGATCGGCACCAGCTTTAACAGGCTTGCGATCTGCGCATCGTCAAAACCGCCCGGCCGGTCGGTCGCAAAGGTCACGACATGCCGCTTGCCCTGCGTATGGTACATCGGCCACGCCACATAGTCGGTGAGGCCTTGTCCCCGCATCTCGTCGTAGACGGCATGCTTGCGGCCGAGCGCAGGGTCGCGCGTGAGATTCTCGCGCAATTCCTCCGCGCCATCATGGATTTCGGAGACGGGACTGCCGATGTATTCGGATCGCCCCCTGGCCTCATGGTCGACGCGCATCAGCTCGGCCTCGTGCATGCCGTCAGCCCACAGGATCTTGGCGCCAAGCCATTGCGGATGCTGGATCTGCACATGCAACGTCGCGCGCTTGACCGGGATGCCGACGCGCTGCAACCGCAGGCACATCTGCGCAAAGATATTGTCGATGAAGCGCTCGTCGCGCGCGTCGTTGGTCAGCCAGTGCAGGACGTCGCTGTCGGAATACGCGGTAGAGGGATCGATGTTGGGCGGCGCGTTCATATCTCGTCTTGCTCCCGGGCAGGGCGGTGCAACATATGTCGTGTCTCGGCGGGTGCAGCGCAAGATTGCCATTTGGTCCCGGCGGGAGGATGCTGTCTCGGGGCACCATGGAGAGCAGCATGAGCAAGGCCGGTCTCGACAATCGCCACCGCAACCACGACGGTGAAATCAGCCACAAGCATGGCAACACCCTCATCGGTACGTTGCGCAAGATTTATGGACCAGGTTTTGCTGCCGGTTATCCCGCGACCGAAAAGCTGAGCGATGTCCTGATCCAATTGAACGAGACGTCACTCAGCCAGCTCCGCCGCGATCATGAGACCGGCCATCTCGGCCACAAGATCGCCAAGGCATCGAAATAAGGGCATCGAAATAGACCGAAGGCGGCGCACTCGCCATGTCCGCTTTCGAGTTCCATTCTATCGCATCGCAGCGGATCTTGTGACCGAGGACGGGCAATCTTTAATTGCTCTCGCGAAAATTCTGTATCAGGAATGACCGCCGTAAAGGTTGGCTTGGAGGAAGCGACCATGACAGGAGCCGTTTATCAGCCGGAACTAATCGAGTTGATGAGGTCGGTTTTAGAGGAAGCTACCGCAATGCTCCCGGAAGCGAAGCGAACATCAACCATCAAAGCCGACATCGCCTCTGAAATCCTCGCCTGTGCTGCCAAGGGAGAGCGTGACCCGACAGTTTTGAAATCGGTGGCGCTTTCTGCAGCCGCAGACTGCACGCACTATTCTCACGACATATCGGAGGACCGGCGGGCCGTGTGAGCCCGCGCCAGCCTCGCCGGTGCCCTACAGCGCGACCGGCGTGGGTTGGCTGGCGTCTACCCATCCGATCGTCTTGCCAGCTCATCGACAGGCCGATAGTCCGTTAATAATCACGAGACCACCCGACGGCACACCGCGCGATCAGAGAATTCCCATGACCCGGAAAGCGATCAACTTCTCGCAAAAATTCGGTCTGTTCGACGAGCAATGGGCGCCCAAGGTCGTTGCCGAAATGAACGACTATCAGTTCAAGATCGTCAAACTATGCGGCGACTTCGTTTGGCACGATCACAAGGATACCGATGAGACGTTTATCGTCATCGAGGGCTATCTGCGGATCGATTTTCGCGACGGGTCGGTCAACATTTCCAAAGGCGAGATGTATGTCGTTCCCAAGGGCGTCGAGCACAAGCCCTATGCCAAAGACGAAGTGAAGCTGCTGCTGATCGAACCGCGCGGGGTACTGAACACCGGCGACGAAGCGGTGAGCGAGCGCACCGCTGAGAACGACGTCTGGATTTGAGATGTTGTTCAGGCTTGACTCATTCATAGCCCGGCGGTTATGTATTAATCAATAACCATTGAGTTATTGATTGCGATGCAAAACACCCACGACATGCTGTTCCGAACGCTGGCCGACCCGACCCGGCGGGCGATCTTCGAGCGACTGTGCCGCGAAGGCGAACAGACGGTCGCGGCGCTCACGGCTCGCTCCGGCGTCTCGCAACCGGCTGTCTCCAAGCATCTCGGGCTCCTGAAGCGGGCGAAGCTGGTGCGTGACCGACATGAAGGCCGCCAGACCCACTACGGCGCCCAACTCAACGCGCTGGCGCCGCTGATCGACTGGACCAGCCAGATGACCGGCTTCTGGCAGAGCCGGTTCGACCAGCTCGAGGACTTATTGAAAAGGATGGATTAATGAATCAACAAGTTGGCGAGACGCTATCCGTCGTCGTCGAACGGGAATTCGCGTTTCCGCTGGAAAAACTCTGGCGTGCGCTCACCCAGCCGCATTTGATCGAGGAGTGGCTGATGAAGAACGACTTCAAGCCGGCCGTCGGTCATCGTTTCAATCTTCGCGGCGACTGGGGCGGCGTTCTGGACTGTGAGGTCCTCACCATCGAGCCCAACAAGTCGCTGTCCTACACCTGGAACTTTGCCAATGACGATGCCGCCTACAACCTGACGAGCGTGGTGACCTTCACGCTCACGGCGACCGGCACCGGCACCCACCTGCGCATGGAACAATCGGGCTTCCGCGCCGATCAACCGAAGGCTTTCGGTGGTGCCAAGTTCGGTTGGCAGAAGTTCCTGGAGAACCTCGATCAGCTGCTGGCGCGGAACGATTGAACGTCGCAGGCATCGCCAAAAATAGGCAGCGCAAACTTTTCATGAGGGAATCGACAATGCGTTTGATCGTTCGCTGGCTTCACATCCTCTGTGCCATTCCGATCACGGGCTATATTTACAGTCCGCTCGTGGTGCTTCCGGATTATGCTACGCCAACGCGGTTCGTGTTCTTTCCTGTCATGTTGCTTTCCGGCCTGTGGATGTGGAAAGGCCATTGGCTTCGAGGAATGATTTCGAGAAGATCGGCTTGAGTTCGGCAAGTGTGATCGCATGGACGCATCGGAACAGATCGATCGGCTGATTGCGGGAATTACCGATTGGCGCGGCCAAACGCTCGCCAGCGTCCGCAAGACCATCCTCGCGGCAGACAAAGAGATCATCGAGGAGTGGAAGTGGATGGGGAGTCCGGTGTGGTCGCGCGACGGCATCGTTGCGGTCGGCAACGCTCACAAGGGCAAGGTGAAGCTGACCTTCATGTATGGCGCAAAGCTCGCCGATCCCGAAAAGCTCTTCAACGCGGGCTTTGAGGGTAATGAGCGCCGTGCGATCGATTTTTTGCAAGGCGACAAGGTCAACGCCTCTGCGCTGAAAAACCTGATCCGCGCCGCGATCGAATACAACCAAACCAAGACGTCGAAGAAGAAAGCGCCTGCGGCCAAAACCACTAAAGCGGGCAAAGCCGAAAAGCGATGATGTCGGCCATTGATCGCGCTGCAGTGCCGGGCTAACTGGCTGACATCGGAGGTTCGATGGATGCGGAACGCTGACCCCACGGTGACGACGGGTTTTGGCCGGGAATGGTCGACCTTCACGCAAAGTGACCAGTCGCTGGAGTGGGCCGAGCGCGAGCGGCTGTTTGCCGAATATTTCCAGATTTTCCCCTGGTCCGACCTGCCTGCCAATGCCGAAGGCCTCGATGCCGGCTGCGGCAGCGGCCGCTGGGCGTTCCTGGTGGCGCCGCGGGTCGGGCGCCTTCACGTGCTAGATGCCAGCCGTGAGGCGCTCGAGGTCGCCAAAGCCAACCTGGCCGGGCAGGGCAACGTTGCCTTCCATTATGCGAGCGTCAGCGACATTCCGCTTGCCGACAATTCGCTCGACTTCGCCTATTCCCTCGGCGTCCTGCACCATGTTCCCGATACCGCCGCTGCTATCAGGCATATTGGTTCCAAGCTTAAGCCAGACGCACCATTCCTGATTTATCTTTATTACGCGCTCGACAATCGCCCGGTCTGGTTTCGCGCCATCTGGCAAATAACGAATGTGGCGCGGATGGGAATCGCGAGGTTACCGGCGCGGCTGAAGCTCTTTGTCAGTGAATTGATTGCGGCCACGGTCTATTGGCCGATCGCGCGGCTCTGCGCTGGCTTAAGCAAGCTCGGCCTGTCGACGCGTCTGATCCCGTTGGAGGCCTATAAAGACCGAAGCTTCTACACCATGCGAACCGACGCCTATGACCGGTTCTGCACCTCGCTGGAGCAGCGCTTTTCGCGGAAGCAGATCGCCGAGATGCTTGAACTGGCCGGCTTCGACCGGATCGTTTTCTCGGAACAGGTGCCATTCTGGTGTGCGATCACGAGAAAGAGATCGGCGACGGAGTGATTCACCGCATGGCGCCTTGGGCGCCTGAATAAAAAAATCGTCTTGTCTCGCCGTCCGCCTGTCGGTTCCAGTCCCCCGTCATTCGTCTTCCATCCAGTGAGAGCCGAACTGGAGATCAGAAATGGAAAAAACTCGCTATCGCTGGGTGATCGTCGCGGCCGGAGGCCTGTTGGGCTGCGTGGCGATCGGCGGCATGTTTTCGTTACCGGTGCTGCTGCAGCCAATCGCGCGGGACACCGGCTGGTCCGTGACCGGCGTGTCCAGCGCCATGACCATCGGTTTTCTGGCGATGGCGCTGACCAGCATGGTCTGGGGCACTTTGTCCGACAGGTTCGGGCCGATGCCGGTGGTGCTGACCGGCTCGGTGGTGATCGCGGCTAGCCTGGGGCTTGCGAGCCTTGCGACCTCACTGATTGCCTTTCAAATCCTTTTCGGCGTGATGGTGGGGGCGGCGACGGCCGCGATCTTCGCACCAACGATGGCGACCGTGACCGGCTGGTTCGACACCCACCGCAGCCTCGCGGTGTCGCTGGTTTCGGCCGGGATGGGGATGGCGCCGATGACGATGTCGCCGCTCGCTGCCTGGCTGATCTCGCAATACGACTGGCGAACGGCGATGCAGATTTTGGCCGTTGTCGTTGCCGCGATCATGATTCCGGTCTCGTTTCTGATCCGCCGCGCACCGGCGCTCGATGCGGCTGTCGCACCATCCGGCGGCGAGGCGCCGCCGGCGGAAATGTCATTGGGCGAGGCGTTGCGCTCGCCGCAGTTCATCATTTTGCTCGCGACCAACTTCTTCTGCTGCGCCACTCATTCCGGCCCGATCATCCATACCGTGAGCTACGCCGTCAGTTGCGGGATTCCGATGATCGCGGCAGTCACGATCTATAGCATCGAAGGCCTTGCCGGGATGGGCGGCCGTATCGCATTCGGTCTGCTCGGCGACCGCTTCGGCGCTAAGCGCGTGCTGGTGACCGGGTTGTTATTGCAGGCGTTCGGTGCACTGGGCTACGTCTTCGCGCAACATTTGGCCGAGTTCTATGCTGCCGGCGCATTGTTCGGCTTTATCTATGCCGGCACCATGCCGCTTTATTCGGTGCTCGTGCGCGAGAACTTTCCAATACGGATGCTCGGCACGGTGATCGGCGGCCTGTCGATGGCCGGAAGCCTCGGCATGGCGACGGGGCCCATCGCGGGCGGCCTGATCTATGATACGTTTGGGAGTTACGCCTGGCTCTATATCGGTTCCTGGGCTGTGGGCCTCGGCGCTTTCTTCATCATTTTGACGTTCAGGCCATTTCCCAGGGGCGAGGCTGAGCCCGCGGCCGTCCCGGCATAGGAACGCACTGGGTAACACACGCGTCAGACGCTGCCGGTCCGCAAGGCCGGTGGGTTTTTTCGGCAAGACCTGACTCCTTTTTGGCATCTCAAACGTCTTTGCTGCATCAGACCGCTCGAAACGGGTTTCGGCCCGCAAAACAGCAAACCGGAGGTCAACGATGCCGACATCACCCAACCAGAAAGGCGTAACCCCCGCCATGAACACACCGCCGATCGTGTCCGCACAGGAATGGGAGGCCGCACGAGAGCAAATGCTCGTGAAGGAGAAAGCCTTGATCCGTGCCCGGGACGCAATGGCAGCCGAACGGCGGCGGATGCCGTGGATGGCTGTCGAGACGAGGTACGCCTTTGACGGACCTGCGGGCAAAGTCAGTCTGCTCGATTTGTTCGAGGGCCGCCATCAGTTGATCGTTTACCGCGCCTTCTTTGAGCCTGGCGTCCATGGCTGGCCGGAGCATGCCTGCATTGGCTGCTCGCTGGGGGCCGACCAGGTGTCCAACCTCGCCCACCTGAACGCGCGCGACACGACGCTGGTCTACGCCTCACGCGCACCGCAGGCCGACATTGTGCGCCTCAAGGCGCGAATGGGTTGGGAGAATATCCCCTGGTACACCATCACGGATAGTTTCGATGCAGACTTCGGTGTGGATCAATGGCACGGGCATAACGCATTCATCCGCGACGGAGATCGCGTGTTCCGGACTTACCTCATCAACAGCCGCGGCGACGAGGCGATGGGCACCGTCTGGAGCTATCTCGACATGACGGCGCTCGGGCGTCAGGAGGTATGGGAGGACTCTCCAGAGGGCTATCCGCAGGAGCGGCCATACAAGTGGTGGAACTGGAACGAGAGTTACGTTCCCAATGCCACAGCTGACCCCAAGTGGGTGCAGGTTTCGGACGCCGGCGAGGCCGCTTTCCGCAAACGCGACGCAGGTGCGAAACCATGACGCCAGACGATGCGAGAAGCGTAGCGGGCGCTGATGACGGGGGCGCCATGGCCGGATTGGTCGTGGCCAAATGGCTTCGTCTGGCGGCAACGCCGAGTTTCTCAATCATGGCGCTCTTGACGGTCGCTCTTGATAGCAGCCAACCGAATGCGCTCTGCTTGACGGCAGGTAGTTTGCAGTTTGGCGGAATGGCGCCGATGTATCTGCTGATGGCTATCTTTCATTCGATGCCATGGCTCAACCTGGTTTCGCGGCGACCAACGTTGCTCAGTATTACTGACCAGGGAGCGGCGGCTTGAACGTAAGCCCAATCTCATCGGACCGGCGGGCGGAGTTGCTGGCGCTGACGGTCGATTTGCGTCCAGAACTCCACCGGTACTGCGCGCGTCTCATGGGATCGGTGATCGACGGCGAGGACGTGGTGCAGGATACGTTCGCCCGGGCGCTGGTGGCGCTCGGGGAAATGGAAAATGTCCCACCACTTCGGCCCTGGCTGTTCAAAATTGCGCATAACCGTGCGCTCGATCTGTTGCGCAGTCGAACGGTGCGGAAGACCGAACCGATCGAAGCCGCCTCCGATGTCGCCGACGAGGCCACCCCGCATCCGATGGAGATATTGATGCGCCAGGAAGCTGTTGAGACCGCGGTATCGCGCTTTGCGGAGCTTCCGCTGCCTCAGCGCAGCGTCATCATCCTCAAGGACGTGCTTGATGAGTCGCTGAAGGACATCGCTGAATTGCTAGACATGACCGTCGATGCCGTCAAAGCCCATCTGGCGAGGGGGCGGGCTCGTCTTCGCGACCTCAACGCGCAGACGGCGACGCTTTCCGCAGCCAGGCCAGCGTCGGCTGCAACCGCGCGTTACGTCGCGCTTTTCAACACGCAAAATTGGGATGGCCTGCGGGCGCTCCTGGCCGATGACGTGAAACTGCATCAGTCGACTTATCCGGTTCGTGTCGGGTCGGCCGATGTCGGCATGTTCTTTACGATCTACGCCAAGTTCGAAGACGTACGGCTTCAGCCTGCCTGGGTGGAGGGCCGGGAAGTGATCGCGGTGTTCGAAGATAGCGCCGGCGCAGCGCCCAGCTATTTTCTGTGGCTCGAATGGCGAGATGGCCGCATCAGCTTCATCCGCGATTATCGCTACGCTCGCTATATCGTGGATGGTGCCGAACTGGTGCTGGCGCCGCATGGCGAGGCCGCCGGTGCTGGCGGTTGACTCGCACCGTCCGAAACCCATATCCCAGCATCGAGTTTTCACCTGACCAAGCCGAGGGACCGATGACGCGCGTGCGCTGTGTGACGGAGATGGGTATGGGCGTCGACGTCCATGGCAGGGATGCGACGAAAGCGGCGAAGCGGGCGGTGTCGGATGCGATCCGTCATTCCAGCCTCGGGTTTTTCCGGATGCTGGGCAAGACCGCCAATGACATGTTTGTCGATGTCACGATCGCGGTGCCGAATCCGGAAGCCGTCGACACCGAGGCGGTGGCGAAGGAACTGCCTTACGGCACGAAGAAAGTAACTGCGGTCAAAGGTGGTCTCGAAATTCCCTCCGAGAGCGGTAACGATCCTATTCTCATTGCCAACGCGGCCGTGATCGTCAGCTTTGACGACGGAAAATAAGCAGCGGGTCCAGCCTGTGCAGAGAGTGAATTTTTGATGTCCGATCTTTCCGCTTTTCCGATCACCAAACGCTGGCCGGCGAAACATCCGGACCTGCTTCAGCTTTACTCGTTACCGACGCCGAACGGCGTCAAGGTTTCGATCATGCTCGAAGAGATCGAACTGCCCTATGAGGTGCATCTGGTCGACTTCAACAAGGACGACCAGAAGACTCCGGAATTCCTGTCGCTCAATCCGAACGGCAAGATACCGGCGATCCTCGATCAGAATGGACCCGGCGGAAAACCGCTTGGATTGTTCGAATCCGGCGCCATCTTGCAATATCTCGCCGAGAAGACCGGCAAGCTCTTGCCGGCCGACCCCGCGCGCCGTTACGAAACCATTCAATGGCTGCACTTCCAGATGGGCGGCGTCGGGCCGATGTTCGGCCAGCTTGGCTTCTTCCATAAATTTGCCGGCAAGGAGATCGCCGACAAGCGGCCGCTCGAACGTTATGTGGCTGAATCGAAGCGCCTGCTTGGGGTCATTGATTCCCGTCTCACCGGACGGCAATGGATCATGGACGACGAATACACTATCGCCGATATCTCGATGCTCGGCTGGGTCCGCAATCTGATCGGATTTTACGGCGCGCGTGAACTGGTCGCGTTCGACGGCTTCGGCCATGTCTCGGCCTGGCTCGATCGTGGTCTGGCGCGACCGGCGGTCCAGGGCGGGCTGGAGATTCCAAAGCGGCCGTGACTACGCGGTCTTTCCCGATCAGCTATGCGGATTTCGCCCGGATGCGTGGTGCTGTTCATCGTGGCGGCGCGGCGCGACGCGGTCTATTCTGACAGCAAAGCGTGAAAAAGGGGCGTCACCGCCATGACGAAATTGACCGGGATATTGCTGATGTCGACGGCATTTTGTGCCGTGGTCGCCGTTTCGCCGGCGCGAGCCGAGCTTGACGTTGCCAAACTCAAGGCCTCGATCGAGACCTCGTTGGAAGCCGATTATCCGAAGCTGGAGGCGCTCTACAAGGATATTCACGCCCATCCGGAAGTGGCCTTCCAGGAAGTGAAGACCGCAGCCAAGCTTGCCGCGGAAATGCGCGCGCTCGGTTTCGAGGTGACCGAGAAAATCGGCAAAACGGGCCTCGTCGCGATCTACAAGAACGGCGACGGCCCCACCATCCTGGTGCGGACCGAACTCGACGCGTTGCCGATGGAAGAGAAGACCGGGCTTCCCTATGCCAGCCACGACAAGGCCGACTGGAATGGACAGGAGACCTTTGTCGATCACAGCTGCGGCCACGACATTCACATGGCAAGCTGGGTCGGCACGGCAAAAACACTGATCGGCCTCAAGGACCGATGGCATGGCACGCTGATGTTCATCGCCCAGCCCGCCGAGGAAACGGTGTCGGGCGCCAAGGCGATGATTGCCGACGGATTGTTTACGCGCTTCAAGAAGCCGGATTTCGGCTTTGCCCTTCACGACGGCCCCTTCGCTTACGGGACGCTGAGCTATCGTACAGGCATTGGCTCGTCGAATTCCGACAGTCTCGACCTGACGTTTCACGGCCGGGGCGGTCATGGCGCTGCACCACAACGGACCGTCGACCCCGTGATGATCGCGGCGCGCTTCATCGTCGACGTGCAAAGCGTAATCAGCCGCGAAAAAGATCCGACCGAATTCGGCGTCTTTAGCATCGGCGCGATCCATGCCGGCACCGCGCATAACATCATTCCCGATCAGGTGGTGCTGCGCGGGACCATCCGCACCTTCCGGCCGGAAGTCCGCGCCAAAATGCTGGCGGGGATCGAACGGACGGCGAAAGCCGCAGCCGCCATGTCGGGCGCGCCTGAACCTGACATCAGCTTCACCGAAGGCGCCAAGGCGGTCGTGAACGATACCGGCGTGGTCGAGACCGCGGCCAAAGTGTTGAAAGTCGCCTTCGGTGACAAGATCGGGACCTCGCCGCCGGTGACGGCGAGCGAGGATTTTTCCGAATTCATCGATGCCGGCGTGCCGTCGATGTTCTTCAATATCGGCGTCTACGAGCCGGAACGGGTTGCGGCGGCTTTCAATGGAACGGGTCCGCAACTGCCGCCCAATCACTCGCCGCAGTTCGCGCCGGTGCCGAAGCCAACGATCGAGACGGGTGTCGAGGCGATGACGCTCGCCGTTCTCAGCGCCTTCGACCAGTATGCGAGGGGCAAATGACGAAACCTGTCACGATCTACGGCATCAAGAACTGCGACACCATGAAGAAGGCGCGCGCCTGGCTCGACAGCCATGGCGTGAGTTACGAATTCCAAGACTACAAGACCGAGGGCGCGCCCAAGGAAAAGCTCAAAGCCTGGTGCGACGAACTCGGATGGGAAACCCTGCTCAATCGCGCCGGCACCACGTTTAGGAAATTACCCGAGGCCGACAAAGCGGGCTTGAACGAACGAAAAGCGCTTGCGCTCATGCTGGAACAGCCGTCGATGATCAAGCGCCCGGTGCTCGAGGCCAGCGGCAAACTGATCGTTGGTTTCAAGCCGGAAATCTACGCCAGCGAAGTCAAGGCGAGCGCAGGCGCGCGGCGCGCCAAGGCGTGATGCGGCAATCCCGCTAGCTGAACTCGATCATATCGGCGGAGGGAATGCGGCCGGGGAGCCGATGGAACAGCTCGCGGTCGATGACCGCGCGAAGCTTCGGCGTCGGTAACGTCTCGCTGCCGCGCATCAGGTTCCTGATCTCGAAACTGCCGTCGTCGCTGATGGTCTTTATGATGTGGGTGACACCGCCATTTTCCGAAAACGGCAGCAGCAACCGCTCATAGGCGACGATGCGGCCGCAGGCGTCGTCGACGTGGGAAACAGTGTAGACGGGAAGGGCGCGCGCGACGCATCGCCGATAGACCGGCATGATGAGCGGCGCCAGTCGCGCGCCGAGATATTCGTCGAGATACCGCCCCTTGCCGGTATAGCCAAAGGCGACCGACATGCGGTGCCTTCGCTGTCGATGATCGGTTGCAAAGGCTCGGCCTTCTCAACCGTCATGAAAACCAGGTCGGGAAGTTCGTCCCCGATCCGGTCGGGCTGAAATTCGCCGCTGCGCGGGGGCAAAAAGCCTCAGCCACGTGTTCAGAAGATCACGCTGCCTGATCGATTTGACGACCGTCGGGTTGGCGCTTTCAAAGTTCAAGGCTCAGGTCCAATAAAGCTTGGGTCCAATATCGAGAATAAAGCGCCAAACCTTCGGCCGAAGGCGAAAAGATTCGCCGAAGAGCTCTCAATCGTGGGACGACAACGTTAACGGCTGCTTTCCAAATGGGCAGCCGCAAAGCCCGCGGCCAAAGCGCCCGAAATGGCCATAAGACTAATGGCCAAGCGCGGTTAGCGCCGCTTTCCGCCTTGCACAAAGAGGGCCGTTGACGGCATATTCCGGGCCGGAGGCGGCGGGTCCCGGGAATTTAACACGCGAAACAAAACGCGGTATTTTCAGGCCCCTTGGGGAAGCCCGCTGTAAAGATAATGATAAGCCACGCGCGTGACCCAAGACGTCGCGGCGATGGCCTCGCGGGGGAATTTGATTGGCGGATGACTTCATTCTCGAAACCCACGGATTGACCAAGGAATTCGCGGGATTCTTTGCTGTTCGCGACGTCAGCCTCAAGGTGCGCCGCGGCAGTATTCACGCCTTGATCGGCCCTAATGGGGCCGGCAAGACGACCTGTTTCAATCTGCTCACCAAGTTCCTGAGGCCGTCGGCGGGTCAGATCCTCTACAAGGGACAGGACATCACGGCGATGGCGCCGGCCGATGTGGCGCGGCTCGGCCTCGTGCGCTCGTTTCAGATCTCGGCGGTGTTTCCGCATCTGACGGCGCTGGAAAACGTGCGCGTCGCACTGCAGCGTCAGCACGGCCATTCCTTTGATTTCTGGCGTTCCAAGACCGTGCTCGACCGCTTCAACGCCCGCGCGCATGAGCTGCTTGACGATGTCGGCCTGAGCGAGTTTGCCAAGACGCCTGCGATCGAGATGCCGTATGGCCGCAAACGTGCGTTGGAAATTGCGACGACGCTGGCGCTCGATCCTGAAATGATGCTGCTCGACGAGCCGATGGCGGGCATGGGTCACGAGGACATCGACAAGATCGCCGCGCTGATCAAGCGGATCTCCGCGAAGTACACCATCCTGATGGTCGAACATAATCTGTCCGTCGTCGCCAATCTGTCCGATATCATCACCGTGCTGACGCGCGGTCATGTGCTGGCAGAGGGCACTTATATCGAGCTTGCCAAAGACGAGCGCGTGAAGGAAGCCTATCTGGGGGCCGGCCATGGTTGATGTGAAAATGGCCGATGCCACCGTGGCGCCATCTCCTTCCGGAAACCCCATCCTGTCGGTGCAGAATCTCGAAGCCTGGTATGGCGAGTCCCACATTCTGCACGGCATCAATTTCCAGGTTGATCCGGGCGAGGTCGTCACGCTGCTCGGCCGCAACGGTGCGGGCAAGACGAGTACGCTGAAATCGGTGATGGGGATTATCGGCAAGCGCTCCGGTTCTATTCGCTTCGACGGCAAGGAGATCATCCGCAGCCCGTCGGACAGGATCGCGCGGATGGGTATTGCGTTTTGCCCCGAGGAACGCGGGATTTTCGCAAGCCTCGATGTTCGCGAAAACCTGCTGCTGCCGCCGACCGTCCGTAGCGGCGGATTGACGTTGGATCAGATTTTCGAGCTGTTTCCCAATCTCAAGGAGCGGCTGGGCAGCCAGGGCACGAAATTGTCGGGCGGCGAACAGCAGATGCTCGCGATCGGACGAATCCTGCGAACCGGCGCACGCTTTCTGATGCTGGACGAACCGACGGAGGGGCTTGCTCCGGTCATCATCCAGCAGATCGGCCAAACCATCAAACGCCTGAAGAGCGAGGGTTTCACCATCCTGCTCGTCGAGCAGAATTTCCGGTTCGCCGCGACGGTTGCCGATCGCTATTACATCGTGGAGCACGGCAAGATCATCGACGGTTTCGCCAATGCGGAACTGCAAGCCAACATGGACAAGCTTCACACCTATCTCGGCGTCTAAAAAACAACGCGAAAACATCCAGAGGGATCGCCTATGAAAGCCAGAATTTTCGCAAGCCTCTTGCTCGGTACGGCCATGAGCCTGTCGGCGACCTGCTTCGCCAATGCCCAGGACAAGGTCGTCAAGATCGGGGCGCTGTCCGATCAATCCGGCCTTTATTCCGACCTCGGCGGCCCGGGCTCGACACTCGCCGCCCAGATGGCGATCGAGGATTCAGGTCTGACCGCCAAGGGTTGGAAGATCGACGTCATCTCCGGTGATCATCAGAACAAGCCGGATATCGGCACCGCGATCGCGCGGCAGTGGTTCGATGTCGAAAAGGTCGACATCATCGTCGACGTTCCGAATTCCGGGGTCGCGCTGGCGGTCAACAATGTCGTCAAGGAAAAGAACGGCGTTTACATCAATTCGGGGGCGGCGACCTCCGATCTCACCAACGCACAATGCACGCCCAATACAGTTCACTGGACCTACGACACCTATATGCTTGCCCACGTCACGGGCCAGGCGCTGGTCAAGGCCGGGGGCGATACCTGGTTTTTCCTGACTGCCGACTACGCCTTCGGCGCGGCGCTCGAGCGCGACACCACGGCCGTCATCCTGGCCAATGGCGGCAAGGTCGTCGGTGGGGTGAAGCATCCCCTGAACACGGCGGACTTCTCCTCCTTCCTGCTGCAAGCGCAGGCCTCGAAAGCCAAGATTGTCGGTCTTGCCAATGCCGGTGGCGAC
Source organism: Bradyrhizobium sp. (assembly GCF_049519115.1). Lineage (GTDB taxonomy): Bacteria > Pseudomonadota > Alphaproteobacteria > Rhizobiales > Xanthobacteraceae > Bradyrhizobium. The sequence goes on from NZ_JBEKRB010000061.1 coordinate 20,493, forward strand.
ACCACGAACACGATCAAGCAGGCAGCCGAATTCGGTATCGTCAGCGGAGGCCAAAAGCTCGCCGCGTTACTTTTGTTCATCACCGACGTCAAGGCCATCGGTCTTGAAACGGCGCAAGGGCTCAACTTCTCCGAGACGTTTTATTGGGATCTGAACGACAAGACGCGCGAGTTCTCCAAGAAATTTTCCGCGCGCATGAAGAACGGCTCGCCGCCAACCATGGTGCATGCCGGCGTCTATGCGGGTCTCATGCATTACTTCAAGGCGCTCGACGCCCTTGGCGGCAACCCGCATGACGGCGCCAAGATCGTGGACAAGATGAAATCGATCCCGACCGATGATCCGTTGTTCGGCAAAGGCGAGGTCCAGCCCAACGGCCGTGTCATCCATTCGGCTTACCTGTTCGAGGTCAAGAAGCCGTCGGAATCCAAGGCGCCCTGGGATTTCTACAAGCTGATCGGCACGGTTCCGGGCGATCAGGCGTTCACGCCGCTTGCCGAGAGCAAGTGCGCGCTTCTGAAGAAATAGGCGATTAATTTCGGCGGTCTCGCTCCGGCGAGGCCGCCAGCGTAACGTCAACGGCATGAGTTGAAAGATCGGCCCATATGCAAGCTCTTTATGCACAGCTCCTCGTTGGATTGATCAACGGCTCATTCTACGCCTTGCTGAGCCTTGGGCTTGCCGTGATCTTCGGCATGCTCAACATCATCAATTTCGCGCACGGTGCGCTTTATATGATGGGCGCGTTCTGCGCCTATTTCCTGCTCAATATTTTTGGCATCGGATATTGGTGGGCGCTGCTCATCGCGCCGATTGCGGTTGGCATTTTCGGCATGGTTCTGGAGCGGACCATGCTGCAATGGCTGGCCGGCCTCGATCACCTCTACGGGCTGTTGCTGACGTTCGGGCTTGCGCTGATCATTCAAGGTATCTTCCAGAACTATTTCGGCTCGTCCGGTTTGCCTTACGCCATACCCGACGAGCTGAAGGGCGGCATGAATCTCGGCTTCATGTTCCTGCCTATCTATCGCGGCTGGGTAGTGGTGTTCTCGCTCATTGTGTGCTTTGCGACCTGGTACCTGATCGAGCGAACGCGGCTCGGCGCCTATTTGCGGGCCGCAACCGAAAACCCAACGCTGGTGCGCGCCTTCGGTATCAACGTGCCGCGGATGATCACGCTGACCTATGGTCTCGGTGTCGGTTTGGCGGCGCTGGCCGGCGTCTTGTCGGCGCCGATCAATCAGGTCCGGCCGCTGATGGGCGAGAATATCATCATCGTGGTGTTTGCCGTGGTGGTGATCGGCGGCATGGGCTCGATCATGGGGTCGATCATTACCGGCTTTGCACTGGGCTTGATCGAGGGCTTGACCAAGTACTTCTATCCGGAAGCCTCTAACACCGTGGTATTCGTACTCATGGTGCTGGTATTGCTGGTGAAACCAACGGGATTGACGGGACGGGCAGCCTGACATGACGGCGATGACCGACGACACCTTACCGGTAACCCCGCGCGCCATTCGCGACGAGATGATCGCGTTCGCGATCATGACCGTGCTTTTGTTGCTGGTGCCGCTGACCAGCCTCTATCCTTTCTTCGTGATGCAGGGGCTGTGTTTTGCGCTGCTCGCCTGCGCCTTCAACCTCCTGATCGGGTATGGCGGCCTGCTGTCATTCGGCCATGCGATGTTCTTAGGCACCGGGGGCTATGTCACCGCCCACGCCGTCAAGGTGTGGGGCGTGCCGCCCGAGCTTGGCATTCTCATCGGCATCGCGGCATCGGCGGCGCTTGGTATCATCACCGGCGTCGTGGCGATCCGGCGTCAGGGCATCTATTTCGCGATGATCACGCTGGCACTCTCGCAACTTATCTATTTCATCTATCTGCAAGCCCCGTTCACACATGGTGAAGACGGTATCCAGGGTATCCCGCAGGGCAAGTTGCTCGGGATCTTTGATCTCTCCAAGCCGACGGTGCTTTATTACGTCATCGTCGCAGGTTTCCTGTTCGGCTTCCTCGTGATCTTCCGTGCCATCAACTCGCCATTCGGCGAGGTGCTGAAATCGATCCGTGAGAACGAGCAGCGCGCCATTTCGCTGGGCTACAAGACCGACCAATACAAATTGCTGGCCTTTATTCTGTCCGGAACGCTGGCAGGATTTGCAGGCTCGCTGAAGGTGTTCGTGGTCCAGAATGCGTCGTTGTCGGATGTCGAGGTGGGGATGTCCGGCCTGATCGTGTTGATGACGCTGGTGGGCGGGCTCGGCACGGTATTCGGCCCGGTGATCGGCGCGTTCATCATCGTCGCCACGCAGCAATATCTCGCCGGGTTTGGCTCCTGGGTGACCGTGATCCAGGGGTCGATTTTCGTCGCCTGCGTGCTGACGTTCCGTCGCGGCATTGTGGGTGAAATTGCCCATTTGTTCGGCCGTTCGCTCTAGAAGCGGCGGGTTCAAACCGGCTCTACCGGTCGTATAAAGCCGTGGAGAGGTCCGATTCCGCGGGCCACCCGGTATGCGGCACCATCCGAATTGGTCTATGACAGGATTATGACGGGTCCTTCGGGCCTGGCTCTTGTACGATTTTGGACATAACCATGCTGCGTTGGTTTCGCGCTTTCCTGCCCAAGGAAGAGCGGTTTTTTGAACTCTTTGCCAGGCATTCCCAGACAGTGCAGCAGGGCGCGCTCGCGTTGCAGGGCATGCTTCAGGGGGGTGAAGAAACGCCGGTTTTCTGCCAGCGCGTCAATCAGTTTGAAAACGATGCCGATAACATCACGCGCGAGGTGCTCACCGCGGTCCGGCGCACCTTTATCACGCCGTTCGATCGGGGCGACATCAAGAACCTGATCACCGCGATGGACGACGCCATCGACCAGATGCAGCAAACCGCAAAGGCCGTGATGTTGTTCGAGGTGCGCACCTTCGAGCCGCCGATGCGCGAGATAGGGACACTTCTGGTCGAATGCGCGAACCTTGTCAGCCGCGCGCTGCCGCTGATGCAATCGATCGGCAGCAATGTGTCGTTGCTGACGACGATCACCGAAGAGTTGACCAAGCTTGAGGGCCGCGTCGACGATCTACAGGATATCGGGCTGAAGGAGCTGTTCCTCAAGCACCGCGACGCCAATGCGATGGACTTCATTGTCGGCGCGGAAATTTACGATCATCTGGAGAAGGTGGCCGATCGTTTCGACGACGTAGCCAATGAGATCAGCAGCATCGTGATCGAGCAGGTATAAGAAGTGGATGCCGCGCTTGGTGTTCCGGTTCTGGTCGGGTTGATTGCCGTCGCGTTGCTGTTCGACTTTCTCAACGGACTGCATGACGCCGCTAATTCGATTGCGACGATCGTGTCGACCCGCGTGCTGCGGCCGCAATATGCCGTGTTCTGGGCCGCCTTTTTCAACTTCGTGGCTTTCTCGGTGTTCGGGCTGAACGTCGCGCAGACGATCGGTACCGGCATCATCGAGCCCAGCATCATCGATGTGCCGGTTATCCTTGCCGCCCTCGTCGGCGCCATCGTGTGGAATATCGTCACTTGGGCCTTGGGTATTCCATCTTCGAGTTCGCATGCGTTGATCGGTGGGCTGGTGGGCGGCGGCATGGCAAAGGCCGGGTTTTCGGCAGCCGTCTGGAGCGGGCTCTCCAAAACGCTACTGGCGATCGTGTTGTCGCCACTGATCGGGTTCTTGCTGGCGCTTGCACTGGTCGCGATCGTATCGTGGATCGCGGTCCGCTCGACCCCGTTTGCGGTCGACCGCGCCTTTCGGATTTTGCAGTTTGCCTCAGCCTCACTCTATTCGCTCGGCCATGGCGGCAATGATGCTCAGAAGACCATGGGCATCATCGCCGTGCTGTTGTTCTCGCAAGGACAGCTTGGGTCCGACTTTTACGTCCCGTTCTGGGTGGTGCTGGCGTGCCAGGCGGCGATGGCCATGGGTACGCTGATGGGCGGCTGGCGGATCGTTCGCACCATGGGTTTGAGGATCACCAAACTGACGCCGATGCAGGGATTCTGTGCCGAAACCGGCGGTGCCATCACGCTGTTCCTTGCGACCTTTCTCGGGGTTCCCGTATCCACAACCCATACCATTACAGGCGCCATCGTCGGCGTCGGCGCGGCGCGGCGGGTCTCGGCGGTACGATGGAATGTGGCCAGCTCGATTGTCTATGCCTGGGTGATTACCATTCCGGCCGCGGCCGGTGTCGCAGCCGTAGCCTACTGGTTGGTCAAATTGTTGGGTTAATCGGTGGCTTCGATTGGAGCCGGTCTGTGTCATCCCCATATATGGGCATGCACGGACCCTCCTTGATCCGGCCCGGTTTCCCTGCCAAACGCTTTGCCCTATGTCCGATCTCGCTCTCAGCACTGATTCCTCATCGCCGCTCGCGAGCGAAGTGGCGCGCCGGCGCACTTTTGCGATCATTTCCCACCCGGACGCCGGCAAGACCACGCTGACGGAAAAGCTTCTTTTGTTCGGCGGCGCGATCAATCTGGCAGGACAGGTCAAGGCCAAGGGCGAACGGCGCAATACCCGTTCCGACTGGATGAAGATCGAGCGTGAGCGCGGGATTTCCGTGGTCACCTCGGTGATGACGTTCGAATTCGACGGTCTCGTTTTCAACCTTCTGGATACGCCGGGCCACGAAGACTTTTCCGAAGACACCTACCGCACGCTGACGGCAGTCGATTCGGCGGTGATGGTGATTGACGCCGCCAAGGGCATCGAGGCGCGCACGCGCAAGCTGTTTGAGGTGTGCCGCCTTCGCGACATTCCCATCATCACCTTCATCAACAAGATGGACCGCGAGAGCCGCGACACGTTCGACCTTCTGGACGAGATCGAGAAGACGCTGGCGCTCGACACCACACCGATGACCTGGCCGGTCGGTCGCGGCCGCGATTTCCTGGGGACCTACGACATCGCGACGGGTGGCGTGCGCCTCCTGGAGGGCGGCGGCGCCAAGACCGGCGCGGCCCAGCAAATCGACATCGCCGAACTGGCTGGCCGCAATGCCAATCTCGACGTTGCCGAGGTCAGGGAAGAACTCGCGCTGGTCTCGGAAGCCTGCAAGCCGTTCGAGCTCGAGGCGTTTCGCGAGGGCCATTTGACGCCGGTCTATTTCGGCAGCGCGCTGCGCAATTTCGGCGTCGGCGATCTCTTGGAAGGCCTCGGCCGCTTTGCGCCGTCGCCGCGCGCGCAAGAAAGTAACTTGCGCAAGGTAGAGGCCGCCGAGCCCCGCATGAGCGCCTTCGTGTTCAAGATCCAGGCCAACATGGATCCGAATCACCGCGACCGGATCGCGTTTGCGCGGTTGTGCTCGGGCAAGTTGACCCGAGGCATGAAAGCCAAGCTCGTGCGCACCGGCAAGACCATGCCGCTGTCGAGCCCGCAATTCTTCTTCGCCCAGGACCGTTCAGTGGCCGACGAGGCCTATGCCGGCGACGTCGTCGGCATTCCCAATCACGGCTCTTTGCGGATCGGCGACACGCTCACGGAAGGCGAGGACATCACCTTTGTCGGGGTGCCGAGCTTTGCGCCGGAAATCGTCCGTCGCGTGCGGCTCACCGATGCGATGAAGGCCAAGAAACTCAAGGAAGCGTTGCAGCAGATGTCGGAGGAGGGCGTCGTTCAGGTGTTTCGGCCGCGCGATGGCGCGCCGGCGCTGGTTGGCGTGGTCGGTCCGCTGCAACTCGACGTGCTCAAGGCGCGGCTTGAGGCGGAATACGCGCTGCCGGTTGAATTCGAAGTTTCGGAATTCCAGCTGGCGCGCTGGATTTCCTCCGAAGACCGCAAGAAGCTCGATACTTTTATTGCAGCCAACGGCTCCGGCGTCGCCGACGACGTCGACGGCGATCCGGTTTTCCTCGCCAAGAACGAGTTCTATCTCGGCTACACCAAGGAG